>NZ_CP071707.1:0-1391833 GCF_029962385.1 Vibrio sp. ABG19 | reverse complement strand
GGTTGGAGTCAATTCAATGTCTCTGATGAGGTTAAGTGTTTAACCAGTTTTATATCAATGCCATGCTCAGTAAATCATATTAAATGGAAAGGCGGGAAGTTGTTTTTGACAGTTTTTCGTTGAATTTAATTTAATATTTTATGAGTGTCAGTGAGTTATGGGAATTTGACTAATAGCCAGGATCAGATAGATGTGGATGATATATGTACTTACGTTTATAGCGTTTGTATGCATTTAGAATAAATAAATTTCAATGAACATAGAGGCAAGTTCGCAGCACTTTTAGAGTGCTCGTTGTGTCGCCCCTGTTTAGAAACACACGGTATCTGCTGTTTTGCCGCTCTTGTGTTTCCCGAAACTAATGCGTTTTACCTTAACTCAATGTCTGCGTGCCAGGCATGACTCATTGTGTTTGGCATAATGGTTAAGTGTTAAAAAGTATTTAAATTCAAAATGTTAAATTAAATTTCGTTGCTAGTATATGGATGCTTTTTAGCTTGTCCACAGGCTTGGTGTTTGTGTGAACTAAGGCTTTCATATCCGGCATTAATTATTAAATCCTGAGAAACTAAAAGTATGTTTAATCTCCATTTTAATTTCCGTGATGACGCTGTGCGCAGCAGTAAGCAAGCATCCGCACTGTTGCTCAGTGCCTTTTCTTTGTTGTTTATCGTTCCCTTCGCCAGCGCTTCTCAGGTACATCAAGATCATGGCGCGAGCCACAACCATTATGAAGATTTGTCTGGTCAGAATTACGGCCAGCAGATCGCTCAACAAAATCGCTTGCAAGCAAAAGCTGAAACTCAGGCATTGGTCGATTCGCTGAACACTTACCGTAGCGCTGACAAAGCCGATAAAAAGTCGGCGCTCAATCAGATGGTTAGTCTGGCTAAACAGCGTAAAGACTATTTCAAGCAGCTGATGGAATCCGATCCTGCGGCTGTGGCCGGCGCGGTGTTGACTGCTGCCGAACGGCAGCAGATGCCTGATGCTGTCTCGCAATATCTGGAGCAAAAAAAGACTCTGGATGGCGAGCTGGAAGTTTTCTATGAAGATTACGAAGATCACAGTAAAAGCCGTCTGCGTCATATTTTGAAAACGGCCAATGGTCGTATTGAGTTGCACATGGCTGAAAAGTCAGCAGTGCAGTCGTTTTCTAGTGGGGAAAAAGTTCGTGCCCATGGCTGGAGATTTGATAATAGCGAGGAAAGCACCAATTCATTGGTACTTGAAAACGATCCTGAAGCATTAGCTTTGTTGGCACAGGACGGAACGTCAACAACGGGAAGTTCCGCATCCACAGACACTTTTGGTGAACAGCGTACTTTGGTGATGCTGATTAACTTCCAGGACAATATTCAGGAACCCTGGACTGCGCAAGAAACGCAAGATTTGGTTTTCGGGCCTGTCAGTGACTATTACAAAGAGAACTCTGATGGTCGCACTTGGCTAACCGGGGATGTTGTCGGGTATTATACGTTGCCGATTGCTTCGACGTGTGATTCCTGGGATATCTATGTCAATGCTAAACAGATGGCCGAAGATAGTGGTGTCGATGTAAGTCGTTATCAACGTTTAGTCTACATCTTCCCTAAGAACAGCAGCTGTGGCTGGACCGGTATGGGGACTCTGGGGGGAACTCAGACGCGTGCTTATATCAATGGCTCTTTTACCATGAATACTATTGGTCATGAATTGGGGCATAATTTCGGTCTATATCATGCTGAATATCTTGATTGTAAAAATGAAATCATAGGAGAGGGCTGTTTAGCGATTACCTACGGCGACACATTGGACATTATGGGCGCATACGGTGTTGAAGGTCATTTTAATGCATTTAACAAAGAACAATTGGGATGGTTGTCTACCGATTCGGGTGACATTGTAGAAGCTGACACCGAAGCTAGCTACATTATCGAACCATTAGAGACTACTCTGAGCGATTCTGCTAAAGGAATTAAGATTCCGCGTGGAATTGATCCTGAAACCGGTCAGCAGCAATGGTATTACGTTGAATATCGTCAGGCGATTGGATTTGATAGTTTTCTCAGTAATAAGCCGGGTGTAACGAATGGTGTGGTGATACACCGTTCACCGGAGTCAAGTACGCGCGGTAGCCAACTATTGGATATGACGCCACAAAGTAGCCTGTTTGATCTGGATGATGCCGCTCTTTTGACCGGAAATAGTTTTACTGATTCCGATGCTGGGATCACAATTACCACTGAATGGGCCGATAGTACTGGCGCTAGTGTGCACGTGAGCTTTACCCAAGCGACGTGCTCATCATCGAGCCCTGGCGTCTCTGTCGTTGCAAACCAAAGCTCGGTATTGGCAGGTGATACGGCAAGTTATAGCGTAACTGTCGTCAATAACGATAGTGATAGTTGTGCAGCAACCAATTACAACGTGTCCGCGGAGGTTCCGGATGGTTGGCTAAGCACCAGTTCGGTTGTTTCTCTGGCTGCCGGAGCAACTGAGACAGTGACGCTAAATGTTACCCCATCAGATAAGGTGGCAGAAGGAAGCTATAGTCTTTCCTTTGCTGCCGTCAATGGCTCTGACAGTCGTGATATAGGGAGCGCAGTCGCTAATCTCACTATTGATGCTCCTGTTGAACAATGTGTACCGGGCAATCCAGTGTTGTCTTTGACTGCCAGTCAGACACGAGCGGTTGCAGCTGGAACGACGGTGAGTTATACCGCAACAGTAACGAACAAAGACAGCATGAGCTGCGAGTCTTCAACGGTAGATGTAGTTGCAAATGTGCCGAATGGGTGGACGGCAGACAGCCGTAGCGTAGCACTTGCTCCGGGCCAGTCCGCTTCAGTCAATCTGAGCGTGACGTCATCGGATACCGCATCTGAGGGTGTCTACCCAGTCGATGTGTATACGTATAACACCGCAGATATTGCCTATAACAGTAGTGCTGAGAGTAGTTATATCGTCGCAGCGCCCGAAGCTCTGTGTGTAGAAGCTGCACCACGTATCTCGGTTGCATCGGTCAGTGGCGAGGTAACAGCAGGTAGCACGGTGACTTACAATGTGACTGTAACTAATCAGAATAGTACCGATTGCGAAGCGACAAGCTACAGTGTGTCTGCTCAGGTCCCGTCGGGATGGAGTAGCACTCATGGTATCATTTCACTGGCTTCAGGCCAGAGTAGCACCATGCAAATCGCGGTAACCTCTGCTACCCATGCCGCCGATGGAACTTATAACATCGCAGTACTTGCGCAAAGTGCGACCGACAGCAGTGTTGTCAGCAAGAGTTCACTAAGTTATGTCGTTGTGAATTCGGTCAATAACGCGCCTGTGGCAGTATATGACAGCGTATTATTGTTAGCTAAAGATCCGACATTGATTAACGTATTAGGCAACGACAGTGATCCGGATGGTGATACATTGCGCATCAGTGGAGTGACTCAAGGAGCTAAGGGCTCGGTTGACATCACCGCTAGCGGACAACTGCTGTATACACCAGCGAAGAACTTTAAGGGCAGTGATAGTTTCACTTATACCATTACAGACGGTGAGAAAACCGCGACTGCTACGGTATCGATAGGGATGGACAGCTCGACATCAAGTAATTCCGGGCCAAGCAATAACAGTGGTAAAGGTAAAAAATGATGTCATCGCAGGGTTGGATTAATCCTGTTTGTCGAATGATTGATTGATGAGATTGATGAGATTGATGAGAAAAGGCGATGATAGGTATCATCGCCTTTTTGTTTCCTGTGAAAGTCTTAACAGGTCAATGTCAGCGCACTCGCTCGATTTGTCGTGATTTCAGACTATGGAGCTAATGCTGGCTCGTTGGTTACGATTTGAATACCAACAGAGCTGCTTTCGATGTTGCCCTCGTCATCAGAGACCTGAATATCAAGGTCGTTCAGCAGGTTGATACTTCCATCGGCAGGATCAAAGCCTGGGAGTAGTTTGAGTGTAAATGCACATTCATACACGTCTCCTGGGATCAGTACTGTACCTGTGGTACAGAAGTCTGGTGCGACGACTGCATCATAACTGCTCATTGCGGCGTTGTTTTCTATCACAAAACTAGAACCGTCGGTTGAACCGTCGAGGACGGGTACACCATCGAAGTTCATAGTGGTAATGGTCATATTGTCCACGTTACCGTTTACAATACGAACAAACGCTGTCGCTTTCATGGCAAACTCTGGGGTTAACTGCAGAGGCAGATCCAAGAAAGTAACCATTGCGTCGTCATCATCCGATACCATCAGGCCGTCTTCGTCTGTACCGTAAATGGTTGCGACGTTAACGTGTTCATCACCTGCATTACCTTGCAGTTGCAGTGTAATGGTACAGCTATCGGATTGTCCTGGACTGAGTGTAACAGGAAGAGCCGAACATTGACTGGTCAGATCGCCGAATTTATCATCGTCTAACTTATCAAAAGTCACGTCATCAACGGTAGGGTTACCCATGCTATCCACAGTTTTGACACTGAAGGTAAAGGTATATTCTACGTCGCGATAGACAGTAGGATCGTCGCCGGTCTCATCCACTGAGGTTGGGTTGGCTTCTTTGATTAATTCAACCACAGATGGGACGTCGCGAATAGAGACGGTCCATGAGTCTGAGTGCATCGCCTCGTCACTCTCATTGTCAATTGCAACGGCTTTAACGACGTTAGTAACGGATTCGCCTTGATCTCCTCCCACATATTGCGTGAAAGTACAGGTGTAAGCATTCATAGCTCCGTTAACTATGTAACCGCCAGTCGCACAAGTACCTATACCATCGAGGTCTTGAACAACAGCACCAATGGTGTCGGTCAGAGTAGTCAGTTGTACTGGTGAGTCAAAGTCTTGGGAGGTATTGGTGACGGTTACAGTGTAAGTCACATTCGCACCGGGTTCCAAAACCTCGTCGGTATTCGCTGTTTTTACGACGGTAATCGTTGGTGGAATATTAGTAACCTGAACGGTTCTTTCCACACTACAATGTTCGCCGGCAGCAGAAGTCCCAACCCCCGCAGGACAGGTTTCACCGTTGGTCACCGCATCACCATTTTTATCTTGCATAGTGACTTTGACTACGTCTTTGTACAATTCCGGGCTCTGATCATCTGGCAGATCGGTATCCACAATATGGACTGTAAATTGACAGCTGTAGGTACCACTAGGTGCTATTTCTAGCAAAGGTGAACCCACTGTACAGTTCGTCGCGGTCAGATAGACACCGTCACCGCCAGGTGAGGATGTCGCACCCCATAAATTCAGCGTTTTATCGTAGCTGCCATCACCGTTGATATCGATTTCATCTGTGACGGAGCTTAGATACAGGGATGTCTGACTGTTAGGGTTGGTGAAGCTGAGGTTAAATGTGTATGTACCACCTGGCTCTGAGCGAGTCGTTGGGGTGCCTTCACTTTTCACAATGACTGGTGGTGTAGGTTTGATGAATACGTCGATGTTAAACGTATCACAGTTACATTTAGATTTGGTATTTGGAATCTGACCAGGGTATGGGTCTTCAGCCAGTGTACAGTTGTTTCGCTCGATGTTATCCCACGCAGCACAATAGGTGAAATCGGCACGATTATCACCGTCTTCATCCGCACAGAGCATGGTGATTGTTTCATTTTCCAGTACGTAGGTGTCTTCGCCCGCGGCTTTACTGATATCACCACAGACGTCGCCATCAAGTTCAACGTCAGCAGAATAACCGCTGTCACCTGGTATCGGCAGAATCATACTACAGTTATCACCGCCATCCTGAACAACCTTTGGGCTGTCTTCCGTTAATGGCAGATAAAAGGTGGTGTCATAACGCTCATTTGCGTTGGTACGAATTGTTACATCTGCATTGAATGAAAATACTTGTCCTGGTGTACATTCTTCGTTCGGATTTGTTGGCGTGACCTGAGTTATCTCAACATCATTCGCGGTACAGTTCAGTGCATCCTGAGGAAGCGAGTTGCCTGGTTTCATTAGATATGCATCAGCCATACAGGCGACCTCATCCAAATTTGGATAAGCTCCGGCACTTGCTGGCGCAGACTTCATTAACCCATACAGGGCCGCCGTACTCATCAACGCAATACTGAGTATTCTGATAAGTCGGCTGTGTATTAAGCGTTCCATCATTTACCTTCTTTTCTCATTTGAAAATTGATAAAAGGGCTCTTTGAATGTTCGATATCCCGTCTGACCGTCGATGTCAGCGTGGATACCGGACAAGCATAACTCCTATGCCCTCCGTCCCAAGGCAACGGCCCCGGCGTGATAGCGTGATCATTTACGTCGTTAGGGAGTTGCCAGCTGTACACTTCGGGAGCAAGAAATGAACCAAGACTTATCTCTTTGATTTTCAATGAGTATTATTAATCTTATGGTGTAGATATACAGGTGGGTGAACACGTTGTTAACAAATATGTCATTATTTATTGTTGAAAATAATAGAATATGAATTGGAAATTCATAAGGTTAAGGAAAAGCTAAACCAAGTGTAAGCCCCCTTACGGTTAAGTTTACAGTTGGACACTTTTGGTTTTTGGTGGAGCCCATGTATGGTTTTTGGTAGAGCCTATGTTCTTAGTGCATGCGTGGATATCATCATTGGCTCAGGAGCATGAGTTATCTGCGCCTAAAGGCTTGTCGTGAAGAGGGGCTATTTTCTGACACTGTTTTGATTCAGAGTCCGGGCGACGTAAAGAAAGCGATGTCTTGTTATCCATATTGTGCGTTAAATAATCCCATTGGCACGTTTGTTGTTCAGTCAGTTGATAAATATCAAATTTTTTGTTGACCTGAAAACTCAATCCGTTAAAGTACACCTCGTTCTCACGGCACAGGTCGTCAGAACAGATGGTGTGACCATCGCTTGATTGAGTTGCCCTGGTGGTGAAATTGGTAGACACAAGGGATTTAAAATCCCTCGACTTTCGAGTTGTGCCGGTTCAAGTCCGGCCCGGGGCACCATCAATCAACTTATCACCATCTACTATAGAGGCGCGTTGGCAGAGTGGCCATGCAGCGGATTGCAAATCCGTGGACCTCGGTTCGACTCCGGGACGCGCCTCCATTCTCTTCTTTATTGTGAGAACGACATGACCAGCATAAAGCTGGTTTTTTTGTATCTGGCGTTTAACATCCGCTAACCGCTACAAGCTTGCATGAAAAAGGCCAGCATAAGCTGACCTTGATCTGTTTGTGTGTTTCCATTGGTATCGCGTATTAAGATTTAACCGCAATGGCTTGGCTATCGTAGACATGATACTCAGAGCGCAGTCCCTTCACTAAGCTTACACACATTACCAGTAGCACGATACTGAATGGCAGAGCAGTCGCAACCACACCCGATTGCAATGCTTGCAGTGCTTCCTTGCCGCCAACCCAAAGCATCACCGCCGCGATTGCGCCTTCGACGCTCGCCCAGAAAATACGTTGCGGTACCGGGGCATCGATTTTACCGCCGGCGGTAATGCTATCGATGACCAGTGAGCCTGAATCTGATGAGGTAATAAAGAAAATCAGGATCAGTACGACAGAAATAATCGAGATTGCCGTGCCATACGGCAGTTGCTCGTAAACCTGGAACAAGGTCAGCGAGATATCGGTCAGACCATTGGCTCCCAGTTCACCCACTTTGTTAGCGACCTGATCCAGCGCAATACCACCATAAATAGCCATCCAGAGCAGCGTCAGCAGAGTAGGGACAAAAATCACCGCAAACAGGAACTCACGCACGGTACGACCGCGAGAAACGCGAGCGATGAACATGCCGACAAATGGTGACCATGAGATCCACCACGCCCAGTAGAACACAGTCCAGCCGTGCATCCATACTTCATCATCACGGCCATACGGGTAGCTCAGTGGAAGAATATGTTCAACATAAGCTTTCAAGGTGAAAGGAATGGACTCTACAGTCAGATTGAAGGTCACAGCAACAATGAATACCAACAGTGCGAAGGCGAACACCATGTTGACGTTACTCAATACTTTAACGCCGCCATCGATGCCGCGAATAACGGAAATAATCGCAATCAAAGTGACGAACACGATGACCGACAGCTGCATACCGATCCCGCCATCGGTACCAAACACGTAGTTCATACCGCTGGTGGCCTGCTGAGCCCCCAGGCCTAATGAGGTTGCAAGACCAAACAGAGTTGCCAGTACCGCCATAATATCAATCGCATGCCCTGTCCAACCCCAGGCACGATCGCCCAGTACCGGATAAAAAACGCTGCGCAGAGACAGAGGTAAGCCTTTATTAAATGCAAAGAAAGCTAAGGCCAGTGCAACAATCGCATACATTGCCCAACCGTGAATCCCCCAGTGGAACATGGTCGCCCCCATCGCAAGAGATTTTGCTTCCGGGGTGTTTGGGGTCACATTAAACGGTGTACCCCACCAATCGGTATAATATGCGGTTGGCTCAGCCACACTCCAGAACAGCAGACCGATACCCATACCGGCGGCAAATAACATCGAAAACCAGGATGCACGGGAGTGATCCGGCGTTGCTTCTTTGCCGCCGATACGGATCCTACCTAAAGGGGAGATCATGATGATGAAGGTAAAGAGGACGAAAAAGTTGGCGACCCACATAAACAGCGAATCAAACTGTTCGATGATGCCATTTTTCAAAGTGTTTAATGACTCTTTAGCGGTTTCCGGTCCGACAAGTAATAGTGTGGCCAGGAAAACAATAATGAGGCCAGCGCTGATGCCAAAAACTGGGTTATGTACATCAAAGCCCCATTTTTGAACATTGTCCTGACCGACCTGATAGTCAGTGGTTTCTATACTGTATTTTTTTAAAGCATCTTCCATAAAGATCAACTCAAATTGTTTTGTGTTCAATGTATGGTAAGCCAGTCCGTTTGGCTAATTCCTACGTGGTATTAATTAAATGATTAGTGCACAAATGAAAATCTATGGCAAAAATTGTAGCCTTATAGCGTTGTGCAAGTCAAATGTGGTTATTTTATCCGATGTAGATGGCTTTAAGCTTGGTTTAAAGTGTTGTGTGCGAAACATTAGTCTTCATTGTACTGAGCCGTGTTAGCAGACTGCATGCATTATTGACCGTTAGGTCGGAACTCATCATTCGTGACCGCTTGCGTACTAGTCTGTCCTAAAGGTTAAAGAGGTTATCGTACTGAGTAACGAGTAGTGGGTGATTGTCTCAATGCGACATTATTGTCTTCCAAATAACGCAAATGCCTTCCAGTTCAAGGAATTGTGTGTCAAACCACAAAAAAGGTGGGTCAGCGAATGGCGTTGTCTAAAGTGCAGACTACTTAAATATAAAAAATCAGGGCCGTGGCGGCCCTGACAGAAGTGTTGGAACACTCAAACTCATTACCAACCTCGGCAGACAGGCTCGTCCATACATGGTTCATCACCTTCACGGCCTTGATCTGATGTGGTGACCACGACGCTATTTAGCAGTCCGGTTGATGATTGATTGGGTTGAGCGACAGCAATACTGGCTCCGACACTAGAAATCACCAGTGCAACTGCCAGAACTAATGCTTTTAAACTTATACTTTTCATGATCTTATCTCCTAGATTCTCGCGACCTTAGCGCGTCGCGTTTTCATTACACGCCTTAATGACAGGTGATAAAAACGTCTAAGTGAATCAAATACCGGTTGGTAAAAGCTTTGATACAGTCCTGCCGAAAAGCTGCTCATTTGTACGGAGCAAATATTGATCCAGATCATAATTTATTGAAAACCCTTAAAAGGGAGAATGGACGATTTGTCCACGTTACAACTTGGGATGTGACACGTTGTGTACAGACCGGGAAACAATATGTAGGCGATTTTTTTGAAATAATCTTATTGTATATATAGTTAGGATAAATGCTTTTAGACTCTCAAAGGTGTAACACCTGTAACATTAGCAAGTGACAGATGTTACATTTTTTGTATTGAATCTTGATGCGTTGAATCAATCTGGTTGGTTTGTAAAGCCCAACGGCGACTTGTTGTAATTTTCCAACTCTGAAAGCAAAGGTGCAGAGAAATCGGCGCGAACCGGATACGGGTTACCTTTACACATCAGTTGTTGAACAGTTGTTAACTTCTTATCTACCCCTTTGGGGTAGTTCAATTCTGTAATTGATTTACATCATTAATTCATTTTCTTTCATAAATAACAATCCGGATTAACGATTTAAGACAATTATCTGGGAATCCGTATGAGCAAATTGAAGCTGGTCATCATAGGTAATGGCATGGTAGGCCATCGCTATCTTGAAGATCTTGTGGAGAAAATGGACGCCACTCAATTAGAGGTAACTGTGTTCTGTGAAGAGCCACGCATTGCCTATGACCGAGTTCACCTATCTTCTTATTTTTCTCACCATACCGCAGAAGAGCTCTCTTTGGTCACTACGGGCTTCTATGAGAAACATGGTATCCAAGTGCATGTTGGTGAGCGCGCTGTCAATATTAACCGTGAGCAGCAGATAGTGTATTCCAGTGCGGGCCGTGAGGTTCACTATGACAAACTGGTTCTGGCGACTGGCTCGTATCCTTTTGTTCCGCTTATCAAAGGCAATGAAGGTAAAGACTGTTTTGTATACCGTACGATTGAAGATCTCAAAGCGATTGAAGCCTGCGCCAAGAAAAGCCGTAGTGGTGTTGTTATTGGCGGCGGACTACTGGGACTGGAAGCGGCCGGTGCACTGAAAGCTTTGGGTATGCAAACTCATGTGGTCGAATTTGCTCCGGTACTGATGGCGGAGCAGTTGGATCAGCAGGGTGGCTTGCAGCTGCGCAACAAAATCGAGCGGATGGGCGTGCAGGTTCACACCAGTAAAAACACGCTGGAAATCGTTGCAGGTGGCGAAGCGGCGCGTAATACCATGGTGTTTGCAGACGGCACTCATCTTGAGGTGGATTTCATCGTCTTCTCTGCCGGTATTCGTCCGCAGGACAAGCTGGCTCGTCAGATGGGGCTCGACATTGCGCCGCGAGGTGGTATTGCGATTAATGATCGCTGCCAGACATCGGATCCCGACATTTATGCCATTGGCGAATGTGCCTCCTGGAATCAACAGTTCTTTGGCCTGGTTGCACCGGGCTACAAGATGGCAACCGTGGCGGTTGATCATCTGGCCGGCAACGACAGCAGCTTCAGCGGCGCGGATATGAGCGCCAAGCTGAAATTGCTGGGTGTTAAAGTCGGTTCGATTGGTGACGCTAACGGGCGTACACCGGGCTGTAAAAGTTACGTCTATCAGAATGAAGAGCAGGAAGTTTATAAACGCATTATCGTTTCGGAAGATGGTAAGAAACTGCTCGGTGCTGTTCTGGTCGGCGACACCGCGGACTATGGCGATCTGCTGCAACTTAAACTTAATGATATTGAATTACCCAAACATCCGGACACCTTGATCTTACCTGCCCATGCCGGAGCAGAAAAACCAGCGCTCGGCGCTGATGCGTTGCCGGACAGCGCCGTGATTTGTTCTTGTTTTGATGTCACGAAAGGCAAGATTGCCCATGCTGTCGCGCAAGGCTGCCATACCCTGGCCGCGGTCAAAGCAGAAACCGGGGCCGGGACTGGCTGCGGTGGCTGTATCCCGCTGGTGACTTCGGTGCTGAATGCTGAGCTTGCTAAGTCGGGTATCGAAGTGAAACGTGATATCTGTGAGCACTTTGCTTATTCGCGTCAGGAGCTGTTTCATCTCATTCGCATTGAAGGACTGAAAAGTTTTGCCGAGGTACTGGAAAAGCACGGCCATGGTTATGGGTGTGAAACCTGTAAACCCGCGATTGGTTCGATTCTCTCTTCTTGCTGGGGGGAGCATGTATTGTCACCGTCTCTGGTTGCTTTGCAGGATACCAATGACAACTTCCTGGGCAACATGCAAAAAGACGGCACCTATTCGGTGATACCGCGTATGGCAGGTGGTGAGGTGACACCTCAGGCTTTGGCTGCGCTGGCAAACGTCGCTGCTGAATATAATTTGTACACCAAAGTGACCGGTGCTCAGCGGATTGGTCTGTTCGGCGCGCAAAAAGATGACTTACCGGCTATCTGGCGCAAACTGCTGGAGGCCGGATTTGAAACAGGTCAGGCCTATGCCAAAGCGCTGCGCATGGCAAAAACCTGTGTGGGGTCAACCTGGTGCCGTTTCGGCGTCCAAGACAGCGTTGGCCTCGGTGTACTGATTGAAAATCGTTATAAGGGTATTCGTACGCCGCATAAAATGAAATTCGGCGTGTCTGGCTGTACCCGCGAATGTGCGGAAGCGCAGGGTAAAGATCTCGGTATTATCGCGACCGATGCCGGCTGGAATATGTATGTGTGCGGAAACGGCGGGATGAAGCCGCGCCACACCGATTTACTGGCCAGCGACCTGGATCAGGCTACGCTGCTGCGCTACATCGACCGCTTTATGATGTTCTATATCCGCACCGCAGACAAACTGCAGCGAACCTCCGTATGGCTGGAAAACATGGAAGGTGGTATCGACTATCTGCGTCAGGTGATTGTCGAGGATAAATTGGGTATCAACGATCAGTTAGAAGCCGATGTCGCGCGCCTGGTGGATGAGTATCAGTGTGAGTGGCAGGCAACCCTAGACAATCCTCAGCAGCTGAAACGTTTTTCTCACTTCATTAACAGTGAGTTACGTGATGACAATGTGCTGTTTGTCACACAGCGCGATCAGCATCGTCCGGCGACGTGGGCGGAGAAACACGCCGACAGTGCAATTGCTCAGCGTGGTGACATTTTACATGTGGCTTTGGAGAATGAAGCATGAGTCAGTGGCTAAAAATTTGTGACATCAACGAGATTGTACCGGGAACCGGAGTGTGTGCGCTGGTCAATGGCGAGCAGGTTGCCCTGTTTCGTCCCGGACAAGAAAGCTGCGTGGCGGCGATTGCTAACCTGGATCCGTTTGCGAAAGCGAACGTTTTGTCCCGCGGTCTTATCGGTGAACATCAGGGGGAGCTGTGGGTTGCCAGTCCTTTGAAAAAACAGCGCTTTAATCTGCGCACAGGTCTGTGTCTGGAAGATGAGCGTTTCAGTGTGAAAACGTATCAGACGCGAGTCTGTGACGGCATGGTAGAAGTCGCACTGTAATACTACCTGGCCACCTGCTCAACAACGGGGTGGCCAAGATTGCACAGGCAAAGGATTTGTATCTCTGATCCCTTTACCTGTTCAATCTTCAATTTTTTCAATTTAACTTTTCGATGGGGATTCCTCTATGTCAGCACTGAAACCTGCAGAAATTGTTCAAACCATGGTTGATGTCGGCGAAGCAAAAATCAAAACCGGCACCCGGGATCTGATATTGCGCGGCATGATGGCCGGTATCATTTTGTCTCTGGCGGTCGTTGTTGCCATCACTACTATTACTCAAACCGGTCTGGGTATTGTCGGGGCATTGGTGTTCCCGGTCGGCTTTTGTATTCTGAGCCTGATGGGCTATGACCTGGTGACAGGCGTGTTTGGTCTGGCACCTTTAGCAAAACTGGATAACCGCCCGGGAGTCACCTGGGGACGGGTGCTGCGCTGCTGGGGCCTGGTCGGCTTGGGTAACCTGATTGGCTCTCTGATTGTAGCGGGCCTGATTGCACTCTCGCTGACCATGAACTTCAGTGTTGAGCCGAATGCGGTGGGTCAGAAATTTATCGCAGTCGCCACGGCGCGTACCATCGGGTTTGAAAATCTGGGTGCTGATGGCTGGCTCACCTGTTTTGTGCGCGGTATTTTATGTAACCTGATGGTGTGTCTGGGCGTGATTGGTAATATGACCTCTCGTTCAGTGGCGGGTAAAATTGTCGCCATGTGGCTGCCGATTTTTATCTTCTTCGCTCTGGTATTTGAACACGCTGTGGTGAATATGTTCCTGTTCCCGCTCGGTATGTTACTGGGCGCCGATTTTGGCATCGCGACCTGGCTGAATTTCAACCTGGTGCCGACTATTCTGGGTAATATTATTGGTGGTCTGCTGTTTACCTGCCTTCCTCTTTACCTGACCCACGCCAAAACCGCACCTAAGCTGGATGATGAAACTGAACAAGCCGCGCAACCGGTATTGAATGCTAAATAATCCGCTGCAGGCTCTGCGTGTGAGTAGGGCCTGCTCCTCTCTGCTGCTGTTTTAGGTCGTCTTGAGGCGTTGCAGGCTAGTTTGTGGCATTGCAGTCCAATGTTTTACATCAGTTTAATTATAAAAGGTCATCAGGGTGATGCCTCGGCATCAGTGACTTTTGATAATTGAATTTACTTTATAGGCTAAACGATGAGCGTGACTCAATCTTATCCGCAACCTTGTGGTTTTGTTTCTCTGGTCGGTGCCGGACCCGGTGACCCAGATTTGTTGACAGTGAAAGGACTGCGAGTTATTCAACAAGCGCAGGTTGTGGTGTATGACCGTCTGGTTTCGCAGGCCATCCTGGACTTAGCGCCGGCCCAGGCAGAGCGCATTTATGTGGGTAAGCAGCTCGATTTTCATTGCGTTCCCCAGCAGAAAATCAACCAGATTCTGGTAGATAAAGCGCGGCAAGGATTACATGTGGTGCGTCTGAAAGGCGGCGATTCATTTATTTTTGGTCGCGGTGGTGAAGAGCTGGAAGTACTGGCAGATCATCACATCGCCTATGAAGTGGTGCCTGGAATTACGGCGGCAGCGGGCGCAACGGCCTATGCCGGTATTCCGCTCACTCATCGCGAGCACGCGCAAAGTGTCCAGTTCATCACCGGGCATTTGCAACAAGATGGCTCCCCAATTAACTGGCAAGCCTTAGCGCAAAGTAATCAAACCCTGGTGTTTTATATGGGGCTCAAGCAGAGCCAGCACATCGCCGAGCAACTGATCAGCGGCGGCCTGGCGAAGCAGACTCAGTGTGCGATTATAGAGAAAGGCACCACGCCACAGCAGCGGGTATTGCGAGGTGAATTAGCTCAGTTGCCTGAGTTGGCGGCCCAGGCGCAGAGCCCGGCATTAATCGTGGTTGGCAGCGTGACCGCTCTGCACGACAAACTGGCCTGGTTTGGTGAATAACCAGATATGAAAGCTGAATATGATCGCTAAATCTGACAGCGGCTGGATGAGCGTGCCATCTCCTGCCTCCGCATGGGCATAGCATCAATGGTTTGCTTGAGAGCGTCCCAGTCCGTGGTTTTTCCCCAGCGCATTTTTTCGCTGCCGTCTTTGCCAACCAAAACAGCGGTGTGCTGGCCAGGGGACACACGGTAAGCGAGCAGAATATCATTGAGGTCAAACTCATGTTTCAGCCACTCAGGCTGGCTGAAACCATCTTCAGTGATGACTATGGTGACAACGTCACGCTCTGTCAGTTCGCACTGGTGCATCAGAGTTTCTACTAAGAACTGGCGCACGTAGCGATCCTGAGTGGGGGCAAAGTAGAGCACACTGCGATGAGTCCACTGATTAGAATAAAGTGGGTAAGCCTGAGCAACAACAGGGACAATAAGCACAACAACAGCAAGTAGCGCAGATTTCATGGTTTACCTCCTGTGCTGCCGGGGCAGTGAATGGCTAAGGATTCCATGGGCCGAATGTGTTAAGGTCTTCCTTCCACACATAAGCCAGCCCTTGCTGCACGTTTTTACGCGCAGGGCACGGTTAAGTTCACTTAAAGCAGACATAAACTATGCAAACCATCGCCATTCTGGTCGACGTTCAGAACGTTTACTACACCTGCAAGTCACGTTATCAGCAGCACTTTGACTATAATCACTTTTGGCAGAGCGTGACTCGGGGACGCAAGGTTCATCGGGCCAACGCCTATGCCATAGCCTCCAACGACAGCCGCCAGCGTCAGTTTCATCACATTCTGCGTGGTATCGGTTTTGAGGTGCAGCTTAAACCTTTCATTCAGCGTTCTGATGGCAGTGCCAAAGGCGACTGGGATGTAGGGATCACACTGGATGCGATTGAACTGGCACCCGAAGTAGACACAATCGTGCTGGTCTCCGGTGACGGGGATTTCGATATTCTGGTTAAACGTATTCAGGACAAATACGGGAAAGAAGTCGAGGTATACGGTGTGCCGGGGTTGACGGCTAAAAGTCTGATTGATGCCGCCAACCACTACGTGGCTATCGAGGGTGACTTACTGCTCTGACTGAGGCTCGGTCACTGCGCTCTCTTGCTGCTCAGGCGCTTGTGCTGCTTGCTCACCTTGTGCCTGTTCGGCTTCAAGTTTGGCGCGCTCCGCTTTGGAAATGTAGCGCGGCTTGTTGCTGTTATGCAGCTTAGCGTTCTGTTTTTTCAGTTTGGTTTTTAAAATCTGGTTAATGCGTTTTTTACGGTTCATCTCAGGCTCTGTGAGTCTAGGTGTTGAGGTGCGGAGCTTACTGGTTTTCGATGTGAAGCTCAACTGTACCGAGTGGTTATTTACTGGCGGCAATGGCGGGACAATGTTACTGCCGCATCCGCTGCTGGCCATCCGGCACTTGTTGCATGAGCGCAAACCCGTTCCAGATAAACCGCCCAGAGAACAGTCTAACCGCCGTCTCAGACAAGCGCAGAAATAACAAAGACAAGCCGCGTGGCTTGCCTTCATCTTTTTAGAGTCGTTGAGCTTTGGCTGACTTTATTCGCCGCCAAGCTGTCTTATTCTCCGGCCACCCATTGGCGCTTGGTTTTTACACTCGACATCAGCATGTATATACAAGTTGCCAGCAGGATAACGAACAGGTAACCCAGCAGACCTTGCGTATCTTGCATAAAGCTGTCGGCCAGGACCGGACCCAGTACGGACCCAATACTGTAACTAAACAGCATCACCTGAGTTGCAGAGACAATGTAGCTTGCGTCAAGCTTGTCACAGCCGAGGTTAATCGCAATCGGATAGATAGCAAAAGTTGCCATGCCGAGCAGGAATAAACCCATCGCTAACATGTCTGCGCCCGGATTGATCAGTGGTAAAACCGTAGCACCGGCACCGACTAAGCTGAACAAAGCCATCAGTAATTTACGTCCCATGAATTTTGACATCCATGGCACCATTGGCTGGACTGCCATTGCACCCAGAATGATCAACGCCATTAATGTGCCAATATGGCTATGGCTGATACCACGTTTTGCCAACTCGACCGGCATCAGGCCGTAAATTGCACCCAGTGTCAGGCCAGACACCAGACAGCCGATAATCGCCGCGTGGCTGAGTTTAAAAATTTGTTTCCATGACAGGCTGACACCGTGCTGTGTCTGTGGCTGATCGGTTTTACCGTAAATCAGTACCACCGATGCCATAACCAGCAGTGTGATAATGGCAAAGAAAGGAACACCACCGGAAACGCCCAGTACACCGATACCAAGCTGACCGATTGCAGTGCCGCCGTACAGAGCCGCCATGTAAATGCCCAGACGTTTGGCACGGCCAGATTCGTTACCATGCAGTAACCAGGACTCAACGACCACGAAGACGCCCGCAACGGCAACGCCGGCGACAAAGCGAGCAACAAGCCATGCTGCGGCATACGGCAACACCGGTAGCGCAACAATCGAAATAATCAGTAATGCCAGACAACCCAGGAACGCCAGACGGTGCCCGAGACGGTTAACAAACGGTTCCATAATCACCGCACCCAGCAGTAAACCTGCATAGAATACGCTGGCCATCCAGCTGGCCAGAGATGCTTCAAGCCCATAATCAGAAAGCATAAGAGGGATAAGACTCATCAGGTAGCCGGATGCTACCGCATACAGTGACAGGGCGATCACTGGTACAGAAATTCGTTGGACAGAAACAGCAGAAGTACTCACGGAGTAGCCTCGAAAATAAGCAGGACAGGGGGATTTCGCGGCGAATATGAAACTTATGATTTGAAAGGTAAAATGAAAAATTGTGACCTTGACGATTAATAAATTTTATCAAGGAGTCATTTAGCAAAAAGGGAAGTAAAGTTGGTGTTCTCTAGCATAAAACACCAACTTTTAGCTAAATTTATAGGAATAAGTTACTTAACTAACGCTTGGTTCAGCCATTGATCAAATTGCGATTTTGGCAACGCACCGTTGATCATATCGACCCTTTGCCCCTTTTTGAACACCATGATGGTCGGGATGCTACGGATCTGAAATTGCGCGGCTAACTGCTGCTGACTTTCGGTATCGATTTTGACAAAGCGAACTTCTCCTTTGCGCTCTTCAGCCACATCGGAAAATACCGGTGCGAAGCCGACACACGGGTTACACCAGGGAGCCCAGAAGTCGACTACGACAGGCACATCGCTGGTAAGCAGGGCGCTGAAGTTAGCGATAGTACCTTCAAGCGGAGCGCCGTCCAGCAGCGAGGCCTGGCATTTGCCGCAGCTCGGGTTTTCTGAAATACGGGTTTCTGGAACGCGGTTCATCGCATGGCATGCGGGACAGCGGGTATTAAATGTGGTCATAACTTCCTCTCAAATGTGACGCCCGGGTCACCCCTGTGATTTCGCCTTGGCAGCCAAATCGGCGTATACTTTCTTGCATTGATGCGATATGCGAACCTTATTCGATTGCGGCCGTATTGAACATTTGCCATGCTCTGACCTGCATGTGTCTTGTCATTATCGCAGTTGATGAGTCAAATGTTGGGGCAGGTCGCATGATTACAATGATAACAACAACAAAAAACAGGATGACCATGACTAAGTTTTATGCGGACATTACTGGCTGGGGGAAATGTCTGCCCCCGGCAACGCTCTCCAATGACGACCTCAGTACCTTTCTTGATACCAATGACGAGTGGATTCGCAGTCGCACCGGCATTGAACAGCGCCGAATCAGCCATGTGAATACCTCTGAACTGGCCACCGTTGCGGCGCGCCACGCACTGGCTTGTGCCGGGCTTAATGCCGCTGACATCGATCTGATTATTGTCGCGACCTGTTCACCGGATTCGCTGATTCCTAATATCGCGTCCAAAGTACAACAGAATCTCGGCATTCGCAGTGCTGCTGCGTTTGATCTCAACGCCGCGTGTACCGGCTTTGTCTACGGCCTGGAAACCGCGACGCGGCTTATTCAGGCTGGTAATTATCAGCACGCATTAGTGATAGGCGCAGAACGTCTGTCTTTTTACCTCGACTGGACTAAACGCGATACCGCGGTGCTGTTTGGCGATGGTGCCGGTGCCGTAACGCTCAGTCGCACCGAGCAACCGGTCGGGCTACAGGATGCCAAGATTGGTTGTGATGCCGCCGGCCGCGACATTCTGGCGGTGCCTGAGTTTGGTACGGCCATGGATCGTTTTGATGAGCAGAACGGCTTCTGGGCGTTTGAGTTTGTTGGTCAGGAAATTTTTAAGCGCGCGGTGAAAGGCATGGGCGCAGCGGCCAAGAGTGTGTTGGCACAAAGCGGTCTGTCGAAAGATGATATTGATGTGGTCATTCCCCATCAGGCGAATATCCGCATTATCCAGACATTATGCGAACTGTCGGGCATTGAACAGAGTAAAGCTTTCGTTAACATTCAGCGCTATGGTAATACGTCAGCGGCTACTGTACCGATTGCGCTGTGCGAAGCATTGCAACAAGGCCGGATAAAAGCAGGCGATAATCTGCTGCTGGCTGCGTTCGGCGCAGGCCTGACCTGGGGGGCGGGTTATATCAAATGGGGCGAGCGCACGACACCGTTGGGGCGCAGTGATGGCGAGCTACCGCCATCGGAAAAAACCGCGTTAGAACTGCTGCAGGCGGCGATTGAACATTGTCAGCACCACGCGGCTCTGCAGGTATAAATCGCACGTATTCACTCGCTGGCTGCGGGGCCAGCGATCCTTCATTTTGATTTCATTTTATTGCTTCAGCATGACGTGAATTCAGTACCGCAATCATTTTGTCGCACCTTGATTCAGTCCAGATTGATTCAGCTGATGGGCGGAATATGGCATATGCTCAAAAGAACCGTAGCAGCAGTGTCAGGGGTGTTTATGACCAAGCCTAAATCAGCCGGACCAAACTTCATCGTCGCTCTGGATCAGGGAACAACCAGCTCCAGGGCGGTGGTACTGGATCACGATGCTAATATTGTCAGCGTCGCACAACGCCAGTTCAGCCAAATTTATCCTCACCCTGGCTGGGTTGAACATGATCCAATGGAAATCTACGCCACGCAAAGCGCAACCTTGATTGAAGCCCTGGGTAAAGCCGGGATCCGCAGCGATGATGTGGCGGCTATCGGCATCACCAATCAGCGTGAAACTACGATTGTCTGGAATAAGGAAACCGGCAAGCCAGTTTATAATGCGATTGTATGGCAGTGTCGCCGGACGGCGGATATGTGCGCCGCGATGAAAGCTCAGCAGTTGGAAAGTAATATACGCGCTAAAACCGGCTTAGTGCTGGATCCTTATTTCTCTGCCAGTAAAATTAAATGGATTCTGGATAATGTGCCCGGGGCCCGGCATGCTGCAGAGCAGGGCAAACTGCTGTTTGGCACAGTCGATAGCTGGCTGGTGTGGAAAATGACTCAGGGCAGAGTCCATGCGACGGACTACACCAATGCCTCCCGTACCATGCTGTTCAACATTAACCAGTTGTGCTGGGACGAGTCGCTGCTTGAGTTGTTCTCCATTCCTGCCGCGATGATGCCGGAAGTGAAAGCGTCATCGGCGATTTACGGCCAGACCAATATTGGTGGCAAAGGCGGAACCCGTATTCCGATTGCTGGTATTGCCGGTGATCAGCAGGCAGCGCTATTTGGACACTTATGTGTGAACCCTGGTGATGCCAAAAATACTTACGGTACCGGCTGTTTTCTACTGATGAATACCGGCCAGCAAAAAGTCTGCTCAGACAACGGATTACTGACCACTCTCGCGTGCGGTCCGGATGGAAAGCCGTGTTACGCGCTGGAAGGCTCCGTTTTCATGGGCGGAGCGGCAATTCAGTGGCTGCGCGATGAGCTGAAGTTACTGAGCGATGCAAAGGATTCCGAATACTTCGCCACCAAAGTGGAATCGTCTGAGGGGGTTTATGTTGTGCCCGCATTTACCGGACTGGGCGCGCCCTATTGGGACCCGTACGCGCGGGGAACCATCGTCGGATTGACGCGGGGGACGAATGCCAGTCACCTGATTCGTGCCACGCTGGAAAGTATTGCCTACCAGACCCGTGATGTACTGGATGCGATGCAGGCCGATTCTAACATGCGTCTTGCAGCGTTACGGGTCGATGGCGGCGCGGTTGCCAACAACTTTTTAATGCAATTCCAGGCGGATGTTCTCGATACCAGGGTTGAGCGGCCGGTCGAAACGGAAGTGACCGCACAGGGTGCTGCCTATCTGGCCGGATTAGCAGTCGGGTATTGGCAAAGTCTGGAAGCGTTGCAGCGCAAAGCCGCAATCGAGCGCTGCTTCGAGCCGTATCATGATGAAGCTAAGCGTCAACGGCGCTACCGTGGTTGGAAACGTGCTATCCAGTGCGCCCGCGCCTGGTCGGAATTACATCACGATGACCAAGAACGCTAATGTATGAGCCAAAACTAACGTGTGAGCCAAAACTAACGTGTGAGCCAAAACTGATCTGTACGCCCAAATGGGCGTCTATCAGAAACGGCGTCGGTAAAATAACAAACCCGCCGGGTGGCGGGTTTGTGCAATAGATAACTTAGCTCAGGACAGGATTATTTCTTACCCTGAGTGGCCAGTTTGTCCTGCTCGGTCAGGTCACGGATGCGACGGCTGATTTCACGGCGCTCTTTGGAGATTTCCGCGCTCTTGATGATGTGGTCATCAACACGGTCTTCGTAGTCCGCTTTCATGTTTTTCACGATTTCGATGATCTCTTCCTGAGTCATGTCTGGCTTGATGTAGTCAACCAGGTTCTCAAGCAAGTCAACACGCTTACGGTTGTCACGAACTTTCTTTTCGTTATCCAACAGTTCACGCTTGAGTTTGTTTTTACGGCGAGCCAGACTCACAATTTCAAATACGCTGTTCATAGGTCCCTTTCCCTAAAATGAATTAAAGCAACTGTGGCTGATTAAAGCATAACATCCCAGCTCATAACAGCCTTTAGATCAAACATGACAACACCTTGACTAATAAATCACCACTCGATATACGGGTGGATTGTACATGCCTGAAAATACGCTATAACATGGATTCAATAATGATGAACCTATGATCGATTATGCAGCCTTCAGAGATTATTGTTCCCCCAGGCGAAGAGTCAGCCCCCAGCACGAAAGCGCAGCCTGTTCCGATAGAGCAGCGGGTAGACTCTCAACGGGCTAAACTAGGTCAAGCTTATATACGAGAACGTCACAAGCAGGAATTGACGAATATAGAATTACATCGTTCTAAAGTGATTGTGATGGATGAAAACGGGCGTATTCTGCGCATGTCCCTATCGCCTGAGCACTAAGAACGTGAGTTCGGCAGTGAGCCGTAACAATAATAATTAAGGAAAAGAACAATGAATCAAGAACTATCTCCCCTTGAAGCACGAGTTATCGGTTGCTTGATAGAAAAAGAAATAACCACGCCGGATCATTACCCGCTGACGCTCAATAGTTTAACCACCGCCTGCAATCAGAAAAGTAATCGTGAGCCTGTCTTGTCATTGTCTGATGCAGAAGTACAAGATGCGGTTGAAGGGTTGATCAGTCGCCGTTTAGTCAGCGATGAAAGTGGTTTTAACAGTCGTACGCCTAAGTATCAGCACCGTTTTTGTAACACTGAGTTTGGTGATTTGAAGCTGGGTGAACAAGAGCTCGGCCTGGTATGTTGCCTGTTACTGCGCGGTGCCCAGACTCCGGGCGAATTACGTACCCGAACTAACCGTCTTTGTTCTTTTTCTGATGTAAAGCAGACCGAGGCAGTGTTGGATGCCTTGGCGCAACGTGACTTGGTGGTCAAACTGCCGCGTGAACCGGGTAAACGTGAATCTCGTTACCAGCACCTGTTTTGTGGAGAAGTCGATTTAGAATCTCTGCTAAGCGCATCTGTCGCTCCAGCGGCCAACTCACAGATTGAAGCACTGGAGCAGGAAGTGGCGACACTGCGTGAAGAAGTTGCGGAATTGCGTGCTCTGGTTGAACAAGCTTTGGCCTGATGACGCTCGTGAGCAGTGAAAATTCAAGTCCGAATTGGTGGGTGTATCTGATTCGGACTTCCTCCAACGCCCTTTACTGTGGTATCACCACTGATGTGGAGCGACGCTTCAGTCAGCATGAGAAAGGGCAGGGGGCGAAAGCGTTACGGGGTAAAGGGCCATTAACCCTGGCCTGGCAATATGAACTTGGCCCATTAAAGGGCGAAGCACTGCGTCTGGAATATAAAATAAAACAGCTAACCAAAGCACAGAAAGAGCGCCTGATAATGGATGATTCCCGTTTGTCGCTGGTTTTGTGATCCCGCTGATTTTCCGGCCTTGTTGATGTCAGACACTCTGTCTATGATTAAGTTGTGTCCATATTATTGATATAACTGCTGTTTTTGTAGGGGTATTTAGGGGCTGTACTCAATGACAGTTATCTGTGCCCTCGCAAGCGGTTTTGCAAACACAGCACTGTTTCAGAAATAGGAAACAGTTATAACTTAGATTATTTATTGTATATACAACCAAGAAAATGTTGTTAATTTAATCACTTGCATAAAAAATTCATGCTTTATTTGCCGTGCAAGCTGTTAATTGTACGCTGTATGCTTAATAATTCTCAGGCAATATTGATTTGCTGATATTACGGCGCTGCTTTGTAAACAAGCACGTCTCAACAATGCGTTGATGGTGTGATTATCAACCAACAGGCGGAATGTGTGGAATGAAGAAGGCGCTCTTTCTCTCTTTTTTACTTGGTTTCACCCCGGTAGCTACGTCCTATTCATCTCAATTGTTGAGCGGATACTGGCATTATCAGGAATTCTTAAATGCTAACCCACAGCAAAAGCAGTTGACTGACCAGTTGTCACGCGCCGTTCGCCAGGCACCAGTTGCAATGGCAGGGGAACAACAAAAGCCCGTATCCATTTCCGTTGTTTTTCCCGGCCAGCAGGTTTCAGACTATTGGGTTCGCAATATAAAAGCGTTCGAAATGCGTATGGAAGAGCTGGGGATTGAATATCAGATCAATCAGGTCTTTACCCGGCCAAATCTGGACACACGTCAGCAAAGTCTCTCTCTGATGGAAGCGTTAAAAAACAATTCTGACTATTTAATTTTTACCCTGGATACGACACGGCACCGAAAGTTTATTGAACATGTACTAAGTTCTTCGCCAACTAAGTTGATCCTGCAAAATATTACGACGCCAGTCCGCGACTGGGACGGCAGACAGCCGATGATGTATGTTGGCTTTGATCATGAAATGGGTGCACTGCAACTGGCCCATTATTATCGTGAGCATGTTCCCAAAGGCAGCAAGTATTCTGTACTGTATTTCTCCGAGGGCTATGTGAGCGATGCGCGTGGTGATACCTTTATTGAGAATATGGAGCGCAGCGGTGATTATCATCTTGCTTCATCGTATTACACCAAGGCGACAGAAGAGAGTGGTTATGAGGCTGCTCTGAATATTGTCAAAAATGATCCCGATATTAAATTCATCTACGCCTGTTCGACAGATGTGGCTTTGGGGGCGGTGAAGGCCCTGAAAGAACTCAACCGGAACGACATTATGGTGAACGGCTGGGGCGGCGGTTCGGCAGAGCTGCAGGCGCTGGAGGATGGCACTTTGGATGTCACCATTATGCGCATGAATGATGATACTGGTATAGCGATGGCCGAAGTGATTAAACGTGATCTCGAAGGGCTGGCTGTCCCGACGGTCTTTTCCGGCGATTTTGAGCTCGTTTCTCATGATGATAAGCAGCAGATCAGCTTATTCAAACAACGTGCGTTTCGGTATTCCGATCGTTAATTAGCCCAAGGAACACTGAGTGAACATCCGGTCCAGTACAGTAAAACAGAAAAGAAGAATTGCGACCTTTATCAGTCGTGCCATCGTGGCGGTGCTGGGCGCCCTCACGCTGGCTGTGCTGTTCCAAAGCTATCAAATCAGCAGCCGGTTAATCTCACAGGAAGTGGCACGCAGTGCTACCCAGACCGCGAGCTTGATCCAGAATCTGTTTAATTACCGTCTTGCTACGTTGCAGATTCACCAGGACAGTAGTGCTAAAAACAGCAGTTTTATTGATGCGTTAAGCAGCGATTCTGGCGCTGCACTTGATCAGTATTTTCTCAGCGTGGACCAACTGGAGTTGAGTAATACTCCGGACATCCGTTTTATCACTGATTTGAAAGAGTTGGTCTGGGAAGACGGTAACGCCCAGTTTTACGGCATTCAAAGCCGAGAAATGAATAAAATTATCCGTCGGGTCTCGGTGAGTAACAATTGGCATTTGGTGCAGACCCCGTCTTTACTGGGTATGACTTATTTGTTAGTACGTCGCTCTCCCGTCGTCAACAGCACGACAGGTGAAGTGATAGGCTTTCTGTTTGTTAGCATAGTGCTTAACAATAATTTTGCCCTGATTGAAACCATTCGTGATAGCAGCAATTCACAGAATTTAATTCTGGCTGTTGGCACTGAAGTTTTAGCGTCAACTCTCAACGGGGACGAGTCCTACTCGGCGTTTGATGTGATTGAAGATGGCCTGAGTGAAGGGCTGTACGATAAAAACATGGTCAGTAAAGCGGTACTAGATGTCGAAGGTGTGCCTACTTATCTTGAGGTGTATTCGGTACAGAGCAATCAAAATGCGCTGAGCTTACGCGACAACTACTATTTCTGGATGATTTTTGCTCTGGTGGCGATGATCGCGGTCTCTATGCTAATTCGCTGGTGGTTGCAACGTCGTATTGAATCTGAAATTGAAGGCTTGATGACCTATACCCACAACGTTGCTGAGCGCGGTTTGGACGGATTCTTTCCCGGTTCTAAAATTTACGAATTTGACCATTTTGGCCGCACGTTGGAACACACTTTCCAGCGTTTGTCACAGCAGGAAAAGCAATTTGAGGATCTGTTTACTTTCGCTTTATCTCCGACCATTTTGTGGACCAGCGATGGTGAGATGATCCGGATGAATCCGGCTGCTGAGTCTCACTTCAGGCCAAAGGATGCTAATCAGTTGTCTCTGTTCAATGTGTTAAAGGCACAACTGGTACCACAGATAAAGCTAGCCGCACGAGGTGAAATCCTCAATGAGGTGAACACCGAAGTCGACGGTCGGGTTTTCTTGTGGAACCTGTCGCCGATTATTGTGGAGAATCGGGTCGAGTCCATCATTACTCAGGGCCAGGATGTCACTACGATTGCTGAGGCAGAAAAACAGAGCCGCATTGCCCGCAATGAAGCAGAAGAGACCGCGCGAGTACGAGCCGATTTTCTGGCCAAGATGAGCCATGAATTGCGCACGCCGCTTAACGGCATTCTCGGTGTATCTCAGTTACTGAAACGCACGGTGAAATCAAAAGAACAAGCGGAGCAGGTCAACGTTCTGTGCAGCAGTGGTGAACATTTGCTGGCGGTACTGAACGACATCCTCGATTTTTCCAAGATTGAGCAAGGCAAGTTTCGTATTCAAAAAGTGGATTTCCGGCTGGTTGATGTGGTTTCAGCGATTGAGAGAATCTACGGGCCGCTATGCAGAGAGAAACAGCTGGAACTGCAACTTGAGAGTAATATTGATGAAGACATTTTCATCAATGGCGATCAGGTTCGCTTAAATCAGGTGCTGTTTAACCTGCTCAACAATGCGGTGAAGTTCACCCATGATGGTTCTATCTCCGTTCAGCTTGAGCTGAATCAGGATGTGTCACCGACCAAGCTGAAAATCGTCGTGCTCGATACCGGTATTGGGATACGCGATCAGGATCTGGCTGCTATTTTCGAACCTTTTGTGCAGGCGGAGTCGACCAATACCCGCGAATATGGCGGTAGCGGCCTGGGGCTCACTATTGTTCACAGTCTGATTGAAATGTTGGGCGGCAGCATTGAGGTTTCTTCTCAGTTTGGCGTCGGCACCCGTTTTGATATCGAATTACCGGTAGAGATTGTTGCCAATGAAGTGCGGGAAGCTGACACCCAGGTTGGTAAATCCCGCTATGATCTTTTTGACGATACTGTTCAGGTATTGATGGTGGAAGATAACCATACCAACGCCTTCATTGCCAAAGCTTTTTGTAATAAATACGGCATGAATGTGGAGTGGGTGACCGATGGCCTCAAAGCGATAGAGAGGGTCAAACAGCAGCATTACGATATGATTCTGATGGATAACCAACTGCCTTATCTGGACGGGGTCGATGCTACCCGGATCATCAAACATGAAATGGGTTTACCGATCCCGGTTTATGCCTGTACTGCGGATGGAATGCTGGAGACACAAGAAGCGTTTATGCAGGCGGGCGCCGAGTACGTGATTGTAAAACCGATCAAAGAAGATACCCTGCATCAGGCACTGGTGAATTTCCAGCTCAATCGTTCAGGGTATAACGCGCCGGTTAAAAAGAATTATTCCTGAACAACTTTTCGAACAGAGACATTTTCAGCTGGTCAGAAAGTTCAATGGCTTCTTCAAATTGTACATTTGATTATATTCCATTTTTTAGCAGTATCGACAATGCAAAGCAGGGCTTAGTGACAGCGATATGATCTCTATGTTCAATGTATTCAACATGATCTATATGTTCAACCTGATCGATGAATTAAAACTGAAAACGGACACCCATACTGAATTGCGGGCCCCACACTCCTGCATTTCGCGCTTCAGCGTTCAGCGACATTTGTTGCGTGGAATGGAAACGCACACCAGCGATGATAATAGAGTGCTCTTCAGTCCGGCCAATGCGTCCGTGTACTTCTAACTGATTGGTCAGCCACAGGCGTGAGCCTACGTTTAACTCCATAACGACGTCAGTATTGTGGTTCTCGTCGCCATTACCACGGAGATGGTGCGCGAGAAACTGGCCATAGATGTCAGCGAACGCATTAATCGGGCCGTTGAAACCAATGCCGCCCGCCGCATCCCAGTCTCCTTCCATGCGAGAATCAATTCGCGCGACTAAATGCGTGTTTTCAGTGAAAAATGTGCTGAATTCTCCGCCAAATGATTCCGGACTCACGCCAGTGCGCAGTTCTAAAAAGTTGTAGTTAAAGTTGTTCGCCAACGCCGTTGTTGGCAGGGCAGTGGCAAATGCCACCAGACCGGCCAGACATGTTCTTTTTATCATCACTTGAGTCCTAAAATGGAAATTTAAAAAGGCAGGCAAATTACAGGCCAAATCATGCGATAAATCAATAGCGTAGCGGATGAATATTGTACAAACTGGACCCAAAGGCACAATTTTATCCATATTGAGCGTACTTTTGCGCAGTGCGCTGGGCGGAATGAGGAAAGATTCGGCGTTGATTCAGATATCTGCCGTCCCCCGCTTGTGCTTTGGCTGCACTCATGGACCAGTTACGTATACAATGGTGAAAACTTCACGATAAGCAGAATTATGGAATCTACATTAAAGGCGCTGATGGTGCAGGGCACAACGTCAGATGCAGGTAAGAGTGTTTTGGTGGCAGGTTTGTGCCGAGTGCTCAAGCGTCGTAACATCAAGGTGGCCCCATTTAAACCGCAGAATATGGCGAAATATTGTCTATAATCTCACGATAAATCATATTGATATATAAATTCATTTAAAAACAATAATTTATTGTGAGTTACTTTTTGTCTATTGTTGTCTTATTTTATTTAAAATTATCTAATGTTATCCTTTGTAGCACCAAATTTTTGTACCAAACTTGTACCAATTTTTTGGTACAACGTCAGCGAGAAAAATAACAATGAAACTTACGGACGCATGGCTACGGGCAAATGCCGGTCGGCCCTACAGTGGCAAGTCGGAGATCACGTATAAGAACGGGTTGGGAATTCGGGTAAGCCCCAAGGGGAAGATTACCTGGATATACCGTTTTGTACTGAGAGGCAGTTCGGCCAAAATGAAGATTGGTGAGTATCCGGCGATGAAAATCAGGGATGCCCAGGAAGAACGTGATCGACTGGCTGAACTGGTATTTCAGAACGTAGACCCGCGTAACAAACAGGCCATCCGTTTAGGTGAAAATGCAGCCGTTACCGTGTCACAAGTCATTGACCACTATATTGAGAATCAGCTTAAACACTCCAATCAGCAGTGGCCACAGGTGGCGCAAGCGCTCAATGTCTCGGTTAAGCCGCACATCGGAGAATACGAACTGGCAAAAATAGAGCTGTCTGACTTCGTGGAGTTGTTCCGGCGTGAGCGACAAAGGGCAGGGGAAAAGCATTCAGCCCGTTTGCTGCCGCGTTTAAAAACAGTGATGAACTACGCGGTGCGCAATGGTTTCATTAAATACAACGCGCTGGCACCGCTCACGCAACGTGATGTAGGGGAAAAGTCTCAGCCAAGGAAAACCAAGCTGTCAGAAATCGAAGTGGGCGCGTTCTGGACTAAAATCCATTCACTGCCTTATCACAATAGTATGATCAACTTCCTCGCGCTAACGATGATATTTGCTTCCCGTTCTGCAGAGCTACGGCTGGCGAAGAAAGAGCACATCGACTGGACTAAGAAGATCTGGACAGTGCCAGTGGAGAACAACAAGATTCGCGGTCGCGGAGGTAACGAAATCGTGCGTCCAATCCCTAAGCTGGCAGAGGAAATACTACGCCGTCAAATCGCCATGTTTCCAGAAGCTGAATACCTCTTTCCTCGATACTATCGATATAAGGATGTGCCATTCGATCCCAAGACGCCATACAGGCCGTCAATCGCGCTGGCACAGGCTATGGAAGATGAAGGGTTCACCGGCTCTCGTAACCACGATATGCGGCGTACCGCGCGTAACGCGTGGGAAATGATGCGGTTCCCGTATCACGTTAGTGAAACGATGTTAGGGCACAAGGTTCACAGGGGAACACAGGCGCACTATCTTGACTATGCGTATGTGGATGAACAAAGGGAGTGTTATGAACGATGGTGTGAATACATTCTTGAAATGGCCGACGAGTACCAGGACAAGGCTAAGAGCGTAGTCATGATGGCCGAAAGGAAGGTCGTGAATATCTGAAAGGAGGCTGGCAAACGCCAGCCCATAACCTGATCCATTTTTATCCGTTTCCGTTACGTGAATTGTATAAGTTGAGGTCTGATGATCTCGGTGACGTTCTCACAGCGAACCCACTCAATATCCCACGCATCAAACTCACCCTCTGGTTTCTCTGGCAGCAATCCCAAAAGACGCTCTGGAAAGCTAGCAGTAACAACAAACTTACGCTCACCACCGTGCATGGCGTACATGTTGCCGCCGAATCCGGTGTTATCAAATTCCTCTGGTGTCATAGTGATTTTCCGTGTTAGGTTGCCAGCTTGCCGGAAGTAGCAAGTTGCATTGTTTGTTGGGCGGTTTTCGCTTTGAGGTTAATGGCAAACAAGCGATCTGAATCTCTCCACTTCAAGCCAAGTTGTTTCGTGTGCTGGAAGAACATTCCGTATAATATTGCTGAATCAGGCCAATTAATCATTTGTGAGTTGTCGTTAGATTTTGAATCTTAAAATAGTTACTGGTTCATAGTCAGAAACGTACTTTTGATGGATGTTTTCTAGTTCATTCCGCAAAGTCTCAACTGTATTAAAACCATCAGCGTTAGCTTCAAGTAATCCAATGTCACCGAACCTGATCACGCGAATTTCAATAATTTCTGAGTCATATTCCAATTGTTCTTCGCTACAAATGAGTTTTACCGGCCCAAGTTGATAAGACTTCTGTCCTAAGCGAACAGTTGTCTTTTTCCCACAGTCAAAACCAGTAAAATTCTGCAGTGTGAAATCTATTGTCTGCATGGAAAAGTTTCCGTTTTAGTTATAGACCTGAGATTTCAATCTCGTCTGAATCAACAAACCAACTTTCAACATCATCAATGGTGATCCCCAAGTCGTCTATTGATGGATACCCCTCGACCCCTTTGCCTTTTGACCAGTCGAATTGTTCAGTTAGCCACTTCTCGTCTTTGAAATTATTGAAAGCCATTTGTTGAAAACATTCAGCGGCAAACATAGCTAAACCCGCTTTAATATGACTACCGTGTTGACTCGCTCTATACTCGTAGTCCATGAAGAATTTATTTATCTCTTCACATTCCTTATTAAACTTGGCTTCATCAACGACTGTGATCGTCATTTCCATATCTTTTTGCGAAGTCCCTGAACTGATTTTTACTTTTTTGGTCATGATTATTTTCCGTTGTTAGTGATTTTTGGCGTATGCGCTCTTGCAGGCTTGATTCCTAAGTTCGGTAACAAAACGGTCGAACCGGCTTTTATCCATAAACACTGTGCGCTCCCGACGGTTTACAACGAGTTGTTCGCCTATGGCGTCACGGTATTGGTGACTCACAACGAAAATCCATCGTTTGCCCGTTTTTGATTTGGCTTGCATGGCTCGCTTTTGGGTGACCTTGTAAGGCGCAACGCAGATAAAGGTTATGCCGCTATAGGGGTCAAAGTATCTCTCCAAAATTACCTCCATCTATTCTTTCGGTTTCGTTTCCGGTCTGATTTGTTGCCACGATTATTGTCAATAGCTGCCTTGATAGCTTGTTGCAAAGTGCTCTTGCCAAAGTCAACGTATCCAATGGTGCCGACATTGATTGCGCTTGCTGGTGGCTTTAGCATGACATTTCCCTGATTCTCGCCTCTCTATCCTCCCACTGCTTAAAAAGATTCTCTATCTGGCTGAGGCTAGACTTTAATTCAATAATCTCGCCCTGGAGCTTTAGCATCCGAGCGGTGCCAGACGATGAAAAAGCTTTGTCTATCTTCGCTCTCTGCTTTTTCAGCGCTGTGAGTTTCGCTTGCACGGCCTTTTTCTCTGCCCCGCGTGTCATCATGACTTGGGCCTCAAGACAACCGGACTCGTAGGCCATTTCGCCGCGCTTATCGAAGTCTAGCGCCAGGTTTTCCAGCTCTTGCTGAGCCGTTATCTTGTCCTCTCTGGCTTTGATTGCCTTTTTAGTGGCCGCGAGCGCAGCAGAGAAAGGGTTAAAGTTACTCATGATGGCTGCCTCCGGTACTGTTAGCAGCGCTCAGAACGCCCAGGATAAGACTGAATTGAACATAGCGAGCAATGTCGTCCAGGTCGTTGCTGTATTCGTCATTGAGCGAGTCGTCAGCCTCTGTAGTCCAATCGCTGATGATGCTCTCTGATACCCAACACTCTGATTCCCCCCAAACCAAATCACCCACCTTCGCGCCAGTGAGCATGTCTGGATACTCAGATTCTTGTTGCTCGAACGTATCCTGATCAAGCTCAGCGAATTCATTAATCTCCGTGAATAAGCGTTTGGCGGTCGCTTCAATTGCGGTCTGCAAGTCGGAATAGTCCACCGAATGAGCTACGCCCTCACGTTCCTCTTGAACTAGCTTATTCAGTTCGTTCCTGATTTGTTCCAACGAAACGTCATACATACTGCTATCCCTCAACAAATTTTTGGCAAGCACCGCAGTAACTGTGCTCGATATCCTTTGGATGGTATGACTGCCGGTTGCAGTCAGGGCAGGTAAAGCATTGCTCAAAGTTGGCTGGCGGCACTGGCTTCATGAAAACAAGCCAGTGAGTCATCCCTTTGCGGCCAGAAACTTGCCCAAACAGTGGGGCGATAGGGGCCAACTCAATCACCTCTTTAACCTTTACCTGAGTTTCATTCCACTTAAAGACTAGGGTTCCGCCTGGCTCTAGCACTCTCAGGCATTCGGAAAAGCCCTTAGCCAAATCCTCCCGCCAGTTATTGCCCAATTTGCCATATTTCGCTGCCAGCCAGCTTTTAGGGCCAGCTCGCACCAAGTGAGGTGGGTCAAAGGCAACGAGTTTAAAGCTCGAATCAGCAAAAGGAAGATTACGAAAATCCATCAACGTATCAGGGTCGATGATCACTGACCGAGTTCCATCTTCTCTGTGGGTTCGGTCTGTGACGGTGATAGTTTCCTGCCGAATGTCACCGAACTCCACGCAAGGGTTTTGCTTGTCAAACCACATCATGCGAGAGCCGGAGCAAGGGTCTAGAATTCGTTTGTTCATTAATCAAGATCCTCAAATTTAGCCGAAGGCACGGTGATGTGTACCGGCTCTAAACATTGTCTGCAGCGGAATACCATTGTTGTCTGTGATGCGTCTGTATCGGGGTAAAAGGGACGTTTGCCGTCTGCTCTTGCTGTTCTGGCTGGTGGAGCGTTGAACTCCACCGAAATAGCCTCATAGCAGCGTGTGCATTCATCCTCAACTACATAGGGTGTAACGATTTCCATAGTTCACCTATTCGTATCGGCTTAATAAAGTAACTCAATGGCTAAATAACAGCCTGCCAACATCGCAAAGTAACCACATAACAACGTAATAGCGTAATAACGTAACAACGTATTAGCGTAACAACGTAATAAGGTAATACTTTGCTTCATTGTTAACCCCGACTCAGTTGGTCGCGTAGATTAGGTGGTGTGCCTTTAATGGTAAGAGTGTCAGTCTGTGGGTCATAGTGAACGCGTTCATTAAGCAGTAGGGCATCAAAGCTAATGTTAATGCCGCCACCGGCCCCGACGTACTTAGTCAGCCTTTTGATGGTGCTTTGGTCTGCAGGGAAGCTATCAGCCAGGTCATAGCCTTGGGCCTGGGTGTAATCGAGAAACGATTGCCCGTTCTCGGTACTTGGTGGTAACTCGCCGGACAGTTCTTTTATTGATACTTCCTCGCCGAATTTGGATTGGTCTTTGCAGTAGTTCGCCGCCGCTTTGCTAAAGCTCAACCGTTCATCACGTTCCGGTATGTTGTCACTACAAAAGTCTTTAACAGCCTGGACTAATACCTGGCTCTGCATCTTGGGGTTTAGCGTGACTTCTGCCTGCAGGAAATCCAGGAAGAAATCGCCCACACGACGGCCAACGCGCCCTTTGATGAAAGTAACGTATCGGTCTGAGTTTTCCGATTCCAGGTCTGACAGATGGATTCTGGCGGCGATTGTGACCTTTGAGAAATCAACGTGATCTGTTGCGCTGATATCGAGCATGGCATCGAGACGAATGCTTTCCTCGTTGGGAACAATGGCAATAAGTAGGTACTCAGTTGCCATTGACATAAACTCAGCAAAAACCAGGATGCCGGTATCCGCAAAAGGATACTTAGATAGTTCGCTTTGCAGCCGCTTTGCAGCCCAACAACTAAATTCCTGGAATGGCATTTCCTTGGAGCGCAGTTTAACCAGGTTGGCATAAAACTCACTGTCCTGGGCGAACTGAGCAAAGCCCTTGCCCTTGTCCACATACGCTCGGTTCACTTGGTTCACAAATTCTTCGCTGCTTTGGGCTTTGCTATCGAGCGGGGCCGTTCGCATGGTCAGCTCAAGCTCTCCGTTTTCATCTTTGGTCAGCCGGTGAGTGGTTACGTTGTTAATGCGGATATTCATCTTATTTATCCTTGTGGTGTTGGCGGGACGTTAACTATAAGAAAGGGCACCGAAGCGCCCCTGATAGGTTTATAAATGTGGTTTGAGTTGCCGGTTAACCGCTAAGGTAATCTTTTTCAGTTCTGCCTTGGGTAAGTCGTCGATATCGTCCTGGCGGTGCGAATCCCAATACTTCTGCTCTTTTTGGTTAAAGAGCGAGCGTCGCACCGATTCAATGAAATCCGGCACAAACGTATCCCGAGTTGATGGATTGTTTTGGCTAAAGTAGTGGCATATAGCACGGACAGCGATTATCGCGTCCTGCTGCTCGCCATCCAATCTGTTCCAGGCATCCTCAAAGCGGGTATAACCGGCATCTTTAAAGGATTTCAGCTTGCCGGTAACGAACGCATAGGCCAGGGTTTCGCTGGTGGAACCTCCGCCGTTAGCGACGCCTTTAATGACAGTCCATTCAGCATGAGAAAGTGATTCCAACATTATCTTCGCCCTCTTGAGTGACCGTTGTAGTAGCCGAGTGTTTTGCAAATGCGCCAAACTTGGCCGCGTGGCACGTTAGCAAGTGCTTTGCGCAATTTTTCATAGTTTGATAAACTTAGCTTGTCCATAATTGTTACCTGCTTGGGTATCAGTGTTCGAATGGATATTGAGCCCCAGGTCGCTCCAACGACTAATGGGGCTTTTCTTTTAGAGCGAGAAATCCCGCTCAATTCTCTGGTCGTCTAGTAGATCTTCAATCCTCCGTCTGGTTTTATGTAGGTTGGCTTTTTTTCCGCTTGCCAAGGGAAAGCGGCTATCTTTTCTCGCTTTGGGCTTGGGCCGGTAAATGTAAGGGTTAAAAGGGTCAGAGTAGTCACGTTCCATTTATGCAGACTCTTGTTGTTCTCCAATCATCTTTAGATATTCAGCGGTATTGCGGATATCTAAATCTTCCTCGCCTAACACTCCGTGTTGTACGACGTTTACCTTGTACAGCCATCGTTCAGCGACAGCTACGGCATGGTTGCTCGGCTTTAACAGCGCTCTGTTCGCGGCGTCCGTCGTTGATTTAGCTGTTTCCTCGCAGTAAGCGAACTTGCTGAATGACACGCGATGGTCGGCATCAATAGCAACCTGACGCCAGATACCTCTCGAATCGGTATAAAGCAGTGTAAACGCCTTGTTCGGGCGCTTTTGGCCTTCGATACTTATGGTTAGTCGGGTAGGGAACACCAACAACGCTTCACCGTTTTCAGCCCAAACCGTTACCATTTTGTACCGTGCCAGGTCGTTGATCAGTTCCATCTTGTCGCGTTGCAGCATTTTTGCTTTATCGTTAGCGACCTTCGCGTCGGCTCTCAGCTCGATGGTCGCTTTCTCAAGCGAAGCGGCGCGGGTCTGAAACTTCTCCGAGGACGCTTTTAGGCGCTTCACCTGGTCTTTGGCGCGCTTGTGGTCTTTTTCTTCAACCGCCAATGCCTGTTTGGTTTTCGCATGCGCCTTTTTCTCGATATCGAGGTCGGTACGGACGTTGCGCAGCAACGCCTCCGCGCGCTGATGATTGCCAGAATGGAGCTTTGCTTGCGTTTGCCACATGTTGGCGCGTCCGCTTAAATGATCCCGTTCTGCTGTGACCTTATCTAGCTTGCCCTGAACGGCTTCAAACGCGTCGAAAAGACGGTCGGATTCATCACACTCATGGTTCCAGGATTCCGAGAGTTGCTGAACCAGGGGCGCTAAGGCCGCGTGAGGTAGTTTGTTATCAACGGCGATAGCTAATGCGCTAATAGCATCCGGCATGCTGACCACCGGCTCTTGGGTGCCTTGTTCGTTGTTTAGTGTTTCTGTGTTCATAATTGTCCGTGTTACATGAAGTTGTTTTTTTCAAGCCAATCGTAGACTTCTTTACGCTTGTAGCAGCCGTGCGATACCTTCTGAGGAAAGTCGTCGGAGTTCTTAATGAACTTGTCCACAAATCCCGCAGAACGGCCAATGATTTCGATGATCTCTTTGCGGGTAATGAGTAGCGTATTTTTCTTAGGTAATGGCATGTTGCTCGCCTGGTCTTGTTCTGCGGTCATAGTCCCCCCCTTACCGAGTTAGCTTGCGGATATCGTTAGCAATGCGTTTAGCTATTTCTTCCGGTGTTTCATTCTTGAATAGCTCAGCGATAGCCAGCTCAACGATTTTTGACACATTAGTGCCTTTTATTTGATGCTGAAAAAGCAGTGCCTCATTCGTTGATGTAAGGCTATTCCACATTGCAGTAGTCAGGCTCACGCTGCCGCCTTGACGTTTCTTATTAGCCGGCGCGCGGTTGACGCCAGTTCCGGCGCTGCCACGAATGTCTTTGCTGTCAGTACCTTTACGCATCAGGCTAAGTCCTCGCGTAGTTCGTGAAGCAATTCATTGAAATTGTCTTGGGCCTTCGTGGCTTCTGGTACTTCCAGAACGCCTAAGCCGAGAGGAAAGGTTTTGCCAAAATATTTGTTGATATACATGCGAGTCTTTAGAAGGGTGATTTCAGGCATTTCACTCAATGCCTGTACCACCTCTTGCTGGTTATCCAGGGTAATCAATGGAGCGCATCGGTTTAGAAAGAAGCGCTCTTTTAGTGTGGGGTTGTACACTTTGGCCGACTCAATAATGTCTATGAAGTCAGGGAACGTGTTTAAATCAAGTTGTGAAGGTTCAAAAGGGCAGAGCACCAGGTCACTGACTTTAAGCGCCGCTTCAAGCTCGATAGTCCGGCCACCGGCTACGTCAACGATTATGACCTCGTACTTCTTATGAAAGCTCGTCAGATTCTGGCTAATGTTGCCTTCTGCAATCGCGTGATTGATCTCAACGACACTCTGGTGTTCACTCCGATAAGAAAACCATTTGCTGGTGGCTAGCTGGTCGTCTGCATCGATAACAAGCACGTCACGCCCCTGCAGGGCCAAGCCGACTGCAAGATTGACAGTTGTTGTTGATTTTCCAGGGCCACCTTTACAGCCCCCAACAGTAATGATCATAGTGCTCTCCCGTTATTAAATACTTGGTAAGCAATGGTCTAAACCATCGCTTCCTCGACTATTTTTTCTGATTGATCATAAGTTTCATTGAGCATGGACACTGACCAGACAATATCTGCTTCCAGCATCTGTATTTGACGGTGTAGTAGAGATACCGACATGGTATCGTTCAAAAGGAGTTGTTCGCTCGCTCTCAGCTTTTCTAGTTTGAGCTGGCACAGCTCCAGGTGCACGTTAATCATTGCATTGATAGAGGCGTTACAAGCTTTCCGTGCTAATACGTTCACTGATAGTTCGTCTCTGACTGTCTTTAGGGCAGGAGTCTTACCGGTAAAGTATTGCAACTCAGTTTTGCCTGCCGGTGTGATGTTGTAACGCTTTCGGTCTGGTTTGCCTTGTTGTGGTTCGTGTGTGCAATCGACCAGGCCAGCGGCCTCTAGCTTGCCCAGTTCGCGGTAAACCTGCTGGTGGCTGGCATGCCACATAAACGAAAGTCGGCCCCGAACCACATGTTTTGTTAAGTCATAGCCGGTTTCGCCGCTCTGAGAGTTAAGGAGTTCGGTAAGAAGTAGATGTGGTAAAGCCATGTTCAATTTGTTCCTTGTGATGATGATTCTGTGTGGTGCTGGACGCCGAATTCGATGGAATCAATGATGCCCTTAATGAAGTTCCAAGCCTGGTTAAGCATTGGGTCACGAAGATCTCTGGCTGACTTAGCGATAGCTTTTTCTGTAACGGCTAAAAATTCAGATTTCGCCTTAGCAAGCAGGGTTTGAATAATTTGTTGGCTTTCTTCGTGGTTCATCGCTTGAAGGTCTTTGTCTGGTATGACGTAGATATTTTTGCTGAAACTATCGGCTGCTATGTCTATCGCCCCAAAAACCAGATGGTCGATCATGAAATTCAGGTTGTCGCGGTTTCGGGCCATCATCATTAACTTGTCGGTATCGCACTCAGATGAAACCTGCGCATGAAAATTACGTTCAGATGCTTGAGACACTTTGAGGTGTAGACCCTCAAAGAAGGCTTGGTACGGGCCGCAATCCATGTATATTTTGCCGTCGACTATTGATAAACCAATGTCGGTTTTTATTTCTGTACGTGTATTCATTTTTGCTCCATCGTTAATGCTTGCTGTAATTGCCTGTAAGTCATTCGATATGCCTCACAAATCTGTTTCCTTGATAACTCACCACTGCGGATAGCGGCTCTTGCTTTGATTTTTGCTTGTTCGGTGAATGGGTAAACTTCCTTGCGACAGTTTTGCAACCGATATTTGAGCGCCTGTTCGGCCTGACGTTGTGTGGTAAACATGTTGACTCCCTGTAGTAATTGCACACGCCGCTCGTAAACGACGTGTGCAATTAGCTGTACTCCTGACCCTTTCAGATTCAGTCAACGCCCAGCTATGGCGTTTCGTATTTCCCGGGTATTGCCGGTGAAGGTTTTCAGCCTTCTTGGGTTAACTTGCCCGCGCCCTTCGTGGCGCTTTCAAGGAAACTTGATTTCCTACCTATGATTACCAAGGCGGAACTCAAAGCACTCCGAAATATTCCAATATTGTTTGAAGTTGTACGAGATACTAGTTAATAACCCTGCGGGTAATCAATAGTTTTCCTAGAGGTAAACTTAGTTAACCAAAAAATGACGCAAGATTTGTGATCTGCGTCATAAAAAGTGCGGGATAAATTTGAAGAGGAAGTGTGTTAAACCACTGCGAACGTCTCGCTGAAGATAGCGGCTACCACTTTAATTGACTCAATGTCACATTTTTCGACCGTTTCGGGTCGGGTTGTATTATTAACGTCGAACACCTGATAGTGCCCTCCGCGATCTGCAGTAATAGTTTTAATCATAAGCCTTTCGTCATTCCTAAGCCATATTGCAACGTCATCGCCAGGTGCGGGTTGGGCTGTGCGTGATAAAACCAGTGATTCACCGTTTTTTATTCTCGGGAATAGTCCTTCTCCTTTGACCTTGATGATATCTACAACGCCAAAGCTGGCGGGGATGTAGAGTTCTCCAAGATACTCACTGTTTATCATGTAAGCCACTCCGTCTTGTGTAAATGAAGCTTCTAGGGTGACTTTTGCTATCGTACAGCCATTGAGCTGTTGAGCATGATTATTCATCGTGTCGAGCCAGGTTGTAGGAAGGTTGAATGCAGCGGTAATCACATCAACCATATCGTCTGCAATCCTTCTGTGGCCTGTCTTTTCTGGATCAGACAACATTCTGGAAACATACGAGGGCGTCCTTCCTATCCTTCTGGCCAACTCAACTTGGCTGTTGTGGCAATAGTCAGCCTTTATTTTGTGTAGGTTGTTACGCCTGATTGTGTACTTATCCATTATAACGGGCTTTTCCTCAAAAATTCCTTTCATTATAAGCCTTTGGAATGATCGAAATAAGTATTGCAATACTGACTTTGGTATTGAGTTGGAAATAGTAATGTTGATCAATGTATTCCTTGAGGTAAACTTATGGTGCTCGTAAAGACGGAGGGTAGTTTGTGAACGAACTAAAAACTTACCTTTCTAGCCTGTCGATGCCAGAAAAAAAGGACTACGCCATACGTGCCGGAACCACGCTCTGCTACTTGCGGAAGGTTGTTTCCCTAAAGAGCACCACTATCCATCCCAAAACTTGCACTCTCTTGGAAAGAGAATCGCACGGTCGGGTAAGTAGGAAAGTGTTACGCCCTGACGATTGGCAAGAAATCTGGCCTGAACTGGTTTTGAAAGAGGAAATAAGGGACGTCGCCTAGTTGCACCTGGGCTTCTATCTCAACGAGCGGCGTATTGCACTGCGCCGGTGTTAGTCAGCGAAACAACTGAGAAGGAATGATTATGGATAGTTAACGGTTGAAGATGCTTGTGCGAATAAAAGAAAACCGACCTCGGAAGGTCGGTTCACGCAAAACTACCAAGCTATTCGCCTTAGCTTGGTTACCACTCAATCTTTGGGCAATTAAACCGGAGAGGTTTTTTTACGCCTAAAGTAAAGCAGCAACGGGGAAAGTATAGCGGAATTTCCTCGGGAGAGTAAACGTATGGACGAAAAAAATACGATTCCCATTGTTTCCTGTTTGTTCCAGGAAGGTGAGCAATCAGCAGTGAAAGAGGGCGACTTATGTCTTTGGCTCTTATAGCTGGTGAAACTCACTCATTTAACGTGGCAGACGCCGTTAATTACGGTGTCGAGCAAGCGATTATCCTCAACACGATTCGATATTGGCTACGTAAGAACTATGCAGACAAGCGAAACATCAAAGACGGTTATGTCTGGACTTACAATACCGCCAAAAACCTAAACGCTATTTTCCCTTATTGGTCTGAGCATAAGTGTGGACGGCTAATGAGAAAGATGGCCGAGGACGGCTTAATTATCGTCGGTAACCACAACACTAATCGCTGGAACCAGGAACGCTGGTACACACTGCCTGACTTCAAGATCGATGCTGTGGATAACTCAGAGCCAAAATTGAACGCAAATCAGCCGAAAGATGATGTAAGTGATTGTAATTCTGCATATTGCAAAAATGAAGAATGCAATTTACAGAATTGCAGAATGCATTCTGCAGAATTGCAGGATGTACATTCTGCAGATCTGCAAATTGATCATCATCAGGATCTAACACAGGATCTATCTAGATCGATCCAGTCGCCAGCGCCTGGTATCGATCCGGTGTCAGAGGCCTTTCAAAAGATATTCTGGCCGCTATGGGAACGCAGAAAACACGCAAGGGGCGAATGCCTCGCGTTGTTTAAGGCGTTGGTCAGTGTCGAGGGGCGTGAAGCAGAATCATTCGCTAAGGAGCTTGCCAGGGACATTAAGCACAGAGTGAAAGTGGCACAGAAAGGCTTTGACAACATGCACCCTAAAACTTATCTCAAAAACCGCCGGTGGGAAGATCAGGGGGGATATGCAGACGCCAGCCAGCCGACAGGGAAACCGTCAGAGCAAGAACGGCTACGGGGTATGATAACTTCACTGCAGGGCAGCATATCGAGCGAGACAAACTACATGCTGTCTATCAAAGACAATAACCCGCTAAGAGAAACCATCAAAGAGTCGTGCGAACGCAAACTAGCAGCGTACAACCAGGAGCTTGAAGCATGCAGAAAACGGCTTAATGAACTCGCTGGTGGTAAGTAAGGGCTATGAAATTCATCAATGACCCCGAAATTACGGCCTCAGTGCTATCCAGAAACGGTTTAACGGATATAACCAATGAACTTGTACGGAGGTTCTGCAAAAACGCAACAGAGGTCGATTTAGCGGTCATTGAGGGCGATACCTGTTATTACCAGGGAACCAGGCCACGCAAAACCCAAAGGGTAGTGTGGCGTCAGGATGAACAAATCAGATAGACCAGAGCGGCACCCCGCAAAGACGGGATCAAAATAACTGCCGCCTGGATGACGTATAGAAATTAGCACGTTTGGCTACGTGACCATTTTTAGAGCTTGTGAGGGCAATATGAGACAAATCAGCATAGACGCGAGCAGCAGCCTCGCTACACATGCCAGCTACTGCTATCAGCAGAATAAACTTATGAAGTACGAGGGAGAGCGGTACTTTGTAAGAAAACTTGAGAAGAAGGGGGATGGCCGCTCAGCCAGAGTGCAGTTAACTTTGGAGACGCCTTGATGCTCATAGCCAGTTTTACTGCACTGGTCGAGCTTGGTATTGTCATCCTGAAAACAGACGCCCACACACACCGGTTCGTAGAGCTGGTGGATAAGCGCATCTTAGTGCAGGAGCTACCAGGGGCCATTGCCCATAGACCAGACGGCCCGATAGACGCCGAAGTGTTGGCATCATTGGACAAAGACACGGTAAGGCGTGACCTTGCGCTTCTGCCGTTCTTCACGCATCCCGATGTTGCGAAGCTATTCAGTCCGATCGACAAACACGTTGACCACATTGGCCGGTGCCAGGCAAAGAACCAGGACTGCAACCACAACCTGGTTACAGCTTCCCTGGACAATGGCGGTGCCGTTCGTTTGTGTTGGCATCATGACCTTCACAGGGAAGACATAGCGAACTTGGATGAAATCGGCGCTAAGAACCTAATCACATTCCGGTGTAATGCCATAAGCGCTCAGCTACACGGCAGAGTCTTGGCACTAACGATGCAGGAGTTATTCTGGTGGGCGGTACGAAACGAGGTGTATCACGCTCTGCCTGAGAAAATGGTCGCCAAGGTATTGGGCCAGGAAGAAACCCGCCGTAGGGTAGGCCAGCTTGGCAGCAAGGACACGAACGCCAGGTACACGCAGCCGCCAGCCGCTGACGTTATGGAAAGACTCTCTAAGCCGGTACTCAAGCTGACCATCGATGATGACCCGCCATTGCTCTATATGCGCAAGCCTAAGCCAACTACCTACACCAGTGATAGTTACCTGGCATTCGTGCGTAAGCTGCCTTGCGTCGTGAATGGGGCCGGTACAGAAAGAGATCCTATAGTTGCTCACCACTTGATTGGTCACGGTGAGGGCAAGATGGCCGGTAAGGCACATGACTTGTTCACCATCCCAATGCGCGCCAGCGAACACCGTAAGTTTCATGACAATCCCAACGCCTGGGAGGAAAAGCACGGCTCTCAGCTTCTGCACTTAAAGAACACGCTCAAGAAAGCGTTTGATGTGGGAGCGATAGGATGAGGATGACCCTAGCAGCCGCATTGGAGCTGCAGAAATTGAGTAAGGGTGGAGGAAGCAAGCGCCAGGGCGGTTATCAGAACACCGGCAAGCGCCAAGTGGTGTACTACGAACGAGCAGAACAAACGGAAGTGATTGTGTGGGCCTCTCACACGGTGATTAATGGCATCCGTGTCGGTGACTATCTGACTCATGTTCCCAACGAGGGCAAGCGAGGGCCGCAGGCCAGGAAGGACTTTATTGAGCTTGGTGGCCGCTCAGGCTATCCCGACTTGATATTCGATGTGCCAACGCCGCGTTATCCTGGACTAAGAATCGAAATGAAAGCCCCGAAAGACAGACAAAGCTACGTCACTGAGAACCAGGCAGAATGTCACATAATGCTTAGGTCTATGGGCTATCGGGTAGAGGTCTGCTACGGAGCGGAGGAAGCAAAGGCAGTAATCTCTGATTATTTGTCTGATTTAAATGAGTTTAGTTGACTGCTGGTGGAGGTCATGATTATTCTCAGGTAGAGAGCAAAATCGTTAGCACATGCGGTAATCGGTAAGCGATTCGCGGCTTGGGTGCTTCCACACTGGCACCGGAGTGATAGACCAAACAAGCCGCCCTTTCTGTAGAAACGCCTAAAAATAACCTTTTAATACAACAGGTTGAATAATGTATTTATACAATATACGGCATTAAAGTCACAGTTTTGCAGTGATATCTTGATTACTCTCACGTTAATTCAGGTGCTTCGCTGATAAACACTGAATGACCCGATAGGCCCACTGGTGCAACAGTGGGCCTTTTTCTTTTTCTAACGTGGGGAATCTCTAAGATGGGGAAAAAGTTGGAGCTGTTAACGACACTGAGCGCAGCAAGGACGATGAAATGGGAAGATAGTTCATCCAGGAACGGGCCAACGAAAGAGCAGTTGCTCGGTGCGCTTGGATTAGCTCAGCGTGATAAGCCTATCGGCGTGGCAATACTGAATGCCAGGTATGCCAAAGACAAGCCATCCATCAAGTTGATTCAGAACTACCTTTTCTCGTTAGATTCCCATCTTAGACCTGAATACTTCACTGAAACGCAAAAGCGTAACGCCATATACCTTCTGATTGCTGACGCAATGAGTGTTCCTATCGATGTAACGATGAAGCGTGTTGTCAGTGCCTGGAAGCGCTACAGCATGAAGGGCGACCGAACCAAGAAACAGATTGAAGCGCTGACCAAGGCTGTTAACTCACTCAAGCGCGCCATCAATACCAAAACCTCTGACAGTGAAATCTATCAGCTAAAGCAACAGGTGAATGGGCTGCAGGAGCGAATCAACGGCCACTTACGTGAGCTGGACGAATACGCGCAGAAGAAAGCGGCGGAGTCTTTAAAGTGTCCTCGCTGCCGGTCAACCGGCATCATTCAGAAAACGCAGCGCGTCTGCACGACGTGTAACGGCGTCGGTGAGTTCCGCGTTAAGGATACAGACTGGCGTAAATCGCTGATGGACGCGTGTCCAGAAGAAGCACAGCAGTTCAAATTGCATTGGCCGGAGTCGTTGCTGGAAATGAAGCGCGCTCAGGAATTGCTACAACGTCACGTTTTAGATGCGACCACGATTATAGAGCGGCGGCTCGGTGCTGAGTATGAAAGAGAAGATTGAGTACCAGGGCGAACTGGTGAGTATCAGTCAGTTTGGCAAGCTGACAGGATGCCCTTTAACGTCATTATATCGTGCTTATCACAAAGGGATCAGAACCAGTGAAGGGCTGATTGAGGCGGTAAGAGGATGGCGTGTCGAGTACCAGGGCGAGCTGGTAGCGGTAAGCCATATATGCCGCATCGCAAAATCAGACCATCGAGCTGTCAAGCGCCGGTTGAATGCCGGTGCTAGTGCAGAAGATGCGGTTGCCGATTTAAAAGACCGTCGATACTGCCAGAGAGGCACAAAGTTAACGCCGAGCCAGGTCATGTATGCTTACACTGCCATCTTTATGAAAGAAAAGACTCAAGCTACAGTCGGGAAAGAGCTGGGAGTCGCTCAATGTACGATTAGTGACATTTGGCGTCATAAGCGTTGGGATTGGTTAACAGCGCCTTTGAGGCACCACTTGGAGGCTCAAGCAAAGCACTCAGATTGATAAAACCACGCTTTTGCGGTAAATTTTCCCACGATGGCAAGGCTCAACCTTTTTTGGTTGGGCCTTTTTTATTTCCTGCGTTCGGAGAATAGCGATGGCAAAGCGCGACTGGAAGGCTTTGAAGAAAGAATACGCGCAAGCGTTCGAAGAAACCGGAATCTCGGTGAAGGCTTGGTGTGTTGAGAAAGGCATTAACTACAACTCTGCGCGTCGCTACATCCAAGTGATCATTTCCGACGCAGAAAATAGTGATCAGTGCGCAAATTCTGATGATTCTGCGCAACCAGGGACAACTCCTGATTCTGCGAAATGGCCGGAACGTGGTGATCACTTTGAGGGGGAAGGGAAAGAAAAGCCAACGAACTCAAAGGCTAAGGCCGAAAAAGGGAAAGTGATCAGTAAAAGTGATCAGTTAACCAGTGAATTTAGTGATCACATTCAAGACGGCGAGACGAATGCGCAGTTTCTTGACCGTGTGCTGAACATAAACAAGGCCGGTGGCCGTCAGGCCAACGGCCGGTTTGGGCCTGGTCATCAATTCTCAGCGAAGCACAATGCTTACGCTCAGCGCCTCAATAATCCTGATGTGATGTTCGATGCAAAGAACTCTGATATCGATCATGAGATTGAGTTTGGTCGAGCGCGCGTGATGATAGCGATGGATATGTATCACAAGATTGGTGAGGAACTGGCGAAAGAAGGCTTGGCGACGGCAGACAAGGCGCGCCTGTTTGAATTGTACAAAGAAACGGACATTGCAGTAGACCGAAACATGGCTCGCGTTGAATCCCTGCTAAGAACAAAGGCCCAGGTGCGCAAGACAGAACTTGAGTCTGAGAAGCTTGCCCAGGAATCGGCAGGACTTGGCACTGCGATTGCGGATATCGTGAAAGAAATCCAGGATATGGAATCAAACGGGTTTGTGTTGAATGGCTAACACGCCCATTGTGGAAGAACAGACCATAAGCGCGGAAGACCGCGCTTTTATTTTATCTAAACTCAGCGATAAGTGGTGGCGTCTTAACAATCTCTACAAGATAGAGAACGAGGACGGCGACCTGGTTACGTTTAAGCTGCGACCGGCGCAGGCGCTTTTATTCAGATTGATGGGCAATCGCAACATCATCTTGAAAGCGCGCCAGCTTGGATTCTCAACCGCGATTGATATCTATCTTCTCGATGAAGCGCTTTTCAACAACCGTTTGAAGTGCGGCATCGTCGCCCAGGACAAAGGCGCAGCCGGTGAGATATTCCGAACCAAGATTGAAGTACCTTACGACAACTTACCAGCCTGGCTTAAAGCTGCCATTCCAACAAGCGAACGCCAAAGCGGTGCCAATGGTGGCCGAATGGTGTTTAAGAATGGCTCAAGCATCCAGGTGGCCACGTCGTTCCGTTCGGGAACCGTCCAGCGTCTGCATATCTCAGAGCACGGTAAAATCTGTGCTAAGTACCCGCAGAAAGCCAAGGAAGTTAAGACCGGTACGCTCAACGCTATCCACAAGAACGCGATCTGCTTCATTGAATCCACGGCAGAAGGGGTAGGCGGTGACTTCTACACGATGTGTTCGCGCGCTATGGAACAAGCAAAGAGCGGCGTTGAGCTGAGCCCCGTTGATTACCACTTTCATTTCTTTGCCTGGTGGCAAGATCCTAAGTACCGCTCAACCGTTCCAATGAACGGTTTGGTGGTACCGAAAGCGATGGCCGAATACTTTACCGGTGTCGAACGCTCGATGGAATGCAAGCTCGATGACGAGCAAAAGCAATGGTACATCGAGAAGGAAGCGACGCTAGGCGAGGATATGAAGCAAGAATTCCCGTCAACACCGCTTGAAGCATTCCTTACGTCAGGCCGCAAAGTGTTTAACCCTGCCCACATCATGACTGCAGAGGGCGACGTGCTTTCCCCGTTCCTGGTTTATGACCTGGAACCAATCACTGGCAGTATGACCCGAGTGAACAGCATTGACGCACCCGACCCGCTAAGACTGCAGCGAAATGCTATGAACCTGCTGCTGATGTGGGAAATGTACGACGAGGACGAGGAATACGCCATCGGCGTTGATATTGCGGAAGGCTTAGAGCACGGCGACCGAAGCAGTATCGATGTAGTCAAGAAGTCAGACGGTGAGCAGGTAGCGCACTGGTTCGGTCACATCGATGCAGAGCTACTGGCATATATCACTAAGCACATAGCCGAAATGTACGGCAATGCTTACGTGATGCCGGAGCGAAATAACCACGGCCACGCGTTTATCCAGAAACTAAGAGAGATTTACCCGACAAACTTTATCTACGCGGAGCAGTACCTCGACCGCGATAACGATAACGAGACGGTAAAGCTAGGCTGGCTGACCACCAAACAATCCAAACCAATCCTATCCGAAGGCATGAAGATGCTGTTTAAGGGCGGCGTGTCCGGCATCCGCTGGATAGGAACCATATCTGAATATCACAGTTACGTGTACGACAAGAAAGGCGCGATGAACGCTCAGGAGGGTTGTTTCGATGACCAGGTAATGAGCCACATGTTAGCGCAAGAAGCCCGAGCCCGTATGCCTAGCCGCGTGAAATCAGAAGACCTCAAACGTAATTCATCAAACAATCATTGGCAGACAAAATAATGCAAGTAGCAACCTTGGATAATTTCATGTTCCGCATCCTCGCGGATATTGATGGGCAACCCGACTGGCGCACCGCTGCCAAGGTTGCCAATGCATACTACGACGGCGACCAACTTGACCCGAAAGTCAAAGAGAAGCTGCAGGAACGCGGCCAGCCGACAACCATTCACAACCTGATTGCACCGACGATTGACGGCGTGTTGGGTATGGAGGCAAAGACCCGCACAGACTTACTGGTGAGTGCAGATGATCCAGATGACCAAATGGAGCTGATGGCCGAAGCGGTAAACGCTGAATTTGCTGATGCCGCGCGCCTGGGCCGTCTCGATAAAGCGCGGTCTGATGCTTATGCGTCGCAGATTAAGTCAGGCGTTGGGTTCGTTGAAGCGTACCGCAACCCGAACCCGTTCGGGCCGAAGTACAAAATCAAACTGGTGCCGCGGGATGAAATCTATTGGGACTGGTTTTCGATTGAACCAGATTGGAGTGATTGCCGTTGGGTGATGCGCTGCCGGTGGATTGATATCGATGAACTGGCGTCACTTGTCCCAGGCAAGAAAGAAATGCTGGATTATGCAAAGAAAGACTGGCGTGGCTTTGTCGATGTAGAAAACATTGAAGGCATTGATTCAGATCTTGTTGCGGCACACGATGCGTTTAACGGCTGGTCGCGTGAACACTCTGAATACCTGTCTCACAACCGTGACCGAATCCGACTGCAGATACTTTATATCCGCCACATCGAGCGCAAGCCGGTAGTCGAGACGCCGGACGGACGTGTCGTGGAGTTCGATAAGAACGACTTAATCCAGGCGATGGCAATTGCGATGGGGCGAGCGACGGTGCGCCAGGCTCAGGTCAGCCGCATCAAAGAGGAATGGTATGCTGGCATGTACCACATCATGAGCCGTGATTGTGACGCGCCGATGGGGATGTTTCCGGTGGTACCGTTTTGGGGATTCCGAAAGGATTCAAGTGGTGAGCCTTACGGTCTGATTGCCCGGGCAATTCCGGCCCAGGACGAAGTTAACTTCCGTCGTATTAAGCTGACCTGGTTGCTGCAAGCCAAGCGCGTTCTGATGGATGAGGACGCAACGAACATGACCCAGGAACAAGTGCTGGATGAAGTCGAGCGTCCTGATGGTCTGATTAAGCTGAACCCGCAACGGAAGAACCAGAAGTCAATCAGTGAAGTGTTCCAGGTGCAGCAGGATTTCAATATCGCGGCTCAACAGTTCAACGTGATGCAGGATTCCATGAAACTTATCCAGGATACGATGGGCGTTTATGGTGCCTTCCTGGGGCAAGACTCCAACGCATCCAGTGGTGTTGCCATTGCGAACCTGGTGGAGCAGGGCGCAACAACCCTGGCCGAAATCAACGACAACTATAACTTCGGCTCTCAGTTGCTTGGTGAGTTGCTGCTTGGTTACATCTTGGTGGATATGCGTGATAAAGAAAACCATGCCATCGTCATCAACCGCGATGACCGGCGTAAGCGCAAAACGGTCGTTGTGAATGAGATCCTGGAAGATGGCAAAAAGAATAACGACCTAACGCGACTCCGCGCCCATATCGCCCTTGCGCCAATCCAGCAGACGGCGGCGTACAAGTCACAGCTTGCTGAGCGCATGATGGCGATAACGGCGCAACTGCCGGCAGAAGTTCAGGTATCTGTTATCGACCTGGTACTTGAATTGAGTGATGTGCCGAATAAGCAAGAGTTTATGGATCGTGTACGCGGGGCGCTGAACATTCAGAAAGACCCCGAAGATATGACCGAAGAAGAACAGGCCCAACTGCAGCAGGAGCAACAACAGCAGCAACAAATTCAGCAGCGCCAGCTTGAACTGCAGATGCGTGAAATGGAAGCCAAGGTTGTCAAACTGGAAAGCGAAGCCAAGAACATCATGGAAAAAGCTCAGCGTGAGGCCGGTATGACGGAAGGGCAGCGTTACGACAATGCCAAGACCCAGGCGGAAACCAAACGTATTCTGCAAGAGATTGAGCAGGTTAACGTTGAAATGAACGCGATGCAGGGGCAGATGTTGCAGAACATTGAGGCAATGATTGACCAGATACAATAAGCACTTGTTGAATTGACGTCTAACTTGCGGTAAATTTCTCCACAATACCAAAGCTGCCTCTAGGCGGCTTTTTTTTCGTCCGAACCCTGCCGATAGGCGGGGTTTTTTTATTGGTGTTGGAGTGAACATGCCGTTAAAAGACCCAGAGAACTGGAACTATTTCGAGATTATCGGGCTCGCTTTGATGGCGATGTGGGGAGGTTTAGTGACCTATCTTCTCGATATACGAAAGAATAACCGCAAGTTTCGCTGGCTGGATGCCTTCATGCAGGTGGTAGTGTCTGGCTTTGCTGGCATGCTTTGCATGCTCGCTGCTATGTACTACGAATGGCCCATTACTCTAATGGGTTTCGCATGTGGCATAAGTGGCTTAGCAGGCTCTAGAGCCCTGGCTGTATTTGAAAAGAAGTTCCTTTCCACCATTTCTTAATTCCAGCACCACTCTGATTAGAACCCCAATGTCCGTTAGTTCGGGCCTTGGGGTTTTTTAGTTTCAGTTCATTACCAGGTTGGAATGATTTGCCCTGCATTCTCCCGCAGTTCGATTCTGGCGAGTCGGGCTGGTGGGGCAAGTCATTCTCACTATTCGAAGGATGCTCGTTATGTTTGATAGTTCATTTGATCGCGTGATTGGTCACGAAGGCCGGTTTCAAAAATCGTTCTCTGACCGAGGCAACTGGACAAGCGGCATTGTTGGCCAAGGCCAGCTCAAGGGAACTAAGTTCGGCATTGCGGCCATGAGTTATCCGCTCCTGGATATCGAGAACCTGACTATCGAACAGGCCAAGGCGATCTACTACGAAGATTGGTGGGTAGCGTTTGGCATGGAACGATTCAGACCCGCTATGCAATTCCAGATGTTCGACGCCGCAATCAATCACGGTATGCACAATGCCACCAAGATGCTGCAGCGCGCGGTAGGCTCGGAAGATGACGGCATTATCGGCCCTAATACTATGACGGCAGTGAAAGCGACGAGCCTTGATGACTTGTTGGCGTTGTTCCTGGCCGAGCGTCTGGAATTTATGACCGACATTCAAACCTTTGACGAATACGGGCGCGGATGGGCGCGGCGTATTGCAAATAACCTGCGCTACGTGGCTCAGGACAACTAGGAGCACATTATGAAAGTACCGGCAGTTTTGAAAAGTAAAAAGGTGATCAAGGCGTTAATCGTATTGGTTGCGGCCATTGCTACCACATACGGCTTTAATACGACACCTGACTTCCAGCAAGGCATCGTTGATCTGACTTGTGCGGTTGTTCAGTGCGACGAAGTTATCGCACCATGAAGGCCGTAGTGAGCGCATTAGGGAGGCTTATCAATGCAACGATGGATGCGATTAACCGCAAGCGCGCGAAAGATGCGGCGAATAACCCTGCTGACACTATCGCTAACGGCGGCAGGGTGCAGCATAGCTCCAAATCCTACGCCGACCTGGCCGACCAATCTGAACGTGACTGAACTCGATGGTGGTGGTATCTGCCTCGATCCTAGTTCAGCTATCCGGCTGGCTGAGTTCAAAGCCCTTTTTGAAGCGATTTAACAAACCATTACGCTAACACACTAACACACTAACACGCTGTTATTTGGTTACGATAACAACTTAACAGCGTGATAGCGTAACAACATAACAGCGTACCATGTTGTTAAGGTATCAAGATGATAGACAAACAAGTTAATAGCGTATCAAAGTCACACATTGACGCGTTAATAGCTTCACTGACATTTGAGTTTGAGCGCATTGGCACGACGACCACAACCGTGTGTTACGCCTTCCTGCCGAACGGGTTTAGTGTCGGACGAGGCGATGACGCGTGTGTAGACCCTGCCAATTACAGCTACGAATATGGCTGTGAATCCGCTAAAGAGAATGCAATCGCAGACGCAATCAATACGCTGTGGATGCTTGAAGGCTACTTGCTGAAAGTAACCGGCAAAACGAGCGACCGATACGTTCCATGCAGCACTGCATCCGCTGGAATCCCCGACCATAAGCCAAGACCTTGCCAGGAACTGAAAGGGTTCAATGTTTACCAAGGCAAGGCGATCAACCGCATCGCGTATGAAATCCAACTTGATGATGTGATCAAGCCAATCGAGCGCGCCAGTGATATCGGCCATCCACTCACCGAAGGTGGCCCTGCGATAAGCGAAATTGAGATCCACGGTAAGAAGTACCAGTTTGCGCACTTTGAACCAGTGTACGCCGGTGACTTTATCGCTTACAGCTCTCAGACGGATATCTATCACGTCCGGCAAAGCATCATGCAGCAACGAAACTACCTATAACAACATCCGACATTACCTCGATTTTGCCCCGCCATCTGGTGGGGCTTTTTTGTATGCGCGGTTAAGGGTTTTTGCGAGAGCCCTTACCCGCACAGACAGCGATACGTCTAACCCAAGGAGAAAGCATGAGCACTAATCACAACGACGAATTTGAAGTCACCGGCAACGAATCACTGGAAGAAATTGAGGCTCTGCTCGCTGCAGCAGAGGGCGGCGAAGATGAATTCGCTGATCTGAATGACGGTACGGCTGACGAGCCGACCGGCAATGAAACTCAAGGGACAACGGTAGACCGTTCAGAAGGCGATACGGACGCAGCCTCGCCACCTGCGGAACAAGATGCCACACCAGAGGGCATCCTGGCTAAAGACCAGAAACACATCATCCCGATGGATGTGCTGGAAAAAGAACGCCAGGAGAACGCCCGACTACGCAAAGAGCTAGAGGCTTCGAACGCGATTAGCGAACAGTACGCGAAAGCGAATCGAATCATCGAAGCTCGCAACAAGCAACTTGAAGAACTTGGTGTAGCCCCTGCCGACTTGCCGGAAGACATTCAATTCGACGATGAAAAGCTCGCCAGTCTCAAAGAGGACTATCCCGAACTGGCTGATTACTTTCAGGCGCTGAGTAACAAAATTGACGGCATGGTGAAAAGTGGCGAGGTCGCGGGTTCGACCAGCGATGCGTCACAGCCAGCCTCTAAAGAGATAGCGGCCCAAGAATCAAGCAACGCGGTAGACACAGAAGTCCAGGCCGCCTTTCAAGCAAACTCAGACCTAACAGGTTGGGCGAGTGAAGGCGGTCAGCGATGGAGCATGGCGCAGCAGATTGATGATCATCTTTCTTCCAGCCCTGAGTGGCAAGGCCGCTCTTACGCTGAGCGATTTGATGAAGTGAGTAAACGAGTTCGATTAGCTTTTGGTGATGAGCCAAAGCCGACCGCGCAAGAAGCGCAGAAGGCGGCACAGCAAGCCAGTGATAAAGCGAAAGGCTCTTTACCCGCCTCACCAAGCGAGCTTGGCAATACCAATCGCCCGGGTAACAGCGACCTGATGACCCGTGTAGAGAACGCCAGCGCAGCGGAACTATCTGCGATGTTTGACAATATGACACAAGCTCAAATTGAACAGGTACTCGCTAACGCAGGGTTTTAACCATTCGTTATGACATAAAAGCCTCGGCAGAAATGCTGGGGCTTTTTTATTGGAGTTAGAGTATGACGACCATTACCAAGGGCGTAACCTTACAGGAAACCGCGCTCTTTAAAGCCACGTTACGCAACCGTTCTTTCACGAACATGCTAACGGAAAACTCAACCATGAACGTTACCACCAACAAGAAAGGTAACGAGCAAACTTCGCCACACGCGCCGATTGTTCGCGTCTCTGACCTGGGCAGTTCGAACGGTGATGAAGTTGAAATGCAGATTGTTCACAGTCTGACCAAAAAGCCAACGATGGGCGACCGTCGTATCACTGGCCGTGGTGAAGGTCTGGAATTCGCAGACTTTGCCCTGAAAATTGACCAGGGCCGTCACCAGGTAGACTCCGGCGGTAAAATGTCGCAGCAACGTACCCGTCACCAACTGCGTAAGCTGGCACGTACCCTGATGCCTGATTACGTGTGTACGCTGCAAGACCAAATCACCACCGCGCACCTGGCCGGCGCGCGCGGTAACTATATCTCGGATGACATTATCCTGCCGTTGGATAGTGATTCAGAGTTCAGCGAGATCATGGTCAACGACGTTTTACCACCAACCTATGATCGCCATTTCTTCGGCGGCGATGCGACGTCGTTTGAAGGTCTGGACTCAGCGGATATCTTCTCGATTGAGACGCTGGATAACCTCAACCTGTACCTGGAAGAAATGTCGCACCCACTGCAGCCAATCCGCTTTGCAGACGACAAGATGGCCGGTGATGAGCCGTTCTACTTGCTGAACGTAACGCCACGACAGTGGGCTGACTTCTATTCATCCAGCTCAGGCAAAGACTGGCAGAACCTGACCGCTAACGCGCTGTCTCGTTCGCGTGACTTCAATCACCCTGTATTCCGTGGTGACTGTGCGATGCGTGGCAACATCCTGGTGCGTAAGTACAAAGGCATGCCAGTGCGATTCAACACCGGTTCAACAGTCGATGTGTCGAACAACGACAAAGCCGCAACTATCGCACAGAAAACGGCGGGTACGACGATTGACCGTGCGATTCTGCTTGGCGGTCAGGCGCTGGCTTACGCATGGGGTAAGACCCAGGGTGGCCAGGAGTTCCGTTACCACGAAGAACAGGTGGATGCTGGCAACCGCACCGAAGTGACCGTGTACTGGATGAACGGCTCTAAGAAAATCCGTTTCAAAGACAAGACCGGTCGCGTCAATGACCACGGCGTTATCGCGCTTGATACCGCCGTTAACTTCTAACCATTGGAGTAGGGAACTATGACTATCCGACAAAGCGCGAGCTTTAATAACACTGTGTATGTGGGCGCGCACGGTAACCTTTCTTTAGAGGAAGGCCGCGTGGTTGCAGTGGCCGCAGCCATTGGCGATGAGTTTCAGGTGCTGGAATTGCCGATTGGCCTCAAGCTGACCGGCGTTCGTTTGATCACTGCTGGCCTGGGTAACGCCGTAGCCATTGATGTGAAGGTGAATGATACCGTGCTGGTGGCTGATGAAGCGGTAGCCGATGCGGTATCCAAGCACATCCCTATCGCGCCGGAATACCTGGCGGAGAAAGGAGTGCTGTCTGTCACGATTAAAGGTGGCGAAGCAACCGGCTCACTGATTGTGATGCCTGAATACGTCAACGTCGGCTTCTAAGCTGACTACAGATCATAAGGGAGCCAATGGCTCCCTTCTTTTTTTTTGGAGTGCATAATGAGCGACAAAATTTCCGTAGTTTATATTGGGCCGAAGCCGAAGAAGAAAGACACTATCACCAACTCTCGCTTGGTGTTCCCGCGCCACCAACCGGTTGAGGTATCACAAGATATCGGCTACCAGTTGCTTGATTACCCTACCGTTTGGATCCCTGAATCTGATCTGGAAAATCACTTGAAGATTGTCCAGGAGAAAGAACAGAAGGCCGCGCTTGATCGGGCGAAAGCAGAGCAAGCCGAAAAAGCGGAACAACTGGCCGCATCAATGGTAGTGGAACTGAAAGGTGAAACTATCGACCTTGCCAAGCTCAACTCAGCCAAGCTAAAAACGCTGGTTGCGGCCCATGAACTCGACATTGCTGCCAAGTCAGCGCAAGAAGATGTAGACGCGTACCGCGTCCGTATCCGTGACGGCATTCGTGCTATGGATGCTGAGCCTGCCACTGACAGCGAGGCTTAATCATGGAAACTGTCTTAGTCGATACCTTTATCCCAAAGCTGCGTCAACTGGTGAACGTTCCTCTTGCTCCGTTAATGAACGAGGTATTAGTGCAGGCCGCGCAGGAGTTTTGCCGAGAATCCGGCGTCGTTCGTTATACCAGGCCAATCGAAGCTATCGAATCCGGTTCGGTGCTCGCGGTGGTCGGTAGCTCTGAGTTAAACGGGGCAGGCTCAGGCAGTTATATCGCCAGTGAGATAATGAAAATCACGAGCGTAACCCCGCAGGAAACGCTCATTCTGACCAAAGGCGATGACTACAAGCTGCAAGGACGTGACGTTGTATGGTTCGGTGTTGATATCGTGAGCGGCGTAGTTCACTGCAGTATTGAGCCCACTCTGAACTCGACGCACGTTCCCCAGGTTCTCTTTGATGAATACCAGCAAGCGATCTGCTATGGCGCGGCGCATCTTCTCATGCTGCAGCCGGACAGTGACTGGCATAACCCGCAATTGGCTTTTGAGTACCGCCAGTGGTTCGTTGAGGCCATGCGCAGCGCAAAGCGTTTCGCCCTGGAAAATGGCGACTTCCAATCCTTCCATAATCCGACTCGCAGACGGGAGTTCTTCTGATGGCTATAACTGTTCAAACCCTGATCGACCGCATTTCGCGTGACCTGGTGGATATTCGTAACGTTCGTTGGTCACGAGCAGAGTTGACCGATTTTCTCAATGATGCGATTGCGGCCATACTGATTCGTCGTCCCGACCTAAGCCGCACCACGGCTACGGTGCCGACAGCCAGTGTAAACGTCACGTTACCTGCAGACGCCTATCAAATTCTGGCGGTCAACCACATCAACAACATTGCTGCTCAGTTCGTAGATATTAACAAACTCAATCAGCTTTACCCTGACTGGCGAGTAAAGACCGGCATTCCAACGTGTTGGGCGCGTAATGAATTGGATGAAACCACGCTATTCCTATATCCGGCTCCGGCGGAACAGGTCGATGTGGAAATCGTTTACTCGCGCAATCTGAAAGTCAGTGATGAAGCGGAAGCATTCCCGTTAACGGATATCTATGAAGGCGTTGTAGCCGACTTTGTAATGTACCGAGCCTACAACAAAGACTCGTTGAACGTCGCTGACGGCAACAAGGCACAACTGCATTTGCAAGCCTTTGCAACCGCCCTGGGCGATAAGTCGGCCTCTGACAGCGCCAAAACCCAAATGATCAAAAGCAGTGAAGGAGCCCGATAATGAGCCAGGAACTCGCAGATAGTGTTGACGCGCTGACAGCGCAAACAACGGCCCTTCTCCAAGAGTACGTTACCGCTAATACAGGCTTACAGGAAAATGCGCAGAAAGCCTCTGACTCGGCTGAAAGTGCCAGCGATCACGCTGATCGCGCACAGAGCAGTGCAGGTGAATCGGAAGCATTCAGTATACAAGCAGGGGCGCATGCAAACGAAACTAAGCAGTTTCGTGATGATGCAGCCGCGATTGTCACTGGTGGGACGGCTACAGTAGAACCAGAACCAGGTAAAATTCCGCTGGCAGACGCGTCAGGAAAAATTGACCCGCGTTGGCTGAGCGCCGCCGCGTACTTGCGCTCAGAATCTGACTTGATCGCAGACAGAGAGGCCATGCAGAGAGAATATGCTGGTAGTGGGATGCTTCATGCAGGTAAGCATGCGGATCGGAGTAATGCAGTAACAGTTAACGAGGGGATGTGGGCAATAAACAATCAATCATCGTTTGCGAACAAAATAATCGTCGGTAGACCTTTCGGAGCCGACTCTGGCGGAACATCGAAAACCCATTATGCTGAGTTTAATTTGTCGGGCGTTTCAATAGCACTAAAAGGTATAGGGCGGGATGTTGAAGATGAGTTTCATTTTAGCCTACCTCCCGCGCCGCAAGGAACGGAAGTATATGATGCCTCAACAGGGGAGCACATCAATTACGAGACAGATTTAGACCCTCGTTACGGGAACGTTGCTTTGACAAGAGACGAAGCAGTGTTGCGTGCTCATGAAGGTTTGGTAAAGAATGGATTCTTCCAATATGGCTTGGACGGTTGGAGTCAGGATACCCTACTAAAGAGAGCCGAAGTTATTGATGGTGCACTGTTAATTGAAGATTACCAATCATCAGGAGACTCATACATCCATCAATGGATGGACATTCCAGACGGTACAGAGTTCGTATTTGAAGTTGATATAGAAGAACTGCAACCTGGTTGCACGTTCTATGCTGAGATGGCGTATGCGGGAGCTTCTGCACATGATTATCTAAGGGTATCCGAAGCAGGAGTTCATACTAAAACTTTTAAAGTCCCTGAAAACTCAGGAGATAAGATTCAGCTACGCATAAGAGACGACAATAATACGGGAGGAACTATGGTTATAAATAGTATTACTCTAACGCCCGTGTCTCGTAGTGTAGTAACTCATCCTGTAGACCTTGTCGCTCTTGAGATTTACTTGCGCGAAATAAATACGGATGATCCGATTCTTTATCCATACGGGATGCAGCAATGCGCCCTGACGCAAGTTGATGGTATTTCTACAGTTGTTAATGATTTTCGACCACGTAGTCATTTCGATGCCTACCCAGGCCAAGGGGCTCCAGCAGGCAGAGGTTTCAATATTCTCAACGGTAGCTTGAGTGAGGAACAATTAGCTCAAATTTTCCAGAACAAGAAGCATAAAGTTTATCGATTAAGCGATGGTAAAATTGTCCAATGGACAGTATCACAACGCACGATTAGAGGTGCCGGGAATGGTGACTGGCAAAACCTCCAATCTAACGCAGTTACGGGAGTGCGTTATTCTACCTTTTCTTCAGGATTAGTCACGGCGAGAGGTCAGCTCGATTCGCCATCACCGTCTGCTTATTATGATAATGAGAGCAACGGTTACAATACTCTGCCAGAAGTCGGAATGTTTACTTCTCGAAGTGCTCAGGATCTTGGGGTCGCTGTAAATGGAGAGTGCTACCTTTACGTATTATCTACTGTGCCTCGTCTTAATCAGGGAGTATGGCACCCGACCAAGAACCCACACGGTACAGCGACAGCCACGGTACCAGAGAGTATCAATCCAAGTTCCAAAGTAGCCACAAATTTACAGCAACAGATGATAGCATTGGCGCACTATAGAACGGCAGCCTATTTGTTTAAAACAGGGAATACCTATGGCCAAGAATTTGTTCCAGGGCGATACGTGGATACTGGTTCCGTTAATGAACCGAGTAACTACAACGCAATACGGCCTGATGGAAAATTGCACGATATTATATTTGGTGGTGGCGTTGGGGGTGTCATTGATTGGCGTAAGCCAGCATATCCATCTTCTGTTATTGATGATGCTAAAGTCCTGGAGAAATGTAAAAACAGCTCTTACCGTGGGTTAGAAAAGCTAAAGCAGGCCCGTTTAACTCGCGGAAATGAGTCTGGTCGGAATGGAAATACATTCGGGGTGTATACGACAAGCTCAAGGGTACAAGTGTATGGAAACGATACGCTAGGACGCAGCTACACGTCATTTTTGAAGGTAGGTGATGTTATATACCTATATCATTCCGGCTTGAATGAAGTTGTTAAGGCAATAGTATTTAATGTGGCTAGCGATAATGTTTGGTGCCAATATGTTGAGAATTCCGCGAGTCAATGGGGATTTGCTACAGCAATGGCTTCAACCAGCGAATTGTACATTCTGGCACTTGAAAGCGCAGGCATTTCCGTTTCCGGCACATTTAAAATGATGGATGTAGTAGCGAGTATCGAGTCTATAATCAACAGCCCTTTATTATCGGAGGGGTGGCTTGGTGGGTTCGTCCATGTTGCACCGAATGGTAACTATTCTTCGTTCCCATTATCACGCCCTGCATCAGCACCTGCGATCACATATGCAAGGTCTAATAATTATGGGACAACCTGGGTCATAGGACCGGTTACATTAAGTTCTACAGACACAGAATTGAATCAATACTCGGCTACGTTAGCTGAGGGCTCAATCTGTCTTTTGTTCTACGATGTGTGGGCGGCTATCACTCGGCCAAGTAGTGCAAGGATGCCAATGTTAGGGGGGCCGACATGTAATCTTGGTGTGTTTGTTTCTTGCGATTCTAAGGACATGAATGGACGAAATTTATTAGCATCAATGATTAATAAAGTCTGCTCTTCTAATTCATCAGGCGTTCAATATGATCATCTTTCCGTGTTGTCTTGTAATTCCTCTGGCAATAGTGGAGTCATACGAAATGTTCCGGGGCCAAGCCACGCAAAAGTGCCTTTAGGTGCCCCCAATAACAGCTCAATCGCCGGAAAAGTTCTCACATATCCTATTGCTAAAGATGGGGTGCGAACATTGCAGTTCCAGTGGAATGAATTGCGATTTGTTGGGAATGACTGGGGGGATAGCAATGTAATGACCATCGTCGATGGGATAAGTTCATACACTGATTTAAACAATAACACATTGTTATGTGGCTGCTCTGAATTAGCCATTCCCTATGGATTTATTGATAATCGTGCGCGCGCTGGTTTCCAAACTAAAGGAGTCGACTTGTAATGTTTGATAATACTCAAGGAACGCTGTTCGACCTACCAGATCCCATTCGTAATTTCTATCACGAAGAACTGAGGACATTGCCTACGGGAAATAAAATTTCATCGGTATATAAATACCAGGATGAGGATGGTGTAGAGCAAGAATCCGTACGTTTAGTTGATGAATACATTGATGTGTCATTCCTAGTTGAGAACCCGCGTGATGACCTTAAAAGTTGGGCCTTTGTCTCATTAGCAAAAGAGCGTGGTGATCCTGAATTTGTGAAATACACCATCAGCAAAGCGTGTGAAGCGGAGAAATGGGCGTTTCATGATGAGTATCTGGCCTGGCTTGAACGAACCCCCGTACTCGATGACAGCGCATTTCTGGAGCGCATCGATGAGGAGTCTGAACCGGTGTTTTCGCCAGCGCTTTATGATGCTGCGATCGATGCGTGGCAACTTGATGAGCCTATTTTAGCAATATCGGATGAGAGCCAGATAGTGGCGGACTATCATCAGGAACTCGCTAAATCGACCCGAGAAAGCGTGGTTGAAAGCAACATCGAGTTGTTTAATGTCGTTTGGCAAGTTGATGCGTCTGGTCGGGATAATATGACCTCTGCTATCGCGTATGCTGAACGCTTGGGAATGCCCGAAGATACTGTTCGGCAGTGGATCCTCGCAGACAACTCAGTGCGAGAAACGTCGGTTTCTGAACTGAAATCTGTGCTCAATGCGTACACCGAGCGCCTTGACGCCGTATATGTTTCATACACAGCTTGGCGAGAAGGTTCAAAGCTAGAGCCCTTTGTTTATAGCGCTGAATAATCGTCCCCTTCCTTTTAAAGCGGCCCTTGGCCGCTTTTTTTGTCTTTACAGGTCTGAAAATGCGAATTGACGTACCCACGATGAAAGGGGAAGTCCCTAGACTTGAACCCCATTTACTGCCGAACGAAGCCGCGACCTTGGCTGAAAACTGTGAATTCGAACGTGGCATTGTTTCGCCATTAAGAAACGATGCAGACGGCCCTGAGCTTGCTATCTCTGCTCCGGCAACCCTGTTTTTATACGCACATTCACACTGGTTTACGTTTGCTGAGCGTGTGGATGTGATCGCTAACCCGATGGCACAAGACCAGTATCAGCGTGTCTACTGGACAGGGCAGCAAAAGCCTAAGCTGACGGCCCAAGATATTGCGACCGGCAGTGGCGTTATGCCTGCCGCATGGTATGACCTTGGAGTGCCAAGACCGTCAAGCCCTCCGATTGTGACTAATGTGGATGATTCGACCGGAGAAGACCCGCTAGAGGGAGAGCTGCCGTCTTATGACGATGAAGACCGGCTATACATCCAGACTTACGTGACAGCCTTTGGTGAGGAAGGTGGCCCAGGTGATGCCAGCGCTTCGGTGTTGATTGAAAAGCCAGGCTCTACCGTGACGGTCAGCTTAGCGACGCCAGGAGTGAATACCCACAATATCACGCATACACGCCTTTACCGGTCGGTCACATCTGGTGGTGAAGGTGATTACTTGCTTGTGGCAGAGCTGCCTATCAGTCAGTCAGAGTATGTTGATTCGGAGCGTGACATTAACGGCCCGACGCTGGATACCTGGGATTACGATGTACCTGACGAATCCATGCGCGGTCTGTGCTCAATGGCAAACGGGATATGTGCCGGATTTGCTGGCAACGAGGTAATGTTCTCAGAGGCGTACCTTCCTTACGCCTGGAACCGTGCTAATACGGGCGTGACTGACGATGATATTGTTGCGATAGCGCCAATAGAAACGTCATTAGTTGTAGCGACCAAAGGCAAGCCCTTTCTTTTTTCGGGTATCAATCCTGAAACCATCACCGGCCAGCGCCTGAACGTAGAGCAAGCGTGTGTCAGCCCTGACTCATTAGCCGTTATCAATGGCATGGCATTATATGCTTCGCCGGATGGCTTAGTTGCGATTTCATCATCCAGCGCCGTGGTGATCACAGAAACCATTATCGACCGAGAGAGCTGGCAAGCCTTTAAACCTGAAACCATTCGGGCCTGGGCGAACGACGGCAAATACATCGCTCAATATGATGGCGGCGCATTTATCTTCGACCCTGGCACTCAAAGTTTCACCCGCTTGTCTGCGACCTGGGACGCGGCCTACAACTACCTGCAAGACGATACTCTTTATATCGCACAAGGTGGTTACCTCAATTCCTGGCGGCGTGGCTCTGAACACCTTTCTATGGCCTGGCAAAGTAAGCAGTTCCTTATCCCTCAAGACTCAATGATCACCTGTGCGCGTATCCAGGCAGAATCCCCCGAACGCCTAAAAGTGTCCTTCTTTGTGGATGGCGAGACGGTTTATGAGCTGAGCCCGGGAGAATTGACCGACATAGCTTTCCGGCTACCGGCTATGCGTGGCACCAAGTGGCAGGTCAAGATTGAAGGCGCGAGCAAGGTAGAGCGAATTATACTGGCAGACGCAATGGTGGAATTGTACTGATGGCAAAAAAGAAAAACCCTTTCCGAGCCGGACGCACCCTAGAGGCGCTATACGAGAACGTTGAAATACTCACCGGCCAACGAGGCAACGGGGCTCACCGAGCTGTCACCGAAACCGATGTGGCCACATTAAAAGGAACCGTTAACCGGATCATGGTCGGCTCTACATCCAATCAGGGTGACAGTGAGATAGTTGAAACACCTCACGCCCCGCAAAACGTGAAAGTGTTTGGTGGATTTTCGTCAATCTTGATCCAGTGGGATAATCCCACGTTTAGTGGTTTTGCTCATGCTGAAGTATGGCGCGCCACGGAGAACAATTTATCTCAAGCAGTTTTGATAGCCACCACACCGGCCACTGTATTCGGTGATGTCGTTCGCCCTGGTAGTGCCTATTACTATTGGGTGCGATTCGTTAATCGCTCAGATACCCCAGGGCCATACCAAGATGTGAATGGGGTTCTTGCAGAAACGTCGCCTGATGTTGGCAGTATCATTGATGACCTGGCTGAACAGTTGAGAGAGTCAGCGCTTGTGGCTGAGTTGCAAGCCGATATTGACACGAAAGCGGAGCGCGAAGCGTTAGAGCAAGCAAAAGCCGATCAGGTCACCGGTGATGCCGCGCTGCAAGCCAGTATCGATGCTGCTAACGATGCCATTGACCAGGCAAAATTGGATTTAACCGCCGCCGATGCCACGTTGCAAAGTGGCATTGATGCCGCAAATTCCGCCGTCGTTCAGGCTAAGAATGACTTAGAGCAAGCCGATTTAGCATTGCAAGCCGGTATCGATGCAAGCAACCAATCCCTGGCGCAAGCCAGAACTGATCTGCAATTAGCGGATGCGGAATTACAAGCCGGTATCGATGCGGCCAACCAGGCCATTGACCAGGCGAAGGTTGATCAAGCCCAGTCAGATGCGACTTTACAAGCCGGTATCGATGCGGCCAACCAGGCCATTGACCAGGCGAAGGTTGATCAAGCCCAGTCAGATGCGACTTTACAAGCCGGTATCGATGCGGCCAATGTTGCGATTGATCAGGCTAAAGCTGACCAACAAGCCGCCAGTGCAGACCTGCAGGCCGGTATCACACAGATTTCTGATGCGTTAAACCAGGCTGTTAGCGATCTGTCACAAGCCGACGTTGATTTGGACGATGCGCTCACGTTCGCCAAGACCACGATTGATAGTGAGCTAGCGCGCATTGAGCAGGAATACAAATCTGCAGACGGACTGGTTACGGCCAATATCAAATCGTTGGAAACGGTGTTAGCCGATACCAGTTCAGTCCTGGCAATGCAGATCTCACAACTGAACGCGGCCTATGAGACAAGAACCGAGGCCCAGGCGGTAGCAACCACCGCGCAGATCACGGAATCGCAACGGCTGCTTACCGAAGCTGATCAAGCATTAGCTGAGATAGTGGCGTCGTTAGAGGCGACGCTGCAATCCAATGAAACAGCATTAACGGCGCAGATTTCGTCACTAGAGCAGGTTGTCGTGAACAACGAACAAGCCATGACGCAGCGTGTTGATGATATGGACGCAGCCTACAAGTCGGCGGATGCAGCGACCAATGCCAACATTTCTGACCTGCAGAAAACTGTTACAGACGGTGATTCGGCTCTGGCTCAGCAAATTGATGCTCTCGATGCCGCTTATAAATCGGCTGACTCCACGACGAACGCCAACCTGACTGCGTTAGAACAAACGGTAGCGGATAAAGACCAGGCAATGGCTCAAAGGGTTGATGGCTTAGAAGCGGATTATCAATCCGCCGATGCGGCTACCAATGCAACTCTCACCACGCTACAGCAGACGGTGACGGATGGGAACAGTGCGCTGGCGCAACAGATTTCGGATCTCGATACCGCGTATAAGGCCGCAGACGCGCAAACAGACGCTAGTCTCGCAACACTGGAGCAGACGGTCAGCGATAATGAACAAGCGATATCTCAGCGTGTTGATGAACTCGATACCGCTTACAAGGCAGCAGACTCAGCAACGAACGCCAGTCTAGCCACGCTGCAGCAAACAGTAAGTGATGGTGATGAAGCGTTAGCGCAGCAGATATTAAATCTGGATGCGGCGTACAAGGCGGCGGATGCGTCCACAAACGCAAGCCTCACGTCACTTTCTCAAACGGTCAGTGATAATGAACAGGCAATCACGCAGAGAGTTGATGAACTAGACGCCGATTACAAAGCCGCCGACAACGCCACCAACGCGAATGTATCTGCCCTAGAACAAGCGGTCGCGGATGGGGATTCCGCCCTGGCACAGCAGCTCAGTTCTCTCGATACCGCGTACAAGGCAGCAGACACGGCGACGAATGCGAACCTGGCAACACTGCAGCAAACAGTGAGTGACAATGACCAGGCGATGGCGCAGAGAGTGGATGACCTGGACGCGGCCTATAAGGCGGCAGACAGTGCCACGAACGCGGCGATAGATACTCTTGAGCAAGTTGTAAGTGCTGCAGACGAAGCTCTCTCGCAACAAATCAATTCGCTTTCTTCCAGCGTGGAACAAGCCGATCAGAAAAACTCTGCAGAGCTGCAGGAACTAACACAGACTATCGCTTCATCAGCGCGTGTCCTGGCCCTGCAAATTCGCCAACTGAATGCGGCTTACAAAACGTCAAGCGACGCAGAATCCGCCGTCAGTGAAGCGAATTTTACTGAATCTCGCCAAGCCCTGGCAGATGCAGAACAAGCGCTAACCGAACAAATTAGCGCAATGGATACCGCATATAAAGCCGCTGATGCGGCGACCAATGCGAGTCTATCCACGTTAGAACAGACGGTGAGTACCAACGACCAGGCAATGTCGCAAAGAGTGGATGATATCGATGCAGCGTTTAAGGCGGCAGATGCAACCACCAATGCGAATGTATCTGCCCTGGAACAAGCGGTCGCGGATGGCGATTCAGCCCTGGCTCAGCAGATCAGTTCTCTCGATACCGCGTACAAGGCATCAGACGCGACGACGAACGCCAGCCTGACGGCCCTTGAGCAAACCGTCAGCGACAACGACCAGGCGATGTCGCAAAGAGTGGCTGATATCGATGCAGCGTTTAAGGCGGCAGATGCAACCACCAACGCGAATATATCTGCCCTGGAACAAGCGGTCGCGGATGGGGATTCCGCTCTGGCACAGCAGATCAGTTCTCTCGATACTGCGTACAAGGCAGCAGACGCGACGACGAACGCCAGTCTGACGGCCCTTGAGCAAACCGTCAGCGACAATGACCAGGCGATGTCTCAACGAGTGGCTGATATCGATGCAGCGTTTAAGGCGGCAGATGCAACCACCAACGCGAATGTATCTGCCCTGGAACAAGCGGTCGCGGATGGCGATTCAGCCCTGGCTCAGCAGATCAGTTCTCTCGATACCGCGTACAAGGCATCAGACGCGACGACGAACGCCAGCCTGACGGCCCTTGAGCAAACCGTCAGCGACAACGACCAGGCGATGTCGCAAAGAGTGGCTGATATCGATGCAGCGTTTAAGGCGGCAGATGCAACCACCAACGCGAATATATCTGCCCTGGAACAAGCGGTCGCGGATGGGGATTCCGCTCTGGCACAGCAGATCAGTTCTCTCGATACTGCGTACAAGGCAGCAGACGCGACGACGAACGCCAGTCTGACGGCCCTTGAGCAAACCGTCAGCGACAATGACCAGGCGATGTCTCAACGAGTGGCTGATATCGATGCAGCGTTTAAGGCGGCAGATGCAACCACCAACGCGAATGTATCTGCCCTGGAACAAGCGGTCGCGGATGGCGATTCAGCCCTGGCTCAGCAGATCAGTTCTCTCGATACCGCGTACAAGGCAGCAGACGCGACGACGAACGCCAGCCTGACGGCCCTTGAACAAACCGTCAGCGATAACGATCAGGCGATGTCTCAACGTGTGGATGGTCTTGAATCCGATTACCAGGCGGCAGATGCGGCGACGAACGCCACGTTAACCGCGCTGCAGCAAACGGTGACAGATGGCGATCAAGCTCTTGCACAACAAGTAGCGTCTCTCGATGCGAGCTATAAAGCGGCCGATGCTGCAACCAATGCCAATTTAAGTACGCTTGAGCAGACGGTGAGCGACAATGACCAGGCAATGAGCCAGCGTGTGGATGACCTGGACGCGGCCTATAAGGCAGCAGACAGCGCCACAAACGCGGCGATAGATACGCTTGAGCAAGTTGTAAGTGCTGCAGACGAAGCGCTCTCGCAACAAATCAATTCGCTTTCTTCCAGCGTGGAACAAGGCGATCAGAAAAACTCTGCAGAGCTGCAGCAACTAACGCAGACTATCGCCTCATCCGCGCACGTCCTGGCCCTGCAAATTCGCCAACTGAATGCGGCTTACAAAACGTCAAGCGACGCAGAATCCGCCGTCAGTGAAGCGAATTTTACTGAATCTCGCCAAGCCCTGGCAGATGCAGAACAAGCGCTAACCGAACAAATTAGCGCAATGGATACCGCATATAAAGCCGCTGATGCGGCGACCAATGCGAGTCTATCCACGTTAGAACAGACGGTGAGTACCAACGACCAGGCAATGTCGCAAAGAGTGGATGATATCGATGCAGCGTTTAAGGCGGCAGATGCAACCACCAACGCGAATGTATCTGCCCTGGAACAAGCGGTCGCGGATGGCGATTCGGCCCTGGCTCAGCAGATCAGTTCTCTCGATACCGCGTACAAGGCAGCAGACGCGACGACGAACGCCAGCCTGACGGCCCTTGAACAAACCGTCAGCGATAACGATCAGGCGATGGCGCAACGTGTAGATGGTCTTGAATCTGATTACCAATCCGCCGACGCCGCTACTAATGCCAGTCTCACGTCCTTACAGCAAACAGTGAGCAGTAACAATCAGGCCATTTCTCAGCGTGTAGACACGGTTGAAGCCACTGCCGGTGATGCGAGTGCCGCCGCGCAGACTAATGCACAAGCTATTGCTGAAATTAATGATGACGGAAGCGAAGCGTTTCGCGCTCTGTGGGCAGCGAAAGCTCAGGCCGGTGACATTTCCGCAGGTATTGGTATCCTGGCCGATTCGGAAGGTACTAGCCAAGTGGTGGTCAGTGCGACACAGTTCTTTGTTTATGATCCCAACTCACCTGGTCAGGTTAAGCCATTATTTGCCGTCCAAAATGGCAACGTCATTATGCAGCAAGCGATGATTGAAGAAGCCACAATACAGATTCTGGCCGCTCAACAGATTGTGGCTGATAGTGTTAAGGCTGGCATTGAAATGACCGCGCCCGTAATAAATGGTGGTGACATCAATGGTGCACGGCTCATGCTCGGCCCTGGTGGCCCGTTTAATGGCTACAATGTTTATGTCGATGGTTCCGGTAACATGTGGATGAAAGGCCACATGGAGGCAACAAGCGGCTCAATTAAGAACCTGACCGCTTCAAATGTGGTGATTGATGAAAGTTGCCAGGTGCTAGGAATGCTGGAGGCCAATCAGATTAAGGGCGATATTTATACGGGCATTCGAGTTCACAAGGCGAGTAATTACAATCGGTATGTAAACTCAAGCAATAATGGCACTAAGTACGTTATTGGAACTTGGGAGATCGAAAGCACCAATATAGATAGATTGCTAAGGGTGCCGCCGATGGACTGGAGCACAGGAGGCGGCAACGTTTACGTTTGGGTAAGATATCGAAACCTTGCTAACGAACAAGTTTACCAGAGTGTTCAATACGCCCCTGGTACTGGTGGAAACGTATATATTGAATTACCAGCCGAAGTGACCCCAAGGATGATACCCTTTGAGTTGGTTGTTGCTGGAACTCTTTGGGGGAACGTAAGCGGCTTTACTTTTACATTCAATGCTCAAGATATTGACTTTGCCTTATACAAGAATAGAACGATTAATATATGATAGAGTTGTATGAATACACAGTTATCATTGCAGCCTTACGATAAGTGGCGAGGTAGACTTTACCCCATACTTTTGAAAACAGAACATAAAAACCGTCATGCTTTTGCAGAGAACGTTGATCGCGCCTTACTTAACCGTAAGGCGTTTTTGTTTCTGTCGCCGGATGGTTTCCTGGTGCTGAAACCGTTTGATGGTGACAAGGTGTGCATTATGTTCGCGTATTCGTTTGTGCAAGGTGCCACCACAAAGTACCAACCCGAAATTGAACGGCTGTGCCGCCAGATAGGGGCGAAGCAGCTTGTTTTCTGTACCGCTCTCGGCAAGGCATTTGCCAGGGTAAGTAAAAGGCTCGGCTACCAGTTGGTTGAGAAAAATGGTCATATCAGTACCTGGTTGAAGGAGTTAGTTTAATGGCAGGTGATCCAGGCGGCGGCGAACGCAAAGAAACAGCAGCAGAAAAGGCAGCGTCTCAAATTGCTGTCAAGCAATGGAATATCTATAACAAGGAGTTGAAGCCGTTCGAGAATCTATTCATGCAGCGAGTGGATAACATTAACTCAGATTCTAATATGGCAGACGTGAAGCAATCGACTGACCTGAGTTACAACCGAGAGTACGGCAAGGCAAGAGAAGCAACTGCGGAGAACCTGGCGCAAGCCGGTATCGACCCGAGTTCCGCTAAGTTCCAATCTACGCTCTCTGACCTGGCAACCGATCAGGCAATTGCTCAAGGGGATACGGTCAACCGAGCGCAAAGTGCTGAACAAGACAAGTACGTCACCGGTAAGCAGGATATCGTTGCGATTGGCCAGGGACAAAAAGCAGAAGGTTTGGCCGGTATCAATGATACCGCGAACCTGGCTTCACAACGTGCAACCAATGATGCGTACAGCGATTTTAACCGCAGTGCAGCGACCGCCCAAACCGTGGGAACATTGGCCGGCATTGGAACCAGCATGTATTTAAATCGTGATACGGTAACGCCGGACACAGGATTCGTCTCTGACCAATCGAGGTCATTATCCTTGGCTGACAACCGTGTTTATAACCCGCAATCGGCAACGCATCTTGGAGGTCGATAATGTCTTTTGGCGGTATCATCAATGGTGTGCTGAACACATCGTCTTCTACTTCGTCATCCGGCAATATTTCAGTCAGCAACTCAGCAGAAAACAACTACGCAGCGGTGACGAATCAGCAGTATCAGGATTGGTTGACACGGTTTTATCCGCAGCAAAAGCAGTTGTTGGATCAGACCCAAAGCGGCGAACTGCTCGACCAGCAACTCGCGCGAGTAGACGACAACTTTTCCAGCGCTCAGAACAGCGCAACGTTAGCCAATGTCAATCAGATGGGCCGCTATGGTGTCCAGGCAACGGATGATGAAAATAACCAGGCCAAAACGTCATTAGCCGCCGTCACGGCAAAAAACAGCTTGCGTGAGAACGAACAAGATCGCGCCATGAGTGTATTAAGCGGCAGTCCTCGCGGTGCGCTGGCGCAAATGAATGTGGGGTAAAGCATGAGTTACAGTTTAATGAGTCTTGGCGCTGATACGCGCAAACAGGCGTTAGCGGGGTTGCGTTCGTCAGCGCAGCGTGAAGTTGAGCGCGACAACGTGAACCAGAACATTAAGGACGCCAAGCGGCAAAAAACATTGTCGGCCATCGGGGCCGGTGCCGGAATCGGCACGGCAATCGCGCCAGGGTTTGGTACTGCAGTCGGCGCGGCTGCAGGTTTTGTTGTCGGGGAGTTGTTCTAATGGCTTTAGATACCAGAGGGTTTATGGATGGTGCATTGCGCGGGTTCGACGTAGCAGAGCGCCATTATCAGCGTCAAGAAGACAATGAGCGCCGTCAGATGCTTGATGAGCGCAATGAAGAACGTTATCAGAATGAACGAGCACGTCTTTCTGATATCGATGAGCGCAATGAAGAACGTTATCAGAAAGAGCAAGACTACCGGCAGAAAAAAGACGAGAAAGAAGAACGGCGTTATCAAGCCTCTCAGAAAAAGCAAAGCGCTCTGCAGAGCATTCAAATGGAGAATCAGGCCGCTCAGCGTGATGTACACAAATGGGATCTTGCTCAGAAGAAGAAGCTCGGGTATTTGACGGAGAATATGCCGCTTATCCAAGCCGGTGCGCAGAAGTTTATTGAGAGTGGAGAAATTGATCCGATATTCGATAATGAGTACGTCAAAGGCAGTGCGTATGACCCAAGGCGCTACTCACCTCGCGTTGTCCAAGCTGCTTATGAAGTAGAGTCGGCCATGCCTCAAGTATTGAATGGCTCTATGTCCTACCAAGATCCGCGATTCACCAAAGCAGTGGGGACATTGCTAGACCGAAACGCGAAGCAAGGCATTGGTGAAAAAGACCCGCAAACCGGTAAAGTGATCACTGATAAGCAGTACCTGCGGCATGACTTTGTAGCGGATATTGACCCAAACCGAGAAGGTGAGCAGCCAGGCGTTGTCGTCGGCCTTAAGGTGACGTATGACGACGGCTCAACCCGTAACGCTGCCGTCACCGAGGGGCGTGGGGCAGGTGCTGACCAGGCGGTGAAAGTCATTCCCCTGGAAGACTTCATGAAGGACGTAACCGGTCAAATAACTTTAGCGAAGGAATATTTTAATAATGATAACTACGCGAAGCTGTTTAGCGGCTCAGATAAAAAGACTCAATCCGAAGTGGCAAAGCAATGGCGTGACGCGGTAACTGAGCTTGAGCAAGACCGAAGTGAGGCGCTTGGTAACTTACTTGATGCGACGCCAGAGCAAAAGGATGCGGTTAACCAGCGCTTTGATGAGCGTCGTGCAGCCATTGACCAGGTATTTGGTAAAGCTGGAGGCCCGAGAGAAGGCAGTCGCCTGACTCCGGCTCAGCAGTGGGCAGCGCAGGATCCACAAAAGCAGCAGTTTATCGCTGAACTCAGTCAGAGTTTGGATGTGTCGAACATCGCGCCAGAAACGTTAGAGCAGAACTATCAGAGAGCGGTCAAAATGCGGCAAGATGCCGAAGGCGAAAAGAAAAGGCAGGAACAACTGGCGAAGTTACGATCTGAAAAGCAAGGTGGTGGTGAAAGTGATTATGACCGCGCTAACCGTGAATACCTGGCACGTTCGCCACAATGGCAACAAAATCTATCATCCGGCTTGCGTGATGTTTTTCGCCCACCATCCGCGACTTCCAATAAAGAAGTCGATTACTCAGGCTATAGCGGAACTGCACGGCCATTTTAATCTGCCGGTAGGCGATGAAATCAAAGTGTGGTAGATTTTCCCATACTAAAACCAGTCTCTCTAATGAACCGCTGCCCTTATGGGGTGGCGGTTTTTTTATGTCTGCAATTTGGAGCGCGCATGCAAGACAATAAAATTTTAGGCGATGATCTTTCGACAAAATCGACCGTTAACGCCACAACGGATATGAGCAATGAACAACGTTCATTCCTACCAAGTAACTTTAAGTTCGAAGATCCCAACGCCAAAGCGAAGGACTACACCGCAACATTAGGTGATACAGCTAAAGCATTTGGCAGTGGAGCCTTGCGGGGAATTGCGGGCATTGGTGAGCTGGCGGAAAACACGTTAGGCGTGGGTGAAAGTCTGCGTGATGTGGCGAATTCCGGCGCAGATTTTGTTGAACAAAGTATGACGCCGGAAGGCCGAGAAACGCTGAATGCCCGATTGTTCGATGAAAACGAAAATGGCAATGCTGTATTCGCTGACGGTGCCGGTGATATCGATGTATGGGCAATGAAGATCGCTAACGGCCTGGGTTCGCTGGTGCCAAACCTTGCCGCCGGTGGTGGTGCCGGTGCCGCTGCTAAGGTGGCGCTTCGTGGCACTATCATGCGTTCAATGGTCAAAAAGGGCGCAACGGAACAAGCCGCCGCCGCCGTCGCAGACAAGGCTATCGCGCGCGTTGGTGGTGCCGGAGCAATGGCTGCAGGCGTAGGTAGCTCGCTAGGTAGTGCGAGTATGGATGCCTATAACACGGTCATGCAAATGGATTCCTCCACGCTGGCTGACCAATCGCCATATTTCCAGAGTTCTTTGCTGCGCCTGGCTGATGAACCGGAAAACGAAGGGCTAAGCGCAACCGCTCTGTTTGATAAAGCCAAAGAAGAAACCGCTCGTTACGCGAGTTCACAAATGTCCACTGACCCTACAGCCATTGCTGCCTCGGTCGCTGGTGCAATGGGTGACAAGTTCCTGTTTGATGCGTTGCTCGGCAAAATGGGCAAAGGTATTGTGTCTGGCGCGGTCAAAGGTGCCGTGTCCGAAGGTGGTACGGAATTCATTGAAGGCTACGGGCAAACTGTGGCTCAAAACCAGGTACTTAATGAAGCGGCAGGCACCAATGTCGATCCTACATCCGGCGCTTTAACCAATGCCTTAGAAGGTATGGCCGTCGGTGTGGGTACAGGTGGGCCGCTTGGTGCTGGTGGCGGGGCTCTCGGTCGATTCCGTAATCGAGGTGAGCAAACTCAAGCGACCGAAGATACAGCGACGGATCCAGGTCAAGTTGATCCAACTGCAGACGCAGAGCCTGACGCGCCGGTAGATGGGAGTGAACCCGTACAAGGTGGCGTTACAGACGCAGCGCCGGTCGATGCTCAGCAGCCGGTTGAGGGTCAGGCGGAGCCTAAGACGGCTGAACAGCTCAGAGAAGAAGCGGCGGAGCGTCAAGCTGATGACGAGCGGCGCGCGGCAAGATACAGCCACTTTTCTAAAACACGTCAGAACCTACTCGGAGCCCTGCAACGCGATGGCCGACCGGTTAACCGCAGTCTGGCAGAAAGCACACTGACAGCCAGCCAGCCCGACCGCGATATGATTGCCAATGCGCGCAGTGTTGACTCAGAGCGCGTGGATCAGTTGCTCGATACCATTGCCACCGGTACTGATGCGGAGGCCGAAGGCGCTTACGGTGAGCTGGATGTAATGGCATCCCAAGGCGAACTAAGTACCGGCTCCGCTCAGAACGGAATTGTGAATCGAGCCATCGAGCGTAACCGAACAGCACCGACCGAAGAACAGCGGGTCGCTCAGCGCCTTAACCGTTATTCGGACGCCGGAGTGATTGATAACCCGCGTGGTGCGCGCGCAAACCTGGCTATCTCACGATTAGGCGATGAGGCATACCAATCGGCACGGTCACTCAATACCGGCCCTTGGGGTACGCGCCAGGAGCCGGAAGGCTGGAACGAACGCCAGGAGCTGCCGACCGAAGCCTGGCAGCGCCGCCAAGATGAGCAAGCGCGCGCCGGATTGGAGCAAGAACAGCGTGACCAGGATTATGAACCCGCTCGCCTGCAGCAGCAGGAGAACGACCGCCGCCAGGAAGATATCGAGACTCGCCGTAGTGCATTGGGACAGACTGGCAATCGCCTCGATCAACTGTCTACTGCAGAAACCAACGCGCGTGGCCGCAGAACACCGGGTCAAATAGAACAACTGCAGCGTGAAAATAAGGAACGAGAGTTAGAGCGCACTTTCTTCCCGCAGCCGTTGGGCCAAGAAGGTATCTCTAAACGTCTGCGTCGCAAGTTACGACGCTCAAAAGGGTTCGATTCTGATGCGGTCTTAGAAGAATTCCAGAACAACGAGCAGCGGTTGCGCGCTTATGCCCAGGATGGGAGGGTGCTCCGTGGTGAAAGCCTGAATGATGCCGTTGCAGACCTGGCCGCGCGTTTTAATACTCCGAACGAACGAGAGCAAAATAATACCAGGCAGAAGGCCAACGAAATCTTAGAGCGCATGCAATCCCGCTCTGCTACTGAGTTCAAACAAAACCTCATCACGCAATCTATCCGCCGCATCAACCAGGTAATTGATCGTGCGCCTGGTGAAACGGTTGAAATTGACGGCCAGCAAGTCAGCAAGCAAGAGGCAAAAGCCCAAATGGCCGGTAGCGTTCGCAGCCTGGCGAACAAGTTTATCAGCAAAACGGCAGCGCTCAATGAGCGTACCCGCTTGCGCCGTGCTGAGAATACAATGGAAGCGGTTAACGACCGTCAGCGCGAAGAACGGCAAGGCGATTTACGCTACGCGTACTCAGATGCGCGTAACCGTTCTCAGGCACCGCGCCGTGGTAGCCAGGAAGAATCGACCGAGAGTGGCCTTGAGCAAACGGCGGTCACTGAGGTAGTGCCAGGTGTTGAGCATTTAGGGCGAGACTCTGACCGAGAAGAACCACAAATGAGCCGCATGCTCAGTGACGGTTACGAAATGATTGCGTCAGGAGTAGACGGCTTTGACGATGCTCGATACTCCGATGCCAGGAACAATCCCAACGATTATGTCACCACGCAAACCAGTCGAGGCCCATACGCATTGTGGCGTAAACCACGCAGCGCACAAGACAGCCAGCCGTCTCAACGCTCACGCCAGGAAAAGATGCTGGATGAGGCCCAAGCGGTGATTCGTCAAGTTGTGCAGCTAAACCGTGATAGCAGTGGCAAGCCGCGTTCAAAAGCCAGCCTGAAAGGCGTTCGAGAGGCATACCGAAAGGCAGGGTTTACAGCCAAGGAGTTAGAGCAAGCGATCAAAGCTACGACTTCATTCGGTGGCCTCAATGAGTTCGAGCGTTACTACAAAGATAACTCTGATTACCGCAATGAGGTTGCGGAAGCGGGAAAGCCAGAAGGTGAGCAGCAAAGAGGCGAGAAAAATACCAATTCGGATAGCCCTGAATTAAAATTAAATCAAAATGACAGCGGAGAATCAGGCAATGGCAGGGAAAGGGCAGGTACAAGCCGACCTAATGAAAGACCTTCGGGACAATCCGAAGTACAAACGGATGCCGGTGGAACAACTAACGCCAATCGCGCGATCGATGGCGAAACAGATAGTCGAACAGACAATGATCAAAATCCAGGCGGGGACGAACTATCAGATGGCGGAGAGCGAAGCGTACAGGGAAGCCCTGATGAACGCCTAAGCCTGGATGATGTAAACGACCTTTCCAGCAAAACCACCTCCCAACGAATCGCCGCTAACCTTGCGGCGATTCGCTTATTGAAGAACCTGATGCGCACCGGCGAACCCGCCACTCTGCAGCAAAAGCAGGTGCTGGCACAATATAGTGGTTGGGGCGGTTTGGGTTCAGTGTTTGACGGCACAAATGCCAGCAAGTCTCAAATCGAAGCGCACCAGACCCTAAAAGCCATGCTGACTGACGACGAATACAACACTGTGCGTGGTAGTGTCCGTAATGCGCATTACACCAGTGAGTCGGTAGTTAAAGCGATGTGGGATGGCGTTAAAGCGTTTGGCCTGGGCGATGCGCCAATGAACGTGTTGGAGCCATCGATTGGTTCAGGAAACTTCATTGGCTGGCAACCGGAAGGGATGCGTGATAATTCCACTTGGTTTGCGTCCGAACTGGATTCCGTGACCGGCAATATTGCCAAGCTGATTTATCCAGAAGCCAACATTAATGTCGCAGGATTCGAAGAAACGCCGTTTAAAACCGGCGTTTTTTCTTTGGCGATTGGCAACCCGCCGTTCGGTTCAACGCCCATTAACGACCGCAAAAATCCTGACCTGTCAGGGATGAACATTCACAACTACTTTATCGGCAAGTCGGCCAAGTTACTGCATGAAAACGGGCTAATGATGCAAGTCATTACTAGCCGCTTCCTCGATACGCCGAATAAAAATCACCGCCAACTGAGCAATGACTTAGAGTTTATCGGTGCGTTGCGTCTGCCGAATAATGCCTTTAAAGCGAATGCGGCAACCGAAGTGACAACCGACATTGTGGTGTTCCGTAAACTGAAAGCTGGTGAGAAGGCTAAGAACACTATTTGGACGGATACCAACGGCGAAGTGAACGGTTTTCGCATCAATAAATGGTTTGAACAAAACCCCGAATTCATCCTGGGCGAAGTTGCTCAAGGAAAGATGTACCGAGGGGATGAAACGGAATCGACGGTTAATCCGACGGCAGAACACGCGAACCTGCAAAAATCAATCACTGATGCCTTGGATCTTTTGTCCCGAGGCCAGGATTTGAGCCTGACGCCGGAAATAAAAGATACGATGGCAAGCCAGGTCATGCTATCTGAGTCTGACCTGGCTATTGATGGCATGATGCTGAACGACGAAGGCAAGGTAATGCGTCGTGGCATGGATCATCCGATGAATGGTGCGCAAGTGTATGAAGTGACGCCGGATACCATTTGGTCTGATGAAGGTATGACGTTCGATCATATTCGCCAGCTCGTGAACACCGGCGACAAAGCGCGTCTAAAGCAGTTGATTGAGCAGGAAGTATTAAGCGCGGCGAGCGGTAAGATAAAAAGCGAGTTCCGCAGCTCTCAGGTACGGGAATCTGCATCAAAATCCGCCGTTGCCTACCTGAACGGTAATGGCAGCAAGGCTCAGGCGTTGTCTGCGCTCGATGCAGCCATCGACAACACGCGTTTAGGGAAGAATCCATTCCGCAAGCTAAAAGGTCTGCTGGCAATCCGCAACACGGCCCTTGAACTGATCCAGGCGGAAAAGACCAGTGCCGATAACATGGAGGCGCTGCGCCAGCGTCTCAACAATCAATATAACGAGTTCAGCAAGGCGTTCGCCAGCAAAGGCAAAAATGGCGCACCGGCGAGCATTTCTGCCAACATGAACGTTTTAGCCGGCGACGTGGGTATTGAGTCCGGTTTGGATTCGGTCAGTCCGACCGGAGAAGTAACAAAAAGCGCCATTTTTGAGCGCCGGATGCTGTTTCCATACCAGCGCGCGACCTCGGCAGGTAACGTCGATGATGCGGTGAATTACTCGATGCGCGAGCATGGCGCTGTCAACCTGGAATACATTAGCCAGTTACTTGGGAAGGATAAAGCCGCCGTCCTGGAACAACTCACGACCGGCGATAAACCTTACCTGCTGATGAACCCGAAAACCGAACAGTTCGAGTTCATTGATGATTACCTGTCAGGCAACGTTAAGGCCAAGTACCAGGACGCCAAAAACGCGGGTTTGGATACCAACATTAAGTTGCTTGAATCGGTCTTGCCAGAAGACAAAGCGCCTGACCAGGTTAAGCCGTCTATCCGTGCAACCTGGATTGATCCAGAAGTGTTTGAGGGCTTTGCTCAGGCGCTCGGCTTTGAGTCGAAGGTTCACATTAACCGTAGCCTGGGCTCAATTCGAATGAGCACCAGTCGCGGAGCTCCAAGTCCCCTGGGCGCGCAATTCCGCCACGACCGCGCCACTATTGCAGATATGTTCAACTCTGTCGCTAACGGCAAGTCATTAGTGATTTACGATGACGCCGGTAAACAGCGCACGAAGAACGAGAAGGCCACACGAGAAGTCAATGCCCTGGCAAACAAGATGGCCTCTACCTTTGTCAATTGGGCGCGTAACGATGCCGACGCCGCGCGGCGTATCGCGGATAACTTCAATGAACGAATCAACACTAACGTTAACCGTAAATACAACGGGCGCTTGTATCTGCAGCCGGTAGGCATGAATCCGACGGTCGATATGCGTAAGACGCAATTGGACGGCGCGTTGCGCATGATTCAAAGCAAAAACACGCTATTGGATCACACGGTCGGGGCCGGTAAAACCTTTACGGCGATCACCGGCATGATGGAGCGTAAGCGCCTGGGCTTGAGCAAGAAACCGATGGCTGCTGTTCCCAACCATATCCTGGGCTCTTTTGCGAAAGACATTACCAAGCTGTATCCAGGCGCTAAGATTCTGGTAGCCGATGACAAGTCATTCAGTGCGAAGAAGCGTAAGCAATTCTTCTCTCGCATAGCGACCGGTGATTATGATGTGGTGCTGATTGGTCACAGTCATTTACGCGCAATGCCGAACGACATTGAGACGTTCCGTAAAGTGATAAATGAGAAAATTGCGGAGCTGCGCCGTGCCCTGGAAGAAGCGCGCCGCGAAGCGAAAGATTCCGGCCAGCGTGGATCCAGCGTTTCTCAGATTGAAGAATCCATTACCCGCCTGAGCAACAAGATTAAAGACAAAGAAAAGGCACTGAGTGAGAACGCCGATAAAATCGGTATCAACTTTAGTGACCTGGGCGTTGATTATCTGGTAGTGGATGAAGCCCACGAATTTAAAAACCTGACTTACGCTACTCGCTCTGATCGCGTCGTTGGCATGAATGACCCGAAAGGCTCAGAAAAAGCGCTCGACCTGCTAATCAAAACACGTCATATCCAGGGGCTGGACAATGGCGGCGTGACGTTTATGACCGGTACGCCGATCTCAAACAGCCTGGTTGAAGTCTACACGATGATGTATTACCTGGGGCATGACACGCTCACCGAAAAGAATATGTCATTCTATGATGCGTTTGCTGGTGGCTTTTTCAATACGGAAATTACCCTGGAATACACGCCGACCGGCACCGTGAAAGAACGTAGCGTCCTGAAAGGGCTCAACAACATGCAGCAACTTTCTACGCTGTATCGAGGCTTTTCTGATGTGATCACTCAGGCGGATATGGTGAATATCTATCGCCAGGATGTAGAAGCGAAGAACAAGCGTACCGGCCAGGAACAATCGACCCGTTTCCCAATCCCGAATGTGAAAGGCGGCAAGCGCAAGATAGACGTAGCACCGGCCACAGAGGCACAGCGAGAGTACAACGACTACCTGATTGCCCGAATGGAAGCGTTCGACGGCCTAAAATCCAAAGAAGATCGCCTTGCTTATGCCAAGATTGATAATCCACTTTGGGTACTGACGGATGCTAAGAAAGCCTCCCTGGACGTTCGAATGGTAGACCCAACCAGTCAACGCGACCCGACCGGAAAAATCGCGCGCGCTGCAGAAAACATCAAGCGTCAGTACGACCAGTGGGAAGCCGACAAAGGCGCTCAACTGGTTTTCTCCGATATGGGGACGCCGGTGAAGTATGCGATTTCTAACGTGAAGTCGGGCCTTCAATCTCTGGCAGAGAATGTGGTCGGCAAGGCAAAGGCAAAGCAATTTGTTGAAAGCCGTCTGCAGATGAATGAAGGATCTGCCGCGTACGGCGATACCCTGGGTGATATTACCGACCGTATTTATGCGCTGGCAGAGACAGACCAGATTGACGCCGACCGCCTGGAAGCATTGGAAGATAACATTCGTGAGTTAGCGGCCTCGACTCTAACGGCGGATATGGGGTTCAGCGTCTACGATGACCTGAAAGCCGCGCTGGTGGAAAAAGGCATTCCAGAAGGTGAGGTAGCCTTTATCCATGACTACAACACCACGATGAAAAAGGAGGCGCTGTTTGACCTGGTACGCAAGGGCGATGTGCGGGTGCTGATTGGCTCATCAATGAAGATGGGGGCCGGTACGAACGTGCAGAGTCGCCTGGTTGCGCTCCATCACCTGGATGTGCCTTGGCGTCCGTCAGATATGGAGCAGCGTGAAGGTCGAATTATTCGCCAGGGCAACGAGCTATACGAACGCGCGGCAAAGGCTGGTAATCCTGATGGGTTTGAAGTCGAAATCACCGCTTACACGACGCAAGGCTCAAGCGATCCGGTTATGTGGCAGATCCTGGAACGCAAAGCCGGTGCTATTGAGCAGTTCCGCAACGGTGAGCTGGATGAATACGTAGAAACCAGTAACTCTGACGCCGATAGCTATGCGGAATTTAAAGCCGCGTCAACCGGCAATCCGATTTACCGCCTTAAATTAGAATCTGACGCTCAGTTGCTTGACCTGGATAGCACATATACCGCGCAAGCCAGTTCCAAATCGTCGGCGCAACGCATTCTGGATACTTACCAGGATAAGAAAGCCGAGGCCGAGGTTCGCCTGGCACGGTTTAAAAAAGCGAATATTACTGAGTTTGATCCGGCTGAATTTACCGATGTGGCCACACAGGCGGCTGCAGACTATTTATCTGCCAATGACACTTACGAAGCCGAGCAAGCGCGCTATCAGGATCTCGATGCGAAAGAACGTAAAGCCCTGGGCTTGAAGCGTCCGGTCAAGCCTAAAAGGCCAACCATTAACGAACTGGATACCGACTACTCAGCGGAGCTTAATCGCAAGATTATCAAACCGGCCCTGGCTGCGATTGATAAAAAGCGGGATTGGTCTGGTAAGTTGGAGTTAGGCAAGCACTTAGCACTGAATGTTGAAGTGCAGGACATGAGCAGCGCCGACACAAATAACGCGCCATACGTTACCGTGTCGCTGGTGGATGGGAATGGACGGCCACTAAGTAGCGCGCCGGTATCGGTAGCCAGTACCACGATTACAGGCTCTCAGCGCCTCATGAGCGCCATGCACTTAAATACCATTGCTACGTCACTCAATGACTCACAACGCACCCTGACAAGCGCGCTGCGCGACCTGGAAACCAGTGTGAAAGAGGCGCGTCAGCTATCTAAACTTGACTTGAGCGCTTTACGCAGTGAATTAACCGAGGCCCAGGCGCGCAACCAGTGGTTATCGGTCGAAACGTCAATGGCTGATCTGAAAGAGAACATCCGCCGCAGCGAGACGCCGAACAAGTTTATCGATAGCGAGCCTAAACGCCGCGTGAAACGTTCCAGTTTCAACCCCAACAGCATTCAGCCTAAAACGCTGCAGTACCAGGGCGACAACTATCATGCCTTCGGTGTGCGAATGGATTACCCAGGATGGGAATACAGCGGTGTGATGCCAGCGCTTAACGATGGTGGTGAGTACGTTCACTTGCTGACTTCTCACGATGGCGATGCAGATGCGCCGGTGGTGGCCGGTGTGGTGAAACAGCCATCCAACACGCCAGCGCCGGAATATGATTTCATTGGGGAAGCCAAGCAGCGTTATAACGAACGCCAGCAGCAAGAGGCGACCCGAGATATCGAGTCGCCGGAAGATGCAGGGGAGGAACCTGGTTCAGTCCTTCTTAGTCGGAGTGGTTCGGATGCAGGGCGTAGCGGGGTGAAATCCGGCAAGATAGTTAGCGGGATCACTGCGAAACGGAGTGCTATCAGTGACATTGCTCAGGCGGCTTTGCGCAGCCTTGGCCTCAAGGATTTTACGGTCGCGTTTGAAGTTGCGGATACGGAGTCTGATCTGCCTGCAAACCTTAAACAAAAAATAGCCGGCCAAGATGCACAAGGTGAGGTTTATGGTCTGTATGATCCAGAAGGCAACAAAGTTTGGCTCGTCGCTGATAAGCATAATTACGCCTCAGAAGTAGAAGAAACTATTTATCATGAAGTGGCCGGTCACATTGGACTGGCGCGTTTGTTAGCGGAGGCAAAAGGCCAACCTGACTTAAATACTTTAGCCATCATGCTTGGTGGCCGCAATGGTATTCGTAAGTTTGCACAAGATAACGGTATCAACCTTGACCCGTATATCGATGGCACAAGCGCAATGAACAAAGACCAGGCAAACAATATCCTGGTGCATGAGCTGGTGGCGCACCTGGCAGAACGTAAGAAATTCGCCAACCCGATTCAGCGCTTGCTGGCAAAGATCCGGCGGTTCTTCCGCGACCGCATGAGTTTTGTTTGGTTGCCAGAATTCAACAACACGGAGCTGCTTGACCTGGTATTCCGTGCCAAGCAAAAACTCAGCACTCCGCCGCCAAAAGATCGCATGACTTCGCCTGGTAATGACCCGTTATTCCTGTCCCGTTCACGCGAGCAAACACAAGGGGATGACACGCAAACCAGGTCGAACGCAACCATGAGTGTTGACGCCGCGCTGAATCAGAAGCAAAGCGCCCTGGTGCGTAAAATCAAACAGGCGCTGTACAGTGCGCCTGTAGTCGGTCAGACGCTCGATGCGATGGGCCGTAATAAGTACGCCATGCTGACGTTGCGCCAGATGGGGGAAGTGGCGCATGTGATTAACAAGCCACTCGGCAACATGATCGACGGCTACCAGGACGAAATTAACTCAATGGTGGTCACTCAAAATATGCTGGCAGAGCAAGCGGCGAGCATTGCTCAGGATATGAGTGATTGGGCAAAAGCCAATGCAAAAGATGCTGATGTCTTGTTCTCTCTGGCGCATGAGGCCACGCTGGCCGACGTGGATCCATCAGAAGCGTTCCAGTCACGCCAGGCAGAGCTGGAAGAAAGCATTGCCAAACAAGAGCGGATTCTGAAAGAGGAAGGCGGCGTTAACTCAGAGCGGGGCAGTAAAGCCTTTAACACGCTCAAGGAAGAACGCGAGCTGTTAAAGCAAGAGCCTTACCGCAGACAGCGCCATGTGGAGCTTCGACCTAAGTTTGCGCGACTGAACAAGGAGCAGAAGGCGCGATACCGCCAGATGCGCGACCATTACCGCGAGCAAAGCGACCGGATGAATAAAGCCCTGGAAGATAACATTATCCGAGCGGTACAGGATGCGAAAATCCGTAAGGCCATGCTTGCAGAGTTGCGCCAGCGCAATGAGCGAGCGGCCAAGGGCTTGTACTTCCCTCTGTCACGTCATGGTGACTACTGGATTGACTTTGCTGACCAGGACGGTGAGCGTCAGTTCATGATGTTTGAAACCAAGGGCGAAATGGAGCTGGCCGCAGAGAAGCTAACCCGCGCCGGTTTCGAGATTAATTCCGGCATGAAAGCGCAAGCTAACGCCGTCCAGAAAGCCTCTCTGCCGTTTGTCGCAGATGTAATTAAGCTGGTGGACGAGGCCCATATCAGCGACCCTGCTAAGCAGTCATTGGGTGATGAAATCTACCAGATGTATCTGCGTACCCTGCCAGCGCGCTCGATGCGCCGTAACTTCATTCACCGAAAAGGGGTAGCCGGTTTTAGCCAGGATGCGGTGCGCGCACTCGCTGAACAAGGCTTTAAGCAATCGCGCCAACAGGCCCGTTTGGATCACATGGATATCCTGGATAATCACCTTGATACCATTCAGAAGTATGTAGGGGAGCTGCCAAACAACGTTGAGGCTGACCGCGTTGTCGAAGAACTCAACAAGCGCCATGAGTGGGTGCGCAATCCGGCTCGCTCCGGTTGGGCACAGAAACTGACCGGCCTGGGCTTTGTATGGATGCTTGGCGCAACACCGGCAGCAGCGCTGGTGAACTTGTCACAAAACCTGCAGGTCGCTTTGCCTATCTTGGGCTCTCGCCACACCTTTGCTGCAGCCAGTAAAGAAATGCTTCAAGCGAGCGGTGAATTCCTGAAAGCGGCGACCAAGAAAGGGCCGGAAGGTCAGGGCGTATTAAGCCGTACTCTGACCGGCTCTGAAAAAGAAGCGATGCGCCGCGCCATTGACCAGGGCGTCATCGATGTAACCCAGGCGGCAGACCTGGCCGGTCTTGCTGAAAACCCGAACGCGAAGTATTCCGGTGCCTGGAACAAATGGATGAATCGCGTAGGGTGGATGTTCCACCAAGCGGAAGTATTCAACCGTGAGGTCACATTCCTGGCTGCGTACCGCTTAGAGAAGCAAAAGCACGGCGATCACGAAAGAGCACTTAACCAGGCGATCAAAGATACCTGGGACAGCCACTTTGATTACTCGTCCATTAACCGCGCGCGCTTCATGCAAAGCGATATGGCCGCTGTGGCGCTGCAGTTCAAGCAGTACAGTCAGAACATGACGTATTACTTGTGGTCTAACCTGGCGAAGTCGGTCAAAGGTGAAACGCCGGAAGTAAGACGCATGGCGCAAAAGCAATTGCTCGGTACGCTGGCGACGACGTTCTTTGTCGGTGGTGCCGGTGCGCTTCCTCTTTGGGCGCTGACCACGGCCATCAACGCCGCTCAGGGTGCTTTTGGGGATGATGACGATCCGTTTGATGCAGAAACCGAAATGAAAGCCATGTTAGCCGGTGCTTTTGGTAAAGAGTGGGCCGCGACTATCTGGCACGGCACCTTGCCAAGCATTGGTAGCCGTATTTCGCTGAATGACTTATGGGTTCGCAGTATCAACCGCGACGTGGACGCCGACGACGCCTACATGGAATACATGAAGCAAGCGCTCGGCCCTGTCCTGGGTGGTATCGGCGTGTCCTGGGCTCAGGGTATGTCTGATATCTCCAATGACAATTGGGCGCGCGGTATCGAGCGATTCCCGCCTAAAGCGGTAAGGGATATGCTGAAAACGGCGCGTTTCATCAACGAGGAAGGGGTTACGACGCGAACCGGCGCAGAGGTGGTTTCTGATTTGACGTATCCAGAACTGGCCGGTCAGATGTTCGGCTTTGCCGTTGGTCGCGCCAATATTCAGTACGACGAAAACAACGCCATCAAAAACTACGAACAGCACGTTAACAAGCGTCGTCAGAGTCTGATGAATGCGTATTACACAGCAACCCGCTTGAAAGATGGGGAAGCAATGCGAGAGGTGATGAAGAAGATCGCGCGCTACAACAACTCTCAGTACGGTCGATTGAACCCAATCACCACTAAGGGCTTGCGTCAGTCGATTAAGACCCGTCAAAACAACCTGGCGAAGTCTCAGAACGGTATCCAGGTTAACCCTAAACTGCAAAGCCTAGTAAGAGAGTACGACTTTTTCTAAGGTATAAAAAAAGCCCCGAAATTTAAGGTTTCGGGGCGGCTCGATAGAAGCTCTTTACAACGTCAGTTGGCTAGTATGAAAGTGGAAACTTACGGTGTCACCTTCACGCCAAAAATCATAACAGCCTAAAAGAATCCGCACAAGCATTTAAAATCAACAGCTTATAAGCGTGATTTCATAGAAGTTAAGTAGCATAACGATATTGATCAGTTGCAGTTTGCTGATGAATCGCAAGCCCAACTGAACACTTCACCGTAAGCGTCGGTTCCTGTAGTCGTGCTTGAACCATTTGGTGACGTGATTGTTGTTCCTACCCATGCCCCACCGTTTTTATCTACGCCGTAGGTCTGAGTCATTGACCCGCTGGTGTAGCTGTCCTCGTTCCATGTGCGTCCGTCAGAATCCGTTCCTTCTACGTAGGTATTGTTGCCATACTTCTGTACGGTAAACGAGTTACCCGCATCATCGAAACAGGTTTGGAAAGACTCAGGGCCATAACAGTCGGCCCATGCTGGTGCTTGTAACGCCAATCCCACCAAAAGCACACATATTCTTTTCATAGTCGCTCCCTCTCATTGAATATTGTTCAAGCATACTATGAACAATGTTGATTAATCCAGCGTGACCAATTCCATCACCTTGTTACCTTATTACCCTATTACCTTATTACATTGTTACTTTATTACGTTGTTATCTTATTATGATGTCATTGTGTTAAGCAGGTACGGCAGCATATCGTTAAGGTAATGACGTGTCGGCATGACACGCTTTAATGTTCGGTATGGATGCCTCCGGTTATGCATGTACCAAGTAAGAGTTGTACCAAATTTTGTACCAAATATTTGGTACAAATAACGAAGGTACAGGGTGGCCGTTAGGTCTTAGTATGTTTTTAAAATTATACTTTGTTGTTAAATTTTATATAGGTTATTGAATTGTATGTATTTAATGGTTCAGGGTACAACGTCAGATGCAGGTAAAAGCGTGCTGGTGGCGGGTCTGTGTCGGGTGCTTAAACGGCGTAATATCAAGGTGGCCCCATTTAAACCCCAGAATATGGCACTCAACAGTGCCGTCACACCCGATGGCGGAGAAATTGGCCGCGCGCAGGCAGTGCAGGCGATCGCGTGTGGTATCGAGCCGACCGTGCATATGAATCCGGTTCTGCTCAAACCCAATTCGGATACCGGCGCCCAGGTGATTTTACAGGGGCGCGCACTGTCGAATATGGAAGCTAACAGTTATCACGATTACAAAAAAATAGCGATGCACACGGTGCTCGACTCCTTTTCCCGCCTGCAGAGTGAGTATGACAGCGTGATGATTGAAGGGGCCGGGAGCCCGGCGGAGATCAACCTGCGTGCTAATGATATTGCCAATATGGGCTTTGCTGAGGCTGCCGATGTGCCGGTGATTATCGTTGCGGATATTGACCGTGGCGGTGTGTTCGCCCATCTGTATGGCACGCTGGCATTGTTGTCAGAATCGGAGCAGCTGCGCGTCAAAGGCTTTGTCATTAACCGCTTTCGGGGCGACATTAGTTTGCTGCAGTCTGGTCTTGACTGGCTGGAGGAAAAAACCGGTAAGCCGGTGATTGGTGTCTTGCCGTATTTGCATGGTTTTGATCTCGAAGCGGAGGATGCTATTGCAGCCAAACAGGTATTGGACGATAACGTTAAGCTGAATGTTGTGGTGCCAGTGTTCACCCGGATCAGCAATCACACCGATTTCGATGCCTTACGCCAAAACCCGGACATTAATCTGCGCTATGTCGGTAAAGGTGAACGTCTCGACGGCGCAGATCTGATTATTCTGCCCGGCAGCAAATCAACCCGAGCCGATTTAAAACATCTGCGTGAACAAGGTTGGGACAAAGACATCCTGCGCCACTTGCGTTTGGGAGGCAAAGTGATGGGTATTTGTGGTGGCTATCAGATGCTCGGACATTGGGTACATGATCCTGATGGTGTGGAGGGAGAAGCCGGCAGTACAGCAGGATTAGGGCTACTAGATATAGAGACCACTCTGACGCAAGAGAAGCAGCTCACCAATGTCTCTGGTCAGTTGGATTTAGATGGTGAATCGGTGGCAGTAACTGGTTATGAAATTCATGTCGGTCGTACTGTCTCAGTGTCAAACGAAACGAAAATTAATCCGCTGATCACGTTGACTAATGGGGCTGAAGATGGTGTTGTTAGTGAATGTAATCAGATACTTGGTACTTATCTGCACGGTATTTTCGATACATTCTCTGCCGCCCGGCTTATCTGTCAATGGGCAGGAGCTCAGGGTATTCAAACACACGATCATCTCAAGGCCAAAGAGCAGGCGATCGATCGCATTGCCGATGCAATCGAGGCGCATCTGGATCTTGCACTTTTGTGGCCGCAACTTGACGAGAATTAACATGAAAAAAAGGGCTTTATTAATTAGCGCTATGTTGGCGACAACACCGGCGTGGGCTACAGATACGGTCAATATTTACGCAGCGTCATCGATGACCAATGCGGTCGAGGATTTAATCAAAGCGTATGAGTCCGATCATGATGTCGATGTGGTGCCGGTCTTTGGCGGCTCATCTTCTCTGGCTCGTCAGATTGAGCATGGTGCTCCTGCGGATGTGTTTTTGTCGGCGAATGAAAAGTGGGTGCATCACTTGGTTGATAACGACATCGTTCAGGCTGACCATGTCAAATTGCTGGCTGGTAACCAACTGGTGCTGATTAAGCCGGTAGACTCCGACCAGGCGGCCTTTGATGTGGCGGACAAACAGCAATGGCAAACTTTGCTGAGAAACGACCGCATGGCGGTAGGTAACACCGACGCTGTGCCGGTGGGTATCTACTCTAAAGAAGCGCTGACCAATCTTGATGTATGGAAAACCGTTGAACCTAAGCTGGCGCAAACTGCCAATGTCCGTTTAGCTCTGGCACTGGTAGAACGCGGAGAAGCGCCTTTGGGGATGGTTTACAAAACCGATGCGATTCTGACTGACAAAGTCGCTATTCTGTCAACGTTTAAACCCACGTTGCACAGCGCTATCCATTACCCGCTGGTGCAGATTTCTGATACTCAGGCCAGCGCCAATTTCGTTCAATTCTTACAATCAGACAAAGCGAAAGCCGTGATGCAGCAATATGGTTTCCGCACTGACATGGGAAATGAAAAATTTGTTGAATAGCGACAGCTTTTTGACCCCATACGAATGGACTGCACTGCTGCTCAGCCTGAAAGTGGCCGGGTATGCAGTGTTATGGTTGCTCCCGGTTGGTCTGATCATCGGCTGGCTGCTGGCTCGTAAAGAGTTTGTTGGTAAGAGTGCGTTAGACAGCCTGGTTCATTTACCTTTGGTGCTGCCTCCGGTGGTGATCGGCTATCTGCTGTTGATCTCAATGGGCAAAAAGGGACTGATTGGGCAGTGGTTTCATGACTGGTTTGGTATCACGTTCAGTTTCAGTTGGCGCGGTGCGGTCCTGGCGTGTGTGGTGATTGCTTTGCCACTCATGGTGCGTTCGATACGCCTTAGCCTGGAAAGTGTTGATCCTAAACTTGAGCAGGCCGCCCGCACATTAGGTGCCTCGCCACTCAAGGTGTTTGTCACTGTGACGTTGCCGCTGACGTTGCCCGGTATTATCACTGGGGTGATGTTGTCATTTGCCCGCAGCCTGGGTGAATTTGGCGCGACAATTAGCTTTGTGTCCAATATTCCGGGGCAAACCCAGACGATTCCTTTGGCTATGTACAACTTCCTCGAAACGCCGGGAGCAGAACTGCAGGCGGCACGCTTGTGTGTTATCTCGATTGTGATTGCCTTGTTGTCACTGTTTATCTCTGAATTGATTAGCCGGCGAATGAAGAGAAAACTGGGGGTCAGTCAATGAGCCAGTTACAGGTGCAGTTCCAAAAGTCGTTGGGCAGCACAATGCTCGATGTCGACCTGGTTTTACCTGGTCAAGGCATTACTGCTGTGTTTGGCCGTTCTGGTGCCGGGAAAACCTCGTTCATCAATGTGATCAGTGGCTTAATCAGACCGGATGCAGGTTTGATTACGGTTAATGAACGGGTGTTATTCAACAGCGCGGCGAAGGTCAGTCTGCCAGTCGAGCGCCGCCGTATTGGCTATGTGTTCCAGGAAGCCCGGCTGTTTCCGCACTATACGGTGCGCGGTAACCTGAATTATGGCGTGCGGGTTAAAGATGACGGTTATTTCGATTCTGTCGTGGCATTGCTGGCATTGGAGCCTTTGCTGGCGCGTTATCCGAACGCCTTGTCCGGAGGGGAAAAACAGCGGGTGGCGATTGGCCGCGCGCTGTTGTCCAAGCCGGATTTGTTGTTGATGGATGAGCCTCTGGCCTCGTTAGATTTACCGCGTAAACGGGAAGTGATGCCGTTTCTTGAGCAGTTGTCACAACAGGTGCAGATTCCTATTTTGTATGTTACCCACAGTATGAATGAAATTCTGCGTCTGGCGCAGCACCTGGTCGTGCTGGATGGCGGTAAGGTTGTTGCATCAGGGCCGATTGAAGAAGTCTGGTCATCGCGCAGTATGCGACCCTGGCAGTCGTTTAGCGAGCAGAGTACTTTGTTTTCTGCGACCATTAGCCGGCACCAGTCTCGTTATGGCCTGACTCAGATTGAGCTCGCCAAAGGGGTTGGTTTGTGGGTTCAGCAAGTCAGCGGTGAACCGGGCGCTGCGATTAGGCTGCAGATTCGCGCCAACGATGTATCGGTGACATTAAATGATCCGGGTAAAACTTCGATTCGCAACATTCTCGCCGCTACCATTGCTGACATTGAATACCATCAGCAGGGTGAGGATAAAAAGAGTATCGCTCTCAAGCTTGAACTGGCGCCAGAGTGCTATTTATGGGCGGTGATTACCGAGTGGGCGCTGGAAGATCTCCAGCTTGAGGTTGGGATGTCGGTTTACGCGCAGATCAAAGGTGTCAGTGTGTCCCAGCGTGATATGGTGTTGAGTCAGGTGTGAATCTGTTGCAATACTGTGCTGCGTTTCTTGTGGCCCTCCATTGTGAGGGCCTGTTTTACTGGGGGTTGGTGTAAGAGAGATGGCGAGCACGCATCTCGATAAAGTGAGTTTCGTTACAACGCTTATCTAAGCCGCGCTTTCGTCGAAAAAACAATCAACGAGCCAGTTTATGGTGCGCACGGGAGAAGTGGCCGGCACTGAATGCGCCGACAATAGACAGTTCGCCTGCCAGGCACAAACCAGCCACAACCTCTGCCAGTGCCCGTGCATTCCCCTTTCCGGCCAGGCCGAGAATATCCAGACAGGCTTTCTGACTCGGCAGTCCGGTGCCACCACCCACCGTACCCACCATAATATTCGGCAGGGTGACACAAGCGTATAAGCCACCCTGTGCATTCACTTCCATTCTGGTAATGCCGACGGCTGATTCGGCAACACAGGCAGCATCCTGACCACTGGCAATATAGAGCGCAGCTAATGCATTGGCATAGTGCGCATTAACGCCGATTCCGCCGCTGAGTGTCGCGCCTAACGTCGTCATGTGGCCAAACTCCACCATATTCTTTGGCGTGGTGTGCAAATATTTTTTAACCAACGTGGCTGGCAGATGGACTTCAGCGGTCACTTTTTTACCGCGCACACTGCGCAGAACGTGACTGTTTGCTTTCTTATCACCGGAGAGATTGCCGTCCAGAAACGCCTGCTGCGGACTGACCGGAGCATGCGCCAGAATGAATTCAAACACCGCGTTGGTAGCAATCGTGACCATATTCTGGCCGGATGCATCGCCGGTGGTGTACTCAAACACCAAATAGACGTGATTGCCTTCAATCGAAACGTTGATGTCATGCAGGCGGCCATGTTGAGTGGTGGACTGTGCAATCGACTTAAATTGGTCGTATTGGGTAGTAATCCAGGCGACAAATTGTCCGGCTTCGGCCAGGTTATAGAAGGAAAAAACCGGTGTTCGGGTTATTCCTTCATTGAGCAGCATCGCGCTCACCCCGCCCGCTGCGGTAATCAGGCGGCATCCACGGTGATAGGAGGCAACCAAAGCGGCTTCTGTGGTGGCAAGAGGAATCGCATAATCACCATTGGCGTGTAAGCCGTTGATCCGCAGTGGTCCGGCTATACCGACCGGCACTTTTACCGTGCCGATAAAGTGTTCAATGTTCTTCTCGTAACGCGCCATATTTTGTGCCGTCTGGGGATCAAGCAGGTGATCTCTGGCGTGACGGATATCTATTTGCTGCCAACGCTTTTGTACTTGCTTGTGGTTCAGCGCTGCGCTAAGAGGTAAAGACGTGGTGGGAGTGAGCTTGGGGTCAAGGGCGGCACTAAACTGTTCGTTCGTCAGCGCAGGGTGAAGATCAAGTGGGGCATCGTGACGAAGCGAGTTTAATTTAGGCATGGCGATTAGAGAGCATCAGTCAAAATTGGACTGCATTGTACCGCTGACAGGAACAAACTCAATGTTTTGTCACAGCCGGTGACAAATTAATACCGGAGGAGAGTCAATGCTTAAATTAAACGCTGATATCAAGCAGGCTGCCGATCATATCCTGATCGCGCTGTAAAACATGAGTCCCAATTCGGTTGTATTGTTGAGCCTGATTGAGCTGCACCAATGCATCGACGTTGTCAGGAGCCGGCTGAGGTTTATCCAATTCCACTTTATTGAAGGCAAGGGCATCGTTGTTGGTATTGGCAGGGTTGACAACTTGGTTACGCTGAATGTCACGCGCAGCATCGTCAGCCATCTTTGAAGATTGCTGAATAATCGAATAACCGGGTTGTACGGATGACACTGACATAGGCGTTCCTCTCTGCTGATCGCAGCGTATGGTGATAAATTAACCAATGCAAGCATTTTGAGAACATCACGTTGACATCTGTTGCTGCCTGTCAACTGAGCAGGCTTGAAACCGATAGCTTTTCAAAACAGAAGTGCGTTTTCTAAATCATCAGTTGGCTTTCTAAAGCAGCAGAGGAGTATAAAACCTGACGCTTAGGAAAACAGACTGACGATTGCGTCCATCTCTTCATCAGTTAATATCGTCGCCGGCTCATCGCTTAGTGAGTGACGGATTTCACCTTGTAAAGATTTCAACTGCTGAGGTGTCAGGAGTTTAAGCTGTGATTTAAGTTGTTCAAACTGGATACTGTTCATTGCTGTATTCCGGATAACGGGTCTGTGGTGGCGCAACAATCTTTGGTGTTCTTCTTCCATAATGGTCTTACTCAGGTAAGAACGGCATGAATAAAATTTAGTATTTGCCAGCGGTTTTTTTGTCCGAAATGTGTTAATAAAACGCAAAAAGAGGCCCAGTTTGGCCTCTTTAATAACGGAATATGTTTAATTATGAGTTGGTTATATATTGAGCGGTGAGGTCAGTTAACCCGCACCGCGAACTTGCTGGCAAGTGAATGAAGTTCGGGCAACATGCGATAAATAAGATGCAACTGTTGCAGTACCATACGTGCCGAGCTGTCATCCTCTTCGCGCCATTCTGACAGACGTTTTTCCAGCCCTTCAGAATTAATCGCACTGATGTCGCATTCTCCCTCTCGGGTAAACAGTTGTTGATACAAGACGTCCAGATGTTTATGAATGGCACGGTGCGAGTCGAGTACCAGTTGATGCACGGTTTCATCATCAATCCGGGTACGATGCGCGCCGAGCGCGGAGATATAACTCAGTAACGCATGACTCAGGGTCAGAAAGCGATAGCTCTCATCGGTAGCCGCGCGGTACTTACCCGGTTCAGCCAACATGTTACTCACGGCCGCAGCCAGAGAAGCATCCTGATTGTGTGCGTTGCGCCGGGCGATACGATAGGTCAGGTTGTCTTTCTTACCAATACGGTACTGACCGATAATCTGGTCCAGATATGTCTTATTGGCCTGGATAGTATCAGCCATCACCTTGTGCAGACGCTTTGAGTGCCAGTCCGGTAAGATAAAAGCCACGGCAGCGACCGCTAATCCGCAGCCGATAAGTGTATCGGCCAGACGGGGCAGGACCACCGCAAAACCTTCACCCAGTTGGTTAAAACAAAACAGCACCAGCAGGGTAATAAAGCCGGTCGCATAACCATAGTTGTTAAGACGAAACGCAAAGAACATGACTCCGGAGAAGACAATAAAGACCAATTGGCTTTCCTGAGACGGGAAAAACGTAAGCAGTGGTACCCCGATCAGCAGACCGGCCAGAGTACCTATAATACGAGAGGTCAGTTTTTTACGCGTGGCGGCGTAGTTGGGCTGGCAGACAAACAAAGTCGTCAGCAGGATCCAGTAGCCCCGTTCCAGGCCCAGTCCCTGTAAAATGCCGTAACCGAGAGTTAACGCTATCGACATCCGCACCGCGTGGCGAAACAGCAGCGAATCTTTATTCATATTGGCTTTAATACGCAGCCACATTGATTTGAGTGTATGTGCTTCGGTATCGTCCAGTTCATCGTCTTCCGGTTTGCTCACGTCCGGGTTGCTCACGTTACTTAACTGGCGTTCAACGGTGGCAAGGTTATTGAACAGATAACCGAGCTGTGCAAGCAGCATTTTCCATTCCGGTTGTTTTTGCTGCTGAAGATAGGTCAGTGAAAGCTGAAGTTCATCCAAGGCCAGTACCGAGTCACTGGCGTGCTCATAGTGAGCACCGATACGAATGGAGTGAGCAATGTCGCGACAGGCTTTGGCCTGAGTCTCGAGAAGATGTTTGAAGCGGAACATGACGTCTGTACGGCCAAAATGGTCTGCCAGCTCCTGATAGCGATAGTGGGTGGAGCTGACCCGTTCATGAATATCCTGGGCAACAAAATAAATTTTCAGAAAGCGGTCGCTGGCACCGTCAACGTGGCCTCGCTTGGAGCGGGTCAGGAAAGTCGCTTTACACTGATTCAAGGCACTGACGGTCGATGCGTTGAGGTTCGCTTCGGTAATGCGGTGCGGTTGTGGCGCCAGGTTCGACACCGGATGAAACAGTTTGGATTTGGCATCAAGGTAGTTGGCTAACTGGACAAATACATTCGCCAGATCCTGCTGCACCGGCTGAGTTGGCCACAGTGCGTGCCAGAGCATAGAAACCAGGTAATACCAGGCAGAACCGCTCAGCAACAGTAAAGGCTGGAACCAGATGTTGGTGCTTTGGTCTGCGCCGAGCATGGCATAAATGGCGATCAGCAGAGAGCCGAACGCAATGCTGGCGTAACGGGCTCCCATTGCGCCGAGCATGGTAAAGCCAAACGTTGAAATAAACAGGCCGAGCGCAAACAATGGCGGTGTGTCGAACAGAATTTCAATTGAGAAAGAGGCTACAGCAAAACAGACAAATGTCAGCGAAATGGCTTTCAAGCGTCCGGTAAAGCTATCATCACGTTCTGCCAATGCAGCGGCGATCACGCCAAGGATCAGCGGCGTGACCCAGGTATTGAGGTTGTAATGCCAGGCCGGAATGACAACACCGAGTAAGGTGACCAGAATCAGGACACTGTAGTTGATGGTTTTGTTGGCCCAGTAAAGACGAAGTTGATTGGTTAACTGCACTGTTGATCTACACGCCAGACGGAAAAGTGAGAGTGTAGCAGAACCCGATGCTAAGAATCTGATCAAAAATAAAAAATCATTAGTTTTGCTGATAATGTGAGACAAAGGCTGAGTGAATTTTGCCCGTGAAGCGGTGAATTGTCCGCCAGACAGGCAGGAACAGAAACCTGGCGGCGTTGCGTGTGGCAACTTTGACATTAATTTTTCATAGCGACAGTGGTTTACGTTATTATGGCCGCAACGAAACAGGTGAGTAAATATCCATGCAGCTAAGTGCAAAAAAGTCTGCACAATTTTTTATTTCTAACGAATATCATCAGGTAAAACTGGAGGACGAACTGGTTGTTCTCTCGTCCCATCTGAGTGAAGAGCGGATCCCGTTTAATATCTGGAATGGTCAGATCAAAGTCCATCGCGGTTTGCTGTGGGGCGCTTTACAGTTTTTCGCCCATGAAGAGCAAGGGATCCAGCGTTCATGGATGGTGCAGGGGCTGCCCTGGCCCGATTGCCGTCATTTTGCTCATCAGTTGGTCAATTTGTATCAGCAATGGCACAACCGTCAGTGCCAGATGCTGGGTGAATACTTACCTGACTGGCAGCAGAAACTGACTCAGTTGCAGCGCTTACCTTCATTTCTGCCGCATTCGGCAGTGGATAACTGGGTCACCAGTGTATTTGATGATCTGGCTAAAATAGGGATGACGTTAGAAGAAGCTCATCAGCGCCTGCCTGAACATATTGAAAAACTGGTGCCTTGGTTACTCGACACCACACAGTCGCTGACCGAGCGTAATCACGATTGGATCGAAACCGAACGTCGCAACTGGGAAGTCCTGTTTTCGACGCTGGAATCTTCTGCGCTTAACTTGTCCCAGCAACAGGCGGTGTTGCTCAATGATGATCATAACCTGGTGCTGGCCGGAGCCGGCTCCGGTAAAACCAGTGTTCTCACCGCGCGAGTTGCCTATCTGCTGCAGAGCCATTTGGCTCGTGCAGAACAGATTTTGCTGGTTGCCTTTGGCCGCGATGCCGCTAAGGAAATGGAAGCGCGACTGAGTGATAAAATTGGTCTGGCGGCCGAGCAGGCGCGGGTCAATACCTTCCACCAGTTAGGGCTTTACATTCTTAACCGGGTTGAAACCGAAAGCGTGGTGATATCTCCGATCGTTTTGGACGACAAGCTGAAAAAGGCGTGGTGTATTGACTGGTTAAAACGTCACTGGATGACTCCGACCAACTTTAAACGTTGGCAAAAACACCTCACTAAATGGCCGATTGCTTATTTGGCAGGTGACGATGAACTGGGCAGCCATGTTGAGAATCCTAAATTGATTGCCTGGCTGGAGCGTCAGCTGGATCAACTGGCTCAATTGAGTCTGTCGAAAAAAGAGATCCAGCAACAGTTGGTCGAACATCCTGATTACACGCGACTTAACAGCGAACTGGCACTGACCTGGCCGTGTTACCAGGCTTGGCAGCAGATGCTGAAAGAGACCAATCATATCGATTTCAACCTGATGATCAGTCGCGCCACTGACTACGTGAAGAAAGGTAAATTCGTCTGTCCGTGGAAATTTATCATGATCGATGAGTACCAGGATATTTCACCACCCCGGCTGGCGTTGATTCAGGCGTTGTGTGAACAGAATGCCGATCAAACCAATCTGTTTGCTGTCGGTGATGACTGGCAGTCTATTTACCAGTTTGCCGGTTCGGATGTGGACTTAACGACGGACTTTTCCGCCCGTTTCCCACACTCAACGGTACATTATCTCGATACGACCTATCGTTTTAACGATCAGATAGGTTCGGTAGCGAATCAGTTCGTTCAGCAGAATCCACATCAGTTACCGAAGACGCTTAACAGCTTTAAGACCCAGAAACAAAAGGCGGTCTATCTGGCACCGAGCAGTAACGTGGAGAAGATCCTGGATCAGCTTAATCGTCAGGCCAATGGTATCAAGAGCGTGCTGTTACTGGGACGCAATCATTACCATAAACCTGAGTTACTGCATGACTGGCAGAATCGCTACCTGTCACTCAAAATGGAATTCATGACCTGCCATGCCAGTAAGGGTAAAGAAGCGGATTACGTTATTGTCCTGGCGGTCGATGAAGGTCAGTTCCCGGCCAGGGTTAAAGCCATACATCTTGATGGCGCGTTAACGCAATCGGCGCACGATTTTGCCTATGCAGAGGAGCGACGTCTGTTCTATGTTGCGATGACCCGGGCCAAAGAAAAAGTGTGGGTCACGTTTAACGGCAGTGGCTCGACATTTGCGCAGGAGTTAGCAGACGGAAACTATGCAGTTGTTAAGCAAAAATAATCCTGGTATCGATATGAGTAACCAAGGAAGCACTTTGCTAGCAAGGAACTACTTTGTTCGTCAGGAACCACTTTGTTGGTAAAGAACGATTTTGTGAGTAAGGAAGCATTTTATGAGTAAGGCACTGATTTTAGTCGATGTTCAAAATGATTTTTCCCCCAGTGGAGCATTACCGGTGCCGCTAGGTGATCAAATCGTACCGGTCATCAACCAACTGATCCCTCATTTTGAGCATGTGATTGCAACCAAAGACTGGCACCCGGCCGGACACGCCAGTTTTGCTTCTGTTCAGGGTAAGCAACCTGGAGACGTGATTGATTTAAAAGGGATCAGTCAAATTATGTGGCCCGATCATTGTGTGCAGTTTTCACACGGCGCAGAATTTATTGCCGGCTTAAACAGTGAGGCGATTACACACACGGTTGTGAAGGGGACCAATCCGGCTATCGACAGTTATAGCGGCTTTTTTGATAATCAGCGTTTGCAAAGTACAGGTCTGAGTGACTACCTCGCTGAGCAGGGAATCGATGAAGTGTATGTTGTCGGTCTGGCGACCGATTATTGTGTCAAGTTCACTGCATTAGATGCGGTCTCGCTGGGTCTTCGTACCTGGGTGTTCAAAGATGCATGCCGGGGCGTCAATATTGCCCCGCAAGATAGCGACGATGCTTTTCAGGCTATGCAGGATGCCGGCTGTGAAGTGATTTCATCGTCGGTATTCTTGGCGCAGCAGATGTAGCCAGCGAAGACGATAGATGAATCTCTGTTGCTCGCAGCCAGAATACAACAAAGCCGTTGGGCAGCTTTGTTGTATCTGCAGGTGACTGGTGTATCTGCAGGTGACTGTTGTATCTGCAAGGCGACTGTGGCATCAGCGCTCAGGCAGAGCCGGTACAGGATTTAATCGCCACTGATTTGGTAGTGTCTGGCGACATTGGCGGTGATTTTTCCCCATGGTGAGGCTTTGGCCCTGGCTTGATGCTGTTCAAAGGCGTTACGGTCGACAAACTCCTCATACACATCAAAACGATTTGGATTGCCTGGCGTGGGTGTGACATCAAACACCAGACATCCGCTTTCGGCAAGGGTCAGGCACTTATGTTCTGCTAATGCTTGTTTTACTGCGGCTAAATCTTCATTCTCAACCACAATATAGCCGCTTAAAGTCACCTTACCCATTTAAATTCCTTGTGGTTAGGTTCAGATACGTTCAGCCAGGTAAGCCTGATAATCCGGGATCTCAATATCGACATCCTGCGCCATTAACTCTGAATTAAACAGAAACTTAGCGGTCGCACGGTTAGTCGCAACCGGAATGTTCCACACGCTGGCGATGCGCAGTAGAGCTTTGACATCCGGATCATGCGGGACGGCGTTGAGTGGATCCCAGAAGAAAATCAGGACATCAATTTTACCTTCAGAAATCAGAGCACCGATCTGCTGATCACCGCCCATCGGGCCACTGATCATACTGGTAATTTCAAGGCCGGTTTCTTTGCTCAGCATATGGCCGGTTGTACCGGTTGCGTACAAGGCATGATGTTCCAGCTTGTTTTGGTTCTCTTTCACCCAGCGCAGCAGTTCGCCTTTGTAGTTATCGTGAGCAACCAGAGCCACATGCTTGCGCTGTGACATAGTACGCGTGGTCTTTTTCATTGATGACCTTCCTAATGTTTGATACGTCTGTTATTAAACTCAGATGTTAATAACCAAAATGGTTTGCCTATTCAATGGCTTTTATCAAAAAAGGTGCGCTTGAGGTGGTCACAGATAACGAATTCAATATTCCGCGCCCGTTCCGGGCACGAAATGATGGCTATAGCACAATGGCTGACCACGCCAGCAGGGCATGCGCGAGATAGTAACTCACCAGCACCGCCTGACGAGTGAGGAGCGTCGAAGTTAAGAAACGGTTTCTGGCCCACATTAAATCACACAACAGCAGCATGAAAGCACCCATGATAGCGAGGTTGGCCGATGTCGACTGGCTGCTGAGCCAATACTCGGCGCTCGAAGAACCCAAAGTTGCAATCACTACCAGATAGATCAGAACCGGTACCATCAAGCGCTCCAGATTGGGCAGCAGCAGGAGGAACGTCAGGATACCGAGTGCAAAAATGACCACAGGGATCCACCAGGTCACCGAGCCGACCATGCTGATAAATCCTATCACATAGCAGACGTGGGCGAGTAAATAACCGGCGGAGGCGAGTCGGCTGGTATCTCCTGTCAGGGAGATAACACTGTCAGCCAAGGCGAAGACCAGCAGACCGCTGCTGACCCATAACGCTAATGGGGTACGGGTGGCTGAGCTGAATAAAATGGCCGTTGCCATCAGCAGCAGTGGCAGTGGTTTAGTCAGTGAACACAACCAGCGTGGCCCACGCTCGTCAGAAAACAGTTGAATACAGGATACGATCAGAATACTTGGCCACATAAATATTTCCCGGTTAAGACACGGCGCGAATAAGCACATGAATAATAACAGGAATACAATTATCAGAGTAGAGCTATTGCGTCATGGTCGTGCAAAGGGTGACCGAACACTCAGCGGGAAAAATGGGGAAACACGTTTGTCCCCAAAACAGTGGACTTGGAACCGGATACGGATCGTAAAATTAAAGTGTGCATAATAATATTCACTTTACGGCTATTGAAGCTTGATTTGTGCAATTAAATTGCCTGATTCTATATTTTGTGGCAGATTGGAGGCCGTTTATTTAGGGAGTGAGTGGTAATCTATGACTGAACTGGCAGAGCTGATGCAAAGGTATGTAGAGCAGTACTCGTTGTCTGATCTGGAAGGGGCCATTCAAACCGATATTCCCGGCGTGCATTTTTACCGCAGTGAGAAGGGTAACCCACGTCAGCCTTTTGTTTACCAGTCCGGTATTATCATTTTGGGGCAGGGTCACAAAGATATTCATATCGGGAGTAATGCTGTGCATTACGGACCCAATGACTATCTGGTGGTTGGGGTGCCCATGCCGCTCGAGTGCGAGGCGCTCGTTGAACCTGGCAAGCCTTTGCTCGGACTGAGTATCGATATTGATCACTCTATCTTGCTGAAACAGATCGATTTACTCGAACAGGCCGAATTTACGCCGCTACAACAATGTAAAGCCAATCCGTGTGGTATTCAGGCGGTAGCGATGAATACTGAGATGCAGAGCAGTTGCAAGCGAATCATGCAGGCTCTGATTGATGGTCTTGAAGCTCAGGTTTTGGGTACGTCTTTGTTAGAAGAGATGATCTTCAGGGCATTGACCAGTTGTGAAGGGCACGTGCTGTTTGAACTGGCTTACCATGAGGGCCATTACGCCCGGATAGCGAAAGCATTGAGTAAGGTTCATCGGGATTATGCTCAACCGCTGACGGTGCAGGCTTTGGCTGAAGAGGCCAATATGAGTATTTCAGCCTTTCATCAGGCGTTTCGACGGGTCACAATGGAATCACCGTTGCAGTATCTGAAAAAGGTTCGCCTCAATAAAGCCAAAGAGCTTATCCATATTGAAGGGAAACGGGTGAATGATGCTGCGCATTTGGTGGGCTACACCAGTACTTCACAGTTTTCCCGTGAGTACAAACGTCATTTCAATGAAACGCCTCGCGGCATACAAGCCGCCTAAAAGAGGAATAAAATTGGTTCAGATTTACTCTTTTCGTGCACTATCTAAAACGAGATACTAAAACTCCCCCGTACAAGTCACTGGTCAGCGAAAGTCGGTAACTTTCTGTTTGATAGTAAGTTTCTTGATAGTAACTATCGGTTGGCTGGTAACTATTGATTTGAAGGCAAGTTACGACTCGCTTTTAGATTGCGACTTATGTTCAAGCCAGGCGTTACCTAGTGCTTTGTAGACAAGTGCCTTGGACACAAAAAGCATCGTTATGCTTCTGATGTATTTACCCGTATTCATGTTGAATACGGGTTTTTTTATCTGTTCCTTTTTTGGGACGAGATCTAAATAGTCCCTTAAGGCTCACCTTTCTTAAAGAAATAAATGATTGTGTTGACTATATTGTCATTATGGTTCCTGCCGTACGCTGCTCCGATGAATAGAGGATGGTCAGCATAGCAGTGAAGGTATAAGCATGGTTTGTCCACACTTTCAGGGATGGGTTCCCCGATTAGGAGGGGAGATGGCTAAATATAGATATGCATTACCCCAGCTTCAAGGTGGATTTTTTATGACTGATGGTGGCCTGGAAACGACGCTGATCTATCTGGAACATTTTGATTTACCTGTATTTGCCGCTTTTGTTTTGCTGCAAAATGAACAGGGAGAACGAGCCTTAAGACGCTATTATGCCTCTTACGCCAAGATAGCCCGACGCAATGATGTCGGTTTAATTTTGGAAACGGCGACCTGGCGGGCCAATCCGGAGTACGCTGGACGTCTGGGATACAGTCTTGCACAGCTTGAAACGGAAATACGCAAAGCCGTCAGTTTGTTACTTGATATTCGTCAGGAGTATGAATCGCCGCACACTCCGGTGGTGATCAGTGGTTGTCTCGGTCCCCGTGGGGATGGTTACATCGCACAGCAACGGATGACCGCTCAGGAAGCCGATGATTATCACGATTTTCAAATCCACAGTTTTACCACCGCAGCTGCGGATTTGGTTACCGCGCTGACGCTCACTTATGCCGAGGAAGCGATTGGCATCTCTATGGCGGCCAGGCGGCACGCCATGCCGGTGGTGATTTCGTTTACAGTTGAAACTGATGGCCGTCTGCCGTCAGGTCAACCGTTAGGTGAAGCGATTTGTCAGGTTGAACTCGATACCGATGCTTATCCGTCGTACTACATGATCAATTGCGCTCATCCAAGTCATTTCAGGGCCGCCGTCAGTGGTGGTGAACCTTGGGTTAGGCGCATACATGGCCTTAGGGCCAATGCCTCCGCACTGAGTCACACTGAATTGGAACAGTGTACCAAGCTGGACGATGGTAATCCGCACCAGCTCAGCCTTGACTACACACAGCTGCTCAGTAAGTCAATGCGCCACGTTAACATTGTCGGGGGGTGTTGTGGTACCGACACCCGTCACTTAGAGCGAATTGTCGCAAGCTGTTTACCCGTTTACCGTCAAGGAAAGAATGATAAACCGTTAAATAGTTAAATAGTTAAATAGTTAAATAGTTAAACAGTTAAATAGTTAAACAGTTAAACAGTTAAACAGTTAACTGGGGAATCGTGGAAATGGCTTCGCAGTGATTAAGAGGCACTGAGTGTTACGTGTTATACCTATAGGCAGAGTAGGGCAGATGGGGCGGCGGTGAAGAGGAATCACCTTGCGTGACTCCTCTCGACTGATGGCCGGTTACCATTTTAGTAACAGCGGCGATTCGTGGGTTCAGAACTGGTAGCTTTCCGGAACGACCACTATGCCTTTTTCGGAAATACGGAAACGTTTCGCATCTTCAATCGGATTCAGTCCGATCTGGGTATGCGGCGGAATTTTTACGTGTTTGTCGATAATACAATTGACCAACTGGCAACCGTCACCGACTTCAACATCGTCAAACAGAATACAATCAACAATGGTTGCACTATCGTTGATACGTACGCCGGATGAAATGACCGAGTGTTGCACGGAACCACCAGAGTTGACTACGCCGTTGGCGATGATGGAGTTGATGAAAATGCCCTCATTACCTGTGGCGGAGGAGACGGTCCGGGCTGGTGGCAACTGCGGTTCATAAGTACGAATCGCCCAGTTTTTCTGGTACAGATTCATTGGCGGAACAGGTTCCAGCAGATCCATATTGGCTTCATAGAACGAATCTATGGTACCCACATCGCGCCAGTAGTTATCTTTGGCAACCCGACCTTTTTCGTCACCAAACTGATAAGCGTAGACGTTATTGTCAGGGATCAGTTTCGGGATGATGTCTTTACCAAAATCATGACTGGAAGCATCATTTTCCGCATCTTCTTTCAGCACTTGTTGTAACACAGCCATATCGAAGATATAGATCCCCATGGATGCCAGACTCCGGTCAGGCCGGTTTGGCATAGATGGCGGATCGCTCGGTTTTTCAATGAATGACGTGATACGGTGTTCGTCATCAATCGCCATGACACCAAACGCTTTTGCTTCTTCGCGTGCAACATCCATACAGGCAATAGTCAGTGCCGCGCCTTTTTCACGGTGCTCATCCAGCATCGCGGCATAGTCCATGCGATAGATATGATCGCCGGACAGAACAACGACGTGTTTGGCATCGCTGCGCGACAGTAACCACATGTTGTGGAACAGGGCGTCGGCCGTCCCTTCGTACCATTTACCACCTTTACGCATTTGTGGGGGGACCACAGTGATGAATTCGCCCAATTCAGGATTGAATATGGACCAGCCATCGCGTAAATGCTTTTGTAACGAGTGCGATTTGTATTGCGTCAACACCAAGATGCGACGTAACCCGGAATGCAGACAGTTGGTAAGTGTAAAATCGATAATACGGTATTTACCGCCAAATGGTACGGCAGGTTTAGCGCGGTCATCGGTTAGCGGGGATAGTCGCGAGCCGACACCACCGGCAAGCACGACTGCTAAGGTATCTTGCATCTTATTTCTCCCTAAATATGTGCAATTCATAACCATCTTAGAGAGTAGTACAAGTTTCACGCCAATATTGAAAACACTGTCGAATATGGGCTTTGGGTTACATAAGTTCTCACTAATGCACTAGTTTGATGCAATATTGTGATTTTATATGCATCAACTTGGTGCTCAGGCAAAATGCACCATTTCTGTGCTGGTGAGCACCGAGACCAAATTGCGTCCCGATGCTTTTGATTCATAAAGGGCCAGATCGGCTCTCTGATAGACATCGCCGGTAGATTCCGTCACATCTGTAATCCCGCTGCTGATAGAAAGCTCGCCTTTGTACTGGTCAAAAATCGCGACCCGCAGGCGGTTCAACACTTTATCGGCCTCTTCGAGCGAAGTGTGGGGCATTATGATGGCAAACTCTTCACCACCAATGCGTGAGATAAAATCCGATTCGCGCAGTTCGGTGCGCAGGCAAACGGCAACATTACGGAGAATCTCATCACCGCGAGCGTGGCCAAACCTATCGTTAATCCGTTTGAAGTGATCAATATCAACGATAGCCAGGCAAGAATGTTCCTGCTCGGGATAACGTTTGACCCGCATACATTCGGATGAGAACTCCTGATCAAATTTACGTCGGTTCCAGATCCCCGTCAGGCCGTCTTTTTCACTTTGATCGCGCAGCAGGTTTTCCAGTTCTTTACGTTGGCTGATATCAACGAAGGAAGCGACATAAAACTGGATTATACCGTCATCATCGAGAATAGTCTGGATACGCAGGATTTCAGTGATTTCATGGCCGTCACGATGCCGGTTAACGACTTCACCTTCCCAGGAGCCATCTTCCTGCAAAGACTTCCACATATTGAGATAGAATTCTTGGTTATGTTTACCCGAGGCAAAGATAGACGGTTGTTTACCCTTAACTTCATCAAATGAATAGCCGCTTTGGTTGGTGAATTCACTGTTCACTTTGATGATGCGGTTGTTCTTGTCGGTAATCAAGACCGCAGACATACCATTCATCGCGGCGCGGGCGAGCTTACTTTCGATACTGTTTTTGTGATGATTACGATTCCAGCAGATGCATCCTAATGCGATTAAGGTGATCACAAAGAACATGGCATACATTTGCCACAACAAGCGGTTTTTGCTGCTGCGGATAAGTGGCTGTAATGCCTGAACGTCAAAGCTTTCCAGCAGAATCAACGGCTGAACGTTTGCTAACGTCTGGCTCTGTGAAATCGTAACAAAACTGAACCACTGATCCTTAGTAAACAGTGTTCCCTGCTGCGAACTTTCAATGTGTTGCCATAACTCTGGCATTGTAAGGGCCAGGTTGGTTGCCGGGAAGACTTCAATGTTCTGATGGTTGTCTAACGTCATCAAAACATCGCCACGACTATTGAGTAGGCTGGGCAAACCGGCTGATGGATCATCGGTTCCGAGCATTTGCTGATAGATGTATTCCAGGCTGACTTCAGCGACCAGGTAACCAGCCCGTTCACCGTTAGAGTCTATCGGTGTCACGAAATGCAAAACGGGTTGTTTTGAAGTTGCGGTCAGAGCGTGAAACTGATTGCCGCCGACCACCACGATTTGCCCTGATTTAAGGTGTTGTGCCGTCAGGAACTCATCGTACTGGCTACGGTTGATTAACCCCGTATCGGTTATGGCTACCGCCATCCCCCGGATATAATCAACACGTATGGTTTCTTGTCCTGTGCGGTCAATAAAACTCAGGCTGGAATAGCCTCCCAGAGTACGGGCCACCAATAACCAAAAGTCCTGCACGGCCTCGATATTGAATTCATTCGGATTACTGACCGCCCGGTGAAAAAGGCTGTTGTTGGTCAGAGTGGTAAAGGTTTTGTAAGCTTCGTTGAGTGAAGACACCAGTTCACGCTTGCTAAAGTCGAGCTTCACTCTCTGTTTTTGTTCCTCCAATGCCAAAGCCTGCCCTTCAAGCTTGGTAAATTCCTGAGCGAAATAAAGTGCCGGCACAAATCCGATGATGAACAAGACGAGTACGAATTGACCGATGTATTTGGTGAACGTTGACGGCATAGCAACTTAACTAAAAAATGACTGCGACAGTATAGCGTTTCATAATGAGATGTCGCTTCCAAAATTTCCGGTTCGTGCGTTAGTTCAAACTAAAGTATGTCGTATTCTTGAGCTGGTGTTTGACCGTAGCTCTAACGAAGCAGGGAGTTGCAGGAAATATGGGGAAACACCATTCAATACGTGTACGCTCGAAGGGATAAACAATAAGATAAAGTTAATCAATCGAATGGAGATTCGGGATTTACAATGTAAACCCTAGTTTTCCTAAGGGCTGGAGGTGATCTCGGTCAGAGCAGATAAGGCGGAAATCTCATAGTCGTAGTAATTTTGCATCGTTTGCAAAGAACGACGCAGAACATCGAGTGAGCCTTTCAGCTCCTGGTTTGATTTCAAATAGAGCTCAGCTGAAAAGTAATTGCTCATCAGCCCTTCATTTTTACATTTTTCTCCCAGCTGAAACCACTGCTCGGTTTGCATGACGATATATTTTGGCGTCTCATCGAGTAAAAACAGCAGGTTGATCACATCTCTGCTCGCCTTCTGCGCGCTTTCTAGCTGCATGGCGATTTTAGTGCGAATGTCATGTCGATTGCTGTCCCAGAGAAATTGCAGTTCACTTTGGGTAAATTCCTGATGCAGAAAAACCGCGTGTTGGAAGTTAGGTAGCCACAGGTTGTATTGGGAGGCGAGTAAATTGTAACGCTGGTCTAAAGTTTGTTGAGAACTGAGTGCTTTATTCCATTCTTGTTCGTTACACTGCACCGCATGACTTTGCTGCGGTAAAGTCATGTAAATAACGGCCGTTATAATCAATAAGCATGCTCGCTTTCCGGTCATGGTGATAGGTCATTAGTGAGTGTTAATTTAGTATAGATTAGGATAAATGAGCGCTGTGTCACATTTATTCTGGTTGAGACACGGAGCCTCTGCATCAATGAAAAAAATACTGATGATTGTGATGTTGCTGTTGGGACTGGGTGGTGCCGGCGCGGGTTATTACCTGTTCTATTATCAACCGATGCATGAGCAGGCAGAGGCGGCCAAAGCCGGACAGAAAGATACGCCAGCCCCCCAGGAGACGGAATCACAACCTGGTCAGCCTGATGTGCCTAAGCCGGAGGTGATGGATTACTTCGTGGAATTGCCGAAATTAGGGGTACGTGAAGCACCGAATGAAGACGCGTTTGTTGAACGCTGGATGTATCGGGGCGATAAAGTACATCTGTACGAAAAGAAAGATGGCTGGGGACGGGTGAGTCAGTACTTCGTTTACCAGGAAGGCGGCCCTGAGATTGCTGAATGGCTCCCTTTGTCGGGTCTCAGTGAGCAGGCGCCGGTCATCACCGCAGACGAACGTAACAAAACCCTGGCTGCTTATATCGCCAAATCAGATGACTTGCTTGAGTTTGAAAGTATTTTTTTACAAAAGACCGATCAATTGCTGAAAGAGGGCACTTGCGACCCGGATGATTTTGCCGAACTGGGTGGCTGGGTGCGCTCGGTGAAGTTTCAGAATCGCGATGTGTATTTCATATACTGCGGTGGCTTAAGTCAGGCTGATAAGATCTATCTCAATGTCCAGACTGGAGAGATCTTCTATAACGCCCAGTAGCATTAATAGTACCCAGCAGAAGTTCGGGTATCCAATAGCATTTATAGCGTTCAATCGAGTAGCTCCGAGCTGCCGCTCAGTCGTCGATATGACCTTGTGACCAGCCAATGGTCGATACAAAAAGAGAGTGGCTCTGGAGCGCACCGGGTTCTAAAACGATTTGAACCGGTAACATCTCTGCAGGGATTGCAACAGCCTCCCAATGGCAAGCAGGTGACAAGCATACGATCACCAGACGGCTTGAATCGACAGTGATAGACTAAGTGACATTGTCACGTCATTCCGCACTAAAATTTATCTTCTTACACCTTACCTCATGAAATTCTCCCGGTTTGATACTGTTTGCCCGGGCTTAGCGTGGGGGCAGGTACAAATGTCTTAATCATGGGCCGTTTGTGCGTTGAGCATAACCAGGTTTAGGGGCTGTACAGGGCATTGCACAAATTTACTGCAGATTAACAACCAAAACATGCACTAAAACAATGCACGAATATCATGTTTACTGATGTGGTAATTATCTGTGTTTGTTTGAATTGAGCTTAGGTTTTGGTTTGAGTGCCTTTTTTCTGTGCTTGTCATTCATAAATTTTTCTGATAATTGCCTTGCTTCGAGTAGAGAACTTCCATTTTATCATTAGTTTATACTAATTTAGTTATTATTATACATTGAGATAGGGTGAGATCTTACCAATACATTGGTGGGGTATTTAAATATTATCAATATCAAACATGTTATATTAATATTTAAAACATAAATGAATTTATTATTTAATGATAAAATAAATTTTTAATATGCAATGGTTAATTAATTTATAATGTTTAAATTAATTTAACTCATAAATCACCAATAAAGTGCAAAAATATTTTCCCTTTCACCATGAAAGTGCAATCGGCTTGTCATGAATTGGTGTGCAACAAATCTATAAATTAATGTTCCCGGTAACTTATTGATATTTATCAAGATTGATGAAACGTGAATTGAATCAAAGAAAGTCTTGTTAATCAATGTCTTATGCCATTTTTGTTAAGAGTAAAATCTAAGTAAATTGTTTAAAATCAGTAATTTATATTATGTATAACAAATAATTAACATTTCACCCTCAGTGAGATGTTAGTCAAAAATATGACAAAAGGCACCGATTTAATTTGAATTGTCACAAAGTAGGTTTAATTTAAATAAGGAGCGCACGAAAAATTCTTTGCAAAGGAATAAAAGATTAAATTATCGATAATGGTTTAGCTCTGGCTTAAATTATGGATGAAAAAAGCATAAAACCTGCTAACTCTTTTGAATGGAGTCATAAATGAAAAAAGTCGCGTTGATTACTGGGTCTAAAGGTGGAATTGGTTCCGCTATCTCTTCTGCACTGGTTGCTGATGGCTATCGAGTCATCGCTACCTATTACACCGGCGCATATGATTGCGCATTGGATTGGTTCAAGGAAAAGCAATTTACCGAAGAGCAGGTTCGTCTGTTTGAGCTAGACGTTACTAATACGGAAGAGTGCGCCGAGCGCTTGGAAAAATTGCTCGAGGAGGAAGGTACCGTTGATGTCATTGTTAATAACGCAGGCATCACCCGCGACGGTATGTTCAAGAAAATGACAGCTGCGGCATGGAAGGATGTCATCGAAACGAATTTGAATAGTGTGTTTAACGTGACTCAACCGCTGTTTGCTGCGATGTGCGAAAAAGGCGGTGGCCGCGTCATTAACATCTCGTCAGTGAATGGCTTGAAAGGCCAGCTCGGGCAAACCAACTATTCTGCTGCGAAAGCGGGCATGATTGGCTTCTCAAAAGCACTGGCTGCTGAAGGAGCTCGTAGTGGTGTCACTGTCAATGTGGTAGCTCCGGGATATACCGCGACTCCAATGGTTGAGCAGATGCGTGCTGAAGTTCTCGAATCCATTGTTCAACAAGTTCCGATGCAACGTCTTGCGAAGCCGGAAGAGATTGCAGCAGCAGTGAGCTTTTTAGCCAGTGATGCCGGTGCATACATCACGGGCGAGACTCTGTCGGTCAACGGCGGCTTATACATGCAGTAAGGGAGTATGCAGGATGGAAAAAGTATTTATTGTTGCGGCTAAACGTAGCCCGATTGGCGCTTTTGGCGGCTCATTGAAAGACGTTCCGGCCGGTAAACTGGCGGCAGAAGTAGTGAAAGGTGCTTTGCTGGCAGGCAACGTGGACCCGGCTCAGGTAGACGAAGTGATTATGGGTAACGTAATCAGTGCCGGTCAGGGCATGGGGGTCGGTCGTCAGGCGGCATTATATGCGGGTATTCCCGAATCAGTACCTGCGTATGGCGTTAACATGGTGTGTGGTAGTGGTATGAAATCGGTGATGGATGCCGTGGCCCACATTCGTGCCGGAGATGCCTCAGTGGTTGTGGCGGCCGGCGTAGAAGTGATGTCGCAAATTCCTTTCGCCTCTCCGAGTTCGCTGCGTGACGGCAATAAAATGGGCAACTTTGAAATGAAAGATCTGCTCATCGCCGACGGCCTGACCGATGTATTTAATCAATACCACATGGGTGTAACGGCCGAGAATATTGCGGCTCAGTTTGAGTTATCCCGTGAAGAGCAGGACAGTTTTGCCCTGAGTAGTCAGCAGAAAGCGGTTGCTGCGATTGAAGCCGGTAAATTCACAGACGAAATTGTACCGATTGAAGTGAAGCAGCGCCGCGAAACGGTGACCTTCTCTGTTGATGAATATCCCAAATCGGGAACGACTCTGGAGCGTCTGCAATCACTCCGTCCGGCCTTTAACAAGGAAGGGACGGTTACAGCGGGCAACGCTTCCGGTATTAACGATGGTGCCAGTGCCATCATCGTCGCTTCTCAGTCCGCCGTTGAAGCTTATGGTTTAACGCCTTTGGCGGAAATCATCGGATATGCACAAACCGGTATTGACCCGAGTGTCATGGGCCTGGGGCCGGTGAATGCGGTCACGCAGGCACTGGAAAAAGCGGAACTTGACATTGATCAGGTTGAATTGTTTGAGCTCAACGAAGCGTTCGCTGCACAAGCATTGGGCGTTGTGCACGGATTATGTGCTGAACATAACGTCACGCCAGAGTCGATTCTCGATAAGGCTAACGTGAATGGCGGCGCTATCGCTCTGGGGCATCCTCTGGGCGCCTCTGGTAACCGCATTATGGTTACATTGATTCATGAACTTAAGCGCCGTGGTCAGGATTACGGCGTGGCCTCACTGTGTGTCGGTGGTGGCCTGGGAACTGCAGTGGTTATTAAAGCAGCTAAGTAACTCCTCAGATAACGATTTATCTTGGAGAACTCGGCGGTTTGAAAGGCAGTGCAAAAGTTTTAGAGCAAATTGAGAATTTATTTCATTCACTAGGAGATACAATATGTATACGGATTTTTTCAAAACTTTCACGGATCAAACTGAAAAAACATTAGAACCTTATGTGAAGTTCAACAAACTGGTTGCTAAAAACGTTGAAGTTCTGACTGAACTGCAACTGAACTCAATTCGCACTTACAGCGAGCTGGGTCTGGCGCAAATGAAAGCAGCCAGCGATGTTAAAGACGTGGCATCTATGACAGCGTTCAGCTCTCAACAATTGGGTGTGCTGACTAAACTGTCTCAACAAATGATGGACGACAGCACCAAGCTGCAGTCAGTTGCCAAAGAATTTAAAGAAGACATCGACAAACTTGCTTCAGAAAATCTTAAGTCAGTGACTCCTGCGTAACACTGTGCTTTGCGCCGCCTACGGGCGGCGTTTTTTCTGTTTTAAGGAGTAAGTTTATGTTTCAACATGCCTTTACAGACTACCTTGTGAAACTGCAGGAGGCCAACCATCGCTGGTGGCGGGATTTCGAAGTCAACAAGGAGGTCATGAATACCCCTCTTAATAAAGCGTTGCAGGAAGTCAACTGGGATGACACGGCGCAGCTGTTTGAGAAAGCAGCGCATCAACCTGCGGCGGTTTTGCAATTGCAAACTGAGTGGTGGGAGCAGCAGCTGAAAATCTGGCAGAACGTTGTTTTGGAAGGTAACCAAAAACAGGTGGTAGAAAGCGAGCAGGGCGATAAGCGCTTCGCGGACGAAACCTGGAAAACGGACCCATTTTTCAGCTTTATTAAGCAATCTTACCTGCTTTACAGTAAAAATTATCTGGACACGATCAACTCGGTGGACGGGCTGGATGAGAAGACCAAGGAACGCATCCTGTTTTTTGCTCGCCAGTCAATTAATGCCTTGTCTCCGAGTAATTTCATTGCGACTAACCCAGAGCTGCTGAAGCTGACCATCGAACAGAACGGCGAGAACCTGCTGAAGGGAATGGAGCTGCTGAAGGAAGACGTTGAGTCCAGTGCCGACATTCTTAAAATTCGCATGACCAACAACAATGCGTTCCGAGTCGGTCAAGACATCGCCAATACGCCGGGTGACGTGGTTTTTAAAAATGATCTGTTCGAGCTGATTCAATACAAACCGATGACAGAAACGGTCAACTCGACGCCGTTGCTGATCGTACCGCCTTTCATCAACAAGTATTACATTCTTGACCTGCGTGAGAAGAACTCACTGGTGCGTTGGCTGGTTGAACAGGGACATACTGTGTTTATGATGTCCTGGCGTAACCCGGGTCAGGCTCAGGCCGATGTGAACTTCGAAAACTATGTGTTGGATGGGGTAGTGAAAGCCGTGACTGCGGTTGAATCTATCACTGGCCAGGAACAAATTAATGCAGTGGGGTACTGTATTGGTGGTACGGTTCTGGCGACAACTATTGCGTACTATGCAGCGAAGCGCATGAAAAAGCGTATCAAATCAGCGAGCTTTTTCACGACCTTGCTTGATTTCTCGCAACCTGGCGAAGTGGGCGCATACATCAATGACACCATCATCAGTGCCATTGAAATGCAAAACAACGCCAAAGGTTATATGGATGGTCGTTCACTCAGTGTGACCTTCAGCCTGTTGCGTGAGAACAGCCTGTACTGGAACTACTATGTCGACAATTACCTGAAAGGCAGCAGTCCGGTCGATTTCGACTTACTGTACTGGAACAGCGACAGCACCAACGTTGCAGCTTCAACGCACAACTTTATGCTGCGTGAACTGTATCTGGAGAACAAACTGGTTCAGGACAAAGGCGTGAAAGTTGGTGGCGTGTGGATTGATTTAGATAAAATCAAGATCCCGAGCTACTTTATCTCGGCAAAAGAGGACCACATTGCTCTTTGGCAGGGAACTTATCGCGGCGCGTTAAAAACGGGTGGCAATAAGGTGTTTGTGCTGGGTGAGTCAGGTCATATTGCCGGTATTGTTAATCATCCGGACAAAAACAAATATGGCTTCTGGACTAACGATACACTGGAAGAAACCGCTGAAGAGTGGCTGGAAAGTGCACAGCGTACCGAAGGCTCATGGTGGAAACACTGGGATGAGTGGCTGCAAACGTTCAGCAACAAAGAGAAAGTCGCGCCGTATGCAATGGGTAACGATGAGTATCCGGTTATCGACGTGGCGCCTGGACAGTACGTTAAACAGGTACTGCCGGTTGTTGATACTGAATAAATTTTCTTATCTGTTAAGCGCCATGACTCACCATCATGGCGCTTTTTTTCAACTGGCGGATGAGCCTGGCTGAGACGGCAATCGCTGACTTTTCCTGCATGATTGCCCGAATGCAAAAAACCGGCGCAATACGCCGATTTTGTATCTCTGCGGGAGCGCAAAGTCATCCGTTTTTGCTCCCCGGTTTTTTTGATTGCGTGCTTCTCCTGTGCAAAGTCAGGAGTGCGTGTCGTTACGTGTCTTTGTCTTTGGTTAGCGACAGTAACCACACACATACCACTGCGACGGCCGCAAAGCCACCCAGAATAATGACCGGCATGGCGCTATAGCCCAGGACATGCCAGATAACAGATTCTAATGTACTCATGGGTTGTACTCCTTACTGCCAACCTTCAACGCCATGCATATCCGGCAGGTTATGCGCTATGCCTTTGTGGCAATCGACACAGGTTTTTTCTCCTGAAGCCAGTGCGGTCGAGTGCTGCAGAGCACTGCGCTCGCTTTGCTCGGAAAAATCCATATATTCAAACTGATGGCAGTTTCGGCATTCCAGCGAATCGTTCTTTTTCAGCCGCGCCCATTCCCGTTCCGCCAGGTGAGCCCGCCGGGCCTGGAATTTTTCCGGTGTATCTATGGTGCCGACAAAGTGGGCAAACAGTTCTTTTGATGCCTGGACTTTACGTACTATCTTATCCGTCCATTCATGTGGTACGTGACAGTCCGAACAGATAGCACGCACGCCGGAACGGTTAGAATAGTGTATGGTTTCCTGGATTTCAGCCACGATAGGGGCATGGCATCCGGAGCAGAAAGCTTCTGAGTTCGTCGCTTCCATACCGGTATTGAATGCCCCCCAGAACAGAAGACCACCGGCAAAGCCCATAAACAGCACCACGCCAACCGCGGCTTTGCTCGGGCTTTTTAACCGTTGCCAAAACGCTTTGAGTAATTTCATACATTGCCTCTCAAATTAATACCAGGTTTGGTTAGCGGAGTGAGTCGACGCTTTCAAACTTGTTTTCTACCAAAGGTTTTGCATCAGCCTGAGGTACATGGCATTGCAGGCAGAAGTAACGTCGTGGCGATACATCTGCCAGGACAGCATCTTCACGGTTAACAAAGTGAGTTACACTGATTTTGGTTGCGCCCATTTCCTTGGCGTTTTTCCAGCTATGGCACGCCAGGCATTTGTTGGCGTTCAGCGAGACTTCATAGTTACGAATGTTATGTGGGATCAGCGGCGGCTGATAAACATAATCACTCTCCAGAGTATGTTCACGCGGGTACTTTTTCATATTATCTGCGGCACGAGTATCTTCCAGGAGAGTACTGCCACGCAATGATTCCAGTCCGCCAACACCACCCGGATTATCCAGTTCTGCCTGTGCTATACCTGCAATCAGCGTACAGAGTGTCATGAGTACCATGAGTAGTTTCTTCATCTTACATTCTCCGCCCAATGGCTTGAGTCTTTGAGCGGGCTGCGAGAGTGCAGCCCGGCATATTCTGTTGATGGCTTATGCCTGTCTTACTGGGTTGAGGCCACTTTGGTGATCTTAACCGGACATTTTTTAAAGTCTGTCTGTTTGGACAGCGGGTCCGTTGCATCCAGGATCAGTTTGTTGATCAGAATACGTGCATCGAAGAAAGGGACAAATACCAAACCCTGCGGCGGTTTATTGCGGCCACGAGTTTCAACTCTGGCACGTACTTCACCGCGTTTATTGCTGATCACAACTTCGTCACCACGGCGCAGACCACGTGCTTTGGCATCTTCATGGTGCATAAAACAGACAGCATCCGGAAATGCTTTGTACAGCTCGGGTACCCGGCGGGTCATGGTACCGGTGTGCCAGTGCTCCAGCACTCGGCCTGTACACAGCCATAAGTCAAATTCGGCATCCGGTACTTCAGGTGGTGCTTCGTACGGTGCTGAAATGATCAGCGCTTTACCATCCGGTTTACCGTAGAAATCCCAGCCGCTGCCTGGTTTGGCATAAGGGTCAGAGCCTTCTTTGAAGCGCCATAATGTTTCTTTTCCGTCAACAACCGGCCAACGCAGACCACGTACCTGATGATAGACATCGTACGGTGCTAAATCATGGCCGTGGCCGCGACCAAAAGTGGCATACTCTTCAAACAGGCCTTTCTGAACATAAAAGCCGAAATGGTGTGCGTCGTCATTGAGTTCGCGGGCTTCTTCGATAGCGAATTTGTCGACCTGACCATTGCGGAATAACATGTCATACATGGTTTTACCACGGTATTCTGGGGCTTGAGCCAGCAACTCTTGCGGCCAGATCTCCTCCATCTTGAAGCGTTTGGAAAATTCCATTACCTGCCACAGATCTGATTTGGCTTCACCGACGGTAGAGACCTGTTGGTACCAAGCCTGAGTACGGCGTTCTGCGTTGCCGTATGCCCCTTCTTTTTCTACCCACATCGCTGTTGGCAAAATCAGATCGGCGGCCTGAGCAGTTACTGTCGGATAAGGGTCTGAAACCACGATAAAGTTATCCGGATTACGGTAGCCAGGCAGGCGTTCACTATTGATATTCGGGCCTGCTTGCATGTTGTTATTGCACTGTACCCAGTAACAGTTAAGTACCCCGTCATTGAGCATGCGATCCTGCAAAACGGCATGAAAACCAGGTTTTGGCGGTATGGTTCCTTCCGGCAGCTTCCAGATTTTTTCCGCGATGGCACGGTGTTGCGGATTGGCAACCACCATGTCCGCTGGCAGGCGATGGGAAAACGTGCCTACTTCACGAGCGGTACCACAGGCTGAAGGTTGTCCGGTCAGTGAAAACGGGCTGTTGCCCGGAGTTGAAATTTTACCGGTCAGTAAGTGCAGGTTGTAGACCAGACTTTGCATCCAAACCCCCCGGGTATGCTGGTTCATACCCATGGTCCAGAGAGACATCACTTTGGTGTCAGGGTCAGCATATTGTTTCGCCAGCATGATCAGTTTTTCGACGCTGACGCCAGACATCTCAGAGGCTTTCTCAGCGCTGTATTCGGCCACAGACTGTTTGTATTGTTCGAAACTGATATCACTCATCGCGCCTGAGTTAGCGTTCTTCGCCTTTTGTTGCAGCGGGTGATTATCACGCAAGCCATAGCCGATGTCCGTGGTGGCTTGTTTGAAGTGAGTGTGTTTGTTGACGAAATCCCAGTTCACCGCATCATTTTGAATGATGTAGTTGGCAATGAAGTTGGCAATGGCGAGATCAGACTGCGGATGGAATATATAGCCGTGATCGGCCAGTTCAAACGAACGATGGTAATAAGTCGATAGTACGTTCACTTTCACATGCGGATGACTGAGGCGACGATCAGTAATGCGGGTCCAGAGAACCGGGTGCATCTCAGCCATGTTAGAACCCCACAGCACAAACACGTCTGCATTTTCAAAGTCATCGTAGCAGCCCATTGGTTCATCGATGCCGAAAGTACGCATAAAGCCGCCTACAGCCGAAGCCATACAGTGGCGGGCGTTGGGGTCGATGTTATTTGAGCGGAAACCGGCTTTCATCATTTTGGCCGCAGCGTAGCCTTCCATAACGGTCCATTGGCCGGAGCCAAACATGCCGACGCTGGTTGGTCCTTTCGCTTTCAGCGAGGCTTTCCATTTTTCAGCCATAACGTCAAATGCCTGATCCCAGGACACTGGCATGAAGTCACCGTCTTTACTGTATTCGCCGTCTTTCATGCGCAGTAACGGTTGTGTCAGGCGATCTTTGCCATACATGATTTTCGACAGGAAGTAGCCTTTGATACAGTTAAGCCCTTTATTAACCGGTGCTTCCGGATCTCCCTGAGTCGCCACGATACGGCCATTCTGAGTCCCGACCAGGACCGAACAACCGGTTCCGCAAAAACGACAAGGCGCTTTGTCCCAGGTGATCTTAGTTTGGTCTGAACTGGCGATCAGATTGGTGGCAGTCGCTGGCAGTGTAATACCTGCCACTGCAGCAGCAGAAGCAGCTGCGTTTGCTTTTACAAACGCGCGTCTTGTCATTTTCATACGTCACCCTCAAATTGGGATTGTGGTTGTTCTGATTCGGTCGTGAATGAACTCTGATCCAGTGCGTCCAGATCCGTTTCGATCTGGTGGTAGACCAGTACTGCGCTGAGCACATTCGGTAAATTATTGATGGCATCAATGGTATCGGTCACGAAACCCTGATTTTCGGTCTCGAGAACCACCACAATTTTACCTTCCGGGCTGTCCCCGTAGATTTCGGCGTTATCGAACTGCTCGATCGCAGTCTTGACGCTCGCGAGATGTTGCGGGTGGGTATGTACCACCAAACTTGAAATATGCACTTCATTCAGCGACATAATGATCTCTTATCGTTATTCAATACGGGTAACTTTGATAGCGTCGGTCGGGCAAACTGACACACAAGCACCGCAGCCATTACATTCATCAGTGTTGATTGCCGGTTGAGCCACTTTTCCTGCTGCCAGATGAAAATGAATCGCCATCACATCGCAACTGTCACCGCAACTGCGGCACTCGACGTTCTGGGTTGCCAGGCAGCGTTGGCTTATGGATGCTGTGGCCTGCCAGGGCGATTCAGACTGGGGCAGAAAAATGGGTGCAGGGCAGACTTCTGCACATTGGTAGCAAAAGGTGCACTCATCCAGAGCAAAATCGACGCTCGGAAATCCGCCGTCACCATGAACGATGATGTTCATTTCACATGCTGTAAGACACTGACCGCAGCGAGTACAAAGATCGGTCAAGACTTCTGCACTGATAATCCATGGCAGGCGAATTGCATCACTATCAACTAATTGACGAGTAAAAAGTCTTCGTTTAGAGAAGTCCACCACGCGAATTACCCACTGTTTTAAAGGTTATCAATTGAGTATGGCTCACAATTTCAGTTGATATACTTCAATTATCCATACGCAAATTGTAGTTTTTGGCATAGTGGTATAAATACCCCTAAGGGGGTAAAGCGGAGTAGGCTTGTTTTAGATCAATAAATTCAGGCGCGTATCATCACATATTTGCAGCGCATTCCATTTTGCGCAGGAATAGCCGTGCAACGGCAGAGTAAAAAACAGCACGTCAGGGAGATATTTTTGGCGATACAAGTTGAGAAATCGGTCACTAGTACGATTGCGAAATCGATGTTGCTGATCGTACTGCTTTCAGTTCTGATCACCGGGTTTGCAATTATCACCCTGGCTTCATCGCTTAATGACGCGGAAGCGGTAAATGTTTCAGGCTCAATGCGGATGCAGAGTTATCGCCTTGCTTACGATATTCAGAGCGAGTCAGCCAGTTACATGCAACATATCGCTGCGTTCGAGCAGTCACTGAATGCACCGTCAATGCAGGCGGTACGTAACTGGAATGTTCCGGAGAATATCGCCCAGGATTACGAAGCATTGATCATGCGCTGGCAGATACTTAAAGCGCAGCTAACCGGAGATAATAAGCAAGAATATCTCCACCAGGTCGAAGACTTTGTCCGCCGTATCGACGGATTTGTCCTTAAATTACAACGATTTTCTGAACAGAAGCTGATTAATCTGGCTTGGGTTGGTGGGCTGGGCTTGGGCGGCGTATTGTTGATCTCACTGTTTGTTGTGCGTTACATCCGCAAAGAAGTCGTGCGCCCGTTACGTGCTCTGGTTATCGCCAGTGAACAAGTGCAGAATCGCGCCTTTGAGGTACAGCTCGATACCAACAGCCCTAACGAGCTGGGTATTCTTTCCGCTACATTCAATGTGATGGCAGGAGAGTTGGGTAAGCTGTATCGTGGTCTGGAACAGGCCGTGAATGAGAAAACCCATAAGTTGCAACGAGCCAATCAGTCGTTGGAGGTCCTGTATAACTCGGCCCAGCAGTTGACGGCAGCACGGATTACCCAGGACAACTACCAGGCGATTCTGCGTCATATGGTCAGCATCCAGGGGGTAAATGGCGTTAAGATCGAGATTGAGCAGGAGGCTAGCAAGCCTCTGATGCTGCAGGAAGGACAAATTTGTGGTGAAAATGCCAATAGTCGCGAGTTGATTTTGGCGGGTCAGTCGCTGGGTCATCTGTACTGGGAAGCAGGATTACCTTGCCCGGACCAGGCGCTGATCGAAAACTTCGCGCTGATGCTGGCCCGGGCAGTGTATTACAACCGGGCTCAGAAACAGGCCGAGCAGCTGCTGCTGATGGAAGAGCGGGCGACGATCGCGCGCGAGCTGCATGATTCTTTGGCGCAGTCTTTGTCTTATCTGAAAATTCAGGTCTCGCTGCTTAAACGGGTGATGGCTAAACTGGAGCAGAACCCGTACAGCTCACAAACTAACGATATCATCGGCGATATCGACCAGGGATTGTCCAGCGCATATACCCAGCTGCGTGAATTGCTGACCACGTTCCGCCTAACTATTAGGGAAGCAAACTTTGGTCAGGCGCTGGTGGATATGCTGGACCAACTGGCGGATCAGACACCGGCGCGGATAACGCTTAATAACAATTTGTCATCCATGGGGCTGGAGGCACATCAGCAGGTTCACTTGATGCAACTCATCCGTGAAGCGACCATGAATGCGATAAAACATGCGGACGCAACGCAAATTAACATCGATTGTAACGAACAGGACAATGAAGTGGTGGTTACCATCGAAGATGACGGCGTAGGGTTTGATCAGCAAGAAGCTAAACTCAACCATTACGGGATGAGTATTATGCAGGAAAGAGCTGGTCGTCTGAATGGCGAATTGCGCGTGGAAGCTTCGCCTGAACGCGGATGCAAAGTAACACTGACATATATGAGATCAAGGGATACACATGATGACGAAATGTAGAATAATGCTGGTGGATGATCATCCTTTGATGCGGCGCGGGATCAATCAGTTATTGAGCCTGGAAGATGAGTTCGAAGTCGTGACGGAAGCCTGCAATGGTAACGAAGCGATTGCTCTGGCTCATGAGTTTGATCCGGACATGATTCTGCTCGATCTGAATATGAAGGGATTATCCGGTCTGGATACTCTCAAAGCGCTGCGCGCTGATGGCTCCGGCGCCACGATTGTGATACTCACTGTATCCGACAGCGCTGCGGATATCGAAGCCATAGTGCGCGCCGGTGCCGATGGTTATCTGCTGAAAGATACGGAACCAGATGAGTTGATCGCCTTGCTCAAAGAGGCGATTGGGGGTAACAAGGCTTATAGTGACGTCGTCGCCAGATACTTGCTGGAGCGCAAAGATCAGCAAGATGTGTTTGATTCGCTGACTGAACGTGAAGCGCAGATCCTGGGTGAAGTCGCGAAAGGTTACCGCAATAAGCAGATTGCCGATCGTCTGTTTATTTCAGAATCGACGGTAAAAGTGCACATGAAGAGTCTGCTCAAAAAACTGCACGTGCCATCCCGCACTGCGGCGACAGTGCTTTATCTGGAGCGCTTTGGCGATATTGGCTGATACCCGGACGGAAGTTGCAGATCACCACAGGGTGACTGGCGAATGACGCCCTGTGATTTGTTTAGGTAGGATGCTAATTGAGGGATGTATCGATAATATCCAGTAGTGTTCGTGACTGCATAGAAATCGTGGCTGCACAGAAATCGTGACTGAATAGCAATCGTTAATCCGCGGGTAACGCCTGTTTGACTTCGAGACGATTTTTGTTGTCACGGTTGGCCAGTACCTGCTGCTCGTGATCAATCGCCAGGCTGGACTTAGCCAGACGGTCATAAAGCAGCACGTTGACCGTTGCCGCCAGGTTCATACAACCAACGGTTGGAACATAGACAACATGGTCGGCTTTATCAACCAGTTCCTGTGGCAGCGAACCATCTTCCGGGCCAAACAGATACATGGCTTTTTCCGGATGGATAAAGTTCGGTAACGCCGTTGCGCCCAAAGCCAGTTCAACACAGACAATTTTGACATCATCAGCCAGGTTGGCGGTGAGATCTTGCATCTCTGTCAGTTCAATATGCTGGCGTGCATTGTGAGTATCGGTCTGAAATTTGGCTGCGCGGCTGTAACGGGTGCCGTTAAAGCGTACTTGGGAAGCCTGGTAACAGCCGGCTGCACGCATCACGGCGCCTACGTTGGTCGGACTTTTCGGATTGTTCAGGCCAATAATGACGGTGGATTGGGTGGTCATGATTTCTCTCAGTAACAGGCGAGGCGCAAGTATATGACCACAGGCCAAAGAGCTCAAGGTGGTTAAGCTTTACTGTTTCGATGTGGGTTTGTCGAGTGAGAAGTTTGCAACAATATTGATGCTAGGCGTACGTTTTAATCCCATCTTAGTCTGGTGTTAAGTACATCGTTTGACGCTTGTGTCAGCTTACGCCGAGCCGGGTAAAGCATCTGTCAACTGAGGTCTGTTACTCACCAAATAATCGGTTGATTGAACAACAAAGGGCGCATTGCTGCGCCCTTTGTCTTAACTATGTAAATACAGATGGTTATGCGTATTGAGCAACCACCTGATGCCAGCGGTTACGTTTTTCCAGCAATTCTGCTTTGACTTGCTGATAGCGAGCTTTAAGTACAGAGAGCTCGTAGCGCTGCGCTGCTGAATTCTTTTTGCTTTCCAGTAGCTGCTTTTTGACATCGTAGTAGTTATGTAACTCGGTTATAAAAGCATCGAACTCACGCTGAATCGTCTCCACAATCGCATGCTGATTGGGTAGCTGAGTCACTTTACTGGTTGCGTACTTCAGGCTCATTTGGGCACGTGCTTTCTCAATTTTGATCGCAGGTGCGGTGCGCAGTTTAGTGGCCAGACCCAGCCAGGCACACAAGCGGATAATCCACTTGGTCGGGTCGTATTGCCACCAGTAAATACCGTTACGGTAGTCATTTTCAAAAATATGGTGATAGTTATGATAGCCCTCACCAAAGGTAAAGAAGGCAAGAATACCATTATCGCGCGCTGTATTACGGTCAGTAAAAGGCTGTTTACCCCAGATATGCGCCAGTGAATTAATAAAAAAGGTGGTGTGATGGTTGAGCACTAAACGCACCGCGCCAATCATCAGCAACATGCCCCACACATCGTTATAGATAAGGCCAAGCAGAATCGGCACACCAAGGTTCATGAGAATGGCGAGCGCAACGTAGTATTTGTGTTGCCACATCGCAATACCATCTTTCTGCAGATCACGGCAGTTGCTGTAATCGTCATAGGTTGCGGCATTGTAGCTGCGCAGCATCCAGCCGATATGTGAAAACCAGAATCCGCGTTTAGCGGAATAGGGGTCTTTATCGTTCTGATCGACAAACTTGTGGTGTACCCGGTGATCGGACGCCCAGTGCAGAGCACTGTTTTGCAACGCGAATGCACCGCCCAGCGCGCAAATCAGGCGCACCAGCCAGTGAGCCTCAAATGCTTTGTGAGACCACAGGCGATGATAGCCAGTGGTGATCGACAGGTTGCAGAACGAAAAACAGACCACCAGCCAGATCCAGTGTTCCGCGCCGTAACCAAATTGCCAGCCATACCAGGGCGCAACGACCGTCGCCAGAATAAAGCTCACTGAAAATATTGTTATATTTAGCCAAATCAGAGGCGGTTTATTAGTCATTTACAGACCCTTAAGCTTACAAGTGTGCGCTAGAATATCAGCGAACTCTGTTATGTCAAATAGCATTAAATGAAATGTGACCAGAATGTTTTGCTTTTCTGCGCTAAATGCATAGTATGAAGGGGGTGAAAACCCATTACAGGAAGTAATAAGGACTAGTAAATGGAAATCAAAGTAGCAGAATATAGCGATTTTGAACGCATTGCAGTTTTGCATGCTCGTAGTTGGCAAATTAACTATGCAGGTATTCTGGAACAAGAATACCTGGATAATGAAGTGTTGGATGATCGCCGCCTTATCTGGCAGGCTCGATTGACGAACCCGCCTTTTAATCAGCATATTTTGTTGATTGAAGAGGCTGGATTACTGTGCGGATTTATCTGTGCATTTGGTAATCACGACTTTGAAAAAGGCACCAATATCGAATCTTTGCATGTTGACCCGGATTACAAAGGTCGCGGCTTGGGCTCAGTGCTGATTAAAGAGATGGCACAATGGCTGGAGAAATATTTCCCGGAGCAGGGGGTATATCTGGAAGTGGCGGAGCAAAATCAACCCGCGATTGATTTCTATGACCATATTGGTGGTGAACGTCTGGCTGAAAAAATGTGGCATGCACCGGGGGGGAGCGATCTGCCGGAGTGGATCTACAGCTGGAAAACGCCACAGGCGCTGATGCAGGCGGTTAACTAACCGCGCTCGTGTGGCATCAGGTCAAAGTGTACAGATTCTCAAAGCTAAAAAGACGAAAGGGCCGACTGGCCCTTTTTTGTTGCGACTGTCTTTGTTGCAAGCCTCTGCTGCCGCTTAACGGGTACTCGCTCTATCCATTCAGCCACAACGCTCAGCGAGTCTGAAATTCAGACACCGCGTCGTCCATTTGTTTGGCCTGCTGCGATACGCTGTCCACTTCACTTAGTACTTGCTGCGCGGAGCGTAAGTAGCGCGCGAGTTTAGATTCCATTTGCATCACCTGCAATAAGCAATAGAATGGCTAAATGTAACAATTGAAGCAACCACACACGAATCACTGTCATGTGAGATGGAGTTTTCATGAACTTAGAACGTTATAAAGGGCTGATCTTTGATATGGATGGCACCTTGATTGATACCATGCCTGCCCATATTGAAGCTTGGCGCACGACCGCTGAATTTTTTGACTTTCCTTTTGACGGGGATTGGCTGCACAGTATGGGCGGGATGCCAAGTTATAAAATCGTGGGTGAAATCAACCGAAAATTTGGTCTTGCGCTGGAGCCGATGGAGGTTGCTGAACACAAGATGCGGGCGTTTGCTGAGATTGACGACAGTGGCGCATTAATCGCAGATACTTACGCGGTATTTCAGGATTATCTGGGCAGTAAAAAAATCGCGATTGGTACCGGCAGCCAGCGTATCAGTGCCGAGAAGTTGCTGAGCCGGGTTGGAGTGCTGGACAAACTCGATGCCGTAGTGACTGCCACTGAAGTTGAAAATCATAAACCGCATCCGGAAACCTTTTTGCGCGCCTGTGAACTGATTGGCCTGCAACCCAGTGAATGCGTGGTGTTTGAAGATACCCATTTAGGTAAGCAGGCCGCACATGCCGGTGGTATGGACTGTATTATGGTGACAGAGCAGGGCCTGCAATTTCATCCGTTACCGCAGTAATGCGTGCACGGTTATTTATCGCCGCGATTTGTGTTGTTACTGGAACGTACGATAAACAGAAAGAGCGGCCATTCGGCCGCCCTTATGATTTTGCTTTCCCACATCAAAGGGATTGAGCAGCGATTACTGAATTGCCAGCAGTTCGACTTCAAAAATTAAGGTTGCCGACGGTGGAATCGGGCCTGCGCCATTTTTACCGTACCCCAGGTTGGCCGGTACATACAGGCGCATTTTCTCACCTTCAGTCATCAGCTGCACACCTTCCTGCCAGCCTTTGATGACCTGATTCAGCCCAAACACGATTGGCTCGTTGCGCTGATAAGAGCTGTCAAACACAGTGCCGTCCAGCAGACGTCCTTCATAGTGAACTTTCACCCGGCTGTTCGCTTTCGGGTGCTCAGTGCCGATACCTGGTTTTAATACTTCGTATTGTAAGCCACTGTGGGTGGTAATGACGCCTGGTTTGTTGGCGTTTTCTGTCATAAATGCCTGACCCTGCTCGATATTCTGTTCCGCCGCTTTGTGGTTATTCCAACTGCGATAGATGAACAGACCCGCCAGTACAAACACAACCACAGGCAAAATAATTTTATACATAGTCTCAATACTCAGTTTACGTCAGGTTATACGACCAAATCTGGTTTTGCTGCGTAATCAGAATGCTCATCGGATATTTGCTATACAAAACCAAGCCTTGATAAAGATAGGCTGATTCTAGCGGGTTCACCGGATGAGGCAAACCAGGAAATCAGGATTTGTTACCAATTTTGCATAAAGTTTTTGTGTGGCTGCCGATAATAAAAGAGTCGTTTCAACAAATGGATGAGAGATTCATGAGGGTTATTGCGTTATTTACATTATTGCTACTGACTGGATGTAGTTCCCTGTCTCTCGATAATCCAATCGGGATGTTGGATACTAATATGTTGGATACGGCTCCGCAAAGTGATCAGGACGTGCGTTACCCTGAGTGGGGTCATGCACCTCAGCCTGCTCCGGTATCTGTGGCGGTTCCAGCGGTTGCGACACCGATTCAGAGGCCGCAGAGGCAGGCTTCTGCCTCCGGCTACAGCTCACTTGAGCAGTTTTTAATGCAAAATGGTATCGATTATGAAGTGATGCCGGGCAACCATATTATGGTCAAGCTTAAACATACCATGCAGTTTGCCACCGGTTCGGCGCAGCTTTCTTCAGACTCCGCATACTGGCTCAATATTATGAGCCAGTTTTTGTCTCGTGAACGCGGTATCGACATCGTTATTGAGGGACATACCGATAATACCGGCACAACCACGCTGAATGATGGTCTATCGGTCAGGCGCGCTCAATCGGTCAAAGATACTCTGGTCAGAAATAATGTCGCACGCAATGCGATTTTTACCCGCGGTTATGGTGAATCTATCCCAGCGTGCACCAACAGCACGACTCAGGGCCGGGCGTGTAACCGCCGGGTAGAGTTACTTCTTATCGTCTCAAATAATTGATTTAGTTTGCGTGCGAGTTGCAAGACGAGTTGGATGTGGTTGCGACTTTAAGCACATGCTTTGTTACTACTTGTGTGGAGTTGTTGATTATACTCACGCAACTGAGGTTTATTGAGTATGATGTTTTGAAAACCGCCTTAAAATTGTGTATATAAGGCGTCTACAATGTATAAGAATTATTAAAGCCATGTCAGTGATTCAATCGTCTCAAAATGAAGTTCCGGTAGGGGAACAGGATCAGTTGGTCTCCACCACAGATCTCAAAGGTGTCATTACGTACTGCAATGATACGTTTTGTCGTATCGCCGGGTTCGAGGAGCATGAACTCCTGGGACAAAACCACAATATTGTGCGCCATAACGATATGCCGAAAGCGGCGTTTGCCGATATGTGGCAGCATCTTAAGCAGGGTAATGCCTGGCGCGGGATAGTTAAAAACCGCACCAAAACCAACGGACATTACTGGGTTGATGCCTACGTCACTCCCATCTACGAAGAGGGTAAAGTATGTGGCTATCAGTCAGTACGTGTTCAGGCGCAGCGTCAATGGGTGGATATTGCGTCGAAAGCGTACCAAGCACTGCGTAGTGCTGAACAGTCCGGCCGCAGCTTCTCTCTCAAGATTTCCGCTTCGGTGCGTTATGCTATTCTGCTCGGGTCGCTGGCGGCGCCTGCGGCTGCCTATTTCCTGGCGCAGAGCAGTAATATGCAGCTGTTGGCCAGTTTATTGCCGGCTGCGGCCTTAGGTCTCTTGTTCCGTCAGGAGTTGATTGATACACCCAAGCAGATCCATCGTTTGCAATCACAGTATGACAGTATCAGTCGTTTGATTTACTCTGGTAACAGTGCGTTTTCTGTGGTGGATTATCATCTGAAAATGGCTTCAGCCAGAATTCGCACAGTGCTGGGGCGTATGGTTGACTCAGCGCACCCGCTGCGGGACCTGTCTGAAAATTTAAGTGCTAATACGGCGGAAGTGGTGCAGGCGCTGAAACAGCAGAACGCCGATATTCGCAGTGTGGTGCAGGCTACAGACGCGGTCGAAGCTGCGGCAGATGCGGTATCCGGTAATACTCAAACTGCTCATGAGTTAATTGAAAAGGCATCGGCCAGTTGTTTGCATACCAAGCAAAGCATAGAGCAAACGCACAATAATCTGGTGGTGCTCAGTGATCAGGCTGAGCGGGCAACCGGCACGACCTATGAACTCAATGAGCAGGCGCAGAAAGTGGGTCAGTTGATGGAAGAAATCGGTGGCATCGCTGAACAGACTAACCTGTTGGCACTGAATGCTGCCATTGAAGCGGCGCGTGCCGGGGAGCAGGGGCGTGGCTTTGCTGTGGTTGCCGATGAAGTGCGTGCTTTGTCTGGTCGTACCCAAAAGGCGACTCAGCATATTCAGTCCAGCATTGATACCATGCTGAGTACGATTGAGTCATGGCAAAAAGAGATTGTCGAGAGTCAGAAACAGACTCAGGCGTGTGGTGCCGTGGCAGAAGAGAGCGGTCATCGCCTGCAGGAAGTTGAGCAGCAACTGGCACAAATGCAGAGTATCATCAGCGATATGGCTCACTCAGCTACGGCGCAGCGTGAACTGACCAGTGAGGTCAATCAGCATATTCATTCAATCGCCTCAATGGCAACGCAAAATCTGGCCGCAACCAATACGGTTGAAGAGTTCAGCCAGCAGATGAATGAGCGAGTGGATGATTTTGGCCAGCTCGCTAAGCGATTCGAAGAAAAATAACTCAATCAGGAAATGGCCGCATGATGCGGCCATTTTTGTCTTATATTCCCTCAAGATTCCCTCTGTTTTTCTTATTTCCTTAAATTTTCATGATCAATACGCCATAGGTCTGATGTGACTCGAAATGTAAAAAACTGTTTCTAAGTGATAATTTGTTATGTTATAACATTAATAGTTGTTAGGGTTGTTACGGAATTATCGTTATGAAGTCTGTGGTTGGAGAGATAGCGCGAACTCCTGTTAAAGCGCTCTTGTCGGTTTCACAAAGTCAACCAGCGCTGCAAGGAAGGCGTTTGTTATTGCTGTCGGCCCAAGTTCGCATCGGTTTGGCTGGCATTGTGCTGACGGCACTCTGGTTATCGATTTACTGGGCGGTACTGCTGCCATGATGACACTGGATCAGTTGGTGGTGGGTTATCGCGGGCAAGCCGTGACGCTGCCGGTCAGTGGCCGGTTTAAGCCGGGATCCCTGACCGCCATTATGGGGCCGAACGGAGCTGGTAAGTCGACGTTGGTCAAAACCTTATGTGGTTTGCAATCGCCGGTTTCCGGCCGTTTGGATGCTGCAGCTTGCATGTCTCACATCGCCTGGTTACCCCAGCGTGCCGAAATGGATAATGATTTCCCCATCAGTGTGTATGAGGTGGTCGCCATGGGATGCTGGCCCAAACAAGGTATAAGTAAGGCTCTGGGGCAAGATAACCACATCCGAATTGAACGGGCTTTGACTGACGTTGGGATTGGTGATCTGGCTGCACGTACGATAGGTGAACTGTCCGGCGGTCAGTTTCAGCGCATGTTGTTTGCGCGCATGTTGGTTCAGGATGCAGATGTGATGATGATGGATGAACCTTTTGCCGGTATCGATCAGGCCACGCAACAGATATTGCTGCAGCTTATGCTTACGTTAAACCAACAGGGTAAAACAGTGATAGCGGTGCTGCATGATGTCACTCTGGTGCGACGCTATTTCCCTCAACTGCTGCTGATAATGCCGGATCAGGTCAGATGGGGAGCCACTGATGAATTACTGACAGAGCAAAGATACGGTTCTGACGGTGTGGTCATTCCTCTGTTTCATCAGGAGAGCTTGTATGAGCACACACATCATTGATGCCTTCATCCAGTACGGCTTTATGCGCCGCTCTCTGGTGGCCTGCCTGGCGTTATCACTCAGCCTGGCTCCGCTCGGCGTGTTTTTGCTGTTGCGCCGTATGAGTCTGGTCGGCGATGCCTTGTCTCATGCGGTATTGCCCGGTGTCGCTGTGGGTTACCTGTTTTCGGGAATGTCGCTGCTTGCGATGGGGCTGGGCGGATTTATTGCCGGTTTGGTGGTGGCGATGGCATCAGGCTGGATCAGCAAAATGACCCGTTTGCAGGAAGACTCTGCTTTTGCCGGTCTCTATCTGGGTTCACTGGCACTGGGCGTTACCCTGGTGTCACTGCGCAGCAATGGTGTGGACTTACTCCACTTACTGTTTGGTTCACTGCTTGCCGTTGACGCAGATTCTTTGATGTTTATTGGCGCAATCAGCAGTTTTACTTTGCTGGTTATTGCTCTGCTGTATCGCGGCATCGTGTTCGAATCGTTCAATGCAAGCTTCTTTACCATGCATTCGCGCTCCTTCTCGTTGCTGATGCATGGTCTGTTTATGGCGCTGGTGGTGCTCAATCTGGTCGCCGGTTTTCAGGTGTTGGGCACCCTGATGACGGTTGGTCTGATGATGCTGCCGGCCATCGCCGCTCGCTGTTGGACCAACAGACTGAGCGTAATGCTGTTAGTCGCGGTACTGCTCGGAATGCTCAGTTCAGTCATCGGACTGGCCTGGTCCTGGTACCAGTCGATTCCGGCCGGACCGGCCATTGTGCTGACGGCGACCGCGGTGTTTCTTTTTTCCGTTCTTTTTGGCTCTCAGAAAGGCATTTTTACCCGATCAAAATCGATGGTGTATTCAAATTAAGGAGTAATAGATGAAAGTTTGGCAAGCAGCCGGTTGTTCTCTGCTATTGGCACTGAGCAGTTCCGCAATGGCAAAAACGGTGGATACCGTGGCAAGTTTTTCTGTGCTGGCTGATATTGTAAAACAAGTGGGCGGCGATCATGTCACCGTGTCAGCTCTGGTGGGGCCGGATGGTGATCCGCATACCTTTGTTCCTAGCCCGCAAGACAGCGTGAAACTTAATCAGGCTGATGTGGTGTTTATGAGCGGACTGGGTCTGGAAGGCTGGATGGATCGTCTGGTGACCGCTTCGGGATACAAGGGGCCGCTCATTGTCGCATCTGATGGGGTTCAGAGCCGGACCATGCAGGAAGACGGCGAGGTGGTCACAGACCCGCATGCCTGGAACAGCGCGGCGAACGGTGCTATCTACGCGCGTAATGTGACGGATGCGCTTAAAGCGGCTGACCCGCAGGATGCCGACTATTTTGAACAGCGCGGCAGTGATTATATCGAACAACTGACCAAGCTGGATCATTGGGCTAAAGCCCGTTTTGCATCCGTGTCTGAAGAGGGACGTAAAGTGCTGACCAGTCACGACGCATTCGGCTATTTTGGTGCCGAGTATGGCGTGACCTTCCTGTCACCGCAGGGCTTTTCTACGGAGTCGGAAGCCAGTGCGAAGCAGGTGGCCGAACTGATCAGTCAGATTAAATCACAGCACATTCACGCTTACTTTATTGAAAATCAAACGGATCCACGTCTGGTTAAACAGATTGCAACTGCAACCGGAGCGAAAGCGGGCGGTGAACTCTATCCGGAAGCGTTAACGGCTAAAGGCGGTGACGCTGATACTTATCTGGAGGCATTCAAACACAACGTGACAGTAATGGCCGACAGCATGAAGTAAGTCTGAGCGCATGTTTCCGACTGTGTTTGCGTAAATATCATTACCGGGCAGAGATCCGATAAGGTCTCTGCCTGATATGTTCTATGTCTGGTATGTTTAGTGATACTGCCAGCTCTCTGATGACGGGCGAAGCTATGTATTTTCTGTCTGTGTGCAAAACGTTACCCGGCGCCGTTGGCAATAAGCGGCTGCTGGTGTCCGGTTTGTTGACCTTGCTGATTGCACTCCCTTGCCGTGCGCATCCCCATTCATGGATTGATATCAAAACCCGGATATTAGGCAGTGACCAGGCCATTACCGGGCTGAAAATGGAATGGACCTTTGATGCCATGACCACCGCCTACTTGTTTGACGGCGAGGATATGTCTCCGGCGCAGCAGGAAAAAACGCTGCACAAACTGGCGGCATCTGTGATGACGAACATGTTATCGCAGCACTACTTTACCTATTTCTACGATAATCAGACGCCGATTCGTTATCAATCGGTTGATACCGGCCAACTGAGCACTGCGAAAGGTAAAGCCACGTTGAGTTTTAGCTTGCCACTGGCCAAGCCTTATCCTCTCAACGGGCACAAACTCACCCTGAAAATTTTTGACCCGACTTACTACGTTGATATGTCATGGAAAGACAGCCATGACATCAGCTTCGCCCCGAGGTTACAGGATCATTGTCAGCAGAAGCTGGTCGAGCCGAATCCGACTTCAGCTCAAATAAGCTACGCCATGTCGCTACCGATGGATGCTGATCCTGACAATAAACTCGGTCAACTTTTTACCCAGACACTCGAACTGAGCTGTAAGGCCCAGAGTTAATACAAGCCTGAGCTGGCAATAACAAGGTTAGTCAAAAACCAGCCGGTACTTTTTATGGTAAGGAAAGCTTATGGTCCAGAAAAGCTTATGATTACAAAAGTAAGGGAGAAATATCTCATGTCGTTTGAACAAACCAAGCGAACGTCCGCAGCGCAGGGGGCAGAGAAAGTAAACTCCAGACTCAATCCATGGTTGAACGGTGCGCTGGTGCTGGGTGTGTTGCTAGCCCTGGGCGCATTACTGTGGCATTTTTGGCCACAAATCCTGGTACAGAGCCTGCATTGGCAAAAGGCGTCCCTCGACTATCTGAGTGAGCAGTTCTATTTGCCGGGTCTGCACGCCAAGGCGATGATTCTCGCCGTCTGCCTATTGTACGGCGTGTTACATGCGCTTGGTCCCGGACACGGTAAAGTGGTGGTCAGCACCTATCTGGCGACTCATGCCACTAAGCTGCGTACCGGAATCTATATCACGATTGCCGCGGCGCTGTTACAGGGCTTGGTTGCAGTACTATTGGTCAGTGTGTTTTTGTTTGTGCTGCATCAGACCATGCATCAGCTGAATGCGACTGTATCCGATTTTATCGAGCTGAGTGGCGTGTTTGTGGTGGCGCTTGGCGTCTATCTGTTGCTGGCAGCATTGACATCGTTGCTCGGCTCTCGGTCGCCGCGTGTTCATCAGGAGAGCCATTACCACGATTACCCTCATCACCACGATCACCCTCATCACGACGATCATCATCATAATGACCACCATCACGACTGTGGCTGCGGACACAAACATGGTGCGGATGCAGAGGAGCTCAACCGGGCAAATGGCTGGCGTGAATACGCAGCGATTATCATCAGTATCGGATTACGTCCGTGCTCTGGTGCGATTCTGGTTCTATTTTTTGCTCATCTCGCCAATCTGTATTGGGTTGGTGTCGCGGGCAGTTTTGTGATGTCTTTGGGAACGGCGCTGACCACCTCAGTGATCGCGTTTTTAACGGTGACAGGACGCAGTGTGGTGCAATTTTACAGTCGGATAGACCCGGGAAAGAGCAGGGTAGTGATGACGATGCTGAAAAGTATCGCGGGCTTATTGCTGCTGGCAATGGGACTACTGCTGATCGAAATGCCGGGGTACGGTGTATCGCCGCTTTTTTTGTAGCAAGTGACCTTGCGTAAACGTGATTTGGCGTAAAAGTAACGTTGCGCGAAGAGTGAGCGTCATAAACTAAAAAGGCCCTGCTCAGTGAGCAGGGCCTTGGTTTTCATTTGCTTGTCCCATCCTAAGACAGGATCAAACCCGGCTTACGCCAGCAGTTCGTTCGCCGTATTGACCACGTTTTCCGCCGTGAAGCCGAACATCTTGAACAGCTCGCCCGCTGGTGCAGATTCACCGAAAGTAGTCATACCGATGATACGACCGCCAAAGCCGACGTACTTGTACCAGAAGTCTGCGATGCCCGCTTCAACCGCGATACGTGCCGTGACGTCTGATGGCAGTACCGCTTCACGGTAAGCCGCATCCTGCTTGTCGAAGGTATCAGTCGATGGCATAGACACCACGCGAACCTGCTTACCTGCGGCAGTCAGTTGCGCTGCGGCTTGTACGGTCAGTTCTACTTCAGAGCCGGTCGCGATCAGGATCAGCTCAGGTTTGCCGGCACAATCTTGCAGGATATAACCGCCTTTGGCGATGTCCGCCACTTGCTGCGCGCTGCGCGCTTGCTGAGCCAGGTTCTGACGCGAGAAGATCAGCGCCGATGGCGCATCTTTACGCTCGATAGCCAGTTTCCACGCGACCGCAGATTCGACCTGGTCACATGGACGCCACGTGCTCATGTTTGGTGTCAGACGCAGTGACGCTACTTGCTCGACCGGTTGGTGAGTCGGGCCATCTTCACCCAGACCGATGGAGTCGTGAGTGTAGACCTGGATGTTCTGAATCTTCATCAGCGCCGCCATACGCATCGCGTTACGTGCGTATTCCATGAACATCAGGAAAGTCGCGCCGTAAGGCACGAAACCACCGTGCAGGGCAATACCGTTGATGATGGCGGTCATACCGAATTCACGTACACCATAGTGGATGTAGTTTCCGGCGAAATCTTCGTGAGTCAGCGACTTAGAGCCAGACCACATGGTCAGGTTAGACGGAGCCAGGTCGGCTGAGCCGCCCATGAATTCAGGCAGGATCTTACCGAACGCTTCCAGCGCGTTTTGGGACGCTTTACGTGACGCGATGTTGGCCGGATTGGCTTGCAGATCAGCAATCACTGCGCTGGTCACTTGTTCCCAGTCAGCCGGCAGATCACCGGCCATGCGGCGCTGGTATTCCGCCGCTTCGGCCGGGTAAGCCTCAGCGTAGGCTGCAAATTTTTCATTCCAGGCGGCTTCTTTGGCTGCGCCGGCTTCTTTGGCATCCCACTCGGCGTAGATATCGGCCGGGATTTCAAACGCGCCGTATTCCCAACCCAGGAATTCACGCGCAGCTTTGATTTCGTCTGCGCCCAGCGGAGCGCCGTGACAGTCGTGTGAGCCGGCTTTGTTTGGTGAACCAAAACCGATGATGGTCTTGGTACAGATCAGGGTCGGACGACCGGTTTCCGCCTGTGCGGCTTCGATAGCGGCATTAATCGCTTCTGGATCGTGACCGTCTACTGCCGGGATAACGTGCCAGCCGTATGCTTCGAAACGTTTTGGCGTATCGTCAGAGAACCAGCCTTCAACGTGACCGTCGATAGAGATGCCGTTGTCATCCCAGAAGGCAATCAGTTTGCCCAGACCGAGCGTACCGGCCAGAGAACATGCTTCGTGCGAGATGCCTTCCATCAGACAGCCGTCGCCCAGGAAGGCATAAGTAAAGTGGTCAACGATGTCGTGACCTTCTTTATTGAACTGCGCGGCCAGCGCTTTTTCCGCAATCGCCATACCCACGGCGTTAGTGATACCCTGACCCAGCGGACCTGTGGTGGTCTCAATGCCTGGTGCGTAACCGTATTCAGGGTGACCCGGGGTTTTCGAGTGCAGCTGACGGAAGTTTTTCAGGTCGTCGATTGACAGCTCGTAGCCACTCAGGTGCAGCAGAGAGTAGATCAGCATAGAGCCGTGGCCATTGGACAGCACGAAGCGGTCACGGTCAGCCCAGTTCGGGTTTTGCGGGTTGTGGTTCAGGTGACTGCGCCACAGCACTTCAGCGATGTCAGCCATCCCCATCGGGGCGCCTGGGTGACCAGAGTTAGCCTGTTGTACACCATCCATGCTCAGCGCGCGGATTGCGTTAGCCAGTTGTTTGCGGTTCATAATAGATTCCGTAATCGTTAGGATTTTAAAGTCAGAAATGATTAGGGGAAGCGGGCGCTTCCCCTAATGGGATTCAGTTTGGCTGATTAAAGCTTCGCTTCGATCATCGCTTCCAGTTTGCCCTGGTCTACTGCGAAGTTACGGATACCTTCAGCCAGTTTTTCTACCGCCATTGGGTCCAGGTTGTGCTCCCACAGGAACTCAGAGTGGTTCATGGCTGCCGGACGCTCTTGCAGTTCAGTGGTCGCAACCAGTTTCTCTTCAACCACACCTTCAGCCGCTTCCAGATCAGCCAGCAGCTGTGGAGAGATAGTCAGGCGGTCACAGCCAGCCAGTTCCAGGATCTCGCCGATGTTACGGAAGCTTGCGCCCATCACAACTGTGTTGTAACCGTGCTGTTTGTAGTAGTTGTAGATGTTAGATACAGACAGTACGCCCGGATCTTCCTGAGCTTCGAAATTACGACCTTCTTTCGCTTTGTACCAGTCCATGATACGGCCTACGAATGGAGAGATCAGGAATACGCCAGCTTCTGCACAAGCACGAGCCTGAGCAAATGAGAACAGCAGGGTCAGGTTACAGTTGATGCCTTCTTTTTCCAGTACTTCAGCAGCACGGATACCTTCCCAGGTAGAAGCCAGTTTGATCAGGATGCGGTCGTTGCTGATGCCTGCATCGTTGTACATTTTGATCAGTTTACGTGCTTTCTCGATGCTGCCTTCAGTGTCGTAAGACAGACGTGCGTCAACTTCTGTAGAGATACGGCCAGGGATAGTTTTCAGGATCTCTTTACCGATGTTCACTGCCAGCATGTCACAAGCTTCTTGTACTTGCTCTGCTTTGTCGCTGGTTTGTGATTTTGCGTATTCGATCGCTTGATCAATCAGAGGTGCATATTCTGCAATTTGAGCGGCTTTAAGAATTAGAGAAGGGTTGGTTGTTGCATCTTCAGGCTGGTACTTTTTGATTGCGTCAATTTCACCTGTGTCCGCGACAACAGTCGTTAGTTTACGTAGTTGCTCTAATTTGTTGCTCATTTCGATCATCCTATTTCTTTTCGGCTAGCCAGCAAAAACTGGCAGGTGCAAGCGGGTTAGTTAAGCGCAGCGCCACGTTCTGACGTCACTTCTTATGACTAACTCAATGTTTTCCAGCGACCGAGCAACTGCAATGAACATTTGCTCGTTCGTTGAGTAAATGATGTACCCATATTTAACGTATCCGGCCTAAATAATCAATCGGGATTTGGCTATTGTGAGGGGTTTTGACGAGTTATTTTACACAGCGCTGGATCAAGCCAGAAAAGAAACGTTTGCCTGATCGGCAGCGGCCCTGGAGTGATGAAAAAGAGCGCACGCTTTAGGGTGAGAAAATGTAACCATAGTGAGCAAATGTTGCATGTCTATTGTGTCCTGACATATGCTATACCCATGAGCAGATGCTGCGCCACAGCGGCATTATGACCACATACATCATCAAGGTTATACAAAAGGGTAAGCGGGTATGAGCAGTTCCAGCCAGGATATTTCGTCTGAAAGCAGTGATTTATTGACCGAAGTCGCCGTCGCGTATTATCAGGACGGTGCGACTCAGGAAGAGATTTCGAGAAAATTTTCGATTTCACGTGCCAAGGTAGGGCGGATGCTGAAACAGGCGCGCGATGAGGGCATTGTTGAGATCACCGTGAAGTATCACCCGGTATTCAGCGCCAAAATTGAGCAGCGCCTGATAGAACGCTTTGGCGTTAAACGTGCCCTGGTCGCGCTGGATCAGCCCACAGAAGAGTTACAGCGTCAGCAGGTATCTGGACTGGTATCGAGTTATCTCAACAGTACTTTGAAAAATGGTATGGTGGTCAGTATCGGTCAGGGGCGTAACGTGTCGGCGGTCGCCCATCACATCGGCGTGATCACGCCACGCGATTGTAAGTTTGTCTGCAGTATTGGTGGTATTCACCCGCGCGGCGGTATGTTCAATGCCGACCATATTTGTCGCCAGATGGCGAAGAAATACGGTGGTACCTCAGAAACCCTCTATGCTCCGGCTTATGCGGAAAACCGCGCCCAGAAACTGGCGTTTATGCAAAATGAAACGGTGAAACAGACCCTGGATCTGGCGCGAAAAGCGGATATTGCACTGGTTGGGATCGGTGATATGAGTGAAAACAGCTATATGGTCGATTTGGGCTGGTTTACTCCCGATGAAGTGGTGCAGTCGCGCTTACAGCAGGGGGTGGTCGGGGACTTTGCCGGCTATGATTTTTTTAACGTGCATGGTCAAATCGCCGACACCGTGATGAGTGACCGGATTATCGGTTTGGGGATTGAAGAGTTTCGGCGTATCGCTGAGGTGATCGCGATTGCGGCGGAAAACAGTAAACCGCTTGCACTGCTGGGCGCGCTGCGCACCGGCGCGGTGGATGTGGTCGCCACCAGTGTCAGTAACGCGCTGACCGTATTAAACCTCGATGAACAAATGTTCGGTCTGGATACAAAGTCGCAGCTTTGACTGACCGGACGGTGAAGTGATAGCCGTTGTGCCAGTTTTGTAGCGGCGAAAATGGCACACCATTTATTGATATATAGAACAGTATTATACATTCTAATTGCTTGATTTTATGGGTGTAAACCCGAAGCGGCCCTTTATCGTTCCGACCTGAATGTTGCAGGGGCAAGATGCAAACATGCGCTTAAAAGATTGAAAATTCGGTCATTTTGTATAAATATGAGCGCGAAATTGCAGTTCTCCAGGAAAGGGAGACTGAAAAATCTCATCGTTATTGGTGTAAATTCAGTCCGGGATCTTTATGCCTAGCATGACGTTTCTGCCACAGATTAGCGACTGAGTGGAGTTAAGGAAAACGAATCAACCAAGATTAAGAGTTTGCGTAAATTACGTATCCAACTCTCATTTCACCTAACTCACATTTGCTATTTCACACCATACATTTCATAACATAATGGAATAATAATACCGTTAATATAATAAGGAGCTTTTATGTACCAGGCACTAAGGAATGGGCTACTGGCGTTGGCTGTTGTTTTTTCTGCTTCAAGCATGGCTGAAAACTACACCATAGGCACCGGTAGTCAGAGTGGTACTTATTACCCGCTGGGCGGCATGCTGGCAAAAATCTGGAGTGAAAACCTGCCTGATTTCAACATGCGTGCGGAAGTGACAGCGGCTTCTGTCGAAAACACGATTAAGGTTTCAACCAACAAGCAGTTAGCCGGTATTGCACAGGGTAACGTTGTACTGCAAGCCTTTGAAGGAACGAAACCTTTCCCGCGTAAGATGGACGTTGCGGTTCTGTTTGCGCTTTATCCTAACGCGGTACAGTTCATTGTACCGGCCAAATCGGACATTCATTCGGTTGCTGACCTGAAAGGCAAACGCGTTTCCCTGGGTGCGCCTGGCTCAGGTACCCGTGTCAGTGCGGTTAATATTCTTAACACCCTGGGCGTGTCAGAAGATGACATCAAGCCTCAGTCTCTAAACTACACTGCGACCACCAGTGCGATTGCTAACAACCAGATCGATGCTGGTGTAATCGTCGGCAGCGTGGGTGTTGGTGCGATTACTGAACTGGCGCTGACGCGTGATATTCGTGTCCTGAGCTTCAGCGAAGAAGAGCTGGCCAAGATTGCCGCTGCGTATCCTTCTTACCTGGAACTGGATGTGCCGGCAGAGGCTTACAACAAGGTTCCTGCGTTTAAAGTGCCTGCGGTATGGAACGTACTGGTTGTGAACAAAAACCTGAGCGAAGACATGGCGTATCAGATGACCAAAGCGGCATTTGACCACATCGATGAGATTCGTCAGGTGCTGGGCGTGACTAAGTTCACCACCATTGAAAACATGACGAAGCTGGATGGTGTTCCTCTGCACCCTGGCGCAATGAAATTTCTGCAGGAACAACAGAAGTAAATTATCAGTCATTCACGAGTGATTACTGATAACAAAGTAACGTTACACGGAGTAAGTGATGAGTCAAATTCATCCTGGTAACCAGAAAATTACTGACGTGATACTTTCGATAGCCGCTGTAGCGGCTATCGCTTTATCGGTCTTTCAAATTTGGCAAGGTATCGTTGCCACGCTTTCCGCACCGGTGTTTCGTCCGGTCCATGTCAGTTGGGTTATCGCGATAGCCTTTATGGTTTATCCCACATTTAATGCCAGACACTCACGGCCGGTTTACCTGCTGGGGCGGGTAATTGACCTTGGCCTGGTGATCGCAACCTGCTGGGCATCCACTCAGATTGCCTTGTTTGATTATGATGATATTAGTTTTCTGCTCGATGGGTTAGGCACCGTCGATCAGGTCGCCGGTGTGGTGCTGATTGTGATGCTGCTCGAAGCCACCCGGCGTACCGTCGGTCTGGTGATGGTAGTGATCGCGGCACTGTTTCTGGTGTACGCCATGTTTGGTGATGTCCTGCCGGATAATGTCGCCAGTAAAGGCTTCAGTATCGAAGAGATCGTGCGTTTCCATATTTACTCCACCAATGGGGTATACGGCGCGCCACTGGCAATTGCAGCCGGTGTGGTATTTATCTTTGTCCTGTTTGGCGCCTTCCTGCAAGTGACCGGTGCAGGCCAGTTCTTTATCGATATGGCGTTTGCCGTGGCCGGTAAATACCGCGGCGGCCCGGCGAAAGCGAGCGTGGTCGCTTCGGCGGCATTAGGCTCGATTTCCGGTTCAGCAATTGCTAACACGGTGACCACCGGCTCGTTAACCATCCCGATGATGAAAAAGCTTGGCTACAAGCCGGAGCAGGCCGCAGGGATTGAAGCGGCGGCGTCGACTGGTGGGCAGATCATGCCGCCGGTTATGGGAGCCGGGGCGTTTGTTATGGCGCAGTTTACCGGTATTCCGTACAGCGATATCTTGCTGGTATCGATTGCACCGGCAATCCTTTATTTCGCTTGTACCTTGCTTTACGTCCACCTAATGGCCTGTAAGCTTGGTTTGCAGGGCATGACTGTCACCGAGCAAATTTCTAAAGTGCTCAAGGATGGCTGGCACTATCTGCTACCGCTGATTCTGATCACGGCGCTGCTGATGATGAGCTATTCACCGGTGTTGGTGGGTGTTATCGGCTGTGTGGCTATTTTGCTTGCCGCGATGACCCGTAAACACAGCCGCATCAGTTTTAAATTGTTTGTCGAAGGCCTGAAAGAGGGCGCGCTGATGGCGATTCCGATTTCGGTGGCTTGTGCGACAGCGGGTATCGTGGTGGGTGTGGTCGGTCAAACCGGTATCGGTCTGCAATTTACTCAGTTTCTGATCGCGTTGTCGGGCGGCCATTTATGGTCGGCGCTGGCTTTGATAGCAGTGGCTGCGGTCATTCTCGGTATGGGCCTGCCGGTAACGGCTGCTTATATCGTATTGTCCATTATGGCTGTTCCGGCGCTGATGGATTTCGGCCTGGGTATGTTGACCGCACACATGATCGTGTTCTGGTTGTCGCAGACTTCTAACGTGACGCCACCGATTGCGCTGGCTGCCTTTGCCGGGGCGGGTATTGCCAATGCATCACCGATGAAGTCGGCAGTGCAGGCCTTCAAACTGGCGCAGGGCTTCTTCCTGATCCCGGCCATGATGGCATTTTCCGGCCTGATCTGGATTGATGGCGAACCGGTGCATTTTGCTATCGGGGTTATTTCAACCATCAGTCTGTTTGTTGCCTTTGCCGGCGGTATTGAAGGTCGTCTGTTCTCGCCACTGCATAGCTGGCAACGTGCCGTGTTGTTGGTCATGGCATTATGCGTGCTGTTTTTGTCGGATATATACCGTCTTGCCGCACTGGTGGTGATTGTTGCGGTATGTCTGCTAAATTACCGTCAGCCTGAACAACCGGCTTCCCACGCATCGTGATAACAGGGTAAGTGTTCGCGTTAAACGTGGTTAATTTCGTTCAATGCTCCAAATAAAAGATAAATGCCGTTCACCCAGTGAACGGCATTTTTTTATCGCTTGTGCAACCCGATGATGAAACGATGGCTACAGCGCTTATTGCTATTGCTATTTCAGAACTCTTGTTATTTCAACGCTATTCTGATGTCAAAGTACCAATCGGCAGGTCTTGATTTGAACCCCATTCAGTCCAGGATCCGTCGTACACGGCCAGGTTGTGATAACCACACAGCGCAGCAGCCAGGAGGACAATACAGGCGGTGACACCTGATCCGCAACTGAACAGGTATTCGTCGGCTGATTGCGGCAACGCCTGCTGCAAAATCGGCTTGAGTTCGGCAACTGGTTTGAACTTATGACCGTTCATCAGTACGGCGAATGGCAGACAGCATGAATTCGGGATATGGCCGCTGCGTACACCCGCACGCGGCTCTGGTACCTGACCGGAAAAGCGGGCATGAGAGCGGGCGTCGACTGTTTGGCTGGCTGGATCATCGAGTTTGCTCAGCACGTAACCGGCATCAACAAAGTAAGCCGGGTCGAGCGGGCGGTTAAAATCGCCTTTTTCTGCTGACTGAGCGTACTCTTGCGCGACAGCGTAACCTTGTGTTTTCCACTCAGTCAGACCACCATCGAGTATGTAGACCTCATTATGGCCGAATGCTTTGAACATCCACCACGCCCGTGGCGAGGCAAACGTACCACTGTTGTCATACACGACCAGAACCGAATCTTGATTAATTCCCAGCTCTTGCGCTAAGCGGTTGAAACGCGCTTCACTTGGCATCATGTGCGGTAAACTCGCATCAGGATCGCAGAACACGCTATCGTAATCGAAACGGCGTGCACCTGGGATTGTGTTGATTTTGTCTTTTTCCGGTTCAGCAGGAATTTGAAAATCGATACTGCTATCTAGCACGACAGTGCGTTTGTCATTAAGGCGTTCGGCCAGCCAGGCCGGAGTGACAAGAGGAGACATGCGACGCTTTCCTTATTGAGCGCGGGCCAGGAGCCCGCAATGGGTTGACCTTTAGAGGGTACTCAATTCAACGCTGGAAATAAATGAAAACAGGCGCTTAATAGCGCGCCTGTTTAGAATGGAGAGCAGGTTAGGGCTGGCTGCCGCACACCGGGCAGCTAGGCTGCTTCATCAGTTTCATTTCGCGCCATGACATGGTCATCGCGTCGAGCAGCAGAATTTTGCCTTGCACTGAACGGCCATATCCGGCGATGACTTTGATGGCCTCAAGAGCCTGCACTGCGCCAATAATACCCACTACCGGCGCCATCACGCCTGCTTCGACGCAGCTCAAAGCTGCATCGCCGAACAAAGCACTCAGGCATTGGTAACAGGGTTCATCGTCCTGCTGGTAGGTAAAGACGCTGACCTGACCTTCCATACGAATCGCGGCCCCGGAAACGAGCGGGGTTTTGCTCTGATAGCAAAGGCGGTTAAGTTGATTACGGGTCGCGACGTTATCTGAGGCATCCAGCACTAGTGTGTGACGGGTGATGAGCGTTTGCAGCGCTTCATCATTGAGTCGCTCGGCCAGAGTATCCACCATCAGGTGCGGATTAAGTTCGCGCAATGACTGCGCGGCCGATTCTACTTTAAGCCGGCCGATATCCGCGTCATGGTGCAGTACCTGGCGCTGCAGGTTTGAGAGCTCAACTTTATCATCGTCAATCAGGGTCAGTTTACCGATACCGGCCGTCGCCAGATACTGGCCGGCGGCACAGCCTAACCCACCGGCGCCTAGGATCAGCACTGAACTCTGTTTGAGCGCTTCCTGACCCTCAAAATCAAACTGTTTCAGGATGATTTGACGGTTGTAGCGCAGCATCTCTGCATCGCTGAGAATGTCCACCATGGCTCCTAGTATAGGGTTGCGTTAAACAGCTGGATATTGACGGTTTCACCGGCTTCGACCCGGCCACGTTCACGCTCCAGTACCACGAAACAATTAGCAAGGCTCATTGAGCGGAAGGCTCCTGAGCTCTGGTTACCTGTGGTCTCCACGAAAAACTGACCGTTTTCGATGCTGTAAATCCCGCGCTGATAATCGGTGCGGCCCGGTGCTTTTTTAAAGGTGGTGCGCGTTGTGGCTGGAATGGATTGCGGCGCTTGCCACTCGGTATGCCCCGCCAGTTTGGCCAGCATTGGTTGTACTAACACGTACATGGTTAACACGGCGGAAACCGGGTTACCAGGCAGACCACAGAACCACGCGTTTTGCAGCGAACCGAAAGCGAACGGTTTACCCGGCTTAATCGCCAGTTTCCAGAAGCCGATTTCACCCAACTGCTCAAGGATATCTTTGGTGTAGTCGGCTTCACCGACGCTGACGCCGCCGGAAGTAACGACCACATCGGCCAGACTTTGCGCTTTCTCAAACGTGGCTTTGAGTGTTTGCGGGCAGTCAGGAATGGCGCCGAGATCAATCGCTTCGCATCCGAAGTTCTCAATCAAAGGTTTGATACCGTAACGGTTGCTGTCGTAGATTTGACCAGCTTGCAGCGGTTCACCCAGTGGCTTGAGCTCGTCACCGGTTGAAAAAAAGGCCACTTTAGGTTTCTGGTAAACGGTGATTTGGCTAACGCCGAGTGTGGCAATCATTGGAATATCGCGTGGTGTCAGACGGGCACCACGGCTCAGCACGACGTCATTATGATGAATGTCGTCTCCAGTCGGGCGGATGTTGTCATTATGCGGTACATCTCTCACGCTGAAGGTGACGCCTGCATTGGTCACGCTGGCCTGCTCCTGCATCACAACCGCATCACAGCCCGGCGGGATTTGCGCCCCGGTCATGATTCGCACGCAGCTCATCGCCGGCCACTCGCCGTCAAAAGGCTGGCCTGCGAAAGACTTTCCGGCCACAGTCAGTGGCTGGCCCAGCGCCAGCTCTGAACGACGCACGGCATAACCGTCCATGGCTGAGTTATCAAAAGGGGGCACATTGATTGGCGAGAGAATATCCTCAGCCAGCACATAGCCCAGAGCATCCGGCAGCGGAAGTCGTTGCGTGGTCTGAATCGGTTGGATACGCGACAGCATTTTCTCCATCGCATCTTCGATTGGCATTAAGCCGGGTGCGTCACAACAGCCCATGTTTTAATCCTATCATCTTGTATTTTCGGCCTACTTTAGCACACAACTGGCATCAGGCGACAAACTGTCTCTTGGTACGATTCATACGGTTTAGAATCGTCGTTTTAGTGAAAGTGTGAATTATCGTTACAACGGTAACTATCACTCAGCGTTGTGGGGTTGAGAACCGTCCCGCAGTGCTGATGACAGCTGGCTTGCGTGAATTAAACCCATCTTTAAATTAAGGATGTAATTATTAAAAAATCCGAGTATCCTTGTCTGCCATCCGGAAGGGGTAATTAAGAGGTAAGGTAATGTCAGGTCTTAGCGAATCCGCGAAGTTAGTTAAAGATGCATTGGAGCGTCGTGGTTTGGAAACGCCAATGCAGCCAAATACGATGGGTCGTGAAGAGAAAAAAGAGCGAATCGAACACCATATGCGTGAGATTCTTAACCTGCTGGGGCTCGATTTGACTGACGACAGCCTGGAAGAAACGCCGCATCGTATCGCCAAAATGTACGTTGACGAAATCTTTTCTGGCCTTGATTATCAGAACTTTCCGAAGATTACGGTTATCGAAAATAAGATGAACGTGAGTGAAATGGTGCGGGTTAAAGACATTACCGTCACCAGTACCTGTGAGCACCATTTAGTGACCATCGACGGCAAAGCGGCAGTGGCTTACATTCCACGCGGCAAAATTATCGGTCTGTCGAAGATCAACCGTATTGTCCGTTTCTTTGCCCAGCGTCCGCAGGTACAAGAGCGCATGACCCAGCAAATTCTGGTGGCGCTGCAGGCTCTGCTGCAATCGGATGATGTCGCAGTCACCATTGATGCGACCCATTACTGCGTGAAATCACGTGGTGTGATGGATGCAACCAGCGAGACCACCACCACGGCACTGGGTGGTATTTTCAAGTCCAATCCGGCGACCCGCGCCGAGTTTTTGCATGGCCTGCGTTAAGCGCCAACGTATAAACTATATATCTAACGCATAAACCAAATAAAAGTTAACTCGAAAAGCGTCTCTGAGCAGGCGCTTTTTTTGTGCCTGTTTTTTCCCTCTTCGGCAGGGCTCGCGCTGTCAATGAACGGTGCAGAGCGAATATAAAAAATCGCCATCCCGTAAGGAATGGCGATTGCTTTGAGTTGATAGTGGATGGCTGTTGTTACCCGATTTTCTGTCAGGCAGCTTCCAGCTCACCTTGCGCCTGATCGAGCAGAGCGAACTCTTCCTCGGCGCTTTTAGCAATCAGATTGTGCTGACCGACGACGAAGTAGTAGAGCATACCGACGGCGAACAGGACCAGAGTGAACAGGAAGGCACGCACATCGTAAGCGTACACACCAGTCAGGGCGATAATTGACAAGACCAAAGCCACACCTGAAGTGACCACGCCCCCCGGAGTTTTGTATGGACGAGGAATATCAGGACGCTTGATGCGCAGCATAATGTGGCTGGCTGACATCATGGCGTAAGAGATGGTTGCGCCGACAACCGCCATAGAGAGAATCAGGTCACCTTCACCGCTCAGCGAGATTATAAAACCCAGAATCGCAGGGTAGATCAGAGCGCGGACCGGCGCTTTGCGTTGGCTGGTCAGTGACAGGTTTTTCGGCAGATAACCGGCACGTGACAGCGCAAATACCAGGCGGCTGTAGCCGTAAATGATGGAGAAGAATGAAGCGATCAGACCGGCCAGACCCAGCACGTTCACGAAGGTCGCCAGTTGTGAGTGGCCGGCAATATTAAGCGCATCAACCAGAGGGACCGCGCTGTCGCCAATCACTTTAGCACCGGCTGCGCCGCTCAGCAGAACGACAACCAGAACGGCAGTGAACAACAGGAATACCATCGCAGCAATAATACCTTTTGGCACATCCTTTTTCGGATCTTTGGCTTCTTCCGCGGCCAGTGGAACACCTTCTACCGCCAGGAACAGCCACATCGCAAACGGCAGTGCAGCCCAGACACCGTACAGACCCATCGGCAGCATCAGATCGCCGCTGGCAGTCGGCTCGATATCAAATAGATTGGCGCTGTTAAATTCAGGCACCAGAGCAACACCGGTCGCCAGGATTGCCAATACCGCCAGGCCACTGATCACCATCATCACTTTTAATGCTTCGCCTACGCCAAAAATGTGAATACCAACAAAAGCCAGGTAGAAGAGGGCATAGACCACGGGGCCGTCAAAGCCAGTCAGCTCATTCACCGCCGAACCAATGAAGATTACAATCGCCGCCGGAGCCAGCGAGTATTCAATCAAAACCGCCAGGCCGGTCAGAAAGCCACCCATCGGGCCCATGGCCTGACGGGCAAAACTGTAACCGCCGCCGGCTGCCGGGATCGCCGCTGACATTTCGGCCAGAGACAGCACCAGTGCCAGATACATGATGCCCATCAGTACGGCGGCAATCACAAAGCCGCCCCAGCCGGCCTGAGCGATACCGAAGTTCCAACCGGCGAAATCACCGGAGATCACATATGAGATACCCAATCCGGCCAGCAGAATCCAACCTGCGGCGCCACGTTTGAGCTGGCGTTGAGCCAGATAATCGTTTGATGTTGTCATACTACTATCCTTACGTTATGACTTTGAAGTTAAAGAGAAAAACTGTGTCTGTTTATGCTCGAGGATGGTGTCATCCGAGCGGTCTTTGAGGCCGACACCGGTCAGTTTGAGACGGCGTGATTCAGCCAACAGATAGAAACATTTCATCGCCGCTGCCTGATAAGGCAGGCCTTGCGGACGTACATTGGAAATACAGTTACGCAGCGAATCTTCCGTGCCGCGATGCGGATGCCAGGTCAGATACAGCCCCAGGCTATCCGGGGAGCTCAGTCCCGGACGTTCACCGACCAGTACCAGCACTTCTTTGGCGTTAATGGCTTCACCGACATCATCGCCGACTGCGACACGGCCCTGATGGACAATGCACAGCGGTGCAATCTGCCAGCTGTTTTTGCTGTCGTTGTGCAACTGTTCAATCAGCGCTTCAATAAAGGGTGTGGCGTGATTACTGATGGCATAAGAGGAAAGGCCATCAGCGATGACAATCGCCAGATCGTAAGGTTTGGCGTGTTCATCCGCGTGCTTTTTGAGCTGCTCAATAGACGACTCGCTCAGCTTACGACCCAGATCCGGCCGCTGCAGATAAGTCAGGCGTTCATCCGCCTGGCTGTGCAGCGACAAAGCGGGCAGATAAGGTGTCAGCTCTGGCCTGGAGGCCATTGTCTTAACCAGTTGTTGCTCGTCGAGCGGTACGTGTACGGCGTCCATTGCCTGAGCGTGAGAGAGCTGGAAACGCAGCAGCTCCTCTGTCGGGATGCTGGTGCCGACCCGGCCGATACCGATGCGGGCCTGAGTAAACTGGCGTAATTTGTGCCACGGATCCTCGTGGATCAAATGGTTGATAGGGACAACGCTCATACGGCCTCCTTGATTAAGCCCAGCGGCTGGATGAAGTGCGGAGAGAGCTCGTCTGACAGCTGTTTACCCTGCTGTTGATTGAAGATTTGCATTTTTTGCAGCCAGGCTTCAAATTCCGGCGCTGGGCGCGAGCCGAGTACCTGACGTGCGTAGAGTGCATCATGGAAAGAGGTGGTCTGATAATTGAGCATGATGTCGTCAGAGCCGGGGATTCCCATGATAAAAGAGCATTCTGCCACACCAAGCAGGGTGAGCAGGTTATCCATATCATTCTGATCGGCGTAAGCGTGGTTGGTGTAGCAGATGTCACAGCCCATCGGCAGGCCAAGCAGCTTGGCGCAAAAGTGATCTTCCAGACCGGCGCGGATGATCTGCTTACCGTCAAACAGATACTCGGGGCCGATAAAGCCGACCACGGTATTGACCAGCAGCGGTTTGAACTTACGTGCCAGGGCGTAGGCGCGCACTTCACAGGTTTGCTGGTCGACGTCGTGATGGCCGTTGGCAGACAGGGCGCTGCCCTGACCGGTTTCAAAGTACATCACGTTGTCACCGACCGTACCGCGTTTCAGGCTCAGTGCGGCATCGTACGCTTCCGCCAGTACGTTGATGTTGACGCCAAAGCCCTGGTTGGTCGCTTCTGTGCCGCCTATCGACTGGAACACCAGATCAACCGGGGCGCCTTGTTCGATCGCTTCAACGGTATTGGTGACGTGGGTCAGCACGCATGACTGGGTCGGGATTTCATAGTGCTGAATTACTTCGTCCATCAGTTTCATCAGTTTGACCGCCTGGCTGACACTGTCGGTCGCCGGGTTGATACCAATCACAGCATCGCCGTTGCCGTACATCAGGCCATCAAAAATAGAGGCCGCAATGCCGCTCATATCATCGGTCGGATGATTCGGCTGTAAGCGGGTCGATAAGCGGCCCGGCAAACCAATCGTGTTGCGAAACGCGGTCGTGACGCGACATTTTTTAGCCACCAGAATCAGATCCTGATTACGCATGATTTTGCTCACCGCCGCCGCCATTTCCGGAGTAATGCCCGGGCTGACGCGAGTCAGTTCAAGATGGGTCGTGGTTTCCAGCAGCAGCCAGTTACGAAAATCACCCACCGTCAGGTGCGCGATTTCCAGAAATGCCTGAGCATCATGTTCATCAATAATCAGGCGGGTAATTTCATCGCTTTCATACGGGATGAGCGTTTCATTTAAAAAGGTTTTCAGTGGCAGGTCAGCCAGCACCATTTGCGCCACGACGCGCTCTTCGGCGGATGTCGCTGCCACGCCGGCCAGCTGATCGCCGGAGCGCAGCGGTGACGCTTTGGCCATCACCTCTTTCAGAGAAGCAAACTGATAGGTCTGGGTGCCTATCTGGTAACGGTAGCGTGAACTCATAAAACCTCTCAGCTTTTGGTTTCGGGGCACTGTAGCGGATGGATAGCAGCCGAGGAGATTCCTGTTTGCTGCGATCTGTTTCGCTGCGGTCCGAACATTGCAAATTGAACTGAGAGAAATAGTGCGAATTGTGTTCCGGTAACATGACGTCAATGCGCAAAGTTAGAATTATAAATAAAAACAATGAGATATATTTTTACGTGCCTAAAGCTGGTGCAAGAGAGTGAAAATGAATTTGATTCAATTGCCACATGAAGGGAATTCATGCGCACCAATAAGGTGCAAGCAGTACAGCTTTGATGTGAACCAACAAGCGCAAAGCCTCAACGCCTGGGAACAGAAGTATAATCAACATGGTGCAGGGCAATTTCATGGCTATCTGGATGAGATTAAGCTGCCCGGCCTGCACTTGTTTGAGGAATTCACCAGTCATACTGTGCATCAGGAGTGCAGTGTCAATCCGAACGCCATTTGGATTGGTTTTTCGATGGACGCGCAACGCCCGAAAGTGAATGGTTTGCAGGCAGCGCCGCACCAATTGATGATTCGTCCGGCACAGCAGCACTTTGACCTGGCGACCCCGGATAATTTTCATATTTTTGGTGTGGTGATTGAGCGTGACCTGTTGCTGGAAAATATCCAGTGTGATGACAAGCAGCAGTGGGAGTCGACATCTTTACTGAAAAACCTCAATCCGCAACATGGCTGCTGGTCGCTGGTGGAACTGATCCGGCAGGTGCTGGATACGGAGTCGGTATTGGGGAAACGCTTGCTGCACTTCTCTTCTGGTCAATCGCCGTCTGGACAATCGCGGTCTGGACAATTGTCGCAAGGTCAGTCGTCACACAGTCAGGCAGCACTGCAGCAAGTGCTGGTCAGTGCAGTGATTGACAGATTAGGGCAGTTTGCGGTCAGTGAACACAATGAGTCGCGCAGTTACGCCACCCGTCGTCAGGCTCTGTTACGTTTGTACCGTCACCTCGATAATAATGGTGACTATCCGATGAGTGTGGCGGAAATGGCCTCGATAGCCTGCGTTAGCCAGCGCACCCTGCAATACTGTTTTGAGCAGGAGCTTGGAGTCAGCCCGATCGCCTTTTTACGTGAATGCAGGCTCAATGCGGTGCGCCGGGCGTTGATCGTCACTGATCAGGAAAAAACCATCAGTGAACTGGCGTTACAGTATGGCTTTTATCATCTCGGGACCTTTAACCAATACTACAAGCTGCTGTTTGGCGAGACCCCGAGCCAGACTCGTGATCGTGCCGATCGCTATGAGCGTGCCGCATTGGTGAAAAGTTTTACGCCGCAACGATAATGTGCGGCGTACAGTTGGCGAGAAACCGGGTTATTGGAACAGTTTCAGGTAGGCACCATAGCCTTGTGCCTGCATCTCTTCTTTCGGTACAAAACGCATCGCAGCAGAATTCATGCAGTAGCGTAAACCGGTCGGTGCCGGGCCATCTTCAAATACGTGGCCTAAATGCGAACGGCCAAAGCGGCTGCGTACCTCGGTTCGGGTGTAAAACAGAGTGTTATCTGACTTGGTAACGATATAAGCCGGATCAATTGGCTGGGTAAAACTCGGCCAGCCCGTTCCGGATTTATATTTATCTGTTGAGGAAAACAGTGGTTCACCGGAGACAATATCGACATAGATCCCCTCTGCTTTATTGTCCCAGTACTCGTTATTGAATGCCCGCTCGGTGGCATCTTCCTGAGTAACCCGGTATTGCAAGTCAGTCAGTTTAGCGCGGATTTGGTCCTCAGACGGCCGTGTATACACCTTAACTTCACTAATGGCCCGTTTTTCATCAATCAACTGACGCAGTGTTTTCGGGTTATCTTCACGGTCAGCGCCGAAGATCTGGTCTAAGTATTGGTCCCGGCCTGAAGCGTAGCGATAGTATTTATAACGCAGCGAACTCTTTTTGTAGTAATCCTGATGATACTCTTCGGCCGGCCAGAATTTTTTGAATGCAATTAATTCGGTTTTCAATGGCTTGTGGAAAATACCTGCCTGGTCAATCTCCTGCATAAAGCGTTCAGCAACCTGCTTTTGCTGCGCATCGTGATAGAAAATAGCCGGGCGGTACTGATTACCACGGTCAACAAAAGAACCACCGTCATCGGTCGGATCAATATGGCGCAAGAAGTGGTCCAGAACCTGCTCATAGCTCAGTTTGTCACTGTCGTAGGTGACCTGAATCGATTCGATGTGCCCCGTGGTGCCGGAAGAGACCTGTTTGTAAGTGGGATTATCTGCCGTCCCGCCTGAATAACCGGATACAACATCAATCACGCCGTCCAGTTTCTCCATATCGGACTCGGTACACCAGAAGCAGCCCCCAGCGAGGGTTGCCACTTGCTCATGTTCTGCGTGAGAGGCAGAGGAATGATTGGATGCCTGACTGAAAAAGGACAGGCCTACAGGTAGCGCGACCAGTAAAGCTAGTAAACTTATCGTAATACGTTTCATGACAGTTCTTACTCATGTATTGAACGGATACTCAATAAGAACAGTCGAAGACGGAAAAAATTTCAACCCGGCAACCCGGCACCAGATAGATAGCGGAGGGTATTACCGGGTTCAATGGTTCAGGCCAGTTTAATCAGCTCTTCGACCAGACGATCGATACCGGAAGCGGCCTGAGAAATATTTTCGGCCAGCATATAAGCCGGGGTCGATAGTACGTTGTGCTTTTGATCGAACACAAAATCATCGACCGGACAGGAGACATGCTCGCCGCCCATCTTACGAAATGCGACAGCGGTGTCCGGATCGTTACCTATAGTGCCTTCGACACCGTGTTCGTAAATCATCGGGATGATGGTGGGTGCAATACACAGATAGGCGGCCGGTTTACCTGCCTGGGCAAAAGCGCGACAGGCGGTGGCAACATGGGTATTGATACTGCATTCCGAGCCATGCACGGCAAAGTCGGTCAGATTTTTTGCTGCGCCGAACCCACCGGGTATGAGCAAGGCGTCGAACTCTTCAACTTTAAGCTTGGCCACATCCTCGATTTTTCCGCGCGCGATACGCGCTGATTCCACCAGCACGTTGCGTGTCTCTGCCATCTCTTCACCCGTCAGATGGTTGATAACATGCATTTGCTCAATATTGGGCGCAAAACAGTGCCAACTGGCACCGTGGCGTTCGATGGCATGCAGTGCCAGCACGGATTCATGAATCTCGGCTCCATCAAACACACCACATCCACTTAATATCACGGCTACTTTTTTCATCGATCCATTCCTTTATCTGTTCGGGCAAAACATGCTTGCACTAAGCTGGGACGTCAACATTTTTGCGATCCGCTTTTAAGTTTAGTTTAAGGCTTTCATTATGTTGTCACTGATAGCGGGGGATTTTTGCTCAATCTCGTGAATGATTGTTCATTAATCACGGATCGCTATTCAACATTGCGGATTAATAATCATTGTGGCGAATTTTATCTTTGATGTGAAGCGTGCTAAAACAGTGACCGCTACGGTGCTAGTTGCTGTTATATAAGAAGCTAATGGTTGTTTAAAAAAAGCTAATGGTTGTTTTATCAAACAAAGTTGCCGTCTAAGAGAATCGTTGTCGTTTTAGAAAATGTCCTGATCCCAGTAAGGGACATCGGCGCCGAGTTTGTCACTGACGAAATCCATGAAAGCGCGCACCTTGAGCGGCAGGTGTTTACGCTCAGGGAAAACCGCGTAGATGGCATGTTCAGGTAAGCTGAATTCTTGCATCACAGGCTTCAGGCGACCGGCGATAATATCTTTGCTGACCAGGAACGTCGGCAATTGGCCGATGCCTAAACCGTCAAGCAGGGCGCGGCGTATGGCTTCACTGTTATTCACGGTCAGGTTACCCTTGGGGATGATTTTAAAATCCGCGCCGTTCTGGCTGAACGTCCACTCACTGCCGCCACGGAAATACGAGTAAACCAGACAATTATGGTGGATGAGGTCCTGAGGTTTTTGTGGCGGCTGATGAAGCTGCAGATAACCCGGCGAGCTACACAGTATGCTGCGACAACGCACCAGTCGTTTAGCGATTAAATTTGAGGTGGGCAGGTGGCCAATACGAATCGCAAGGTCAAAGCCGCCCTGAATAAGATCGACCATCTGATCTTCCAGTTGTAAATCGACTTCCACGTAAGGGTAGCGCTCAAGAAATTCACTGATAATCGGGGCGATGTGCAGAACACCAAACGACATCGGCGCAGTAATTTTTAACTTGCCGCGCGGCTCGCCCTGCAGTTCACTGACTGCATCACTGCCCTGCCGGGCGTGTGTCATCGCCTGAGACACGTGATAATAATAACGTTCGCCCGCTTCGGTCAGGCTAAGCTTACGTGTGGTGCGGTTGAGCAGGCGCAGCCCCAGTTCATCTTCCAGTTGGGTGATCCGTTTGCTGACAGCAGACTTAGTGATACCCAGCCGCTCTGCGGCCAGCGAAAAGTTACCGCATTCAATTACTGCCACGAAGACCGGGATTGCAGAAAAGGTATTATCCATAATTGTTGAGATATATTTAACAAAAAGTTTCCTACCTACTAGATTAACATCTCATGGAAAACAATCTAGACTGTTTGCGCGATTTGAGGAGATGAAAATGAAATACGATTGGATCTTATTCGACGCTGACGACACCCTGTTTCATTTCGATGCTTTTAAAGGGATGCAGCTGATGTTCTCGCGTAAGGGATTAGACTTTAGCGAGCAGGATTACCAGCATTATCAGCAAGTGAATAAGCCACTGTGGGTGGATTATCAAAATGGTGTGATCACAGCGGCTGAGCTGAAACACATTCGCTTTCAATCCTGGGCGGAAAAAATTGGCACCACAACGGCCGAGCTCAACAGCGCTTTTCTTGAGGCGATGGCAGACATCTGTACTTTGTTACCCGGCGCACGTGAACTGATGCAGGCTCTGCAGGGCAAAGCGAAACTCGGCATCATTACCAATGGTTTTACCGAACTGCAGGATGTGCGCCTGACCAGAACGGGCATGAAGGATTACTTCGAGCACGTGGTGATTTCGGAGCAGGTCGGTGTGGCGAAACCGGATGCGGGTATTTTTAATCACGCTTTAACCGTCATGGGGGATCCGGATAAAACGCGGGTACTTATGGTCGGAGATAACCCGCACTCAGATATTCTGGGTGGTCTGAATGCCGGTCTGGAAACTTGTTGGCTGAATATCCATCAAGCTGAAAAACCACACGGCATTGATGCCCATTACGAGGTGAGTTCGTTAGCTGAGCTGCAAAGCATTTTGCTGGCCTGATAAGCTCTTCTGGTGCAAAGGGGTGTTCATTTAAAACGGCTTTTGCACCAGAATTCAGGTATCACAGATACCTGAATTTAGACATCACAGATCATAGCGACCTTCACGTTCCGGCTGATAAGTCACTTCAATAATTTCAATCACTTTCTCACTGCCACCTGGCATAGGCCAGCTTAGTGTTTGTCCGGCCGATAATCCCAGCAAGGCACTGCCTACCGGTGCAAAGATGGAAATATCGTCATTACTTTTGACTTCATGGGGATAAACCAGGTGTTTCTCCATGATTTCGTCTTTCCCCTGAAATTTAAAGCGTACGGTTGAGTTCATACTGACCACGCCTGGCGGTATTTCCTGAGGTTCTTTGATCGTTGCCCGATCCAGTTCATCTTCCAGCCTTAATAGTTCCGGTGACAGCTTGGGCATTTTGTCCATCAGTGAGCTGATGCGGTCCATGTCCAGTGTGGAAACGACGATTGAATGAGTGTGTAACATTTATTTTCTCCACAAACAAACACCGCCCTGAACAGTCAGGGCGGTATACAGGCCGAATTCATTTCGACTGAATTTAAGTTAGTGGCTACGTAACAAAAACGCAATCAAAATGCTCACAATTTCATACTTATAAAGTGTGTGTATTTGTAAGTAATGCCGAGGTGGTCACGCTAAACGTATCGATGATTCGTCGCGTCTGGCTGCCTATCAAGGGGAAGGGTAGCCAGAAAGTGCTAATGAATGATTTCGCTTTTTCCGTTGTTCAACCTGCGCTTTACTGGATGTCCATTAACTAACAACGAGGTGTCATGTGCGAAGCACCCGCGCATATGTGTAGCACCCCAATATATCCATAGGACACGACTATTTGCGTAGCAAAAGAATAAGAAAACAACGTCACATCTGTTTGAATGTGAGTGATGCGCGGGTGCAAAGCGGGTGAGTTGTGGGTACTATTTGGATATCAATTCCGCCCCAACGCCGGATGCTAAGGACAAGAGTGCAGTACGTTAGAATCAAAGAGGCTATCGCAGAACAGATTGACGCCGGGAGCTTATTACCAAGGCAGAAGCTTCCTCCTGAACGCCAGCTGGCTGAATCCTTCAATACCACCCGCGTAACCTTGCGCGAGGCTCTTTCCTTGCTTGAGGCTGAAGGCCAAATCTACCGTGAAGATCGCCGCGGCTGGTTTATCTCTCCGCCCCCGCTGCGCTACAATCCGTCGCAGGCAGTTGATTTGGTCACCGCAGCGCGAGCGCAAAATCGTCAGCCCGATATGACCATCATCAATGCGAAAGCGATGCTGGCGGATAAGGTGGCGACACGTTTGCTGGCGCTGGCGCCTTTCGCTGATGTCTATCGTATTGAGCGCCTTCTTCATCTGGAGCAGCGTCCGGTCGCGTATGTGACGAGTTACGTTCCTCCTCAGCTGTGCCCCAATTTACTCCGTTTCGATCTCGCTCAATCAATGAGCCTGGTTTTGCGTGAGCACTTTGCCCTTGAGTACCACTCAATCAGTTACCGTGTCACTACCAGTGCGCTGTTTGGTGATGTGGCGCTGGCATTACGCGCCACCGCCGGCACACCGGCTTTGGTCATTGAACGTAAGCACTATGATCATAAGGGTAATCTGCTCAATGCAGAGACAGAGCTGTGGCGTCATGATGCGATTTGCCTTGCATCCGAGGCGATTCTGACTCCGGTCAGCGCGTAAACGGGCGCAGTGACGATGAAATTGTGTTAGCCTGCAAATTCATACTCAGAAGAATAAGGTGAGTAAATCATGAAAATATTCAGTAACTTTGATAGTGGTAGCATTGACGTAGTCAAAGCAGACGACAGGCAGGACATACAGCTGAAAATTCCGAATGACAATATGTCGGAATTTTATCAGTGGTTCCATTTTCGTCTTGAAAGCGAGGCGGAGCAGTCGCACACCATTAAGCTGCTGGATTTGGCAAAGTCTGCTTATCCGGAAGGGTGGCAGGGTTACGATGTGGTGGCTTCTTATGATCGTGAAGAGTGGTTTCGTGTTCCGGCCGAATTTGATGGTGATACACTGACGTTCAGCTTAATTCCGGAGCGTTCTTCGGTCTATTTTGCCTACTTTGCGCCTTACTCTTACGATCGTCATCTCGACTTGCTGCACATGGCACAAAGCGCCCATCATTGCCAGCTGGAAACCTTAGGCCAGACCCTAGACGGCCACGATATGAGTCTGTTGACGTTTGGTGAAGCGGAGCCGGAGAAAAAGGCAATTTGGCTGATCGCGCGCCAGCATCCGGGGGAAACCATGGCCGAGTGGTTTATGGAAGGCTTGATCAACCGCTTGCTGGATGAAAATGATACTGTCGCGCGTGCATTACTGGAAAAAGCGGTGTTGTATGTGGTACCGAATATGAACCCGGATGGTTCGGTTCGTGGCCACCTGCGTACCAATGCGGTTGGTGTGAACCTCAACCGTGAATGGCAGTCGCCTTCAATGGAGAAGAGCCCGGAAGTCTACCTGGTGCGTGAGCGTATGCTGCAAACGGGTGTGGACATGTTCCTCGATATCCATGGTGATGAAGCTTTGCCTTATAACTTTGTCGCCGGCTCTGAGGGGATTCCTTCCTACAGCCCGGAACTGGCAGCCAAGGAAGCGGCATTTAAGCAGGCATTATCGACCATTACGCCTGAGTTTCAGGACGAAGTCGGTTACGACAAAGATGAACCAGGCAAAGCGAATCTGACCGTCGGATCCAACTGGGTGGCTGAGCAGTTTGGTTGTCTGGCTTACACCATCGAAATGCCGTTTAAGGATAACAGCAATCATCCGGATCCGCTGTATGGCTGGTCACCGGAGCGCAGTATTTTGTTTGGGCAGGATGTACTGGCGGCCACACTGGCGGTGACAGACAAAATCTGAACTCTTTATCGCGATGCTATGTTCGCCAGATAAACCAAAGCCAGCGGTGATGCGCTGGCTTTTTTGACTTCAGATACCGACATTATTGGCGTGAATCGCAGCCTTATCAGCTGGTGGTGTCTGCGTCTGCATCCGCGCGCTTGAGAACTTTGTGACCATCTTCGCTGACGCCGTTTTTCCAGTAGCTACTGATGTAGATATGTTCGCGGTCGATCTCTTTTTCATTACGGAAATATTGACGCAATGTCCGCATCGATTCAAATTCACACGCACACCACACCGAACACTGGCCGGCCAACCAGGCCTGTGCTTGTACTGCATCGGCAAGGGTTTCTCCCTGGTCGCTGCATGCCCAGATAAGCTCGATACCGGCCGGTGCCTGCAGTTCTGGTTTATCAGCGATGGAAGCCAGTTCAACCACGGCATAACCGCGAGCATCAGAATTGAGCTGTGACAAAGTCACAGATAGTGCAGGGATAGCCGTCATGTCAGCGGCAAGAAATACCCAATCGGCGTCCTGGTTCAGAGACTGACTTTTCCCCGGCCCTGCAATCGAAATGGTATCGCCGACTTGTGCGCTTTCCGCCCAGCGGGCAGCGAAGCCACAAGACAGGTCGCTGGTAATGTGACGGACAAAATCGACCACAATCTGGTTGCTGGCCGGATCAAATTGACGAATGGTGTAAGTGCGCATCAATGGACGCTCTTCTTCACTCAGGCTACCGATATCAGTTCCGCCCTGAGGCGTAAATAATAACTTAATGTATCCGCCTTCACTCTCTTTACCGAAATGGGCAATCTCATCTCCCTGCAGCGTAATACGCTGGAAGTTTGGCGAAATTTGTTGGGTTTCAGTAACAGTCAGCGCGAAATTGCGACGGGATTTTTGTTTGTTTTGCATAGTAACCTGATGTCTGGCAGCCGATAAGTGTACTCACCTTAACGCTAATTTTGTCATTCGGCAATGATAATTGTTGTCATTTACTGAAATTTACGAACTACACCAAATGAACCATTGTAAATGCACTGCTGTACGGCGTAATAAAAGGCGTGATCATCCTGGCAGTTTGTGGCTTTGCTACATTGAAAACAGCAGCTTAGATTTGTCAAACTGCTGATGCAGTCTAGAGTTATTTCATACGGCGCTTTGATCCTGGTGTATGCCGTACTACTCAAAAACTCGACCTGATTAACGACATCAAGCGTGTTGAACCTAAAGACATGCAGTACGGAAAAATCGATTTTTGATCGCCGTTTACGAGCCAACATCAATGAGCTTTTGTTGCGCTACGGCAGAGGCGGACATATCGCGGCCGCTACCTGTTACATCCTGATAGAGCCGGCACCTGAGGGAGATCAGGCCCGGATTGAGCATGCGCCGCGCACGGTTTAACCAGAGGGCGTCGCATGTGGGTAAAATCCCTGCGTTAACAGGGAGTTTTGGTATAAAGTGGGCGGCAAAACTGGTGAGGAATCGAAATGAGACATATACACACTGCCACCCATCCCGAACTCGGACCGTTAAGCGAGTATCGCATCATTCAGCGTCAGGCGGCGCGGGCCATTGTGGTTGATGGTGAAGATATTCTGATGCTGTATACCGCACGCTATCACGATTACACCCTGCCGGGCGGCGGGGTCGATGCGCATGAGGATATTCTGCAGGGGTTGGTGAGGGAACTGGAAGAAGAAACGGGTGCGAAGAATATTCATCATATTCAACCCTATGGCATCTATGAGGAGTTTCGTCCCTGGTATCGTGATGACGCCGAGGTGATGCATATGATTTCCCATTGTTTTACCTGCAAAATTGACCGAGTACTGGGCGAAACGCGGTTTGAAGATTATGAAGTCAAAAATGGCATGAAGCCGGTGTGGATTAATATTAATGATGCGATACGCCACAATGAAAAGACGATGACCGAAAGCGATAAAAAGGGCATGAGTGTGGAGCGGGAGACTTTCCTGTTGCGCCTGATCGCCAGAGAACTGCTGTAAACCTCGGTTGGCGTATCTGGTGTAGCGTGCTCATATCGGTTAGCTCGGTGCATCCATATCCCGTTTCACAGGTGGCTGAATTGTTTGAACTTTGCTGATGCCGGGGCTGTCTATAGCATCAGTCCCTGCAAGAGATTGACGCACAGCTGACCGGCTTGTCTGCCAGGGTGGATAGTCGGTCTGGCAAGGTGAACAGTTTTGCAGCCAGACCCGCAGTCAACGATGGAATACTGCATCTCGGATCTAAAGGGTATATACTCATAACTAGCTGAATTATTGATAAGAAATGATCGTGTCCTCGGACTGACGCAATGTCGGCGCCAGACGCAACATTAAGCAGAAGGATTTTTGAATGGGGAAAGTAAGACCAATGGCGTTAGGGATGATATTAGCTCTGACCAGCCATTTCTCTCTCGCTGATGTGATCGAAAGTACCAGCCTGGTGGGTTTCGGCACAGCAAAGTATCCGCCAAACTTCACTCACTTTGATTATGTTAATCCCGATGCGCCAAAATACGGCAAAGTGACTTATGGCCAGGTCGGCACCTACGATAACTTCAACCGCTACGCCTCGCGTGGCGTCGCTGCGGCAGCCAGTGGTGAGCTCTACGATCCGTTGATGTTTTCACCGGCTGACGAAATTGACTCTTACTATCCTTTGATTGCAGAGAAAGTGCGTTACTCGGATGATTACGCCTGGCTGGAGCTGGACATCAATCCCAACGCGCGTTTTCAGGATGGCGTGCCTATTACCGCGCACGACGTGGAATTTACCTTCAACAAGTTTATGACTGAAGGCGTGCCTCAGTACCGGGTTTACTACAAAGAAATAAAATCGGTTAAAGCGCTGAATGACAAAACAGTGCGAATTGAAATGGCAGAGCCGAATCGTGAAAAGTTGTTTAGTTTTGCGCAGTCAACTCGTGTGTTACCGCAGCACTTCTGGAAGGATAAGAGCCTGTCAGAACCGCTTAATCAGCCGCCGGTTGGTAGCAGCGCTTATAAAGTGGAAGAGTTCAAACCTGGTCAGAGTGTGACCTATAAACTGGATGATAATTACTGGGCCAAAGATTTACCGGTTAATGTCGGTCGTAATAACTTCAAAGAGGTGCAGTACGATTATTACCGTGATGACACCGTCATGCTGGAAGCGTTCAAAGCCGGTGAGTTTGATTTACGCCAGGAGAGTCAGGCTAAGTACTGGGCGACCTCTTACACCGGCGCCAATTTTGATAACGGTTTCATTAAAAAAGAAGAAATTCCGCACGATGCTCCGGCGGCAACACAAGGCTTTGTGTTTAATACCCAGCGTCCGGTGTTTAGTGACGTGCGTGTTCGCGAAGCGCTGAATTATGCGATGGACTTTGAGTGGATGAACAAAAACATGTTCTACAGTCAGTACACTCGCACTCGCAGTTACTTTCAGAATACCGAATACGAGGCGAAAGGTTTACCGGATGACGCTGAACTGACGGTGTTAAATCCGGTTAAAGATAAGATTCCGGCGCGAGTGTTTACGCAAGAGTATCAACCACCGGTCACCGATGGCAGTGGTCGTATTCGTCCGCAGATGCGTCAGGCGTTCAAACTGCTGAAAGAGGCGGGATGGGAGTTGAAAGATAAGGTGATGACCAATGTTAAAACCGGTCAGCCAATGTCTTTTGAGCTGCTGATTTACAGCCCGACCTCTGAACGTATTGCGATTCCGCTGCAAAAGAATCTCAAGCTGATGGGCATTGATATGAAGATCCGTAACATCGATACCACGCAGTACATCAAGCGCCTGCGTGACAGAGACTTCGATATGGTCTCGTCTTCTTATGCTGCTAATCCGTTCCCGAATCCGAACCTGATGATAGTGTGGAACTCGCATTATCTTGATTCGACCTACAACACCGCGGGCGTGACGGATCCGGTGATTGATCAGCTAACCCTGGATATCGCCAAGAATCAGGAACATCCGGAAAAGCTGAAATCATTGGGTAAAGCGCTGGATCGTATCCTGCAGTGGAATTTCTACATCATTCCGCAGTGGCACACCAGTATGTACCGGGTCGCGAGCTGGGATAAGTTTGAGCGTCCGGCTGTAATGCCTAAGTACGATCTTGGTTTGGATACCTGGTGGATCTCCAAACAGAAGGCCGAAAAATTACCTGAGAAGCGTCGTTAAGAGGAAGTTATGGCTGCGTACATCATTCGCCGTTTGCTGTTGGTGATACCAACGCTGTGGGCCATCATTACCATTAACTTCTTCATCATCCAGATAGCGCCCGGTGGGCCGGTTGAGCAGGCGATTGCCAACCTGCAGGGCCATACCTCCGGCATCATGGAGCGCTTTTCCGGAGGGGGGCAGGAAGTCGACATGTCGAAAGTCGACAATGGTGACCCGACCGGCTACAAGGGCTCTCGTGGTTTGGATCCTGAGGTGGTGGAAGCGATTAAACGTCAGTTTGGTTTTGATAAGCCACTGCACGAACGCTATTTCGACATGCTGAAAAACTACGTCACGTTTAACTTCGGCGAAAGTTTGTTCCGCGGCGGTAATGTGATTGATTTAATTGTTGACCGACTGCCGGTGTCGATATCACTCGGCTTGTGGAGTACGTTGATCATCTACCTTATCTCAATTCCGCTCGGCATCATGAAGGCGATTCATCACGGCTCACGCTTTGATGTCTGGTCAAGTGCGGTGGTGATCGTCGGTTATGCCATTCCCGGTTTTTTGTTTGCGATTATTCTGATCATTCTGTTTGCCAGTGGCAACTACTTCAGCTGGTTCCCGCTGCGGGGGCTGGTGTCGGATAATTTTGACCAGCTCAACGGGTATCAGCAGATCATCGATTACTTCTGGCATCTGGCGTTGCCGATTTGCGCCATGGTGATCAGTGGCTTTGCGACCCTAAGCATGCTGACCAAAAACTCGTTTCTGGATGAGATCAATAAGCAGTATGTGGTCACCGCACGTGCTAAAGGGCTGGATGAGGGCAGTATTCTGTACAAGCACGTGTTTCGTAACGCGATGCTGATCATCATCGCCGGTTTTCCGAGTGCGTTTATCAGTATCTTTTTCACCGGCTCGATGCTGATTGAGGTGATGTTCTCGCTGGAGGGCATTGGCCTGCTGGGCTTTGAGTCCACGATTCAGCGTGATTATCCGGTGGTATTCAGCTCATTGTACATCATGACATTACTTGGTCTGATACTCGGCATTATTTCGGATTTGACCTACACCTGGGTTGATCCGCGTATTGATTTTGAGGCCCGCTAAATGGTGTTGAGAAGTAAAAAAGTGAATCCGCTCAACGCGGCGCGCTGGCAGCGATTTAAATCCAACCGGCGCGGTTTCTATTCGTTGTGGATATTTTCGCTGTTGTTTTTTATCAGCTTGTTTGCTGAGGTTATTGCCAACGATAAACCTTTGTTTATCTCTTACGATCATCAGTGGTTTTTCCCGATAGCCGAGCAATACGCCGAAACCCGCTTTGGCGGTGAATTCGAGACCGAAGCGGATTACACCGACCCGTATGTGGTCGATTTGATTGAAGAGAAAGGTTATATCGTCTGGCCGCTGATCCATTTCAGTTACGACACCATCAATTTCGATATTGTCGGATCCGTACCGTCTGCACCGGACAGTGTCAACTGGCTGGGCACCGACGATAAGGGGCGTGATGTCCTGGCGCGGATCATCTATGGCTTTCGTATTTCAGTGCTGTTTGGTTTTGTCCTCACCATTATTTCTTCGCTGATTGGCGTGGTAGTTGGTGCCACTCAGGGTTATTACGGCGGCTGGCTGGATTTACTCGGCCAGCGCTTTATCGAAGTGTGGTCAGGCATGCCAACCCTGTTTCTGTTGATTATTCTGTCGAGTTTTGTCGAACCGAATTTCTGGTGGTTGCTCGGCATTATGGTGCTGTTCAGCTGGATGAGTCTGGTGGGCGTGGTGCGGGCAGAATTCTTACGCTGCCGTAATTTTGATTACGTACGCGCGGCGCAGGCGATGGGGGTGAATGACACCCGTATCATTTTGCGCCACATGTTACCGAACGCGATGGTCGCGTCATTAACCATGATGCCGTTCATCTTGTCAGGCTCGGTCACCACCTTAACGTCTCTCGATTTTCTCGGTTTTGGTCTGCCAGTCGGTTCACCATCACTGGGTGAATTGCTGGCGCAAGGTAAAACCAATTTACAGGCTCCGTGGCTGGGTATTTCGGCGTTTGTTGTGTTGTCGCTGATGCTGACTTTGCTGGTATTTGTCGGTGAAGCCGTGCGGGATGCGTTTGACCCCCATTTACAACGGAGAGGCTGATGAGCGAAGCATTACTCACAATCGAAAACTTGTCGGTCGGCTTTGGCCGCAGTGATGCGGTGCAGGCGGTGACTCATCAGGTATCGCTGTCGATCAATAAAGGCGAAACTCTGGCGCTGGTGGGCGAGAGCGGTTCGGGTAAATCGGTGACCGCGAATGCGATTTTAAAGCTGCTGCCCAAAGGTTCGGCCCATTATCTGGAAGGTCAAATCAATTTTGCCGGGGTGAATACACTGCAATGCTCCGAGCGTCAGTTGCGCGGTATTCGCGGTGGCCGGATTGGTATGATTTTTCAGGAGCCGATGGTGTCACTCAACCCGCTGCACAAAATTGGTAAGCAGCTGGTGGAAACCCTGGCTATTCATCGCGGCATGCGGCAGAAAAAAGCGGAGAATCTCGCAATCAGCTGGCTGGAAAAAGTCGGTATCCGAAATCCGGCCAGTAAGATCAACGCTTATCCGCATGAATTATCCGGTGGTGAACGCCAGCGGGTGATGATCGCGATGGCACTGATTAATGAGCCGCAGCTGCTGATTGCCGACGAGCCGACCACGGCGCTGGATGTGTCAGTGCAGGCGCAAATCCTCGATCTGCTCAAATCGCTGCAACAAGAGCTCGGTATGGCGATGCTGTTCATCACGCATGATCTGAGCATTGTGCGCCGCATTGCCGATCGGGTAGCCGTGATGCAGGAAGGCAAACTGGTTGAGGTTAATCAGTGTAAGACTCTGTTTGCGGCGCCGCAGCATCCTTATACCCAATTGCTGATCCAGTCTGATCCGCGTGGCTTACCGGTACCGGTGGACAGCAACAGCCCGGTTCTGCTCAAAGCTCAGGATCTCAAAGTGTGGTTTCCCATCACCGGTGGCCTGCTTAAACGCACCGTAGACCACGTGAAAGCAGTAACGGACATGCAGTTTGAACTCAGAAAAGGTCATTCGATTGGTTTGGTCGGCGAAAGTGGTTCAGGCAAATCAACCACCGGCATGGCAATCCTGAAACTGGTGAATTCGCAGGGTGTGATTGAGTACGACGGCCACGACCTGCAAGGTTTGGATCGTAAAGGTATGTTGCCGTACCGCAGTAAAATGCAGGTGGTATTTCAGGACCCGTTTTCGGCGCTCAATCCGCGAATGTCAGTGGCACAGGTGATTGGTGAAGGCCTGTACGTGCATACCGATTTCAGCGACGAACAGATTGATGCGGCGATCTGTGATGCGATGCGCGAAGTGGATCTCGATCCGCAAACTCGCCATCGTTATCCGAATGAGTTCTCCGGCGGTCAGCGTCAGCGGGTTGCGATTGCCCGGGCTCTGGTGTTGAAACCGGAATTTATTCTGCTCGACGAGCCGACATCGTCTCTGGATCGCACAGTACAGGCGCAGGTGCTGGATTTGCTCAAATCGCTGCAGGAAAAATACGGCTTAACCTATCTATTTATCAGCCATGATCTCAACGTGGTGAAATCACTGTGTCATTACACCATAGTAATGAAGCAGGGTGAAATTGTAGAGCAGGGTCCGACGCTGGACCTGTTTCAGAATCCCGGCCAGCCTTATACCCGTCAGCTGGTCAGCCTGTCGTCGTTTTAGTGTTGCTTGCAATGTTTGAGTGACAGACAAAGGCCCGGCAATGCCGGGCCTTTGTTTTCAATACGAATAGGTTTGAGCAGACTGGGGTTTAAGACGATTCTGTTTGAGCCGATTCATGGACCGTCAGCTCACTGTAGCCGGTATCGCTGTCAAACTGGCGTTCAAACTGCAGAGTCGGGTAGTGATGGATAATCAGTTCTGCTGTGGTATTGACGATATTGCCATCCAGCAAATGACCGCCCCAGACTTTGCCCTTTGCATCAGCGACTGCAATATGCAGATGAAGGTGAGCATGGGTCAGGGTGCCCATCAGTGAGACAATTTCAAACGGTGCTTCAATACTCAGTGTGCTGTGACTGTCCGCAAGTCGAATATTGAGCGTTGATAAGCATCCGGCGCAGGACGCGACAGACCCTGCCTGCACCTGGTTCTGCCTGATCAGTGCCAGGATCGACTGTTTCAGATCGGCGCCCCGGGTCAGACGGGTGGCGATAACATTGATCATCATGCCTCTCCCTTAATCAGTTGCAGCAGGGTTTCCAGTGCCTGCTCAAGGTCCTGATAACGTTTGGCTTTGCCCAGCACGCGCATGCCCTGCATCTGGGTCAGGATCAGGCTGGCGAGCGCCGCAGGGGCAAGATTGCCGGCCACAGCGCCGCTCGCGACCGCCTTGGTTAACGCCTGTGTCAGCACCTCGGTTAAGTGATCAAACAGTTGGTGACCACGTTCCAGTACCCGCTCATCCTCTCCGGCATGTTCCACTAACGCGTTTTGCATAAAACAGCCACAGCTGCGTTGGCGCTGGAGTTCTGCGAACTGGCGCAGAAAGTGCTCTATCTCGCTCAGCGATGCCTGCGGCTTTTGCAGCTCCGCCAGTGCCGGAAAAGAGACCGACTGCAGGTATTTATCCAACGCCTGATAGTAGAGTTGCTGTTTGTCACCAAAGGTGTTGTACAGGCTGAAGCGGTTGATTTGCAGCGCATCGATCAGATCAGAAATCGCAGTATTGACATAGCCCCGTTGCCAGAACAGTTCCATGGCCTGGGTCAGCTTCTGGTCGCGATCAAAATTACATTTTCTGGCCATGGTTATCTGCCTCGTTGGTGCGCCCGAGCTTATCAGGCTGGTTAAAATGATTCTTGACTGATCGTTTAGTTTACCGCTAAAGTCTATCCTAAACGATCGTTCAGTTAAAGATGAAAGGGATGTAAAATGAAGCTATACGAAACCGCCATGACGCCAAGCTGCCGCCGGGTCAGCATTTTTCTCAAAGAGTTGGGAGTCGATGTCGAGCGTGTTGCGCTTAATGTGCGTGAAGGCGATAACCTGACTGACACCTTCAAGCATAAGAGTGTCAACGGTAAGGTGCCGATGCTGGAACTGGATGATGGGACAACTTTATGTGAAAGTGTCGCGATCTGCCGTTATTTTGATGAAACGACAGCTAACGACAAAAATCTGTTTGGCCATGATGCGCTGAGCAAAGCGCAGGTCGAAATGTGGCATCGCGTGGTCGAATTTCAGGGCCTGTATGCCGGATTTCAGGCATTTCGTAACCTGAGCGGGATTTATCAGGATCGTGAAACCTGTGTCGCTGCCTGGGGTGAAGAGAGCAAATCACGCGTAGCTGAATTTCTGCCCCTGCTGGATGCTCGTCTGGCGCAAAGTGACTATGTTGCCGGTTCTGCGTTTACCATCGTCGATATCACCGCGTTTATTTTTGTGGGTTTTGCGCAAAAAGCACTGGAAATCGATGTGACTGGTCAGTTCGCCAATATTGCCCGCTGGCAGCAAGTCATCGCTCAGCGTCCGTCATTTCAGTAAACGCAAGGATATCTCAGGGATGTGCTTGGTATAGAGTACGCTTCTTATCCGTTAATCAGTGAGTCTGCAGGATTTGATTTATTAATGCGGGTGGCTTCGGTACACTAGCGCTAAATGTTGTAGAGACAATGATCATGAATGAATTTGAAGCAGCTCAGTGGGATGAAGAAGAAGTCGAAATCGAGGCAATTGGTGTCGAAGTCGATGAACAACCTATTGAACTCTATAAAGTATTGAAGATTGCCAACGTCGTCAGTGGCGGTGGTGAAGCGAAATACGCGATCGCTGAAGGTTATGTGGCGGTCAACGGTGAAATCGAAACCCGTAAGCGCCGCAAGCTGTACGATGGCGACCTGGTGGAGTTTGATCAGGAATATTACCTGGTGATCTGTGATGCACCCGTTACCGAAGCCGAGCCAAAACCTGTGAAACAGGCAGAGAAGAAAGCGGCACCGGCTGCGAAGAAGAAAGACAATAACAGCCAGCCATCTGCTGACAAGAAAAAGTCGGCAGACAAAAACAAAGCAGCCAGTAAAAAGGGTGCTCAGGCTGGTAAAAAAGGCCAGAACAAAGCTCACCCTCTCTCTCAGTCTGCCAAGCCAAACAAAGCAAAGGCTGCGCCAGATAAAGCGGCTGTCGATAATAACGCCGATAGCATCCCAGCCCAATCAGAGGGCGGACGCAACGCGATTCGTTTCTTCTGATAGCCGGTATAACGGGAAATCTGTTGATCAAGGGGAGCCGATAAGGCTCCTTTTTATCTCATGATTGAGGACTGTGCCAAAGGTACTGACGCTAAAATACCTCTTCTCCCAGGCCCACAGCCGCACAGCTCACGGCTATATTCTCATCCGCGGCCTGCATTTCGCAGCTTTGATCATCAATGCGTGAAAAATTAAACACCGCACCAAAAGTGTTATTGGCTAGCTGATCTTGCTCTGATGGGATTGAACCGCTGACGCCGGTTACTGTTGTAGTTGTAGCGGTGAGATGATACTGCGATTTAAAAATATTCTTTTCTACCGTTGCCGGCCCTTGCTCCGGTATCCCGCGAATACCCACCGAGGAGCGATTTGAGGTGCCATAGTCGCCATAGTTGAACCAGTTATGCATCACATGCACATAGCTGCCGCCGTATCCTTCGCTGCCTTGGTGCATATCGAACTGATGATAGGCACCGCGGCCGCCATCCTGCATCACCAGATTATACTGAGCCAGGTAACCTTCACCAAGCTTGCCTGAACCTGCAATGGCGTGACGGTTGGCGGAGAAAATGTTGCACTGGATAGTGGCGCTGGTATCACCGTTCTGCACCACCACACCGTAGCCAAGTTCACTTTTGATATTGTGATGAATATAGTTGTTGTTAATAAAAGCCCGATGACTTTGTTTCAGCGACACGCCTGCCCAGGGCCAGCCGTATATTTCGTTGTTATCAACCATCACATCGGTCGAATACGACTCAGCCTGCATCCCGATAGTCTGCTTATCACTGTTGCTGACTTGCACTGGACCTTCAATGATCAGACCGGATATTCGGCTGTGGCTGGCCAGAGTGATCACCGGGTACTTGTCATCTGAATCTGTTTCGAGCGGCAAAACCACCAGCTTACCCGGATTGTCGACCTGGCCGCGTTCACCGAACAGCGTCTGGCCGAGGCCAAGTGACAAAGCCCCGGATTGGTTCGGAAGCTCTATGGTGACTCCGGCAGGGATCTTGATGTAGCGATAGCCGGCACTAATTGCCGTCAGCAGATCCGCATAATTAGTGACTAAAATCAGACTGGAACTGTCTGGCAAGTTCAACGGCTGAAAGCTAATGCCCAGCGTAGCGCAGGTTTCTCGTGCAGTCGGGAGGGATGTGCTGTCGGCAGTCTGTGCGGATTCTGCCGCAGTAGTCGTGTCTTCGGAACAGGCGGTTAAGAAAACAAGCAGCGTGCATGCTAAGAAGGAGTGACGTTGCAAGGGAACCTCTTTAATGTGGAAATCTAGGGTGAAAACTATTTGGTAATCTCAATGACAGTATCAATTTTATGATAAGTGGTGCGCTGACCGTTGCCGCGCTTTACGAAATGTTCTTTGCCCTCGGTTAGTCTGTGAACGCTAGCCATAGTTGGTCTAAGGACAATCGGAGCGATAGGATACCATTTTTATAAAACGATGTTCTGTTAATTTGTTTGAATATAAGGTGAGCGCTTGAGAAGAGGGCGAGATTAGTCTCGATCAGGCAATAACCCGGCTAAACAGACTGAGCCGGATTATTGATGAGTAAAGGAAGATATGGAGGTTAGATGGCTGCGCTCAGGCAACGGTAGGCAGGGCTAACAGTGCACCGGCCAGTTCATCGCTGAACGGAGACTTGAGCAGTTCGCTCAGGTCATCGACGGGAGCCGGTAATGATTGCGCCCATACATGCAGAGCCTGCAACACTTGCTCGCCACAGACGGTCACCCAGCGCTGCTGTGAGCCTGCTGAACCACTGTCAACACTCAGTAATTGGTCGTAGCCGGAGTGTAGCTGTTGCTTCAATAGATTCGCCAACTGATGTGCGGGTAAAGACGATTCTATATGGTACAGATAACCGTGTTCGATTTTCTGCCTGGCCCAGTATTCGACCCCATCCAACGTGACCATAGTGCGCGTTACAAAACGTGCTGCGCTTTGTAACGCATATGGAGCGATGCTGACTGCGGTATGTTTAAATTCCGGCTGGCCGGAAAGCTTATCGGTAAAAGGCGCTATCAGTGCGCACGGCTTACTCTGTTTCGCTGTGGCATTATTCCAGTGAATCGGCATGAACAACTGGCCGGGAAGCACTTGTGCACAAATTTCTGCCCGCGCCAGAGCTTGCCCTTGCGTGTTATGAATCTTGACCAGTTGATTGGAGGTAATGCCATAGTAAGCTGCTGTGTTCGGATGGATTTGCACGTAAGGCTGCGTACGGTATTCGCCGAGACGAGCCGATAAACCGGTTCGTGACATGGTGTGCCAGTGATCGCGGGTTCTGCCGCTGTTGAGCAATAACGGAAATCGGTTGCTGGTCCCGTCATGCGGCGCTTTGTGATGGGTGGCGATAAAGTTGGCTTTACCATCAGGAGTATAGAAGCGGCCCTCGGTCAGCAGACGCTGGTTGACTATCTCGGTTTGCAGTTCAACCACCGGCCATTGCTGTGGCGTCAGGCGGCTGTAGCCCTGGTCATCAAGCTGAGTCAGGCCAATCAGAGTGAAATCACGTTCACCGCTGAGATTGCCCAGCGTAGATAACCTGGCGTACTCGGCAAACACTTCGCCCTCGTGACGGTAATTGAATTGCTGCGCGTAGCCCATTTTGCTTGCGACCTGGCTGATGATCCACCAATCCGGCTTAGCCATGCCGGGGCTTGGCATAACACGGCGCTGGCGTGAGATCCGGCGCTCTGAATTGGTCACCGTACCGGATTTTTCGCTCCAGCCCTGAGCCGGCACAACTAAATCCGCCATGCGTGTGGTTTCAGTATCGGCGATACAATCAGACACCACCACAAACGGGCAGGTTTGCAGTGCCTTACGGATCTTATCGCTGTCCGGCAGGCTGACCATTGGGTTGGTCGCCATAATCCACACCGCTTTAATTTTGCCCTCAGCCATTGCATCAAACAGATCCACCGCTTTGAGGCCGGGCTGAGTTGCCAGGTTGTCGGTGTGCCAGAAATCGCTAATTAACCGATGGTGCTGCGGGTTATCAAACTCCATGTGAGAGGCCAGGGTATTGGCCAGTGCCCCGACTTCACGCCCGCCCATGGCATTGGGTTGTCCGGTCACGGAAAAAGGGCCGCAGCCCGGGTAGCCGATCTTACCACTCGCCAGATGACAGTTAATGATGCTGTTGACTTTGTCTGAGCCGATGCTCGACTGATTGACGCCCTGAGAATAGAGGGTGACTACTTTTTGCTGAGTTGCAAAAGCGTGATAGAACTCGTCGAGTTGCTGATGTGAAAGCCCGGTAATCTCTGCGATGTCCGCTTGTGCACTGGCCGCTTGCAACGCTTGCTCAAAACCTTGGGTATGCGCCTTGATATAAGTGTGATCGAGATGCTGGTGCTGGTCGAGATAAGTCAGCAAGCCATTAAACAGCGCTACGTCCGAACCGGAATGTAATCCCAGATGCTGATCGGCAATGTCACAGCTGTCCGTTTTACGCGGATCGATCACGACGACGTTAAGTTCGGGGTTGACCTGCTTGGCAGCACGTAAGCGCTGGAACAGCACCGGGTGACACCAGGCCAGATTTGATCCGACCAAGACCACCATGTCGGCCAGTTCAAGATCTTCATAACAGACGGGTACGGTATCTGAGCCGAACGCACGTTTATGGCCAACCACGGAAGAGGCCATACAGAGGCGCGAGTTACTGTCGATGTTAGCGCTGCCAATAAATCCCTTCATCAGTTTGTTGGCAACGTAATAATCTTCGGTCAGCAACTGACCGGAGACATAAAAAGCGACAGAGTCCGATCCATAGTCGCGAATGGCCTGACTGAATTTATCGGCGATTAATGTCGTTGCGCTGCTCCAGTCGAGGGCTTGTGGCTGGTCATTGGGATTAAGAGTCGGCGTGAGCAGACGTCCGTCAGTAATAATCGTATCGCCCAGGGCGATTCCTTTCGTACACAACTTACCGTAATTGGACGGGTGACTTTTATCACCTCTGATCTCCAATTCACCGCTGAGCTTGGGCCTTGCTTCGACACCACAGCCCACACCACAATACGCACACGTTGTCTTAATCCATCCATCATTCTCACGTGACATGCAGATGCTCCCTATTCTGATTTATTTCCTTTGTTTGTGTTAGGTGCAATAAATAAACCAGAATGTGAAAAGTTGGAATAAATTAAATTAAAATCAATAAAAACAGTAATTTAAATATTATTATACCACTAAAGTGGTAGGTGTGTTTTTAAGGTATTACCCTTTGGAGGTATAGGTATTGCACCACTCAAGAATTAAATGCACCGTGAGTGCTCATAAAATAACAGTATTTACTTTTTTGTGCCGTGTTTTTAGCCAGCGTTTCTGATTGATTATTTAATTTATGTATATGAAAAATAAATAGAAAATAAAATATCTCCTGCAAATTTTTAAAGTTTGGCATTCAAATTGCGTTGTTGGATTTAGCAAAAATCATTTTCAGTGCAGGGAGCCAACCATGAAGTCAGACATGAAAACAATGCTCAGCAGTACAGCTCTTAACGCTACAGGTATCGTCACCTTAGTGGGTGCGGGACCGGGTGATCCGGATCTGCTGACGGTCAAAGCGCTACGAGCTATTCAGAATGCGCGCTTTATTGTGTTTGATAATCTGGTCAGTGCAGACATCCGCGCGCTGTTTCCTGCTGAGGCGAAAACGCTGTATGTCGGTAAAGCCAAAGGTCATCACAGTGCCACTCAGGATGAAATCAATCAGATTCTGGCTAAGTACGCTCAGTCTGGCGTGAATGTTGTGCGGGTGAAAGGTGGTGATGGATTCGTATTTGGTCGCGGTGCTGAGGAGATGCTCTACCTGACTAAAAAGGGCATTAAAGTCGACGTGATTCCCGGCATTACTGCCGCATCAGGCTGCACGACGTATGCCAACATTCCGCTTACCCATCGCGGACTGGCGCAGGGCTGCACTTTTATTACCGCTCACGCTGACAAACAGTTATCGGTTAACTGGTCTGCGCTGGCGCAGCTTAATCAGACGTTAGTGATTTATATGGGGTTGAGTAAAACCGATCTCATCAGCGCGGAACTGATGGCTCATGGCATGAGCAGGGATACCCCGGTGGCCATGATTGAGAACGGTTGTACCGCGCAGCAGCGAGTCTTTACCGGTGTTCTGAGCGAGCTTAGTCAGATCAAGACTCAGCATCAAATTCAGTCTCCGGCACTGATTGTGATTGGCGAAGTGGTGAGTGTTGCCAACCAAATGGAATGGTTACAGCAACTTTCTCAGCGCGCACAGGCGAGCGAGCATCAAGCGTTCAGATTAACCGCTTAATTCAGATTTTACTGCGTGCCAGCAATTGGCGCAGGACAGGAAACCAGGCTCAACAGACCAAATATGAGTCGTAGAGACAAACTTACATTAGGGAAGATTACTATGAGTAAGCAAAGAATCGTGGTGGTAGGCAATGGCATGGTCGGCCACAAATTTATCGACACTTTGATCCAGAGCCAGCGTGATGATGTGGAGATCATTACTTTTTCCGAAGAGTCTCGTCTCGCGTATGACCGCGTGCAATTGACATCTTACTTTACCGGTAAAACGGCACAGGATCTGGCGCTGACCGATGAGGCTTACTACCAGAGCAATGGTGTGAAATACGTGGTCAACGAGAAAGTGGTGCAGGTCAATACCGCGGACAAGCAGGTGGTTACCGCCAGCGGCCGCGTTGAAGCGTACGACAAACTGGTGCTGGCGACCGGTTCGTATCCGTTTGTGCCGCCGATCCCGGGCAATGATCACGAACACTGCTTTGTTTACCGCACCCTGGAAGATCTGGATGCGATTGAGCTGTCGAGCAAGCAGAGCAAAACCGGCGTGGTGATTGGCGGCGGTTTGCTGGGGCTTGAAGCGGCTAACGCGATTAAAAACCTCGGTCTGGAAACTCATGTGGTTGAGTTTGCCTCGCGCCTGATGGCGGTACAGCTGGAAGATGGGGGCGGTGCGCTGCTGCGCCGCAAAATTGAAGCCATGGGTGTATTGGTACACACGGAAAAAGCGACCAGTGAGATCGTGGCCGGTGAAGAGGCTCGCTACCGGATGAACTTTGCTGACGGCAGTCATCTCGAAACCGACATGATTGTCTTTTCTGCCGGTATTCGTCCGCAGGATGAACTAGCGCGCAGCTCCGATATCACGCTGGGTGAACGCGGCGGGATTGTTATCAACAGCTACTGCCAGACCAACCATAAAGATGTGTATGCGATTGGTGAATGTGCACTGTGGCACAACCAGATTTTTGGTCTGGTTGCGCCTGGCTATCAAATGGCGAAAGTGGCCGCGAAACACATTCTGGATAAAGACTCTGAGCTGGCATTCACCGGTGCGGATATGAGCACCAAACTCAAACTACTCGGTGTGGACGTGGCCAGCATCGGTGAAGTGCATGGTCGCACCGAAGGCGCGCAGTCTTATACCTACAGTGATGAAATTGACCAGGTTTATAAACGTTTGATCGTCTCTGCCGACGGCAAGCGTATCGTCGGCGCTGTGCTGGTCGGCGATGCCGAGGCTTACGGCACCTTACTGCAACTGAAACAAAACGACATGCCGCTGCCTGCCAACCCGTCGGTACTGATTCTGCCCAATGCCGTCGAGGATGACACGGCGGCAACCGGAATTGATGCGCTGCCTGATAGCGCTGTGATCTGTTCGTGCTTTGATGTGACCAAAGGCGACATTAAACAAGCGGTGGCCAGTGGCTGCACCACCATGGCCGGGTTAAAAGAAAGCACGAATGCTTCAACCGGCTGTGGTGGTTGTTCAGCCCTGGCAAAACAAGTGCTGGACAGCGAACTGCTCAGCCTGGGGGTCGAAGTTAATAATGACTTGTGTGAGCACTTTGCTTATTCCCGTCAGGAGCTGAGCGATCTGGTGCGGGTTAATCAGATTAAGACCTTTGATGAACTGTTGAGCCAATACGGCACTGGTCATGGTTGTGAAATTTGTAAACCGGCCGCGGGCTCGATTCTGGCCTCGTTCTGGAATGACTATATTCTGGAAAACCAGCACATGGAGCTGCAGGACACCAATGATATCTATCTCGGCAACATGCAAAAAGACGGCACCTATTCAGTGGTTCCGCGTATCGCCGGCGGTGAGATCACTCCGGACAAACTGATTGTGCTGGGTGAAGTGGCTAAACAGTATGACCTGTATACCAAGATCACCGGTGGTCAGCGTATCGACCTGTTCGGCGCGCAGTTGAACGATCTGCCGCAGATCTGGAACCAGCTGGTGGAGGCCGGATTTGAGACCGGTCATGCCTACGGTAAATCGGTCCGTACGGTGAAATCCTGTGTCGGCAGCACCTGGTGTCGCTATGGTGTCGGTAACAGTGTCGGCTTCGCAATAGATATTGAAAACCGTTACAAAGGTCTGCGCTCACCACACAAACTCAAGTTTGCGGTGTCCGGTTGTACCCGTGAGTGTGCGGAAGCGCAATCGAAAGATATCGGCGTGATCGCAACCGAGAACGGCTGGAACCTGTATGTGTGCGGTAATGGCGGTATGCGCCCGCGTCACGCTGACCTGTTCGCGACCGACCTCGATGATCAGACTCTGATCCAGTACGTCGACCGTATTCTGATGTTCTACATTCGTACCGCCGATCGCCTGCAACGCACCTCAGTATGGATGGAAAACCTCGACGGTGGTCTGGAGTACCTCAAACAGGTGGTAATTGAAGACAAGCTGGGCATCTGCGTTGAACTGGAACAGGCCATGGCCGAAAACATCGCTAAATATCAGTGCGAATGGAAAACCACACTGGAATCACCAGAGAAACTAAAGCGTTTCAATCACTTCATCAACAGTGATCAACGTGATGAACGTCTGCAGTTTGTCTCGGTGCGCGAGCAGCGATTCCCCAAAGCGGTAAAGGTGGACAAGCGCCAGCAGCAGATTGATATCGTGGAAGTGGAATAACTACAACGTGGAAGTGGAATAACCCACAACGGCCACGGACTTATTCAACAGTGATAAATTGAGCCATTAGCAGGAGAAGGGCAATGGAAAACTGGATAACCATTTGTCAGGCAGAAGACTTGGTGCCTAACGTCGGTGTATGTGCACTGGTAGGCGGGGAACAGGTTGCGATCTTCAGTTGTCAGCGCAGCGGTCAGCTGTACGCCGTATCCAACTTCGATCCGATTGGCCAGGCGAATGTGATGTCGCGCGGCATGATGGGGTCGCTTGGCGGTGAACCTTATGTGGCATCTCCCCTGTATAAACAGCATTTTCATCTGCTGAGCGGCGAGTGTCTGGAAGATGCGCAATACCGCCTGAAAACCTATCCGGTTCGTCAGCAGGATGGCGTCGTTCAAGTTCTCGCATCGCTGGCCAATGCGGCCTGATCGTAACGTTTCCACACCGCTGCAGTGACGCGGCGGTTGTGAATCTCTTTGAATTGATTAAAAGGATTGAATCATGGAAAACAGCAAATTTTCACTTTTTTCGTTCAGCGGCAAGATGAAAATCTTACATCTGAGCTGGATTGCGTTCTTCATCACGTTTGTGGTGTGGTTTAACTTTGCGCCGCTGCTGCAGATGGTGAAAGAAACGTTGGGGCTGAGCACTCAGGAGATCAAAACCCTGCTGATCCTCAATGTGGCACTGACCATTCCGGCGCGCGTCGTGATTGGTATGCTGACCGATAAATATGGTCCGCGTCTGGTTTATTCGGCTTTGCTGGCTGTCTGTTCGATTCCCTGTTTTATGTTCGCCTTTGCAGATAGCTTTATCCAGGCTGCGATTGCCCGCTTCCTGCTGGGCTTTATCGGTGCCGGATTTGTGATTGGCATTCGCTTGGTGTCGGAGTGGTTCCCGCACAATGAGCTGGGGACTGCGGAAGGTATCTACGGTGGTTGGGGTAACTTTGGTTCTGCGGCGGCGGCGTTTACCCTGCCGACAGCGGCTGTGCTATTCGGCGGTGAAGACGGTTGGCGTTATGCCATTGCCATCACCGGCCTGATGAGCCTGCTGTTCTCCGTGGTGTTTTACCGCAGCGTGACAGATACCCCGAAAGGATCGACTTACTTCAAACCTAAGCATATGACGGCAATGGAAGTGACCTCAAAAGGCGATTTCTTCTTCCTGCTGCTGATGAAAATCCCGATGTATGCGGTACTGGCTCTGCTGGCCTGGAAACTGTCTTCAGCGGGTATCGGGATGCTGCCGGATGTCGCGGTCAACTCTATCTACGCCGGTTTGGTCGCGCTCTACCTGGTTGAACTGACTCAGGTATGGAAAGTGAACAAAACGGTGTTTGACAAACCGGTTGAGCCTGTCCATCAGTACAAGTTTAAACAGGTTGCGGTACTTAATGTGCTGTACTTTGCGACCTTCGGCTCAGAGCTGGCAGTGGTTTCCATGCTGCCACTGTTTTTCTCGGAAACCTTCGAACTGACGCCGGTTGTCGCGGGTATGGTTGCGTCTGCTTATGCTTTCATGAACCTGATGTCACGTCCGGGAGGCGGTTGGATTTCAGACCGTTTCGGCCGTAAACCAACCCTGCTTATCCTGACCGCAGGTCTGGCGGTGGGTTACTTCCTGATGGGACAAGTCGGCAGCGAATGGCCAATCTGGCTGGCAGTGGCTGCGGCGATGATGTGTTCGTTCTTTGTTCAGGCCGGTGAAGGCGCTGTATTTGCGACTGTCCCCCTTATTAAACGTCGCATGACGGGTCAAATCGCGGGCATGACAGGGGCTTATGGTAACGTCGGCGCGGTGACTTATCTGACGATCCTGTCATTTGTCGACTATCAAACTTTCTTCTATGTGATTGCCGCGACCGCAGTGGTTGGCTTTGCAGCGCTGATGTTGATGGAAGAGCCGAGCGGTAAGATTGCAGAAGTCAATGAAGATGGCAGCGTGACTCTGATTGATGTTTCACACTAAAGGTAGCTTGAGTGGCGGTGCAGATCGCCGCTCTCCTTTAGCGGATTTATCGGGAGACTTGATGAGACGTTTCGCCCGCACAGCGAAGCTCGTGTGATTAAGTCGTTCAAAAGCTCAATGTTGCTCGGGTTCTGTTTTCCCTGGCTGTGTTGAGCTTTTGTTCGGTCAGACTGGTAAAGTCACTATCAGGCTGACTAAGCAGAGCAAGTGAAGGGGATCTCTATGCATGCAAGGCAGATGAAACAGGGACAGGCACTGATGATTGATCATGCCGGTACCTCGCTGACCGGAACCCGGCAGCACAATCAGGACGCTTTGTTGGTGAAGCAGCCACACGCGGCCGATGTTGTGGCGCATAAAGGTATTGTGGCCTGTATTGCTGACGGGGTAAGTTGCAGCAACCAGAGTCAGAAAGCCAGCCATACCGCGGTGGTGCAGTTTATTAATGACTATTACGCCACCCCGGACAGCTGGAGCATTCGCCATAGCGCCGGCCAGATCTTAACCGCGCTCAACAGCTCGCTGTATGAAGAGGGCTGCCAACAGAATCTGACCCACAACGGTTTGGTGACGACCTTCAGTGCCGCTATCTTTAAATCCAACACAGCGCATCTGTTTCATGTTGGCGATACCCGCATCTATCGGGTGCGGGATGGCAAATTGCGTTTGCTGACCCGGGATCATCAACGTACCCAGTTTGGTCAGCAAGCTTATCTGACCCGCGCACTGGGCATGGATAACCGGCTCGATGTCGACTATCAGACCGTCACTCTCAAACCTGACGACTATTTTATTCTGACCAGTGACGGCGTACATGATTTCGTCGATGAAACCCGCATGCTGGATGCGCTGAACCAGGAGTCCGGCCTGGACCTGCAAGCGCTTAGTGAGGCGTTATGTCAGCAGGCGCTGGACAACGGCAGCCAGGATAACGTCAGTTGTCTGCTGCTCAAGGTCAGGCAGCTACCGCAACGTACTTTGCTGGAACACCAGGTGATGACCCTGACGCGGGTGATTCCGCCCGCGCTGGAAGTCGGACAGAGCCTGGATGGTTATCGGGTTGATGAGGTGTTGTATGCCGGTTCACGCAGCCATGTGTATCGGGTGACCGAGGTGGCGAGCGGTGAAAGCAGGGTATTGAAAGCTCCTTCGCTGCAATACAGTGATGATCGGGATTATCTGGTTCATTTTGCCAACGAATTTTGGGTCGGTTCGCAAATCAACAGCGAGCGGGTCATGAAAGTGTATCCGACGCCGGCTGATTCACCGTTTATCTACCAGCTATGCGAATGGGTACAAGGCATTACCCTGCGGCAGTGGATGTTTGATAACCCCGCACCATCACTGGCCCAGGTGCGTACCATTCTGAGCGAAGTGGTGAAAGCGGTACGAGTGTTTCAGCGAGCTGATATGGTGCACCGCGATCTGAAGCCGGAAAACATCATGCTGACCAGCGATGGTAAAGTCAAAATCATCGATTTTGGCGCAGTTAAAGTGATGGGACTGGAAGAGATGCAAGCTGTTCCTGAGCCACAGGCCCCGCTTGGCGCGGTCAACTACATTGCGCCGGAATACATCAATGGCAGTGAGGTGACAGTGCTGTCAGATTTGTTTTCGATCGCTGTTATCGCTTACGAGATGCTGAGCGGACAATTGCCATATAAAGCCAGACAGTCTACCCATTTGCAGTCCGCCCGGCACATCAAATGGGACTACCGGCCGATCGAACAATTTCGCTCTGATATCCCGTTATGGGTCGATCTGGCGCTACGCAAAGCCACTCATCCATCACCTGCACAGCGTTATCAGGCGCTGGGAGATTTTATTCTCGACCTGTTTACACCCAACATCCGCTTACAGAAAGAGTTCAAACACAAACCCGTATTGCAGCGCAATCCGCAGCTGTTCTGGAAAGCCACCGCACTGCTGGCGATCGCCGTCGCGCTTCTGGAAGGGGTGATGTTGCTGTGAGCGGGCTAACTCGTGCGAAGAACTATCATAAGTCATATGGGTGAAATTCAGACCTCTGACAAATGATATAAATGTGGCAACAATTTGCTCGCGATAGGTAAAAAGTTGCTCGAATGAAGTAAATCCTTACCCTATTAACAATGTTGTCTACATAAGTTATTGAGTAAAAAAGAGCATGGTGGTGGCACAAAAATTGTGTGAGTGAAACAGCATTTTATGATGCTTTGTTCTCACACTGTTTAAGGAAAAAGTGATGCCAACTCCATGTTATATCTCTATTGAAGGCCAGACTCAGGGTCTTATCACCGCTGGTGCATGTACTGCTGATTCAATTGGCGATTCTTTTGTAGAAGGTCACGAAGACGAAATGCTGGTGCAGTATTTTGACCATAACGTGACTGTGCCAACCGATCCTCAGTCTGGTCAGCCATCAGGCCAGCGTGTACACAAACCATTCACTTTTACGGTCTCGCTGAACAAAGCCGTCCCTCTGCTTTATAACGCACTGGCTTCTGGTGAAAAAATGACCAGCGTTGAGCTGAAATGGTACCGCACCTCAATTGAAGGTAAGCAAGAAAACTTCTTCACTACCAAGCTTGAGAATGCTTCTATCGTCGATATTCACTGTGAAATGCCACATTGCCAGGATCCGGCCAAATCGGATTTCACCCAAAACCTGACTGTTGCCATGTCTTACCGCAAAATCACCTGGGATCACGTTAATGCAGGTACATCGGGTTCAGACGACTGGCGCAAACCAATCGAAGCGTAAACCACGCTGAAATAAGCCTGTAGACTACGCTACGCGTGCTCGTCTATGGGCTTTGTTTCAAATTCAGTGGGTTGAAAATTCGTTTAGGTTGAATTTGACGTAGTCGCAAACTCATTTGTTAGAAGCTCAGTTGGTTAAAAACTACTTGGTTGGTTTAGGGCTAACTGCGTGCTTCGAAGCTAACGGCTTGGTTCAGGGCCAACAGGTAATAAGGTTTAAAATGGCAAAGTTACAATTTATTCTCTCTGTGGACGGAATGCCCGAAGATACGTTTGTGGTGACAGAGTACCGTGGCAAAGAATCGGTCTCTGACAGTGTGATGAGCGGTTGTGTCACCTGTTATGGCTTCCGTTATGAGATAGATTTAGCGAGCCGACAATCTGGCATTAAAGCGAGCCAGGTGGTGGATAAGTCGGCGCAACTGACCGTGTTAAGGAATGGCCAGCCGGTTCAGTTTGTTCATGGCATCGTGCGTCAATTCGGACAGGCGGATATTGGTCATCACCATACCTTTTACAACCTGACGTTAGTACCAGCGCTGGAACGTTTGTCACTCAGACAAAACAGCCGGATTTTCCAGCTGAAAACCGTTGAACAAATCATCACCACTATTTTGCAGGAAATGGGGATTGATAACTTTTCTTTCTCACTGAAGAGAACGCTCTCGCAAAGAGAGTTTTGTGTTCAGTACCGGGAGACGGATTTGGCGTTTGTGCATCGTCTTGCTGCTGAAGAAGGTCTGGTTTATCACATTCAGCAAAGCGATGGTAAACACACGGTATGTTTCAGCGATGACAGTGCCTTGATTGCTAAGTTCGCTCTACCTGTACCATACAACGGTTTGTCCGGAGGGCAGGTTGATGACAGCTATGTGTCTTCATTCACTTTGGTCAATCAAAGTGAGCCCAGCCATCTGACGATGCAGGATTACAGCTTTAAAAAGCCGGACTACGGTTTTCTGCAGCAACAGTCAGGGACGGATCTGAGTTTTCAGCAATCGACCTATGAGCATTTTGATTATCCTGGTCGCTATAAAGACGATACCAGCGGTGCCGCGTTCAGTCGTATTCGGTTGGAATATCTGCGACGAGATGCCGTGCATGCTGTGGGTAAAAGTAATTATGCCGGTATTCAGGCCGGAATAAAGTTCGATCTCACCGACAATCTTGAGCCGAGCGCGAACCGAGACTGGCTGGTTGTTGAAGTCTCTCATCAGGGCACTCAGCCTCAGGCTCTTGAAGAAGAAGGGGGCTCCGGTCAGACATCCTATTCAAACCAGTTTAAGGTCATCCCGGCGAACCTGACCTGGCGAGCTGCACCTGTCGCCAAACCTCATGTCGATGGCCCGATGATTGGTGAGGTGGTCGGCCCGGCCGGTGAAGAGATTTTTTGTGATGAACATGGCCGGGTGAAAGTGCATTTTCCCTGGGACCGTGAAAGTCAACAAGATGAGCACAGCTCTTGCTGGGTGCGTGTATCCCAGGGGTGGGCAGGTGCTCAGTATGGTTTTGTTGCTATTCCCCGTATCGGGCATGAGGTTATTGTTTCATTTTTGCATGGCGATCCGGATCAGCCGATTATCACTGGCCGAACCTACCACGCAACCAACGTTGCACCATATCTGCTGCCGAATCATAAGACCCGTACAGTGTTAAAAACCCAAACCCATCAGGGGGAAGGTTCAAACGAAATTCGCTTCGAAGATCAGGCGTCCATCGAGCAGATTTATATTCACGCGCAGAAAGATCAGGATGTGGTGATTAACAATATTCATCGTGAATCTGTCGGGCTGGATTTCCACTCTCATATTGGTCGACACCAGTACGAACTGGTGACAGAGAATGTCCACCGCTCGATTGGAAAAAATGTCACCGAAGAGTTGGGACAAGATCACCATATCAAAGTGGGCCGCAACCTGGTGCAACGAGTTTTAGGTAAGATAAACCGTTGGGTAACCGGCGGAGTTATTTCCAAAATCGATGGTGGTGTCAGCACCCAGATCGCAGCATCTGAAGAGAAACAAATCGGCGCAAACCAACGTGTTGCAGTCAGCAATGAAAGTTATCTGAAAGCCGCGGACATTGTTTTAGATGCCGGCAATTCACTGACTATTAAAGGGCCGGGAGGCTTTATTAAATTAGACAGTGCAGGCGTTACTATCTCTGGGGCTAAAGTCAAAATTAACGATGGAGGCTCTCCGGGAACCGGGACAGCGCCTGCCGTCACTCAGCCAGATGAGCCGGACAAACCTCAGCAACCTGATGCGCCGGATAGGAGAGGGTAAATGCCAGGAGCGGCGAGATTAGGCGATACAGCGGGTGGGCACGGATGTTTTCCGCCTACTTCTATCATTGCTGGTAGCCCGGATGTCTTAATAAATGGCAAACCGGCGGCCAGAAAGGGTGATGCTGCCTTGTTGCACGCTTGCCCTTGCCCCTATAAACCGCACGGGCTGCATGGCCGGGCGATTAATGCCGGTTCCGGCTCCGTGTCGATTAACGGTCAGCCGGCGGCACGTATCGGTGACGCCATAGACTGTGGTGGTTCGGTGGCTTCCGGGTCGGGTGATGTCATTATCGGTGATACGCCTTATCAATCCAATACTCACGCCTGTGGTGAAGGTGCGGTTCTTGGGCAGTCGCCATTTTTGAAAATCACGCCGTTGGCGAAAAATGTCGAAGCCTTGTGGAACAGCCCGACATTTACCCCGCAGGCACTGGCTGCGTTGGCGGGCTCTCAGGCAATGAGCACCGCCGCCGATATCGCAGCGGAGAAAGCGGTGTCCACTCTGCCGCCATTAGCGCAGTCACTGGTTAAGGTTGTTCAGTCCGGGGCCTCTAAATTGCAGATGCTGGATGTACTTGAAACAGGCACCACCAAAGCACAGCGCCGAGAGGCGAGAAAAGCGATTACTCAGGCTGCGTCTGCCAATGATCCGCAGACAGCACAGCGCTTTAGTATGGATATGGACGCAGCCGAAAAAGCCATGTTGGCCGACCACGTTTACACGCTAGATAAAGAGCGGAATACATTGGAACCACATCGCAAGCAAGTCGCGGAGGATTTTGACAATGATTCGGGCTGGAGTGTGGCGACGGAAGATGATTTGGCAGAGTTGGGTATACAGCAAAAAGATCTGAAGGTGAAAGGTACAAACTTCCGATCACAGGTCTATATTCCGGACCCCGAAGTATTTGGTGAAAACGCTAAACCGACATTGGTGTTTCGAGGTACTGAAATGGACAGTGGCAGTGACTGGATTAAAGGGAATTTGAGTCAGGGGGCTGTCGGACGATCTTCGTACTATAAGCAAGCAGTGAAGACTGTACTGAATATTCAAGATCAAGGGGTAGATATTGAAATTGCGGGACATTCACTGGGGGGAGGGTTAGCCTCCGCTGCGTCAAAAGCCTCGGGGTATCCCGCAACAACCTTTAATGCTGCCGGTCTGCACCGCAATACTGTAGCCAATTATGGCGTTGCATCAGAGATGCAAAGTGCAGACAGCTTAGTCACCGGGTATCGAGTTGATGGTGAGGTTCTGACCAGAGTGCAAGAAACAACGCCTGTCCTGCGTCGCCTGGCTCCCTCGGCTGTGCGAAACGGTGCGCTGGAAACCACCTTACCCAAGTCGACCTTTATGCCGGATGTTGATGCAGGAACGACAGAAGATAAGCGCGGTTCGGTCGCGCTGCATGGCATGGATCAAATGCGCGAATCGATAGAAGAGCGTAAAGTGGGCGACTTACACAAATTGGCAAGTGAGGCTTAAGTATTGATTAAATGGATAATAATTGTCGTCGTCGTGATAGTGTTCGCATTAGTCGCAAAAGGAGCTATGACCAAAGTGAGTAATAAAATTAACCCGCAGGACCTGTTTTCCGGCCCGATGCTCGAAGTCGCCAAAGCGGTTGACCGTGATGATATTGCCCGGGTAAAGCACTTGGCTTCTCAGTTGGATGATATTAATGCATTGGGTGAGCACGGAGTGACTTTGCTGGTGTATGCCGTGATCGCTGATAAACCTAAGTCCATCAAGGTGTTAATGGAACTGGGCAGTGATCCTGCTATTGATGTGCCGGAGCAAGGCAACGCAGGTTATATTGCGATGTGGCATCCGGATGCAAAAAGTTTAGAGGCGCTGCTGCAGGCAGGAATGGATCCAAATCTGAAGGAAGAAGGTGATGCGCTGATATTCCACTCTCACAATATTGACGAATCCAATTCATTACCTGTACTGGTGAAATACGGTGCCGATGTTAATTCTCTGAATGAAAAAGGCGAAACACCGATATTTGATATGATCAGAGCGCAACCCAAAAATGCATTGTTTCTGTTAGAGCATGGTGCTGATGGCAGTGCGGTCAGTCCTAGTGGTGTTTCGGTTGCTTATTCTTATGAGTTGAGAATGAAACGCATCGATGAGAAATCTGCGGTTTATCAGGTCATGACAGAAATAAAGCAAAAACTCATTGCCCAAGGGGTTAAGTTTCCCGCGCTGTCACCATGGGGCGAACGCTTCGTACGGGACATTGTGTTTTGCAAAGAGCCTTCGGGCTATCGTCCGCGCAGTGAATGCAAAATTGAAGGCGCTAACCGATTTGTTAAAGAGCCTGCGGAAGAAATTAAACGCCAGGATGAAATGATTCTGAAAGAGCGTTACGGAATCGAGCACCAGTTTTAACTGCGATGAGCAAAACAGGGCTGGTTATTGGTGTGTTGGTTTTACTTGGAGCGATTGGAGCCGGAGACATGAAAAGTATGAACAGTAAGGTAAAGCCTAAAGAGCTGTTTTCCGGCCCGATGCTCGAAGTCGCCAAAGCGGTTGATCGCGATGATATTGCCCGGGTAAAGCAACTGGCTGGTCAGTTGGACGATATTAATGCTGTGGGTGAGCACGGAGTGACTTTGCTGGTGTATGCGGTGATCGCGGATAAACCTGAGTCCATCAAGGCGTTGATGGAACTGGGCAGTGATCCTGCTATTGATGTGCCGGAGCAAGGCAACGCAGGTTATATTGCGATGTGGCATCCGGATGCAAAAAGTTTAGAGGCGCTGCTGCAGGCAGGAATGGATCCAAATATCAAGAACGGTAAGCGACCTTTAATCTTTCACTCTCACAATATGGAAGAATCAGACTCGTTACCGATGCTGGTGAAATATGGAGCTGATGTTAATGCGCTGAATGAAAAGCAAGAACCGCCTATTTTCGACATGCTAATGGTTCGGTTTAAAAATGCACTGTATTTGCTCGACCATGGTGCTGATGGACATTTTGTAAGCCCTTCAGGTGAATCGGTGGCCTATTTGGTCGATTTTCAATTACGTGAGTTATCGCCCAATTCAGAAGGCTATCAGACAATGTTAACCATAAAGGAAAAACTCGTTGCCCAAGGCGTTAAGTTTCCCGCGTTGTCACCCTGGGGCGAGCGCTTCGTGCGTGACATTGTGTTTTGCAAAGAGCCTTCGGGATATCGCCCGCGTAGCGAATGCAAGATAGTAGGTTTTAATGAGTTTACCAGTGAGCCTTCGCAAGAAATTAAACGCCAGGATGAAATAATTCTGAAAGAGCGTTACGAAATCGTGCATGAGTTTTAACTGCGATGAGCAAAACGGGGCTGGTTATTGGTGTGTTGGTTTTACTTGGGGTGATTGGAGCCGGGAACATGAAAAGTATGAACAGTAAGGTAAAGCCTAAAGCGCTGTTTTCCGGCTCTATGCTCGAAGTCGCCAAGGCGGTTGATCGCGATGATATTGTCCGGGTAAAGCAACTGGCTGGTCAGTTGGACGATATAAACGCTCTGGGTGAGCACGGAGTGACTTTGCTGGTGTATGCGGTGATCGCTGATAAACCTGAGTCCATCAAGGCGTTGATGGAACTGGGCAGTGATCCTGCTATTGATGTGCCGGAGCAAGGCAACGCAGGTTATATTGCGATGTGGCATCCGGATGCAAAAAGTTTAGAGGCGCTGCTGCAGGCAGGAATGGATCCAAATCTGAAGGAGGAAGGAGATGCGCTGATATTCCACTCTCACAATATTGACGAATCTAATTCATTACCTGTGTTGGTGAAATACGGCGCCGATGTCAATGCGCTTAATGAAAAGCAAGAGCCACCTATTTTCGACATGCTAATGGTTCAGTTTAAAAATGCGCTTTATTTACTCGATCATGGTGCCAATGGACATTTTGTCAGCCCTTCAGGTGAATCGGTTGCATATAATGTCGAATTCCAACTGCGTGAATTGGATCCAAAGTCAGAAGCCTATCGGACGATGTTAACCATCAAGGAAAAACTCGTTGCCCAAGGCGTTAAGTTTCCCGCGCTGTCACCCTGGGGCGAACGCTTTGTGCGGGACATTGTTTTCTGTAAAGAGCCTTTGGGTTATCGCCCGCGCAGTGAATGCAAAATTGAAGGCGTAAACCGATTTGTTAAAGAGCCTGCGGAAGAAATTAAACGCCAGGATGAAATGATTCTGAAAGAGCGTTACGAAATCGTGCATGAGTTTTAATGGAACAAACGTCAGTGAGCTTATTTTCACCTATTCCCAGACATCCTAACTCGCTGTTTCCCTTGTTGTCTCAGGCGCAAGGCAAGCAAGTGTATTTACTGTTTGATCAAGTCCAGTTTACGCAAGGCAGGGAATTCTGGGACACGATGAAAAACCGACGTGATGTAGAATGGTATTACTTACTTTCAGGTACTCCACTTGCGTACCTGGAAGAGGGATCACCTGTGCTGATCTCGGTCAGTGATGGTAATCCCGGAGAGACGCTTTATTACTGGCTATGTGAGCATCTGGAAGCCCCGGAGCGATTCGGTTTTATCGGAGTATATGATGGTTCACTGGCAGAGGTGCAGCGTCACTGGCAGAACTGGGTTTACTTTTGGGACAAAAATCAACGCTCAATGATGTTGCGTTTTTACGATATTGCGGCTTTTCCCCTTTGGTACGACATTCTTACGCCAGCGCAAAAACAAAAGTTTAAAGGCAAACATGAATCCATCGCTTTCTGCCAGCGCAGTGATGCGATTGATTTGTCATTATTTCAGTGGCCAGAACTGCCATATGAAGACGACCCTCAAGCCGCTTCGGTTTATCCGCTGCAACTGACTGCGGCGCAACATGAACAGTTTTTATATCCGCAACGCATTGAAAGCCTGGTGGATGAACTATTTCGCCGTCTAGCGCCAGATTACGCATGGCTGTTGCCACAAAGTATGGTTCGCCTGCGATTTCATGAAGGATTGGCGTTAGCCCGACAGCGCTACAACTTAGCAACGTCATTGGAGCGGGAAACCTATGCCCTGTATCGGTTTTACATTGCCGATCGCTTTGATGAACATCCGGAATTCATTCGTCTGATGAGTTTTTATTCTTTACGTGATGCCATTGGTCATTTTTACGATTTCTACCTTGCGCATCAGGAAGACATGAGCGCCTATCGAACAGCGGGCTGGTTAGGGATTGAAGGGAAGGCGAGATTGATACCATGAACGAGCACCTGAAAGGGACGCAAACCATTACCAAACAAGAGTTGCAGACTTTGCTGGCACAGCCGGGCTGGTATTTAATGGCGGAGGCAGCGGTGAATGAATCGCTGTTAAGTGCTGTCCCTGAAGAAAAGTTTGCCCAGCGTCGCCTCTACTGGGATGAAATGGGTCAACAAAATTCGTCTATTTCTCCCTTTTTGCTACCGCTTGAATGCTTTTTCCGGGCCGAGCAAAACATCACGCATGTTGCTCACTGGGGGATTGCTGTGCAGCTGCATGATGATTTTCAGTCGCTGACCACTGACCATCAGATCGATTTGATTCAAAAACATTTCCGCGCCTGGACATTGGTGGTGTTACCTGACGATCAGCAAGTATTGATGCGCCTGACGGACTGGGACATTTTTAATGTGTTATGGCGCTCAACAGATCCGGCGCACTTATCCGATTTACAGGGGCCTTTGAAACGTGTGGCTTACTGGCAGGCGGGTAACGATGCAGTCGCGGTCCGGGAAATGAGCGCCCCGCGCCAAACGAGACCCATGGTCATGCCGAATCGTTTATCTGAACGACAATATCAGGCATTAAGCGCGTGGGGAGATCGTCATGTGTATCAGCAATATCGCACCCACCTCTATCAACATCATCCGCAAACCCAGAACTGGGATGACGAAACGTTCAACCAGTACCTGCTGCGTAATGTGAACAGCGCTCATCAACTCGGCTTCTATCAACAAGCCGACGTGGTGGTGTATTTGAGTATTTCGTTGCTGCTGGGTGAGCAGTTTCATCAGTCAGATTGGGCACAGTCCATTCTTCAATCTCCACAGGTCATCGGCGATAAGAGTCGTATGGACCGATTATTGGCCGAAGCGGTGAATGCTGTAGGCGAGGACGCGACAGAATCATGAGTCAGGGTAAGCAAACTGAATTATTATCGAGCGCTCAAGCGGCTAAACAAAACTTTCAAACGGACAACGTTATCGACGGAGGCTGCGTCGAGTGTGGTTGTGAAGTGTTTGTGCATTACCATTACGATGATGGCCAGCCGATCAGCGATGCCTCGTTTGTACTGACAGACAGTAATCAGGCAGAGATTACGGGGAAGACTGACGCCAACGGCATGTTTAAAGTGCAGAACATGGGATGTGGAGCCTATGACCTGATGTTGGGTGAAGGCAGCGATGAATTTGAGCCGCAACCCAAATGGCAAAATAACCCCGTCTTGCAGGACAACCCGGAATACGCGGTGTTGGCTGGTGAATATTTTGCGCTGTTTACCCTGCTAAGGAAAGAAGGCTGCCTGGTATACGATGCGGATGACAGCAGTGATGAACATGTGGATGTGGATCGTGATACCTGGTTTGTACCGGATGAATACGAAAGTGCGTATGACCGCTTCTGGGAGTTGTCTGAGCAAATAAATAATGGCCCGATATCGCTGCGCCAGGCCGTCAATAAAATGCACAGCAGCCTGGCGGGAGAAATTGCCGGCCGGGCTCAGGACAACAGCGCCATTCTGCTGTTTTGCCAAATTGCGTTGGGCTTTGTTCCTGTGGTCGGGCAGGCTCTGGATCTCTATGACCTGGGCGATTGGGGCTGGCGCACTTATGAAGGTGATAACCTCGATAACTGGCACTGGGGCGAAGGTGCGCTGGTGGCGATTGGTTTTGTTCCGGGCTTGGGTGATGCGGCCAAGAAAACCGGTATGGCGATCATCGATGCGTTAAAGAAATCGGATTCACGAGCGATTCAACTGGCGATCAAGATGATTCGCAGCCTGTCTAACGGCAATATCGTGCAGTACCTTTCAGGGATAGCCAGCACGCTGAAAGAGTGCGGTGCAAAAGCGATACAATTGCTCGAAGACATCATTGCAGGCTTAGAACGCCTGGTAAGCCAGAGCAACAGCTGGATCATCCGGTTAGCTAAAGATGCCTTCCTTGGCTTGATTAACGCCATGGATACGCTGGCTAAGAAAGTGGATGCCATGGTTGACTGGCTGATTACTCAGGTGAATGAATTTATCAGCAAAGTCGTTACCCGGGTTTCCGGTACGCCGGCACGTAAAAATACACTCCGGGACGCTCAGCCGATGAACGCCGGGACGGCAAAACCTGCGCAGCGGCTGGAACCTGAGCAAAAATCGGGCAGTCATGAGCAAAGTGCGAACGATACCCAAAGCCGGGATGCAAAACAGAACACTAACTGCACCAACGAGTGTGGTACTGAACCTATCGATCTGAACACTGGTAAAATGTTTGAGCAGCGCACAGACTTTAGTGTCGACGGTCTGCTGGCGCTTGAACTGACCCGCTATTATCAGTCAACCGGTGAACGCACCTCCGGCATTCTTGGCTCACTATGGCGTACCAACTGGGATATCGCGCTTGAGATTCAGGATGAACAAGTCGAGTTTGTGGATTACGACCATTCCAGAGCCTTGTTTGTATTGCCTGCGGATCAGCAGGAGCGTACCCGATCGATTAGGAAACCCGGCTGGACATTACAACGTGACGGGTTCGATCTGACTCTGACCCATGTGTCGGGCATGCAATATCGTTTTGGGCATGCTGAGGGGAACGCATTAAAACTCAGTGCGCTGGGGGATGCGTTCGGTCATCAGATCGAGTTTCTCTACGACAGAGACATACTGAAAGCCGTTGTGCTGCCTGACGGACGTTACATTAAAGTCAAATCACAACAGCGCCGGGTTGATGCTCTGGTGTTGTTTAGTTCGCAAGATAAGATGTTGGAAACCCTGGTCACTTACCAATATGACCGCAAGGGTTGGCTGACGGCAGTGAGAGCGGCTCCGGGTCGTAACTTTGACTATCACTATGATGATAAAGGTTACTTAACTCGCTGGAATGATTTAGCCCATACCTGGGTTGAGCATGATTTTGACCAGCAGGGCCGGGCAATCGCTACCCGCTGTTCGGGCGATTTCTGGTGGGATAAAGTGCGTTACGACGATGAGCGCCATATTACTTACCACCGTGATGCCTTTGGTGGCGTGATTCAGTATCACCTGGATGAACGTAACCGCGCAGTTAAGGTCGTGGCGGCGGATGGCGCAGAGACATTACAAGAATGGCAAGGTGAGCTGCTGTCGGCGATTGTCAATCCGAACGGTGAACGCACTGAATACACGCACGACGAACTCGGTAATCTCACCTCGGTGACATTGCCTTCCGGTATTGCGCATCAATATCAGTATAACGAAAGCGGGCAACTGACGGCTTATATTAACCCTCTCGGGGCAAGCTGGCTGCTGGATTACCATTCTGCCGGTACACTGCAGTCGGTTACTGACCCGGATGGTCACCAATGGGAGTATGAGTACAACGAGCATGGCTTACGTACACTAAGCCGTGGGCCTGACGGTCTTGCCGTACATTATGACTATGATGATATTGGGCGTCTGATTGGCCTGCGCCCCGAGATGGGCGAGGCGGTGACCTTCACTTATGACGCTTTAGGGCGTTTATCGGCGCGGACCATAGGCGGCCAAACCCGCCGCTGGCGGTATGAAGACACGAAGCGTATACCTGCGCAAGTGGTGTACGAGGATGGCACGCACGCCAGTTTCCAGTATGACATTGAAGGCAATCTGACTAAGGTCACGGATGCGATGGGTAACGCTTCGGCGTTTAGCTATGGCGCATTTGATAAATTGCTGACCGCGACGGACCCGATGGGTGCCGTTACCCAATATCATTACAACCCGATGGCTGAATTTGCCGGTGTGACCAACAGCCAGGGGCATCAATGGCGTTATGAGTTTGATGAATGTGGCCGAATTCATACCGAACGTCATTACGACGGCCGTACTGAATCGTACCGTTATGACTCAGCCGGTAGGCTGGTTGAACACATTAAACCCAACCAGCATGCCTTAACGTACCGCTACAATGCCGATGGTCAGCTGGTCGAAAATCACAGCTTGAATCCGCTTGGCGAGCAGACCGGACGTACCTGGTATGAATACGACGACGCAGGGCGTTTAATCAGCGCAGAAAATGGCGACATTGATGTCGTGATGGAGTACAGCCCCGGCGGGCAACTGCTTCAGGAATGCCTGGGTGGGGTCGCGCTGACACACCAATACGATAAAGCAGGATATCGCCAGCAACTCAGCGGGACACACACACTGCGCCAATACCAATGGCAGCAGGGTCAGCTGGCCGGGTTACAGGTTGGTGACCACCAAGCGCTTAACTTTGCGTACACTCCGATGGGGCTGGAGCAACAGCGCCTTAATGGGCAGGGGTTCCACCTACATCACGACTGGGATGACAGAGGACGCCTGCAGGCCCAGCGTCTGGGCAGCAAAACCCTGACGGGTATGCCGGATGCGCTCAGAGAATATCACTACGACAAGCTTGATCGTTTAGTCGGTATTGATGACAGCCACTGGGGCAGTGAGCGGTTTGAGTTGAACCGCAACGGTCAGATAACCAGCCGTACCCATACGCCGCAAAAAGGCAGCCAGCATCAGTTTGTCACCTTGTTTGGCTATGACAGCGAACTGAACTTAAATGAAACGGCCAGCGCTATACACTATACCGATACTGTGGTGCCCATCAGCCAGGCTGCGTTAAACAAAGCCGCCCGTCAGTATGATAACGCGGGGCGTGTGGTTCAGGTCGGGCGTTTTACTTACCACTACGATGAATGTGGCCGTGCGATTCAGAAAGTGGAACGTAAAGATGGCTTCCGTCCGCAGGCAACGAACTTCAGTTGGGATGAGCACGACCGGCTAATCCGGATTGAACGGCCCAATGGTGAGCGCTGGCGTTACCGCTATGATGCTTTCGGGCGTCGGGTTGCCAAAGAGTGTGAGCGCGGCGCACAAGCCAGTCAGCAGGTGCATTATCTGTACGACGGCGCGCAGGTCATCCAGCAAACGCTGAAAACCGCCAATGGCGAGGCGCTGAAAAGTACCGAATACATCTATGAGCCCGGTTCATTCCGGCCGGTGGCACAGGTCAACACTCACCATCAATTACAGACGGAAAAGCTGCACTATGTGGTGACCGACCACGCAGGCACACCCAGAGAGCTGTGTTCAGAACATGGTGAAATTGTCTGGCGTGGTGAGCAAGGTTTATGGCAAGGTCACCATCAGACATTGCAAAGCAATATCAAACAGTTATTTGAGGATGCCGCTAACGATCCGGTACAGTGTGATCTGCGCTATCAAGGTCAGTTAGAAGATAAAGAGTCCGGCCTTTACTACAACCTCAACCGCTACTATGATGCGGATAGCGGCCAATACCTCAGCTCAGACCCAATAGGAATGCTGGGTGGCTTGCGCCCTCAGGCGTACGTCCACAACCCGATGGAGTGGGTGGACCCGCTGGGGTTGACTGGGTGTTCAACAAAACTCGGTAAAAATATGATGGAATCGATGGGACTACCTAGATCTACTAAATGGGCAGGTTACCAAGCTCATCATGTTATACCTAAGCAGCTGAATGACCATCCTATTCTTAAAAAGATAGAGTACGATATTGATGCTCCAGAAAATGGTATTTTTTTACGAAAAGCGGATGATATGTCAAGTGCTATGGCAAGACACCAAGGTAATCACAATGGTTACACTAAAGCGATAAAAAATGCCTTAGATAAAATAGATTGTAATAGAAGTGTTGAGGATATTAAGAGGCAAGTTGCTAACATACAGAGTGTAGCCAAACAAGAAATGCAAAATGGTTTACCAATAAGATCTAAAGATCTTTCTCGTAATGGTGGAGAAGAGGGTAATCAAGTAGCATTGAAACTATGGAATAATGTTTTAGGAAATTGATATGCATAAATTAAGTGGTGAATTCATTAAAGAGCCAATTTTAAAAATATGTAATAATGAGATATTCGATAGTCATGAATATTTAAAAGATGATCAAGTTCCGATTTATGATCAAGATATGGCTCTAAAATTATTTTATTCTCAGAGTGTTCCAAGTGGTTTTGTGGTTTTTCAAGATAGAATTGAAGATGAAGTTTCTAAGTTTTCTTTAAATGAAAGTTATGATGAGGCCGAGAATTATATAAATGATGTTACTCAGTATCGAACTAAGATATTTAGTGATTTAATGGTAAAATATAGAAAGAAAAAAGTAAAAAAAATAAACAATAAAAGTGAGGACTTTTACTTCGAAGTAATAGATGATTTATACTATATAATGAAAATGTTATCTATTCAAAGATATATAATTGGTTTTGATGAAAATAGCTTGTTAGAAAGGTTTTATGATGTGATCTGTACAGGCTATTTTCCATGTGGGTTGACACAAGAAAATAAATTGTGTGTTTTTGATTTTAAAAATATAAAATAATACCCATTTAAATTTTTGGTGGTTACTATTTTCTTTAACTTTTATATTAAGTGCTAAGGATTATTTTTCATGAAGTACAGAGTATAAAAATCACTACGGCTATAATATTAGAAAGGAGCCATTAGGCTCCTTTGCGCTTTGTTGTTTCTATCACGAACAGGCTCAGCAGAATAACTGAGCCTGTGTGAGTATCGCAATCAACGCTCTGTTGCTAAGCGGGACTGCGCAGTGAATTTGTGCAGGCGAATTGCCGCAGCGAGAACGACGATGGTTGGGACAATCCAACCCGCGTAGTAGCTGTACAGCGGCAGCCACTTGGTCAGAGTTGAGTCCGCTTGTTCAGGCATGCTGCCCAGGATGTGCAATGCATCCAGGCTGCCAAAGATCAGTGCAGTGGCTACGGTCACCAGTACGCCGGATACGGAAATGAAGCGCTTGAGCGGCGCAATCAGCAGCAGTGCGATCGCGATCGGGTGCAGTGCCACAACCGCTGGCAGGGTGATTTTCAGAAGCTGTTCCAGGCCCACGTTAGCCACCAGAGCAGCGATCACCATGCTGACAATCACGCTGTTACGGTAAGAGACTGACGGGAACGTTTTGCTGTAGAACTCACTACCGGCTGTCGTTACACCAATGATGGTGGTCAGACAGGCCAGAACCATGACCGCGCCCAGCAGAACCGTACCGAACACACCAAAGTGCATGGTCGTGAAGGCTGTCAGAATATCGCCGCCGTTGGTGAACGTGGTTGCACCGCCAGCGCTGGTTGCACCGATGTAGGCCAGCGCAATGTAGACTAAGGCCATCGCCACCGCGTACATACCGGCTGCAATCAGGGTGTATTTGGCAATCGCTTTCGGCTGGCTGACGCCCATGCTTTGAATCGCGCGGAAGATAACCCAGCCAAAGCCAATCGAACCCAGAGCATCCATGGTCATGTAACCCTGTGTGATACCTTCAGAGAACGCGTTATTGACGTAGGTGCCGGTTGCCGTGCCAATTTCATGGGCAGGGAACAGCAGAGCGACCACAGACATCACAACCAGAATCGTCAGCAGAGCCGGCGTCAGCCATTTGCCCAGCGTGTCAATCAGTTTGCCTGGATAGAGCGAGAACAGAATCGCTGCGATACAGAACAGAACAGAGAACGGGATCAGGGCGCTGTCACCAAAGAACGGGCTGATGCCGAACTGGTAAGCGACGGTAATGGCGCGAGGTACCACGAACGCCGGACCAATTACGATAAATACCAGAATCCAGAAAGTGGTCGCAATCGGGCGTGGCAGTACAGAAGTCAGGTTATCAGAGCCGCCGACCAGCGCGACGATGACCAGAGCAAAGGCAGGTAAACCTACGCCTGCCAGCAAAAAGCCAGCCATGCCCTGAAACAGATGTTCACCGGCCTGATAGCCCAAAAATGGTGGGAAAATAAGGTTGCCCGCGCCTAAATACATGGCGAAGGTCATAAAGCCCAAAGCGGCAATGTTGCGTGCACTTAACATACTCTTCCTCAATATGTCGGATGGGAAGCGGCTGCTGAGTGAGCGTGGAGGCGTCTCTGCCAGCAACTTCGACCGACAGAAAAATAAAATAGCCTGTCAGCCCCGGTGTAATAGACCCAGTGAGAGCAGGAGGAGCCGATCAGACGCAATCGCTTGTTTGCAACGGTGCAACAGACAAATTGTGGTAGCGGCGAATGACATACTCAGTCCTGGCTGACAGTAAGTTCCGGAGAGTTAATCTCTCCTGTGTGGCGCCGTTATAAACGTATACCCTATAACGTGGCAACCCTTTAACCAGTAAATGGTGGATATTTCTAATTATTTGATTTTGGTTGGAATAATTAACTGATTATCGACTAATTAACCAAAATGAACAACTTAACACTTTTGCAATATTATCTACTTTCCATTCACGCCTGTGCGCAGCAAAAGCAACAGATATTGCTAAGCTTGTGTGATTACATCGGGTTTTATTCTCGAAATGATGAAATTAGGTGCATGTTTTATCGTATTGATTGTAGTCTGTTTTTTGGGCAAAAGGACGTTACCATGACAGAAAAGGTATTCTGGACCAATCCCTATTTAGCTGAGCTCACCTCGCATGTGTCGCGGGTGGACGGTAGTGAAGTAGAGCTGTCACACACCATTTTTTATGCAGAATCCGGTGGTCAGGAGAGTGACCAGGGCACCATCGGCGGTATCGATGTGGTTAAGGCAAGTAAATCCGGCAGGCGGATTATTTATCAGCTAGCGTCGCAGCCGACCTTTACTGTCGGTGACAAGGTTGTGACCGTAATTGACTGGCCAAGACGTTATGCGTTGATGAAGTTACATTTTGCGGCTGAAGTGGTACTTGAAATCTTCATGCAGCGTTTTGCTGATTTCGATAAAATTGGCGCTCATATTTCAGCCGATAAAAGCCGGATTGATTTTGCCTGTCCGCACAGTATCACGCCATTGCTGAACGACATTCGGGCCGAGGCACAGCAATTGATTGATGCTGATCTGGCTATCGAAAGTCAGTTTTCCGATCCTCTGGTTGAACGTCGGTTTTGGAAAGTCGCGGGATTCGCCCAGGTTCCTTGTGGCGGAACCCATCTGCGCCGTACATCAGAAGTGGGTAGGATTGCCCTTAAACGTAAGAACGTCGGTAAAGGCAAGGAGCGGGTAGAGATCCGATTGACCGATTGACCGATTGATTTCGACCGAAAAAAACAAAGCCAGCGTGTTTGCGCTGGCTTTGTTTTTGTAGAGATAAGTTTCGTGAGATGAATGTATGGTGAGTTACTCTCGACTTTAGGTAGTGCGATTAGCGAATACGGAAATGTTTGCGAATCGCCAGCAGGGTAATGGCGCTGACACAGCAGGTGAACAGCATATAGTAACTCGGTGCCAGCAGATCGCCGCTCGCACTGATCGACCACACCAACAGGGCCGGAGTAAAGCTGCCAAATACCGTGGTGGCAATGTTGTAGCTCAGCGCCATACCGGTCGCCCGCACCTGAGTCGGGAACATCTCAGACATCAGAGCCGGCAGGCCGCCGAAATACAACGACTTAAGAATGCTGAGCCAGAACAGTACCGTAGCCAGCGCCATCAGAGTAGCATTGCCGGATAGGAACACAAACGCCGGATAGACACTGACAAAGAACAGACCAGTTGCGATCATCATCAGGCGGGTACGGCCAATACGATCCGACAGATTACCGATAAAGGGAGTCAGCACAGTTAATACCGCGTAGCTGATCAGAGTGCCCCCGTAGCCGATTGAACCGCTCAGACCTAAAAACTTGGTCGCATAAGTCGGCATAAAGATGATCGAATAGGTGACGGAAGTCGACAGCATCATCGCGCCAATATTGTAAACAATGCCACGCTTGTGCGTTTTGAAAAGCTCTGCCACCGGCACTTTAACGTGCTCTTTCTCGGTAAATTCACCCGCTTCTTCAATATGGCGACGGATATACAAACCGACCGGGCCAATCAGCAGTCCGAAAAAGAACGGAATACGCCAGCCCCAGTCTTCAAGCTGCTGGGTGGTCAGCAAGGCGGTTAACACCAGACCAAAGCCTGCGCCCAGCAGGCCGCTCACGCCTTGGCTGGCAAACATAAAGCTGGAAATAAACCCTTTCCGCTGCGGGTATTGCTCAACCAGCATCGCCGTTGCACTGCCAAATTCGCCGCCGGCCGAAAAGCCTTGCAGCAGGCGGGCCAGCAAAATACCGCACGGCGCCCAAAGGCCGATGCTATCGTAGGTTGGCATCACGGCAATCAAAAATGTGCCGGCCATCATCAGCCAGATGGTCAGCAGCATGGCTGACTTACGTCCGGCCTTGTCGGCGTAGCTACCAATCACCAGCGCACCAATCGGCCGGATCAGATACGACATCGCAAAAGTAAACATCGCTAGCATCAGCGACAGCGTTGGGTCGTCGGTCGGAAAGAACAGTTTGGAAATGGTCGCGGCAAAAAAGGCGTAAGCAATAAGGTCAAACCATTCCAGCGCATTACCAATCGATGATGCGATGATCAGTTTATACAGTTTTTTATCTGATGGTTGATGCTGCGCATGAGGCGCACCATCAAGGGTGAGTTCGCTGTCTGACACTGAGTCTCCCTGACATTAAATGAATCATTCCGTTTATGGGATAGTAGGGTTCGATAACCTTTTACACAATTATTCATTTTTTAACGCATTGTTGCTTTAATTAGAAAGCTCGCGTCTCGTTTCAGGGCACAATTTACCTGGCTGGCTGGCTGGCTGGCTGGCTGGCTGGCTGTCTGTCTATCCGTGGCTGGGTGGCCACGGTTTGTTGCTGGTAGATCGCTCTCCGTTACTGAGCGACTGCTATCCGTTACTGCCAGATTGTTGTTGCAACATCCGGGTCAGGAACAGAATAAACTGGGTGACCAGATCTGGTTGCCTCCGGTGTGACATCACCTGGAGCTGAATACTGCGCTGAGCGAGCGAGGGTTCGCGCATCGGTAGCAGCACCAGGCCGTCATGCTGCGCGCGGCGTTTGACCGCCATATCACTGCACAGCGCAATCGCGTGAGGGTTTTCCTTGGTATAGGTGTAAATGGCGCCCATCGCATTGGTGGTCATCGCGGGTACGATTTTGACCCCTTCGATATGACAAGCGAGTTCGAATAGATAATTGAGCGTGGTGCCGGAGTCAGAAAAAGCTAACGGAAAACCAGTCAGATCGTGGACGCTGAGCTGGTTGCGCAGCGCCAGCGGATGACTGGCGGATAACAGGGCGCATACCGGAGAGTGCACCTGTAGCGCGACTTCAACCCCTTGTTCGGGTTGCAGACTGAATGTCAGCGCCGCATCGACTGCTCCTTCTTTGACCAACTGCGAGGCTTTGCCTGAGTCAACTACGCGCAGTGAGAAAATTACCTGCGGATGCTGTTGATGGAACAACGCCGTTACGTAGGGCACAAAGTCCCACGCTAACCCTTCGGGGCAGGCCAGAGTGATGGTTTGTTGCTGAACGCTGTTAAGCCCTTTCATTTCGGTCACGACGTTACTGAGCTCAAGTGCTGAGCGCAGCGAATAAGTATAGAGAATGTCACCGGCCGGTGTCAGTGCCATGCCGCGCGGCTTGCGCTCGAACAGATTGACCTGCAAATGCTCTTCCAGCTGGGTGATCTGGCGGCTGATGGCCGAAACGGCGACATGCAGTTCGTCCGATGCCGCGGAGAGTGAGCCTGTCTTAGCGACAGCGTGAAAGTATTTAAGAGTGATGTCGTGCATGTTTGCTTTCTATTTTTTATAACGTTTAATTGCATTATTAATAATTGTTGCAACGGTAAGCTCATCTTAAGCTAATCCGAGATAAGAAATCGAGTGTTAACATATAGGTAAAGCAGATGAGCAAGACTTCAGGACGCGAGCAGGCGATTCACGCGGCAACACAATCCATTCATAACGGACAGTTCTTTGACACACTGGCGCGTCGCGTGGCGATGCAGACTGAAAGTCAGAACCCGGATGCCGCTGCGCAGTTATCGGCTTATCTGACCGATGAAATGGCGCCGCTGTTTGCCTCACTGGGTTTTGCAACCGAGTTTTATCCTAATCCGGTAGACGGTAAGCCACCGCTGATGATTGCCGAGCGAATGGAAGCTGACGCTTTACCGACTTTACTGCTGTACGGTCACGGCGATGTAACCAATGGTCAGGCTGAGCTTTGGCAGGCGGGTACGCATCCGTGGCAACTGACCCAATCTGGTAACCAGCTGTTTGGCCGCGGCACCGCGGATAACAAAGGCCAGCACACCATTAACCTGATGGCGCTGCAAGCGGTGCTTGACGCACGTGGCGGCAAACTGGGTTACAACGTCAAAATCCTGTTTGAGATGAGCGAAGAAGTGGGTTCCATCGGCCTTGAGCAGTTCTGCCGCGAACAGAAAGATAAACTGGCTGCCGATCTGTTTCTCGCCTCGGATGGCCCGCGCCTTAACGCCAGCACGCCGACCTTGTTTTTAGGCTCGCGTGGCGTGTGTCAGTTTCGTCTGCGTTGTCATACCGGGAACGGTGACCGCCATTCCGGTAACTGGGGCGGCATCATTACCAACTCGGCGATCCGCCTGCAGCATGCGCTGGCGATTCTGGTTTCGGCCAACGGCCGGATCCTGGCTGAGCCACTGAAAGCGCCGCAACCGGAAGGGCTTACCGCCAGCATGATGCAGCAACTGCCGGTCGGCGGTCAGGCGGGCGATCCTGAGCTCAACCCGCACTGGGGCGAAAGCCATTTAACTGATGGTGAGCGCCTGTTTGGTTGTAATACACTGGAAGTGATTGCGCTGGGTGCAGGCAATGTTGCTCAGCCGATTGGTGCGATTCCGCAAACTGCAGAAGCGGTGTGTCATTTACGGATGGTGCCGGGTACGGACTGGCAAAACCTGATCCCGAACCTGAGGGCTTATCTGGCGGCAGCCGGCTTTGAAGATATCGATGTGATCCTGGAAGGCGGTTACAACGCCACCCGACTGGATCCGAACCATCCATGGGTCGGGTTTGCCCGTGAGTCGATGCAGCGTTCACTGCAGCAACCAGTCACCGTTTTACCAAATCTGGGTGGCACCATTCCGAATCACTGTTTTGCTGAAGTGTTGGCATTGCCGACGGTATGGATGCCGCATTCGTATCCATCCTGTAAGCAACATGCTCCGGATGAACACCTGCTGGTGGATGTGGCGGAGCAGGGCCTGGCCGCGGCCGCGGGTCTGTTGTGGGATTTGGGTGAGCAGTGGCCTGTGTGATGGATAACGACCATTCCTGATGACAGCTCCGAGCGACACGGCGGTGTTTATTTGCTGCAGTGAAGATTACTCTTTGTTATGCACAGTGTTTACTGTGCATATTTTTTTTCAATGCTGAAGGAAAGCCATGATGAACATGAAACAGTTCTCGCATCAGGTCGGGCTGTCGCCGCATACCCTGCGTTATTATGAAAAAATCGGTCTGCTGAAAAACATCCGGCGCGACGCAAGCGGACACCGGAGCTACACTGCCAAAGATATCGACTGGATAACCTTTATCATCCGCCTGAAAGAGACCGGCATGCCGCTGGAAGGCATCCTTGAGTATACCAATTATCGTGATCAGGGCGCAGCCACAGTCGGTGAGCGGCAGCATCTTTTGGAGCAGCACCGCACAGCGCTGCAACAGCATATCGAGCAGCAGACTCAGCATCTGTTAGCGCTGGAAGCCAAAATCGAATTATACAAAAACGGAAAAGTGTCTTGACTTAGAGTTCACTCTAACTTGTAAGGTGCCTGTGTCGTTAACCACAGGAGAAGACCTTAATGGACACCACACGATTTGAGCGCGGACTGCAACAACTGACTAAGATCGACGGAGAAGCCGGGCAGAAGGTAATTGAAAGCCTGCAGGACATTTGTCCGGATCTTGCCCGCTACACCATCGAGTATCCGTTCGGTGATATTTACTCACGCCCGGGTCTGGATCTCAAAACTCGTGAAATCGCGACTGTGGCTGCGTTAACCGCGATGGGCAACTGCGCGCCGCAGTTAAAGGTTCACTTACACGCGGCACTGAATGTCGGGTGCACGGAAGAGGAATTGAAAGAGGTGATTATCCAGATGTCAGGTTACGCGGGCTTCCCGGCGGCGCTGAACGGGATGTTTGCTTTGAAAGAGGTGTTAAAGGAAGTACATTCCTGAGTCTTAGTGCGAAAGTTTTATCTACAGAAACCTCTTTGGGTGGGATTGTATGTCGCGCCTTGGCATTTTTAGGTTTAATCAGGGCATGACCTGCAAACCGTTTGCTGATTTAGCGAAGTTGATCAAGAAGTGAATGGTTATACACTCTTTTTCATCTGGTATGGCCTGCGGATAAATACGGAATACCACATACCAGACAACGGACGAGTTGATGTATGAGAGCACGGGCTGACATTAACTGACCGTTGAACCTGAATGAAATAGCCCCAGCTTAGTTTGGGGCTACTCAATACAATCACAGAGTAAAAGCCGCTCAAATCACAAACTGCCTGCTCAACTCGCCGAGAGTCTGCGTTGATACTTGGAGTTTATTGGTCGCATCTTGTTGCTGTTTTGCACTTAATGCCATTTTTTCAGCAGATTGACCTACTTTAGCCATATTCATATGGGCATTTTCAATACTTAAACTTTGCTGGGAAAGGGCGGTTGTGATTTCGTTCATCATCGCCGCAGTCTCACCCATATTAGCGTTATTTTCGGCGACAATGGTATGGATTTTCTCCGCTTGTGCTTGAAGTGCGGCGGAATAGTCTTCGACACTTTGCATACTCTCAGTCGATGACTTAATGTTTTTATCAAGTGCCGTCAGCGTCTTGCCAATTTGTTCGACGCTGGTATTGGTTCTTAGTGACAGGTTCCTCACCTCATCGGCGACCACCGCAAATCCTCTTCCTGCTTCTCCGGCACGCGCAGCTTCAATAGAAGCATTCAGCGCCAAAAGATTGGTTTGTTCTGAAATATCGTTAATCGTTTGCAGAATGCTATGGATGTTACTGATGTCTGCCGCAACCCGGGTAATATTTTGCCCAGTATCGGCAATTTTTTCTGCCAGGTGGGACGCTGCATTGACGGTATCGGATGAAATATCCGACATCTCATGATTCATCTTGGTTGATAGCGTAATATTTTCATTGCACTGATTACTATTAGTGTCGACCTGCGCAACCGCCGTATTTATGGTATCCATCATTTTGGCCATTTGATGCGTGTGCGCGAGATTCTCTTGTATCTCATCACTGATACTGTGGGTCGTAGCAATGAAGTTATGTGTCAGCGATTGCAGATCAGTGATAGTTTGTTTGTTGAGTGCGGTAGTCTCTTGAAATTTCTCGATTATCAGGTTGAATTTTCGACAAAAATCATCGTCTGACCGAAGTGTGACTTTTAAGTTGAGGTTATCTTTTTGTACGATTTCTTTTATTTTTTCCTCAACGTAATCAAGGCGTTTGATACTCAGGCTTCGTGTATAGCAGCCGTACATAGATACAGAGGCTTGAAGAGTAGCAAAAAGACAATGCTCAATCACCATCATAAACGGTGCGTTGGGCTCAAAAATATAAACAGGGAAGCCATTATTCTGCAGCCAGAAAAACAGCAAGTGATGAATGGCAGCAGCAATCAGATTATTCAGAACCATTAGCCAGTCATTAAACAAAAGCATCATACCAAGCAGGATAAATACCTCGAAATGAAGCATGGTCAGGCCAGAGGATTGATCGATATGAAGCGCCACATATCCATACAGCAGGTACGAGATGATATGGCGAAACTTTGGCTTGTTTAACACGCCAATCAGTACGGTTAAGCCAATATTGATTATCAAATCTGTCCATTCAAAGCCAAAAGCAACCATGTAAACAAAAGTAAGCAGAAAAAATGGAGCGGTAATGACAAAGGTTTTTTGCTCGAATCTGAGCTCTTTTTTGAGTGAAATGGACATGTGTTACCTCAAATCAGTGTTCATATGCAAAAGGTAGTGTATTTGCTGTAAAGAGTTGAAAGCGTTATATCTCAAAATATAAAGTCCTGATAGTTTTAGTGGGAATTTTACAGGATTATATTCTGTTTGTGTGAGTTGGCTGCAGCAATCGGGGAAAGATTCTTTACTAGACAGAAAATGTCAAAAAGGCGTTACTGGTGCTTGGGAATAGTCTGCTTGGGAATACATGAATTTTTCAGCCAGACCATGGCTGGAAAGCGGTGAGCTTATACAAGTTTTACCCGGTATCGCTACGCAGAAGCTCCCCGTCCACTTAGTTTATGCCCATCATAAACATCCTTCATCACTGGTACGAGCATATCTGGATTTTTGTACAGAATGGATAGAGAGGTTGAGTGAAATAGTACCAGCAAAACGTGCTCCAAGTTCTTAGGGCTTGGTACCAGCCTAGAAATATTTTCAATATGAAATCTCATTAATCGAGTTAAGCCCTGTCGGTATCACTTTATCTCATGCTTGCCCTGTAGACCGATGGGAAGGATACAGCTCATTTATACTAGAACGGCAAATTCAGGACTCAGGACGAATTTTTAGGTTTTAGGCTCAGGTAACGCCTGTAATCTGCCCGGCGAATACTATCACCTGTGTAAATTCCATCACCCGAGTAACTGCTGCGAGTTATATATCACGCCGCCGCCAGCTACCAGCAATAAGAATCCGGCACATAACCCTTCAATCCAGCGTGAGCTGAAGGCTTGCGTCCACCATTTTGCGCCGAGGATATACAGCGACAGAATGGTCAGATCAAACAGCACCCAGATTGCTGACAGCGTCATCACGCTGGTGGAGAAATTGTGTGTCACGGCAATGAACTGTGGAAAAAACGAGACAAAAAACAGGATGTCTTTCGGGTTCGCAATGCCAATCACAAAGCCTTTGACCAAGCCGCTACGGTGAGCGTTTTGCCTGGCCGGATGTGTGGCTGCTGCGTTCCGGGCGCCTGCATTGTCTATCATTGCCAGCAAGTCACTGATGGCGGTATAGCCAATGTACAGCGAGCCGAGAATACCCAGTAAGTACAGGTAAGCGGGAGACAAATGAACCACGCCAGCCAGCATTAATACCGCGGTGGTCAGCAACAGCAGTGACGCGCCATTGGTGCCAAGCATGGTCATAAATGCTTTGCGCTGACCATGACGTGCCGCGGTAGAGGTGATTAAAGCCACTACAGGGCCGGGGCTGAGAATTAAAAGCAACACGGCCAGGCTGTAACTGGCGAGCAAAGAAAGGTTCATCGGGCGTGGTTTCCTGTGACTGAATCGGGCCGGGCGTACTTTTTATGAGCACATCTGTATGAGCAGCACTCACGATTATCAAGTGTGAGTACGATTCGGCTTGGGAATTAATGGGCTGATTATCCTCAATCAGTCCATTGGTGAAAAACGGAAAAATCTGTATATTATTGTGAGTTAAACTCACAATGGATGATTGCAGTGACCTTACCTCCACTGTACGCGCTGCGCGCATTTGAAGCGGCAGCCCGTTTAGGCTCGTTTTCTAAAGCCGCACAACTGCTCAACGTAACGCCAGGCGCGGTCAGCCGCCATGTGCGCACACTGGAAGAGTGGTTTGAATGTGAGCTGTTTCAGCGTCACGGCCCGAAAGTCACCATCACACCGGCTGGCAATACGCTGGCAACCCAACTGGCTGAAGGATTCCAGAGCCTGGAAAATGCCTGTTATCACTTTGGTCACAACAATCGCAAGCTGCGCCTGAAAGCGCCGTCGACACTGACCATGAGCTGGCTGCTGGATGTGTTGAGTCGTTTTCGTGCGCAGCACTCGGCGCCGCTGATTGAAACTGCCAGTGTGTGGATGGATGTCGACACGGTCGATTTTGTCCGTGAACCTTATGATTGCGCGATTTTGCTCGGTCAGGGCAGTTTTGGCGCCAATACCGAATGTCTGCCACTGTTCGCTGAATGGTTGATCCCGGTTTGTGCTCCGGATCTACTCACTGCAGCGCAGCAGGATCTGACCCGTTGCGAACTGATTCACCCGACCACGGACCGCCGTGACTGGCGGCGCTGGATTGCCCGTACCGGTCAGGTTAAATCTCTCAATCTCAATCAGGGCAAGGTGTTTGACACACTCGAGCAAGGCAATCTGGCCGCCATCAGTGGTCACGGTATCTCAGTCGGTGATTTGTTACTCAGCCTGAAAGCGATTGAAGCGGGGCTGCTGACATTGCCATTTAAGGAAGCGGTATCTACCGGAGAAAGTTATTATCTGGTGTGGCCGAAAGGCAGCGCTAAACGGCAAAACATCGATCTGCTGTATCAGTGGCTCAAGCTGGCAGTGCCGGGGCCGATGCCAGGTGAGGTTGTTTGTCTGGATTAAAAATGCCAGCGCGAACGCTGGCATTTTTGTATTTGCAGGACTACTGATCAGGCAGTGGCAAATTTATAGGTGCGGTAACCGCCAATCAGGTTGCGCGCTTGGTATCCGTTATTGACCAGTTGGCGGTAAGCCACGTTGCCGCGCAGGCCGACCTGACAATAGATGATGATCTCTTTATCTTTCGGCAATTCGTGCATGCGCTGGCGCAGCTGGTCGACCGGGATATTGACCGCGCCCGGCAGGTAGCCGACATTGCTCAGTTCGCCCGGATTGCGCACATCCAGCAGCAATTGATCTTCAGTCAGGTTGTCGATTTCATCAAAATGAATCGCTTTGCCGTCACCTTTGATCAGGTTGGTGGCAACAGAGGCGGCCTGGTTGATGACATCTTTTGCGCTGCCGTAAGGTGGCGCGTAGGTCAGTTCCAGATGTTGCAGTTGCTCGACGGTCATCCCGGCGCGCTGGGCGACCGCGAGAATATCAATGCGTTTATCCACGCCATCTTTACCGACCGCCTGAGCGCCGAAAATTTTGCCGTTTTGCGGATCAAACAGCAGCTTGAGTGACACGGTTTCCGCGCCAGGGTAGTAACTGGCGTGGCTCGCGGTGTGGACATACACTTTTTCATAAGTGATACCGTCACGTTTAAGCTGCTTCTCATTTTTGCCGGTGGAAGCGACCGCCAGGTCGAATACTTTACAAATTGCGGTGCCTTGTGTGCCCTGATAGCTTTCGCTGCGTCCCAACATGTTGTCGGCGGCCATACGGCCCTGACGGTTGGCAGGACCGGCGAGGGGAACCAGAGTCGGTTGGCCGGTCACGAAATCCGTTTCTTCGACTGCATCGCCGACGGCGTAGATACTCGGATCGCTGGTCTGCATCATGGCATTGATTTTGATGCCGCCCAACTGACCGATTTCCAGCCCTGCTAGCTGCGCCAGGCGAGTTTCCGGTTTGACACCGATGGCCATGATTAGAATATCTGTGGTCAGGGTTTCACCATTGCTGAGAGACAATTTCAGCTCACCTTCAAGGTGTTGGTGTTCATCGCTTTCGCCCGCACCAAAGCTGGCGATGTGGTCATTCGGCACGTACTCGACCGCGCTGAGTGCGGTGCCCAGTTTGAGGTCGATGCCTTGGTCACGGATTTCAGCATGGACAAAACCGGCCATCTCACGGTCGACCGGTGTCATCACCTGGTCAGCCATCTCAAGCAGGGTCGTTTTAATGCCCAGTTGCTGGAATGCTTCCATCATCTCCAGGCCGATGAAGCCGCCTCCGACCACGGTCGCGTGCTCTGGCTTATTCATCTGCAGGGTTTTAATGATGCGATCCATATCCGGAATGTTACGCAGTGAATGGGTCAGCGGGTTATTGATGCCCGGAATTTGGGGTACTACCGGGGCTGCCCCCGGGCTGAGCAGCAGAAAGTCGTAGCTTTCTGTGTATTCACTGTCATCGAGCAGGTTTTTTACTGTCACTGTTTTGTCCTGGCGGTTGATGGCAATGACTTCATTCATCACCCGCACATCGACATTAAAGCGTGCCAGGAAGCTTTCTGGGGTTTGCAGCAGCAGTTTGCTTCTGTCCTGAATATCGCCGCCGATATGGTAAGGCAAGCCACAGTTGGCGAATGAAACAAACTCGCCGCGTTCAAACATGATGATCTGTGCTTCTTCACTTAAACGGCGCGCACGGGCTGCGGCCGATGCACCACCCGCGACGCCGCCGATAATCACAATTTTAGTCATCATTTCACTCCAATTTTTAGCCCAACTGACAGTTTACACTGGGCGTACTATTTAAAACCAAGCTTTTTCAGCATGTAAGCTGCCGGACAGATGCCTGTGTAAGCACTTTGTATAAGGTTTGCACCGATAAATACGGTTAACCAGATGAAATTAGGATGCACCAGTGTGGTTAATATCACAGAGAGTAACACCATTGCCCCTGCCACTACTCGAACGCCATTGTCGACTGTCATGACCGTTTCCTCCGTCAATAAACTGTTGTTACTATAGAACCATTATTTAGATAAGTCTAATATTGATTTGTCTAAATAAGTTTTGACTAATTTATGTTTATTAGTATTATCTGATTTAAGTGGTTTTGAGATTGGTCTCTTTGAGGGGGAGTGATGGCAATGGTTGATATAGAGCAGATGAAATCCAGTGCGTCTGAAGTCTCTGAGCTGCTGCGCATTATGGCGCACCCGGAGCGCTTGATGGTGTTGTGCCAACTGACGCAGGGTGAGATTGGTGTCGGGCAACTTCAGAAAAATTCATCACTCAGTCAGTCGGCATTCTCACAGCATTTAACGCTGCTGAGAACGCATCAACTGATCAAAGCCCGTAAAGAATCACAACAAGTGTTTTACTCCCTGGCCGATGGCCGGGTTGCACAATTGATCGGTAGCCTGCAGCACATTTTTTGCGGCGCGTGAGCAACTCATTGGAATAAGAGGACTTTATGACATTTTCCATACCATGGGCGTCTCTGTTGGGAGGCATGTTACTCGGTATTTCTGCCACTTTATTACTCCTGATGAACGGTAAAATCGCCGGTATCAGCGGGATTCTCTCCGGACTGCTCAAGCCTGAGCGGGGCGATTTTTCGTGGCGGATGCTGTTTGCGGCAGGGGTTGTCGCCGGCGGGGTACTCGGTGCTCTGACGCTGTCGGATAATCTGGTTATCGACTATCCGCCGAACGGAGGACTTCTGGCCGCGGTCGGTCTACTGGTCGGTTTAGGAACCCGCTTGGGCAATGGCTGTACCAGCGGCCATGGCATTTGCGGCATCGGCCGTCTGTCGCGTCGATCACTGGTCGCCACGGCGGTTTTCATGCTGGTTGCGGTGCTGACCGTTTTTGTGCGTTTACATCTGATTTAGCAGGCTAAGCAGGATAGAAAAATGAATAACGTATTGTTTCGGTTAACGTCTCTGGTTTGTGGCCTGCTGTTTGGCCTTGGCATGGTGATCTCCGGTATGGCTGACCCGGCTAAGGTCATCGGATTTCTGAATGTGGCGGCACTTTTTGATGCTCAGACTTCGTGGGACCCAAGCCTGCTGTTTGTGATGGGCGGCGCCTTGCTGGTGTTTATGCCGGCGTATTTCTTGGTGATCAGGCCCCGTCGCCGGCCGGTGAATGCGCAGCAGTTTAGTCTGGCGAGTTCGCATCAGCTCGATGGCCGTTTGATCGGCGGCGCCGCACTGTTTGGTCTCGGCTGGGGCTTGGCGGGAGTCTGCCCGGGCCCGGCATTGGCGAGCTTAGCGCTGGGTAACGCTGATGTGTGGGGATTTTTTATTGCCATGCTGGCCGGACTCGGAGTAGGTAATGTATTTATATGGGCCAAAAATGCTCGATAGAGTAAAACGCATGCCCGCTAACCTCGTTACGCTTTGTTGATGCGGATGTCAACGATCATGTCAGTCAGGGGCAGAGTTTGGCGAAGCTGTCATACAGTCAGCGGCCGTACGGGCCAAGCCCATCATGCTCACTGCATTGGCTGCTATGATCGGCGCGATGTTTATACTCGACGATCCTATCTTTAATGGCTTGGCTATCAGTCTGATTTTCGGAATTTTTATTTCAACAATATTAACCTTGTTGGTTATTCCGGTTCTATACTATGTAGTGATGAGAAAACGCTTGGTACCGGCCGTTAACGATAAGACCGAATGACGCAAGCGTTGACACGATAAATCATAAAAACAGAGTACACTTCTTTTACTTGTGTCTGCCCCGCCATTCTGGTGGGGCTTTTTTTCACCTTAGTATCTCGTCGCTCAGTTTGTTGCGATGCTGAGGGTTAGCTCATTTGCGACTTAGCGGGTTAACACCGCCCGCACCGGACAGTGATCACTGAGCTTGTATGTCAGGACCAGCGGCGGGTCAAACGTGATCTGTTGTGGTTGCGGTAGCGCAAGATCCGGGCTGGCGATGACGTGATCGATCAGTGAGCGGAACTGATGCAGCTTGTTGGTTTGGTTACGTGAGCGCACTTTGCACTCTGCGCGGGTTTGCCTGGTGGTCAGTTGTGGTGCTTGTGGTAGCCCGGCTCCGATTTCCTGCCAAAGCCAGTCACCCTGATAGGCCAGGTTGTGGTTGAAATCACCGACGATCAGGTAACTTTGTTGGAGCCCTGCTCGGGCGCTCAACCATTGATTGAGCGCTTCGCCCTGCTGCCGTACGGTGCGGCAACTGCGGTTCGATGCGGAAAACTTGCCGCTGCAACCGGCTTTGAGGTGCACATTAAGAACATGCAGCGGCTGTTTGCTGTCTGGATACAGCACGATATAAGTAGCAAAGCGTAATTTGTTGTGTTGCTGTGGCGTCAGGTCGATATCGGCCGGATCGGCAAACGGCACACCACGGCGTATTGCAAATCCGGTGTATTGATTGCTATCTGAAAACTGACGCTTCTGATTGCGAGCCAGGCTGCGATCCGACATGACTATCTGGTAATGATTACCGGCGATGCGCTGCATCGCTTGCGCACTGTCGACTTCCTGAAAGGCAACCACGTCGCTGTTGAGTCGTGAAAAATGGCCGGCCAGAGCGTCGAGATCCTGCGCGGTTCGTTTACCACGATTGGCAGAAACGGCCGGGTTAAGCGTCAGCCACTCCAGATTCCAGCTGCTGATCACGGTATTTTCGGCCTGAGCGGTTACTGAGGATCCCAACAATATCAGTGCCAGCAGGCGTGATGTGACAAGTTTTAGTCTCATATCGGTCGGTTATCGGAAGAATGATACGTTGAGTGTTTCACATAAAAGTCACGCAAGGGGGCATAAATTTGCTTTCTTAGCGGTTTTTTCTCTCTTTGCGATCGGTTCTACAGATCGATTTGTTTCTGCTCATAGACGGATTTTGCTTGATCCAAATCAATACGGATATGTAGGGCATCTCGTTTAATACCGCACTATATATAGTGTTGTTGGTCGCTAGGTTGACCCAATATGGTGTATTTGCAGATAACTCTGTGAGTATGCTGGGTAAGGAGAAAAAGTGAAACCTGTCGTAATCAAGCGTGACGGCTCCAAAGCCCCGTTTAGCCGTGATCGTATCCAGTCTGCAGTAGAAAGCGCTGCACAAGAAGTCAGCAGTGAAATGGCTATATACGCGCTTAATGTGGCGCTGGCCGTCGAGCTGAAGCTGAAAGAGCACCAAGAAGTTCATATTGCCGAGATCCAGACTCTGGTAGAGAACGAGCTAATGCAAGGCCCATATAAAGCATTAGCTCGTTCATACATTGAATACCGCCATGACCGCGATATTGCGCGTGAAAAGCAAAGTAAGCTGACGCACGAAATTGAAGGTTTGATTCAGGAGAGCAACGCCGACTTACTCAATGAAAACGCCAATAAAGATGGTAAGGTGATCCCGACCCAGCGTGACCTGCTGGCCGGTATTGTCGCCAAGCATTATGCCAAAACCCGTATTCTGCCACGCGATGTGGTGCAGGCCCATGAAGAGGGCGATCTGCATTATCACGATCTGGACTACGCACCGTTCTTCCCGATGTTTAACTGCATGCTGATTGATCTGCAGGGCATGCTGACTCACGGTTTCAAGATGGGGAATGCGGAGATTGATACACCGAAATCCATCTCTACTGCCACCGCGGTTACTGCCCAGATCATTGCTCAGGTTGCGAGCCATATTTACGGTGGCACGACTATCAACCGCATTGATGAAGTGCTGGCACCCTATGTCACCGCCAGTTACCTCAAACACCTTAATGTTGCACGTGAGTGGGACATTCACGACCCGCGTGCGTTTGCTAAAGCGCGCACCGAGAAAGAGTGTTTTGATGCCTTTCAATCGCTCGAATATGAAGTGAATACTCTGCATACCGCCAATGGGCAAACGCCGTTCGTGACACTGGGCTTTGGCCTGGGAACCAGTTGGGAATCACGCCTGATCCAGACCTCGATTCTGAAAAACCGGATTGCCGGCTTGGGCAAAAACCACAAAACCGCGGTCTTTCCGAAGCTGGTGTTCGCGATTAAAGACGGCCTTAACCATCGCGTCGGGGACCCTAACTACGACATCAAACAACTGGCGCTGGAATGTGCGTCGAAACGCATGTATCCGGATATCCTCAACTACGACAAAGTGGTGGAAGTAACCGGCTCATTCAAAACGCCGATGGGCTGTCGCAGTTTCCTTAATACCTATGAAGAAAACGGCGAGTTAATTCACGAAGGGCGCAATAACCTCGGAGTGGTCAGCCTCAACCTGCCGCGCATTGCGCTCAAGGCTGAAGGTAATCTCGAGCGCTTTTACCAGTTGCTGGATGAAAAGCTCAAGCTGGCACGCCGCGCGCTGGAAACGCGAATTCACCGTCTGGAGAATGTTAAAGCCCGTGTGGCGCCGATCTTATACATGGAAGGGGCCTGTGGCGTAAGGCTGAAAGCCAATGATTCCATTGCCGACATCTTCAAAAACGGCCGCGCGTCGATTTCGCTTGGTTACATCGGCGTGCACGAAACCATTAATGCCCTGTTTGGCGCGCAGCAGCATGTTTATGACAGCAATGAACTGCGTGAGCAGGCGGTGAAAATCATCGCTAAGCTGCGTGAAGCGGTCGATTGCTGGAAAGCGGAAACCGGTTATGCGTTCAGCCTGTATGGCACACCAAGCGAAAACCTGTGTAGCCGTTTTTGCCGGATTGACGCCACCGAGTTTGGCGTGATTGAGGGCGTCACCGACAAAGGCTACTACACCAATAGTTTTCATCTCGATGTCGAAAAGAAGGTCAATCCGTACGACAAGATTGATTTTGAAATGCCGTATCCGGATGTATCGAATGGCGGATTTATTTGTTACGGCGAGTTCCCGAATATGCAGCGCAATGTAGAAGCACTGGAAAATGTCTGGGATTACAGTTACAGCCGGGTGCCTTATTACGGGACTAATACACCGATTGATGAGTGCTACGAATGTGGCTTCAGCGGTGAGTTTGATTGTACCAGTAAAGGATTTACCTGCCCGAAATGCGGTAATCACGACTCCAGTAAGGTATCGGTTACACGCCGTGTGTGCGGCTATCTTGGCAGCCCGGATGCGCGTCCGTTTAACTTCGGTAAGCAGGAAGAGGTCAAACGCCGGGTGAAGCACTTATGATGCACACGAGCCAACCATGAATTATCAGCAATATTATCCGGTCGATGTGGTCAACGGGCCGGGAACACGCTGCACACTGTTTGTTTCCGGCTGCGAACATCAGTGTCGCGGCTGTTACAATCAGAGTACCTGGCGTTTGGACTCTGGTCATCTGTTCACGCCGCAACTCGCAGACCAAATCATTGCTGATTTGAATGACAGCCGTATTTATCGGCGCGGCTTGTCCTTGTCGGGGGGCGATCCGCTGCACCCGGAGAATCTGAGCGGGGTGCTCAAACTGGTAAAGCGAGTGCGTGCCGAGTGCCCGGATAAAGACATCTGGCTATGGAGTGGCTATCAACTGAGTGAGCTGACGGACGCTCAGCGCGACATCGTCAGGCTGGTGGATGTGCTGATTGACGGTAAGTTTGAGCAAGCGCTGGCCGACCCGGCACTCGAGTGGCGTGGCAGCAGTAACCAGGTAATTCATCGCTTTGCACTCTAAGCCATTATTCAACAGGCATAATACAGGTATTCGAAAGGCGACAAGTGCCTGACAGGGCCGGATGTTGTCATTGCTGCCGTAAACCCTGCACGAGCAGGCTGGCACAGCAAAAATCCCTTTCGGTTTGAGCCTGATTGGTGTTTACTGAAAGCCACATATGAATTTCAAAGGGTTGTGGCTTTCATGTTATCCCAATTACCAACACCAGTTTTAGATCCCATTCTTTCTCTCTCCGTTGCTTATCGTAACGATCCTCGTCCGGAAAAAGTCGATCTTGGTATCGGCGTTTACAAAAACAGCGCTGGCGTTACGCCAATTATGCAGGCTGTAAAACAGGCTCAGGATATCGTGGTCGCGACTCAGACCAGCAAATCTTATGTCGGCCTTGCCGGGTGTGAAGAGTTCAATCGTGACATGCTGAATCTGGTGATGGGTGAGGCTGCCCAACTTGAGCGTACTATTGCGATTCAGACCCCTGGCGCCAGCGGCGCGCTGCGTATGCTGGGCGATCTGATTCAGGTTGCCCAGCCGGGCAGTACCATTTGGCTGACTGACCCGAGCTATGTTAACCACAAGCCAGTAATGGAAGCGGCGGGTCTGACAGTGAAATTCTATTCTTACTTCAGTCGCGACAGCAAAATGGTGGATACCGAGCGCATGCTGGCCGATTTATCCAAGGCAGGGCCAAAGGATGTCGTTTTGCTGCATGGCTGCTGTCATAACCCGACCGGTGCTGATATCGATTTCGCGGCTTGGCAGGCCATCACCGAACTGGCGTTGAAAAATGGTTTCACACCTTTTGTCGATATTGCTTACCAGGGTTTTGGTGACGGACTGGAACAAGACGCACAAGGCCTGCGTTATATGGCAGATCAGGTAGAAGAAATGCTGGTTACGGCATCGTGTTCGAAGAACTTTGGCCTGTACCGTGAACGCACCGGTGTGGCGATCGTGATGGGCAAAAATGCCCGTGAAGCCGCCAATGCAAAAGGTAAGTTACTGACCCTGGCACGTTCCACGTACACCATGCCGCCTGACCACGGTGCAGCGCTGGTGAAGACCGTGCTGCAGGACCAAACGTTGACCGCTTTATGGAAACAAGAGCTGTCAGAGATGCAACAGCGTTTGTTAAACCTTCGTCAAACCTTATGTAATGAGTTGAGAAATCAACACAATACGGCACAATTTGATTTCATCAAAAGTCACAAAGGGATGTTTACTGTGTTAGGCTTCGCTCCAGAGCAAATGACACGTTTACGTGAAGAGTATGGAATTTATGGAGTTGGCGATGGTCGTATCAATATCGCCGGTCTGACAGAAAAAGATATTCCTTACGTGGCAGATGCGATTGTTAACGTCTCATAAAGTTAGAGCACCCGTTTTTAAACAGAGATCCAGCAAGTTGATTAGGTGAATGCATGAAACAACAATGGAAAATCCTGATTCCTTTAATGCTTAGTGGCGGTATCGTGGCTTGTGCCTCGTCTCCGGCAGATAAGGAAGCCGCGACTCAAGTTGAACAACCTACAAACTCGCAGGAAGCGAATAATAGTGCAAAGGATAGCAACAAGCCAAAACAAGACACAGTTGTGCTCAAAGCCACCAAAACATCGGATGGCAAACTGATTCTTGGCTCTCAGGAGTGGGTTTATGTCCCTGGTGTAAAAGAGAATTTCCGTGCCCGGGTTGATACTGGGGCGACGACATCATCGATTAGTGCGGTGGATATTGAACCGTTTGAACGCGACGGCAAAGACTGGGTTAAGTTTCGTATCGAGCACGAAGGGATTAAAAGTGAAGAAATGAGTGTACCGGTTGAGCGTTGGGTTAAGATCCGCCAGTCGACCTCAGACACCACTCACCGCCGTCCGGTCATCCTGTCCTGGATTCAAATCGGTGACGTGAAAGAGCAGACCGAGTTTACGCTGGCAGACCGTACTCATCTGAGTTATCCGCTGCTACTGGGACGCAGTTTCTTCAAAGATGTGGCTGTGGTCGATGTTGGTCGTAAATACGTGCAGGAAAAGCACAAAAAGGACTGATTATCCTCGAGGAATGAACATCTTCCGGATACGATCCTTATCCAGGTAATTAACAAAAAGCCAGCACATGCTGGCTTTTACTTTGGCTGCGATTCAACAGCCTGAATCGAAAGTCATATAAAAAAGCCAGTGAGAATACACTCACTGGCAAGAGTCACGGGGGACTTTACGAGGGGAGCCAAGATCGGTAGTTAGCTCCAATTTGCTTTCGCAATTTATTACTTTCGTAATTTACTACTTTAGTAACTTACTACTTGCGTAACTTATGCGGTCACAGCTTGTTTGCTCTGTGCACGTGATTTCAGGAATGCGTAGCTGACACCTGTCACGACAGTACCTACCGCGATAGCAACCAGGTACATCAGTACCGGAGTGATAGCGTTAGGAATCAGCAGTACAAACAGACCGCCGTGTGGCGCCATCAGTTTTGCACCAAACAGCATAGACAGGGCACCAGTCAGTGCACCACCAATCATACAAGACGGAATAACACGCATCGGGTCTTTCGCTGCGAATGGAATCGCACCTTCAGAGATGAAGCACAGGCCCAGTACGAATGATGCTTTACCTGCTTCACGCTCACCTTGTTCAAACTTGTCTTTTGCCAGGAATGTTGCCAGACCCATACCCAGAGCCGGTACCATACCTGCTGCCATGATAGCGGCCATTGGCGCATAAGTTTGCGATGCCAGCAGACCAACACCGAAGGTGTACGCAGCTTTGTTAATCGGACCACCCAGGTCGAAACACATCATAGCGCCCAGGATAACACCCAGCAGAACCGCGTTGGCCGAACCCATGTTGTTAAGGAATTCAGTCATTGCTGACATGATGCCGGCAACCGGGCCACCAACGATGTAAATCATCACCAGGCCAGTGATTAAGCTGGCAACGAATGGAATGATCAGAATCGGTTTTAGTGCTGCCATTGAAGCAGGCAGGGCGACTTTATCGGCAATGAATTTTGCTGAGTAACCGGCAATGAAACCCGCTGCGATACCACCCAGGAAGCCTGAGCCGATTGAGCTTGCCAGCATACCACCGATTAGGCCAGGGGCCAGACCCGGACGGTCAGCGATAGAGAACGCGATGTAGCCCGCCAGCACCGGAATCATCAGAGCGAATGCAGAGCCGCCGCCGATAGACATCAGAGCCGCAGCCAGAGTGCCTTCTTCTTTAAATGCTTCAATACCAAATACAAACGACAGCGCGATGATCAGACCACCGGCGACCACCACTGGCAGCATGTGAGATACACCGGTCATCAGATGCTTGTAGACGCCTTTCTTCTCTTCCGTTTCTGCACCGGATTTCTGCGCAGCACCTGAATGTTGGTACACTGAACCCTGAGCGATCGCTTTATCCAACTCTTCTGATGTTTTCTTCAGCGCAGGGCCGGTTTTGGTCCGGTACATTTTTTTACCGTTGAAACGCTCCAGCGGTACTTCAATGTCAGCCGCGATGATAACTAGATCCGCATCGGCGATGTCTTGTTCAGTCAGAGCGTTACCTGCACCGACTGAGCCACGGGTTTCCACTTTGATCTGGTAACCACGACGTTTGCCTTCTTCTTCCAGTGCTTCAGCTGCCATAAAGGTGTGTGCAACACCAGTCGGGCACGCAGTCACAGCAACGACTTTTTTCACGCCGTCTGTGGCTGCGGCTACAGGCGCAGTAAAAGTGGTTGCGGCAGCGTCTGACAGTTCAGTCGCTTGTTCGGTTGCCGCTTTCAGGTAAGCAACCGGATCAGCGGTAAGGGCGGAGATTTCGCTCTGGTAAACTTTTTTACCCACGAAGCGTGTGGTATCAACCGGAGTGTTTGTAGCAACAATCACCACCTCGGCTGCGCTGATTTCAGCGTCAGTCAGGGTTTTACCCGCCAGAACGGAGGAGTGGCACTCAACACTGGCCGTCCAGTTTAGTGATTTCGCCGCTTGTTCAAGTAGACCAGCAGCGATAATGCTATTTGCAACGCCGCTTGGGCATGCAGTAATAATGGCAATATTCATAGATGCGACCTTCTGTCCTTATTGGTTAGTTTCTGCGCTAACCGGTTGTAATTGGATTTGTTGTTGTAGGGTGTTTAATTGCTCAATGTCTGGTACGCCGACACCAACCTGCGTGACCGCAAGGGCGGAAAGGGCAGTAGCAAACGTAATCAGTGGTTGTTTATCCATCTCTTGCATGTGGCCCCAGCAAAGTCCGGCCACCAGCGTATCACCGGCACCGACTGTGCTGACCACATTCATACGTGGCGGCTGGGCGTGCAGCCATTCACCGTTATTCAGCCACATGGTGCCTTCGGCACCCATGGATACAACGATGTTCTCAATACCTTTGTCAGCCAGTTGTTGGGCGGCCTCGCGGCATTGTGCCGGTGAGGTTAATTCGCGTCCGACAAACTGAGACAGCTCTTCATCATTAGGTTTGATCAGCCAAGGCTGGGCATTCAGGCCGGCGGCCAGTGCGTCACGGCTGCTGTCGAACAGCACTTTTTTGCCCAGGCTGTGCAGTTTTTCGATCCAGGACGCACACAGCTCCGGTGACACGCCCGTTGGCAGGCTGCCAGCCAGTACGAAAAATTCATGATCTTCGGCCAGTGCCAGTAGGGTGGCTTCAAACTCTGCAATGTTTGCCGGCGAAACCTGAATGCCCGGGAAGTTGACGTCGCTGACTTCGCCGTTGGCCTCAACCAGCTTTACGTTGATGCGGGTTGCGCCGTCGATGCGGACAAACTTGTCTGTTGCGCCCATGTCAGCAAACAACTGGCAGAACATTTCCTGGTTATCACGGCCCAGAAAGCCGGTAACCGTCACGTCGGCACCTAAGTCACTTAGTACTTTCGCCACGTTGACGCCTTTACCAGCAGCATGCAAATTGCCTTCTTTGACCAGGCTGACTGAGCCAACATTTAACGTGCTCAGGCTGCCGGTCAGATCGAGTGCCGGGTTAAGCGTAATGGTGACAACTTTATTGGTCATATCGCGCTCCTTAACCTTCACCCAGGCCAGCGTTGATCGCTGCACCGATAGATTCCAGAGCTTGCGATGCATCAGGGCCTTCGGCAGTAAACTGCAGTTGGTGACCGTGTTTGACGCCCAGCGCGATAACTTTCATCAGGCTTTTCGCGTTCACAACTTTGCCGTCACCATCCAGATTGGATACCTTGATGCTGGATTCAAATTTCTTCGCTTCAGCAACCAGCATTGCGCCAGGACGTGCGTGCAGGCCGTGTGAGTTTCTGATTTTGAAGACCGCTACGTTACCGTCAGCAGCAGGAGCCTGGGTTTCTTCTTCACCCTGAGTAAACAGATTGACCAAGGCTTGTGCGTCGGCATTAAGCAGTTTGTCTTGCTGCTGGGCAAATACCAGCTCAGAGATCTTAGCGAGGAACGCCTCGTGCGCGCTGTTGCAAGCGGCAAATGCGATCAACGCTTTGACCTTAACGCCGTTGTGTTCACAGTCATTGGCAGTTGAAACAAATGACATACCGGTGCGTTTGACGTTTTTATCGCTGCTGATTAACCACAGGCCTTTACCCAGGTGAGTCGGCTCTTTAGTGACTAAGTCTGCGACAAATTCAGCTTCTGCACAGCCTGTGTTCTTTAGCAGGCCGCCGGCGACGGCACTCATCTGAATCATGTCGCTGGCCGGGAATTGCAGTTGAATCAGTGACGCATCGAAATCGGCATCAAACTGAACTTCGCCGTTCAGCAGGGCGATGATGTCTTTCTCTGCTTTGGCTTCTTTCAGTTTTTGTTCAACACCATCGGCTGACAGCACTTTGGTGAGTTGTTTGAGAATACCCAGGTGCTCGTCCGATTTAGCCGCGATACCGATAGCAACGTAAACCGTGTTACCGTCGCCCCAGTCAACGCCGGCAGGAAAGTGGTGAACAGCAACACCGGTTTGTTTCACCAGGTCGCGTGTATCTGTGGTTCCGTGAGGAATTGCGATGCCGTTACCCAAAAAAGTTGAGTTTTGCGCTTCGCGGTTCAGCATACCTTCAACATAGCCTTCATCAACCAGACCTTTGGCAGTCAGGTCGGCAGCAATAGAACGAATCGCATCCAGCTTGTTGGCCTGTGCTTGTTCCAGTTGAATGTCTTGAGTAGTAAGTTGCAGCATGTTTGGCCCCTTTCCAGCCAGCGAGTGGCTTTTTTGTTGTCACCGCACCTCAGATGCGGCGCAAGGATTTACCCTGCTTTATCGTTGAGCTGAATCGTTTCAGCTTTAAGTTTTAAAAAATTCAGCAAAATCGTCGATTGGCGAAATCATCGTTTGCTTGTTTTAAGGTTTAGTCCAAAAAACACGAGTTGGCTATCAATTTGAGACTTTGCTGAATCCTTTCAGCTTCAATACTGAATCGATTCAGCGTATAATTCAACTTCATCAAGGATCGGAAAGTTATTTCTATGATCATACGCACATTACAGAGTAGTTGATATGACACTAGATGAAGTGGCCAAGTTGGCGGGCGTCTCCAAAACAACCGCAAGTTATGTGATCAACGGTAAAGCACATAAATACCGAATTAGTGAGAAAACCCAGCAGAAAGTGATGGCCGTGGTTGATGAACACAACTACCGTCCGGATCATGCGGCCTCGGCACTGCGTGCCGGAAGCAGTCGTTCCTTCGGCTTGATCATCCCTGATTTAGAGAACACCAGTTACGCTCGTCTGGCCAAACTGCTGGAGCAGAATTCGCGTAAAGCGGGATATCAAATTCTGATTGCCTGTTCAGATGATAATCCAGAGACAGAAATGAGCGTGGCGGATGCCTTGGTGTCGCGCCGGATTGAAGCCTTGTTCGTGGCCAGTACCATGCCGGACGCCAATAGCTTCTATCTTAACATTCAGAAAAGCGGCACCCCGGTCATCGCCATAGACCGTCCTTTAGACGACGAGTACTTTGCCTGCGTGATCAGCGAAGACTTCGGCGCCGCTTTTGAGCTGACCGAATCCTTGTTGGATAAATCGGTGAAATCGGTTGGCCTTATCGGTGCGTTACCGGAGCTGAATATTTCCCAGGAGCGTCAGTTGGGTTTTGAATCGGCACTGAAAGAGAAGGGGATTGACGTCAAGGTTGACTATGGTCAGCACTTCCATCGTGATGACGGCCGGGAGGTGTTTGAGCGCTGGGTTGCCGAGAGCAGTGTGCCGGATGCGGTAGTGACCACATCTTATACCTTGTTAGAAGGGATTCTTGACGTGTTGTTAATGCATCCGGAACTCATGAAAACGATTCGTCTGGCTACTTTTGGTGATAACCGTTTGCTTGATTTTATTCCGACGAAAGTGAACTCGCTGCCTCAGCAGTTTGAGTTGATCGCGGACAGTGCGCTGGCTCTGGCACTCAACGCTTCCGCCAAACGTTATCAGTCAGGTGTTGAGCTGATACCACGTCGTTTAAAAGTGCGCTCCTGAGCCTAATGGGGACGACTTGATAAGCCAGATCCGTAAGTAACTAAATTAGCCGCTAATGCCTTAATGGGCACTACCGGCTAATTGTTGACTGATTGGTATCAATCGGTGGAATCTGGCTCGATCTTTTTCCTTCTCACATCGCAATTCCTGGCAAAACGAGTATCATAGTTTCAAAACACTCATAACTATTCGTTCAACAGGCTGGGAATGAAGTTTCTGCATACCTCTGATTGGCACCTGGGACGTCAGTTCCATAACGTCTCTCTCCTCGAAGACCAACGCGCTGTTCTTGATCATCTTATCCAATACCTGACCGAAAATCCGGTGCATGCGTTGGTGGTTGCTGGTGACATCTACGACCGTTCAGTACCGCCGACGATGGCGATTGAGCTACTGGACCAGGTCGTGTCGCGTATTTGTCACGAACTCGACACGCCGGTAATTATGATTCCCGGTAACCATGATGGCGCCAAACGTCTCGGGTTTGCCGCGCGCCAGATGAAAGGTTCCGGACTGCATATCATTAGTGATTTTGACCAGATGCTCGAACCAGTCGTACTGCGCTCTGATGAAGCTGGTGAGGTGGCCTTTTACGGCATGCCTTATAACGATCCTGAGCTGGTGCGTTATCATTATCAGCAGCCGGTTGCGACTCATGATGAAGCACACCAGTTGCTGTGTCAGCGCATCACAGAACAGTTTTATGCGTCACAACGTCACGTTTTGATCAGCCACTGTTTCGTTGACGGTGCGATGGAATCGGAATCGGAACGTCCGCTGTCAATTGGCGGCTCTGACCGGGTCGAGCATCAGCACTTTTTGCCGTTTGACTATGTGGCGCTGGGGCATTTGCATCAGCCGCAAATGAAAGGTGAAGAGTTCATTCGTTATTCTGGCTCGCTGATGAAATACAGCTTCTCCGAGCAACATCAGAAGAAAGGCGTCACTCTGGTTGAATTGAATCAGGATGGATTTGTCAGCGCACAACATATCGATTTACCTTGCCCGCATGGCATGCGTATCGTTGAGGGTGAGCTTGAACAGCTGATTGAACAGGGCAAAACCGATCCGAATAACCACGATTATCTGCTGGTGCGATTGCAAGACAAACACGCCATTCTCGACCCGATGGAGAAACTGCGCAAAGTGTATCCGAATGTCCTGCATCTGGAGAAGCCGGGCATGTTGATCGGGGTTGACCAGGAAATGGGCCGTGCTCGCCTGGCGAGAGGCGAAATGGACATGTTCCGCGATTTCTTCTTAGAAGCGAAACAATCTCCGCTCAGCAGTGAACAAGAACAAGTTATGTCAGATGTGATTCAATCGATTAAACAGGCGGAGCAACACTAAATCATGCGTCCGATTCAATTAACAATCCAAGGTTTTGGCCCGTTTGCAACCCGCCAGGTCGTTGATTTTACCGAGCTTGGTCACGCGCCGTTGTTTCTGATTAATGGTCCGACCGGGGCCGGTAAAAGTTCGATTCTGGATGCTATCTGTTACGCCCTTTACGGTGAGACGACGGGCAGTGAGCGAACCGGCGATCAGATGCGTTGTGATTATGCTGATCCCGAACTGTTAACCGAAATCGAATTTCGCTTTGAACTAAATGGTCGTCAGTTTGTGGTGACTCGCAGTCCGGATCAGGAAGTACCGAAAAAACGCGGCGAGGGCACCACCAAGAAAGCTCATTCCGCCACCTTGTGTGAGTGGATTGACGGTGAAGAAAAGCTGATCGCCAACCGGCCGAATCCGGTTGCTAAAGCTATGGTTGAACTGATTGGTCTGGATGTAAAACAGTTCCGTCAGGTGATGGTGATCCCGCAGGGTAAGTTTCGTGAATTGTTGATTGCTAACTCCAAAGATCGGGAGCAGATCTTCGGTCAACTGTTTCAAACCCATATTTATACCCAGATTGAAAAAGCCCTGTTTGAACGCGCTGCGGGTATTCGCAAAGAAAAAGATGAGTTTGATAACCAGATCAAAGGCGCGTTGGATGTGGTCTCTGTCAGTAGCGAAGAGGAGCTGCAGGCAGAGAAAAACACCTTGTCGCCGCAGCTCACTGAAGCTGAGCAACATTATCAGGCTCAGCTCAAATTGCGGGACGATTTGAAGCAGCAACACAGTGCGGCACTGGAACTGCAAAGCAAATTTGCAGAGAAAAGCCAGCTTGATGCGCAGTTAAAGGTGCAGGTTGCCAAGCAAACAGAAATCGACCAGTTGCGTCAGAAACGTCAGCAGGCGCAACAGGCGTCTCGCCTTGATTTACCCTACAACGAGTGGATCACCGCACAAAAGCAGAGCGCTGAAGCGCACACTGCATTGACAGCAAAAACGGAACAGTTGAGTAAGGCGCAAATACGCCTTAACCAGGCAAAGGAACAACACCAGCTTAGTGTGAACCGCTACGCACAAACGGAAGCTTTGTCGGCCCAATTACATCAGCTGGAGATGACCGGCAAAAAATTTGCGGCGCTCGACGAGCAGGTTAAACAGCTGAAATCGGCGGGTGATACGCTAAAGACGACGACTCTGGCTCTGCAACAGGCGGAGCAGCTGGTGCAACAGCTGGATAGTCAGATTCAGCTCAAGCGAACTGAACGCGAGACGGCACTGCAGCAGATCGCGACGCTGGATGGTAAGCGCCATTCGCTGCTTACCGTTAATGACCAGATTGAGCGCCGCTTACGCCAGCAAAAGCTGACTGAGCAACTCAACGTTAAAACACGGCAGCTCAAGCAAGCGAGTGACATTTATCAGCAGGCGAAGCAGCAGACACTGGCGGCAAAGCAGCAGGCTGATAAGCTGGAATATGTCTGGCACACCAATCAGGCCGCTGAACTGGCGCGCCTGCTCCAGCCGGGAGACGCCTGTCCGGTGTGCGGCAGTGACGCTCATCCGCAATTAGCGCAATTTTCAGGTGACGTTGTCACCAAAGAGCAGGTTCAGTCTGCCCGTGAGCAGCAGCAACTGGCCAGTCACGCTGAAATTGAGCGTTATAAAGCGCAGCAGGTACTGGAGAGTGACTGCCAGCATGTGCAACAGGACTTACAACGACTGATCGCTGAGATTGAGCAAAAATCCTTGCCGCAGTTAGACGAATTACAGCGTCAGCAACAAACACTCAACGATGAAATCAGCCGCTTGTCGGCCATCAATCCGGCGCAGATTGAGCAGCAGCTTAGTGCACTGGAAGTTCAATCTCAGCAAGCGAAGCTGGACTTAGAGTCCAGACTGGCCGCCAAGCAGGCGTGTGACAAGGCAGTGACAGAGGCTCAGACCCGGGTGGATGATCTGCAGCGGGACATTACCTCCGAATTCAGTCATGTTGATCAGGTAAGACAAAAATACAGTGAAGTGCAAAAGCAGATAAAAGTGCTGACGGATGCTGAATTACAAGCGCGTACAGCGTTAACGGAGGCGCAAAATCAGTATTCATCGGCACAGGCTTCGCTGACCAGTGCGAAAGAGCTGCTCGACTCCTGGCACAAAGAGCATGTACGTAGTGAGCAGCAGTGGCAACAGTCGCTGGCTGAAACCCGCTTCGCGGACAGTGCCGCCTACCTGTCAGCCCGTTTGGATGATAAGGCTTTATCGCTCATTGATGAGCAGATTCGTCTGTATGATGAAGGGCTGGCGACACTGCGTGGCAAGCTGGAGAGTGTCACTCAGATTGTGGCCGATAAACAGCAGCCACAACCAGAGCTGACCGAAAAAGCGCTTGCCGAACAGCAACAAGTGGTGACTGACAGTTTTAACCGTCTGGCCGAATTACGTTCACGCATGGATAGCCTCAAGCAAGTGGAACAAAAACTGGCTAAGCTGTATGAGAAAAATGCTCAGCTTGAAAAAGAGTATCAGGTTTACGGTACCTTGAGCGACATCGCCAACGGTCGTACCGGTGCCAAAGTCAGTCTGCACCGTTTCGTGCTCGGGGTGCTGCTGGATGATGTATTGATCCAGGCATCACAACGTTTGCAAAAAATGAGTAAAGGTCGCTATCTGTTAAAGCGTAAAGAAGAGCGCGCCAAAGGTAACGCCGGTTCCGGCCTTGATTTGATGGTTGAAGATGGCTATACCTCAAAAGCACGCGATGTGGCGACGTTGTCGGGGGGTGAATCTTTTATGGCGGCACTCTCGCTGGCACTGGGTTTGTCTGATGTGGTGCAGTCTTATAGCGGTGGTATTCGTCTCGATACGCTGTTTATCGATGAAGGGTTCGGCAGCCTGGATCCGGAATCACTCGATCTGGCGATTCAGACCTTAGTTGACTTGCAACAGGGGGGGCGCACAATCGGGATCATCTCCCATGTTACTGAGCTCAAAGAACAGATTGCGTTGCGTCTTGATGTCGAAACCGAAGGGCGTGGCAGTAAAATTCGCCTGGTTGCCTGACCTGACGGTAACGTTTTATGTGCAGCCAGTTTTTATCTCACGGTAAAGTTGGATGTCATGGTAAAGCTTGATGTCACCACAAGCTTTACCGTGACAGTAAGATCTGGTGCAACAAAAATGCGTAACGTACGATAAGTGCCTGTTGGAACACCAAATAGTGACGTGGGCAGATTGATACTATTGTGCTACCTATTTAGTAATCGAAATTGATATAAAAAGGTGGCATAAAAGTGATTCAATGAATGAATATCTGTGTATAAATTATTCAATTGTACGTATAATCCTAAGGTCTTTTTTCGGTAAGAGTGCATGGACGTAGTCAAGAAAATATACCAGTATGCTGAGCCAAACCTGACTCTGGTCGGTTGGATGGGGCTTGTCGGCTTTCCGGTGTACTACTACATCTGGGCGTTTTTATTCCCGCAGCCATATGAAAACATCTGGCTGCGGTTGTTCTGTTCCTGTCTGTTTGCCGGTATCGCATTTCGCAACAGTTTGCCCAAACTGATGCAGCGTTATATGCCTTGTTATTATCTGCTCAGCATCAGCTTCTGCTTACCGTTCTTCTTTGCTTATATGTTGCTGATGAACGATTGGTCGACGGTGTGGGCGATGTCGTTTATGGCGTCTATTTTTCTGCATATCCTGCTGGTGCATGAGACCAAAGTGATGCTGCTGCAGGCGTTGTTGTCTGTCCTCGCAGCCTACCTGGTGACGTATTGGGTACGCGATGAGTCTTTGACAGACTGGATCTTATGGCCTTATGTACCGATTTTTCTGTTTACCTATGTGTTTGGTAACCTGTTCTACTTCCGCAATCAGAGTTCGCATGAGTCCAAAGTGTCGATAGCGAAGTCATTTGGCGCGGGGATCGCGCACGAGATGCGTAATCCGTTGAGCGCCTTAAAGTCTTCTGTGGACGTTTTGCGTACCATCTTGCCGGCGCAGCCCACTGACCAACGTCAAGGCGCTCATATTGATGGTCAGGATCTGAGTCTATTGTACGAGATTCTTAAAAATGCCGACGATGTGATTCATTCGGGTAATGAGACTATTGATTTACTGCTGACATCTATTGATGAGAACCGAGTTTCAACGTCGACGTTTAAAAAGCAGCGCGCAGAGCAAGTGGTCAGCCATGCGCTCAAATCGTTTTCGTACAAGCGATCGCTGGATCGTCAGGCGGTGAGCCTGAGCGTTGAGGCAGATTTTGATTTTTTTGGTAGCGATACGTTATTAAAATTCGCGTTATATAACTTACTCAAAAATGCGTTTTATTATCAGAATGGCGAACAGTTTGCGATTGATGTGACCCTGACCCGTGATGCGCAACACAACACGATCAAGGTGCGTGACAACGGAGTGGGTATTGCTCCGGACAGGCTGGAAGAAATTTTTAAAGACTTCTATACCTTTGGCAAAAATGGCAGCTATGGTCTCGGATTACCGTTTTGCCGCAAGGTCATGAAATCGTTTGGTGGTAATATCAGCTGTGAATCTGTGTTGGGCGAGTGGACGGAATTTATCCTCAGTTTTCCTGCCTATCACTCTGAAGTCGTCGGTCATATTAAGCTGGACCTGATGAAAACTAAAACGGTGCTCTACGTAGGCGATGACGGTTTGCTCAGCCGTCATTTAAGTGAACAGTCTTTTTATCAGGGCTTTCGTCTGCATTTATTGACCCTGGCGGAAGCGTTACAACGTGAAGAGTATGAGCTGGAATATGATCTGATTCTGATCGATCTGGAACAGGTTAACGGTCAGTGGCAGTCGATGGTGGAGTTGGAAACTAAGTTACATGCGACTGAAGCCAAAATCGCCTACCTGTACGACAAGCAGAATCGTTATCCAATCAACATAGAACGTCATCTCAAAGTCTTTCCGCTTGAGATACGCCAACTGTTGATGGATACCAATCAGCAGCTTGATCATCTGTTTTTTGAGGCGGAACCGCTGTTGCCGGATCACAATGTGGTGCCGCTGAAAAAAACCAGATGTGAACGTCGTATTCTGGTGGTGGACGATAATCAGTCGCTGCGTACTTTCACCGCCTTGCTGCTGGAAAAGCAGGGCTATGAAGTGATTCAGGCCAATGACGGCCAGCAGGCGCTGGATGAGATGGAACACAATACTTTCGACTTGGTGTTGATGGATATCGAGATGCCGGTCATTGATGGCCTCGCCGCGACCAAAGCGATTCGTGAATCTGATAAACCGTACCGTCATGTGCCGATTGTGGGTCACACCGGTGATAACAGCCCGCTGACGATTGAAAAGATTCAGCAATCCGGTATGAACGATTACATTGTTAAACCGGCTGATAAAGATAAGCTATTGGGTAAACTGGCCAATTGGATCTAGCTCCTTTATCAGGAGCCGGATCCTGTTGTATACCCGTCTGATTAACCGCACCAGGTTAATAAAAATAAACCTGAATAGTGCAACTATTATTTCGTAATGAAACGATTGCTTCTTAATGAAACAATTCCTGATTAATAGAAATAAACATCCCCGCTTTGTTGCGCCTGATGGCAGACAGACACGATTTTATCGATTTGCTGCTCGGTGACCGAACTGGTGACCGACAAACGGATAATGTTTCTGTTTTTGGCCGTTGCCGGCCGGCAAAATACCGCGCCAAAGATGCCATTTTGCTCCAGATAGTCACGCACTTTTTCCGTATTACGTTCATCTCCGGTTTCCAGCGCAATAATTTGTGACTGGCTGCGTGTCGTTATCCCGATATTATTCAGCGCCTGGTTTAGCATGCGGGCATTATTAAATAATTGCTCACGCTTTTTGTCGGCACTTTTTATCACGTCCAATGTAGCCTCAAGCGCCGCGATTTCATACGGCAGAATGGTCGAACTGAATATGGCCGGATAACCGACAAAAGGAATACACTGGTTCGCGCAATTGTTGGTCCAGATAACGCCGGCACGGTATGCGAACGTTTTTGCCAGGCTGGCAGTCATAAAATCGACCTGGGAAGAAAGGCCAAGCTCGGCAACTAATCCCGCTCCCTGAATACCGTGTGTGCCGATGGAATGCGATTCGTCGACCAGAATGGCGCACCCGGTTTCCTGCGCAATGGCTACGATATCCACCAAAGGCGCAACAGTGCCGAGGGTGCTGTAGACGGAGTCGACTGCGATCAGCCCTGGCCCGTTGCGCTGTATCAGCTTACGCAGATGATCGCAGTTATTATGCATAAACGGATGTAGGTTCGCACAGGCGTAACGGGCACCTTCCCACAGTGACATATGAGCAAAAAAATCGATGTAAACGTGGCTGTCTGGTGGGCAAATAGTTTGCAATAGCGCTGTGTTGGCGTTCCAGCCGGACTGCGACAACAGACATGAATCAAAATGGACATAATCTGCCAACTGTTGTTCAAGACTGGGTTTGGACACCTGGTCCTGGAGGAAAATGGCTGACATAAAAACACTGTCCTGTGTCTCATCGATAGCCTTTTTCAGCCGTGCTTTAATCAGAGGGTGGTTAGCCAGACTGAGATAATCATTGCTTTGCAATACAATATCTCCGTCGTGCGGCCTTGTTCCCAATACCAGATGTTTACCGTTCTGGTTGGGATGAATTAAATCTTCAATAAAGAACTCTAACCGACGCTGAATAAAATCAGGCAGGTAATGGATTTTGGCATTGGTGTTCATCATCAATATCCTTGTTATGTGAAAATAATGCCAGCTGACAAGAGATATATGGATGATATTTGCAGCGACGTCACCTACGTAAATTGATTATTTTGGAAGCGATGGCAAACTGAGTTATATTGAGTTGTCTATTAAGAAAGAAACCTTACACTCAGAGAGTGTAAGGTGATTGTTTTCCGTTTCGGGTACAGTGATTTGGCCCTGCCAGACGTAATGGTCGTGGTCATTTTTTACTTAGGTAGACCGTTATTTGATGTGTTGTTCTTCGGCGGGAATAATTCAGGCCAGTACATTCTAACGTAACCGATAGAAACCCATAAAACTAATCCGCTCGCCACACTCAGTTCAAATAACCCAAACTTATGCAGCCAATGCCAGTGTGGAAAGTCGTGTTGAAAAAAAGTCGTCAGGCGGTGCATCGCAATGGCACTGATGACGGAAGGGAAGGTGACCGCTGCGATGGACGGCTGAAATTTCAGTTTCAGCAGGCGGAAGTAACATAAATAGATCAGCAGAGTCATCGTAATTGCTATCCCCGCCAATGCGCCGGTCAGAATAGGATCCGGATGGGGAAAGTTCACCAGATAACTCGCCAGCGTCAGGTTGATCGGTGCCGCCATAATGGCCAGTGTTGGCCGGGCGCGCCGCGGCAGCATGCCTTCAAACACCAGTCGGTACAATACCAATGGCAACATGAAGAAATAGATCCCAATACAGACCGACACCAGGGTTTCGGAAAACAGAGTATGACCGAACTGGGTTCCAGCCAGGGAACTGCTTATCAGACCAACCGGATAGAGAAACCAGCTCGGCACAATGTGCGACATTCTGAAATTGAGCAGTTGGAAGCTGAAAAACAGCACCATCATGGTCAGGTGCAGTAGCAATGCAATAGCCCAGATAGGATAGGCGATCAGCGGTGAAATCAATGCCAGATAATCGCACAGAATCAACAGCGCCATACTCATAGGTGCCATCAGGCTGCCGGAAAGCGGATCGCGGATATCGCGCATGAATGTCGAATAACTGGTCAGGTATCGCGCCAGTACCGGCAGCAACAGAATGGCACCGGCAACTACCATGTAGGGGCGTAATACTGAGCCGATTTGTGGCAGATACAAATCCCATGCCTGGCCAAGCCCTATAAGTCCTAATGCCAGGGCCGCTTGGGAAGGAGGAACACTTTGTACCTGAATCAGCCTTTTCCAGTTCAACGCCAGACTCCGTTTAATTAAGGTCAAGTTGCAGCGAACGAGGAAGGAATGAAAAAATCGCCGCACAGCAAAGATTTAATGCGCGGCGATTCTATCAATTTTTAGCAATCAGTGTGTAACAATAGATGTATAACTGTCACAAAACCGTGAACAAGTAGCAATGAGTGGCATTATTACCCGAACCAATTTTTGTCTGAACCACTTTTATCTGAAAGCATTTAGTCATAGTCGTATATCAGGCTGATTCTGTGGCGGCTTCTTTTACCGGAGTTGCTTGTTGTGGTGGTAAGTCTTGCTGACGTAGTTTGTCGTTTTTCAGTGTGCGGTGCAGCAGTTGGCTGTAAATTGGCTGTCCGCCAAATAGCTGTGCGAAGGTACCTGCACCCAGACAAGTAATGATTAGTGGCAAAATCAGGTAGTAGTTATTGGTCATTTCAATCACCAGCAGGATACCAGTGATCGGTGCCCGCACCGTTGCTGCGAACAGCGCACCCATACCAGCAATCGCAAACATACCTGGCTCAATCCCAAGTTCCGGCAGCATGCTTTGCACGATAAGACCGAACGCATAACCGAACAGTGTACCCAGTGCTAGCATCGGCGCGAAGATACCGCCCGGAGCGCCGGAGCCGAAACAGATCAAAGTGGTCAGAATACGGCCCAGGAACAACAATAACAGCAGGCCAGCACCGTAACCGCCGTTAGTAATGGTCGGGATGAGTGCAATACCTCCGCCGGTCAGTTCAGGAATATACAGCAGAGTTAACCCAAAACATCCGCCAAGCAGTGAGCCGGTAATCAAATAGCGACTACGGGTATTTTTATGAATTTTAACAAAAATATCCTGGGCTGTGGTGATCAGCTTATTGAACAGCACACCAAAAATGCCAAACAGAACACCAAGTAGTAAAAACAAACCTAACAAAGGTAAGTCCGGTGCGTGGTATTGCGGCATGGTGATCACGGCATCCTGGCTGTTGACGCTGCGAAAGACAATGTTGGCTGCGACCGACGAAATAATGACCGCACGCACGGATATCAGGGTATAGCGAAATTGCGGACGCATCTCTTCCATCACAAACATAATGCCAGCTAAAGGTGCGTTAAATGCCGCGGACAGACCACCGGCTGCGCCGGAAGCCAGCAGAGAATGGCGCGTATCGTCATTTTTGATGCGGAAAATGTCCGACACCATGCGACCGATGCAGCCACCCATCTGCACAGTTGGCCCTTCACGGCCAAGAACCATACCTGAACCCAGCGCGCCCATACCACCAAAGAACTTGACCGGCAGCACTCGCCACCAGCGTACAGGGCGCATGCCATCCATCGCACCTTCGATTTCCGGGATACCAGAGCCGGCAGCTTCCGGAGCAAAACGGTGCACGAGAAAATAGCCGATAAAGGCCAGGGCAGCACTGATCAAAAAGGCGGCCAGCCACAACGGCAACATGTTACCAATTTCACTGCGCAGCCAGTCGGTACGGGTTTCCGAGACAAAATGAACCGCTTGTTCGAAATAAGTACCGACGATGCCTGAAAGAATACCAACGATAAGGGAGAGGAACAGGACGGAAGCGGGGGTTTTTTCTTTAGAGAGAAATTGATTAATTGCATCTTTTGGAACTTTGGAAAGTAAACTGTACTTCAACTTCTCACTCTTCGTCATGAAAATAAGGCCTCAAGGGTTGGGAATTCAGGGGGTGGCCTTGAATTATACTCGCCACATCATTCAACTATAGCGACAAGAATGCAATATTGATTTTCATATATGATTGATTTCGCTAAAATTCTAAAAACCATGCAATGATCATCAAAAATATGCGAAAAAACTTGTCTTTTCAGAGTAATGAACCATATTTAAAGAGTAAGGCAGATTTGATTATTTCGAAATGGAGGAATTGAAAGGCCTTACCTACAATTTGGATGGATTCAAAAAGTACTTCAAATCAAATGTCCTCGCCAATGGTCAGTTTGGTACACAGAACAGACTGACTCGCAGACTCACGATTGAGTTCCGGGGAAAAGAGGCGCGCTATAGTCAGTGCGCCTTTTGCTATTTACGGTGTCTGTTTCTATCTGACTCGTCGGTTTCTATTACGGTATCTGTTTCTGGTTATTTCATTAGTACCTGAATTTTTTTGCCGCTTGCTATTCACTCTGTTTGTCTGTTTTATCTATGCACAGTCGCCAGCCTGCATGAGAAATATTGATAAGGTGTATCAATATTTTGTTTTGATGTCGAAAATTGAGTGGATATAAAAAGCGCGGCTAACTCGTTTATCTAGCAATAGTTTTTATCTCGTAATAGTTTTTTACTCGCAGCTGGTTTGAACGTTATACTATTACAAAAGGGAGTATAACCATGACTGCAAAAGTTCCGACCAACATAATTACCGGGTTTCTCGGTGTAGGTAAAACCACCAGCATACTTAACCTGCTTCGTACTAAACCCAGCGATGAAAAGTGGGCGGTACTGGTTAACGAGTTTGGTGAAATTGGTATCGACGGTGCCATGATGTCCGAGCAAGGGGCGCTGATAAAAGAAGTGCCGGGCGGCTGCATGTGTTGCACTGCCGGTGTGCCAATGTCCGTGGGAATCAACGCACTGCTGCGGCAAAAGCCGGATCGTTTGCTGATTGAACCGACCGGGCTCGGCCACCCGAAACAAGTGATTGCCACTCTGACGTCCGAGCAGTATCTGCCATATGTGGATTTGAAAGCGACGATTGCGCTGGTTGACCCGCGCAATCTGCGTAACGAAAAATACATTAGCAACCAGAACTTTAATGATCAGCTTGGCAGCGCCGAGGTGATCATTGGTAATAAAGTTGATGAATGCGATGTGGATGATATCGATGCGTTTAACGATTGGGTTACCGACCAGTCTCCGTCCAAAATCTTCCATAAGTTGGTATCGCGCGGGCAACTGCCGCTGGAAATACTGGATATTGAACGTTTGGTGCCGGAGCAAGTGGACGCGCGTGATGCCCATCATCACCATCACGCAGAGATGGAGCCACAGTTTGAACTGGATCCGAAGCAACCTTATGTACGCCGTGAAAATCAGGGGCAGGGCTATTTCAGTTGTGGCTGGCTGTTTGGCGCTGAATTTGCGTTTGGCTTTGATGAGCTGTTCTCTCTGTTCAGCGATCTTAAAGCGGAACGGATTAAGGCTGTGGTGAATACAGACCGTGGCTGCTATGCGTTCAATGTGTCTCAGGGTGTGGTTTCCGTCAATGAAATGAGCCTGGAAGGTTTTGAGTCGCGGATTGAATTGATTGATTCACAGCTGATGCCCTGGCAACAACTGGAAGATATTTTGGTGAAATTGGCGGGAATTAATCGCTAATGGGGAGATCTTCAGGAGTGAATGAGTTTTTAGCTTCCTGGCTGTGAACTGAATCAGTCTGTCAATCTCATTGATACCAATACGAAAAGGGCGCTTAGATAGCGCCCTTTGTCTTACAAAGTCAGTGTCATAAAAAGTCAGTCACAGGGATGGATAGCGCCATCTCTGCATGCGCGCTTAACGTTTGTTACGTAGGTAACGCTTGCGACGCTCTTCTTTGCGCTTTGCTTTCTCTTCTGCTTTACGAGCTTCTTCGATTTCAACCTCAATCAGCTCTTGCGTGATCATTTCCGGTAATTCGAGCGTGATTTGGCCAATCACTCCCTGGCGAAGTTCATGCAGCAGAATTTCTGATGCTTTATGCAGGTCAACGCGGCCACCGGCACGCAAGGCGCCACGCTTACGGCCAATCGCTTCCATCCATTCAACATCTGACTCAGGCGACTCATCGATTTGGTAACGCTCTTTGAGTTTTTCCGGATAGTGAGCGGCGAGATACTCCACCGTATAGAACGCCACTTCGTCATATTCCATCGCGGTATCTTTCACTGCACCTGTTGCGGCAAGGCGGAAACCGCTGTGCGGGTTTTCAACTTTTGGCCACAGAATTCCCGGAGTATCAGACAGTACGACGCCATTTTGCAGGTTGATACGCTGCTGACGGCGGGTTACCGCAGGCTGGTTACCCGTTTGCGCAATCACACGTCCGGCCAGGGTATTGATGATGGTGGACTTACCCACGTTGGGGATGCCCATGATCATGGTACGAATGTTCTTGCCGATCTCTTCACGGTGCGGTGCCAGCTTACGGCACAATTCAAGAATTTTATGCACTTCCTGCACGTTGGAGGTGGTGACCGCCATGGCTTTAACGCCTTGCTCTTTTTCCAGATGCTCAATCCAAAGTTGCGTCATTTCCGGGTCGGCCAGATCGCGTTTGTTAAGCACTTTAACGACCGGTTTATCACCACGCAGACGTGAAATCACCGGGTTCTCACTACTGAACGGGATACGTGCGTCCAGTACCTCGATGATGACGTCTACCTGAGGGATCGCTTCTTCGATTTCCTTGCTTGCTTTATGCATGTGGCCAGGAAACCATTGGATATTGTTGTTAACCATTTGAAGATATTGCCTTTTAATTTAATGGTTTTGTCTGTGGTAAAAAGCTGGAAATAACAGACGATTGGATGAGAATCGCAGGCCTGCCAAAAGAACAACCTGTGCTTACCCGCCGCCACAGCACGTTTTAATCTGGCAATATTACCACTTAATTGACCCTGCTGGAATCCGCTCTCCGCTTATGGGCGAGACTGTGATGACATTTGAGCGGTTTAGCATAGAGTGACTTTGTTCAAGCATCGACTTCGTCTTGTTTTAAGACACATTGAGCCGCGTGAAATTGAAACACGCTTTGACAAAGCCCAATCTGCCCAGGCAAAAATAAAAACGCCGCGTGGGATACGCGGCGTTAAAGGAGTTTTGGCTAATCTCTAAATTCTTCTCATCACCTAGCTTTGCCAAATAACTAGATGGGAACTGGATTAGCGGCGCGGAACAATCAGCACTGTTTTAAAACAACGGCTTGCAGACGGTTGCCCAGCACGCCACCGATCAACAGTACAATCAGGAAAACCCAGCCTGAAAGAGAGAAGTTGACGATAGGCGTAAATAACGCGCCGACGTTACAGCCATTGGCAAAACGGGTACCAAAGCCCATCAGCAGGCCACCCAGTGCAAATAACGCATAGTGGCGAACGGAGTAATTGGTTTTCAGTGACAGGGAAAATTTACCCACAAACAGCACTGCAACTAAAGTACCGATCATGATCGCCAGGTTCTGCACGCTGACGCCGTGTTCGAGAAACGGCAGGTTAAACAGCGCTTCCGGACGGTGAGTAAACGCAGCAATATCCGCTGAACTGACACCAAACACCATCAGCAGTTTACCAAACCAGATACCGAATGGCGTTGACGCCCCCCAGCCAGATCCGGTTGAGACCATCATGACACCAAACACCAGTGCGATAACCAGAGCAGAGGTATTCATTTGCCAAACATTACCTAACCAGCGCTGGTAGTTTTCTTTGCTGAAAAGCGTCGCGTTAGTGCTTGGTTTTGGCTGTTGCGCGCTCTGTTCACGCAGCATTTCACCGTCTACACCATAGAAGGTACCGGCTTGCTCACGGCGCGCCTGATATTTACGCGCAGCCAGAATCACGATTGAAGCAAAAACAATGGTTACGACTACTGACATAAAGTAGCCATTCAGCGGATCCCAACTGAACAGATCTGGCAGGAATACCCCTTTACCGGCGTAGCTCTGGCTCGATATTACGGTGTGTGTAATCCATTCCTGAGTGGATTGCAGCGGGAATCCGAAGAAAACACCAGCACCGAAAAACAGCAGGGTAATCAGTGCGCGAGGGATGTCACCGACCATCTCGACCATTACCCCAGTGGCGCAGCAACTTGATAAGCTCATGCCAGCGCCGAACATGACGCCGCCAACCAGCAGACCGATGTTGATTGGGTTAACCCAGAGGCGGTAGTCGCCAGCATCAGCATTAAACAGAATGCCTGCGTTGACCACAGCGGTAACCACAAACATAAACATCAGCGTTTGCAAAAGCTGGGTTGAGCCGCGGCGATAAGCACGATTGACACTGCCCGCAAACCCCAGTGAACCTTTGGTCAGGGCGAAGCCCAGCGCCAGACCCATGAGCAGGCGCATAAACAGCGATGCGTCTTTAAGCAGAGTTGCGCCAAGCAGCAGAGCTACGAAGGCAATCGCTGCTCCCCACCATGCTTGTACTTTATTCATATGTAAAACCTTACTTACCAACAAGTTGGAAATTGGAACAGAAAAGGCACGTAGACTAACATGGCGTGGTTTTGTGACGCAGGTCAATAATTAGAATGAATCGTTATAAGATAAACGATGATTAATATTAATAGGATTGTTACTATCTTGTCGCAGCAATTTCCCCAACTGACCGGGCGCAGTCGTCAGGCCTGCATGGTCAGCGGACAGCGGCAAGTGGTCATGGTAGACACTTCATCCTGATAACAAAATAGAGAGCAGAACCTGGTGTTCTGCTCTCTGTCTGCTCTTGTTCCTGACTCGTTTATTGTTAAGTGACCTCTCCGTGAGTTCAAACCTGCTCGCGGTTGATCTCCGGCGTTAAGATCCACTCCGCGCTGTCATTAAGCACATCCATCTTGGTGATTTTACCATTCTTCACCTCAAAGCGGTCAGTATAGCGGTTGCCATTAAAGTGGCGGCCATCCGGCCATTGTCCGTACAGATAACCAATCGAATAGACGACGCAGTGATCGGCTTTCTGCACCGCGTCATACTGCACAATATCTTTCTTTATCCATTGATAGCGCTGTTGATTGAAGGCGGTGATGGCCTGTGCGTTGGCCATTTCTCTGCGCCCGGTAAAAGTGATCTTGACCTGCTCATCCATAAAAGTAGCGGCGGTTTCCGGATCCGGCTTCATTGAGGCCTCCAAAAACTGGCTGACGATTTCTACTGCTTTGTCTGTTTCTGACATGGCGTCTCTCCTTGGTTGGTTATTAATGGTGCAAACGAATCTGATTTGGATCTTTTTTGTGCAGATTTCTTGGCAAATTCCACGAAATTCGGTACTTTTCGTCTGGCACTCAAATTGCTAGCAATAATTATGCAATGGCTAGCAATTAATGAAAAGAGGGATCTTATGAAACGTTCAACAATCAACAAACTGGTTAAACACGGACTTTCGATGGGTGTCACGGCAGCACTGTCCATGAGTACGTTGGCTGCATATGCTGCCGAACCGATCAAGGTCGGATTGGTCGCGGCGCTGTCAGGCCAGTCTGCCAAATCGGGTGAAGCGATTACCCGAGGTTTGGTGATCGCTATTGATGAAATTAATCAGGCGGGCGGGGTGTTGGGGCGCCCGCTGGAACTGGTGCGGCGTGATGATGAAAGTAATCCGTCGAAAGGGTTGCTGGCAGCCCGCGAGCTGATTCAAAAAGAAGATGTCGCTGTGCTGTTTGGCGGTTTGGATACGCCGGTTTCCCTTGCCATCGTGCCCGTTGCTAACCGAATGAAAATGCCGTTTATGGGGGTTTGGGCGGCGGGTACGCCTATCACCCAGAATGGCGCCAAAGAAAATTATGTATTCCGTGTTTCGGCGGTGGATGAAGTGGTTGATGAAGCGCTGGTGCAATATGGCATTGACAACTATGCCATGAAAAAGCCGGGTATGTTGCTGATTAATAACCCTTGGGGAGAGTCAAACGAGAAGGGATTCCGCAAGGCATTGCTGGCGCGCGGTCTGGAATACAGCGGGATAGAACGTATTGAGTCTGGTGATGTTGACTTAGTGCCACAACTCACCCGGCTGAAAGAAAAAGGCACCGATACCTTGCTGATGGTGGCTAACGTAGCACCTTCAGCACAAGTGGTGAAATCACTCGAGCGTATGGGGTGGGATGTACCTGTTGTTTCTCACTGGGGGCCGGCGGGCGGCCGGTTTGGTGAGCTGGCCGGACCGACGGCGGATCGGGTGCATTTTATTCAGACCTTTACGTTTACCGATACTCAATCGGGGAAAGGCGGTGAAGTGTTTGGCAAATTGCAGGCGAAATTCCCAGAAATCAAAAGTGTGGCTGATGTGACACCGGCCGTGGGCATTGCCAATGCGTACGATGCGATGCATTTGACCGCGCTGGCGATACAAAATGCAGGTTCTACTCAAGGCAGTGCCATTCGTGACGGTTTCTATCGTATCGATGATTATCAGGGCTTGATTAAAGATTTTAAACGGCCTTTCACCGAAACCCAACATGATGCGATAGGTGCCAAAGATTATGTTTTCACTCATTTCGTCAATGACCAAATCGTACCGGTTCAGTAACTCGCACTGAACGGTAGTCAGTCAATACAAATATTTGGTCAGTCAATACGGATAGGAGAGCGTTACATCATGTTAACCGCTGCCATTATTACCGGGCTGGGTCTGGGGAGCATGTATGCTCTCCTTGCCCTCGGGTTTCATATTACTTATATCGTCAGCAAAACCGTTAATTTCTCCCAGGGCAGTGCCATGATGCTCGGGGCGGTGCTGGCTTACTCTTTTTGCATCACGTGGGGCATGCCTTACTGGGTTGCCTTCTGTGTCACTTTGCTGCTCAGTGCGTTATATGGCTTAGCGATAGAGCGCTTTCTGGTACGCCCGTTTGCCAATAAAGGCTCTGATGCCTGGCTGATGGCAACGGTTGCGGGAGGGATCTTAATCGATAATGCGGTGTTGTTTACTTTCGGTAAAGAGCCGCGTCAGTTTAGCAACGAATTTGCTACCACCAGTGTCGACTTGTTCGGCAGCGGAGTGTATGCACTGCAGGTCATGATTCCCGTAGTCGGTGTGATTATCGCGCTGTTACTGGCAATGCTGGTGCGTCGTACCCGTTTAGGAAAGGTGCTGCTGGCCTGTGTACAGAATCCGGATTCGGCCCGTCTGATGGGCATCAATGTCAGTCGTGTTGTCGCAGTCAGTTTTGCCATGTCGACGGTGCTCGCTGCGATCGCCGGTATTCTGATCGCGCCACTGTTTGCGGTGCATTCGGATATGGGCACGCTGTTCGGACTCAAAGCCTTTGCGGTCGCCATTCTGGGGGGTATCACCAGTGCGTCCGGCGTGTTCAGTGCCGGGCTGATTTTTGGTTTAGCGGAGGCGATAGTCACCGTTTATTTTGGCTCCGCGTTCACTCAGATCATTACCTTCTCCCTGGTCATATTGGCATTAGCGGTCAAACCTAATGGCCTGTTCGTTAAAGGACAGGAGGTGAAAGTATGAGTATCACTCAGTCAAAATCCTGGTTGTGGATTACGCTTTTTACCCTGGCAGGTTCCGTGCTCTGTTTTCTGCTCGACAGTTATTCGTTACTGGTGTTTACCCTCTGTGCTATCACGGCACTGGTTGGCGTTGGTCTTAACATCCTGATGGGGATGAGTGGCCAGATAAGTTTTGGCCATATCGCTTTTTATGCGATTGGCGCTTATGTCAGCGGGTTGTTGCTGTTGAATGGCGTTCCTTTCGGGCTGGCCGTTGTGGCTGCCGCGCTGGTGTGCGGCGCCGTGGGTGGTCTGTTGGCTATCCCGGCCATGCGGGTTAGCGGGCCTTATCTGGCAATGGTGACCATCGCCTTCTCTTTCGTCGTCCATCACGGCTTGATGGAGTGGCGTGACGTAACTGGTGGTGCCAATGGGTTGATGGGGATCCCGATGCCGGAATTGGGCGAATTGGAACCGGAACGTCTGCTTGCGCTTATCGGTATGATGAGCCTCGGCGCGGCGCTAATTATGTATCAGCAGGTCTATTACAGTGGCTGGGGCAAAGCAATGCGTGCGGTAAAATCGAGTCCGGTTGCAGCGCGTTCACTCGGATTTAATCCACTGCATACACAAACCCTGGCTTTTGCTTTATCAGCGGCGTTTGCGGGGCTTGCCGGTGCAATGATCCCGCCACTGATGATGTACATCAGCCCAAGCACGTTTCCGTTTACTCAGTCGATTTTGTTTGTGCTGGTGGTGATCCTGGGCGGAACAGGCACATTATGGGGACCGGTTCTGGGAGCAACAGTGGTAGTTTTATTGCCTGAGCTGCTGGCGCCGCTGGCGGAATACCGCCTGCTGATTTTTGCGGTATTGCTGCTCGCCGTGCTGTGGGGCGCTCCGCGCGGCCTGATCGGCGAAATGACCACACGATTGCGTAAAACGAGCATTGAGTTACCGCCCAAATCGGTCAACCGGCATCTGATTGCGACGTTTTACGATCGTGCGGATAACGGCCTCAGTGCACTAAAGGTCGACAATATCGGTATTACTTTTGGTGGTGTGGTCGCAGCGCAAGGGGTCAGTTTTGAAGCGCCGCTTGGCAAAGTGACCAGTATTATCGGCCCTAACGGGGCGGGTAAAACCACGGTGCTGAATATGATTAGTGGTTTTTATACCCCGGATCAGGGCAGGGTCAGCCTGAATGAAGAGCTTGTTGGCCTTAATGCTCATAGTATCGCCCGCTGCGGCATTTCACGCACCTATCAGACCAGCCAGTTGTTTGATGATATGTCAGTACTGGAAAATCTGTTGGCGGCGATGCAGCAAGGCAGTATCGGCCATCCGTTTTACGCCCGGCAGCCAGGACAGCGTGAACTGGCGCTGAATCTGCTGGCACTGGTCGGTTATCAGGGGGCCATCAATACTCCCGCGCAGGACTTACCCCATGTCGACCGTCGTCTGGTCGAGATAGCGCGTTCGCTGGCCACCTGTCCGTGGGTTTTGTTGCTGGATGAGCCAGCGGCAGGTCTGAGCCGTGAGGATACAGACAAGTTAGCCGGATTAATCAAGACCATCGCCGGATTTGGTATTGCGGTCATTCTGGTTGAGCATGATATGAAACTGGTGATGGGTGTCAGTGATCAGGTGCTGGTGCTGGATGCCGGTAAACCGATCGCTCTGGGTGAACCACTACAGATTCAACAGGATCCGGCGGTCATTGCTGCCTATCTGGGCGCGACCAGTTATAACGCCCCGCCACGGGCCAAGCAGTGGACTGCTGCCAAACAGTCAGTCCTGTTTACCAAACAACTGACCATAGACTACGGGGCGTCCCCTGTGGTGCATGAGGTTGATATTGAGGTTAATCCGGGCGAATGTGTCGCCATTTTAGGGGCCAATGGTGCCGGGAAAAGCAGCATCCTGCGCTGCCTGGCGGGGCTTAAGAAGCCCGCCAGCGGGACGATTGGCCTTGATGACAGCTACATCCATCACATGAATGCTGATCAGATTGCCGAACGTGGCCTGGCTTTGGTTCCCGAAGGGCGTCAGCTATTCGGTGATCTGTCTGTCAGAGACAACCTGCTGCTCGGCGCGTATTCACGTCAGGATGATGTCGATGAGGTAAACGAAATTGAAGCGATTTTACAGCGCTTTCCGCGCCTGCGCGATCGGATAGAGAGTCAGGCCGGACTGCTGTCTGGCGGAGAGCAGCAAATGGTCGCGGTCGGACGGGCGTTAATGGCCAAACCACGCATCCTGTTACTGGATGAACCGTCGCTTGGCCTTGCCCCTTCGATGATTGCTGAGCTCTATGATGCCTTGGCACAGCTCAGAGACGACGGCGTGACCATACTGCTCGTCGATCAAATGGCCAATCTTGCGCTGCAGGTTGCTGATCGGGCTTATGTACTCGAAACCGGCAAGATAGTGCAGGCAGGTACGGCACAACAATTATTAGCCGATTCGGAGTTAGAAAAAGCCTATATGGGAGCAAGTTAATGCAAGCAGATACCGTAGTGATAAATTGTCGTTTAGAAGGGCAGTCAACGCTTAGCTGCGCGTTTATCCGTGAGGGATATTTCACCGCTTTTCAGCCGCAAAACGAGACAGATATGACCTCATTTAGTGCAGCAACTGTGATTGATGCCCAAGGGCAACTCATGCTGCCAGGCCTGGTCGAAACTCATGTTCATCTCGATAAAGCGTGTACGGTGTCACGTTGCCGGCTGCAGCACGGCACACTGCAAGAAGCGATTGAACAGACATCACAGCTGAAGAAAAGCTTTACCTACCAGGATGTGTACCAGCGAGGTAAACGGGTACTGGAAAAGGCCATCACCCAGGGCACCAGCTATATGCGGACCCATGTCGAGATAGACCCTGTCGTCGGTCTCACCGGGTTCGAGGCTATAAAGCAGCTCAAACAGGATTATGCCTGGGCGCTGAGCCTCGAGCTGTGTGTATTTCCTCAGGAGGGGCTGCATAATAATCCGGGGACTTACGAGTTGCTGGTGCAGGCGCTGGAGCAGGGCGCCGATTTGCTCGGTGGTTGCCCCTATACCGACAGTGATCCTGAGCAGCAAGTCAGAACGCTGTTTAGCCTGGCCACTCAGTATGATGTCGATCTCGATTTTCATCTCGATTTTGATCTCGACAGTTCAACCATGACACTACCATATGTGATGGAAATGACGCGTGAATTTGGTTACCAGGGCCGGGTAACGGTGGGCCATGTGACTAAGCTGTCGGCAGTCAAACCGGCTGAGTTACAAGAGCTGGCGCAGGAAATGGCACAAGCAGGCGTCCGGTTAACGGCGTTGCCGAGCACCGATTTATTTCTCAACGGACGCGAGTTTGACCATTTGGTGCCGCGTGGTGTTGCACCGCTGTTGCCGCTGAGTAAGCAGGGCGTGTGCTGTTCCATTTCGACCAATAACGTTGAGAACCCGTTTACGCCTTACGGTGATGCTTCTCAGGTCAGGCAGGCGAATCTGTATGCCAATGTCGCTCAGTTGGCGACACCCGCGGAGCTGAGTCAGTGTTTTGAATGGATTTCAGGGGATTCGGCAAAGCTGATGAAACTGCAACACTACGGGATCGGAGTCGGTAAGGTGGCCGATGCGGTCTTTTTTGACGCGCTCAGTCAAGCGGATGTGGTCGCAACTGTACAAGCACCCGTTATGGCGATCAAACGCGGCCGGATAACGTTTACTAGGCCGCAGGTGAACTTACATCATCCGCTTTAAATGTGTAGGGAGGAGAAACAGCGGGGCATAGCATTTTCCCCGCTGTTTCTCTTTATCGGCTGCTTAATCTGGCGTTACAGGCGCTTGGCTGAGTGCGTCACCAAGGTCAAGTTCTTGGTCATTACCCGGGCTCAACACCAATTCCGCTTCCAGATGATCAAGGTGCGCCAGCATAACAGCGACAGCCTGTGATTGATTACCAGCTTTTAATGCATCAATAAGCTGCTGGTGTTCATTGTGCTGACACGCCGGAACATCGTTCCGCTGATAAAGCGCAACAATCAGTGAACTGCGTACCATCAAATTATCAAACATCTCCATCAGGACACGATTCCCGCACAGGTTAGCCAGCAGGCGGTGAAAATCACACAAGGCACCGACAATGGCGCGGCGGTCGTTGGTCTGCACCGCGGCTTGTTCAGCTTGCATGTGCGCCTCAATTTGCGGCCAGTGTTCGGCCATTTTCTGCGCCGTAATATCTTCAACAATACCGCGTTCGATTACCCGTCTGGCAGCAAAAACTTCGCGCGCTTCTTGTGCCGTCGGTTGAGAAACCATCGCGCCGCGATTGGGTTCGATGGTGACAATGTGCTGCAGCGCAAGACGCTGCAGAGCTGTCTGCACATGGTTACGGTTGGCTTGCAGAGCAGTAACGATCTGCGCTTCGACCAGACGCTGACCCGGTTTAAGTTTGTGCTGGGCTATTGCGGCCGAAAGGGCGGCCATAATGCGTTGTACTTCTTGTTGTTTATGCGTCGATGCGGTTGGGCGCGGCGTAACCATTGCTGAGAAAACCTTATATTTCTTATTGCTAGCACTCAGTTTACCCTTGATAGACTCAGTGAGACAACAACAAAGGGACAGATGAAAGCGCGGCAATATAGCGCCTGGCCTGGCGCATGAGGTATTGAACAAAGTTCGACCATAAAAAAAGCGACCATATGTGGTCGCTTGGAGAGTTGTACTGATGTTACCTACACCCGGTACAGCGAGAGCTGATGGTGCAGATTATCGGCCAGTTGCTTAAGCGTCTGACAGGCTTGTTGAGTTTCGCTGTTCAGGTTTAGATTCTGATCACTGGCTTCACGGATCTGATTGATGTTTTTACTCACATCTTCTGCGACATACCGCTGTTGTTCCACAGCACTGGCGATTTCGGCATTAAGCTGCGAAATGTTGGCCACTGATGCAAGCACTGTTTTCAGGACATCATCAGCAATCTGTGCCTGCTGGACATTATCTGCGGCGATGTGGCTGCTCAATGTCATCTGCTCTGAGGCTTCTTCACCGCTGGTCTGCAAACGCGCCACCATCGCGCGGATTTCTTCTGTTGATTTCTGGGTTCTGCTCGCCAGTAAACGGACCTCATCAGCGACTACGGCAAAGCCGCGTCCCTGTTCGCCAGCTCGAGCTGCTTCAATAGCGGCATTCAGTGCCAGCAGGTTGGTTTGATCAGCGATGTCATTAATCACTCCCAGCACGTTGCCAATGCTGTGGCTCGCATCAACCAGTTCTCCTACCACCGCAGTGGATTTTTGAATCGTATCGGCCTGATGCTGGATACTGTTAATGGTCTGAGTCAAAGTCTCACCGACGCGACTCACGTCTTGATTCGCCTGGTTAGCGTTGTGTTCCGCATTGGTGGTATTTTTCGCAATATCTTGCGCCGAAAGGCTCATTTCATGCGATGCTGCAGCAACCTGTTCGGTATCCTTATTCTGCGCTTCTGACGCTGCATAAGATTGGGTTGCGATAGCCATCAACTGAGCGGCAGACTGATTGACAGCTTCTGCAGCGCTTTTTGACTGTTTGATTGTGGTATGGATGCGATCCAACAACTTATTAAAACCCTTAGCCATGGTGGCGAGTTCATCATTACCACGCAGGTCGAAACGTTGCGTGAGATCACCTTCGCCATCCGCCAGGTTATGAATTGCATCAACATAAACGGCTAACGGTCTGCCCACGATGCGTCTTACCAGCAGAGTAATAAACCCTATCATGACTAAACTGATCACCAATACAGTCGCGGCTCCCTGGATGGAAATTTTCCAGATCATGGCTGAGATTTCAGCTTTCGGGTAAGCGGTTACGATCTGATAGTTCCACGGTGCATAGTCTGAACGTGTAATCACCCAATCATCAGGCTGGTCGAGCGCGGCTTTGATTTGGGCGTCACTGAGGTTGTCAGAATGCATACGCAATTGGCCTGTACCGTCGTATAACGCGACGAATCCCTGATTGAGAATGCGCGACTGTGCAATGGAGTCAGTGACAATGCTCATGTTAGCGGGGTATCCCACATACCAGATGCCAAGGGTCTGATTATCCTCAATGATTGGCTCGTAGGCAGAAATATAAGGGTGGCCGAGGATATCAACCATGCCGTAATAGCTTTGACCGCTGGTGATCGCCGCCATCGCCTTACCATTGCGTGACAGTAAAGTGCCTACGGCGCGTTGATTGTCTTTTTTGACGTTGGTGGACACTCGAATAAAGTCGTTACCACTGCGCGCAAACAGCGTTGCCGTTCCGCCCATAATACCGGTAAGCCTGTCGACAAGATCGTAATTGTTCGATTGTTTAGTGTCACCAAAGTAGAGCGCCGGTGCGTTTTGACCTGCGACTGCTTCTTGTCCTTGCAATTGTGCAGGGCCCAACAGTTTGCTGCGCTCCTTGAGTAACTTCATGCTGCTCTCGACCCGCTGCATCATGATGTCATTGGTGGTGTTCAGTAAGCGAGTCGTCTCCTGAATCGCTTGCTCTTTTTGTCGGCTGGCCTGTTCGTTCACCTGATTAATGCTGGTTTGGATCTCATAACCAACCAAAACCAAAGCGATCAAGCATATTAAAACGGTAATGGTCAAAATGAATTTACGGTTAATGCTCATATAAATACCTTAAAAAGTGAGGTTCTGGTATCCGTCGATGATTATCAGATTGGTAAACGGATTGGTTCAGAAAAACAGGCAGCACTATTGTTGTGGACTCTTTACACCGCCTCTCAGTTGTACATTTTGTGGTATAAATTGATCTAAATCAAATTAACTACCATTAACAGTGATTTATGTATCATTAGTGTTGGAGTGTTATCGACGATGCATCTTCATTGTTATTGAGTTGCTGCCTTTCTGTTATAGCTCATATTGAAAGAGTGGGAGGTGGTAATTGTTGTGTCGTTGAACTGGAAGAGTCATCGCTGACTGAGGACGGTGAAATATCTATAAAAAGAGAAAAAGTTTCCCATATGTCGCAAATCGACCCCGTCGAGGCGTTAGCAAACAGCATGCACTCACCGAGGCTGGCTAACATCATGTTCAACAAGGACGAGTTAATCATCGGCTTTTATACTGCTGACCGCAAAGGCGGCCAGTCGAGCAAGGTCGTATTTAACTAAGTCGTATTTAACCAAGCAGTATTTTACTAAGCAACAAGGTGTGTGGCAGCCCGCTGAGCCTGTCATGTGCCTCTCACCAGCGGAAACGCTCAGCACCCTCTCAATTTGTCCTTAACGGTGCAAACGGTACAGATTAACGGGCTTTCTGTATTGTCGTAGCACCACTTGTGAAGTGATCCACTCACTCTTTCTTCACTCAATTCGGGAACCATCTGGTTCCCTTTTTTTTGCATCTTTTGTATACAATGTTTGCGCTAACTCACAATCACAAAAATAGCTAAAAACGACGCTTTTTTAATCTTGCGATTACAGCACAAAGTGTTAACATCTTTTCAACAATCACCAGTTTGGTTTCCCTCTCTTAGTGCTTGTGAACCAATGCAGTGCAGGGTGTCTGCACTGTTTTAAACGTGAGTTATTTATCATCGTATAAGAAAAATAAATTTTAAAAGGCAAAGTCACAAAAATAAGCGACATTTTCTACAGATAACTTAGCAGTTTGCGACAAGGTCGGTTGTTTAGTTCATAGAAGATTTATTTTTGGGTACGGTTGTTGCTACTTTGTTACTGCTAAATAGGACAGTTAGCAAAGTGTTAAAATCTCCACAACGATGATTAGATATAATTGGAGTGCGCAATGTCGGTTTTACAAAACTCGCTCAGACAAGGATACGCGCAGAAAGAAGTCGGCCGAATCGGTTTTTTACTGCTGAATAACTTCACTATGCTCGCGCTGGCTTCAGCGGTTGAACCACTAAGAATGGCTAACCAGCTTAGTGGTAAAGAGCTGTACGACTGGTATACCATCACGGAAGACGGCGAGCCGGTTTCTGCCAGTGACGGTATCAAGATTACTCCCGATGCATCAATGAGTTCAGCGCCCAAGCTGGATACCTTGATCGTAGTAGGGGGGGTAAACATTACCCGCAGTTTCACTCGACGTCAGGTGAACTGGGTGCAATCTCTGGCACGTAAGCAATTGCGTTTGGGTGGCCTGTGTACTGGTCCTTACCTGTTGGCGGAAGCAGGCGTTTTGGATGGATACGAATGTGCGGCACACTGGGAGTGTATTGCGGCGTTACAGGAAGCCTACCCACGAGTTGTATGTTCAAACCATCTGTTCGTGATTGACCGCGATCGTATGACGTGTACCGGAGGTTCTGTACCACTGGACATGATGATCAACATGATCAAACGGGACTACGGTCATGAGTTAGCGGCGAGCATTTCTGAAATGTTCATTTGCGACAGAATTCGTGGCGAAAATGATTTCCAGCGTGTACCTCTGCGTCACGTGCTGGGCACTGCTCAGCCGAAGCTGGTCGAAGCGATTACTTTGATGGAAGCAAACATTGAAGAAACTATCGAATTGGATGAGCTGGCTATGTACGTCGGTTTGTCGCGTCGTCAGTTAGAGCGCCTGTTCCAGAAATATCTGCAATGCCCGCCGTCAAAATATTACCTGAAGCTGCGCTTGTTCCGAGCACGTCAGTTACTGCGCCAGACCTCGATGTCGATTATCGACATCGCGACCGCATGTGGCTTTGTATCTTCTCCGCATTTCAGTAAGTGTTATCGTATTCACATCGGCATTTCTCCGCGTGCAGAGCGCTTAGGCCATTACGATAATGAGCTGAATACAACCCTGTTGAGTGCCGAGTTGGAAGATGATCCAACCCAGGCAGATCTTGCCGCTCTGGCAGCGTCAGATCTGCAGTCGTCACGCTCGCTGTATGAGGCACAATATGAACCTACGTATGGGTCTGTAATGGTCTAATAAACCTCCAAATTCTCCTCAGCCGCTGCTTCTCTCGCAGCGGCTTTTTTTTTATCAAAAAACGACGTACACAGTTACGCAAAAGGTGTTTGGAGTGACGTTTTCAGAACACTACTCAATGACCGGAATACCTATTCTGAGCATACGCCCATAGAACAAATAACCAGGTGAGAAGATGAACGCAAAGGAACTGCATGATGACGCTATCGTCATTGACGGACTCGTGATTGCTAAATGGGATCGCGAGCTTTTTGAAGATATGCGTAAAGGCGGACTGACCGCTGCTAACTGCACGGTCTCAGTGTGGGAAGGTTTCCAGAACACTGTAAATAACATCGTTGAAATGAACAATCTGATCGAAGCTAACAACGACATCGTGACGAAAGTGAAAACGACCAGCGATATCCGCCGTGCAAAGCAGGAAGGTAAAACCGGCATCATGATGGGGTTCCAGAACGCGCACGCGTTCGAAGACCAATTAGGCTATGTACAAGTATTTAAAGACCTTGGCGTCGGTGTGGTACAGATGTGTTACAACACCCAGAACCTGGTCGGTACCGGTTGTTACGAGCGCGATGGCGGCTTGTCTGGCTTTGGCCATGAGATCGTGGCAGAAATGAACCGCGTCGGCATCATGTGTGACCTGTCACACGTCGGTGAAAAAACGTCACGTGAAGTGATTGAAGCGTCGAAAAAACCAGTTTGTTACTCCCACTGTCTGCCAAGCGGACTGAAAGATCATCCACGCAACAAATCCGATGAAGAATTGAAATTCATTGCCGATCACGGCGGCTTTGTTGGCGTCACTATGTTTGCCCCTTTCCTAAAGAACGGCATCAACTCAACGATCGAAGATTACGTCGAAGCAATCGACTACATATTTAATTTGGTTGGCGAAGACCAAATCGGTATCGGGACCGATTTTACTCAAGGTCATGGCCAGCCGTTTTTTGAATGGCTTACTCACGATAAAGGCTATGCACGCCGGTTGACGAACTTTGGCAAGATCATCAACCCGGAAGGCATCCGTACGTTGGGTGAGTTCCCTAACCTGACAGATGCACTGTTACGACACGGCTTCTCTGAAACTCAGGTTCGTAAAATCATGGGCGAGAACTGGCTTCGCGTCTTAGGTGACGTGTGGGGCGAATAAGCTCACACACTACAATCGATAACTGATCAAATTTTAAAATAACGGAGTATTTGAAATGAGTGTACATGCACCTGAAATGCCAATCCTGGTCGACGACGAAACCGGCGTTTGGACCACCGACGCTCTGCCGATGCTATATGTTCCTCGCCATTTCTTTGTCAATAACCACATGGCGATCGAAGAAGAGCTGGGTCCGGACCGCTACGCAGAGATTCTGTATAAAGCCGGTTACAAATCAGCTTACTACTGGTGTGAAAAAGAAGCTGAAGAGCATGGCCTGGTTGGTGAAGAGATCTTCGCTCACTACATGAAACGTCTGTCTCAGCGCGGTTGGGGTATCTTCACTACGGAAGAGCTGGATATCGCCGCAGGTGTTGCAAAAGTTCGTCTCGACAACTCAGCATTTGTATATCAGTACGGCAAAGTAAACCGCAAGGTTGACTATATGTTCACTGGTTGGTTCGCTGGCGCAATGGATCAAATTGCGCAAAGTCTTGGCTACGACGTTAAGACCAAAGCAGTTCAAACACAGAGTGCGGCAGAAGAAGGCTGTGACTTTGGTATGTTTGAAACAACGCCAGTGGCGTAACACATTACAATTACAACGATTAGTAAAAGCACAGTCAAGGAAGACAGTCATACTCTCTAGGGGAGTATGACTGGTACAGAGGTGAAGCATGTCCCAGTTCGATATTCTGTTCCAACCATTAAAAATCAATAAGCTGACGATTCGTAACCGTATCGTTAGTACCGCTCACGCAGAAGTTTATGCCACTGATGGTGGTATGACGACCGACCGTTACGTTAAATATTACGAAGAAAAAGCCAAAGGTGGCTGTGGTCTTTGTATTTGTGGCGGCTCAAGTGTGGTCTCAATCGACAGCCCACAAAGCTGGTGGAGTTCGGTTAACCTTTCTACCGACCGTATTATCCCGCACTTCCAGAATCTTGCTGATGCTGTGCACAAGCACGGCGGTAAGATCATGATTCAGATTACCCACATGGGACGTCGTTCTCGATGGGATGGTGAAAACTGGCCAAGCCTGATGTCCCCGTCTGGCATTCGTGAGCCGGTTCACCGCGCAACTTGTAAAACGATTGAAGAAGAAGAAATCTGGCGCGTTATCGGTGATTTCGCGAAAGCAGCCGTACGTGCAAAAGAAGGTGGCCTGGACGGTGTAGAACTGTCAGCAGTGCACCAGCACATGATTGACCAGTTCTGGTCTCCTCGTGTAAATAAACGTACTGACCAATGGGGTGGCACGTTTGAAAACCGCATGCGTTTTGGTATGGAAGTACTGAAAGCAGTGCGTGAAGCTGTTGGCCCGGACTTTGTTGTTGGTATGCGTATTACCGGTGACGAATTCCATCCGGACGGTCTGGCGCACGAAGACATGAAGCAAATCGCGGCTTATTATGACGCAACAGGTCTTATCGACTACTTCGGCGTAGTAGGTTCAGGTTGTGATACTCACAACACACTGGCCAACGTTATTCCGAACATGAGCTATCCGCCAGAACCATTCCTGCACCTGGCTGCAGGTATCAAAGAAGTGGTTTCAGTGCCGGTTATCCACGCTCAGAACATTAAAGATCCAAACCAGGCTAAACGTATCCTGGAAAATGGTTATGTCGATTTCGTCGGTATGACTCGTGCACACATCGCCGATCCTCACATCATCGCTAAGATCAAACTGAATCAGACTGACCAAATCCGTCAGTGTGTTGGTGCGAACTACTGTATCGACCGTCAGTACATGGGGCTTGATGTTCTGTGTATCCAGAATGCGGCAACTTCACGTGAATACATGGGGCTGCCTCACATCATCGAAAAGACAACTGGTCCGGTACGTAATGTCGTGGTTGTCGGTGGTGGCCCTGGTGGCCTGGAAGCGGCGCGTGTTGCGGCAGAACGTGGCCATAAAGTGACTCTGATTGAAAAAGCCAGTGAGCTGGGTGGTCAGGTAAGTATTGCAGCCAAAGCCCCACAACGTGACCAGATGGCGGGTATTACTCGTTGGCTGGCGATGGAACTGGATCGTCTGGGTGTGGAAGTGATCCTAAATACTGCAGCAAGCGCAGATTCAATTCGTGAGCTTAAGCCTGACGTTTGTATTCTGGCGACCGGCGGTACGCCGTTTATCGAACAGAATCCAGAGTGGGGCGCGGATGAAGGTCTGGTTGTTTCTTCCTGGGACGTACTGAACGGTACGGTTGAACCCGGTAAAAACGTCCTGATTTACGACACGATTTGTGAATTCTCCGGTATGTCTGCCGCTGATTACCTGACGTCGAAAGGCGCGATGGTTGAAATCGTCACTGACGACATCAAACCAGGTGTCGGTATCGGTGGTACAACGTTCCCGACTTACTACCGTAGCCTGTATGAGAAAGAAGTCATCATGACCTCTGACTTACTACTGGAAAAAGTTTACCGTGAAGGCGACAACCTGGTGGCTGTCCTGGAAAACGAATATACCGGTCAGAAAGAAGAGCGCGTAGTAGATCAGATCGTGGTCGAGAACGGTGTTCGTCCGAACGAAGCACTGTACTACGAACTGAAAGCAGAATCTGTCAACAAAGGTCAGATCGACAACGAAACGCTGTTTGCTGCCAAGCCTCAGCCAGTTCTGTCTGAATCGAACGATGGCATGATCCTGTGGCGTCTGGGCGATTGCGTTTCTCAGCGCAACGTACACGCAGCCATCTACGACGCATTGCGTTTGTGCAAAGATCTCTGATCTGAGGAGGTGCCCATGAACCTGGAGTTCCTTAATCTGGAGTTGTTACTTCCGGTTTTAGTCTCAGCCGCCAGTGTCCTGGCGGTTATAGGGATGCTACGTCGGGTGCAGCTATGGCGTCAGGGACAGAAAGAGCCAGTGGCGATCATCGCTGGCTTAAAAGCGATGCCAAAACGCTACCTGGTGGATCTGCACCACGTTGTTGCCCGTGACAAAACTATGTCAAACACGCACGTTGCCACCGCCGGCGGCTTCGTGCTCTCCGTTGTTTTAATCTTTGCTGTTCACGTCTTCGGCCTGGCACCTCAGATTCTGTCTTGGGTGTTGCTGGGTTCGCTGGCGCTGATGCTGACTGGAGCGGCGTTTGTATGGCGTCGCCGCCTGAATCCGCCTTCGCGTCTGTCGAAAGGTCCTTGGATGCGTCTGCCAAAAAGCCTGTTTGCTTTTGCGATCAGCTTTTTCCTGGTGACTCTGCCGGTTTCTGGCATTCTGCCTGAAGCGTTTGGTGGTGTGGCACTGGCGGTGATTCTGATCGCCGGCATCATCTGGGGTCTGGGTGAAATGTTCTTTGGTATGGGTTGGGGTGGTCCGATGAAGCACGCTTTCGCTGGTGCGCTTCACCTGGCATTCCACCGTCGTCCGGAGCGTTTTGGCGGCGGCCGTTCAACGGGTCTGAAGCTGGTTGATCTCGATGCTGAAAAACTCGGTGTAGAGAAGCCATCTGACTTTAAATGGAATCAGCTGCTTGGCTTTGATGCCTGTGTACAGTGCGGTAAATGTGAAGCAATGTGCCCTGCGTTTGCAGCGGGACAACCCCTGAACCCGAAAAAACTGATCCAGGATATGGTGGTGGGCCTGGCCGGCGGTAGCGATAAAAAGTACGCCGGTAGCCCGTACCCGGGTAAAGAAGTTGGCTGTGCTCAGGGTGGCGCGCACAACCCGATCGTTAATGGTCTGGTGAATGCCGAAACACTGTGGTCATGTACCACTTGTCGTGCCTGTGTGGAAGAGTGTCCGATGATGATCGAACACGTTGATGCCATCGTTGATATGCGTCGCTTCCTGACGCTGGAAAAAGGCCAAACGCCAGAGAAGGGTGTCGAGGTACTGGAAAACCTTATCTATACCGATAACCCGAATGGCTATGCGCCGCAGCGCCGTTCACACTGGGCTGCTGACCAAGAGCTTAACCTGATGGCAGACGTGAAACGCGCGGATGTGCTGTTCTGGGTCTCCGATGGTGCGTTTGACATGCGTAGCCAACGCATTCTGAAAGCGTTCGTCAAAGTTCTGAAAGCTGCCAACATCGATGTCGCGATTCTGGGTGACGAAGAGCTCGACTGTGGTGATGTGGCGCGCCGTCTTGGTGATGATGCGACCTTCCAGCGTCTTGCTCGCCGTAACATTGAAACGTTGAGCAAATATGAGTTCAACTGCATTGTGACCACAGACCCTCATGCGTTCCACGTACTGAAGAATGAGTATCCGGATCTGTACCCTGAAGGCGAGAAGCCTCACTACCAGGTTTGGCACCATACAACGTTCATTAACCAGTTAGCAGAAAAAGGACTGATCCAATTGCGTGCCCATCAGGGTGGCAAAGTGACGTACCACGATCCTTGTTATCTGGGCCGTTACAACGGTGAATACGATTCTCCTCGATCACTGCTCAAGCAGTTGGGAATCGAACTGGCTGAAATGGAACGTTCCGGATTCCGCTCACGTTGTTGTGGCGGTGGTGGTGCGGCTCCAATCACCGATATTCCGGGCGAACGCCGTATCGCAGATATGCGTATGGATGACATTCGTGAAACCGGTGCTGAGTTGGTGGCTGTGGGTTGTCAGCAATGTACAGCGATGCTGGAAGGTGTGGTTGAACCACGCCCTGAAGTGAAAGATATCGCCGAGATTGTTGCCGAAGCATTGCTTGAAGGTGAGGCCGGATCCAGCGATAACGCTGCCCAGGTCTGGACACCTGACGCTGTTGCAGAAACCGTGTAGGAGATCAGCATGAGTGAATTTATTGTCCGACGTGACCGTCGTGCAGAATGGATTATGCGCAACCGACTGCATCCCCAGCACGACAGTTACATTACTTTACCGACCGAAGAACGCGGACCGAGCGGCCTGATTCGCCGCTACCCGCACCGGGTAGGATTTATCGGCCCGAATGGCATCAAACGTATTGACCGCCTGAACGGCACTAATGTGTCAGCTATGGGCGCTCGCAGTAAAGGCGCTGCTCAAGAGGTTGAGCTGCCACTGCATCAGGTGGCTAACCCGGACTTTTACGTTCTGGTGGTGCCGGATATGGCTGGTGGTCGTCTCTCGAGTCATGATCGTGATGTTCTGGGACAGGCGCACCAGTTGGTGAAACAACATGGTGGTAATGGCGCAGTGATGGCGGTTGTCCTGGGCTCACATCGTGAGACTCAGTTCGACACGGCGGGTGCTGATCGTCTTCTGCATCTGGATGATGAACGTTTCGACGCTTACTGTCCGGAGCTGAAGGCTGATGTACTGGCTCAGATTGATGGTCAGTTTGCGCCAAAACATTGGTTGTTCCCCGACAGCATTGCCGGCGGTTTTGAACTGGGCGCGCGCCTTGCCGCACTGATTCACGAACGTCCGGCTACTCAGGCGTGGCAGGTCAACAGTGAAGAAAGTGTTTGCCGTGCAGCCGGTGGCCGTCGCGATATTAAACGTAAAACACCACGCCTTCTGCTCCTAGCTGAAGAGTGTGCGGCTCAAATCGACGAAACGCGTCACGAAGCTCAGGCTGTGGAATTCAGCGCTGATCTTAAGCTCAAGGCGCAAATCGAAGACCTTGGTCCGATCGCGGTCGATCCGCAGGCGGTTCCTCTGGGCGAAGCGGAATTCATTCTGTCGGCGGGTAACGGTATCCACGATTGGGAGCAGTTCCATAAAGCAGCCGAAGTGCTCGGTGCAACAGAAGGCGCCAGCCGCGTGGCGGTCGATGATGGCTTTATGCCACGTAGCCGTCAGGTTGGTGCAACCGGTAGCTGGGTGACTGCCCGTGTGTATGTCGCGGTAGGTATCAGCGGTGCAGTACAGCACCTGCAGGGTATCGGTGGCTGTGAAAAAGTGATTGCGGTCAACACAGACTCTGGCTGTGACATGGTCAAACGCGCTGACTTGAGCGTGATTGTCGACAGTAACGAACTGCTGGCAGAACTGATCACGCTGATGGAGAACTACCAAAAGGAGGAGCTGAAGGATGCAGCTTAGAACTTCTGAATCATTAAATATCAGCACTCTGGTTTCGATTGGTGCGCATCCTGATTCCGGTCGCGCACGTCGGGCCATGACTGACTCGAGAGCTGTTGAGCTGGCGATGAATCTGGCGAACAGCAAACTGGAAGTCATCCATGCTGGTGACCCGCGCGATCCCGCGCTGGGTTACTACAGCGGCATGGGCCTAAGCCAAATCCGCGTACTTGCTCAGGAATCTAACGCTGATGCCATTGATACTCTGACCGAATATTTTACCGACAACATGCCCGACATCCTGTTGACAGGAACGCGCGCTGAAAGTGGTGAATCATCCGGTTTGTTGCCTTTCATTCTGGCTCAGCGTCTGCAGTGTCCGGTTGTAACCGGCATTGCGGAAATCATCAAAGTTGAAGACGGAATCGCGGAAGTGCTGCAGGCACTGCCGCGAGGTCAGCGCCGTGCGCTTAAAGTGACGTTACCTTTTGTTGCAACAGTGGATGTTGCCGCTAAAGCGCCACGACAAAGTGCATTTGGTATTGCCCGTCGTGCAGAAATCGATGTCAGCAACAGCACTGCAAACACGATTGATGAAGAGCGAATCAGTTGGGAGGAAACTACCGCTAAACCTAAAGCTAAACGAATGAAAGTCGTAAAAGCAAAAACAGCAGCGGACCGCTTTAAAGCGGCGACTGCAAAAGCGGCCTCTTCAGGCGGTCAGGTTATGAAAGATCAGCCTGTCAGTGAAATGGCGAAGGCGGTCTTCGACCTACTGTTAGAAGAAGGTGTTATACGCCAAAAATAACGGTTCATTCGCGGTCACAGGAAGTACCGAATGAATTGGCCTTTGGGCGTGTTTAGAAGATTGATTAAATTCAAAGAGGGATCGAATGAAAACAATAGCAGGCTCTGCACCTAAGGGCCGCGCTAGTGTGTCGCGTGTCAAATATGACACTGACTACTGCGCGGGCCAGGACAATGTGAAGATCTGGGGAATGGATATTCACAACCCGGTGTTTGGTATCAGTGTCGGATTAATTTTGCTGTTCATTATTCTGACACTTGCTTTCCCGGAAGGCGCAAAAGACGTGCTGACTGTGGCACGCAACTGGTCAATCGAGAACTTTGACTGGTTGTTCATGGTTGGTTGTAACCTGTTTGTCGTGTTTTGTCTGGCACTACTGGTTTTACCTGTCGGCAAAATCCGTATCGGTGGTGTGGATGCTCGTCCGGAGTTTTCTACACTTTCCTGGTTCAGCATGCTGTTTGCTGCCGGTATGGGTATTGGCCTGATGTTCTGGAGTGTGGCGGAACCGGTTGCTTACTACACCGATTGGTATGGTACGCCGCTGAACGCCGCACCACTGACAGAGCAGGGTAAAGAGCTGGCTCTGAGTGCAACTATGTACCACTGGGGTCTGCATCCTTGGGCGATTTACGCTGTAGTCGGTCTGGCTTTGGCGTTTTTTGCTTATAACAAAGGGCTGCCTTTAACCATCCGCTCGGTATTTTACCCAATTCTGGGTGAGCGTTGCTGGGGACCTATCGGTAACTTTATCGATATCCTGGCGGTTCTGGCGACGATTTTCGGTCTGGCGACATCATTGGGCCTGGGTGCGCAGCAAGCCGCTGGCGGTCTGAGCTACCTGATGGGGACCGAAAACAGTATTGAACTCCAGATAGGCTTCATCGTTGTGGTTACCCTGATAGCCATTATTTCGGTATCACGCGGATTGGACGGTGGCATCAAAATCCTGAGTAACATGAATATGTTACTTGCGGTTGCTTTGATTGCTCTGCTGATCGCGATCGGCCCGACACTGGCTATCGGCGACACTATCGGCACTATCGTCACCGGTTACGCAGATAACTTCCTGCCGCTATCGAACTGGATTGGTCGTGAAGATGATACCTGGTTCCATGGCTGGACGGTGTTCTACTGGGCTTGGTGGGTTTCATGGTCACCATTTGTCGGTATGTTCATTGCCCGCGTGTCTAAAGGTCGTACTGTGCGTGAGTTCATTACTGCGGTACTGCTGGTCCCAACCCTGTTGACCGTTATCTGGATGGGCGTGATGGGGGGGGCTGCACTCGACCAGGTGACTCATGGAGTCGGTGAACTGTCGAATGGTATTTCAGATGTGTCACAAGCTATGTTCCAGATGTTTGATAACTTACCGTTAACAACGTTATTATCAGTAATGGCGATTGTATTGGTTCTGTTGTTCTTCGTGACCTCATCTGACTCAGGCTCATTAGTCATCGACAGTATTACCGCTGGCGGTAAAACCGATGTACCGGTTGCGCAGCGAGTGTTGTGGGCATCTCTGGAAGGGGTGATTGCAATAGCACTGTTGCTGGGTGGCGGTTCTGAGGCGTTAACGGCATTGCAGGCCGGCGCTATCACAACAGGGTTACCGTTTACTGTCGTACTGATCATTATGTGCTGGAGCTTGTACCGTGGCCTGTGTACAGAAAAACACCTGTACTAAACTGCTATAACTTAATTAGGCTGGCCGCAAGGCCAGCTTTTGATTCACCAGGGAGAGAAAAATCAATGATGTATGCAGAACTGATCGATATGGATGATTTTATGTTGGTGATGACCAGACTAGGAATTACCACAGATGAACGACGTGACTTTGAGTACGTTACTTCCCGTATTGAGCAATGGCTGAATGAAGCCAGTGAAAAAGACTCACGCGAATTTTGGCAAACGATCGACGATATTGAAGAAGATGGCATCCTGTTGCCTGACGTCGAGAACATTATCCTTTGGAGTCGTAAATTGCCGATGGCCAGCTAATACCTTTTTGCTTGCTAATACACTATTGCCAGCGAATAGACGCTGTACGGAAAGTTAAGCCACGTTCTTGTCTGAGAGCGTGGCTTTTTAGTGACTAACGTTCGCCGTTCACTTCTGCCTGTTGGTTACGTGACGGTTTTCGAGACTTTGCGCTCATACCTGTTTTCTGCCACGTCGCTTTATGTCGTGCTTTCCCCTCATCCCATTTCCTTATCAACCGTGACCTTGTAAAACACGCCACAACTGTTTTTTATCCAGTGATAACCTTGAGTAAATAGCGCTGAGGGAACAGAGCTGGGGCATATAGTTGGGTGTCTGTGCTGCTGATTTTGGCGGGCTTTAAAAAGGTTCATCGCGGCTTTCCGGGGAAAGCCGCTTTTATCTTTAAAAAAAAGTAATCGATATCTCGGTAACTGTAGCCCATTCGTTTGATTAACTTTATCTTGTTGTTTATCCCTTCGAGCGTACAGGTATTGAGTGGGTAGCTTGCAGAAGCAACGATGCCATGAAGATACGGTTTGAGCTTTCTCGCGAAGTCCATAAGCGGCTTGATCCCGCTTTCTTGAACTTGCTCCCACCATACGTCCCATAAGTCTTCCGCTTCTCTTTCCGACTGACACCTCCATAACTCTTTAAGCTGAGAGCCAAGTAAATACGTCACCATTAAGTCCTTGTTTATGCTCAGTATCTCACTCAGATAGCTCTCCTGCTTACCGTCTAAATTAGCTCTGTTTTTGAGGAGAACCCAGCGTGAACGTTTCACCCATTGGCGCGTTTTCTTGTCCTGTTTGAGTTGATTAGCTTGGTCAACTCTGACTCTATCCATCACTTCCCGGCCAAATTTGGCGACCACGTGGAATAAGTCGTACACAATGCGGGCGTTAGGACAATGTTGCTGCACTTCAAAGTCGAAAGCCGTATTCATATCCATTGCAACCGCTTCTATGTTCTGGCTATGCTCACCGAGTAATTCAAAGAAGGGACGGATATCTTTTCGGCTGCGTCCGACGCCTATCCAAAGCACTTGATGCGTCTTAGCATCCGCGATAACAGTGGCATAACGATGTCCCTTGAAGAGAGCAAACTCATCCATGACCAGTTGTCTCAGCTCTGCCCAGTTAACCTCTGGCACCACATGTTGCAGCCGACGCTTATCTATCGCCTTAATCGTATGCCAATGAACCCCCGTCATCTGGGCAATATGTTTGATAGGAAGAAGAGGCAACAACTGCTCAATGTAACTTCTTAAGCGGTTAGTCAGGCGAGCAAAAGGTTCAAGCCAAGAAATAGATTCGGTTTTGATACCGCAGTCAGGGCACTTGATACGCCTTGTTTGTAGGGATAGCTCGACGGGTACGCCGAGAATCATCGCTTCCTTAATCGTGCGCCACTGATAATCATGTATGGCTTGAACATGTTGCCCACATGAACATCGAGCAGTTGTGCTGGGTTGGAGAGTAATCGTGATGAGAGAAGACGTTTGTACAGACTTTACGACATGAAAGCCTTCCCAGAACGATGATAGGAAAGTATGATTCGGCATGAAAACGGTAGTTTGTGTAAGGTTGTGTTTGGCGATGTAACCTTATCACTTACTACCGTTTTTGTTTTAAGTTCCCGCTAATCCGCGATGAACCTTTAAAAAGCTGCAGATAAAACAAGGCCTCGCATAGCGAGGCCTCAATATTATCCTGACAAGCTAGGTTTATTTGCCATCCAGGTTGGTCAGGATGCGGTCTGAATACCAGTTCAGGAAGTCGATAACGCCAAACTCGTAAGTTTTCGAGTAAGGACCTGGCTGGTAACTCAGAGAGTTGATACCACGTTGGTTTTCTTCGCCCAGAATACGGTCCTGGTCATTGGTTGCATCCCAAACCTGGCGCAGACGCTCTGGATCGTAATCCACGCCTTCTACTGCATCTTTATGCACGAACCATTTGGTGGTAACCATAGATTCCTGAGCAGAGATAGGCAGTACGCGGAATACGATGAAGTGGTCGCTCTGCATGTGGTTCCATGAGTTAGGAAGGTGCAGAATACGCAGTGAACCAAGGTGACGGTTCTGGATACGACCCAGGGTCTTAGCACTACCCTGAGAGCCGTCGATGGTCATGACTTGAGTGCCTTCTTTCAGTGGCATACGGACCAAACGGTTGCGTTTACCAAAGTTTTTATGCTCGTGCGGAATGTTTTCGTCATCCCACTCTTTAGCCATGCGGGCACAGTAGTCAAGGAACTCTTGAGATGCTCGTGGGTCAGTCGTGTCATCCCACTCCAGCAGTGTGTTCAGCAGCTCAGGGTGGCTACCGGCACAGTGGTAACATTCGCGATTATTCTCGAGAACCAGTTTCCAGTTCGCTTTTTCATACATGTTAGACTCAACAGCCAGTTTGGTGTTCTCAACGTCGTAAGGAGCCATGTATTCGTCAAGCGTTGCCAGGAATTCATCGAAGTCTGAATCCGGAGCGTTTTCGCCCAGACAAACGAAGATGAAGCCGCCTGCGGTTTTACAGTGAACTGAACGCAGTTTGTGGTCGCCGATGTTAAAGTCGTCGCCCATTTCTGTACCTGCGTACAGAAGGTTACCTTTGGTATTGTAAGTCCATTGGTGGTAAGGACATACCAAGTTGGCAACTTTGCCGCGGTGTTCTGTACAGATACGAGAACCACGGTGACGACACGAGTTATGGAAGGCGTTTACTGAACCATCAGCATCACGCACAATCAGAACTGGGCTTTGAGCAATTTCAACGGTGAAGTAATCGCCTTTTCCTGGAATTTCGCTTGTCATACCGACAAACAGCCACTCTTTGTGGAAGATTTCTTCAACATCAATACGGAACAAGAACGGGTCGTTATACAACGGACGTGGGAGTGAGTAATCCGGTTTACGGTCACTCAGTAGCTTGGTCATTTCAGTGCGAGCCATGTCCAGGTTCGCGTAGCTGATATTTAATAAGTCGTTTTGTGTCATTGCTACTGTCTTCTTCTCGGAATTGTGGGTAATACGCCCGAGTAGGGCTTCCTTGCTAATGACCCAACTCCAGCCCAAAACAACAGGGAGCGAGTATGTGTCTGACCGTATCCTGCATCAATGTAAAAACCAGCAATAGTCTATTCACGACATTAAATGATGCTGTTTGAGACAAGCCTGAAAAAAAGCCGAAATTGGTGACTTTTTTAGACAACCCAGTGTCGTAAACGGATAACTGCCTATTACGTTATGGCTAAACAATACAGCCAACCCCAAGGAGGGATAATAACTATTCAAACCGTTGCGGAGATGCCGGACATGACTACTACGAATAATGCACTCGCCACCAATGGCGCTTTTATACCCGTTACGACACAGACTTGGAGCAACGGCCGACACGTCGTCAGGTGTGTAAAGACGATTCAGGAGACGTGGGATACTAAAACCTTCTGTTTCATGGCTGAACAGCCAATTATGTTCTTCTTCAAACCAGGTCAGTTCGTGACGCTGGAATTAGAGATTGGCGGAGAGCAAATCTTCCGCTCTTATACGATCTCCAGTTCGCCATCCGTACCTTACAGCTTCTCAATCACAGTAAAACGTGTTCCAGGTGGTTTCGTTTCAAACTGGATTCATGACAACATGGATGTGGGCACTGAGCTTGCAGTGCATGGTCCGGTTGGTGCGTTTAACAGTATTGATTTCCCGTCAGAAAAAGTTCTGCTTCTATCTGGTGGTGTTGGTATTACCCCTTTGATGTCGATGGCTCGCTGGGCTTACGACACCAATACCGATGTTGATGTTGCTTTCGTACACAGTGCACGTACTCCACGTGACCTGATCTTCCATCGTGAACTGGAGTTCATGTCATCTCGTATCTCTAACTTCCATTTGCATTTGATTTGTGAGCGTCTGGAATCTGGCCAAAACTGGTCGGGTTACCGCGGTTATCTTGATGAAGCAAAACTGAAGATGATGGCTCCGGATTTTATGGAGCGCGAAGTGTTCTGTTGTGGTCCGACACCGTACATGAGAGCGGTCAAGAGCATGCTGGAAAACCTGGGTTTTGACATGGATCGCTACCATGAAGAAGCGTTCGGTCCAACTCCTGAGGCAGTCGAAGAGCAGGTTGTTCACGATGCAGAAATGGCGGCTGAAGAGGCGGATGCTATTCTGCCAAGTGACATGATTGAAGTCGTGTTTACTAATAGCGACAAATGTGTACAAATCGCCCCGGGTGAAACGGTTCATGCAGCTGCCGCTAAAGCGGGTCTTACTATCCCGAAAGCGTGTGGTATGGGTATCTGTGGTACCTGTAAAGTTAAAAAGGTCAGCGGTAGCGTCGAAATGGCTCACAACGGTGGTATCACCGATGAGGATGTCGAAGACGGATACATCTTGTCTTGCTGTAGTATTCCAAACGACAACGTTGTTGTTGAATACTAAGCAAAGTCATAGACACTGAGTCATGATAAACACCCGGTTGCAGCAATGTAGCTGGGTGTTTCAATAATGAAATGTTAATTTATAATTATGACTTTTATTGCATACTTAGTGCTAATGTGACGCAATCTGCACCGATATAGCTAAAATAACGTGAAATATTAATATAAAACAACATGATCGCAGAATATGGGTGACTTGACCCGATTTAGGGTGAAGAGTAATTTCCGCTATCTGTGTCATATACAGTTCTCGCTCTTAACCATTAGTCCATTAACCATTAGTCCACGGGTATGAATACCTGATTGTTTTGTCCGGGGATTCGTGTTTAGAGTTTATCGACAGCAACCTGCGGACTATAGTTACCTGAGGACTATGGTTACCTACGGACTATGGTTACGTACGGACTATGGTTAAAGGACGTTGACCAGTAATTAGAATCATGCCGGAAAAAACTGCCAATTCATCTCGTCGCACATCGTCGGATGGAATAAGTCGTGTTTATCGCCAGCGTTTCGATCATGAAACCGGACTGCACATCGAACACGATCCTCTTGCTATCGAAGAACCATTGCAGATCAGTTTGCAGTGGCAGGATCCTGACTCGAAAAAACGGCATAGTGAAGAGTGGAGTGTCACTATGCGCACGCCGGGTGACGACGCTCATTTAATCCGTGGTTTGCTGTACTCACAGCAGGTGATTATGCATTTTGATCAGATTCTGGCGATCGAGCTGGCCGATGATGAGGCGTGTAATGCTGAAAATCACTGGTTAGTGACGCTGGATCATGCTCAGGCTCACGCGATGGATAATCAGACCCGGCGTTATATCAGCCAGTCGAGTTGTGGTGTTTGCGGGGTAACTTCAATGCGGGCGCTCAGTCTGCAAAGAGAAATCAGCGTAGACAACAGCGTTGAATGGCTTGATGTTGCCACGGTTAGCGCCATGCCGGAACTACTGTCTGCTCAGCAGCCTTTATTTGCGGCAACAGGCGCGGTGCATGGTGCCGGTTACTTCGCTGACGGTAAGCTGATTGCTGTCGCTGAAGATGTCGGCAGACATAATGCGGTGGATAAACTGATCGGCAGACTGATGCATCAACAGCTGTTGCAGCCGCAGGGGATTCTGGTTTTGAGTGGTCGGGTCAGCTTTGAACTCATGCAAAAGGCTGCCATAGCGGGCATCGCTGTGGTAGTGGCAGTGGGCGCACCGTCACGTTTAGCGGTTGATATGGCGCGCCAATTTGATATGACACTTATCGGCTTTACCAAACGCCACCGGTTCAATATTTACCACGGGCATACCCGGTTGCGGTCAGTGAAATAGTGAGAAGAATACTATGAGCATTAAACAATACACAGGATCAGCCGGCGGATGGGGCGCTTTGAAAAGTACTGCGCAACATCTGTTTAAAAGTAATAACGTCGCAAAAAACATCTCTAACTTGCTCAAGACTAACCAGGATCACGGATTCGACTGTCCCGGATGTGCCTGGGGAGAAAAACATGAACCGGGCCGCTTTCGTTTCTGTGAAAACGGAGCTAAGGCGGTCAACTGGGAAGCGACTTCTCGCCGTGTCGGCGCTGATTTCTTCCAGCAATATTCAGTGAGCTGGCTCAATAAACAGAGCGATTATTTCCTCGAATATCAGGGGCGTCTGGCAGAGCCGATGCGCTACAATGCGCAGACCGATCACTATGAACCTGTCAGTTGGGATGAAGCGTTTGAGTTAATTGCCCGCCATCTCAACAGCCTGGATGACCCAAACCAGGCTGAGTTCTACACTTCAGGTCGTGCCAGTAACGAAGCCGCCTTCTTATACCAGTTATTTGCCCGACGTTTCGGTACCAATAATTTCCCGGACTGTTCCAACATGTGTCATGAAGCGACCGGTGTTGCTTTGTCACGCACCATAGGTATCGGTAAAGGGACCGTAACCATTGATGACTTTGAAAAAGCCGATGCGATCTTCCTGTTTGGTCAAAATCCGGGAACGAACCACCCGCGTATGCTGGAAACCCTGGCCGCTGCGTATAAGCGTGGCGCTCGCGTGGTGGCATTCAATAATCTCAAAGAGCGTGGCCTGGAGCGTTTTACCAATCCGCAAAGTCCGTTTGAAATGCTGAGTAACGGTTCAACGCCGACCACCAGCCACTATTTTATGCCTAAATTGGGCGGTGATATGGCCGTGGTTCGCGGTTTGGTCAAGATCCTGCTGGCCCGTCATGAACAGGCCCAGACCCGCGGCGAGTCCTTGTTTGATCTCGATTTCATCGCTCAGCATACCGAAGGGATGGATGCTTATCTTGAAATGGTAAAAGCGACTCCATGGGAGACGATCCTGGAGCAATCCGGTCTGACCCAGAACGATCTCGAAGCGGCGGCTGATATTTATCAGGGAGCCAAGCGCGTTATCGTGACCTGGGCCATGGGGGTTACCCAGCATAAGCATTCGGTTGCGACCATTCAGGAGTTGGTGAATCTGCAACTGCTGTTTGGTCATTTAGGCGAGAACGGGGCAGGTTTGTGTCCGGTGCGCGGCCACTCGAATGTTCAGGGTGACCGCACTGTGGGGATTAACGAGAAACCACCTGCGTTGCTGCTGGAGAATATCGAAAAAGTGTTCGGCTTTGTACCACCGAAAGAGCATGGTCACAATGTTGTTAATGCTTTGCAGGCATTACATCGTGGTGACAGCAAGGTCTTTATTGGGCTGGGAGGTAACCTGGTTGCTGCCGCTCCTGACACCGACCGAGTGGCCGAAGCGATGCGTAACAGCAATTTGACGGTAAATATTGCCACCAAGCTTAACCGCAGCCACGTTAATCCGGGTAAAGACTCTCTGATTCTGCCTTGTCTTGGCCGCACGGATATCGACATGCAAGCCGCTGGCCCGCAGAAAGTGACCGTTGAGGACTCGTTCTCTATGGTGCATGCATCATCAGGTCGTGTGGATATGGCCGGCGAACAGATGCGATCTGAGCCTGCGATCATCGCCGGTATCGCTAAGGCTACGCTGGGTGAAAATAATCCGGTAAACTGGCAGTCGATGGCGGACAATTACGACAATATCCGTGATCTGATTGAGCGTGTTATTCCCGGCTTCCAAGACTTCAACCAGCGCATTGAAGGCCCGGGAGGGTTCTATCTCGGTAACTCGGCTCGTGACCATAACTGGAAAACGCCGAGTGGCAAAGCTCAAATCAGCACCAATGCGTTGCCGCAGTCGATTGTTCCGTTAAACACGGCGGCAATGACTAAGAAGCCGGTATTCGTGTTGCAGACCATGCGTTCACACGATCAGTACAACACGACAGTGTATGGTATGAATGACCGTTACCGTGGCGTATATGGTGAACGTAATATTATCTTTATGAATGAGAAAGACATTGAACAACAGGGCTTTAAAGCCGGTGACTTGGTTGATGTTCAAACCTTGTGGACTGACAACACCAAACGGGAAATTTTTGGCTTCAAGATTGTTGCTTACAACATTCCGCAAGGTAACGTCGCGGCTTATTTCCCTGAAGCGAATGCGTTGATTCCGCTCGACAGTAAGGGGGATTTCAGTGATACCCCGACCTCAAAATCAATCGCAGTGCTGATAACACCAACCAAAGTCGCGCCGTTACTGGCCACCGCACAGTAAATCGTCAGATGATAAAACCCACTTCACCGTGGGTTTTATTTTTTCCTGCGACCCCCTTCCTACTGGAAGCTGCAGCGGTGTTGGCTCCATTCGTTCACCCCAATCACCGCATTCACATCGTCTATCATGCTCATGAGGATTCACTCATTTACCGCCACCTGTAACTCCAGGTAGTTTGGGTATATGCTGAGTAAATGCCAGCCTTTTCAGTAAGGTTTCTACTCGAAGTCCGCATCTGGAGATCTTGATGAACATTTTTGCAGATATTCCCGACCAACTACCTGAAGAGCAATTTACCAACTTATGCCGCGGGCAAAATATGCGTATTGAGCGTATTGTTTCTCACGGCCACACTTCACCCACGCAAGGCTGGTACGATCAGGATGCAGATGAATGGGTGATCGTCCTGTCCGGACATGCCAGGCTCGAATTTGAAAATGGTGGTATGCAGGAGTTAAGTGCCGGTGATTACATCAATATTCCTGCTCATGTTCGTCATCGGGTCGCTTATACTGACCCCGATGAAATCACTGTATGGCTGGCGGTATTTTATCTGGCCGTCGAGTCGTGAATCTTTACCGGTTTGGTAGAGCGTGATACGGATTAAGTGACATTGTCACGCAATGCGTACTATGATTTTCATGCCAGAGTAACCGTTGGGGCTGGAATGCCGAGGGAATCTGTTTATAGTATGTTATGCGACTAAAATTCACTAATTGGCGGTGAAAGTGTGCTTAAAAGATGCGAAATAGCGAAGGTAGCCAATAAAATCATATCGGTTTTATCGTATGAGCCGATATAATGATGCCTCATAACTCATATAACTCGTTAGATCTGGACCATAAGCCGTGATCGCTTTATTACCGCATCAAACTTTTTACACAGCATTATCAACCCTTTGGTACCCGGACTCTGTCCACCACCAACAGGGCATTAACGCGTGTTCGCAGCCTGGCAAGTTACTGGTCAGATTAATGACCTGCCTGCTGTTGCTCGTCTGCACACCTCTGTTTGCTCACTCTCATTTAGTGTTACAGGACAGCAGTGCCAGATCGATAAACCTGAGTGGTAAAGCGCAATATTTTTACGATGCCTCAGGGCTGCTTTCAATTGATCAGATTCGCCAGATACCGCAACAGTTTATCGATACCAGGGATACTCAGGAAATGAATTTTGGTTATCTCACCGGAGCAGTATGGATCAAACTAGAGGTTCAATCGGAGTTAAGCCGACAAGAAAACTGGGTGTTTGAGTTTCAGCATGCCTATTTAAACAATGTCGATGCTTATTACGTGACGAACGGCAAAGTGCAGTCTTTCCATGCCGGACGTTATGTGCCTATTGACCAATGGCCTTTGGCGGATCGCAAACCGGCTTTTCCGATTATCTTTACTCCGCAACAAAACGTCACTATCTATATGCGCGGTAAAGGCAACGCAGCGTTGGCAATGGGCGTCGAACTGGTTGATCAGCAGGCTTACGCCAGATCCAGTAATCTCAATCTGATATTGTTGTCGCTCTACTATGGAGCCTTGGTTGCGCTTGGCTGTTACAACCTGCTGTTATTTTTCGGAATGCGACAGCGTATCTTTCTGCTTTACGCCAGTTTTGTCCTGACCTTTGCACTAGCTGCTGCGAGCATGAATGGCATTGCCAATTTGTTGCTGTGGCCGCAAGCCGCGGAAGCAGCAGATAAAGTGCTGCCAACCGGTTTCAGTATTTCCGCGACCCTGGCTGTCATGTTTGCACGTCGCTTTCTCAGTCTGGACAGCTATGCTCCACGTTGGGATAAGCTGTTGCAAGCGGTGACAGTGTTGTGGGGGGGATGTGTGTGTGCCACCATGCTGGTTAACAGCCAGACTGCGATTGAAATCATGTCTGTACAGGCGGTACTAACGACCATCACGCTATTGTCTGCCGGTGTTGCTGCGGTGCGTTTGCATGTTCCGGCGGCCCGGTTATTTGTGCTGGCCTGGAGTCTGCTGCTGGTGGGAACGTCCTTACTTTCTATTCGCAATACCGGTTTGATCCCATCTAACTTTTTCACTGTGTTTAGTATGCAGATTGGCTCTGTGGTTGAGATGCTGTTGCTCTCTTTTGCCTTGGCCGCAAAATTTAACGATATGAAACGACAAAAAGAGCGCGCGCAAGCTGAACTACTGAAAACCCTTACTGAGCAAGAAAAAGTGCTGGAGACCCGGGTCGTGGAACGCACTACAGAACTGGAGCAGGCGAAACGGCAACTGGAAGTGTTTGTGACCCGAGACAGCCTGACCGGTGTACTCAACCGACGGGGCCTGGATCGCTGTTTTGACCAGATGAAACTGCGCTTTAACCGCCCCGGCCATACCATTGCCGTTATGCTGATTGATTTGGATGAATTCAAGCCGGTCAATGACCAGTTCGGGCACCAGGCTGGCGATATACTGCTGCGCGAAATAGCGCAGCGGATGCAAAGCCTGCTCGGGACCACGGCGTGTCTGGGGCGTCTTGGCGGCGATGAGTTTGTGGTTATGATTGACGGAGACGAGATTGAATCACTTGCCGCACTGCAGGTTAAAGGTCGGCAGCTCCTGGAATCGATGGCCCGGCCGGTTTTTGTGGCGCCTGATGTGGAAGTCCAGGTTAAAGCCAGTATTGGTATTTATTACTGTCAAATCGCTAATCATCAGTTTTCGTCTGCTCTGCGAAATGCCGATATGGCGATGTATCAGGTTAAGCATCGCAGCAAAAATGATATTCAGCTAATTAGCGATAACGATAACGATGGCGAGGGAATGGTTTTACCTGAGCAAAACGCCTGATTTCTGCTCAGGCATTTTTTGTGTTTCAGCTGGCTTTGTTCACTTACTTAGTGACGGTCGTGTGTCAAGGTATTACGGAGCCTACTGGCCAACAGCAAGTGCAATACGCTGATTGATTGCTTCCGGCAGGCCAAGGTAATACCCCTGATAGCCACAGAGAGCAAGTGCAGTCATTGCCTGAAATTGTTGCTCTGTTTCAATGCCTTCCGCTATGACGATGGCATGATGGTTCCGGGCGGTTTGCACGGCACTCAGCAGTGGCGACTGTATGCCCGCCATATAATCGACCAGTAACTGCCTATCCAGTTTGATAATGTCCGGGTTGAGCAGCTCCACGCGTTCGGCTGTTGATGCATTACAACCAAAGTCATCGATCGCTATCTGATATCCGAGATTCGACAGCCATTGAGCGGTAGTTTGTAAACGCTGCTCGTTGTCCGAATCGACTTCAATGAATTCCATCACTATCTGCGAGGGGCTCAGTCCTAATCCCTTTACCTTGTGCGTCAGATCTTTGTGATGCTGCTGTTGCTGAATGGATGAGCCGCTGAGTGGTAAGGTATTCAAAAATAATTTGCCCGATCGGTGTGACGATATAGCGAAGTTGTGGAGGTGCAACATGCGGCTCAGATATTCGATGTTCAATTTATCAGCCAGTGAAACGCGTTCAGAGTGGAAAAACAGATCCGGTCTGAGAGCAGAGCCATCGGGCAGGTAGATTCGTAGCAGAGCTTCGACCCCGATAACCAGATTATGACGGGTCACAATCGGCTGAAAGACGCTTTGTAAAGTGATGTGACGATAATGCGCAATGTAGTGGCCGTCTTCGCAGTAGGACAGGTATTGTTTAAGTGGCGCATCGCTAGGGCTAATCATACTGCTGTTTTTGAATCCTTACTTACTCACGCACGCTTCGTTTTGCCTAGCATAGGGAGGGCTCAGGCGGTTGTTTAGTTTGTGAGTGTCGTTCACTGCTTTTGAACAGTTAATGTTTAATAACTCATCATTAAACAGTTGCTTAGTTGCATTTTTATGAAAATGACACATAAATTGATGAAACGACAGGAGCGCAAGATAGCTACTGTTTGTCAAAGAAATTACTGCTTGTCAAAGAAATCACTGTTTGTCGAAGAAATTACCGCTCGTCGAAGAAATCTTTATTGCGGATATAACGGCTCATTAAATGGTATGAGAACGGGCGGATTAACCACGACACCAGCGAACGGCCGAGGCGGATAAAGGTCGGGGTGTTTTCGTAAATTTTGCCGTTATGCAGCCACAACATCTTGCCGACGTGCCAGTAGTACAAAGGAATCGGCGGTAAAAAAGTGACAATATCGAGGTCGCAGCAAACCCGGTAGGTACGATTGGCCAATTGATAGCGTTGATAGAAACGGTAGCCGCCGATAGCGGGCTGACCAAAGGTGACGATGCGTTTGATCGAGAGCGGATAGCGGGTTTCCAGCATATCCGCCAGAACGCATCCGATGGCGCCACCGGAAGAGTGGCCGGTTATGGTTATCCGTTTGCCTTGCTCTATCAGCGGGACCACATAGCTGAGCAGACGCTCAAATACCGACAGACCGAGTTTATCCTTGTTATAGCCAGGCTGGCTTTCCTGACACATCAAATAATGAAAACCGGCATGGATCGGATAGTTGAGCCCTAAATGGCGGGTGTGTTTTTTCCACATGGCCAGGTTAAGTAACCAGTCTGCGACAGAGTGAGAACCTTTGATGACGACAATCGCTTCTTCATCCCGCTTACTCCACAGCACTCGCATCATGATTTTACCGTGCCGGTTGTAAATGATCCGTTGTCCGTTCGGATCAAACCCATAATTGGTCTGTTTGAACACCCGTGGATAGGCAAGGTTACACAGAACGGCGTAGCGTTCATATTGATAGCGCTTGAGGCTTTTCACTTTGCTTCGGCGATAATGACAGTTCGACTCACTATGCGTGACAAGTGTGAAACTTGTGTGAAAGATGCCACCTCCGGGGCGGCGGTCTCACGGGCAAACCTGACTTCACAGTAAACAGAATGCTAACAGAAACACGGATACTAATCGTGGCACCTGAGGACGTAACGCACGGTTACGCCCATTGGAGCACTGCATATAGCTGGATATATTTTCTCACCAGTTGCTGGTTATTTGAGCGCTTGAGAGGATGACCAAACTTTACGTAACAGGGGCTGATATTGAAATGGTGATCTAAAGCCTGGGTCAGTTGTGATTCGCTCTCATATAAAGTAATGCCCTGCGCGCTGTACTCGTCTATTTCATCGGGCAGTTGACCCGTCCACCAGTGCAGCAGTTCCCGGCTGCGATGGCTGCGGCTTATCCAATGGTCGGTCAACAGCAACAGCAGATCATTTGGCTGAATGGCGAAAGCATACTCCTGTTTCCACTGAATGATGTCGTGCATGAGTTTGTCACGACAGGTTTTTCCTGCGCTGACCATGTGATGAGTCAGAACCCAGACCGTGCCTGCGTCGCTGCTGATGCGGTAGTGATGTGGCTGGTCGGTCTGGAGTACAGACTCAATCGGCGCATAATCACACTGGTGACCGAATTCGGTCAGGGTGCGTGCCAGCCTTCGCGCGAAGGCCAGTCCCAGATGATGCTCACTCATTCCCTGATTGTGAATCGTCGGGTAGTGCTTTTCACACAGCTTTAAACAGTCTGTCTGGAACTCATTGACACTTTGGGTAAGAATGTCCAGTAACAAGTAGTTGTTCTCCTTTACGAAAGCACAGCTAGACTACCACAGTTCCGTATAGTCAATAGTGACAATCCATCACTTCTTGATCTTTTGCCGCTTTATCCATTGTGCTGTAAAGCGTTTGATTGATAATTGACCGACTCGTTGTTATTCCAGATGGGCTATGTGCCATGAGTGAGCCATCCAAAAGCCAACTCTGGTGTCGTAAGGTCAGCTCCCTTAAATCATACTGACGCCTGATAAAGACGCTCACGTCATAACGAAAAATGTGCACACAGAGTTTCACATTATCATTGTTTGTCAGAGTTTGTTACAAATAACCAACCTGGTTTCATCAAAGTAAAGACACATGATACGAATGATGGCGAGGCGATGAAAAAATCAGCGGCAATGAATTAAGTCTATCATTTTGAAATAAAAAGTGATTTCATGGTGTGGTGCGATGGCCCTTTTACTTCAAATAAATTGAACGACTACATCAAAGTACCTGTCTATTCGTGAGCCTAATATTCAGAAATACTCTGTTGCGAATATGTTGTAGTTCACTGATTGGGCTATTTTATTCTGATTACCAGTAAAGAGAGACGAAATGAGTACTGAAGTAACCCATTACAACCGAACCTTACAGATAATTCACTGGCTGTCTGCTATCGTCGTGATAGGGATGTTTGCGGTGGGGATCTGGATGGTGGACCTGTCTTACTACAGTACGTGGTATCAGGAAGCCCCACATCTGCACAAATCGGTAGGTATCTTACTGGCGGCCCTGACTATGTTCCGTATTGTCTGGAAAGCAGTGACGCTGTCACCAAAAATAGACGGTGCAGCCTGGGAAAAAGTGTCAGCAAAATTGGCGCATGGCTTTATTTATCTGGACTTAATCGTTCTCTTTGTCTCCGGGTACCTTATTTCGACTGAAGACGGACGCGGTATTGACGTATTCAACTGGTTCTCGGTTCCTGGTGCTGGCGCCCTGTTCGACGGGCAGTCAGATTTGGCCGGGTTAATCCATGTTTATGCAGCTTGGACGCTGATCGGGGTAGCGGTACTACACGCACTGGCAGCATTGAAGCACCATTTTATCAATAAAGATAATACGCTACGCAAAATGATAGGAGCATCAAAATGAAAAAGACGTTATTGGCATCTGGCCTGGCACTGGCTATGGCACTACCATTCGGTGCAAGCGCAGCGGACTACGTGATTGACACGAAAGGCGCTCACGCGTCAATCAACTTCAAAGTCAGCCACCTGGGTTACAGCTTTACTATGGGGCGTTTCAACACATTCAGTGGCGAATTCTCTTACGATCCCGCCAACGTTGAAGCATCAAAAGTGTCGGTAACAGTCGATACGACCAGCTTGGATTCTAACCACGCAGAGCGTGACAAGCACATTCGCAGCGCAGATTTCATTGATGCATCAAAATACTCAACAGCGACATTCACCAGTACCAAAGTGGTTGATAAAGGTGACGGCAAACTGGCTGTAACCGGTGACCTGACTCTGCATGGTCAAACCAAACCAATCACTATCGATGCTGAATTCATCGGTGCGGGTCAAGACCCTTGGGGTGGTGAGCGTGCTGGTTTTGCCGGTACGACTCGTCTTGAGTTGAAAGACTTCAACATCGCCGAGATGGGACCAACCACATACGCGGACATGCAACTTTACATCGAAGGTGTGAAGCAGTAATCGTCTGCTCACTCAGAGTTGCCATTAAGGTGATTTACGCGTATTTCAAAGCGAGTGACGTGAAGTAAAGGCGACTGACGTGAAATAAAGACTAACGCAAATGTAAGATAAAGCCCCTGACGGGGCTTTTTTGTGTAATTTCACACTCATCAAAAAAACTTAAGCTGGCTATCAGCTATTAGTTTAGTAACGATGCGCAGTCTATTAGGCGCGTGCTAACGTTTGCTGTTCGTTAAGGTCATCTTTGCGGGGGTGATTATGTTTATCTTCAAGTGCGAATGTTTCACTGTAGACCGGACGCAGCGCTGCGAGCACATCGTTGCGCTCCAGAATACCGACAAACTGACCGTTTTCCAGTACTGGCAACATATGGGGTTTACTGACTTTCATGCTTTTGGCGCGTTCTTCGACCGACAGTGAATTAAACTGGGTTGCAATGCCCATATTGGTTGTCGGGAAGAGCTGCTGTTTATCGATACAGAAGAACTCAACCACATCAACCAGTTTGTCGTGAACATCAATAGCAATCACATCGCGAGTCATCAAATCCACCACGGTCTGCTCTGCGCTTGGTAGATAATCCTGACACCAAAGGTCGACCATGATGTCATGGGCTGAAATCACGCCAACCAAGCGGCCATGTTGATCCAGCACCGGCGCGCTGTTCAAATTGTGTCTGACTAACGTTTCAATAGCAGCAGGTGTTGTAACGTCAGTTGTCAGTGTGACTGGTTTGACGTTCATCATCTCTTTAATGGTAGTTTTATGTTTCATAGTAATGGCCTTAGCTGACGCGAGTATGGTGGTGTTCGTGATAGTAGCGATAGGAGTGGGAGCAGAATGAGGGCGGCGATAGATAAACCAGTTAGACAAGCCGACTAACACTGCACCGCCGACAATATTGCCCAGAGTCACCGGGATCAGGTTAGCGCTGATGAAGTTGCTAATATTCAGATCCGCATATTGCGCTGAGTCGACGCCCAGATGCTGCCAGAAACTGTCTGGTGCAAAAGCATGGATGGTGATGCCAAGTGGAATCATAAACATGTTAGCGACACAGTGTTCAAAGCCACTGGAGACAAACATGGCAACCGGCATGATTGTCATCACGGCTTTGGTCATCGCATTCGCGGAGCTGAATGTCAGCCAGATAGCGAGACACACTAATAAGTTACAAAGCACACCAAGAGCAAAGGCTTCCAATAGGGTATGGTGCAATTTGTGCTGAGCGATATTGAGCGCATTCAGCCCCCATTGACCATGGTCCATTTGATAAAGTCCGGCAGCGCTGACCAGCAGTAGCAGGAAAGAAGCACCGATAAAGTTACCGATATAAACCTTGCCCCAGATAGAAAGCATTTTTCCGAAACTTATTTGCTTGTTGGCCCAGGAGATACTCGACAACACTGAGCTGGTAAATAATTCACCACCGCAAATCACAATAAGAATCAGGCCCATACTGAAGGCGACTCCGCCGGCCAGCCGGCTCAGTCCCCAACCTGCACCCTCACTGCCGGTGGTGACGGTAATGTAAAACAGAAAGGCCAGGCCGATGAACGCGCCGGCCATCATCGCCAGGCTCAGCGTCATACCACTGGTCTTTTTGGCTTTACTTAGTGCGAATTTTTCTGCCTCAGCCATCATTTCGTATGGCGAAAAATAGTTTTGGTTATCGGAATATGCAGTCGACATCTTAGCTCCCTAATACAATCAATATTTAGCGGCAACCTAAGTTACCGTGCCAATAAACCACACACGGAGTGTGCAATAGTGGGGAGAGTAAGGCTCAGGCTAGATTAGGTAAAATTGATAATTCTCAATGCCCTTATAAATTGCGCTGATATAGTGATCGCATCAGTGAAATGAAACTGTTTGCTCATGACTGGAAAGCCATTTAGAGAGATAGGAATATCAATGCGGTACTCATTAAAACAATTAGCAGTATTTGATGCGGTGGCCGACTTCGGCAGTGTCAGTATGGCGGCCGATAAGCTTGCGCTGACGCAATCTGCAACCAGTATGTCGTTGGCTCAGCTTGAAAAAATGCTCGGGCGTCCGCTCTTTGAACGTCAAGGGAAACAGATGGCGCTGACCCACTGGGGAATGTGGCTCAGACCTAAAGCCAAGACGCTGCTGCAAGACGCACAGCGGATTGAAATGGGGTTTTATGATCAGCATTTGTTGAGTGGCGTGATTCGCCTCGGGGCCAGTCAGACTCCGGCTGAACATTTAGTCCCCGATCTCATCAGTATTATTGATAGTGATTTTCCTGAGATTCGGATCGAACTCGGGGTACGAAGAACCCAGGCAGTGATCAGTGGTGTTCTTGATTATCAGTACGATCTGGGCATCATCGAGGGACGTTGTGATGACAACCGTATCCAACAGGAAGTGTGGTGCCGGGACCATCTGATCGTTGTTGCGGCTGCGCATCATCCTTATGCCAAACACTCTGAAGTGAGTCTGGCGCAGCTTGAGCAGGCCAAGTGGGTGTTAAGGGAACCCGGTTCCGGCACCCGGCGAACGTTTGACAGTTGTGTACATAATCTGATGACAGAGCTCAATGTATGGCGTGAGTATGAACATGTACCAGTGCTGAGATCTCTGGTGGCTCAGGGCTCGTATCTCAGTTGTTTGCCGTATCTGGATGTTGAAAAACACATTGAAAGCGGTCACCTGGTCGCACTGAATGTGCCTGAGCTGAAAATGGAGAGAACCTTGTCCTTTGTATGGCGGGCGGATAGGGCGGAGAATCCTCTGGCTGACTGCATCAGACGAGAAGGGTTGCGAATGATGAAAGGGCGTCCTTTGGTGATGTAACCGATGAGATGAGAGCCGAGAGTGACACCGGACGTTAACTTTTTCTGATGGTATATCGATTGCGTCACACAAAAATAATGAAATAATTTATTGTTGCATTATAAGTGTGACAAATGTCTCTTTTGTCCAAGGCGTTTAGCTCTTAGTATTCTGGCTTGATTAACGATGTCACACACAGCGTGATGTGATTTCTCAGAGGATACTATGAGTACTTTATTTACCATTTCACTGACCACAGGAATCTTATCGGGCATTTGGGGCTGGCTCGCCGTATCACTTGGACTACTGTCCTGGGCAGGCTTTCTGGGTTGTACCAGTTACTTTGCTTCCCCAAAGGAAGGTTTACGTGGTTTGGCTGAGAGCCTGGTGACTAATCTTAGTGGTGTGTTCTGGGCGATGGTGATCATCTATGCGTCAGACTTTCTGAGCCTTGATGTTTTGAGTTACGCTGTCACTGCGCTGATCGCATTCTTTATGTGTATTCAGGCCAAAAAGCAGTGGCTGGCATACATCCCCGGAACATTTATCGGTTCGGCAGCAACATTTGCAGCTCATGGTGAATGGAAAATTGTGATTCCCTCACTGCTGCTCGGTGGCGTCTTCGGCTATCTAATGAAAAGCAGCGGTGTCTGGTTGCACCGCCGCTCGCAATACGCATCAGCGCACTCGACTCGTCAGTCAGCCTGAGGCTGTTTTGCTTTACGTTATGTATTCCCGTTTGCCATGGTAATAACCCGTTTTAAGGTCCAGCGCAGTAACACGGGAATACAATCCACGCCGTTCTCCTCACAGTGGGAGACAATAGCCAGCGCCAGATCAGGCTTGGCATGTTTTTTCAGTACTCTGGTAACGACTTTCTTGGCCGGAATCGGATGGTCATGGGGGATTTTCACCATGTCTTTAAAAAAGAATTCGAAACCGTGAGCATAGAGAAAATGCTCAATATCCCGATCCGGTAATTCGGTGAGGCGATGACGTTCCTGGTCATGGCCCAACATCCCCTGAACCGTTGCCGCGTACTTTTTACCGGCGGCATCGCCATCAGTGACGACGTGCCATTCGATACCAAAGGCTTTGGCCACCTTGATTAAAGATTTCAGCCCCGACTGAGCAAACTCAATAATCTGCACACCTTCTGCCGCCAGGTTATAGCCGCATTGGCGCGCCAGTTCGCTGAATAACCACACTTCAGTTTCACCTTCGACCAGCAGCCAGCAACGGGCAAATAATGCGCCGGAGCGATGGAAACGAATGTGAAAGCCGATGCGGCGCAGTTCATCCTGGCCTAAACCTTTGACCGGCATGCTGGTGGCGACGGTGCGGTCGGACTTTCTTACCAGGCGGCGAATCGAATGCAGCGGTACCGAGCCGAGCAGGTCGCCACTGTTAGTGGTGAGGATCTTCTGCATTGGCAGCAGGGCCAGTAAGCTCCACGCGCGGGCGAGGTGTGTCGGGTGCAGACGGCCCTCAGGATCTTCAATGATCAGAATCGGACGCGCAAAACGCCGCAGCTGATGCGGCCCCTTGGCCTGCAAATAGGCGTTCAATAAACCCAGTAGCAGCAAACGAGTCTGGCGGTTTTTGGTTTCATCGACAATTTGAGTCAGATTTTTTTCATTGGTTGGTGTGCCGTAAACCAGGCTTTCCCGCTCTCGGCGCGGATTTTTGCGCCCCTGATCTTTGAAGGAGAAATAGTGCTCTACCAGAGCGTGCATCGCATTGAGGCTACTGCGCATTTCGCCTTTATTGACATGACCGGGAATCGCCATCAAACGCCGGCAAGTATTATTGATACGCTTTTCCACCCGGGAGTTTACATCGTGCTTGTTATCAAACGGACGCTCAAACTGACGGGAATCGCGCAGGCGGATAACAGGATGTAAGGTCATCAATTCTTTAGCGAGGTTTTCCGGATGATGAATCGCGATAGGATTGCCATCCAAATCGAGGAATGCGTAGTCAGTGGTAATATTATATTGCACCCGTGAGCCGCTGATGCGATAGATAATCCGGCTCTGGCCCTCCTCATCTTCGCGCCACACCGGTTTGAGACTGCGGTAACGGCCTGCTTTAGGCTCCTTGCGGTCCGAGGCGATAAAACTGAGAATGATCTGGATGTCCTGGGTCTGCGGGTGCGAGATAGAATAGTCGACGTGAAAGTCCTGCAATTCGAACTTATATGGTTCGCCATTGGCTGGCATCATCACCGCAAGTGCGTCGAGCAGCGACGATTTACCCCAGGTATTTTCACCGATCAAAGTGGTAAGGTCATCGAATGTGAGCGATAAACGACGAATGCCACGAAAACCTGATACTTCAATTCGCTCTAAATGCATAGGCTCAACTTCCTTGCTAGATGTTCGTGTTGAGTTCTTTTGTTAAAGAATAAAGGAAAAAGCGTGTTTCGGCCGATGGATACTTCACAAACTCGTTGCAATAGTTAAATAAATGCTTGAAGCAGAATAAAAATTTTCTGTTTTTGTTGCCTAAAACCTATCGATGGTTGTAGTCCTCTGCCTGATTTCTTCCCTGTTCACATTACTTTATACGCGTTAAATGTGATGTACGTCTAAGTGGGTAAGTTTCTTTTCAAAGCCATTTCATAAAAGTCACGTTTCTGTCATGATCACATGGCTAGGATGAAAGAGAGAAAAAAGAGATAAAAATGATATGAATAAAACAAAAGAGATAACGTCCGTCACTCTGGCTCACATCAACGATACCCATTCTTACTTCGAACCAACCTCTCTGCAGCTGACTCTGGATATCCAGGGTAATAAAATGATGCCTTTCGTCAGTGCGGGCGGTTTTGCCCGCATTGCGACCCGAATTCATCAGTTGCGGGAGGATGCTAAGCGCATGCAACGTAGCTTTTTGTTTGTCCATGCCGGCGACTGTTTTCAGGGTACGCTCTATTTTTCCCTATTCAAAGGCAAAGCCAACGCCGACATGCTCAATGCTCTGAACATTGACGCGATGACCCTCGGCAATCATGAATTGGATATGGGCAACGAACCGGTCGCGCAATTTGCCGAGCGAATCAACTTTCCGTTGCTGGCCGGTAACTGGGATTTATCGGCAGAGCGAGCCAACAAGGCCCATCGTCTGTCTGAGAACCGCAAAGTAAAAGCGTACGATACTGCACGCCGTTGCGCGAACTGGATTACTAAGCCTGCCGGAGACTCCCAGGTTGCACTGTTTGGATTGTCGCTGGATAAAATGGCCGATATCGCCAACCCGGACAGTGATACTCCGTTTGTTGATGCCTTAGAGACTGCGCGTAACACCATTGATGAAATTCACCGTGCTGGCATCAATAAAATTATCCTGGTCAGCCATCTGGGCTATCAGGCCGATAAAGAACTGGCGGCAAAGGTCGATGGCATCAGCCTGATTGTAGGTGGCCACAGTCATGTGTTACAGGGTGACTTTAGTGCGCTGGGATTATCTCGTGAAGAGGCGTATGGTCAGCATATCAATGAGACCTACGTGGTTCAGGCTGGTTTACATGCGCTGTCGCTTGGTCACTGTCATATCGATTTTGATGAGCAGGGTAAGGTGGTCAGTTTTCAGGGGCGTAATGAGCTGTTGTTGGGCCGTCGTCTGTTCCTGGATGCGAGTATGAATGAAGCTGGCAGTGATTCAGCGCACCTTGAAGCCTGCGAATGGGTCAACAACCATCCCAACGTGGTGGTATGTAAAAAAGATCCAGAGGTGCAGGGCATTCTGCTCAACAAATACATTCCCCGCGTACGCGAGTTGCAGAATCAGGTGGTAGCGCAAGCATCACACACGCGCCGCCATGTACGCATTCCTGATGATGAGGGCCCCAGCCAGCTGGCACCCCTGGTGGCGCAATCCTTTGTGCATGCGATGAAAAACCGTGGCCATCCGGTTCAGTTTGCTATCCATAATGCCGGAGGTGTACGTACTTCAATTCTGCCCGGCAAGGTCACGGTGGCAGATATTGCCGGGAAGCTGTTGCCGTTTGCCGTTCCTATCGGGGTCTATCACGTCAGCGGGCAAACCATTGCCGATACGCTGGAAGGGGCGATCAACAATGCGATTAACAACGGCGTCGAAGGAACCGGCTCCGGCAGCTATCCTTATACCTGTCATCTCAAGTTTGATTACGATGCGGAAAAACCGAAAGGCGAGCGCATCAGCCAGCTTAAAATTTTGTTGGGCAGCGAATGGCAAACTGTTGAAGCTCATCAATATTATTGTGGAACGTCGTCCGCTTATACCATGAAAGGCAAAGAGGGCTATGACGCTTTGCTGAACATGAAAGATGAAGGGATAGTGACCAATGTGTCGATGGCCGATGCCTTTATTGAAGTCCTGACTGACTACCCTGATCTACTCAGTCACCATTCGCAGGCGGCGTTGACCAGCAGCTCCCGCTAATGTGGCACACTCTTTGCTCCAGCTTATAAGGACTCTGTTTCCAGGTCGACAACGTACCGGAGGAAAGGATGTGGGGTAAAGATTGGTTTGATGCCGCGGTCGTGGCAGCCTGGGTTGGCGTGTGGTCCGTACTTGTCTACGTACTGCCGTTGGCCGGGATATAAGAAAAAGGAGTGCGATTGCGCTCCTTTTTGCTTTCGGACACCGGACGTTACAGACTTATTTCTTACGGCAGTACTCGGCAATGATGAACATTGACTGGCCGTTGACCTTGCCTGAAACGTGCTTAGGATCGTCGCTCAGGCTAATGCCACGAACAACAGTGCCTTGTTTGATCACCATAGAAGAGCCTTTCACCGGCAGGTCTTTGATTACCGTTACGTCGTCACCTTTTTTCAGTTCAACGCCGTTCACGTCACGCGGTTTTTCAGCGTCGTCGTCCAGGCCGATTTCTGCCCACTTCTGAGTTTCCTCGTCCAGGTACATCATTTCCAGCAAGTTATGTATCTGAGTCTATTTCCACCCTATAAACAGATGGTTAGTGTTATACGTAGAATATTTGGGGCTAGATTGGGGCGAATAGTGTTAACTTGACGAAATGGCTAACGTCACCTCTGCCTATGAAGTAATGTGACTCATTTTTAGCTCCAAAACCGTTTAGTCCGAGATCCTTGACCACTTTTCTCTAGGCTGTTCTTGACCAACTTTCCGTAATAGCGGACTATGAGATTAGTTGAGCATTTGCGACTAGGCAGCTATGTTCTGCCTTCTGCAATTTGTGAATACTGGGATTATAAAGACTGTTAGCGCAGTATGTTCCTTCTGTAATTTCTGTATTTAAGAAAATATTTTATAAACAATGTCTGATGAAAAGACACTGTTGAAATTTACACTGACGTGAGGAGAATCACTGACCAATGCAGGAAAACGATGTAAGCAAAGATCTTGTTAAGCTGGTCTTGGATTCTGATCTAGGAATCACGTTTGAAATAGCACCTTACGTGACCTATTTTTTCGTTTTCCTTATTCTGGCATTCCTTATTACTAAATTAGTAACACGATTTGGTTTTTTTCGCTCATTCGAGATAGATGAAGCTGAATTTGGCATAGGCAACCAAAAAATCAAACTGAAGCCAAACCTTACTGATAAACAAATTGCATATCAGATCTGGGTTGAGTTAAGCACCCGAAAAATAGGTATTCCAATAGATTTAGAAGACGACGTGATTTTTGAAATATACAACTCATGGTACAGCTTCTTTTCAGTGACTAGAGATCTGATTAAAGATGTACCTGTTTCAAAATTTCAAAGAAAGGACACGGAGAAGATAATTAGAATATCCATTGATGTATTGAATATCGGTCTGCGTCCTCATCTTACGAAGTGGCAAGCTAGATATCGAAGATGGTACGAAAGGCAATTAGAGAAAACTGACAACAGCGACCTTTCTCCACAAGACATACAGAAAAGTTATCCGCACTTAGATGAGCTTGGTAAGGATATGCTTGAAGTAAATAAGCGACTAATTGGATACCGGGAAAAAATGTATCAGTTGGTTTCGGGTTTAGATTGATTGTCAGGGGAAATTATGCGACGGGTGTTTATTAGCTACCACCACAGAAACGAAGGTTATCTTAAGGAGGAGCTGCTACGTATTAACGAGCAAAACAATATTTTTATCGATTGTTCAGTCAACACCGGCGACATTGATGAAAATTTGGATCCCCAAGTTATACGTCAATCTATAAGACGAAATTACTTGAGCGGCTCAACAGTCGTTTTGCTGCTGGTGGGTAGAGAGACGAAGTATCGAAAGCATGTGGACTGGGAAGTATATTCAAGCATGTACAACGGTAAAAATTTTGGGCGATCTGGCGTTGTTGTATTGCATGCTCCTGAATGCGAGTCAAATTTCGTTACATCCCCATTTGCTGAAATCAAGGAAACGATGTACCCAAATATCTCAAGTTGGACATCAATTAGTAGTAGGGAAGAGTACGAAAGGCGGTACCCTCATCTGCCTTCTCGAATTATAGACAATTTGTTAAAAGCTAATAGCAAAGTCTCAGTATCTAATTGGAGTGCAGTTGTGGAGAATCCTGAAAGGCTTCGATTGCTGATAGATTGTGCACACAATGCACGTGAAAATTGTGAGTATGATATGAGTCGTCCTATGAGAATGAGGGATCATAACCCATCCTTATCCTGAGAGTTTTTACAAGAAAAGCACATGGACACGGTAAACTGCGTCAGTGTTATTAGTTTTAGCACTATCTCAAATTTACTACCAAAGTTTAAGTGCATCGTGTAGTATATCGAAGGTTTCAACCCAAAATGTCTGAAGTTGTTACTGCTTCGGACTTGGAACTCAGGGTGACATATGCTCCCTGAACTCTACTTTATCTGACGATATCGATTCGCTCGATTTGTCAGCAGGCGCAAAGTGATTGGGTTGGAACCATTAATTCAAACTTGAGAGTTAAAATGATCAAGCCTAAGCCATTAAGCAGTTTACTCTTTAAGCTAAAGTCTTTCGAACCTGAAAAAATTTCAAGTAAAAAGTCACATAGTTGGAAAAACCCCAGACTATCACCAACTCTTACAAGAGACTTAGAAGTAGTAAAAACTCATTTTGTTGGTCTACAAACAGATAATGATGTCGCTAATATATTGGAAGTTCCTGTTGGTCAACTATTACACATTCTGTATTATCAAAAGCAAAACTATAACTCGTTTACGATAAAGAAAAAGTCAGGGAAGCCTCGTCTTATTGATAGTCCCAAATCATCGATTAAAATTTTACAGGATAAAGTTAAGCCGTTGATTGAAGCACACTACCGTGTGAAGAAACCTGTTCATGGTTTTGTTGGTGATGGTAAAGGCATAATTACTAATGCTGCCCAGCATAAAAAGAAAAATTACGTACTTAATGTCGATCTTCAAGACTTTTTCCACTCTGTAAATTTTGGCCGAGTACAAGGTATCTTTCGAAATACCCCATTTAATATGGGCATCCCTGCTGCTACAGTTTTAGCCCAACTTTGCACTCATAATGGTCGATTACCCCAAGGAGCTAGCACCTCTCCAGTTTTGTCTAACCTAGCTGCAACCTCATTAGACAAAAAATTGGTTCAAATAGCTAAAAAGTTCCATTTAACATATACACGTTATGCCGATGATTTAACGTTTTCTAGCAACAAGCCTTTTCCAAGTGTTTTGGTTGAGCGGGAACTTGATGAAAACGCGAGAGAAATACATAAAGTTGGTCGTTTGCTTGAACAAACGATAAAAGATAGTGGCTTCGAAATCAGTCATAACAAAACTCGTTTACAACATAAATCTCAAAGGCAAGAAGTTACAGGTTTAGTGGTAAATGAAGGGGTCAATGTAAATAGGAAGTTTATTCGAAAAACTAGAGCAATGATAAATGATTGGAGAAAGGGACTAGTTCAAGCTGAGATTCGTTTTATAAAGCAACGTTATCATTTGTCAGATGCTAAAATAAAGCTTGATGGGCTCGATGGTTCTATTTTCAAGAGAGCAGTGTATGGGCATTTAAGTTTTATACGTATGGTTAAAGGCGAAGAACACTCCCCTTATTTAAGATTATGTGAGCAAGTCCTTGATTTAGATAGTAAGCCGCCAGAATTCATAAGAAAACTAAAAGGTGTATTTGATATGTATGATGTATTTATTTGTCATGCTAGTGAGGACAAAGCCGAGGTGGCTTTACCACTGTACGAGGCCTTAGCCAAGAGAGGAATCAATGGATTTATTGATTGCTTTGCTATCGATTGGGGCGACTCTTTAGTTGCAAAAATCAACACAGCATTGAAAAAGTCTAAGTATGTTATCGCTATCGTATCGGACGAGTCTGTTAAGAAATCATGGCCGATGAAAGAACTGAATACAGTTCTTGCAGCAGAAATTAACTCAAAAGAAACAAAATTATTACCTTTAATGGTTGGAGAAGGTGAGGTACTGTTGAAAGAAATTCCACTGTTAAATGATAAGTTATTTGTGAATTTTGAAGATAACATTGAGGAAATTGCTGATAAAGTAGAAAAGTTACTTCAGCGTTCATAGTGCTAACAAGGTAATCGAGGTAACCCGTAACACTTGGCGCTTTTGGTACGAAGTTCGGCGTGCTTTGCTGGTTTTACGTGGGGTACTTTATTGGAGGGCGTTCAGAATTCTGTGTCAGCTAATTTTGGCTAAATATCTAAGACGTCATCCAAGCGACCTTCAAAATGAATCGCCAGTTGAGACAATGTCATATTCCAATTCTGTATTGGCATAGTCCATTTCTTAGAAGCATTCAATATCCCAGCATAGTGGGCCTTATGTAATTAGATGTACTGATTTATACACGATCTGTTATAAACGCTGTATAGCATCAGATCTAGCAAATATCTGTCCAAAGATGTTTGAACTGACCTTTGGACAGTGTACACATAGATTACGTTACAAAGCGGACACCACTTTACTCATTGCTTCCCAAGCCTTGTCTGATTCACGTTTGTTAGGGTTATCCATCCATTTGCCGTAGATAGTTGCAATCATGGTGAAATTAGCATGGCCCATTTGTTCCGCAAGGTATGCGATGTTTACGTTTGCATGTGAGAGCATCCAGGAAGCATAGGTGTGTCGTAGCTGATAGACATTACGATAGGGGATGCCGGCTCGAATACAGATATTCTTCCACATTTTATTAGTACTCGTTTTACCGAGGTAATCGTAGGGTCGTATCGAATTCAGTCCTGTAATTACATGGGGGCTAAATACAAATCGGATCCTATCTAAACGAGTGGATTTATCTGATAGCTCCACAGGATACTCTTTAGGGCTGTTGAACCAGGTGAGTTTCTTTTGCTCTTGCAATGCCTCATATGCTGGTGGCAGAAGGTCAACCGTCCGTTCCTTGTCTGTCTTAGTGGTTTTGAGACCTCGTGCCTCATAGGTCGAACGGCGTATTCGCATTGTGCGGCTTTCAAAGTCAATATCTTCCCATGCTAAGCCACACAGTTCCCCACTACGTAGGCCCGAGTAAACAAGCAGAGTTATTATGTTTTTGTGCTGCGGCTGAAAGCAATGCTTAAGCGCCAAAGCGATCTCTTCCATAGTGAATGGATTTATATCTCGTTCGGGCACCTTCATATATGGCATGTACTTTGAAAAGTCACGGTCTACATAGTCCATTGCGTTTAGCCATTTCAAAAAACTGTTCATTGAACGGATGTAAGTGTTCACGGTTTGAGATGTTCGGCCTTGGATGATCAGGCTTCTGAGCTCTGAAACACTGTGTGGCGCCAATGTTTTGCAACTGCGGTTTTTTCCGTATAGATCAACGATTATGTTTAGCATCGAAACATACTTTTTGTATGTAGATGTTCTTAGGTCGGTTTTTTTCGTCGCCAGATAGCGGTCTAACAGCTCAGCCATTGTTTGGGCATTTGGCTTACCAGTGGCATGAGGTGAATCTGGGAAATGTTTTGCGTAAGAGAATGTACCTAAGGCCATTTCGTATTTGATGGCTTCGCGTTTTGTCTGAGCGAATTTTATATTTTGTTTCGTCGGGGGCAGACCGAGTGATTCGCGCCTGCGCCTTCCTTCATGAGAAAATGTGATTCGTAGTGATTTACCGTGGATTTCAACGCCGGGCGGTAGCTTCACATCTGCGTTCGATGCCATCTGTTCCATTCCTCAATATCAACCATCCAGGTACCGTGAACCTTTCTCATAACGGTGGATGGGTACTGACCGTCAAGAGCTTTTTCTCTCAATGTCTTCGTGCTCAGGCCAATTTCTTCAGCTGCCTTTTTGAGCGTGACAATAGCAATTTGAGATCTATTCATTTCTTCGACCTATATAGCGTGTAGTCAGGGATGGGTTAACCACCAAATCGCAAGCAAAATGGTGGTTGACGAGATAGGCTTATGGAGCTTCGAACTGTATTGATGCCAGGTAACTGCGCGCCCCGTTGATGCGTTGGTAATAGTGCGTCTCGAATACGGCCATTCTGGTTCTGCGGCCTTCAGACCCTTCTAGGGAATTGGTGCAGATACCACAGATAGCCCAGTCTTTTACCTGGTTGGCTTCTTTGCTGTCGATAATGGTGGTTAGCTGGCTGGCCAACTCATCGCGCTCACGTTCAAGTTTGATGGCGTAAGCGTGCAACGTTTTACATCCTTCCATGTTCGCCAGTGGTACCACTTGAGCGGCAGGTTCTGGTGTGGAGGTAGAATGGTCATTTCTTGTTTTCATCAATGTGCCTTCAGTTGTATGTTTAAGCGACCATAGCCGCTGGCTGCTTGCCGAAGTTAGCTTCACAAAGCACCTGCGCCATGGTTGGTGGGACAGAATTACCCACTCTCGCAACCTGATTGGCTTTCGAACGCTTTTGGCCGTTGCTTGTATGAGAAATTTGGTAGTGCTCAGGGAAGTCGTGTGCCGCGAATAATTCGTGGGGTTCAAGCATCCGCATACCTATATCGATCACTTGGTATTGCTCACCCCGAACGGTAACCAGGCCAAAACGGTGCTTTGTCGTAATGGTTTGCACTGGCTGATCGAGAGAATGCCCGTAGTTGGTACCGTAGTACTTGAGCAGAAACGCCCGAACCTCACCGATATGGAACCCGCCGGCTGATATTGTGTGCACCGGTTCGTCTGTACCATGGCCGATATTACTACCGCGCATTTTGAGCATATGACTGGTAACCAAAGCGTTATGATCGGTCGTTGTTACTGTATGTAACGGATCTTTTAGATCTGAACCTGTTACGCCGCTGTAGTGCTTAGCCATAAAAGCTGTAACAAGTGCTTGTGTATTGGCAGTTCCTGGTCGTTTTTGCTCTCCACCTGATGTAATAGTGTGGACGGGGCTATCAATACCGTACCCAAGGCTTCCTGAACGAAACTTAGTCATGAAAGCGGTCACTAAAGCAAAATGACCACCTTTCACCTGCGCACAAATGGTACGCAGTGGCTCATCTGCAGGCATGTTTCTTTGGCTGGAAGCATTAGCACATTCGGTGATGAAGGGTGTCTGGTTTTCTTCACTGACAATGAACGGGCTTTTGGCATTTAGTACGAATCGCTCCAACCCTTTTGCAATACGCTGCATTGTTTTTTCGGCCAGTGGTTTTTTACGGCCAAAGATAGACTTAACCGGAATGGACCAGTCTATGATATCTGCAGCGGTTCGATATGGTTGTCGCCCGGAACCAATCGGACCATGGGTAGGGCTTGGCCAACGTATAGCAGCATTATCTTTTCGTGCGATCAGAAAGAAACGTTTCCGGATAGTAGGGACCCCGAAATCACAAGCACTCAGAACGCGGTGTTCTATTTTGTATCCAAGTCCCTGTTCAAGCTTTTCGTAGGGAAACTGGTCGCCAAGTGCGGCTTTAATTTCAACCCATGCAGGATGATCCTTTTTCAGGCCTGTTGTCAGTGCGGAGACAAACGCATTGAAGGTTTCCCCTGTGCGTTTTGGGTCGGGTTTCCACTTACCTGGCTCGACTTCAAGCAGTGGCCCCCAAGTCATGAACTCTTCGACGTTCTCAAGCATGAAAACCCGAAGCGGTACCATTGATGCCCAACGAACGGCCACCCATGCGAGACCGCGGATATTTTTATCTACTGGTCGGTTGCCTTTGGCTTTTGAAAAGTGCTTACAGTCCGGTGAAAACCAGGCTAGGCCGACAGGACGCCCAGCGCATGCTTCAACCGGGTCTACGTCCCAAACTGATTCGCAGTAGTGTTCAGTTTCGGGGTGATTGACCTTGTGCATATCGATAGCATCAGGATCATGGTTAATGGCAATATCGACGTGACGGTTAAGCCCTAGCTCCATGCCTGTTGAAGCGCCGCCACCGCCGGCAAAGTTATCAACGATAATCTCATTGGGTAAAAGCACGTGAATTCCTCGCAAGAAAAAAGGCGCTGGTTGCGCCTTGTAGAAATGGGTAATGTAGCCAGCCTAGTATCAGGCTGAAGGTTTACGGTCGCCGCTGTATGGGTTGAAGCGGACGTTTTTTGAACCGCCTTTGGTTGGGTCAAACTTCTTGAAGAAGTAGGCGCCGTAGTCCGGGATTTCTCCGTTCATGATCATCTCCAGTTCCTTCTGAAACTCGAGTTCACTCATACGCTGCAGAGTTGCCGCTCGTTTCGCGTTATCGAGTGTTCTGGATGGCTTTCCTTTGGGGCGTAAAGACATAACGCCTTCAACCGCTGTTTTTATATCGTCCTGATTCATGTCTCTGCTTCCTTACATTACCGCCGCCGCGTCCCGGGCGAACATGGTGAGAAATTCAGGGGTGAGTGAGATATTCGCCGGACATTCCCGGCTGATGCCCCAGCCGTTGTTTACATTTTCCGGCTTAACGAGAGTCAGGTTATGTACCTGACACGCGAGCTGGTGGCTGAAGTAGGGGGCCGAAGTGGTAACTTTCCCGAATTGGGTATCGATGGTTGCCGCCATGGATAATTCCTCGCAAGATGCGCCCTCGGTTGAGGGCGCGATGATCACTTAGTAAATGAACGAGCCAATGAAGAGCTCAATTTCGATGTCTTCGGTTTTGAATGTCTCCTGCAGCTTAGCCTGGAACTCTTCGCCCATTTCTTCTTCATGCTGCTCCAGTTTCTTGATACGCAGTACCAGGGTTTCATTCCCGATGGTGCTCATGCGCATTTCGAACACGCGAGCAGCGAGGCCCAGGTAAGGTTCACACGTGAACTTGAATACGGCCGGCATCGGAAACTCTTCTTTCGTCCGGACCGCGATCGACTCGTATTCAGACTGGTGGTGGCTAAAGTCGTCCACATTCGATTCACGGCCGCTTTTGGCTTCAAACTTCATGTTGCGAATCGCAGCGGATGCAACCGAGTTTTCAATGAGCTCACCCGTCGTGGAAAAGACTTGAATGAAATCACCGTAATCTTCCACCCATTCAGCCAGTTTCTTTTGGCCTTGGCGCTGCTCATTGACGCTAAGCAGAGCATTGAACGCTGATGTTTTACGAAGCAGCAGTTTCGCCTGGTGTTTGCAGTGCCCCGGGCGTGACTGGGTACCTAAGTCAAAGATAGTGAGCGCAGCCATTTTTTCAGCGTCGATAAAGCACTGGTTGCCCTCAAGCTGGTATTCTTCGTGATAGCGCACGAACTCATCGATATTGGCTGTCTGCATCACTCCGCGGAACTGGTTGCGATTGGGCATGAACTTTTCCAGGTCATGCAGTGAAAACGATTCAGGCAATGCGGCGACCGGAAATCCGGCAGTAGCGAGCTGCTTCAGGAACTCTGGAGCATTGGCGGATTCTTGGATTTGTTGAATGGCTGATTTATCCATTTGGTATTTTCTCTCTTGCAATAAATGAGTAGGGGAGCGAGTTAACCGCGCACTTCGCGCAGCATGCCATCTTCAATCGCGGTCTGGCCGTGAATGTCTTCTTTAGGTCGGTCGTAGGTCAGCTTGCCGCCTTTGCCTACGTAGGCGATTGAGGTGTACTGGAAGTCTTCGGACTTGGTACCAAAGCCGGTTTTGGGCTCTTTCACCGACATATTGACGGTGATTTCGACCATTTCGTTATTAGTACCCATTGGCTTGAGTTTCAGGTCCATCTTTACGTTGCCTTGTTTGTCGGCGTAAGACACCGCCCGGGCGACGTTGGACATGGCAAGGCCAACAACGTTGGAGATAACCCCACCGTCCAGCTCTTGCATTAGTTTGGGAAAGTTGGTGGTGCGATCCTCTAGGCTGAGGTTGCCTGCTTCTTGCTTTGACATGGGGTTCTCCCTGGTTAATGGAACGCGATAAGCGCGATAGACAGAAAAGTAATGACTGAAACCACGCACATCCGCCGGGCCTCTTTTGCGCGTTTGGACTCCCAGGCATCGTTGGCGTGAATCCATTTCTGCTGTTCTTGACGATCAAGATTTGGCATTTTAGATCTCCAAAAAGAAGCCCAGAGAACTGGGCGAAGTGTTGCAGTGGTAAACATATTTTGGGAATGGCCTGTCACCTCGGCACAAGCCACTCTCAAAATGACAGGTTAAACCTGCCACCTGAAGTGTTCGGACTTTTCAGCCTTTGCACGATTCGCGTCTTTCCGCTGGTCATAATGATCACCGGACTGGATAACCGGCTCATTCCGATAGAATATTGACGACCGTCTACGTCCCGGGGTTGGGATAGAACCCCCGGGCTTCATCTTCCGGTAAAGGCGCGGCTTACGTTCATATCATCGACACCGTCTTTGTTGAGCTTGCCTCAAGGCAGATGCTTAAGTTGAGTGGCTGGCTATCTAGAAACACACCGAGTTAAAAGAAACGATCCGGCCACTCACTAAAGTACCGTCCATCAAATTTGAAACGCCTCTGATGCAGTTTCATTAGGCTTTGTCGGCATATTCCTTAGTCCACTGTCCGACCACCAAAGGCGTTTCAAATTGGCTCTGTTACCAAAGCCGAATTTGTGTCAGTGAATTTCTGTCCTCCGTCACTGGAATACTCGGAGTGACCTAACCGGATTACCGGGTAGTCGTTCATGGTTCAGTTTGTTAAAGAGCAAATACTTAATGTTCACGTTTCGTGTATTTAAAATGTACACGAAACGTGTTTTTGGTGTCAACACGAAATGTGAACTCATTTGCTCGAGATGTAAAAAAACCGCCAAACGGCGGCTTACAAGGTATTTGGGAATGGGACGTTGGGTTAATCGCGAAAGTTCTTGATCAACTTGTAGGTGATACTGGTGTTATTTGCCTGGATGACTTCTAGTAGTGCACCTTTGTATCCAATTACATTTGATTCAGACAAGTCATACTCTGCTTCGTTGTTAAACGCTGGCCGGGCTGAATTATTACTAAATTCACGGTAGCTAATGTTAACTTTGTTACCAACCTTACCGCTGTATATTAAAGTCTGTTGAAAACTGTCTTGAAATGAAGATGCCTCTTTTGTAACTGAAAATTTTCCGTAGCCTTCTATACACGATTTATTACCAAACACACTGATAACACAAACTTCTTGATCGTTTCCGTTATCGACAGATAAGGCTTTATACGGATCGGCTAATGCTGCTTTTATTACACCGGATGGAGAATAGAACGCCTGAGTCTTATCGTAACCAATCTGTACATATGTCTTTGGTGGAATATCATAAAGCAAACTTTCCATCATTTGATTAACCTTCAGTACATTCATTTCAGCGATTGTACCTTTGCTTACCAAATGGTCACCGATATACGCTGTAATCTCTTGGCCAACCGGCGGGTAATCTACTCTTCTTACATTAACATCGGGCGAACCATTGTATTTGACTGACGTACAACCAGTAGCTAACACGGCAAGAGCTAAGGATACTGCTTTTGTTTTCATCGTTTTTTCATTCCCTGAATATAGCTTTTAATTTCAATACAATAAGAGTGCACAATCGGCAATATTTATGGGCAAAGCCTCTTTTAAGAATACTGGATACTATCTAATTACAACATTACCGAGTACCAGAACACTCGTCCGACGATAGTGATTTTTTGTTCCAGCACTTGTTCTTCAGTGTATTCGCGAGCTGGATATTCTAACTCGTTGAAGCTATATACTCTGAGGCCACCGCCGGGTAATCGGTATAACTTCTTGATAAAAAGCTCACCATTATGGTTCACAGCAAAGATTTTTCCATCCACTAGTGATTTGTTTCCACAATCGATGCCGACAGTTGAACCACTTGGGAGAACAGGCTCCATGCTGTCACCATGTACGGCCACGCATACAGCATTTTCAGGAGCAACATTGTGGCGACGTAAGGTTGATTTAGCGAAACGTAGGCGAAATCCATAGTCACTTTCTAAATCATTCACAAACCCGTTGCCTGCGGATAGTTTGATATCTGATAAGAATGGTACAGCCACCTCGTCTTCACCGATCGGAGTCTTGCTATCCCAAACTTGCATATTTCCAAGAATCTCGGCATTTCCCTCTGGTGGTTTGTCTGAGTTTTCCACACTGCCAAACAATAAGGTTTGTGGAGGAATACTCAAAGCCTTGGCGATCGTTTCAGCATCATCCAAGTTAATGCTTCTGATCCCTGACTCGTAGTTACTGATGCGCGAAGGTCCCCATCCACATTTAGTGGCTAGGGCTCTCTGGCTAAAGCCTTTGGCTTCTCTGAGTTGCTTAAGTCTCAGTCCTACTTCGATTTTTTTCATCATGGCATAAAAATTAACACGCTATTGAATAAAACTAACACGCTCCGTGTTGGTTGTATGCACACTTTTTGTGTTTACATAAAAACACGTTTCGTGTACTTTTGCACTTGGAGGAAACTACATGAACAGAATTTCAGAGTACCGCAACAAAGCGAAAGTCAGCCAAGCACTTCTGGCAAAAACTGTCGGAGTAACACCGTCCTCAATCGGCAATTACGAAGCTGGCATTCGCAATATAAACGTCGAGATGTGTTGGAAGATAGTCAAGGCGCTCAATCAATTAGGAGCTGAATGTACGTTTGGTGACGTGTTTCCAGAACCTCAGTCAGAGAATAGCTCCAAAGATTTAGTTCGTTAACCACCAAACCAAGGAGCAGATGGTGAACAAAAAAGAAATGGTGAACAAAACGATCGCTGGCGTCACCGGTGGCAAAGAAACGGTCGCGGCGGTGCTGGGGATGTCGGTTGATAGCTTCAATAACCACTTATACGAAAAGAAAGGATCTCGCTTCTTCAATGTGGATGAGCTGGTGGAAATGGCTGACCTGACACACACGCCGTTTGTGGCTGAGTACTTTGCACACCGTGTGAACAGCATGGTAGTCGGGCGGCCAAACCTCGCGGAACTCGACAGCGTGGATATGTTTGATTGTCACCTTCACCTCAATGCGGTGAAAGGGCTGTTGGACAAAACCATTGAAGAAGCGAAAGCCGATGGTGTGTTTGATGAGCAAGAGAGGCGAGTCATATCGTGCCTTAAACAAGAGTATCAGGCCACGTTTGAAGCGTTCATGTTGAAGTTGGACGCGCTGTATTCGGAGGCAAGATGAAAACACAAGCCTTTTGGATAACCGTCGAGCAAATGGGGGCGTTGACCTCAAACTCTTGTCGCGTGGCCACCAGCATGGGGCAGGAAACCGATCGCTTTGAGTACGACCAGGTGCGGAATTTGAAAACGCTCTGTGAAAACGAGCTGAAGAAATTGGATAAGTTGGCTTTAAACCGCGGCAACGGTCTAAAGCCGGGTGAAAAACCTTGCGAGGAATTTTCACATACCACTTCGGAGAAGCAGTGATGAAGAGAATAACACTAAGTACACGATTAGAGAACCACCAGCAAGGTTTGTGCATGGTGGTCAATGAGGGGAGGACGTATGGCTAAGGAACGGATTGAACGGGACTTTTATCCTACGCCTTCCTGGTGTGTAAAAGCGCTGCTGGACTGCATTGAGTTTCGCGAAGGGGATGTGATTGCTGAGCCTTGTCGCGGTGACGGCCGGGTGACAAACGAGTTGCCTGAAGGACATGTCATCAAATACGCCGAGCTGGCGGAAGGCATCGACTACCTGAACCCGGGCAAAGACATGAGTGCTGATGTGATTATCACCAATCCGCCCTTCAGCCTAGCGCTGGAGTTTATCGCAACGGCAATGACCCGTGATCTGGCGCATGACGGCACGATGTGCTTTCTGCTGCGGCTCTCGATGCTTGGCAGTAAGACCCGCGCTGATTTCTGGCGCAAGTTTCCCTGGACCAATTTGCTCATTCTCACGCCACGTCCATCGTTCGTTCATGGCGGCAGTGATAACTCCGAATACGCCTGGGTTTGTTGGGATCGGGGCAACCGCATTCAACGCCCGGCGTTCTGGACGTTGAAAAAAGAAGAGGTGGAATAATGTCAGTGGTACACGAATACAACGGCTTAAAAGGGCTGAAGAGTATCGGCGCGGCGTATGGGATCAGTGAATCAACGCTGAGCCACCGCGTGAACAAGCGTGGTATGACATTGGAAGAGGCGATATTTGCTCCGCTGCATGAGCGCAACCGGTGTTCGGTGGCGAAAAATGTCCAGCACACCGATGAAAGCTCGACAACACAATTTATCGCGGTACGCAGACCTTATGCCATGCCGAAGTTATGGCGCCTGGCACTGGGCTTTAAGGAGGCGTCATGTCGGTAAAAGTGATGAGCTATGTATGGGATATCCCGTTGTTTAAAGGCTCGGATAAGTTGGTGATGCTTTGCCTGGCGGATCATTCTGATGATAGAGGCCTGTGCTGGCCGTCCATCGATACCATTGCCAGAAAGAGCGGTGTATCGCCAACAACCGTAAAAGCGACGTTGAAGAAGCTGGAAGCGGGTGGTTGGATTGCCAAGAAGAACCAATTCAAGAAGGCAGACACTGGGCGTTTAGTGCGATCGAATAATCAGTATCAATTGCCGGTTTTACTGCTGAGAAAGACAGCAGATGAACAGACGGATTTTGAACAGTCGAATTTCGTCCGTTCAAAAGTCGAACATTCGAAATTCGAACAGACGAAACAACCCGAGGGGGTAGGTCAGATCCCGGCTGGGGGTAGGTCGGAATCCGGCTATAAACCATCAATAGATCCACCAATAGAACCATCAGGAAAAGATCTTGTTCCGAGCCAGCTCGAAACCAGCCAGCCGGAAGATCCTGTTTTGTTCAAAATCCCGCTCAAGGGAAAACACCAGGTGCATGCGGTGACCCAATCGGAGTTGTTCGAGCTACGAGAGCTGTATCCGGCGGTGGATATCGCCCAGCAACTGCGCAACATGATCGGCTGGTGCCAGGCGAACCCGACTCGGCAGAAAACGCTCTCTGGAATCAAGCGGTTTGTGCATTCATGGCTTTGCAAGGAGCAGGACAAGGGCTACGCCGCTCAGGTCCCGCCATCACAGCAGGCATCCAACGATGACGAACGAGAGGTTATCAAACGTCAGATCCATCAGCTTGAAATCGACATCAACAACGAGAACGCGGCGCTGATTTCGTTCCAGCAACGCAAATCACCGGCTTCGCAGGAAGCGGCCAAGTCATCGGAGAAGAAAATCAAATCGCTGATGGCCGAGCGTGAATGCTTGATCAACGAGCTGGGGAGGCTGGATGGCGAGTGAACGGGACTTGGTGCAGTTGGTGGATAGCCACAAGCGCGTTTGGACCACGGAACGGGTTTGTACTGAATTGGGCGTGGATGTGTGTGAGCTGGCGGTATTACTCCGCAAAGCCAAAAGAGCGGCGGACAAGTTTGTCGTGCAGAGCTGCGAGCCTACCGGGTATTCACACAAGATTTGGTTAGAGGGATGAGCATGTTTGGATTAAGTACCCATACTGAAATGACCATGAGCAGCCGCGAAATAGCGTCACTGACCGGAAAAGATCATAAGAACGTTCTGCGGGTGATTCGGGCGTTGATTGATGGTCAGGTTTTAGCCGCTCAAATTGAGCCACTAAAATTTGAGTACCGCGGCCAATGGTTTGATTACTTCGAGCTAAGTAAACGCGATTCACTGGTGGTAGTGGCCCGGCTCTCTCCGGAATTTACCGCAGCTGTGGTCGACAGGTGGCAAGAGCTTGAGAAAAGTAACCCGACATTGCCATCGTCATTTGCGGAAGCCCTGCAACTGGCCGCGAATCAGGCCAAAGAGCTGGAGAGTAAAACGCAGCAACTGGCACTGGCCGCACCAAAGGCGGAGTTTGCTGATGCGGTCGCTGGCGCAGATAAGGGCGTGTTACTCAGTCACTTTGCCAAAGCGGTGGGACTGGGGCCGGTCACCATATTTCGAATCCTGCGCGAGCAGAAGATTTTCATCAGCCGGGGCACGTCTTACAACCTGCCGTATCAAGAATACGTTGAACGTGGGTATTTCACGGTGAAGCAAGGCACTTACGAAACCAACTCACGGACGCGCATCAGCCATACGGCGATGATCACCGGTAAGGGTGAAATGTGGTTACGCAAAAAGCTGATTGATACCGGGCACCTCAAGGCGGTGGCGTCATGAGTCAGTTGGAAGCGTTGCTGTTAACCCATATACGGGCGGTGAAGCTGGCGATGCCTGTAGCGGAATACCGTTTTCATGAAACCCGCAAGTGGCGGTTTGATTTTGCATACCCTGATCGGCGGTTAGCTATTGAGGTGGAGGGCGGTACCTGGGCCAATGGGCGTCATAACCGCGCCAAGGGTTATCAGGCTGACTGTGAGAAATACAATGCGGCGGTATTGAAAGGCTGGTCGGTACTGCGCTTTACCGGCGACATGATCAAATCAGGTCAGGCCATAGAAACATTAGAGAGGGCACTTCGTTGAAGACAGTTTATATTGCCGGCCCGATGACCGGGTTACCAGAATTCAATAAGCCGGCGTTTCACGCCAAAGCGGATGAGTTACGTGACGAGGGGTTTACAGTGCTGAACCCTGCCATTCTGCCGGACGGCTTAGAGCATCACGAATACATGCAGATTTGTCTGCCGATGGTGCAAGTATCGGATTCCATTTACATGCTCAGCGGATGGGAAAGTTCGAAAGGTGCGCTGATGGAGCATGACCTAGCTATGGATATCGGGCTGTCGGTGACTTACCAATGCTAGTGTTACAGCCTTTTCTGCAATCAGATCTTGGTTTGATGATGTTCAAACCTGGCAAAACACTGCTCAGTGAGCTGGCCAAAATGAGTCAGGGTAACCGGCTGGTGGTCATGCCTCTGCCTGATGAGCTGGTGAATGTACCAAGCGGAAAACTCAGCCGTCCGGTATCTCCGGATAGTTCGAACTCTCTGGCTGGTGATGCGCGATTGATCGAGTTCTTTACTGATCCAACCGTGCGGCGCCGGTTGGGTGATTTTCGTCACTGGGTTGAGCGCATTCCTCATTGCCAGCTATCTGATGGCGAATATTGCGATCAGAACCTGACGGTGCTGGAGTGCGGCCACGGCATCGTTCGGCTGTGCTGGCATCACGATAACCAGTACCGCGATATGCCAAGTGAGCGATGCATCGAACTGGCGGAAAGAAACGTGATGTTGTTTTCGCTGGAGCGAGTGCGCCAGCAGCTGCGCCTGGAGCAGGGCCGGGCAGTGTCATTACAAGAGCTTGGCTGGTGGGGCATTCTCAATGATGTTTACGATCACCTGCCGGATTCGGTTATTTCCGAATTGCTTGGTACCAAACGAAATACGCCAGGTACTAAACTGTCACCACGCCGCGAGAGTGATGAACGATTTGCGGACAACGGCAAAGCCGTAATCGATAGCCGAGTAAAAGCCATAAGCCTGACGATCGACCCTGAGCCACCAGCGATGTTTATGGCCAGACCCAAAGAACTGACCTGGCACAGTGAAAAGTATCTGCAGTTTGTTCGCTCACTACCATGTGTGATCACTGGCAAAATCGAAGGCGTAGAGGCCCACCACCTGATAGGCCATGGTGAAGGAAAGATGGGCGGTAAAACGCATGATCTGTTCACCATACCGCTGGCAGCCGATGAACACCGCCGGTTTCATGATGACCCGAAAGGTTGGGAAGCGCGGCATGGTAGCCAGTTGTTTTATGTGAAGCAGACGATGAAGAGGGCATTGGAGTTGGGGGCGTTAATTTAAAGGATATGAATTCGATAAAGCCAGCACATACCTAAGAATACTATTCAATCAGGGAAGAGCTATAAGTGGTGGCTATTCAATCATCAGGGCTGACGTTGTTTAATGGGAGCCTTCAAGTAACAACTGTTATGTGAAGTCAAGTATATTTATTTTTAGATGCACGTAGTATCATATAGTCATGTTGTGAAATTGGATATACTTTTGACTACTACAAGCTACCGTAAGCAAAAAAAGCGATCGATGATGGCCGCAGATACAAGAGTTTCTTTTACTAATGCGGCCGGAGCGGTTGTAGAATGGAGAGATTATTCTAATTACAGGAAAGTCATTGAATATAAAGAGTAGTCGAAAGAGCAAGGACGGTTTTCACTAGTAGTTTGGAACGATTTTAGAAAACTATTGCGGATTTAGAGGATAGTTTGCATTTTTATCAATTCTATTTCTCTGGCAATAATAAGTATATTTGTTGTTGTTTTTTCTATTGTGGTGAGTTTTTGGGCTGTGTAACTTTGCACAAGTGATTATAAATATATAATTTATTGATGTTAATTAACCCATTGTATTTTATTTAAGTAAGGAAAAATATTTTGAAGTATTTATTAGTAGTCATTTCAATTTTTTTGTCATCTTGTGCAATAAGGCCTATTTCGTACAAAGAACCAACGTCAGGTCCTGTGACAGAAGTTACTTTTGAAAATGAAGGTATTGGTGTTGGTGGTGTTTCAATATTTAAGGGTGCAGAAACTTGTGAAGGTAGGCGAATAACCCAAACTATTGAGCACGGTGAAAGTTTGGATCTAAAGGTTGCTGCAGATTCTCCTCTATCTTTTTCTTTTGGATATAATATCTACGGAAATAATTTATCGGGATATGCTTTTTGTAGAGTTTACGTAACTTTCGAACCAAAGATGGGAACTAAATATATAGCTAGAATTGAAGCAGTTCCTGATGGCTGTACTTTAGGCATATATGCCTACACGAATACTGGTGAGGTGAGGCGAGTTCCAAATGTAACTTATAGAAAGCCCGCCAAATTCCCGCTTTATGAGGAAAGTAGTTTTTGCGAGTAACATTGAATGTATTTTCACTACTGACAATCTTTCAATATGGCCTCCCTGAAGCACTCCCCCTAATTTCGGGTGGCTTGTTTTAACCTCAGGTATACTGTCTTTTTGAACAGTAATCTTTATGAGGTGCGTAATGGGCCTAGTAGTTCAGATAGAACGTTGGCCGATGGCCACAGCGATAGTTTTAGCGACCGAAGATGTAGTTGCTCACAAACTGATAGGCCATGGTGAGGGCAATATGGGCGGTAAAACGCATGACCTTTTCACCATACCGCTGGCTGCAGATGAACACCACCGGTTTCATCATGACCCGAGAGAGTGGGAAGCGCGGCATGGTAGCCAGTTGTTTTATGTGAAGCAGACGATTAAGAGGGCGCTGGAATTCGGGGCGTTAGTTTGATGTATGTTGATGAGAGTAGCTCGAAGTCACGTGAGATCCTTCATATCTAAAGAGGATTTCATTTGACGACCTAGATTAGCCAGATGAGAATGATTGGTAAGAGCTATTTAAAGTTATTTGGGAGTTAAAATGATTTGGGAAGAAGTGTTTGTATTGAAAATGTTTTAGTGTTGATTTAAGATAAAAAAAGGTCTAGCAGACATGGGTGTTTCCATATGAAAGTTGAAAAGAAAAAAGTAACTAAGTCTATGATCTTTCGTTCTGTTGCAAGTTCCACGGCTATTGAGACAGGTAAGTCTGTAAAGTCTATCGAACGCAAGTTGAAAGCCGATAAACGTAAGTATGATTCTCTAACGTTAGCTATCTAAGATGTCCCGAACTAGACGCTCCATATGCTGGTAATCACCACAGTGACCAGCGTGTATGGAGCAGATATAGTATTCCTTATGTTTGTCCCACAACGAATAGTCTAAAAGGCCATACCCGGCTTCTACACTTATGTAGTCCATTAGCAGTCTACTGATTCTTCCGTTTCCTTCTCGGAAAGGGTGGATCAAGATAAATTCAACGTGACTTTGAGCAAGGAAAGAGACAAGCTCTTCTTTACTGAAATCCGCAATATTCAGGGACTGAGATAAGTAGTCTCTTTCAAATTCTCGAATTATACGTTCAATTTGCAGAGGGGCTGCAAACTCGAAATCACTTTTCCACATCCTAACATTTCTAATTTTCCCAGCCCAAGTGTAGACGTTACCTAGCCATTGTCTGTGCCAATCAATAATTGTTTGAAAACTTAATTGAAACGTAGGTGCATCATCTGAAAAAACTTTCTCATAAAGTTTCATTAGAAGGAATGCTTCGGCATCGTCCATCTCATTGACGTCTGTGATCTCCAGTTCGTTAAGGAGAACCTGATCGTTTGAACCTGGTTGGTATTGAGTCTCGGTTGTGTCTATGTCATATCTGGACATTAGAAAAATTTGGGTCAAGAAAGTTTGTTTTAGTGTAAGGGGACATAATAAAGCGTTCAAGAGGTAAGCAGTACAGATCACATTCTCAGTGCACGGTGGTGTGTAGTGGTTAACAAATTCCGGATACAGATTTAAGCTTACTTTCGGCGTTGACTGGCGACAGCCCATCAGAAAACACAACCGAAACTATTTTGTTATATATAACAGGCAGAGGAAAATTTTCCTCACTGGTTTGAATTTATGAAAAATGAGGATGTTATTATGAAGTTACCTTCGGAAGTATCGATTCGCGAGCATTCAGTCTTTCTCGAGAAGTTCGAGGATGGTTCGGTGTACTATGCGGCGAAGACACAGTGGCCGGAAAATGCCAAAAAAAGTTTGGCTTGGGCAAAGGCTCAAAAGCGTCAGAGACCTTTAGTCGAAAAATATTTGAAGTTTAACGGCCACGCAACTAGACAGATAGTTGCTTCTAATTTATCACAGCAAGAAGCTGAATTGATCAAATCCAATTTAATCAGACGCAGTGTACAATCCGGTGAAGACAACTTAAACATACTTAAAGAAACGAATATTGTACTATCCGTTGAGTCGTCTTTCGAGATTCAGAACTACTGTCATTGTGGGCAGGATCGTGCAGATACATTAGTAAGTATTTTTAAATCAATAAAATAAGCGCTAAAAATGGTTGGATTTGATTCGAAATGGTTGCCATTTTTAGATTATGGTTTTTTGTATAAACCTTCTGACACTAATCAGCAACTTTTAGCGAATCGGAACCAGTCAATTCAATGAAAGTTCATAAGTTTAGCGAATAAATTTCCGTTCTTATAGGGTTTTGTTCAATATCTTCGGTCATTGAGCTAGTTCCAAACACACGAAGTTGATATTTTAAAGAAACATCACGAATGTGTGCACTTCCCTGAACTACTCCGCAACTTTTAGGTAGTCTTTTTTAGTCTCAGATATACTGTTTTTTTGAACAGTTATTTATCAGTGAGGTGATATATGGGCTTAGTCGTTCAGATAGAACGTTGGCCAATGGCCGCAGCGATTGCATTAGCGACCGAAGGTGTAAAAGCCAACTATAACTCAGGTGTTGGCGGTGGCGGATTTGGCGCTGCCGATCGGGAAATTGGCTCCAAGCTGGATGGGGCCAAAGTGCTTGCTGCTTTAGACAGAATCGAAAAGCGACAACGTCACGTTGCTGATTGGTGTTACTTTGCGTACGCATCACCTGGCTGGAATGCGAAGCAGAACCGGGAACGACTGCTCACCACATTGATGAACGATTGGGTACTCACCAACTGCTTGGTGAATGATGTGCTGATTCAACGACGGACTTTCGATAAGTTTGCTGTGATCGTGCCATTCATTGCTGGTGGTATTGCTTTGGAATTGGCTTCTGGCGCCTCAGTAACAAGCACTGCAGAAGGCCCAAGTTATGTACCACCAACCGACAAAGCGCATCTCATCTCTTTGCTGGTAGATTACGATTGCGAGCAAAAGAATGAGTACAGCGATGGTTTTAAGAAAAAGCGGACTCTGTATCATCAAAAACACTGGTCACGTTGGCAAGAGCATATCGACTGTATTCGAAACACACTGATGGGATATGAAAAATGCGCTCAAGCAATGTTCAGAAAAGAGCTTGCAAATGAAATGGGGGCATATTAGCCTATGTATTCCTAGTTTGGGTTATTGCGCCTAAACCACTGAAACCGCCCAAGAGGCGGTTTTTTTGTGCCTGAAATTCCTCTCTTCTCACTCTAAAAACCAGGACACTCCTGCCGGGGGTGGGTATGCGTATGAATGAAAAAGTCTCCAGTTCTCTGTCGTACTGGTGGAATACCGCTATTGGCGTGTTCGGTTCAATATCGACAGATGCTTACATGGTGCTGATCGCTTTGGCGGGTATGTTACTCACGGCATTTATCAATAACTACTGGCAGAAGAAACGATTCAACGCGGAGTTTGGCAATGAGCAGGATTAGCAAAACGGTAAAGGTTTTAGTTGCAGCCGGCGCCAGTGCGCTGACAATCGCTGTTTCTATGGTGAAGCCATTTGAAGGGCATGAAAATGTGCCATACCGCGACGTTGTTGGTGTGCTGACAGTATGTAACGGGCACACAGGCTCTGACATCGTTGAAGGCAAAGTTTATACGCAGGCAGAGTGTGAATCGTTGCTTGAACAAGACCTGTTGGCTGTGAAACGTCAGGTTGACCCGCTTATCCCGCCCGCCATCCCGGTTACAACACGCGCTGCGCTGTACTCGTTTACGTACAATGTCGGTGTCGGCGCGTTTAAGCGATCGACATTACTCAAGCGACTCAATGAAGGTGACCTGACCGACGCATGCAATGAGCTTAAGCGTTGGGTGTATGCCGGCGGAAAGAAATGGAATGGCCTGATTAATCGCAGGCAGGTCGAGGAGGAAGTATGCAAACTCTCTCCACCGTAAGGCTTATTGCTTTTGGCGCAATGATCATCGCCTTCATCAGCGTGACAAGCCTGCTCGTGATTGAGCGACACAAGCGAGAAAACGCTGAGGTAAAACTCAATCAAGTTACCGAGCAGCGTGATTCACTGATTGCTCTGAACAACGAGCAGGTTGCGAAAGTCATAGCGTTTAATCAACTCGGAGCAGAACATGCCACACAACTGTCAGCAGCAAAGGAAGAGATTGATCGGCTTAGTGATCGTCTGCGCACTGGCCCTGAACGGGTGTACGTCAAGGCAGATTGTCCAGCCGCAGTGTCCAACGCCACCAGCACCGGAAGCGTGGACGATGCAACCGCCGCACGACTTACCGAAACAGCTCAGCAAGATTATCTACATCTCCGACGAATGATGGCGGAGAACCGACAGCAGACGAAGTATCTGCAGGACTACATCAGGACTCAGTGCCTGAATCAGAAGTAACCCAGCCTCTGCCTATGCTGGGGCTTTTTTGTATCTGCGCCACGCCCGGCGCTCGCTAATCAAAGAGCCTTACAGAAATGAGTCCTGGAGAATTATCGTTTATCTCTTTGGACGGCATTTCTGGGCGACAGGGCTCATTTCTATAAGGTGAAGATAATGACAAATATCCATGTGCTCCCAGCGTTTGATTTCAACCAGATGGTTATTGTGAATGATGGTGAGGTTATTACTACCTCACTTAAAGTGGCTCAGTATTTTCTCAAACGTCATAGTGATGTGATGAGAAAAATCAGGCAAATAGTTCGTGACTGCTCTCCTGAATTCAGCCAACGCAATTTTGCGTTGGCTAACTACTTGGATGACCAAGGAAAGTGTAGACCGATGTACCACATAACCAAGGATGGGTGGATTATGTTGGTTATGGGATTCACTGGTCAGGTCGCATTTTCTGTTAAAGAAAGCTATATCCAAGCCTTTAACTGGATGGCTGAGAAACTGCGTGGCCGTCAGGCTATGGGTGAGGAAGCCATGAATCAGTTCGTGGTTAAAGAAACCCGGTCAAAGCTGAAAGGTACGATTGGTAGTCGCTTGATGAACGAACGCAAGAAAGAAAAGCCTCGTTTACTTGAAGAAGAGCAGCGCGTTCGTGAGTTGTGTTGTCCTCCATTGTTTAAACATCTGGAATGAAATGTCAGTCAAGTCAATTGCTTGCATGAGAGCGTTAGGTTGTAGATGCCGGCTCAATGGAATGGGTCCTTCCACGGATCTGGAATTACCACGGGGTTTATGCCTCGCACGAAGTCGCTCGCTAAAATTTTTTTTCAAAATTGGGGTTTCCGGTTTCCGGTTATAAAACATGAATGAATCAGCTATTCAATCCAGACAAAAAGTTCACGCAGTCGGATATAGCCGAGCTTCTTGGAATATCCGACAGACAGGTCAGAAACCTTATCCAGCAAGGGATCTTGCCTGCGGCGAAAGGTCGCGGAGGCATGGACCCTTTAGTCTGCAATCATGCCTATAACGCATACCTAAGACAGTCCAAAAATGCGGATCAAAAAGCGGAAACCGACAAGAAAAATGATCCCCAACACTACGAGCAACGCAAGCGCGAACTCGAGCTCGACAAACTAGACGAAACCGTCGCCATGATGCGGGCCAAGCGATTGACCTTTGAAAAGTTCTACGCACCAGTAGAAATTATTCCCGATGTCATTGGTCAGGTGGCGTCGCAAATCCGATCACGCCTAGATAGTTTGATCCCCAAGATGAAGAAATCCTGGTTGGACATGCCGCCAGAAGCCGTCTCTGTTCTGGAGGAAGAAATTATCGCGGTCTGTAATGAGTGTGCTGATGTCCAACCCGATCTCTCCGATTACATTGACAGCGATCCGGAAATCGGTTCGTCGTGGTTTAACAGTGTTGAAGAAGACGCCACTAGTTAGCGGCGCAGAATGGGCGAACAAGCATTACCGGCTTGCTTCCGGTTCATCGCAGGAAGAAGGGGCATGGGTCACGCTACCGTTTCAGGTTGCGATCCTGAATATGATGTGTAACCGGGCAATCCGAAGGCTGGCGTTTCAGAAATCGGCGCGTATCGGTTGGTCGAAAATGATGATTGCTGCGGTGACGTGTTTACTGCATCAGTTCAAAGCGAACACTGTGATTTATCAGCCCACGGACGACGACGCCAAAAACTTCTGCATCGATGAGATAGACGGTGCGTGGTTAGACATGCCGATCATTCGACAAATATTTCCGTACCTGTTCGCCAAAGACCAAAACAACACCACCAAAAAGAAAGTGGGACTGGGATGGATTCTGGACATTCTTGGAGCGGCAACGCCTAAGAATATGCGACGGATAACCAAAACCGCTTTGTTTGGCGATGAAGTGGATGGCTGGGATTGGGAGCTGGGGAAAGAGGGCGATCCTATTTCGTTGGCTCGGACCCGTCTTGAAGGGGCGGCGTTTCCGATGGAGCGCTGGGGGACAACACCAACCAATACGGGCGAGTCTCACATCGAGCGCTTGATGATGGAGATGGACCTCACTTTCCGTTTTTATCTGCCTTGTCCCTATTGCGATTGTGAGCAGGTGCTGGAATGGGGAAGCAAAGACGCGCCCTACGGCATGAAGTGGGACAGCACACAGCAGAGCATTGAAGCTAAGGCCCGGACTGCCTATTACCAGTGCTGCCAATGTCACCAGGCGATCCATTATCCGCAGCTGAAAGCGATGGAACTGAAGGGCCGCTGGAAGGCGGAGGACTTAACCTGGACTCAGGATGGAGAGCATTTCTTTGATTGCGACGATAAGCCTATCCCGGTTCCGGTAAGTGTAGGGATTCATTGCTGGGCCGCTTACAACACCACCATGACCGATGGCTGGGTCGGGTTAGTGCGGGAATATCTGAACCGTTACAAAGACCCCTCGAAGTTAAAAACGTTTGTGAATGTGTTTCTCGGTGAGCTGTGGGAAGGCGAAAACGGCGAGAAACTGGAATGGGATGTGCTCAAGTCCCGTCGTGAAATTTGGTGGTCAGGTAATCGAGTGGACAACCCGGTACCGGATCAGGCCATCGTCCTGACTGGCGGTATTGATACCCAGGATGACCGAATTGAAATGTTCGTGTGGGCATGGGGGGCCGGTGAAGAGTGCTGGCTGGTGTCTCACATTGTTTTGCTGGGCGACTTGTCCTCGCAGACCTTAAAGAATACGGCTGGTTCGGTGTTAACCCGGACCTATAAAAAGCGTAATGGCGAAGAAATGGATGTCCGGCTGTGGTGCTGGGATGCCATGGGCCATAAAACGGATGACGTTTATGAAATGAGCCGCCGCCATGGCGTGATGTGGGTGATCCCTATCCAGGGTGAGAACCAGTATGGTAAGCCAATTCAAAACTTCCCGCGCAAGAAAAACGCCAAGAAAGTGTATCTGACCCGACTCGGTACCGATGGCATTAAACAACGCCTATACAGCCGTTTGTCGATTATGCCGAATGGCACCGAACCCGTACCTGGCTGCGTTCATTTCCCGCTGGATGATGAGATTGCTGGTGATGAGTTTTTCAAGCAACTCTGCTCTGCCAACAAGAAACTCGAATACGACAAAAACAACCGCACTGTCTGGCGCTGGGTGAAACAGTATCACGCATACGATGAAGCGTTGGATGGCTGGAACTACGCCTATTCCGCATTAAATATCCTGGTGCAAAAATTCGGACTGGTATTGGATGCCCCTGAGCCAGTCAAATCAACGCCCAAAGCCAGCAGCATTGCTGAGTTAGCGGCACGTCTTAAAGGTGGAGCATGACTTTACAAGAAAGGCTGAGTGAAGCGGAAAACGCGTATCACCGGCTGCAAACTGGCTCACTGGCCGTGAGCATCCAAAAAGGGGACCGCCGGGTTGATTACAACCGGGCCAATATCCATGAGCTACGCGCTTACATTGACGACTTGAAGTCGCAGCTTGGTATCACCAATGCGCGCCGCCGCCGTCCAGCAGGAGTGGGATTCTGATGAAACACACCGGATTACTGGCCGCAGATGGTCAAACACCACTCAGAGAATCGGTGTTCAGAGCTGGCGGGGTCGGGTTCGGTGGACAGTTGAAAGGGTGGAATCCACCGTCAAAATCCACGGATGCGGCCTTGCTGCCAGTGATGAAGCAGGCCAACGCCCGAACCGATGACGTGGTACGCAACAATGGCATCGCGGCTAACGGTATTCAGCTGCACAAAGACCACATCATCGGGTCTGAATTTCGCCTGAGTTACAAACCGAACTGGCGCCTGCTTGGCATTAAACCGGACAAAGGGTTTGTGCAGGAGGTGGAGGCGATATTTCGTGACATTGCCGAAGACCCGGGTTGCTTCATTGATGCCGAACGTCGCCGCACGTTCACTATGATGATGCGTGAGTCGGTGGAAACGCATGCCATGACCGGCGACATTATGGCGAAACCGGAATGGATTAACGACCGGCACTCACCATTTTCGACCGCGATTCGTATGGTATCACCGCGTAAAGTCACTAACCCTAACCATGCCATGGATCGGCCGGAGCGCCGAGGCGGCGTGGAGCTTAACCGGCATGGTGCGCCGGTGGCATTTTACGTCGAGGAAGGCGCGGATAACTTTGGCCTGATGAAAACCTGGCGGCGCATTGCCAAAACCAACCGTTCTGGTCGTGCCGGATTCATTCATATTTTTGAGCCGGTCGAGGGTGGTCAGACACGCGGCGTAAACCGGTTCATGTCAAGCCTTGAGCAGTTAAAAATGCTCGATACGCTGCAAAACACCACGTTGCAACGTGCGGTCGTGAATGCGATGTACGCGGCCAGCATTGAGTCGGAGTTGGGATCAGATCAAGCGATGGAGTTTCTGTTTGGAGCGGACACTCAAAATGGTGCCATCGAGAAAATGCTGATGACGTATGGTGAGTATTACTCAGCCAACGAAATCAAGTTCAACGGGGTCAAACTGCCTCACCTGATGCCAGGCGATAAAATCAACCTGCACAGCGCCGGTAATGCGGACAACGGATTTTCTGCTCTGGAGCAGTCGATTCTGCGTTATATCGCCGCCGGTACCGGCGTTGATTACGCTCAGCTGTCCCGCAACTACTCGCAGATGTCCTACAGCACCATTCGCGCCGCTCACAACGATTCATGGCGCTACTTCATGGGGCGACGAAAAATCATCGCTAACCGGTTCGCCAGCCAGATTTTTGCGCTCATTTTTGAAGAAATGATCCTACGCGGATACATCACGTTGCCTCGAAAAGCACGTTTTACCTTTTGCGAGCGCCGCCATGCCTGGACCAAATCGGACTGGATTGGCTCTGGTCGCTTGGCCATTGATGGCCTGAAAGAAGTGAAAGAGGCTGTGCTGAAAATCGACAGTGGGCTATCCACTTACGAGAAAGAGCTGGCACAGATGGGCGAGGATTATCAGGAAGTGTTTGAGCAGCAGGTCGCTGAAATGAAAGAGCGGAAAAAACAAGGCTTGCCGCCACCAAGCTGGATGCGATTGCAGGCTCTGGCACCGGATAACCAACCCGAGGGAAGCAATGAATAACGGATCACATCTCAATTTAATCACGATGGTGTTCAACCGGCCTCTGGCATTAGAAGCCGGTTATGCGCGCACGTTCTTTTCGGCGTTGAGCCAGCGCCTTGGCAATGTTCACAAGCTGACCGATATGGACGGCAACGTCTTGATGAGTGCGGACCTGAAAAAAGAGGCCGCATCCTACAATCCCCGGCGTTCGAATGACCGGAGTTATCAGGTCGTTAATGGAATTGCGATCATCCCAATCAGTGGCTCACTGGTACACAAATACGGATACATCCAGCCCATGTCAGGCATGACCGGGTATGACGGCATCATGCATCGACTGACTCAGGCGGTGTACGACCAGGAAGTAAAAGCCATCATGCTGGATATGGACACGCCAGGCGGCATGGTCGCCGGGTGTTTCGATTTGGCCGACAAGATTGCTCAGTACCGCAGTATCAAACCGATTTGGTCATTGGGTTATGACATGCACTGCAGCGCCGGGCAGATGATTGCTTCGGCTTGCTCCCGCCGGTTGATTACTCAAACCGGTGTGGCCGGGTCAGTGGGCGTCATTGCCGCACACACCAACGTCGAAAAGATGCTCGAGCAGGAGGGGATTGAAATCACCTTGCTCACGGCAGGCAGTCATAAGGCTGACGGCAATCCTTACGCGGCCTTGCCAAAGGATGTTCGTGAGAAATGGCAAAAAGAACTGGAGGCGAATCGTCAGACGTTTGCCAACAAAGCCGCCGGTTATATGGGCATCGATGTTAATCAGGTGCTCAATACCGAAGCACAAACCTATGAGGGACAGGACGCGGTGGAGATTGGTTTTGCCAATGAAGTCGTGAACGGCCTCGACGCAGTTCAGATGATGTCTGAACACTTCAAGAAAAACTCAACAACAGTCGATATGGGAGCCGCTATGACGGTTGCAACAAATAACTCTTCCGCCTCGGCCTCTCAGCCAGCGGAAACCGACCAAACCACTCAACAGCCGGAGCAACAAGCCACGGTTGATACGGGTGAAACCCAACCTTCCGCACCGTCGCAAGATGCTGCGGCCATGGCCGCAAGTGCCGCGAACCAAGAGCGTGACCGCTGCATGGGTATTTTGTCTTTGCCGGAAGCGCAAGCGAACCAAGGTTTGGCGATGGAGCTGGCTAAAAATGCCAATATCTCTGTCGATATGGCCAAGACCTTGCTGGCTGCTGCCGGACCGGGCACACCAACCGGTAACGATGCGGCGCTGGCCGCGATTGGTGCCGAGCATGGTCAGCAGTTAGGTCAGGATGTGGGTACCGGCGAAGCGTCGGAAGAGCAGAAAAACGTTAGCCGCCTGGCGGCATCCTATTCACACATTGATTAAGGACTGATTCATGGAACTCACTCAATACACGCCGGATGACTCACTGCTGAGTGCTCCGGTAACGGGCCGCGTTGTGATTAAGGCCGGTCAATCTTTCCCGAAGCTGACCCCGCTGATGCAGGACGCTACCGATGCGGCCACATTGGTAGTGTGGGACGGCACACCGGGTAAAGCTACTGTGATGGCGGCAAAACCGGTCACCGACAATGGCTCTGATCAGCGCCAGGCGGTGTATCTTCAAGGCGGATTTCGCATCAGTGCCGTGAACTGGCCGGAATCTGTGGACACTGACAAGGCCAAACGTGCCGCGTTCCTGGGCAGCGCCATTTATGTAGACGACGAAGCATAATCGTCGTCTTTTTTTTGAATTCTGATTAGAGAGACCCTTATGGCCGATAACTACACTACACGCGAACTACTGATGGCCATTCATGAAGCCGGTATTCGTCGTGACAACTTTTTCCAGCGTTTCTTTTTCCGTGAAAGCTATACGTTCTCAACGGAGAAAGTCGACCTGGACATGATCCCGAATAAAACCAAGATTGCGGTGTTTTGCTCACCCATGATTGGCGCAGCCGTTGATCGTAACCAAGGTTTCAAAACTTCCTCGTTCAAACCTGCTTATGTGAAATCAAAGCATCAGGTCACCGCCAACCAAGCCGTGAAGCGTCGCCCAGGTGAGAAATACACCGGTGAAATGAGCGCCGGTGATCGCCAGGATGCGATTGTGATGCAGAACCTGGCAGCGGAAGAGCAGGCAATCCGTGACCGTGAAGAGCTGATGTGTGCGGAAATGGTTTATGACGGCAAAACTATCATCGACAGCGAGTTTATCGAAACGCCGTATGAAATCGATGCGGGTCGCCGCGCCAGCAACAACATTACGCTGATTGGTGCAGCGATGTGGATCAATCAGGATTTCGAAACCTACGACATTGAAGCCGACATCGAAGAGTGGGCGGCGAACTCGGATGGTTTGACCGATACCCTCATTTGTGACCCGAAAACCTGGGCGCTGATGCGCAAGTTTAAGAAGTTCAATGACAAGCTGGAGACGCGTCGCGGCTCAACGTCAGAACTGGAAACTTCGCTGAAAGATCTGGGTAAAACCGTCAGCATCAAAGGTCAGTTGGGTGACGTCACCATCATCGTGGTGAACGAAGAATACACTGACCGCGATGGTGCCACCAAGAAAGTGCAGCGCGATTATCACCTAGTTCTGGCGAATGCGGCGGTGCGTGGTGCGCGTTTGTACGGTCAGATTCAAGACCTTTCCGCCCAGCGCGAAGGTGTGGATGAGGCCGAACGCTATGTCAAAGACTGGACCGAAAATGGTGACCCGGAAATCCGTTACACCAAAACGGAATCTGCGCCAGCCATGTACATGATCGACGTGAATCACGTCGTGGTGGTGAAAGTGGCCGAGTAATCGCTCGGTTTGAATCGAACACAATGGGGCCATGGCCCCATTTTTTTTGGAAGGTCCCATGAGTAAGAAACAACTACTGCAAAAGCGTATCGATGAACTCTGCCAAGAGCTGGGCATCACCGAGCCAAAATACACCGACAAAACGACGGAAGCTCAGCTCAATACCATCATTGATGAGCTTGAAGAACTGCTACCAGACGACGGGAGTGATGAGAATGTTCAATCAGGAGCGACCACCACATCGTCAGATCCTCTCCTTAACCATACTGCCGGTGAAGAAACACCGGAAGGCACAACGGCAGCGGGTCCGGCATCGGCTCAAACGGATGTGTTGGTTACGTCAGGTCTGCTCCCGGACGGATCCACTCTGACTGAAGATGGTCCGGTTCCGGAAGTGAAAACAGACGATGCCGGCGATCTGCTGGTTCATGCCCTCAAAACATTCCAGTGCCGCTCACACGGTCAAACGGCCATTGTGCTGCAAGGTCAGGAAAAGTACCTGGACGAACAAGCGGCCATGGATGCGGTTGATGCCGGTGTGGCGGCTTTTGTTGCCAGCATGAAGGGCTAACCATGTTTGATAGCGAGTTTGATCGGTTGATGGATGACGCAGACCACGCCATTTATCAGACCATGGGGGTTGAGGTTCGTATAAATGGCGGGGATTCAGTCACGGCCATTTATGACGAAAACATCAACGAGTTTGATGCCATGTCTGGCCGGGTCAGCCGTCTGAAATTTCGCCGCACGGATAATGTCCGGGTGAAGCGTAATGACCAGATCGAATTCGTTGCCAGCGGGAAAATAGCCAAAGTAACCAGTGGCCCTTACTACGAAGACGGCGAGACGGTGGTGGTGTTATGAGCGCGATTGATGATCAATTAGCCCTTGCGGTTAAAAACCTGGCTGGCCTGCAAAAATCAGCGGTACCGCGCGCCAGCGCTATGGCGATTAACCGCGTCGCCACAAGGGCGGTGGTCTACTCAATCAAAGATGCAGCGAAAGCCATCAAAGTCACGCAAAAAGTCATCAAACCAAGGGCCACTGTTCGCCGGGCTTCTGCTAAGCGCCCGGTGGCTTATGTGCGGGTACGTCGTAACGACTTACCCGCCATTTCTATCGGTACGGCCCGTACGCAGGTTAAGCGTAAAAAGGGCCGTATGCAGGTCAGCAGTGCGGTGCGGGGTGAGCGGGGACGATTTGCCAAACGGACACTCTCTGGAAATACCGCGATTGTGGTCGGTCGCCATAAGTTTGAGAACGCGTTTATCCAGCAGTTGAAAAATGGTCGCTGGCACATCATGCAGCGCACCAGCAACCGCCGTTATCCGATTCAGGTGTGTAAGGTGCCGGTGTCTGCTGAAATCACCAGTGCGTTTGAGCGTCACAGCGCGCGTTTAATGAAATCTGACATGCCCAAAGAGCTGGCCAGCGCGATGCAGCAGCAAGTTCGTTTGGTCGTGAGACGAGGAGCCGTTCGTGGAAATTAACCGTCAGATCCGACAGCAAGTCATCAGTGACTTGAAAGCCAAGTTGAACCCGCCCGATGGTGAGCCGACGATAGCCTCCTTTTTTGACGGCTTTCCGGCGTACATCAATGTGCCTGAAAGCAGCATTTATGACGAGGGTGGAGACATCCCGGCTATCGCCGTCAGTTTGGGTGACGGCGAACCAGGCGCAAGCTCGATGAGCGAGATTACCTGGTCAGCCAAGATGATCGTGCGTGTGTATCTGGTCGCAGACACCGATGTGGATGCTGATTTGGATGCGTTGGGACAGGCTGTCCTCAAGGTGATTGGTCAGCATTACAATGCCGCCGGTTTGCTGGAGAACTGTAATCGGAGCGGTTTTGACTATGTGCGAGATGACGAGCAGCCATGGGGCATGCTCGATCTTATTTTTAATGTGGAATACAACGAAGAGGTTTAACGATGAGTGAAATCACTGATCTCTCCAAAGCGATTAAAGGTGCCGGAACGTCTTTTTGGCGTCTGAAAGATGGACAGGATGAAACCGCCCTAACTTATGCCGATTACCTGGCGGATGATAAATGGGAAAAGCTGGCCGGTTTGAAAGAAATCACGCCAAACGAAATCACCGTGGCCGATGAGGACGATAGTCGTCTGGATGACGATGATGCCGAATGGACCAAAACCACGCCGGGCCAGAAAACTCCGGGCGAAACCTCGCTGGTTTTAGAGTGGAAGCCCGGTGAACTCGGTCAGCAAAAACTGATCGCTGATGTGAACAATAGCGTCACTACAGTGTATCGCAGTAAATACCCCAATGGTGCAGTGGATGCGTTCCGTGGCTACATTAACCAGCTGGGTAAAACCGTCACCATCAATGAAAAAATGACGCGCACCGTCAAATTCATGCAAGTGGGCAAGCCCATCATCGCTGAAGATTTGATTGTTCAACAAGCTAATGCGGGGGCGTAAGCATGACGGCCTCATTTCTTAGCAAGAAAAAAGTGCCTATCGGTGACGTCTCCGTCACCGTGACCCAGCTTTCCGGTCTGGAGCGTTATGAGTATATCGAGTACACCTCGAACTTAGAGCAGCCATCTATGCCGGTCAAGCCGGATGATTCTGCACCAGAAAGCGAAAAACAGCAGTATCTGGATGCGATGGCCAAGGTCATCAACTTATTCGGAAAAATCACGTTTCAGGCCCGTGCCCGGTTGGTGGCTTATGGCATGAAAGATTGGGACATGCCGAATTTGGATGAACGGCACCAGTACGTGATGGCACACTTCACGGAAGAGCACATCAATACACTCCACGATGAAGTGGCTGAGTTTTCGGGTATTCCTTTGCCCAAAAGCAAAGATCCAGAAGCCGACCATAAGCAATCTGAGCCTAGCGAGGGTCCCATCGACCCAAAAGCGTAGTGCTGGCTGAAAAATCCTTCGCACAGAATCTTGCGCGTGAGTTCAACATGCTGTGTTGGCGGCGCGCGCTGGATTCAATCAGCGGAGAAATGGTGGTTGAGTGGCAGGATCATTTCTCAAAGCATGGATTCACCCATGAAATGGATAACTGGCGTTTTGCAGTCGCTTGCGCGTCCAACTGGAACATCACGGCAGCGGCCGCTGGTATAAAACTTGATAAACCCGCCTCGGTTCGTGACTACCTTCCAAATCCTGAACCAATAGAACCCGATGAACCGAATGAAGAGCAGTTGATGGCCATGGCCGCTGCTGCCGGAGGAGTGCGTTTTGAGTGCCCAAGTAGCTGACTTTAATATCCGTTTTAATACGGAGAATGCGCAGTTTAATCGCGATATTGAGTACGCAAAGAAGATGCTGCGGGGCTATGCGCAAGAAGCCGAAGCGGCTAACGATTCGACCGCTGGCTTTACTCAGAAATTGGATAAAGCCAGCGCCAGTTTTCAGAGTTTGCGTTCAACTGCGCTCAAAGCGACCGGGATTATTTCAGCCGGGCTGGGTTCACTGGCCACTGCGACCACCATGATGATCAGTAAAACGGCGGACCAAGGCCGTGAGATTGAGCGCATGGCCGGTGTCGCTCAGGTATCTGCCGAGCAGATTCAGGCGTTAGCTTATGCCTCTGAGCAGTACAGCATCAGTGGCGATAAGATGGCTGACATCCTGAAAGACACCAACGATAAGTTGGGTGATTTCACGGCTAACGGTGGGGGTGAATTTAAAGACTTTTTTGACAATGTCGCGCCAAAAGTGGGCCTGACGGCGAATGAGCTGAGTAAGTTGTCCAGTCCGGAAGTGTTGGTCGCGGTGAAAAACGCGATGGATGAAGCCAACGTCCCGATGAAGGAGCAGATCACTTACCTGGAAGCCATTGCGGATGAAGCCTCCGGGTTAATGCCGCTGCTGGAAAATAACGGCCAGAAGCTCTATGAGCTGACGGGTCGTTACGATGATTTGAACGTGGCCATGTCGGAATTCGACATCCAGAAGTTCAAAGACATGGACCAAAAGCTCAATGAAGTCGGCATGAAGCTCCAGCGCTCTTTTGCCAATGCTGTGATTGGTTCCAGTGATCAGATTGACTGGCTCACGGACAAGTTGACCACGGCAGTGGATTACTGGGGGACGATGTTTGACAGCATGGCGGACACCCCTCGCACGGAATCAGGATTAGTCAGCCGACTTTCAGAGCTGCGCTCTCAACTGAAAGAAGACCAGGCTGAGCGGGAAAAACTCACTCAGGAGTTTGAAAAGTATCGCGGTGTAGATCGTCAGAGCCTGCCGAGCATTAACCCGTTTGGTCAAAGCAAAAATGAACTGGCGAACATCAACACTGACCTGAGTCTTGTCAATGAAAGCATTGAAAAGGGTCAACAGGAAATTGACCGGCTGCAGAAAAAGTACAACACCCTACGGTTCGGTATGAACTATGACACACCTCAGCCAGGTCTCCGTGATGACTCCGGCTCATCAGGCTCAAGCGGCAGCGGTAACAGTGATGAAGTGGCTAAACAGCAGAAAGCCAGCGAGAACATCCTTGCCTCACTCGACAATCAATACGCCTCCGAGCGTGAAAAGCTCAAGCTTGCTCATGATGACCGTTTAGAGGAAATCGCGCAGCTTAATGTTTCTGAAGAAGAGCTTCGCCGCCGTGGTTTTGACTCGATGGAAGCGCTCCGAGCTGAGTATCGCTCTCGGGAGAATGACTTCTATGAAGAGAAACAGGAGGAGTTTACCGAACGACAAGAAGAGGCGATGCAGCGAGAGCTTGATGCATATGCCGCCAAAGAAGAAGCGAAAACCGAGAAAGCGACCAGAGAAGCTGAACGGAGAGCCAAAGCTGAAGAGCGTTACGAAAAACAAGCTCTTCAGATGAAAATGCAGATTGCGTCTCAAGCGCTGGGGATTATCGCTTCTACTGCAGAAGAAGGGTCTGCGCTACAGAAAGCTGCCTTTGTTGCGCAAAAGGCACTGGCGGCGATGTCAGTGATACAGCAGGGTGAAGTAGCTGCGATGGGTGCTATAGCCGAAATGCCTACTCTGGCAGGTGAGGCGATGGCTGTAAGGATTCGTGCTATGGCTGCGGTGAGCGCCGGACTGATTATGGGACAAGGTCTTGCCGGTATGGCCCACAGCGGTATTTCTGAAATTCCGGCCGAAGGTACCTGGCTACTGAATAAAGGCGAACGGGTTTACACCAATGAATCCGCTAACCAAATCGACAGTATGTATGAACGCATTATGTCTCTTCATGACACGCCATCCTTTCGTGATGTTGGGGGGCCGTCAATCAGCGGTTCAATGCCATCGGTATCCTCCTCTGATAGTCAGCCTATCCACCAACATTTTACCTATACCGCGCTCGGCTCTCGTGAAATGCGGCAGATGATTATGGACCATCGCGAAGATGTGTATAACGCGGTGGCGGCGGTGAAACGAGACCGAGGGGAGAACCTATAAGTGGACTTATCCAAGTTTTGCAAAGACCTCGAGCTAAAATCCAATTACCCGTCAGAAAGCAATGAAAGCCCCAACCTCCATGTTGAAGTCTTAGATATTCCAGGCCACCGGTTTGAACTGGAATACACCAGTCGAAAGTTGAAGGACCAAGATGAACACATGGAGTTTTGGACCATGGTAGAAAGCATGCGGCCAGCTGTTGCATTCACCTGGAAGCCACCGATTATTAGCAAAATTCGTGGGGTGGGCGGGAATGCGATTGTACAGGAAACCCCACCAGGTAGTTTTGAGTTTTCCGTTTATAACGCGCCGCCAGATGTGGTGTGGTTAAAGGCCGGTGACCTCATCACACTGGCCAATCAAACCAAAGTGTATCGGGTGATGGCTGATGTCATCACGAACCAGGCAGGGGAAGGAGTAGTCAAACTGAACTGTCCCATCAAGAAACGCATTCCTGCCGGTACCACTGTGAACGGCAGCGGTGCGGAATTTACTCTGATCAAAAAGCCCGGCTCTAAACCGCAGTCTTACGAGTTGAAAGCTGGAACGCCTTTGATCGCTTACGCCAAGTTAGATTTTATTGAGTTTCTATGAAAAGTTACCCTCAAAGTGTCGTGGACATGCTCGCAAGCCGGTTGGTGTCGTATGTCTACTTAGTCAAGTTTTCGCTTGAAAATGAGCTGACGTTTACCAGTGGTGGCCATGATATTGAATATGGTGGTTCTGTCTATCAGGCATCAGGTTCGTTTCAGGGGTTAGATTCACTCAACCGAACCGCTGAAATGCGCGTGTCGGAAGTGAAGTTTGGTTTCAGCATGGCGGACCCGGCGATTGTCGCCACTATCCTGGGCACGGATGTTTTTAAACGTGAAGTTCGAGTTGAACGTGCGTACCTCAGCCAGACAACCGGTGAAGTGTTGTTCGTTGAAAGAGTGTGGAGCGGAACCGTGGTGGGCAAATCTGACGATGATTCTGACGGCCAGATTCAACTGACCGCCGCTAGCCGGTGGTCTCAGTTTGAGCGGACAAACACATGGCGAACCTCCCCACATTCGCATAAGAAACGTCATTCTGAAGATGAAGCGATGAAATATGCGGCCATGGCCTCAAATACCGTGTATTGGGCCGGGAAAGCAGGAGCGAAATAGTGTTTGGATTAATTGCAATAGTTGTTTCTCTTGCAACCGCTGCCTATAGCATTGCTATGGCTAAGCGGATGAAGATGCCGGACCAGGAGCGTGGTGGTCTGGCCGTTAACCGGTTTGGTATCGATAAGTCTATCCCGGTGATTTACGGAACCAGGCAGGTTCCGCCGGTTATCGTGTACCAAGGAGTCAAAGATGTATCCGGCGATCCGGATAATGAAGTCTACTATGCGATTCTGGTCTGGACGGTCGGCCCGATTACCAGTCTGTCAGATTTCACTTTTGATGATTTACCTTATTCAACCTTTGGTGTGTCTGCGACGCCAGGGGACCAACGATTAGAGCATTGCTACGGCAGTGATGATCAGACTATGCCAGCATGGTTTCGTAATGAAGCCCCGGATGACATGTCCGGCATGGACTTTCGTGGTTTGGCAGTCACTTATCTCAAATTGCGCATGGATGACGAATACAAACGTTATCCGCAAGGCCGTCCTGAGTTCAAAGCCACGATAACTGCGCGCTCATCCAATCCCGTTGACGTGATCTACGACTACCTGTTCAATTCTGACTATGGTTGTGGGTGGGATGTCGACTGGGATGCAGAGCATAACGAACTCATGCGTTCGTATTGCAATAACGTCTATGATGGGCAGCGATTAATGACCTGTAATATGGTCATTGATACCGAAAAAAAATTGCAGGAGAACGTGGAAGACATCCTGCAAACCTGTCGCGGTTATTTGATTGAGGGCCAGTTCGGTCTGAAGCTCGAAATTGACCGCGCCAAAGATCCGGTCATGCACGTTAGTGAAGACATGCTGACCGGTGGAATGTCGTCCGCGTCGGTCAATATTAACCAACGCTACAACTCGGTGACCATTCGTTTTCCTAATAAGGATTTGAAGTGGAAAACGGATGAAGTCACGTTCCCGGAGAAAAACAGCGCACTCCATCTTCAATGGTTAGAAGAAGACAACGGTGTTGATTTAACCAAAGAAGAAACCGTGTCGGGTATCGATACCTTTGAGCATGCCATGCAATATGCCGAGGTACTGGCGAGAGCCAGCCGGGACTCAACCACACTCAACTTGTCGGTGCAGTCATTTGTTGGCTGGCAAGTGGAAGAGATGGATGTGGTCACCGTCGCGTCTCAGTCGAGAGGCTGGATCGCGAAGCCCTTCTCTGTCCGGGAAATCAGCTACAAGGAAAAAGAGACCAAGTTAAAGCTGGTCGAGTATCAGGACAGTCATTACTTGTGGCACCAAAAGCCACCGAAGCCGGATTATCCGGACACTGAACTGCCCAATCCAAACAAGGTCGCTCCTCCGAGCGACCTTTCTTTTTTAGTGTCAGACCTACCGGGCGTATCCGGCGTCCTGGCATGGAACAGCGCCGGTGGCTACACCGACGGCTATGACGTCATCGTCGTGGCCGATGGCGAGGAAATCTGGCGCCAGAGAACCCGCACCAAGTATGTCGCCATTCCGGTCTTTTTGAGCGGTCGCTATGAGCTTGCCGTCAGAACGGTCGGTGCGATTGCGGTATCGGGCTGGTCGGTATTGAGTATCGACATAGTCGCCCCAGATGCTCCTTTTGAAATCCAAGTGGACGCCGGGAACACGTACATCATCCTGCGTCCCAAATCGACCACATTGGCGTTTGGTACGGAGTACGAATTTTGGTTTAACGGGGAGTTACGTGGCACTGGCGTTGCTTGGCAGATCGAGGGACTGCAGCCGGAAACCTTGTATTCTTTCCAGGTACGCGCCGTGAATGCGGTCGGGCAGAGCGAGTTCGTGCAGGTATCCGCAGCGACGACAAATGATGCTTCGGTACTGCTGGATATTCTGGCCGGCAATCTGACCCGGGAAATCCTGGACGACAATCTTAACGCCTATTTTGACTCACTGGATGAGTCGTTATCGGCGTTGCATGAGAATCAGGCTGCCAGCGAAGTGGCGTTGACAGACATGATTGGTGACGTTGAACGTTCAGTGGTAGAACTGAAAGACGTCACCGAAGTCAACCGGATCGCGGCGACGGAAAGTATTGAAGCGGTCAAAGCGGACCTGCAGCGCAAAGATATGCAGCTACAATCGCTGACTCGCAGCAGTGAAAGTGCAGCCAAGAGCGTGTTTGATTCTGCAGTCCGGATGCAGACATTCATGCAGGAGCATGAGCGCCGGTTACTTGAGGGGGAAACCCTGACCGATGCGGTGGTGTATCGTGACCGGGAAACGGGTCTGATCATTAACCGGGCTTACCAGTACACGGATACCCGTTACAGTGAAGCCTCGCTGCGTATCGATGGCGTGGCCGCGCAAATCCTGCTGGCGACGCAAGACATCAACCGGGTCGAAACGGAAACCGGTGATCGCCTGGTGTCGGCAGAGGCGGCAATTCAGCTCAATGCGTCGGCTATCACACAGAAAGCATCATACTCCGATGTGAATGAGGCGATCTCTGGGGCCATGGCCGCAATTACGCCTGCGTACTCGTGGCAGTTCAACACGACCGCCGAGGGATGGCCGGATGTCACTTGGAATGTGGGCGGGACCATTACCGGCACCGTGTTCAGCCGCTCGGACTTATCCTTTGATGCGGATGAAAACACCGCGATCCGACTCCGGGTCAATGCGGCCAGTGGCGGCACTCTGTCCTGGAACGGCGGAAACCAAGCTGTCGCGATGCCAGCGCCTGGCGTACCTGGTGAATTTGAAACGGTGATCCTTGCTTTGTCACCGGAAGATGGCTGGACCGGACCCATTAACAGCATTCGCCTGGTGATGGATGCGGAAATCGCCAGCATCGAAATTGGTAAGCCGTCGGCGTCAGAGCTGCAACTGCGTGACCTGTCTTATCGCGTGACGCAGGCAGAACAAGAACTGGATGCCGAGAATGCGCGCTGGTCGGTGTACATCACCCAGGATTTCTGGAATAAGAACGCGCTGCAGCAATCTGATGTCCGTACTCAAATCGATGCCTGGAACAGCACCTATGGCGTCACGGCCACACTGCAGACACTGTCGGACAATGGCACGGTGGACAAAGCCAACTCCGCACAAAGCTGGATTGATGGCGCTGACGCGCATATCACCGATTTGGTGGTGGCTTACAACGGGAAATCGGGCGGCACCGATGATCAGCTGGCCGAGCAGGCAGAACAACTGCAGGCGGCGCAGCAGAAAATTGATGCTCTGGATGCCGAGATTGATCAGACTGTGGTCAGCATCACCGACGTCCGGAATGCGGCCGGTGACCGTGAGCGTGGCTATCAATCCATGCTGGAGAGTTTTAATGACTTTCTGCGTACTGGGGAGATCGAGACAGAAAAAGTCTCGCTGTCTTACGCGCAGCAGAAAATCAACGCTCACAGCACGGAGCTGGCCAGCCAGGCTCAGTCACTGTTGCAACTTTTCGCATCGAGAGATGCCCAGCAAGCCAGCCTTGTGCGATTGGATAAAGCGACCGCTGATAACGAGCAGGCGATAGCTGAATCTAATCAAACACTGACCGCTCAGATTGAGGACGAAAGCCAGGCGCGCATCAGTGCCGTGTCACAGGTTTTGAGTGACCTGAATCAGTCGATGGCGACGCTGCAGAGCAATCTGGAAAGTCAGCTGGACGATGAGAGCCAGGCGCGCATCAATGCCGTGTCACAGGTTTTGAGTGACCTGAATCAGTCGCTGGCGACGCTGCAGAGCAATCTGGAAAGTCAGCTGGACGATGAGAGCCAGGCGCGCATCAATGCCGTGTCACAGGTTTTGAGTGACCTGAATCAGTCGATGGCGACGCTGCAGAGCAATCTGGAAAGTCAGCTGGACGATGAGAGCCAGGCGCGCATCAATGCCGTGTCTCAGGTGCTGAGTGACTTGAATCAGTCGATGGCGACGCTGCAGAGTAATCTGGAAAGCAAGTTGGATGATGAGACACAGGCGCGTGTCCAGGCCATTTCTAAAGTGGTCTCAGATGCGGATCAGGCCCGGGCGGATTCTGAGCAGATGCTTGTGTCTCAGATTTCCAACGTTGAGAACCAGTTACCCAGCGATGCGGGCCGGGATGCGCTGCTGGCGGCGTTCGACAGCCACCGACAAGAGGAGAAAATTAGCGACCAGGACATTTCGTTGTCCTACGCCAATCAACGTTTAACGACACTGACCACCAAACTGGCCAGTCAGGCTCAATCTTTGCTGGATTTGTTCGCGGCGCGAAATGCTCAGCAGGCCCAACTGACCCGTTTGGATAAAGTGGTAGCGGACAATGAGCAGGCTATCGCAGAAAGCAGCGAGACACTGAGCTCTCAGATAGACGATGAGAGCCAGGCGCGTATCAATGCAATTTCGCAGGTGATGAGTGACAAGGCTCAGTCTCTGGCGACGCTGCAGAACACGCTGGAAAGTCAGCTGGATGACGAAAGCCAGGCGCGTATCAATGCAATTTCGCAGGTGATGAGTGACACGGCTCAGTCTCTGGCCACACTGCAGAACACGCTGGAAAGCCAGCTGGATGACGAAAGCCAGGCGCGCATCAATTCAATTTCGCAGGTGATGAGTGACACGGCTCAGTCTCTGGCCACACTGCAGAACACGCTGGAAAGCCAGCTGGATGACGAAAGCCAGGCGCGCATCAATGCAATTTCGCAAGTAGTGAGTGATTCGGCTCAGTCTTTAGCGACCGCCACTCAGCAGCTGACTGCACAGATAGGTGAGCAAGCGGCGAAAGTGGCTTATCACGCAGAAGCTTTTGTGGATAAGGATGGCAAAGCGACGGCCAAAGGTGGCCTGACTACGGACGTCAACGGACGGGTCAGCGGGATGGTCAACACAAACGACGGTGAGCAGTCAGCACTGGATCTTATCGCCGATTATCTGCGTGTAGGAGTCATGCAGGGCGATAATTTTGTGCCATTACTGCAGCTGGATGCGGAACTTCGCGAGCTGATACTGCGAGGCCGTATGATCCTCGGCGATGGGGTTGAGTTGAAAAACGCCGCCTCAATTCAAGCGCAAGTCGGGGCCGGGTCATACACGCTCACGCTGCGAAATGGCGCGTTCCCGGATGATGCAACAGCCACTAATGACTTTGTATCGACCTATGGCCGCGCGCCGGAAAAGGATGCGCACCTGACCTACCGCAATGCGGCGGGCACAGCGTCATCGATGAAGCGCTGGACAGGTGCGGCATGGTCAACGCCGACCATGATCGTTCACGGTGACCAGATCACGACCGGCACGGTAACGGGCGACCGTTTTGTGGCCGGTACGGAAATCCAGACGCCGGTACTCAAAGGTGGCACCGGCGAGTTTTCCGGTGCGGTTCGCGCGCAGGATGGCTCTTTCATCGATAAAGTTGAAATCGGGTCAGCCGGTGGCTATCGCGTGTTTATGCGCAGTGTGACCAATGCCGGCTATAACGTTATTGAGGTGGTTAATTCGTCCGGTAACGTGGTGTTTGCTGTGCAGGGCAACGGCAACTTGTATTCGGTCGGTGGCGGTTACCTGGATAACCTGACGATCGGTAGTAATGTTGACGTTATGGGTAGAGTGAGAGCTAACCAAATTATTGGTGACGTGGTCAGCGCTGAATCTGTCACGATCAATAAGAGCGAGCACAAATCCGCATCGTGGAAATCAGTCGGTACAATATCAGGCATTAACAATACTGGTCATTTGGCTTCGGTGGTTTTGAATCCGATTTCAATTTATACCCAGTATGGTTTAAGCCCTAATCGTGACGAACAGATGAGAGGTTATGGTACGTATTATTGCCGTGTGCTTTATAACGGTAGTGAGGTGGCCAGGACATCCAGCCGCTTGTGGTCAGAGACCGGAGGTGGTTCATCCATAAGATACGCGAGCTTTATGTCACCGACCTACTGCAGAAAAATTGAAGCGGATGAAGAATTTACGCTAACGCTTCAAATCTATTGTGAAATGCAAAACTTCGGGAATGGTGACGGCACCGCGACTATGCGTGCGGAATGCGACACCGTAGCTCAGGTGTTTCGGTCCGGCTCTGCTTTTTACAATTAAATTTAACCATGATTCAAACCCAGCTTCGGCTGGGTTTTCTTTTTTTGAGGAAATACTTAATGAGTTGGATTCAACTAAATGTCACGGTGACGAACGGCAGCAATATTGTCACAGTCAATAACAACCTTTCTACGGTCTCTGTGCGTGTCGGTGATGCTTTAGTGATCGCTGGGTTCAGCCCGGTGGAAATCACGGGCGTATACGCTGACAGCTTGCGTATCGCCAGCAATTGGGAGAATGCAGCACAGAATGGCAGTGCAGCGGCGGTTATGCCAACGTTTGGCGACTTCGACAATGCTGCCGCCACAATGCGCCAGTTTACTCAAACGACACAGGGTAATCTGGCTGCGATGGAAGCATGGTGGACCCAGCAAGGAAGCGTGATATTTAAAGGCCAGAATGGCATTGAGCACCAAGTGCGCAGTGCCAAACAGATGGATTCTGATATCGAAGAACTAGAAATTAATGGCCGTGAAATAATCGCAGAGTTTGAGCAACAAGCTCAGTCTATTTTTACTGATATGTCTGCATTTAAAAACCTGCGCTCAGAATCTGACTTGATCGCAGACAGAGAGGCCATGCAGAGAGAATATGCTGGTAGTGGGATGATCCACGCAGGGCGAGCTTATAACAGCAGCGCATCGATCATAAACGAAGGTTTATGGGTACTAAGCAATCAAGCTGCGTTTGCGAATAAAATAATAGTTGGTAGACCTTTGGGATCTGACCCTAGCGGAACATCGAAAACCCCTCATGCAGAGTTTAATTTGTCGCGCGTTTCAATGGCATTAAAAGGTGTAGGTAGGAATGTTGAACAGGAGTTTCAATTTAGCCTACCTCCCGCACCGCAAGGAACGGAAGTATATGATGCCTCAACAGGGGAGCACATCAATTACGAGACAGATTTAGACCCTCGTTACGGGAACGTTGCTTTGACAAGAGACGAAGCAGTGTTGCGTGCTCATGAAGGTTTGGTAAAGAATGGATTCTTCCAATATGGCTTGGACGGTTGGAGTCAGGATACCCTACTAAAGAGAGCCGAAGTTATTGATGGTGCACTGTTAATTGAAGATTACCAATCATCAGGAGACTCATACATCCATCAATGGATGGACATTCCAGACGGTACAGAGTTCGTATTTGAAGTTGATATAGAAGAACTGCAACCTGGTTGCACGTTCTATGCTGAGATGGCGTATGCGGGAGCTTCTGCACATGATTATCTAAGGGTAGCCGATGCAGGAGTTCATACTAAAATTTTTAAAGTCCCTGAAAACTCAGGAGATAAGATTCAGCTACGCATAAGAGACGACAATAATACGGGAGGAACTATGGTTATAAATAGTATTACTCTAACGCCCGTGTCTCGTAGTGTAGTAACTCATCCCGTAGACCTTGTCACTCTTGAGATTTATTTACGTGAAATAAATACGGATGATCCGATTCTTTATCCATACGGGATGCAGCAATGCGCCCTGACGCAAGTTGATGGTATTTCTACAGTTGTTAATGATTTTCGACCACGTAGTCATTTCGATGCCTACCCAGGCCAAGGGGCTCCAGCAGGCAGAGGTTTCAATATTCTCAACGGTAGCTTGAGTGAGGAACAATTAGCTCAAATTTTCCAGAACAAGAAGCATAAAGTTTATCGATTAAGCGATGGTAAAATTGTCCAATGGACAGTATCACAACGCACGATTAGAGGTGCCGGGAATGGTGACTGGCAAAACCTCCAATCTAACGCAGTTACGGGAGTTCGTTATTCTACCTTTTCTTCAGGATTAGTCACGGCGAGAGGTCAGCTCGATTCGCCATCACCGTCTGCTTATTATGATAATGAGAGCAACGGTTACAATACTCTGCCAGAAGTCGGAATGTTTACTTCTCGAAGTGCTCAGGATCTTGGGGTCGCTGTAAATGGAGAGTGCTACCTTTACGTATTATCTACTGTTCCTCGTCTTAATCAGGGAGTATGGCACCCGACCAAGAACCCACACGGTACAGCGACAGCCACGGTACCAGACAGTATCAATCCAAGTTCCAAAGTAGCCACAAATATACAGCAACAGATGATAGCATTGGCGCACTATAGAACGGCAGCCTATTTGTTTAAAACAGGGAATACCTATGGCCAAGAATTTGTTCCAGGGCGATACGTGGATACTGGTTCCGTTAATGAACCGAGTAACTACAACGCAATACGGCCTGATGGAAAATTGCACGATATTATATTTGGTGGTGGCGTTGGGGGTGTCATTGATTGGCGTAAGCCAGCATATCCATCTTCTGTTATTGATGATGCTAAAGTCCTGGAGAAATGTAAAAACAGCTCTTACCGTGGGTTAGAAAAGCTAAAGCAGGCCCGTTTAACTCGCGGAAATGAGTCTGGTCGGAATGGAAATACATTCGGGGTGTATACGACAAGCTCAAGGGTACAAGTGTATGGAAACGATACGCTAGGACGCAGCTACACGTCATTTTTGAAGGTAGGTGATGTTATATACCTATATCATTCCGGCTTGAATGAAGTTGTTAAGGCAATAGTATTTAATGTGGCTAGCGATAATGTTTGGTGCCAATATGTTGAGAATTCCGCGAGTCAATGGGGATTTGCTACAGCAATGGCTTCAACCAGCGAATTGTACATTCTGGCACTTGAAAGCGCAGGCATTTCCGTTTCCGGCACATTTAAAATGATGGATGTAGTAGCGAGTATCGAGTCTATAATCAACAGCCCTATATTATCGGAGGGGTGGCTTGGTGGGTTCGTCCATGTTGCACCGAATGGTAACTATTCTTCGTTCCCATTATCACGCCCTGCATCAGCACCTGCGATCACATATGCAAGGTCTAATAATTATGGGACAACCTGGGTCATAGGACCGGTTACATTAAGTTCTACAGACAAAGAATTGAATCAATACTCGGCTACGTTAGCTGAGGGCTCAATCTGTCTTTTGTTCTACGATGTGTGGGCGGCTATCACTTGGCCAAGTAGTGCAAGGATGCCAATGTTAGGGGGGCCGACATGTAATCTTGGTGTGTTTGTTTCTTGCGATTCTAAGGACATGAATGGACGAAATTTATTAGCATCAATGATTAATAAAGTCTGCTCTTCTAATTCATCAGGCGTTCAATATGATCATCTTTCCGTGTTGTCTTGTAATTCCTCTGGCAATAGTGGAGTCATACGAAATGTTCCAGGGCCAAGCCACGCAAAAGTGCCTTTAGGTGCCCCCAATAACAGCTCAATCGCCGGAAAAGTTCTCACATATCCTATTGCTAAAGATGGGGTGCGAACATTGCAGTTCCAGTGGAATGAATTGCGATTTGTTGGGAATGACTGGGGGGATAGCAATGTAATGACCATCGTCGATGGGATAAGTTCATACACTGATTTAAACAATAACACATTGTTATGTGGCTGCTCTGAATTAGCCATTCCCTATGGATTTATTGATAATCGTGCGCGCGCTGGTTTTCAAACTAAAGGAGTCGACTTGTAATGTTTGATAATACTCAAGGAACGCTGTTCGACCTACCAGATCCCATTCGTAATTTCTATCACGAAGAACTGAGGACATTGCCTACGGGAAATAAAATTTCATCGGTATATAAATACCAGGATGAGGATGGTGTAGAGCAAGAAACCGTACGTTTAGTTGATGAATACATTGATGTGTCATTCCTAGTTGAGAACCCGCGTGATGACCTTAAAAGTTGGGCCTTTGTCTCATTAGCAAAAGAGCGTGGTGATCCTGAATCTGTGAAATACACCATCAGCAAAGCGTGTGAAGCGGAGAAATGGGCGTTTCATGATGAGTATCTGGCCTGGCTTGAACGAACCCCCGTACTCGATGACAGCGCATTTCTGGAGCGCATCGATGAGGAGTCTGAACCGGTATTTTCGCCAGCGCTTTATGATGCTGCGATCGATGCGTGGCAACTTGATGAGCCTATTTTAGCAATATCGGATGAGAGTCAGATAGTGGCGGACTATCATCAGGAACTCGCTAAATCGACCCGAGAAAGCGTGGTTGAAAGCAACATCGAGTTGTTTAATGTCGTTTGGCAAGTTGATGCGTCTGGTCGGGATAATATGACCTCTGCTATCGCGTATGCTGAACGCTTGGGAATGTCCGAAGATACTGTTCGGCAGTGGATCCTCGCAGACAACTCAGTGCGAGAAACGTCGGTTTCTGAACTGAAATCTGTGCTCAATGCGTACACCGAGCGCCTTGACGCCGTTTATGTTTCATACACAGTTTGGCGAGAAGGCTCAAAGTTAGAGCTCTTTCAGTTTAAATAGTATTTAAACGCCGTTTAATAGAAAAAATGAGCACAAAGAATTGTGCTCATTTTTGTAGTCACTAGTGCTTACTTTTAGCGGCGCGCTATATTAGGAAAACAGTGAACTTGCTCTTTCTATTTATGATTATGTCTCTTTGGGGCAATTTGATTTTTACGTGGGGCGTTTTGGGGCAGTTTTGGGGCAAAACGAGCCGTCAAATAGGGCTAAATATGACAGTGTCACTTTCTGACGCTAAGTCGTAGGGGACAAAAAAGGAGCCTGAATAGGGCTCCTTTTTTCTTTTAATTGAGGTCGTTGTTCGGACTTATTTCTTACGGCAGTACTCAGCAATGATGAACATTGACTGGCCGTTGACCTTGCCTGAAACGTGCTTAGGATCGTCGCTCAGGCTAATGCCACGAACGACAGTGCCTTGTTTGATCACCATAGAAGAGCCTTTCACCGGCAGGTCTTTGATTACCGTTACGTCGTCACCTTTTTTCAGCTCAACGCCGTTCACATCACGCGGTTTTTCAGCGTCGTCGTCCAGGCCGATTTCTGCCCATTTCTGGGTTTCTTCGTCTAGGTACATCATTTCCAGCAGGTCCTGAGCCCAGCTTTCTGCTGACAAGCGCTTTAGTTGACGCCATGCCAGTACCTGAACCGGCTGCACCTGGCTCCACATGCTGTCATTCAGACAACGCCAGTGGTTTACATCTACTGTCTCTGGCTCTTCAATCTGACCTTTACATGTATCACACAGCATAACCGCGTGATCGACAGTGATTTGAGTATGCGGCGCCACCACGAACGGAGACAGTGAAGATTGGGCTGCACAAAGTTCACATTTAGATTCGCAGCGCTCAAGTAGTGTTGCTTCAGTAGACATAAGTCCCACCTTATAAATTTTAGTAAGCGCGTATTATCCACGTTACACACAAGAAAGAAAGGGATATTCTGACTTACACTTAAAATCAGTGGGTTATTTACCGATAATTGCTGATAAATAACCCACAATCGCTGTAATTAAGCACTGCCACAGTTAGGACGCGGGGTCGAAAAAGCGGGCATCGACTGGATTTTAGCCGTCAGGTCTTTAATTCGGGTATTGTGTGAAGGGTGGGTAGAGAGCAGTTCAGGCGGTTGACCGCCACCTGAGGCTTTATCCATATTTTTCCACAGTTCAATACTCTGCTTAGGATCAAAACCAGCCTTGGCCATCAATTCCAGGCCTACAATATCGGCTTCAGACTCCTGCGAGCGGCCATAAGGCAGTATTACGCCATATTGCACACCCAGGCCGAGCGCGGCCATGGTTGCTTCTTTATATTGAGCATACTGGGTAGAACCGATCGCAACATCGGTAATTTGCATGCCGACATTGGCTAACTGGGTTTGGGACAGACGTTCATTACTATGGTTGGCGAGGACGTGGGAGACTTCATGACCCAGCACGGTCGCCAGTTGATCTTCATTAACTGCGACTTTCAACAGACCGGAATAAACGCCGATCTTACCGCCCGGCAGGGCAAATGCGTTAACTTCATCACTGTTGAATACCACCACTTCCCAGTTATCAAAGCCACTTTGTTTAGGGATCTGGCGGGTAATCGCGTTAGCCACACACTGTACATACGCATTGGTTTTTGCGTCCTGATTAATTGGCACTTCCTGCTTCATCTGGCTAAATGACTGGTCACCCAGGCTGGTCATATCCTGGCTGGAAAAAAGTAGCAGTTGGTTACGCCCGGTTGGTGATGCCGAGCAGGCTGTTAAACCGATAACAGCCAGCGCACAGCAGGCTTTGGTCCATGAACGCATTGGAGTCTCCCGATCAAAACAACACGAATAAAATGTGATAGATTTAAATCCTAACATGACGCAAGAAAAATGGAATGATTTTGGCGGTTTTTCATTATCATTCAGCTCGTTACCATATTTTTTTATCGTTAATGTCGCTCGCATGCCTTGCTCCGGGCAGCGCAGACAGCGATTTATCACCGTCAGGAATACTGCATGGAAATTTGGAAAAAGCCGATCAGTCTTGAGATCCTCAATCGCACATCGGCTAATACATTGATTGAACACCTTAATATTGTTTACAGCGAAATCGGCGATAACTTTATCTCGGCCACAATGCCGGTATGCCATTTTACTCACCAGCCGTTAGGCATGTTACATGGCGGAGCATCCGTGGTACTGGCGGAAACTCTGGGTTCGGTTGCGGCAAACTTTTGTGTGGATGATGACTCGTATTGTGTCGGTCTGGATATTAATGCCAACCATATCCGTTCTATGCGTGAAGGGCATGTGACTGGCAAAGCAGAGCCACTGCATTTGGGCGTCTCGACTCAGGTGTGGCAGATTACCATTACGGATCCGCGCGGCCGCCTGGTATGCACCAGTCGTTTGACGATGGCTGTGCAGAAAGCGAAAAACAACAAACAAAAACTAAATAGCGGTGTCTGAATGGTTATTGATTTTAAAAGCGGAAAAATCGTTGTGACGCCCTTTGAACTGGTTGTCCGCCTCAATGGTGAACATCGAGTCACGTTGCAAGCACAAAGCGAGGCTGTACAGCTGATCGGAAAAGGCGCGAATGTTATCTCGGTCAATGGTAGTGAAGCCAAGTGGTCAATCAAGCTGGATAACGAACAGCAGTTGCAGCAGATTGCGGCTGAACTAGGGTGTGAAATCCTGTGACACGCCCACTTGTAATATGAGCCTAAAATAAGGAAAATATCTTAACAATATCGATCTAAGAGATTTCCTCCTTTATGAGCAGCCCGCGGTTACGAATCCAGTTTGAAACCCTGTTTGAACACTTCAACGGTCTTGATGCTGAAACCCAGTTAGAGGACGTCACAGAGATTCTGTTCTGTACCCGTCGGAACGCGCGGATAGTGCTCAATAAGATGGAAGAGGCCGGTTGGCTGGAATGGCATCCGGCGGCCGGACGGGGTAAGTTATCGCGCTTGATTTTCAAGCGTAGTCGCTCTGATGTCAGCGAAACGCTGGCCCGCCGTTATCTGGATGAAGGCAAAATTGGTCAGGCTCTCTCTGTACTGGATCAGGATGCGGCTAAGCTGACTCAGGTGATTCAAAGCTACCTTGGCGTTCAGCATCAGGAAGGTTTGCAGGTTGTACGTCTGCCGTATTACCGTCCGCTTTCTATTCTTAACCCCGCCAAACCGATGCGCCGCTCGGAGCAACACATCGCCCGACAAATTTTCAGTGGCTTAACCCGACTGGATGAAGATGAACAGCTGCAGCCGGATTTAGCTCATACCTGGCAGGCGATCACACCTCTGCAATGGCGTTTTTATTTGCGTCCGGGGGTTCGTTTTCATAACGGCGAACTACTGACTACCGAGGTTGTGAAGCAGAGTCTGTGGGCGCTGCGGTTTGTTAACTTATTTGCTCATATTGACCGGGTTGATTCTCCGGGAGACTGGGTGGTCGACGTGCACCTGCAAAAAGCGGATCATCGTCTGCCGCTGCTGATGGCTGAAGCGTGTGCCAAAATCTTGTTACCCGAAGCAGAACGCCCGGATAATTTCGACCTGATGCCGATTGGCAGCGGGCCTTACAAAGTCGTCGTCAATGACGAGAAACGTTTGGTATTACAGGCTTATGACGGCTATTTCGGATTCCGGCCACTGCTGGACAGAATTGAAGTCTGGGTCATTGATGAAGCGCATTCTTCACTGGTGTTCCCGAGCCTGTCGAATCCAATCAAAACAGCTCGTGGATCGTTTACCGAGGATGTCGAACTCGATCCCGGTTGTACCTATCTGTTGCTTAACCGCAAAAACGGTATCGCTGCGAATGATCAATGGGCGACTTATTTTCAGAATAAACTCAGCACACTGAACCTGTTCCGGCGTCTTCCTGAAGAGAAAGTTGTTGAGCTTGGTGTACTGCCTGCGTACGGGCTGAAACCGGGCTGGTATCATCAGGCTCCGAGCAATAGCAGCATTCAGCCGCCGTCAGCGCACAAAGTCACCGTAGCTTATCATGCCCAGCACCCGATGTTTCCCACCTTGGCACAAGTGATTCGGCAACTGCTTAACGAAGATGGTATTGATGTAGAGTTTATCAAATATGAAGTAACGGTCGCGGAAGTCGAACAGGTGGATATCTGGATAAAAGCCATGGGGATCGCGAACCATCGTGATGACGCGCTAGCCGGCTGGCTGCTCAATTACTCGGATATCGAATACATGAGCCGGGCCGATGACTTTAACAGCTGGTGCGAGCTGGTTGATGAATGGCGAGCAGAGGCGAAGGCGGTATTTCCGGCTAAAGAACTCGGTAAAGCGTTGGTGGAACAGCAGCAAATTGTTCCTATGTTCCACTGTTGGCTCGGTGTGTCGAAAGATCAATGTGGTTCGTTACAAAACGCAAAATGCAATGCGTTAGGCTGGTTTGATTTCAGTCAGGTCTGGGTCAAGCCGGAGTTGGACTGAAATGGCAAAACCACGTAAGAAGTTACCCGAAAAAACCGTCGATATATTCTGCAGTAAATGCCGTACCCAGTTGCTTAAATATCACAAGGGTGGCAAAGGTGCTTTGGTGAAATGCTTTAAAGAGAGGATTAGTCAGGATTTTACTCTGCATGAAGGTATCTGCCCGCAATGTGGCAGTGAATTTGCCCGCTCTACTTTAATTCGAGGTACGCCCGCGCTGAAAATTGCTGGTGGTAAGGTGATGATAAAGTAGCCTTTTTTAGAGTTAAGTGAGTAAAAATTCACAAATACAGCAAAGAAAATATATGTTTTTACCGCTTCCGAAAAGAATTTGATTTTTATCTATAAAAACTGTCATTTTCTGGTTAATAAACTACCATTATGGCGGTGAAATGGTAAACTACGCGCAGTTTATATATTGCTGTTTAAAAATTCTGCCAGGGGGATTCAATGGAACTCGCGTTAATCATTACTTTTATCGTTGCTGCTGTCGTTATGGTCAAAAAAGAGATGGCTGAGAACAAATAATTAACCTATTCGCAATCTTTTTTATCCATTTTTGAATAAGTTAAGTTTCTCAAAACGAGTAAAATGTAAAAAGCCAGCTTTCGCTGGCTTTTTTAGTTTAAGTCTTCGTGTACTCAATCAGAACTCGTACTTCGCCGTCAGTGAGAAGTTACGTTTTGGTTGCGTCAGATCTTTATCTTCAGCAGACTGAGCACGAACATCGTTCCAGTGGTAGTATTCTTCATCCGTCAGGTTGAATACACCAGCGCGCAGGGTGAGGTCTTTAATCGGCTTGTAGTAAGCGGTGATATCAACCACAGTAGCGGCTGAAATCGGCTGGTAATCGCCGTTAATATCGCTCTGTTTCTTCTTCGCGGTGTAGTTCAGTGTCAGGCTGGTTCCCCAGTCACTGGCGGAATCGTAATTGATACCGGCCACCGCGTTCCAAGGGCTCACGCTGTTAAGCGGGTTACCTTCATCATCTTCACCTTCACTGTATGCGGCAACGATACGGGTGCTGAAGCCCTGAACGGGTAAGAAGCTGTCCCATGATAGTTGGTTAGAGAATTCGACGCCTTTGATTGTTGCTTCGTCGATGTTGATTGACTGATACACCGCATCGCGTGTCGCAAAACTACCTGAAACCAGTTGATTGTCGATGAAGTCATCGTAGTCACTGTAGAATACTGATACTTCGGTGCTGCTGGCATCGGTATTGAACCGCCAGCCCATCTCGTAAGAGAGACTCTTTTCTGATTTAAGATCCGGATTGGGCTTGTTGACATAGCCGAAGGCCGGGTTACCGTAAGAGTAGTACAATTCCTGGAAATCCGGTGCGCGGAATCCCTGGCTGACCTGGGCAAACAAGCGATGTTGTTCAGTCATTTTATAAACGGTGCCCAGACGCGCGGTTACTGCCGAGTCTGAGTACTTGGTATATTCACTGACATCGTTCAGGCTAGGGTTCGCACTGGCGTCACCCGGATTGGTTTCAAATGAATCGTAACGTACGCCTGGAGTGATGATAAAATCATCCAAGGTAATTTCATCCTGAACAAACAGTCCATAGCGGGTTTCGCTCGCTTCTGGAATGTAGAAAATCACCTGGTCAGAACCGACGCTGTTAAACTCTTTGTTGGTATTTTCGATATCTTTATCGCTGAAAGAGGCGCCGTAGACCAAGTAGTGATCGGAACTACCCAGGGCAAAAGACTTATCAAACTGGGCATCCAGCTGAATGCCTTCATCTTTATACAGGTAATCTTTGTGCTGCACATTACCGGTTGAAGAGCTGGTACGGTCAGTGATACCGGTTTCTTCTTTGCTCATCCAGTCCGCTTGCCAGGTGATGCGGTCCGCAATCAGAAAACCTGCATCCCAGATATGCTTAATGCCGATTTGGTACTGTTCGGTTTCGTTCTGGCCGCTGGCATTAGTGTAACCATTATATGCCAACTCTTTCAGGTCATCTTTGTTACGAATAAAGTTGCCTGAGAACTCCAGGCGATGCTCCGGATTGAGTTGATACTGCAGTTTTACCAACAGGTTATTTGCGCTGTGGTCGGTTTCATCCGGGCTACCAAAGTTGTCTTGTTGCTCTCCATCACGGCGAGTGTAGGCAACCAGAGACTCCAGATCGCCGGTTTTATTAGCCAGAGCGATCGACTCGCTGAAGGTTTTGTCCGCGGAGCCGTATTGCAGTTTGGCATAACCACCAAAATGGCGACCTTTGAGTATATCGGCCGGATCTTTGGTTTCGAATGCGACAATACCACCAATTGCATCAGACCCTTGTAAAGAGGAGGCCGCGCCTTTGACAATCTCTACCGATTTGAGCATATCGGTATCCACTTCAACACGCGAAGAGTTTACAAAAGAAGAGCCTGAGTTGAACTGGTTGGCCTGTGACACACCGTCCACAATTACCTTAATACGGTTGCCTTCAATACCACGAATATTGATACTCTGAACACCTTGTCTGGCGTTCGTCTCCAAAGTTACCCCCGGGGTATACTTGAACAGGCTATCGAGATCCGAAACCAGATTCTTTTCAATCTCTTTATCGTCAATCACCGTGACAGACGCGGCGGTATCGGTAATTTGAGTGTTTGTCCGCGTCGCGGATACCACAATTTTTTCTGTTGGGGCATTATCATCTGCATAAGCAGTAGGAGAGAGCGCAAGCAATATAGCAATAGACAATAAGGATCGATTATACATCTGCTTTACCTTGTTATAGTTCATTAACGTTGTCGGCGGCAGAGTTTATTGGATCTAAATAATAATTACTATCATTTGCATTTGTATTATTGCGATTTTTTGTGATCCTCTGCGAATAAATGTATGTTTATTTTGATATTAATCAAGTGGTTATAAAACTAAACTGGCAAGTTGTAAAGTTTTTACTTTATTAACTAAGTGTGACGAAGATCACCGTTAGGTATGCCATTCTGTAATGAGAGGATAATAATTTGCAAAGTCCAATTACGTTAGAGGCGCTCCATATTCTGGATGCCATTGACCGTCGGGGCAGTTTTGCGGCGGCAGCAAATGAGCTCAATCGCGCGCCGAGTTCACTCAGTTACCAGATTCAAAAGCTCGAGCAGGATCTGGATATCATGATCTTTGATCGTTCAGGACACAAAGCCAATTTTACCGATGCGGGTAAGCTGATCCTGGAACGGGGTCGTGGCATTCTGAACGCGACCGAAAAACTGGTCAATGACTCCACTCTGCTGGCGAATGGTTGGGAACTTGATATTACTTTAGCGTTCGACGGCATTATCCCTATTGCTAACTTTTTTCCGCTGGTCGAAGCTCTGGGAAATGTCAGCAAAACGCGGATTCGTCTCCAGGAAGAGATTCTGGCCGGCTGTTGGGAGTCTTTGGCTGACGATCGCGCTGATTTGTTAATTTGTCCACGTATCGAAACTTTGCCACAAGATGTCAAAGCAGAAACGCTGGGCAGTATGGAGATGGTGTGGGTGGCAGCAACCCATCACTATGTGCATAAACGCACTGGTGGGTTTGATGCCGAAGCACGGCAAAAGTACCGCGCTATCGCGATTGCTGACACTGCACGTGACCAGCCGGCAATGAGCGTTAACATTCTGCAAAAGCAGCCCCGTCTTACCGTAACAAACTTTAATGCCAAATGTCAGGCGTTGTTAAGCGGCCTAGGGATCGGCACTATTCCGAAACACGTCGCAGAACCGCTGATTGCCGAAGGTAAGCTGAAGATTATTGAGGGTAGTCCGGAAAGTCATATGGAACTGATTATGGCCTGGCGCCGCAACAAAATTGGTGAAGCCAAATCCTGGTGCATCCAGTATCTCAAAAAGCACTGGTCTCTGGTTTAACCCGAAACATCGTTGAGGTATTGGCGGCATAATGATGACGTAGCCCGGCAGGCTAAATGGCTTGTCGGGCTTCATTTTCTTGCACCGCTTCAAGCTTGAGGACCATATCGGCGGTCCCGTCTTCAAAATGAACGTCCACGGCAAATCCCAATCCTTTTGCCAGCCCTAACATTCCACGGTTGGTTGGCATTGTCATGCCTGACATCTGTAGGGTGCCTTTACTGCGGCAGTAATCGATGATTTTACCCATCAGAATTTTACCCAGGCCTTTCCCCTTAAGATCAGAGCGGATCAGGATCGCAAACTCGGCATCGGTATTTTCCGGGTTAATCAGCGCGCGTGACACGCCGATAATTTCTGGCTTGTCGCCCTGATGAGTCACAGCAACGAAGGCCATTTCCCGGTCATAATCAATCTGAGTCAGATTGGCCAAGGCTTCATGGTTGAATTCGCCGACATCAGAAAAGAAGCGTTTGTAGAGATCTTCCTTGCTGACCTTTTTAATAAACGCGGCATGGTCTGGTTCATCTTCAGGCAGAATAGGGCGTATCGTGACAACGTCACCATCTTTTGCCGTTACTTCTTCCGCCATCTCTGATGGGTAAGGTCGGATAGCCAACCGGCCCTGGACATCACCCTTAAAGCGCTTGAGCGTTAAATCCGCATCGAGAATAGTAAATTGGCTGCCGTTGACCAAAACTGGATGGATATCCAGTTCGTGTACTTGCGGGCATTCGACCACCATTTGCGAGATTCGGACTAAAAACTCCGACAGACCATCCACATCAATCGGGACGGGCAGTTTCTGCAGCCGTATCTTGCCTCCGCGAATGGCCCGCACAATCAGATAGCGGGCCAGGGTCATATTAAGCGGCGGCAGCGCGGCAGCCGCATCGATCGCCTCATTCCATTCCGAACCGCCCTGGCCGAGCAGAATCACCGGCCCGAAGGTGTTGTCATGTTTGACTTTAATTCGCAGCTCTTCACCACCGGCTAATTTGGCCATGCCCTGAACCAGCAGGCCGTGGATATTAGCCGAAGGATAGGTGAGTTGGGTGCGGTCGAGAATCGCCTGGGCGGCATTGGCCACTTCGGTGCTGTTACGCAGGTTGAGCATGACCCCCTGAACATCGGATTTGTGCGTAATATCCGGAGAACGTAATTTCACCGCGACCGGATACCCTATGGTTTCCGCAATATGAACCGCTTCACTGGCATCGGATGCAATCCAGGTCGGCAAGACGCTGAAATTAAAACATTTGAGCAGGCTGCCAATTTGGTGGGTATCAAGCTCGACCTGATCACTGTCTTGCAGATGCTCGTCAATCCACTGTTTGGCACTGTTCACTTCTGAGACGTGAACGGCTTCTGCTGTGGTGGGCGTTTCCATCAGTTGCTTCTGGTTTCTGCGGTATTCGACCAGGTGCATGAAGGCGACCACCGCGCTTTCCGGAGTCCGGTAAGTGGGGATCCCGGCCTGGGCAAAGATTTGTCGCGCCGGACGGGCGGTTTGTTCTCCGGACCAGTTGGTCAGAATATTAAACCGACGAGAGCGCGGGTGTGATTTGATTACATCCACAATCGCTTGTGCGGTCTGCTCTGACTGAGCAATCGCAGAAGGACTGTGCATGATCAAAATGGCGTCAATGTTGTCGCCATCAAGCACCGCTTTTAATGCATTCACGTAACGCGTGTGGTCACCATCGCCGACGATATCAATCGGATTACTGTGCGACCAGCTTTGTGGCAGGCACTGGTTAAGCTTCTCATAAACGTTCTCTTCCAGTTCGGCCAGCTTGCCACCGCGTTCGAGCAGGGTATCAATCGCCATAATCGCAGGCCCGCCACCGTTGGTGATGATCGCCAGGCGTTCACCGCGCAGCGGTACCGAGTGGGTTAAGGTCTCTACCGCCGCGAATAATTCGTGGCTGTTGTTGACCCGCAGCATACCGGAACGCCGAATCGCCGAATCGTAAATGATGTCTAACGTATCATCACCGCCGGTGTGCATTTGCGCCGCCTTACGACCAGCGGCAGTGCGGCCACCTTTGAGGACCAGAATGCGGCGGTTACGCGACGCTGCACGAGCAGCCGAGATGAACCGACGTGCGTCCTGGATGGTGTCGACGTAGAGCAGAATAGCATCAGTGTGTTTGTCCGTACTGAGGCAATCGAGCAAGTCTGAGAATTCAATATCACTGGCGTTGCCGAGGGAGACAAAGGCTGAAAAGCCAATTTGTTTATCGTTCGCCCAATCTAGAATGGTGGTGCACACGGCGGCTGACTGGGAAATGAAAGCAATATTACCTTTCAGGGCGGTAACTGGTGAGAACGAACCGTTAAAATTTATCCATGGCAGAATGAGCCCCAGGCTGTTTGGGCCGAGAATACGCATTCCGGCTCTTTTGGCGATCGACTGGCACTGCTGCTGAATCTCGTTACCTTGCGCATCCAGCGTATGCATATCTGACGAGAGCACAATGACGCAGGACACACCTTTTTCAGCCAGTTGCTGAAAAATAGCGGTGTTGCGTGAAGCGTGTGTACATAGAATCGCAATGTCAGGAACCAGCGGCAAAGCCTCAATCGTTTTATAGGCCAGAACGCCGCACACTGAAGGATAATAAGGCGTAACGGGCATAATCGCACCATCAAAGCCGCCCTGAAGCAGGTTCTTCATCACGATATTGCCGGCCCGGAACGGGCGAACCGATGCACCGATCACGGCAACGGATTTCGGTTTCAATAACTGGCTTAAATTATTCATGAATTAGGCTCACACGCGCACAGATGACGTGGATATATCTTAACCAATAACCTATACCTCTGTTACTGTATTTAATCTGGTTGTGATCCTGACAGCATGCAGGTGATGCGACTTTGTGTCATAAATCACAGGATATCGATGATAATTCTACTGCTGCGCTTGATTCTGAGCGCTGCTATCGGCATGATTTAATTACTTTCTACTCAGAGTGTTTAAGATTCCATGAAAAAAATTGCAATAGTCGGCCTGTCAGCGCTACTCGGTGCATGTTCATCGGGGAGCTACATTACAGACGTAACGACCGAAAGTCATACTGAAGAGTACGCTGCCGCACCGGTTTCTCAGCCTGTTGTGTCTGCACAGGGCACCGCACAAGGCGTGACAGAGCAAAATGTTGAAATGAATGTTGTCAGAACGGCTCCGGTTGCCGCGCCAACCAACACAGTTCAGACAAAACCTGCTGCTCAGCAAAAACCAACGGTTTCTATCACACCCCCATCTGCGAAACAGGTGGCGATGAACCCGCGTTACGGGTTCACCATTCAAGTGGTAGCGGTTGGCACTCAGAATAAAGTCGACGAGTTTGCGAATAAACTGCCTGGCAACGGCCAGCCTATCTGGGAAAACTACAAAGTCGTAAACGGCACCAAATGGTATACCGTGCTATTTGGTGATTACGCCACTCGTAAAGAAGCGGAGGCCGCAATCGCAACTTTGCCGGGCGAATTTAAGTCCCTTAAACCGTTCGTGAAGAGCATCGATACGATTAAAAATTCACAGTTCCCGACGCTGAATAAACTGAACTAACTCTGACGAGTCATGATTAAAGGGGCAGGAAGCCCCTTTATTGTTTGTTCTATGACCATTTAAACCATGATTGTGTGAGAAATTCGCAGGAACGGTGTAAGTTGAGCGCGAATTGATTATCATAGCCAGCTAATAATTCCTGATGTCACGGAAAGATTTCAATGACAAAAAACACTATCTTACTGTTGTGTGGCGGTGGCTCTTCTGAACATGAAGTGTCACTTGTTTCTGCAAACTACCTTCAGCAGCAATTAGCTTTGACTGCAGATTTCGATGTTATTCGCGTCGAAATGAAACAAGACGGCTGGTTTACCGACGCCGGTGAGATTGTTTATCTGGATACCAATTCGGCGACACTGAACGGTGAAGCGCTGTCAGTGAAGATCGACTTTGTGGTTCCTTGTATTCACGGCTATCCGGGCGAGACCGGCGATATTCAGTCGATGTTCGAACTGGCCGGAATTCCTTACCTTGGCTGTGGTCCGGAAGCGAGTTCTAACAGCTTCAATAAGATCACCTCCAAACTCTGGTATGACGCGTTAAACATTCCGAACACGCCTTATCTTTTCTTGTCTGAAAACAGTGAGCAGGCGTATCAGGATACATTAGCGGCCTTTCGTCAGTGGGGAAGTCTGTTTATCAAGGCTGCACGCCAGGGCTCTTCAGTAGGTTGTTATAAGGTCACTAAAGAGCATGAAGTTGCTGATGCTATCCAGAATGCATTTAAGTTTTCTGAACAGGTATTGGTTGAAAAAGCCGTTAAACCACGCGAACTGGAAGTGGCCGCGTATGAGCTGAACGGTGAACTGTTTATCACCAAGCCTGGTGAAATTATTGCTCCGGAAGATGTGTTCTACACCTATGAAGAAAAATACAGTGCTTCAAGCCACTCGAGAACTGAAGTTGAAGCACAAAATCTAAGCGATGATCAGCAACAACTGATTCAGGATGTCGCGCGTAAGGTGTTTACCCACATGAAGCTGCGTCATTTGTCTCGGATTGATTTCTTCCTGACACCGGAAGGTAACGTGTACCTGAACGAAGTGAATACCTTCCCGGGCATGACACCAATCTCTATGTTCCCGAAAATGCTGGAACATAACGGCCACAAATTTTCAGAATTCCTGGCCGATTGCGTACGCTCATCACTGAGCGCAAAAGCGTAATCAATCCAGCGGCTTAAAGCTGACAAATTTCAGCTTTTCTTGTTCCGCGGTGTTCTTACTCCCTATGTACTGGTAAGGCATCGCGGCACTGAGCCAGCGTCCGAATTCCTGAATATCCCTCGCTTTATACCCTTGTTTTGCCAACTGACGTGCAGCACCAATTCGCGCCGAATGGCCGGAGAATTTCAACTCAGGCTGCTGCAGATATTCGCCAGCATTTCTCAGAATTCTGAAGATAGATGAGTCATCCAAAGCTCCAGCGGAGATATTGCCGTGGCGATCGATAGCACGGAATAACACACCTTGTTGCTGGGGCAGTAATGCCACCCAACGTGATAGCGTCACTTTGGCCTGCGACGATAAAGCATAGGTCGTTTCACCAAACTGAATCGCATAATCATCGCTGTCTTCACTCAGGCAAACCAATTGCTCAAAGCTGAGTTTTTTCAACTCCGACCGCTTCAATGCGCACTCAAACATAACGTGATAAATGGCCAAATCGCGGATAACTCGGGTCGCCGGATTATCATTGAGCAGTTCAAACAGGTCATCCAGGTGATGTTGATCAAAGCTGGCTGCCTGAGTATCGTCACCATGTTTCTCAAGTCGTAATGAGGTGAGTGTCGTTTTTACCTGGCTGGTCGCTGTCGGATCCTTCTGATTAAGCAAGGTATGAATCAGGCTTATTGTGACCGCGTAACGCTTTATCGTGCTGTATTTTCTGGAACGAGCCTCAAACTCAAGGAATTGACGAACAGCCGTCGCAGAAGCAGGAATAGGGCGTACCGAACGAGAAATGCAGAATTCCAGGAAGATATTCCAATCTTTCGTGAATGCCAGTAACGAGTTTGCACTGTACTGGTGCTGAGTCAGCTCATTCAGTTGGTCACGAGTGACTAGACGACCGAATTCAGTAACCTTCTGTTTTACAATGGCTTGATCTGTGATCACAGTTAGATTTTTTTTCATTCTCACGCACTATAACTAACTTGTTTACCAATAAATATACTTGCTAACACGAAATATACAATTATTATTTAATTAACCGTAACCAAAAGAAACAGATGCTTATGCCAATAGCGACTTATCGAGGGTTTAACCTCCAATCTGCGAACAATTCTACGGAAATATGGCAAGTTAAGATTAAGAACCATCTTTTAACTGGTAACTTAGCCGCGGTAAAAAAGAGCATCGACTGGTGGTGTGAAACCGCTTCGATCATCGACCCGAAAGAGTTCGATTCGGTTGGACGTAAACGGGAAGCTGCTGCCGGAATTCAGGAGAACTTTAACGGATTTGCTCTGAAGAACGACACTGGTGAAGCGAATGGTTGGTATTGTTTTTTCAATGGACGCTTAATTAAAGGCTCAAAAGTTGCCATTCAAAAGCATATCGAGGCATACTTACTCGCTAGACAGCGCGCTGAAGCCCAACAAAAGAAGTAGTAGATTGTTATGACACTTGTATATTCGACAGAAGTCGGCCGAATTCAACAGGAACCAGAGAAAACCGAACGTCCTAAAGGTGATGGTATCGTTCGTATTCACAAAGAAACCAAAGGCCGTAAAGGCAAAGGCGTTTGCATCGTCAAAGGTCTGGACCTGGAAGACGCGCCACTCAAACTTTTGGCAGCGGAACTTAAGAAAGTCTGCGGTTGCGGTGGTTCAGTAAAAGATGGCGACATCGAGATCCAAGGCGACATGCGCGACAAAATTAAAGCGCTGCTGGAAAAGAAAGGTTTTAAGGTCAAATTAGCCGGCGGTTAATCGGCTAATAACCAGGTTGATATCGGCAGATAGCAAAGTAGTTATTAGCTATTTTATGGTAAATACAGTTATGTTCAATAAACCATGCCGTAAACCGCACAAAGCTTTCCACCAGAAAAGAGAGAAGAGTACCTCAGACAGGTACTCTTCTTAATAGCGAATATAATTTAACATAACGTACATAATGCGCACTGGAGTAGTTGCTCTAATCCTGCATTCGCGTCTGCCGCGTATAAAGCCAAGCTACCGCAAGCCATTGATAATCCTTGTAATCCCAGCCCGTTATACTTTTTTGCAATGTTGTTCCACATCGCTTTAATGGTTGGATTATCGTTGCGGTCAGCGTGACAACCTAGTAACGCCACTTCTGGGTCGATTCCTGCGCCTTTAGCAAGAAAAATTGCTTCCTCATCAGTGATATAGCGAATGCCATTGCGCATTTTACTAATCTTGTTCGCTTGAACATTCAAATCATGGGCAATCTGTTTGTCTTGTACGTAGTTTTGAGCCTCTTTATAGGCGTCTAACAGTTCATTTGCGTACATGGCCACCTCCAGTTTTTTTCAATTCTAGCGTTAAAGTTCCGATTTTTCGCATCTTGCACATTCGATTAATCGAATTTAAAGTTCCGATAAATCGAATTCGGTCACCTTGGCAGCTCGGCCTTAACCCGACGCCTTGGTGGCCACCCAACTGGTTAAGGTGTTTGGTTATGGCGAACAACTCAATTTTGCTTACTGCCCAGAACGTTCAGGATCTCGCTTTGTTCCTGGCACTGTATGTGTCGCTGTTCTGTTTTATCGGCTGCATACTTGGTCGCTTCTTCCTGACTCTACTCGAACGTTACGGCGTGACGTCTTCTGAATCTCGCACTGTGGATGGTCACTGATATGGATACCATCTACTTCGACAACGAACCCAACATAGGCATCAATGCCTATTTCCCTTGGGGTCACCGTTTCTTCAAATCTCAGTTTGAGTTCGACTTGTACCTGTCAACTCACTACTGCAGTGACCCTTATCAGATGGTCGAAATCACCGATGAAAACTACCAGGAGCTGCTGCTCAAAGGAGTTTTTCATGCCATCTAAAAAGCCACTGAACCCATTTCATGATCAAGTGCGTCCGGTCAAGGTTGACCACCTGGCGTTTACGTTCGCGTATTCGGACTTGAAACACTTGGATCGTTCCAATGACCAGGACTTCATCAACCTGCAGTTTCCTGAATATCGGGAGCCGGCCTTGTCTACGCCTGAGCAACTGGATAACGCCATCACTCAGTACAAAAACAAGGTGCGCAAGGTTCTGTCACATCGCTTTGAGGAGTTCATGCAGAAAGTGATGGGCTTTCGTCTATCACCAATGCGCGGTCGCGGCCTGCATGGTTACAACGATTCGATGGTCATTCTGGACATGACCGGCACAGTTGAGTGTGGTCTGGTCGGCATCGGCGGCAACCTTGATACCGTGTTTGTTCAGATTAACGGTACTGGCTGCACACGTCTGTTTGAGCGTATCTCACACACCAAACTGCATTGGTGGTTAGCCACCATTTTAGGTGTGACTCGCCTCGCCCGTCTTGATTTGGCCGTTGACGATTACACCGGCAACTTTGACGCGAAATATGCTGAAAAGTGCTTTTATGAGGGCGCATTCCGCACCGCTAATCGCGGTCGTGGGCCGTCAATGGTTCCTCATAAACGCATTACTGAAAGCGGCGAACTGATGGAGGAAGCCACACTGGTTGGCTCACGCTCTTCGACCGTTTACTGGCGCGTCTACAACAAAAAGCTGGAGCAGAAAATCACAGACCCTGAGCTGGTCTGGTACCGCAATGAAGTGGAGCTGAAAAAGTGCGATGTGGATTACCTCGCCTCGCCTGCCTCTTCGTTTGCTGGTCTGTGTGATTTTGCGGCCTCGATTGAGCCAGCTGCGCCGGTCAAGTTCAGTAAAAACAAGAAAGCACAAGGTCTGGAATTTTTCTCACGTATTGCCTGGGTTCGTCGTCAATGTGGCGTGGCTCTGGCTGAGATTATCGCCATGACTGAGGGTGATTTGGGTGAAGCATTTGGCATGCTCATTCCTGAAAAACATCGGCGCGCCACCTTTGATGAATACGGCGTTCCGGACTCTTATTCACATCTGAAACACACCATAACGGAGTTAAGGCAATGGCAACCATTACAGGCATCGCAATAAAAACCTTCCCGAAATCGGGCACCAAAATCGCTGAACTGTGCGTGTTACGTCCGGTTGAAACAGTCAATGCTGAGAAGTTCGAGCAATACGGTCTGGGGTTTAATACGGACATTCCTTACAACAAACAGGCGCTGCGCGTGAATCTGGAATACGCACAGAAACTGGTGAGTTCACGGGCGTTTTTGCCTAACCGCGAATATGACATTCGCTTTGGCAGCAATCCGGATGATCCACTTGATGTGGTTGTCGCTGAGATTGTGCCAGTCGATGAAGATGCAAAGAAATACTTTGCTGAACAGCTCAAGAAATAAGGGGCTGTCATGAGCAAGTGCGTAATCGACTACAACGGCTACCTGATGACCACATCCAGTGGCTGCGATTACGTGGTGTTAACGCCGGTTGAACTGCAAACCTTGCAAGACAGCACAACCGGTTCGTTAAGTATCGATTCCGAATTGTATTCATCGGTCACGGGGTATCTGCTGTTGTCCCTGGTCGGCGGCCACATTTTGGGTCGAATCGTTAAAGGCCTCGGTCGAGGCTAATCATAATGTTCACTAACAACGGAGATACTCCCATGAAACTTACCAACACTTTGAAAAAACGCTCTGTCCAAATCGGTACTGTTGCCGGTACTTTGCTGGCCTCTGCAGCGGCCAACGCCAACGTTGAAGAAACGCTGAACCAAGCGGTATCTAACGGTCAAGGCAACTACGGCATTGTGGTTGTTGGCCTGATTGGTCTGGCGGCCATTGGCTTTGGTCTGCGCGCTATCATGGGCGCGATGCGTTAAGCCATGTTTGAGCTGGTCTCTAACGTGACCACTATCCTTATCGCTCTGGCGAATGGTGGCGCGTTTATTTACGGCTTTTACACTGGAATCAACGCCTCCTAACGGGGGCGTTTTGCTCTGGGGCGGCGTATGCGAACTGCGATTAATTCCTCTTTAACTCTCCTTTTCTTCCTGACCGCGTTCCTTTCCTCGGCGGCCTTTGCCAGTTCGGAGGAAAACACTTGTCCGATTGGTGTTACTACAGGTATTCAGACCTGGGACCAACGAATATATGGCGATGCACCTTATCTTTGTTTGGGGAATTCAGGCAACTGTCGTTATCGACTCGACTATTCGTCTATTTGTTCAAATGACGGCAGTTATGACTGTTACGGCTCTTTCGTGTCTACGGGTGGCCGTTGCACAGAGAGTGAAGGTCAAGGCGGCAATATGATGTGGCCGGGTGGTGATGTTGCCGTTGAACCCGATGAACCCGGAGGCGGTGGATCGGATGGTGGTTCTGACGGTGGCGACTCTGGTACCGATGACGGTTCAGATGGGGGTTCTGGTGAAGGCACTGGTGAGGACGGCGAAGACGGTCAAGATGGGGAACCCGATGATTCAGACAACGATACAACCGAAATCCAAAATCGCATAAACATGCGCTGCAATCCCGGTTTGCTGACCTGTAGTGGTGAGGTATCCGTTAACCCTGCTATCACCGCTTACTTAAAGAACATTTGGCAATATGCCGGATACATGAGCCGTGAGGGAATGCCTTTCATTCGTGAGTCTTTGGAACACGAGATTCCGCAGATGATTTATCGTACTCAGGATCTTGTTGAAGATGGGAATAATGCAAATGCCACGGCGCTTAATTCGCTCAACTCTGCGGTCAGTGCGTTGTCCGGCAATCTGCAGGCCGTCAAAGGTGATACCGGTCAGGTCGCCAGCCTCTATGGCATGGCTAACTACTATTTCCCTGCATTGATGAATAACACTTCCGGCCTGTTGGGTCAGTTTGGTGGCGTCAATGGCCGAATTGATCAAACCAACGGTTACTTAAATGAACTCACCAACACAACCAGAATGGGCAACGGGGAAATCTTATCCTATCTTGAGCAAAACTCTGCGGCTATTAATGCGTTGTCCTCTAATGTCGATGCACTCGCTTCCCAAATGGGCGAAGGAACCGGCGAAGATATTGATATGTCCGGCGTTGAGTCCCGCCTCGATGGTATCCAGTCCACGTTAGACGGTGACGGCCTGTCTGGCCGGTCGTTTGAGGGGAAAGTCGATTTCGAAAGTAACTCTCTGTACTCAGAGGGGGCCATTGAAGAGTTGCAGGCCGAAATTGAAACCTTAGAAGATCAGTACCAGAAGCAAATGGGCCAGTTCAAATCCCTGTTTAGCTTTGACGCCAGCGAGCTCAATCCAGGTGAATACGTTGAGCATAAATGGCAGTTCCACTTCATGACTGGCGAAACCGTCAATTTCAGTTCGGGCGTGTTCCCTGCTCTGCTCTCTAACGCTAACCTGATAGCGGCTATCTTGCTTTTTATTGCGGTGATGGCTGGTATTCGTGCCTTAACGGATTAAGGAGGCACCATGCAATTTCTTGTTGATCTCATTTCTTCCCTGGGCGATTTCGGCCAGACCATTGTCGATTTCTTTGACTTCATCCCGACTTACTTTCAGCAGCTGGTCGCGTACATTAACGTGTGGTACATCAAACTGAAATTGGTCGGTCTGATTTGGTCGCTCCAGGTGTATTACGCGACGGCGCAAATGCTCCTGGACGATATCGGTTTTACTCAGGCCATCGCTTCGGCGTTTAATGCGCTTCCCGATGAAATGCGTTACTACGCGCATGCGTTTGGTCTGCCTCGCGCAATCAGTGTCTATTTCAACTTTCTGGCCACTGGCTTTGTTATGAAAATGCTGAGGTAATCATTATGGCCATTACGATTCGCACCGGCGCAAACGGTGCTTACAAATCTTCTTATGTGGCGCACTTCGTTATCCTGGAAGCATTGAAAGCGGGTCGCGTTGTCGTCACCAACATCGAGGGCATGCAACCACTGGAAGAAATCGAACGGCGTCTGGACATTAAGTTTCCCAGCACGACCCGCCTGATTCGTATTTTCAGCCGTGACAAAAACGGCGTTGACCTGTGGCAGCACTTCTTTTGTTGGTGTCCGATTGGGGCGCTCATTGTCATAGACGAATGCCAGGATATTTTCTCGAAGAACATCGGCTTTCGTATGGATAAAGTCATGGCGCGTCCCCTGTCGGATTTCCTCCCGTATCTGCCCAAGGACTATGACAATTTCTTTTACTCGCGATATGTACCGGTCGACATGACCCAGCTCGATGCGTCCGAAGTGGACGACCGCGGACAGGCCGAATATGATGCGCAAGGCCGCATCATCTACCCGTTTTCCTTTAACGAGGGATTCATGCGGCACCGCAAATACAACTGGGATATTGAGCTGCTGTCTCCGGACTGGGGTCAGATTGATACCGCGATTCGCGCCTGTGCTGAACAGTGCTTTTTCCATAAGGCGAATGACGGCATGTTCTGGGCGCGGCGGCGGCCATTCGTGTACAAGCATGCGAAGAACACGGCCACGCCGATGATACCCAAGGGCAAAGATCCAAACGTGATGAAAGTGAAAATCCCGCTTGAGGCTTTTCTACTTTATAAGTCCACGGCAACCGGTAAAGCGCAAGGCTCCGGTGCGGTGAATGTTCTGTTCAAAAATCCCAAGTTCCTGGGCGCATTCGCGGCGGGTATTGGGTGCATGGGGTATTTTCTTTATGGTGTATCCGGTTTGGTTTTTGGTGCTTCTGAGGAAGTACAAAACGCGACAACGTCACAAACTCAATCTGCGGTTTCTTCACCGGCCAATGGGGTGGGTAAAAAGCTTCCTGAGAGTCATGGCGTTTTACCTGATGGTCGGTCTGGTGATTCGGCTGACGGCGGTTCCCGTGATTCAGTTTCTCTTGCAGCAGGTCGGGTTGAACTGATGCGGCAAATGTTGGGTCTGTACGAAATACAGACCCTTTACTACACCGGCCATACGACCCAAAAGACTAATAGTGGTTTCAAGTTCATGGTCACGCTGGAAGCGAAAACGCCGGAGGGTGTTTATCGGTTCGATGATACGTTCCTGAGAGCGAACGACATCGCGTATGTGCACTATGACGATTGTCTGTTGAAGCTGACCAAGCAGGCCGTGCATCTGAATGTGTTCTGCAAGCCAAGAGCGGACGCACAGCAAGCAGCACCACAACGAGCCGATATCCAGCTCAACTCGGTGTTTTAACCGTTGGTATCTCGCGCCTTAGTGCGCGACACTGGCGCAAAGCGCCTTTCCTTTCAGTGCTATCATTATTCAAGCCGGCGATGGTGTTCCAGGTCGAATTGTGCAATCACAAACGCGATTTTTCCTGGAATAATCGAGTTAAATTGCTATCATATTTTGACCAGGTAATTTCTGCAGAAAGGACAAATGATGGCGATAACGATTAGAGATACCGAGCAGCACGACAAAATGCTGTCAGACCTAAAAGAGCTGACCCGCATCCCGACCATGTCAAAGAGCCTAATCAAAGGTGGTTACCTGGCATTGCAGTATCACGACCTCTACCAAAGAGAGCGAAGCGAGAACGAAAGGCTAAGAGATGAACTCAGAAGCCTGCGTAACAGAGTTGACGGGTTCGTCAGTGCCTTTGATGCCCTCAAAACCGAATAACATGCCCTGAGCTGCAGCGAAGGGATAAGCGCCCCGCTCCGGAGTCAATCAATCAGAAGCTGCCAACGGCGCGAGACAAGCCCACTTCGGTGGGCTTTGCTTTGTCCAGGGAAAACAGAAACAGCCTCCCTCCTGCCAAGCCATTGCTGACGGCCAGCGCAGACACTGCTCTGCTTCTTTCTCTGAACAAATAGCGATGGGTGTTTGGTGTTGGCGGTGCAGCGGACGACGACGAGGACTGAGGAGGAGGAGCTGCGGAGCCAACCCCCGTTCTGTATTACGGGGGTAAATTCCACGTAACCTCTTACGGTTGCTGAACTCCAGGCAAAAGAAAACCGCCCCGAGGGGCGGTATCTTTTCCTGTCATCAAACACGAAGCTACCTATGTGGCTACTTTCTTTTTATATGTGCTCAAGGCACAAAAAGGATTCTACGAGAAATAGTCAAAGTTAAAACCGTATGAAGTTTTGTTTGCGAGTCACTTCAACTATCTTTACACATCGTTCAATAATATTTTATGAAAGTGTTCCCGCAGATACCTAAATTTGTTTTCTTATTTTCACCTTTGTGCATAATGACTGATTCAGATTTAGGTGGCTGATAGGATTGTAAATAAATGGTATTAGAAGTTAACGTCAATAGTTGGTCTGCGTTTAGGGATTATATATCAGAAAATGTTAGTTATACCGATGATCTAATCTTTAGGGGACAAAGGGACTCATCATGGGTTGTAGAATCAACTTTAACCAGGCTAACACGAGATAACTCAGTTCCTTTTAAAACAGAATATTTCGAAGAGTATCAATTAAGCCGATTTAAGAAAAACCTTGTTGGTTTAAGGGGCACAAACCCCAAAGATTTAAATAACAACGAGCTTTGGGAGTTGGGTCAGCATTATGGACTTGCTACGCCTTTTACTGATTGGACCTACTCACCATATATCGCTGCGTACTTTGCTTTTCACGATCGCACTCCATCGAGTACTGGGTTTAGGACTGTCTATTTAATGAATTCGTCAGATGTATTTACAAGACATAAAGATAGGGTGGATTTAGAAAACCTTAATAATAAAGGTATTAAACCACCCCGAGATCTAGAGTTTGAGGTTATTGATTCGTTACTAGATGAAAATCATAGAGTCAAATCCCAATCTGGTTTGTTTTTAAAGATAAAAACTGGAGTGTCGTTAGAGGCATGGCTTGGAGCTCAAGACATAAATGCTCATTTTGTAAAGATTAACATTCCGGAAAAATCTAGAGATGAGGCTATGAATGACTTTAAAAACATGAACATTCTTACACGAGTTCTATTCCCAGATATACATGGCGCAGCTCTTGATTGTAACCATAATATAACGCACTCTACACAAGAACTTTTGAAACTTATTGAAGAGTTCAGAAAAGAAACGAGGGCGTTCAGAATTCTGTGTCAGCTAATTTTGGCTAAATATCTAAGACGTCATCCAAGCGACCTTCAAAATGAATCGCCAGTTGAGACAATGTCATATTCCAATTCTGTATTGGCATTGTCCATTTCTTAGAAGCATTCAATATCCCAGCATACAGTAGCTTGAGCAAGCTATTTTCATTTGGGAACCCTCCCTTAGTTTTGGTCAGTTTGCGGAATTGGCGATGTACGGCTTCAATAGCATTTGTCGTGTAAATAGCCTTTCGGACGTATTCTGGATATTTGAAGTAAACCGATAAATTTGCCCATTTGTTCCGCCAGGAACGAATCACTATTGGGTATTGCTGTCCCCATTTGGCTTCCAAACTATCCAACTCCATCTCGGCCGCTTCTTTACTCACAGCCCGATAGACTGGCTTCAAGTCGGCCATAAACGCCTTCTGATGCTTAGAGGCAACATATTTCATAGAGTTACGGATTTGGTGAATGATGCATTGCTGAACTTCTGTATCAGGATAGATGGTTGCTATCGCTTCTGGGAAGCCTGTTAGCCCATCTACGCAGGCGATCAAGATATCTTCAACGCCACGGTTATACAAATCTGTCAGCACTGATAGCCAATAGTTTGCCCCTTCTGACTCTGATAGGTACAGCCCAAGAAGTTCCTTTTTACCTTCAATGTTTAACCCTAGGATTGTGTATATCGCTTTACTGACATAGCGTCCGTCTTCTTTAATTTTGTAGTGGATTGCATCGAGCCAGACAAACGGATAGAGCGCATCGAGCGGACGTTGCTGCCACTCCTTCAGTTCAGGTATCAAACGGTCGGTAACACCTGTGATGGTGGCCTCAGAGACCTCAATGCCATACATATCTTCGACGTGACCACGGATATCACGGTAGCTCATACCGAGCGAGAACATGGATAGGATCTTACGGTCGATCTCATCGGTCAATTTAGTCTGGTTCTTCTTAACTAACTGGGGTTCAAATGTTCCAGAGCGGTCGCGTGGGGTATCCAGTTCAAACGTGCCGACAGAAGACTTAATCGTTTTCTTGCTTGAGCCGTTCTTACGGTTAGGTTGCTCATCACCTTCAAGGTGCTGTTCGAGTTCTGCTTTCAAAGCAGCTTCTGTGATTTGTTTAATGAGCGGAGTTAAGAAGCCATCTTTACCTGTCAGGTCTTGGCCTGACTGAAGGGCTTTAATAGCTTGTTCTAGATCGAAGTCTTTGTTCATGTGTCATTCCTGTTTTGTATATCATACTGAAATGACACAGATTTCTAAACACTACCAAAGAAACAGGCCTCTAAATTTTCTTGTGTTTTATCGTTGCTAGCTTTCTAGCTATTCTTAGTAGCTTTGTTGTGGTTTTCAACTCCAATTCAGATTGAATCTGCAGTAAAGCTACTCCAGTCAGAATCTGTTGAGGAGTTAATCTCTCTCCTGTAGGTACTTCTAGGAATTCATAATTTATTTTGAAACCTTTCCAAGCCTCTATATGGCTAAGCTCTCTTCCTTTTACCATTCTCATAAGTCGTCTACATTCCGGCGGTATGTCCCGCCCATTATCCCAACCCGTGACAGTTCTCACAGTTTTAAAACATAATTTTGCAGTCTCTTCCTTGCTCAATCCGCATTCAAACTTGCGAAAAATGTAATTCTTACTCATTTTTCTGTAGTGCACCGTAAAACCCTTTCTTATCTGAAAGGGTATTTGTTACCGCATATGCAACCATATTCAACATAAGCAGACATAATGCGCACTGGAGCAATTAATCTAAAGAGGTGTACGCCGCCAGCATTAGTCCGTCCAAAGCCATTGATAAGATCACCCAGCCAATGAACTTGGTATCGACTGGGATTTTCGAACGCAGTTTGACTCCAGTAAATTTGGCTCTTTCATCGTTTCAACCCATTCATTCATTAACGCGCCAGCTTTGACACCGACACGATGACCGAAGTGTCTATCGAGTGCTGCGCAGAGTTAAGCTAAGTGCATGGCCATCATCGCGGTTAAGGGCCCGAGTTTGTCGTAGAAGATCACCACAGCATCTTAAACTTTGGTGCGGGACGTCAGCGACTTTCTTAGCACAGTTGTCCGGTTTACCCTGGTTACATTCAATGTACGTTAGCTTATCAAAGCTTCCCTTTGGATTTCATACGCACTCCAGTTATCTTTACGTGCTTCATCAACATTTGCTGGCGCTGAGCAACCGGTCACCGACGCTGACCCAATGGCTCTGTCGTCATTAATCCCATGGCGGAAAAGCTGCTGATCAAAGCGCTGGGTTATCTGCCCAACGACAACCGCTGGCCAGGCTTTCGCATTGACGAACCGCGTGGCGTGCTCATAACGCCGACCGGCCGCGAATTCAATCCCAAAGAATTAGAGTCCTTTGCCATCTGGCGCGATGAATACCAACAATTGATTGAGTTACACGGTCACATTGAGTACCCCAAGATTTACCCGGCCAAGCCAAACTTGTTGCCGTTTCGGGGTGGTCGCCGCATGACCGCCGCCCCGTGGATCCCGACAAAATTTAAATAGCAAAAAGCCCGCGATTGCGGACTTTACTCGTGTTCAAGTCCATATTGTTTCAACAAGGGAATCCACATGTGATGGTCATAGTTCATACCAGTAGTAATACAACATGCTCTAACCATATCGACCCTAGAAACATCTTGCATAAATACAAAGCGCTCTCTTTCGGCATCTAACTTCTGTAGATAGAAAATTAGTTGTGTTACATCAATCAAAAGTCGCCCTGTAAAATACTTAATCTTTCTGCGACATTCTCTTTTTTTCTCATTATCCATTAGATGACCAGATGTTAGCCAAGAACTTATGAACTCATCACGTTTAATTTCTGCGCTATGAAGACTTGTTAAACTGGGTTTCATACGTAAAATTAGCTGTCGATTGGGTGTAGTTACCATCCTATCCGTAGCCGCTAGCTCAACAACAAGAGCATCAACTAAAGATAAATCTATATTTGGTAGTCCAGAGTATTCATTTCTGAGTGGATTATTATATTCCTCTACTAATGTCTGAAACCAATTTATCAGAGTTTCTGATGTATGCTGAAACTCATAATAAAAAGCATGTTCCATTTTTTCTGTTCTTTTTTTATTGTCTATTCGGGTGAAATAGGCGCCTAAAAACGCACCTATAATTGCACCTAACAATGCACAACTGGCACCGATTAATAGTTCAGATATAGTCGCTGTCATTTTAATAACCGTAGCTAGTTTTTGGCCTAGCCATTGGTTTTTTAGAAGGCGTGATTTCAAACGATATTTTCCGATTTCTCTTATCTATTTCACACGACACATCCCATAAGCTTTTTGCAAAGTGATTTTGTACTCGTAGGCCTATTTCATCAAGTAGCCCCGCAGCACAGTTTGTCATGGTTAACACCTCATAGGCATAGCCATTATTCTCAATAACAGCTTCTTGTCGACTTATAAAGGCATCTACTATTTTAACAATAGTGCTTTCATTCTGTTTAATAAACTCTTCTGGCTTAATCATTTGCATAACTCCATCGGTTAAAGTCTATGCAGTGTATAACATTTTATTTAGAAATAGACAGGCTTTATCTGTTTTCTATTATTTTCAATCGCTCATCAAACTGCTCAATGATTTTCTTTATCCAACCAATATCCGTTTTAAGGGCAATCACCGTGGTGTAACTCGACGTACCCCATTCGACCGGCCTGTTATCACCTGCTCTACCATTTATTTGAAGTCTTTCCGAACGACTTCCCACAGGCCAAGCAGCACAGGTATAGCCGTACCAATCAGGCCACCATATTGGTCACACTGGCGGTGAGTAATTCCGGGTGGTCTATGGCTAGTACCGAACTCGATAATGCCATCATTAATCGTCAGCCAGCCGACGCCACCCTCGGACTGTTGCAATCATTACTATATAGGTTTCATTGCATGAACTGATTTTGCTATCAGAAACCATTATCTAATACAATTTCGCTCAGCGTCGCAGTGCTTGTTTCTGTTTGAAGCTGTTAGTCTGGTGTCACTGATATGACGTCTATTGGGATTCTCATGATGATTTCGCAAAGCATGAAATTAGTTATAGTGCACTAGGTATACATTGCTGGTATTCAGTTAAGCACGGTTTGTGACTTTGCGCAGTTCCGCGAAAATACCAAAAGTTTACGGTCGGTTATCACCGATAAGATAGGATGCGACGAGATAAATAAAGGGTTACAGATCGGCCACCTTTGAGTGACGCCGTCACAGATAAGGTTACCCTCAACGAAAGACACTCCAGGTTTTATTCCCCTATTCAAAGTGTTGTGAAATTTTCTTATCTTGCTGCAATTGTACACTGTTTTATAGTCTCACGACTCAACACAAAGTACGTGATCATAAGTAAAATGAAAAAACAAAATTACGTCTATCACTTTCGCTGGGCAGAGCAAACCTTTTGGCTTAAAAAACGCGGTGAGGACAAACGAAACCTTCTCAACCGAACGCTGAGCACTCTGGCACGTGTAAACAAACGTTTTCGCAAGCTGGCATTACATAGTGCCGATACGCCGGAGCAGCGATTCTTACATGAAGTGAAAGCGTATCAATATGCCATGGCGCACCAACTACCGGTCGCCAGGCTTCGCTATGTCAATAAATCCTGGTTTATTACCGAAGATGGTGGCTCCCCAATCAATAAAACCGACGCCAATTCGCCTAAGTTACTCTTCCGCCGGGCGATGTGGGCATTAAATGAAATGCATCAAAAGAACTTTATCCACGGCAGGCCGGCGATGCGTGACATTCTGGTCAATCAAAATGGTAAAGTCACGTTTGTCGACCTGGAAGAAGCCCAGATCAGTAGTGACCCGGCGCGAAAAGTTCGAGATGTCGTACTGTTTCTGCTCGACTCATACCGTCTACACAGCGTGAGTCAGCAAACGCGTATGCGCGCCGTAGAAGCCTGGATTGCCGGAAGTAATGAGTCGGTTCGCGCTGAGTTCAAACGTGTCAGCAGAAAATTGAATCGTTATATCTGGCTTGCTCATACTGTCTTGCTGTTCAAGCCCAATCGACTGTCTAAACAGTTGGTGCTGTTGGCGCGCTTTCTTGCTTGCATCGACCTTAATTAGTCGTCAGCAGCGCCATAGCGTCTTGTCGCACCTGAAAACATCCAATGCCATATCAGGAGCCTGTGTACTGAACACATTCAGGCAGGCTCAACATCCCGGATTCACTACCCGTACCGCGTCTATAAACCCGTTGGAAGATTATTCGGTTCTTACACACACTGGTTCTTATTTTACGTTGAATCTGGCTTGCGGGGCGACCTCTGCCGCACGCCAGGGTTCAGATTAAGCACAACACCTGCCTAAACCCTCTCAACCCCGCTGCGACTTTGCATCTGACAAGAGTAAGCAATCACACCGTCACGTATCAGCATAAAATACTGGCTTATTTTTCAACCTGAATCCAGGTTGTAATAAAATTACAGGAAACTTTCAGACGAAGAAACTGGTAGCATTTTACTCTGCGGTAACTTTATGTTTATTAAGGGTTATGCTGGGCTAGATCTGAAATATGGCGGATAAAACACAGTGATGGGGAGTTTTGAAAGACAAAAAAAAGAGCACGTTACGTGCCCTATTCTTGGTTGTCTGCTTGTTGCTGCTGCTCCTGGCGGATTTGCTGCGCTACGATTTTAATTGCTTCTGCAGTACTGATGCCCTGCGCCATCAACTGCTGAATTTTTTCGACCGCCGCCTGTTGCTCGGCGTGGCTTAAGGTAGGTAAATCATCAAACATAAAAAAGGCTCCTTAATTAAGGAGCCCAACTATAGAGGTTCGTTTAGTAACTCGCAAGGAAGTTTACGTATCCGCCCATGGCATTTTCATTGGTGTAGCTGGCACCGATATCAAGCTGGAATAAATTAAGTGGCGATAAACCAATACCCGCGGTCACCGTCCCTTCACTGCCACTGTATGCCAGGTTCTTGTTATAACCGGCGCGCAATTTTAGCTGACGCATCAAATCGATTTCACCACCGACGCGAATCATCTGGGTGTTATCGGCAAAGTCATCAAAGCGTTTGTCTTCATTCAGATCGTAATCAACACTCAGAGTAACGTAGTCAGCAACGATGCCCGCCCCTACGGTGTATTGCGGACGAATCTGATACGAGTACTGTAGGTTTGGATTACCGGCTACCTGCGAAACCACGCTCCGCGTTTCGATATCACGGCTGATCAGATTGCTGGCAGCCAGACCAATACGGAACGGACCATAAAACCACAGAGCACCAGCATCGATGTTAAACGTAGTTTCGCCACGGCTGTTTTCACGGAAGTCAGAAATATCGTAGTTGTCGATGCCCGCTTCATACACATAAGTGTAGATACGTTGTAATTTCGGGCTGATACCAAACGACATGTGTTGGCCAAGGAAGGTTTGATACTTGGCCAGTGAAATACCGACTTCCGTCACTGCAACCGATACCGCATTAACGGTACTGTTCTGAGCATTCTCAAGGGTACACAAGTCGGTGTTTGCCGGTGTGCTGCAGTTGTCAGCAATGTGCGGCGTGGCAAAAGTTTCAGCATAGGCCTTGCCGAACAGGTTCATAGACAGGTACTGGTTCGGAATACCAAAGGCGACGACACCGCCAACGTTGGCATTGACTACATCGCCGTTCACTTCATCCATTTTAGCCTGCAGCTCGGCAGAGCGGGAAACATCACCGCTGTCGATCAGATCAGAAATGGCATCCATATTATCGACCAGATTGTCCGGGTCGTTGTAGTTGATACCAACGCTGGGAAGAATCATACCGGCATCATCGTTGCGACGATAAATCGCCACAATCGCCGGATTATAGAAAGGAGCTGTCAGGTAGTTTGCCGCCACTACTCCGACACCACCCATCGCATCACCACGCGCTTCAATCGCGTAGTTGGCTGCGAATACGCCCGGAGCTGTCACAGAGACAGCCAGCGCGAGAAACTTTAATTTAGTATTCATGCCGTTACCCAACCATTGTATCCATTCGGTTATATAACGGCGTATTTTCCATGAACTTTAGTTATTCATCTAGCGAAACGTCATATGTTTTGCTGATAACTTGAGATTGCTCAATAACTATTGGACCTTGCCAGCGATGATGGGTCATCGAAACCGCTAACACATAGCGATCATTGGGCAAGTCTTCCTGCTCCAGTTTGGTCGGATAGTCCGACTCATAGGTCTGTTTCCAGATCTCTTTGTACTTACCATCTTCGTAATCAAACAGGGAGACACCCAGTTTAGGTAGCGGGCAATAGCGATTCAGCAGCGCATTTTTCTCGACTACCCATTGGTCTTTCGAAGCCCAGCGCACAGTCTGTTTTGCTTGCGGGTGACCGAAAATAATCCACGAGCTCCAGGTTTCTTTATCCGCAGCGGTGATATCCAGACGGTAAAGGCCCATGTTGAGTTTGGTGTTGAGATTGTAACGTTTCAAATACGATTGCGTGCTTGATGTGACACTGTCACGATCGGTTCGGGTAAAGGTACTGTCACTGGAAAGTGGTTTATCGACCCACTGCGTCAGCTTGATGTCGCTGATCGCCTTGGTCACTTTGGCATCAATCAGAACCTGGTACGCATCACGCCCCGGGCTTTGAATATCAATTCTGCGCAGAGTTACTCCCGAAATCCAGTCCGGAAATGCTTTGTTATCTAACCCTTTCCCGCAATCGACAGTCAGTGATTGCAGCAATAGTTCATCCAGGTGTGAACGAATGTTTTTGTTATGATCGAGCTGCCAGACTTCAACCAGAGAAGCGAACATGCTTGCCAGGTCGTTGTTGAGCAGGTTTTGATGCGCCTGAGTCAGCGGAGTGCTTTTTTGAAACCAATCCACTGCCTGGGCAGATAAAGGCACGCTGAGCAGCGTGCCAATCAGTAAAGCCGATGATCGCATTGTTATGCTTTCATTTTATATCCGACGCCGCGTAGCGTCTCGATATCCAGGCCAGGTAGTTTCTGACGCAGCTGCAGTACGTGTGTATCCACGGTACGAGTCGTTGGAAAATGGTTGTAGCCCCAAACGTGGTCAAGCAGTTCATCACGAGTGAACACCCGGCCCAGGTTGCTGGCCAAAAACAGCAGCAGATCAAACTCAGTACGTGTCAGAGTCACCGACTCACCGTTAAAAAACACTTCACGCGTTGCTTTATCGATGATCAGATTGTCAGTGACAACTTTGCTGTCATCCATCTCATCGTTATCCGGCAGGCGAAGCTGCGCACGAACGCGGGCAAACAGTTCTGCTTCAGCAAACGGTTTAGTCAGGTAGTCATTCGCACCTGCATCCAGACCGGTTACTTTGTCTTTCACTGTGACCAGCGCGGTCAGAAGAATAACAGGAATATCTTTAATTTCTTTCCAGCCGGCAAGATGCTGAACTGAGTCACCATCCGGAAGCTGTCGATCGAGAATAACCAAATCGGCTTGATCCCAATACTGCTTTACCGCAGCGATCGTTTCTGCATGTAAACAGTCATATCCTGCTTGCTCCAGACTGACCAACAGGCCGTCAGCGAGGTTTTTGTCATCTTCAACAAGAAGCAATGTCTGTTTCACAGGGTATCTCCAATATAAATGTGGTCGGTGGTCCAACGAGGTTCATTGTTCCCCCCATTCTTCCGACCATCGATTCTACTATAGTTAAACCAAGTCCTAAGCCACTTTTACTGACGAAAGGCTTGCGTAAATGACGCCAATCCTTATTGGTGAGCGTTCCCTGGTCCTTAACCTTAATGGTCACAGCATCCGCTCGGGTGATGACTTCCAGCGTCACCGGTGCAACGCCGTACTTTACCGCGTTGCGTATTAAATTGTCGACACATGTACCAAGCCAGTACACATTCAGCTTAGCAGCAATGTCCTGGTTGATGATCAGTTCTACCGGTTCGGCGAACTCTTCCTCAACCTTAAATCTTAACCATTCTTCTACGGATGGAACCCAGTCTGTCGCTAGCGGTTTATTATCCGATTGCAGATAATCTTTACTTGCTTCAGCGAGTTGGCGTAAACGACGTGAATCTTCACACAGGCGACGAAACTCATCGTATACAGACTCCGGTAAATGTTCGAATTCACGTCGGAAGCCTTCCACCGTCAAGGACAAACTGGCGATTGGGGTACGCAGTTCGTGAGTCAGGATTTGCAGAATCAACATACGGCTCTTCATATCCTGACGCTTTGAATTCCATCGGTAAACCGACCAACCCATCACCAGCAGGATGTTGGCTATGACCAACACCACCATACTTATACGTAACAGGTCAGAATGGTCCTCAATATTCCAACAGATATTACCACGCTGCACAAAACAGGTGTTTGCCGGTGACGCTATGCTGAAAGAGAGTCCGGCCTTGTCGGCGTTTTCGTTCCAGGTATCGTCATCAAAGACATAGTATTCGTCACCTTTACGCAGCCAAAGTTCCCCGTCATCACCAAACATAACGGCGCCGGCAATCAATGCCGAGATGGTGTCTTCGCTCATACTCTGCAAACGGCCCAGTAACGTACCAGCTGCCGCTTTCGGGCGCTCCTGGATATGCATGTATTGAGTCAGCTTGTTCATCAGTTCAGGATGCACTTCTGCATACCGTGACGCATAAGTACCGCCACCAGGATGAATCAATGCACTGCGCCCGAACCAGCGCAATGGTAATTGGGTGCCTTTACACAGTGCCCGGGTAAAGACCAAAGGTTCCGTCACTAAAGGGTTGAGTGGCAGTTTACCTGAGCACGTTCTAGCTAGCTGATACAGCTGCTGGATGTCCCGTATTGGATACGATGATGTTTGCGGCAGCATCGTATCCGGTGTCAGTAACCGGGTTGGATAGTCATTCTGTATTGCACGTATATCGTAAGATACCACCGCGGATTTATAGTCAAACAGCGATATAAACAGATCGATACGCTCAGGTAACGAATCTGCATAAGTCGCTGAGGAGAAAGAAATCCCCAGTAACGCTATGGTATTTAGTATCGCTTTAATCAATTTGAATCTTCGGTAGATCATAGGTTTACAAAACTATATCGTATTATCCGAAAAAGATACATTTACCGTGTTATATTGTTGTCAATAATGCATAGATCACAAACAAAGAAGCCAGCTAAATGCTGGCTTCTCAATTAAATGCGGGATTTTTCCCCGTATGCTGAACGGTTTACAGTGCGCGGGAAATCGCGTCAACGCTCTCTTTTGCGTCACCAAACAACATATGTGTGTTGTCTTTGAAGAACAGCGGATTTTGCACACCGGCGTAACCTGTGTTCATTGAGCGTTTGAATACAATGACGTTTTTCGCATTCCAGACTTCCAGTACCGGCATGCCGGCAATCGGACTGTTCGGATCTTCTTGGGCCGCCGGGTTAACTGTATCGTTAGCACCGATCACCAGTACGGTGTCGGTGTCGCTGAAATCATCGTTGATTTCATCCATTTCCAACACGATGTCATACGGTACTTTGGCTTCTGCCAGCAGTACGTTCATATGACCAGGCAGACGACCGGCAACCGGGTGAATACCAAAGCGAACTTCAACACCCAGTGCGCGCAGTTTTTCGGTAATCTCATGCACCGGATACTGAGCCTGAGCCACCGCCATACCGTACCCCGGTGTGATGATGACTGAGGTTGAGTTTTTCAACATATCCGCCACATCTTCAGCGTTGATTTCCCGGTGCTCACCCTGCTCTTCATCACTGCTGATCACCACATCCTGACCAAAGCCTCCGGCAATGACGCTGATGAAAGAGCGGTTCATCGCTTTACACATGATGTAAGACAGAATCGCACCGGAAGAGCCAACCAGGGCACCGGTCACGATCAACAGGTCGTTGGCCAGCATGAAACCTGCCGCGGCTGCCGCCCAACCCGAGTAGGAGTTCAGCATAGAAACCACAACCGGCATATCCGCACCACCGATCGACGCCACCAGATGGTAACCAAATGCAAACGCGATCAGTGTCATCACGATCAGCGCAAACATACTGCCATCAGCATTAACAAACTGAACCATCAGCAGCGCGGAGATAACCACCGCCGCCAGGTTAAGCTTATGTTTGTGCGGCAGGTTGAGCGGAGATGACTTGATCAGGCCACGCAGTTTACCAAATGCAACGATAGAACCGGTAAACGTCACTGCACCGATGAATACACCAAGGAACACTTCAACCAGGTGAATCACATGCTCGGCGTGCGTTGCCGCTTCAGGCGCATCCAGGTAGCTGTTATAGCCAACCAGTACTGCCGCCAAACCTACGAAGCTGTGCAGAATCGCAACCAACTCCGGCATTTCGGTCATTTCCACTTTTTTCGCAAAGTGGATACCGATCGCCCCACCAATCAGCATCGCTATGATGATCCAGACGAAACCTTCTGAACCCGGGCTGAAAATAGTCGCCAACAGCGCTATCGTCATCCCCGCGATACCATAATAGTTACCGTTTTTGGCCGATTCCTGTTTAGACAGCCCGGCCAGACTTAAAATGAAAAACAGAGCAGCAACAATGTAGGCCGCCTGTACTAATCCTGCAGACATTGTGTACTCCCTTAGTTTTTACGAAACATTTCAAGCATACGTTTGGTCACGGTAAAGCCACCAAAGATGTTGATGCTGGCAATTAATACCGCGATAAACGCGAGGAAGGTAACGACTCCGTTACCCTGGCCGATTTGCAGCAGTGCACCCACCACGATGATGCCTGAAATCGCGTTAGTGACCGACATCAGCGGGGTATGCAAAGCATGGGTCACGTTCCATACCACGTAGTAACCCACCACACATGCCAGAACGAAGACCGTAAAGTGACCCAGGAAAGCAGCCGGAGCAACAGAAGCAATCCAGGCAAATACTCCCACGCCAATCACCAGACCAGCCAGCTTTTTCACCGGAGAGACTGGCTCGGGCGCTTTTTTCTCAGCCTTAGGCTGCGCTTTCGGTTTTTGTTGTGGTTGTGCTGAGACTTGAATTGGCGGGGCCGGCCAGGTGATTTCACCGTCTTTGACCACGGTCACGCCACGCACGACCACATCTTCAAAATCGATATTGATGTTGCCGTCTTTTTCTTTACACAACAGCTTCAGCAAGTTAACCAGGTTGGTCGCAAACAGTTGGGAAGATTGAGTAGGCAGACGACCGACCATATCGGTGTAGCCAATCACTTTGACGCCATTCGGAGTAACAAACACCTGATCTTTGACCGTATATTCACAGTTACCGCCGTTTGCGGCCGCCAGATCGACAATCACACTGCCCGGTTTCATGCTGTCGACCATCTCTTTGGTGACCAGTTTTGGCGCAGGTTTGCCCGGGATCAGCGCAGTGGTAATAATGATGTCGACATCTTTCGCCTGAGCCGCATACAGTTCAGCCGCTTTACGGTTGAAATCATCCGACATCTCTTTGGCGTAACCGTCACCTGAGCCTGAGTTTTCCTGATAATCGACTTCCAGGAACTCAGCACCCATTGACTGAACCTGCTCTTTTACTTCAGGTCGCACGTCGAAGGCGCGCACGATAGCGCCCAGGCTACCTGCCGCACCGATGGCTGCCAAGCCCGCCACACCGGCACCGGCGACGAATACTTTCGCTGGCGGCACTTTACCCGCCGCAGTGATCTGACCGGTAAAGAAACGGCCGAATTCATGCGCCGCTTCTACCACCGCACGATAACCGGCGATATTGGCCATTGAAGAGAGAGCGTCTAATGCTTGAGCGCGAGAAATACGCGGTACGCAATCCATCGCCATAACATTGATGCTTTTCACGGTCAGTTTTTCCATCAGCTCTGCATTTTGTGCAGGCCAGATAAAGCTGACCAGTGTAGCGCCTTCCTTAAGCAAAGCAATTTCATCGACACTGTCGTCGCTAAGCGGTGCATTGACTTTAAGGATGATGTCCGATTGCCAGGCTTCATCTTTAGTCACTACTTTTGCACCGGCAGCTTCGAATGCAGCATCTTCAAAACTTGCCAATTCCCCTGCGTGAGATTCAACGACAACCTCAAAACCTAGCTTGATTAACTGTTCAACCGACGAAGGTGAAGCAGCAACTCGCGTTTCCCCTGCGAGTATTTCCTTTGGTACACCAATTTGCATAGCTTATCCTTGACTATTGGCACAATGAATATTCTTTTTTTATCTAACGACTGACCTAACTTCAAGCTATTTGTTATATAAATACAAAGTGTTATTTCATATAACGTCAGGTATTAAAAAGATGTGATTAACTCTACACCGATAGCAACTTCACCGACAACATGGCAGAGGCGCAACCAGTATAAGCATATCCATCTGTAAACTGGAATTTGCAATGTGCTCAAAAAACAAAAGAGCCACCAGCATATCGACTAATGGCTCTTTTATTTATGATTTTTGTCAATGACTTGAGGGTTAGGAGAAGATATTACCGCTCATTTGATCGATGAACATCTGCGCTTTTTTCAGCATCAGTTCTTTCGCATCTTCTTTACTTGGCAGAACATCGGAACGAATGAAGCGATGGGTTTTCAGTTCACCGTCTATTTCTTTGGTAATCCGACCGGCAATACGATACTGGCCGCCTTCCGCCTGTGGCTCCTGATAAATAAGAAAGCCTTTGTATTCGACAGGCTGGACAACTTCAATTTGGTTCTCTGACTTACCGCCAAACAAACGAGAAAACAATCCCACAATGACTCCTTTGGCTCATGTATTTTGTGATTGATATCGGGGCGAATGAAACACAAGCTCAGACGCAACACAGCTTTGCGGCTCATAGCGGTAATGGCCGACCAGTCTTAATTACCGACTAGCCTTAATTACCTGGCACCCGGCTTAAACATCCGGTTTCGGATGACGCAGAATCGGCTTTTCATACCATTCCAGTTCTGCGTCTTCGTCAAAATGGGTCTGCGTCATCACTACCGGTACATCATCACGGTTTTTACGGCGATCATCAAGGATCATTGATTCAGCAGCTTCGACAGCGGTCTCGGCCCGTTTTTTCAGCGTCAGCAAACGGGTTTCCGGCAACGCAGCGAGAAAGTCAATATCGTGGCGGATATAAATCGGCCTGATTTGGCTCAAAGCCAGGCAGGCAAGGTCAGCCAGTTGTTCTTGAGAATATTGCCGTATGTAATGCTCTTCTGCCAAAACATGGCCCACCAGCACTTCCATATAGTTGTGCACATCAACACTGATTTGCATGTTTCCACTCCTGATCATGAACAATCGTCGCCAAAACGTCCTGATTAATGATTTTCAACTTAACGCGCCTTGTTAAAACACACAAGCACTGCTGATAATTTCGCCTTTAATCTATGCCTTACGCTCGGTTTACGAGATAAGTTTAGCAAAAAGCTTGGAAAATCATTAAATAGAAGTATGCTAACGATCATAATAATTTTTAAACTATCAATAGTCACCTTGTAGCATGACATCGAGTTTAGTTAACTCTTATTGGTTTCGCTTTTTCTTTCCAATCGCATTGCTGTGCGCCCTGTGGCTGGGAATGAACAACGTTATTTTGCTCACCCGCGCCAACTTTGGTATCGCGGGCAGCTTGCCCTACGTGTTATTCATCACCGCCATCGCTATTGCGCAGCTATTCAAACAAAGCCGGATCGGCATGATCGCCAGTGCGATGATGCTTGGTTATTGGATCATCCAGACTCGTTTGCAAACCTCTCTCGATCACGGTTCTGCGCTACTGGAACTCTCCTTGCTGGCCACCCTGCTGCCTGTTGCGTGCCTGCTGGCGTATACCTTCAAGAATACCGGATTAGTCAGTCGTGGCTTTACGCTTTATCTGGCGATATTAGTCATGTTTTTAGGCTGGAGCAGCCTGATCATAACCCAGTATCAAGCTGGAGAATTTAGTCTGGGCGGTGGTGATGGCATCTTGTTTGCCTTGCCGAGCATTTCAAAGCTGCCGTTTATTGTCGTTCTCTATCTTTTGGCACTGACCGGCCTGACCGGAATCTTCGTGCTGACCCGTAACCACCTGATGGACGTGGTTATCTATAGCTCGATCCTACTCGCCAGCAATACCTTTATCTTTTTCCAGGTTCAATTTGTCTCCTGCACCATGTTTTCTCTGGCAGGAATTCTGCTGATCCTGCATCTGCTGTCCGCTAGTCATGAGATGGCGTTTATTGATCGTCTGACTCAACTTCCCGGTCGTCAGGCGCTTGATCTCGATATTCGGCATCTGCGCGGCAATTTTGCTGTCGCGATGATCGATGTGGACCACTTCAAAAAGTTCAATGACACCTATGGGCACGATACTGGCGATGATGTGCTGAAACTGGTTGCCAGTCGCCTGAGTTTAATTCAGAACAAAGCACGAGTATATCGTTACGGCGGCGAGGAGTTTACCGTGGTGTTCAAAGGCAAAAGAGCCCGCGATGCGATGGAGTATCTGGAATTATTGCGCTCCGATATTGCCCAGTATGATTTAGTAGTGCGAAATCTGACTGCTCGCCCGAAAGATGATAAAGACGGCGCAAAACACCGCAAAGGCGCAAAGAGTCAATCCGTCAATGTCACAGTGAGTATTGGCGTGTGTCACAGTGCACAGCAATCCGACCCGTTTGCAGCATTAAAGCTGGCCGACAACGCTCTGTATAAAGCCAAACAATCGGGGCGTAATTGCGTTAAAAGCGCCGAGCCAAAAGTGCATCACTCCTGATTAAAGAACAGAACAATACTGCCGCCTTTAAACGCACTGCCGTAATTAAGCGAAAGACCAACGCCGACATTGTCTATCCAGTCAGTGTCAAAAGGCGGTGTCATCAGCCAACCGAAGGTTGTTTCGTAATAAACCGGTGTCCCCAGTGGATGCCTGATGTCTCCGCCGACATCCACACGCCGCAAGCTGGCATAGACGGATTGCACCGAGGGTCCCAGTTGCGAAAAGTCATACACCCCGGTGATGCTGTTGGCACCGTACCATCCTTCCGGATTACCGACATCTCCCTGGTTGGCCTGCCCCCATCCAAAACCGTAAAAATAATGCCAGGCAGAGCTGATATACCAGTGGCCCCAACTTTGCCGCGATTCATATTTCACTCTCACCTGAGGCTCTAAAACCGATGCCCAAGCGCTGGTGTTAAACAGTAAATCATCCAGATAAGGTTGCAACATCCGTCCGGTCGGACTGTGGTAATCGACATGGTTTTCGTAATGCATCAGATGATGTCCAAGACCGGGTTCCAGCGACCAGTGTTGATCAAACCGGTGCTTAATCCGGTAAGCGGCATAAAAATCAATCACTGTCTGATGAAAATCATCAGCAGGCTCGTCCTGATTAAAGCGCAGGGTTTCATCACTGATCATACCGGATAAGCGCAGCATGACACTATGTTGATCAACCGCATCTTCGTCACTCAACTCAATCCTATACGGCAGCGCAGCAATGGCATAGGTCTTGCGGTTATCTAACGATCCCTCGGTTCCCCAGTTCTCATTCTCAGTATTGAGAATTTCATTTGGGTTAAAATCGCTGATACCAACGCTGAATACGTCACTGTCGCTGAGTACAATACTGGCAGCAAAGTTATTCTCCAGAAATTTTTCCAATTCGGGATAACCGGCATAGGCGGTAACAACATTGGTAAAAAAAGTACCATATAGTAGGTAACGTAATGCGACAACGCGCGGCTCGGACATGCATGCCTCTTTTTTAACGGGATATGGATAAACTACACCACACGTGGTGAATTGAATAGTAGTACCCAACAAATGACACTGAAACCGGGATGTGGTCACTTATTTCGCAGTACCATCAGCTCACAATGGTGTAATGTTAATTGTGGAAATACACAATAAGATTAATTATGAAAACAAATAACAAGAGCAACAGATTACGATGAAGCCCAGGAGGATATTTGGCTGTTAATCAAGAGGCACTGGCCAAGTTTGGCCCTCTGGTTCGTACCGGTTGGATTCGTCCTTTAATCGTGGCACTGATCTGGCTGTTATTGTGGAGAGCCGCTTCACTGATGGAATATGAACCGCATGCCAGCATCTGGTTTCCACCGGCCGGTGTCACTTTCGCTATTTTCCTGGTGTTGGGCTGGTCTTACCTACCGGTATTGATCGTCTGTTGTATTGGCTCCACATTTTGGGAAAACAGTCTTTACCAGGCACAGCAGTCAGCGTCGACCCTTATCTCGACTGGCTTGTTGTTTGCCGCCATTCACAGCTGTTCCTATTGGGTCGGAGCCACCATACTGAAACGGTCCAGTGAGCGCAGCGGCTATCTGAAGGTTCCGCACCTGATCCTGATTTTCCTTCTGGTCGCCGTATTATCATCAGTATTGGCTGCGCTTGGCGGTTCCGCTGCGCTCGCACTGACCGGCATTATCTCAAACAACGAAATTGCGTCGTTGTGGGTACCCTGGTGGATTGGCGATTTAATTGGTGTTGTGGTCGTGACACCGATTATCGTGACACTGCTTGGCGGCATTTATCCGGAAGAAGGTCGCTGGCTGACTCAGTATTTTAAACCGCTGATCACCAATGCACCGCTAGGACAGTTTCTGCTTAAGCTCGCAACTTCCATGGTCATGTTAACTGTGATTAGCCTGCTGGTTGCCTACTATCCGTCCTCGCATATTGTGTTTACGGTTTTCTTCCTCGGTATCGCCCAGATGTGGATTGTCTTTACCGAAACGGCCACGCGCTCTTTTCTTAGTCTCGCTCTGCTCAGCACCCTGACTGCACTATTGATCGCCTGGCTGGGATTATCCGAGAAAGCCATGGTCTACCAATTCACTATCTATCTGCTGGCGGCAAACACCTACTTTGGCTTATGGGTACCGCATATTCTGGTCGATAATCAGAAACTGCGCCGTTTATCCGAGCAGGACATGTTGACAGAAGTGGAAAGCCGCGGCTATTTCATTCGTAACGCTAAAGAGGAAATCGTACGCGCCAAACGCTATAACCAACCCATTTCTTTGCTGCTGTTTGATGTCGATAATTTCAAAGCGATCAATGATACCTATGGCCACAGCGTCGGTGACAAGGTGTTAACCCATATCGCACGCTTAGTGGATGAAACCATCCGGGCATCCGATAAAGTCGGCCGCTTTGGCGGCGATGAATTTATGGTGTTACTACCGGGTGATGAAGAACAGCAAGCTTTGCTGCTGGCAGAACGCCTGCGCCACGCTGTTGCCTGCGCAGATTTCGATGAGCTTGATTACCCTGTCACCTGCAGTTTTGGTATCGCCGAAGTGCACGAGAACGATACGTTCAGCAGCGCATTTGAGCAGGCGGATAACTGTTTGCTGGAAGCCAAACGTGCCGGACGCAACCAGGTTAATGCCTGAGTCACAAGTTAAGCTTCAACCGGAACCGTACAAATATTCTGAGCACTCACGACCTGTCCCCTGAAAACAAACAAGGAGCCTCGATGGCCCCTTGTTACCTGTCGTTGGCTTTACCTGCCAATCATCATCAGCTCCATGCCTGACAAGTCTGACGCAAGACGATTTGATTTTGCGCCAGCTCTTCAAACTGCCCGCTCTCAATCAGATCTGCAATCTGCTCTGCATCGATGCGGGTTGCATCGTAAAGCACTGCACACAACTCATCGCCATCCAGCAACTGATGCTGCTCGCCATATTCAGTGTAACGTGACGAGCCCAATGAAATGATCATACGTTCTGGATAACCAGCTTCAGCAACCAGTTGACGCAGGTCATGCAGTGCACCTTGATCTCGCTGGGTATTAAACTGACTCATTACCCAGGTAATCAGCTTTTCATAACTGTAGCTGTAGTCTGACAACGAAACGTCTTTACAGCAGGATGCCCATTGACCATCACGATGGTGGAAACTGCAGAAGCGATATTTATCGAGATTGTCGAGTGCGCCAAAACGCTCAAGCGGCCACACTTTTTTCGCAATCCCTTTCGAGGCCTGGCCCCAGTTCTTTTTCTCAGCCAGCTTTGTCACTTTGGCGTTGCGGTACGTAACGTCATTGAGCAGAGTCATCGACTCCGGCTCGATACCTATCACCGAATCACCCAGATATTTGATCCGGGCCACCAAAGCAATTTCCGGTTCCATCTGCACTTTGGCAGACGGTTCTTGTGGCAGACGCACCGTATCAAATGAATACGGATTGACCGTCAGGTAGGCTTCGGAAGCGCCGGAGACATAAAATGGGAAAATAGCCTGAGGGCTGCTTGCGTCGATCTGGCCTTGTAAACCATTGGCTTCACCCGTTTGCTGCAGGTGGCCGGCAAAATTTCCTGCGATACCGACCCCAAATAACGGGACTTTCTTATTATTTTTCGGGCTCAATCTGTCCTCCATGAACCTGATGTGTTAATGAGTTACACTGTCACTTGCAACCCGCGTAATACCATGCCGACCAAAAACTCCTGCGCCTGCTCAAACTCTTGCTCAGTCATAGGTGCGCCTTTAATCAACTGAATTTCCGTATCAAAATCGGCATAAAACTGGGTTGCGCCCCAAATCAGAAACAGCAGGTGCAGCGGCTGAATCGGACGAATTAATCCCTGTTTTATCCATGCTTCAATGATGGTCGCCTTACCGGCTGCCCAGTTGACCATCGGGAATTGAATCGCATCAGCAATCACCGGTGCGCCCTGAATGATCTCCTGGGCAAAAATTTTCGATTCCTGCGGATGCGTGCGGCTGTATTGCATTTTCCCGACAATATAATTTCGCAAAACCGTTTCCGGAGGCAAGCTGGCCGCCTCGGCTGAAAACCCATCGTTCCACATGGTGAGAATTTCTTGCAGCAGAGCCTTATACAGCCCTGTTTTGGATTTGAAATAATACAGGATATTCGCTTTGGGTAAATTCACCCGGTCGGCAATCGCTTGTACCGAGGTCCCTTTATAACCATGTTTTACGAATTCATCGGCCGCAGCCTGCAAGATCATTTCCTGATTACGACGTCGGATCTCGCCTGAAATAGATCGTTTTTTCTGTCCCTGTTCCGTATCCAAACCGGCTCCTTATTCATGTGCCTTTTGGTGTAATGCTATGTGACAACGGCGCTGGCCAAAGACAACGACTTCAGTTGCCTCAAACAGCGTATGCCTGAATAGCTAAATTAAGTAACGCTTGGCTACCACTTGTCAAGTGCTGCGCGCCAATCCCGCCCTATATCCCTGTTTTAGAACAAATGCACTGCATTAGTACAGTCGGACTGCCCGTCATATCTGGTATCACTTGTCTGTCCAGCATGATTCTGTTCTGCTCTAGAAAACGCACCGACATGGTGCACTTGCATACCGGACAGCACTCATTTGGATCAAAACAGTTCAGCGTCCGGTAAAACCGCGCACAGTATCAACATCCAGAACTTGCCGTTATCCCTTATCATTAAAGGGATGAACTGGAAACGAAAAATAATTTTTCAAAATCCAACCACTTGGTCAGGTTTTTGCTTTATCTCAACTTGGATGAGGTGCACATAGAGCAATCTCGCTCGTGACACTGCGCGTCTGCACCCATACTAAAACCAAAAGAGGATTTATTGCAGATCGTCTCTATCAATCCTAATCTTCCAGAAGAGAGCAATAAAGTGATTGAGAGCACCGAACAGAAGATCAAATCCGGAGAAATCGTTCCGTTTACCGGCCCAATAAAGGACAAACAGGGCAAAGAGGTAATCGCAGCGGGTCATTGGTTGACTGACCAAGAACTGGCCGCAGTCAACTGGTACGTTGAAGGTATCGACGCCAAGATTCCAAATTAATTCAACTCAGGCTCGCGTTTCCGGTGGGATTCGGTTCGCGAGCTGTTTTTTGGTTATTAAGTTGACCATTTGGACAAGTTTTAGCAACACAGAGGAAGTTATGTTAGAGCTCATGATTAACAGCGAAGTCGTCAAAGTAGCGTCGGTACAAGCCGATACCATGCTGCTGAATTACCTGCGCGAAGAAAAGCAAATGACAGGCTCTAAAGAGGGTTGTGCCAGCGGCGATTGCGGCGCTTGCACCGTGGTGATGGTGGATCTCGATGACAATCAGAGAATGCGCTATCGCCAGATCAACGCCTGTATTACCCCCATTCATGCACTGCACGGTAAACAAATCATCACCGTGGAGCACCTGAAACAACACGACCAACTGCATCCGGTTCAGCAAATGGTGGTCGATCGTCACGGCTCACAATGCGGTTTTTGCACGCCTGGTATCGTGATGTCGCTGTATGCGCTCTCTAAACAGGAGCAGCCGCCGCACAATCCGAGTGATTTTCTCGCCGGTAACCTGTGCCGCTGCACCGGCTACGGCCCGCTGATTGATGCCGCCAACGCCATTGCCGAGTCTCACATTGACGATCCGCTCAGTCATAACGATGCTGCGGTAAGAACCTGGCTCCATTCAGTCGAATCCGGTAGCGAAGCGTTAAAACTGGCCAGTGAAACGGGTTACGCCCGTCCGAAAAACCGGACCGAGCTGGCCGCGGCTATCGCTGCCATGCCGGACGCCAAACTGATTGCCGGTGGCACCGACCTGGCACTGGAAGTCACCCAGCAACACCATCAGCTCAAGCAACTGATCGATCTGTCACAGGTTGATGACCTGCTGACCATCACCCCGACTGACACCGGCTGGCGTATCGGTGCCGCTGTACCGATGAACCAAGTACATGCCTTTTTCAAGCAGCACTACCCGAGTGCCGATGAGGTGATTGAACGTCTCGGCAGCCTGACGATACGTAACCGTGCCACTTTGGGTGGCAGCCTGGGCCACGCGTCCCCGATTGGTGATATCGCCCCGCTGCTGATCAGCCTGCATGGCGAGATTGAAGTCGATGACGGCAAGCACCAAACCCGCTTTGCACCGGAGGCGTGCATCACCGGCTATCGTCAGACCGCATTGAAAGCCAACCAATGGATCAGCGCCATTCACCTGCCCCATATGGCCGACAACGAGCGTCATGCGATCTACAAAATCAGCAAACGCTATGAAGACGATATCGCCACCGTCACGCTCGGTCTTAACATGACGTTTGATGAGCAACAAACCGTGACCCGCTGCATCATTTCCGCCGGCGGCGTTGCCGCCAAATCGGTACGCCTGAGTGAGCTGGAAGCGCTGTTTATTGGTCACCCGCTTTCCCAGTCAGTGGTAAAGAAAGCCCAGGACAAAGTGCCTGAGGTGATTCAACCACTCAGCGACGTGCGCGGCAGCGCGGCTTACCGGGTAAAACTGGTACAAAACCTGCTGCAACGTTTTTATCTCGAGTCCCGACATATCGAAACAAGGCTGGTGCAAGATGCGTAAATTAACTTCTGTTACCACCAACCACACGGCCAGTCCGTCCGTGAAAGCCGATCCGTCAGCGAAAGTCAGTCCAACGGCGACGGTTAGTCAACCGGTAAAACCGGTCAGCCAGGATACAACTGCCAGCCATTCGGTGGTCGGTCACTCATACAAACATGAAAGCGCGAAAAAACAGGTGGCTGGTGAAGCCCTGTTCGTCGATGACTACGTCATACCGCGTGGCTGTCTGCATGCTGCCGTGGTGACCAGTACCATTGCCAAGGGTAAAGTGAAACAGTTGGATCTCTCAGCCGTCTCAGCCGCACCGGGTGTGGTTAAGGTCTTGACCGATGAGAGTATTCCCGGTGAGAAAGACATCGGCACGATTTTAAAAGGCGATCCGCTGCTGACCATTCATAACGAAGTGCGTTATTTTGGTCAGCCGCTGGCCTTGGTACTGGCCACCAGTCATGAACTGGCGTGGCGGGCGGCGCGTTTAGCGCAAATAGAGTACGAAGAAGGTGACACCGTCACCCTAACCCATGCTCAGGCATGCCAAAACCCACCGCTGTTACCAACCCACCAGATGGGTCAGGTGGTCGCCCAGGATGTGTTTAATCAGGCGCCAGTGCATCTCAGTGGCGATATTCACGTTGGCGGCCAGGAACACTTCTATCTCGAAGGTCAAGTCAGTCTGGCTGAACTGACCGAAGATGGCGGGATTTTCCTGCGCACTTCTACCCAAAATCCCACCGAAGTGCAGAAACTGATCGCCGAAGTACTCGCCATCGATTTTAACCGCGTTACGATCGATATGCGCCGTATGGGCGGCGGTTTTGGCGGTAAAGAGAGCCAGGCGGCGCAATGGGCTTGTCTGGCGGCGCTTGGCGCCCATCACACCAAACGAGCAGTGAAAATTCGTCTGCCGCGCAGCATTGATATGACCTCAACCGGAAAACGCCATCCGTTTTATAACCGCTACCAGTTAGCAGCGGATGCCGAAGGCAGACTCATCGCAGCTAATATGGAAGTGAATGGTCTGTGCGGCCACTCCGCCGATCTCTCGGATGCGATTGTCGACCGGGCGATGTTTCACGCCGATAACGCCTACGCCCTTGGTAAGGCTTGTGTCATTGGTCACCGCCTGCAAACTGACATGGTCTCGCATACGGCCTTTCGTGGCTTTGGCGGCCCGCAAGGTATGATGGTAGTAGAAAAAGCATTGCAGGCGCTGGCGCTCAGAGTCGGCAAAGATGCACTCGATGTGCGCTATACCAACCTTTACAGTGCCGCTCAGCACACCACACCTTACGGTATGGACGTTGAGCAGCATGCCGAGATGCGTGACATCATGCAGCAGCTGGAAAGCAGCAGTGACTACCGCAAACGCCGTGCGGCGATTACACAGTGGAACCAGACCCATCCGGTGCTGAAAAAAGGCCTGGCACTGACGCCGGTCAAGTTTGGTATCTCGTTTACCGCAACGCACCTTAACCAGGCCGGTGCGCTGATCCATGTTTACACCGACGGCACGCTGCAGGTTTCTCACGGCGGTACCGAAATGGGTCAGGGTCTGCATACCAAAGTCCAACAAATTGTGGCGCAGACCTTCGGAATTGAGATAGACAACGTACTGGTGACATCGACCCGGACCGATAAAGTACCGAATACTTCACCAACCGCCGCTTCATCAGGAGCCGACCTGAACGGCATGGCCGCGCACAATGCCGCCATGATCATTAAACAGCGTCTGCTCGAGTTTGCCTGTCAGCATTTTCAGGTCGAACATGCCGACATCATCCAAGGCAAACTGATCGGTATCGAATCGTCACCATTATATGCGCACCCGATTGCCTGGGCAGAGCTGATTCAGATGGCGTACCTGAACCGCGTGTCGCTATCTGCGACCGGATTCTATCAGACCCCGAAAATCGGCTATGACCGCAAAACTGCCTCCGGCCGACCATTTTTCTATTTCGCGCTCGGCGCCGCCTGCTCTGAAGTAACTATCGATACCTTAACCGGTGAAATGCGCGTTGATCGCGTCGATATCCTGCACGATGTCGGCAACAGCCTTAACCCGGCTATCGATCGTGGCCAGATTGAAGGCGCGTTTATTCAGGGCCTCGGATGGCTGACCACCGAAGAGCTGGTCTGGGGTGAAGACGGCCGTCTGCTCAGCAACAGTCCGATGAATTACAAGATCCCGACCATCGGTGATTACCCGAAACAGATGCACATCGATCTGTATGACAAAGCGAACCCGGAGCACAGTATTTATCGCTCCAAGGCTGTGGGCGAACCGCCGTTTATGCATGCCATCAGTGTGTGGTGCGCGGTTTACGATGCGGTTGCGTCACTGAGCGGCTATCGCTGTGCGCCACTGCTGCACGCTCCGGCAACCGGTGAAGCGATTCTCACTGCCTGTGAGCATCAACTGCAGTGGCTGAATGAACACAGCGCAGCGGAGGACAGTGCCGATGTCGCCAACGAATAACACGTTCTTATCCAGCCCAGACCTCAACTGGCTGAGTGCCTGTCAGCAACTTGAACAGCAGGGCGAAGCGTATTGCATCGCGACCGTAGTCGCCTATGTCGGTTCAGTACCAAGAGCCAGCGGTGCCAAAATGGTGATTACCCGCCACAGCCAGTTTGACACTTTAGGTGGCGGTAATCTGGAATATCAGGTGATTGCGAAAGCGCGTGACAGCCTGAGCACGCATCGCAGCGAACTGATGATCGAGCGCTTTAGCCTTGCCGCGGACCTTAGTCAGTGCTGCGGCGGTGCGGTGCAGGTGATGTTTGAGTTCTTCCACACCTGCACACCGCAAGTGGTGATTTTTGGTGCTGGCCATGTGTGCCAGGCGCTGACCAGCGTACTGGCAGAGTTACCGTGTCACGTAAAAGTGATCGACAGCCGCAGCGAGTGGCTTGAACCACTGCAAAACAAAGGTATTGAAACTGAACTTGCACCGGCTCCGATTGAATGTATCGCGACCCTGCGCGACAACGCTTATGTGCTGATCATGACTCAGGATCACGCACTGGATTATGACCTGACGCTGCGCGCGCTCGAGCAGCAGCGCTTTGCCTATGTCGGCCTGATTGGATCGCTGGGCAAACGTCAGCGCTTTGAATTTCGCCTCAAAGAGAATCTCAGTCACCCGCAGCTGATTGAGCAGCTTACCTGCCCGATTGGTGTTCCGGATGTGCAGGGCAAACTGCCGATGCAGGTCGCGGTCTCGGTGGCGGCGCAGCTGATACAGAAATTTGCACAACACACCGCCACTGAGCCAGCGGGCGAAGCGCAGTGGAAGCAAGTCAATAACGCCCGTAGCAACTAAAGGAGAAGCATGAATGAGTTCAGAAGTGCCGTCTATCGGTTTAAACGGACCTATCGATCTGGACGACCAGCAACTGGCCAGGATTTGTACCAGCCAACGCTGGCAGCAGTATATGAAACAAGCGATGCCGGTGGCCGGTGGCCAGGATTTACTCCGGGCAGCAGAACACGCCTTCGGGCAACTGGAAGAAGCAGACTGGCTGGAAGCGTTTGCCGGCCACCCGATGATCGGCGATCTCGCCAGCCTGGAGAAGAAATACGCACAGGGCAAAGCACTGAGCGAACAGGAGCAAGGTCAGGTCAAACAAGCCTCAGCCGAGGTATTGCAGGAACTGCTGACGCTCAATCAGCACTATCGCGACAAGTTTGGCTTTATCTTCATCGTGTGTGCCAGCAACAAGAGCGCCGACGAGATGCTGGGCCTGCTCAAAGCACGCATTGACCGTTCGCGCGCGCAAGAGTTGCAACAGGCAGCCACAGAACAACAAAAAATCAGTCATATCAGAATGGAAGTATATTTATGAAGCAACTCAGTTGTCATGTGCTTGATACCGCTAACGGCAGGCCAGCTGCCGGTATTGCCGTCAAACTTTTTACTTTGCAGAGCTCATCAGGCAACGATTCATTCCACCTGGAGTGTCTTGCTGAAGGTGTCACCGACCAGGATGGTCGCGCCAGATTCGGTGATGTCAGCCTGATAGCACAAAATTACACCCTGCGTTTTATGGTTGCGCCTTACTGCCAAGAACAATTCGGTCAGGCTTTCTTCCCGTTCATCGACGTCAATTTCACGGTCAGTGATGAACGCAACCACCATATTCCTCTGCTGCTGTCACCCTTCTCTTATTCCAGCTATCGAGGAAGCTAATATGTCGATTGCGGTACATCGCGGCCGTTTGCTGCACTTTCCAGAGGTGACATTGTCACCAAAAGATCATTACCATTACTGGGAAGATGGCGTTCTGGTGGTAGAAAACGGCCGGATTCGACATGTCGGTGACGCGGCGCAGTTTTTCTCTGTTTCCGCCAATAAAGCCTTGTTGATTCAGGGCAACGTGACTGAGCATCGCGGCCTGTTAATTCCGGGCATGATCGATGCGCACGTGCATTACCCGCAGGTCGAAATGATTGCCAGTTATGGCAAGCAACTGCTGGACTGGCTCAACAGCTACACTTTCCCGGCAGAGCTGCGCTACAGTGACGCGCTCTATGCCACAGTGCAGGCTGACTTTTTTTTGCAGCAGCTGTTTGCGCACGGCACCACCACAGCCAGCGTATTTGCCACCGTGCACCCACAGTCAGTGGATGCCTTTTTTGATGCGGCACAGAAATATGATGCGCGCATGGTGTGCGGCAAGGTTCTGATGGATCGCTTCAGCCCGGACGAACTGCAGGACACGCCGGACTCAGGCTACCGCGACAGCAAGGCTCTGATTGAACGCTGGCACAAACAAGGCCGCGCTTTATATGCGATTACACCACGTTTTGCACCGACCAGCAGCCCGGAACAACTCGCCAAAGCAGGTCAGCTGGCCAAAGAGCACCCGGACACCTTTATTCAGACGCACCTGAGTGAGAATCTCAATGAGGTCGCCTGGGTCAAAGATCTTTACCCGAACAGTGACGATTATCTCGATGTCTATCAGCGCAATAACTTGGTGCGGGAACGGGCTTTGTTCGGTCATGCAATCCATCTTAGTGCGCGCGAGCAACAAGCTCTGGCCAAAAGCGGCGCAGCGGTAGCGTTCTGCCCGTCATCAAATCTGTTTCTCGGCAGCGGGTTACTGCCTTATGAGCAGCTCAAACAGGCGCATATTCCGGTTGCCATCGCCAGTGATGTCGGCGCAGGCACCAGCCTGAGTCTGCTGAAAAACCAGAGTGATGCTTACAAGATTTGTCAGCTGCAAGGCTATAGCCTGGATGCGTTTGAATCTTTATACCTCTGTACACAGGGAGCCGCCGCGGCCATGGGGCTCGAACACCTGATTGGCAACTTTAATATCGGCACTGAAGCCGATTTTGTCGAACTCGATCTTGCTGCATTCCCGATGCTCAAGCAGCGTTTTCTGCGTTGCAATGATTTAGCCGAGCAGCTTTTCGCCCTGATGACCCTGGGCGACGAGCGTACGATCGAGCGAACTTATGTTCATGGAAAATTAGTCTATCAAAAGGATATATAACTTATGTGGCCTCAACTGTACGAATGGTTAGCACTGTTTATCAAATGGTTTCATGTCATCTGCGGTATCGCATGGATTGGCGCCAGCTTTTATTTCACCTGGCTGGATAACAGCCTGGAAACCCCACCCAAATGGAAAAAAGACAAAGGCATCAAAGGTGACCTTTGGGCCGTACACGGCGGCGGCTTTTATGAAGTAGCTAAGTACCAGGTCGGCCCGGAAAAAATGCCGGAAAAACTGCACTGGTTTAAATGGGAAGCCTATACCACCTGGCTGACCGGCTCAGCCCTGCTTATCTGGATGTATTACTTCAACGCCCAGGCCTATCTGATTGACCCGCGTGTGATGGAGCTGACCTCGCTGCAGGCGGTCGGTCTGGGTGTCGGCGGCGTTGTGCTTGGTGTGGTGGTGTATGAAATTCTGATGCGCTCACCACTGAGCCGCAACACCGTCTTGTTTAGTGGCGCAGTTGTGCTATTCGGCGCCCTGTTCTTCTATGGCTTTACTCATCTGTTCAGCGGCCGCGGTGCCTTTATTCATATGGGCGCGCTAATTGGCTCGATCATGGTCAACAATGTGTTCCATAAGATCATTCCTGGTCAGCGTAAAATGGTGGCCCAGGTGGCTGCCGGTGAGCCGGTCGATCCGGCGCCGGGCCTGGAAGGCAAGCGCCGCTCGATTCACAACAACTACTTCACCCTGCCGGTGATCTTTCTGATGATCAGTAATCACTACCCGATGATTTACCAGCACGCCAACAGCTGGCTGATCGGTCTGCTGATCATGGTGATCAGTGCCTACATTCGTCACTACTTTAACCTGAAACATACCGGCCAGCAAAAGCCAGCGGTCATGTTTATCGGCGCCGCTGCCATGTTCCTGCTGGCTGTGGCGATCAGCTGGCAAACGACAGCGCAGATGCAAGCCAAGAAAGAGCTGGCGCAGCACAATGCCGCCCAGCCTGCCGCCGCCCAACCAACAGCTCAGTTAGTCGGTCTGAATGAAGATCAGCATATCGCGCAGCAGATCATCAAAGATCGTTGTAGCCAGTGTCATAGTTCCGCGCCGACCGACGACGTGTTCAAGGTTGCACCAAGCGGAGCGGTGTTCGATAACTGGCAGGATATTGAACGTTGGAAAGCACGCATTCTGGCCCGCGCGGTGGAAAGTGCCGACATGCCGTTCCTGAACAAAACAGACATGACAGACACCGAACGTCAGTTGTTAAAGCAGGCATTAACTCAAACCCATTAACCGCGGTTAATTAAATCTGAGCTTATAATAAAAGTTGCGTTCCCCCCAACGCACTCAAGCCACCAGTGGCTCCGCTGGTGGCTTTTTTATCTTCAGTCGCCCATTGCGGCACGGTTTCTTAACCCTTTGTAAAGTAATGTAAAAGCCCGAACCACTTCATGATTAGACGCTCCAATGCTGCGTCAATTCAATCACCAAGAGGTTACCAATGAAATACATATCACTCTCGCTGGCAGTAAGCTGCGCACTGCTTACTTCTTACTCGTTCGCCCAGCCAGGGCCATCCGGCGATCACGATATGGGGCGACCACCTTCCTTTGCAGAACTAGACAACAATGGTGATGGCATACTGACCCAGGATGAACTGCAAGGGCCGATGCAGCGTGATTTCTCACAAATGGACAGTAATGGCGATGGCGAAGTGACTGAACCGGAACTTGACAGCTTTATGCGCAGCCACAAGCCACCGCAAAAACCACAGGACTGATTTAATATCGGCTCTGAGGTATTGATTCTCAGGAGCCTCAAATCACCACACCTTACGGCCTAATTTAAGGGGACAGTAAAAAGCCCGGCTCAACGGGCCGGGCTTGAATTACAAAATTGAGTCAGGACAAACCGAAACACTATCAGGCAAAGCTTTTCAGCATCTCGATAAAACAGTGTAAGCCCACTGCGACATCTGACGGGGTCACCTGCTCGCGCGGGTTGTGGCTGATGCCCTTCTCGCAGCGGATAAACAGCATGCCGACATCGGTCATGGTGGCCATTGCCAGTGCATCATGACCGGCGCCACTGGGCAAAAAACGCGGTTTCGTCTGAGTGACCGTTTCCACCACTGAGGCCCACTTTTGCTGCAGTGATTCATGACACGGCACGGCTGCCGCTTGATAGATGTTCTGCGAACTGAATTTCAGGCCGCGTTTATCGGCGATCTTATTCAGCAGAGCCAGAAGCTGGGTGGTACACGCTTCCAGCGTGTCCTGCGATAAGCTGCGAATATCAATGGTAAAGCGGGTTTCACCCGGAATCACATTGACTGCGCCTGGCAGTACTTCACACTTACCGACCGTCGCTACAATGCCTTTATCGGCGGCGAATTTCTCGATGTAAGTGATCATCTCAGCGGTCCCGCACAGGGCATCATTGCGCAGATTGACCGGAACCGTACCGGCATGACCGGCCATCCCTTTAACACCACACTGAAAACGTTTTGCCCCGGCAATACCGGTAACAACACCGACCGCGAGATCTTCGGCTTCCAGCACCGGACCCTGCTCAATATGCGCTTCCAGGTAAGCCAGCGTCTCTTCAGCGCGGCGCGCATCGCGACCCGCTTGTTCCGGATCCAGACCAAATGTACGCATCGCCTCCGCCATACTGATGCCGTCAGCATCTTTCACATCCAGCCAGGCCGGATTAAAACAGCCCGCTACACCACTTGAACCAATCAGCGTGGTATTAAAACGGGTGCCTTCTTCGTCAGCAAAAGCGACCACATCAATATGAAACGGAAACTCCTGCTCAGACAAAGCCGCCAGGGCTTCAATTGCCATGATCACACCCAGATTGCCATCATACTTACCGGCATTACGCACCGTATCACTGTGCGAACCCAGAATCAGGGTTGGCTGAGTCGGGTTCAACGACACCTTACGTCCCCACTGGTTACCGACACTGTCTTGCCAGGTTTCGAGACCGGCTTGCTGCATCCACACAGCCAGTTGATCATGGGCCAGACGGTGCTCAGGCGTGAGGTAAGCCCGGGTCACTTGCCCGGGCGTTTCGGTAAACGAGCCAAGCACGTCGGCTTGTTCCATCAAGCGCTTTGCACGATCTTCCATTGTGATTCCATTCATCGTAGCCATTGGCGCTCCTTAACCGTTTGCTTAACCAAAGTATTCCATTGCTGCCACCACTGCCTGTCCAGGCACGATTGCTGCCTTGTGCTTGATAAGAACCGCTTCCAGAGCAGCCAGAGTAGACAACACACATTCCTGACGCGCGTTGTAACCCATGGTACCGATACGCCAGATCTTACCGTGCAGCGGACCAAACGAGGTACCGATCTCGATACCAAAACGGTTCAGTAGTTCCATACGGATGGCATCGCCGTTGACGCTGGCCGGGATATAGACACCAACGACGTTATTCATCTTGTAAGCCTGGTTACCAAACAGTTCCAGACCCATCGCACGCAGACCAACCGCCAGTGCATTACCGGCTTGCTTATGACGAGCGACAACATTATCAACCCCTTCTTCCAGGAAGATGCGCGCGCATTCACGTGCTGCATACAGCATGCTGGTCGCTTCGGTGTGGTGGTTAAGCCGTTCCGGTCCCCAGTAATCCATGATCATCGCCAGATCAAAGTAATTCGACTGGATCATCGCATCTTCACCCTGCGTGTGGTGATCGGCGCGGATACCGGCCTCTACGTGTTTGCGACGGTTGATCACTTCTGCACAGCGATCGCTCAGCGTGATGGGTGCCGAACCTGAAGGGCCGCCCAGACATTTCTGCAGACCGGCAGAAACCGCATCCAGATGCCACTCATCAACTTTCAGATCGTTACCTGCGATTGACGCTGTAGCGTCACAATAAAACAACACCCCATAACGCTGACAGATGTCGCCCATCTCAGCCAGAGGCTGATTCATTGTGGTTGAGGTATCACCCTGTACGGTTGCCAGCATTTTAGGCTGGAAGGATTTGATCGCGGCTTCCACTTTATCCGCCGGGCACACTTCACCCCATTCGATATCGATGGTTTTTACCACAGCACCGACACGCTGCGCGATTTCACACAACAGGTGGCCAAAACGGCCAATCACAGGGATCAGGACTTTGTCACCAGGTTGCAGAACAGAAACCAGTACCGCTTCAATACCGGAACGCGCCGTGCCATCCACCAGCATGGTTTGCTTATTGTCAGTCTGGAATACACCACGGTACAGTGACTGTACCTGGTTCATGTAACCAGTCATCACCGGATCGTACTGACCAATCAGTGACTGAGAGATAGCCTGATGAACACGTGGATAAGCATTGATCGGACCCGGGCCCATCAACAGACGTTGTGGCGGGTTCAGGGTTTCAAATAGTTCGTTTTGGGCTTTCATCTCATTCTCCAAGTATACTGCGTCCATCACTACGAGGATCGCTGGTTGCGCACGCTTTTCCTTCGCTATTCAATACGATAGCGCCAGCATGTCCCATTAATTCGTTCACATCGGCAACGTAAGTCACATCGTGACCGCGTTGCATCAGTTGCTCGCCGTATGCGTCATACAGCGAACGTTCAAGTCGTAAGTTGTTGGTACTGTTTCCCCAGGTACGCCCCAGCAGCCAGCGCGGTTTCGCCACCGCATCAGCCAGCGTGTCACCCTGATAATGGTAACGGCTGAACAGACAAGCCTGAGTCTGTGGCTGGCCTTCTCCGCCCATGGTGCCGTAACTCATGCGGCTGCCATCATTAAGCTCGGCATAGGCCGGGTTAAGGGTATGGAACGGTTTTTTGCCCGCAGCCAGTACGTTGTGATGGCTGGCATCGAGCGAGAAACTCTTGCCGCGACAATTCCACAAAATACCGGTCTCAGGCAAGAACAAACCGGAGCCAAACTCCCAGTACACACTCTGGATAAAGCTCACCATGGTGCCGTACTGATCCGAGGCGCCCATCCAGATGGTGTCACCCGGTTTCGCCTGGTGTGGCCAGGGCAGCGCTTTTTGCAACGACACATTGCTAACACATTCATCAATCACAGATTCAGTCAGCCACTCCTGCAGCGGCTGAGTAAGATTCTCTTCGTCGCACACTTCACGGTCACGGATGATGAAGGCCTGTTTGGTGGCTTCAACCAGCAGATGGATGTGGTCAATTTCACTTTCCGCCTGCGCTGCCAGACGATCATAAATCGCCAGGATCAGCAGTGATGCCACGCCCTGAGTCGGCGCACCAAAGTTATACAAACGCCCTTTAGATGTTTGTACGCTGAGCGGTGCCAACACGCGAGCCTGATGGGCATGAAAATCTTTCAGGCCCAGCGGGCTGCCGGCCTGTTGCAGCTCTTTCGCTGCCAATTCGGCAATCTCACCACGGTAGAAATCATCCAGGCCAGACTCGGCAAGACGGGTCAGGGTGTTGGCCAGCGCTTCGTTAATCAGCGTATCGCCCACCTGCAGTGTTTTGCCCTGTTTAAGGAAACGCTCAGCAAACGCTGGTAAAGAAGCCAGCCGCTGGTAAGTTTTTTCACTGGCATTGACCAGACTTTGTGTCACTTCAATGCCCGAGCGCGCAGCGTCAATCGCAGGTTGTAACAGTTGGATCAGCGGCAGATTGGTGGCATCCATTTCCAGCGCTTTTTGCCAGGCTGCAACCGTACCGGCCATGGTAATTGAGGCATCAGCCCCCGCTTCCGGCAGCTCACTGCCTTTGGCACGGAATGCGTCCACGTCGATATTGAGCGCCGCAGCGCCGCAGCCGTCGATGGCAACCGGAGTCTGGCCTTTCTTGGCAATCAGCCAGAAGCTGTCGCCGCCAATCCCATTCATATGCGGGTACTGCACAGAAATCATCGCTGCCGCAGCCACCATGGCTTCACTGGCGGTACCGCCTGCATCGAGAATTTGCTGGCCTACCTGGGCGGCCTTATAGTGAGGGGCAGTAAACGCCGTTTGATGCTTCATTCACGTTCTCCTTGGCTCAGTTTATCACCCGTTGCCAGCAGATCTTCTTCCTGATCAGGCTGTCCCATCAGGGAAACGCCGCACGGGCCTTCTAATAATTCGTTCATCGGCAGATGAAGCTGAGGCAGACCGGATAAACCGGCAATACTGGTCAGCCCCATTAACTGACTACGGTAGACCGCCAGTTCATCGGCCGGCATGGTCAGAGACGGCGGACCGGATGGCGTGGTCGGAATCGCCCACAGACACTGATTTTGCTGCAGATGGCAGACTAATTTTTGCATCAGTCCGGTTTGTTCTTCTCTGGCGTGATGATATTGCTCACGAGTAATGGTGCGGGCCCACGCCACGCGCTCGCCAATCGCAGGATCGATACTGTTAACGTGTTCACTCAGCCATACATCGTGTTCACGGATAATGTCGAAGCCCTGAATCGTGCGGAACAAAAGGCTCAGTTCGGGCAGACTCCAGCCCAGATCGGCAAGGAAATCGCCTTCCAACAGCGTGAAACCATTTTGCTCACACCACTGTTGCAAACGTACCAGACGCGGCTCAGACATGATCGCCTTACACTGACCATCCAGATAAAGGGTTTTGCACTCTACGCCCGACTTGTCGCGACCGGAAAGTATCGACCAAACCTGACGCATCAGCCCGAGATCACGGGTAAAAATACCCGCTGTATCAAAACTTTTTGCCAGTTCAAACGCATGCGACAGATCCAGGCTGCCCAGGGTCGGACGCAGACCGTACAGACCACAGTAACTGGCCGGTACGCGAACCGAACCACCGGTATCCGTGCCGATAGAAAACTCACAGTCACCGTTGGCTACCGCCACGGCACTGCCGCTCGAAGATCCACCCGGAATGCAATCCGCAGCCGCCGGGTTAACCGGTGTACCGTAATGGACGTTCTGGCCGTTGAGGCTATAAGCCAGTTCGTCAGTTTGCACGCGTCCGCTGCACTCGGCACCCGCTTCGAGCAACGCACTAATCAGAGGTGAAGTATGAGTGGCTTTCTCATGGGTGGTCAGCCAGGTCGGGTTGCCCGCTCCGGTCACGAAACCTGCTACATCGAACAGATCTTTGAACACAAAATGTGTACCTGACAGTACACCCTGCGCAGTGGCAGGCAAAAATTGCGGGCCTTGTTGGCAGTAAACTCGAGCATCCCTACTCATAGCATTTCCTTTGTCGCATTCGTTTTAGTTCGTTCAGCGCCACGCTTTCAGAGTGTGGCGGCTTTTATCAGTTGGTTGCCGCTTTTAAGGTTTCATTCTGGCGCGCATAACGGTTAGCCAGCACGGCACAGTAGAAGATCTGAATCGGGTGATACAGCATGATTGGCAACAGAATCATACCCAGGGTCGGATCGGCACCGAAAATAACTTTTGCCATCGGGATACCCGCCGCCAGTGTTTTCTTGGTGCCACAGAACACCGCCGCCACTTCATCCGGCAGTGCAAATTTAACCCGGCGTGCGCCCCACTGAATCAGGTGCACCATGATGACCAGAGTGACCACACAAATCGCGATAGACGTCGCCAGCAGACCAACGGAGAATTCGCTCCACACACCGTTAACCACTGAATCACAGAACGCGTTGTAAACGATCAGCAGGATGACGTATTTGTCTACTTTGTTAACCACTGACTTGTGACGGTCCACGAAAGAAACCAGGTAAGGACGCAGCAACTGACCGACTATCATCGGAACCAGTAGCAGCTTAGCAATCGAAGTGACCGAATCCATCAGATCCAGTTGTACTCCTTCAAAGCCCATAAACAGTTGGATCAACAGCGGCGTAATAAATACACCCAGCACGCTTGACAGAGAAGCGTTAAAAATCGCCCCCGGAACGTTACCTTTGCCCACACTGGTCATTGCAACCGAAGAAGAAATCGTACTTGGCAGCACCAGCAGGTAACAGAAACCAAACGCCAGAGCCGATGGCATGTAAGCCAGGAACGCTTCGCCAAAAATCACCCACAGCAGCGGGTAAATCACAAACGTGGCCATTTGAATATAAATATGCAGGCGCCAGTTAGTCACACCCGCTTTAATCGCTTTTGGTGACAGGCCCAGACCGTGCAGGAAGAAGACAATGGCGACACCAATACCCGTGATTTGATCCAGATGAATCACACCACCGGAACGACCGATTTCAGACGTCATGGAAGCCAGCACGATGGCGGCGACCATGCCGACCAAAAACCACTCTTTTTTAAGTTTTGCTAATACATTCATATCGTAAGTTTTGCTCTTGGTTGCTTTATTAATATCGAAGACCAACTCGCAACTATTCCACTTCACTAAGCAGCGAATAGCTGTGAGAAATATTCCGGCTTAATTGAGCCGCATTCTGACCAAGGTGTCGGTACACCTTGTTGACCAGGTATGATATTAAGCTCATAGGCACCGCATAGCTATCTAAAGGTGCCTGATTATTCATATAACACAGCAGAAAATGCGTTACTTCAGACGCGTATTTCTGACCCGATTGATCGGTGATCAATAAACAGGGTTTGCCATTCAAATGCTGAATTATCTTTTCAAACTGGCTGATACGGCGGCGAATACCAATCACAATCACAAAATCATCGTCACCTATCGAAACCAGATCTTCGCCCAGCGTTTGTCCCGGCAGCGGCAGCAGTTCGACGTCACTGCGGCACTGCATCAGTTGCTGGCGAAAATGCATCGCTAACGGATAACTGTTGCGATAGCCGATGATCTTAACGCGTTTTGCCCGCGCTATTGCATCAATCAAACCAGTCACATCAATCGCTGCCAACTGGGCCCAGAGCTGCTCCAGGGCACGCATATCATTCTGAATGCCCGGATCATCGATGTTAGAGGTCAGAACCGGGATACCTTTATCGCGTTCCTGCATCATCTCCTGACGGAGCGCGAGATGATCGTCATAACCTAACTGTCTGATAAAACGACTCACGCTGGTTTTAGACACCGAACAGGACTCGGCAATTTCAGCGGTCGACAGCATGAGGATCTTCTCCGGATTGAGCTGCAGATAGTCTGCCACCCTGCGGCTGCTCTCCGTTAAACGCGAATACTGCTGCGTAATACGTTCGCTCAGTGAGTTGTGATTGGTCATTCGCACTCCCTAGTTTCGATTAGCTGTTGTTAGCGAACTGCCGACAAAAAGCTTTGCAGCTCTGGCGTCTGTGGCGCAGCAAACACTTCTTCGCTGGGACCGGTTTCCCACACTTTACCCTGGTTCATAAACACCACGCGGTCGCCCACATCGCGGGCAAAGTTCATCTCATGGGTAACCAGAATCAGTGTCATGCCTTCCGCTTTTAACTGCTCCAGCACTTTAAGCACTTCACCCACCAGTTCCGGATCCAGCGCCGAGGTGATTTCATCACACAGCAGGACTTTCGGATTCATCGCCAGTGAGCGGGCAATCGCGACGCGCTGCTGCTGACCACCGGACAGATTGCTCGGATACGCCTCAAACTTATCTGCCAGTCCGACTTTAGCCAGTAGTTCACGCGCCTGGGCTTCACACTCTTTGCTGTCTTTTTTCAGCACCAGTTTGGGTGCCAGCATCACATTCTCGCCTACGGTCATGTGCGGGAACAGGTTAAAGCTCTGAAACACCATACCAACGCTGCGGCTCAGCAGACGCAGTTTGTATTCATCGTTTTCCACCGCCTGACTGTCAACGATGATGGCACCTTCCTGATAATCTTCCAGGCCATTCATACAACGCAGTAAGGTACTTTTCCCTGAACCACTGCGACCGATGATCGAGACCACTTCACCACGTTTGATTTTCAGGTCGACGCCTTTCAGGACGTGGTTTTCACCATAATATTTATGAACTTGTTCAACACTAACGAGTGACATGATTGCGAGTCTCCAGGTATCGGGCTAACACAGAAAGCGGAAAGCAAATAGCAAAGTACAGTACAGCAACCAGCGCAAACACCTTGAACGGCTGGAAGGTCGCGTTGTTTAACATGGTGCCGGCTTTAGTCAGCTCGACAAACCCAATGATGGACGCCAGTGCCGTGCCTTTAACAATCTGCACGGAAAAGCCCACTGTTGGTGCAATGGCCATACGGGCCGCTTGCGGGGCAATAACATGACGCATGGTCTGAAGATAGGTCATCCCCAGCGTGCGACACGCTTCCCACTGCCCTTTTGGCAACGACTCAATACAACCGCGCCAGATATCATGGAAAAATGCACTACTAAATAGTGTCAGAGACAAAATCGCCGCCGTCCACGGGCTGACTTCAATGCCAACCAGCGATAAACCAAAGAAGGCCAGAAATAACTGCATCAGCAGCGGTGTGCCCTGAAACAGTTCCACATACAGTTTGACGATAGCTGTCATCACCGGACTGCGGGTACTGCGTAATAAAGTAATGATAAGACCCAGCAGTCCGCCACCGACAAAAGCAATCAGGGATAAAGCAACCGTCCAGCGCGCGGCCATCAGCAGGCTGCGAAAAATATCCCAATCGGTAAATTGCATCATATTCCGGCTCTCCTACAACGATGGGTTCTTGAACGTTTTGCGTTTGACTAACGCAAACATCTGTCGCATCACAATCGCCAGTACCAGATAAATCGCCGCGGTCAGCATGTACGATTCAAAACTCAGGAAACTGCGTGATTGCACAAAGTTAGCGGCAAAGGTTAAATCTTCGACCGAAATTTGCGAGACCACCGCGGAGCCGAGCATCACAATAATGCACTGGCTGACAATCGCCGGGTAAACGCGCTGATACGCCGGTGGAAGCACGATACGGGTAAAGATCTGCATTCGGGTCAGGCCCAGTGTTTTGCCGGCTTCCCACTGTCCTTTCGGTGTGGCATCAATACCGGCACGAATGATCTCCGCTGAATACGCCCCCAGGTTGATGACCATGGCAATCAAACCGGCTTGCCAGGCACTGAGCTTGATGCCCAGCGCAGGCAGGCCGAAAAAGATAAAAAACAGTTGCACAATAAACGGGGTGTTGCGAATCACCTCGATATAACACGTGCAGACAAACTTAAGCCATTTCACCTGGCTGGTTTTGGCACCGGCGCAAACAGTGCCAAGCAGTAACCCGCCAAGGGTTGAGATGACCGTCAGTTCAACGGTCGTTCCAAGCCCTGCCACAAACTGTGGCAGGTAAGGAGTCAAACCGCTAAAATCCAACTGATAACTCATGCTTCGTCCTTAAAGTTCTTGGTTCGAAACCGCTTATGCGCCCAGGTCCGCAGGAAATGGTGCTTTGAGCCATTTTTGCGAGAAACCTTCCAGGACACCCTCTTCTTTTGCTTGTGAAATCAGACGATTGACTTCTTTCAGCAGAGATTCTTCACCTTTCATCACGCCGACAAAACATGGCGAGTTTTTCAGCAAGAACTTGGTCTTTGGTGCTTTGGCCGGATAGCGGGTTGCAATTTCAGTCACCACCAGGTTGCCGGTTGCGATCAGGCTAACCTGACCCGACAAGAACGACGACAAGGTTGCGTTGTTGTCTTCAAAACGTTTAATCACAGTATCAGCCGGCGCAATCTTGCTCAGCTCAAGATCCTCAACCGAGCCGCGTGTCACACCAATCGTTTTACCGCTCAGATCCTTCGCATCACCGACCGCTTCATCTTCAGAGCCGAATACACCCAGATAGAAAGGTGCATACGCTTCACTGAAATCGATCACTTTGGCACGTTCCGGGTTTTTACCCATGCTGGAAATCACCAGATCCACCTTACCGGTTTGTAAGTAAGGAATACGGTTAGCACTGGTTACCGGCACCAACTCCAGTTTCACGTCCAGTTTGTCCGCCAGATAACCCGCCATATCAATGTCGTAACCTTGCGGTTTCAGGTCGATACCAATTGAACCAAACGGAGGGAAATCCTGAGGAACCGCCACTTTAAGTACACCTTTCTGATGAACCGAATCCAGTTGGTCAGCCTTCGCTGCCGTTGCGCCAACCAGTAAGCTGGCAGATGCGAGTACACTCGCCATAAGGCCAAATAATTTCATCGTTAATCTCCTTTTAAAATGAAACGCTTGAAACATATGACTTACACTTTGCAACGATCGCGCCAACTTTAATTAAAAATATAATCGCATTAATAACAACAAGTTAGATATCAATGCGATTTTTACAACTGACTTCATACTGAAACTAGTGGAACTTTTGGTGCACAACCGATCACTTGTGGTGCAATCGTTTCAGCCTTTACTGCCTACGGTTAAAAAACACCGGGTAAATTCGGGTCACCATCCTGATGACCCGTCTAACCACGATTTGCTTATGCCTTTTCATCACGCAGGCGCAACGCTGCAACCGATGATGAGTTGTCCATCATGTAACGGTAAGCAAACGCCGATACCAGACCACCAATGAAAAGTGCATAGTTGGCGAGTTCAGCCACGACGAACGTTGCCACAATCGCAATCAGGCTGGCAAAAACCAGGGCATAAATACTGTTCATGTTGAAACCATTACGGTACCAGTACAGACCCTCTTTTGACTCGGTGTACAGTGACGGTACATCGATATGACCTTTCTTAATGATGTAGTAATCGACGATAATAATGCCGTACAGAGGACCAATCATCGCTGCCAGTACATCCACCGTGTAATGAATGACTTCCGGGTTGTTGAACAGGTTCCAAGGTGTCAGCAGCACTGAACCGAACGCCGCGATAAAACCACCCATTTTGAAGCTGATTTTTTGTGGTGATACGTTAGAGAAGTCAAACGCAGGCGCCACAAAGTTCGCAACAATGTTGATACCAACGGTCGCGAAGATAAACGTCATCGCACCAAGCACGGTAATCATGCCGGAATCAAGACGTTTTACCGTTTCAACCGGGTCAGTAATCATTTCACCAAATACCGGAATTGAAGCTGATACAATCACTACGCTGAACACAGAGAACAGCAGGAAATTCAGCGGCAGACCCAGCAGGTTACCCAGTTTCAGTTTCTGGTAACTGCCACAGTAACGTGAGAAGTCACTAAAGTTCAGCGTCGGACCAGCAAAGTAACCCGCAACCAGAGCAATCGCGATCACCATTTGCGTTACGACTTCCCAGCCCTGCAGGTTTTGTGAGCTCAGATTAAAGCTGATGTTATCCCAGCCCGCCAGATCAACCATGTAGACACACAGCGCGAACATCGCCACGTAAATGGCCGGACCAGACCAGTCAATGACCTTACGAATCATATCCATGCCGAACATGAACACGATACCCTGCAGGATCCACATTGAGACAAAACCAACCCAACCCAGGTAAGACAGGCCCAGGAAGCTTGCATCCGCCAGACTTTCCATGCCCGGAAAAAAGTACAGCAGCAAAATAATAAATGAGCTGGAAGCCAGGTAAGTTTGAATACCGTACCAAACCACCGCAATCAGACCGCGGATCACAGCTGGAATATTGGCACCAAAGACACCAAAAGACATACGCGCGATAACCGGGAATGGTGCACCAGCTTGCTGACCCGGTTTACCCATCAGGTTGGCAAACACCAGCACAATGGAAATCCCCACTAACAAACTGATGAAAACCTGGATACCGTTCAGGCCTAACGCAAACAGACTGGCCGCAAAGACGTAACCACCGACGCTGTGTACGTCTGACATCCAGAACGCGAAAATGCTGTACCAACCCCACTTCTGTTCTTTCTCAGGGAGCAAATCAGCATTGGCTAATTTGTCGCTAATTGGCAATTCCTTTTTCATAGTATAACTTCCTTGCACTTATATTGTATACAATCACAAATACAAGTAGCGTGCCAATTTGTTAAAACCCCGTTTTTATTGACTTCAGCCTCATTAAGCCGGTGAGAACTTACTAGGTGGCGCACCATCATAGTTCATGGCGCAACAAGATAGTGCACAGTTTGCGGTGATTTTGGTGAATAAAATCACCAAGCCCCGCGGTTTATAACTTGCTTCATTCGATTAACATGGTATACATATTGCAGCCGTAAGTTGTATACAACTATTTAGAGAATGCTCATGTCTAACGACGAAAAAATTTATCAAAAGATGCTTAAAGCCATCGTTGAACATCAACTTCCGCCTGGTGAAAGGTTACCTGAAGATAAACTTTCAGAAGTGTTTGGCGTCAGCCGCACCGGCATTCGTAAAGTACTTCAGCGCCTCGCACTGGAACGTTTCGTGGTGATTCAGCCCAATAAAGGCGCGCAAGTGAATCGTCCCAGCCGCCAGGAAGCAGAGGAAGTACTCGATAGCCGTATTCTCCTTGAACCATTATTAATGCAAGACGTCAGCGAAAACTGGAACCTTAAAGTGTCTAAGCGTTTTCGTGACATCGTTGCTCAGGAAAAGCAGGCTGAACGCGACAATAACCTGACCCGTTCCATTCAGTTGACCGCCCAATTCCACTATGAACTGGCCCGAATCGGTAACAATCGGGTGCTGGCAGAATTTATAGAACAACTCTGCTACCGCTCCTCTTTAGTTATCGCTGCCTACGGTACCCGGGAGAGTGTGAGCTGTGACTGTGGTGATCACATCGAACTGATTGATCTGCTCGATCAACGCAAAGTCGCGCAAGCCCAGCAATGGATGCGCCATCACCTGCAACATATTAAGCAGTCGATTTCACTGACAGGAAAACAAGAAGCGCAAATCGATTTCAATTCACTTTTTGCCCAAATGGATTAATGGATGAAAATTCAGTTAATAAACCCAAATACCTGCCAGGGTATGACTGACAAAATTGCCGTGTCAGCCCAAACTATCTGCTTACCTGATACAGAGATTATTGCCCGATCGCCTGCTCATGGCCCGGAAAGTATTGAGTGTGCGGTGGATGAAACCATCGCAGCAGCCGCCATGCTGGATGTGATTGCCCAAGGTGAAGCGGAAGGTGTTAATGCGCATATCGTGGCTTGTTTTGGTGATCCGGCCATCGATGCGGCGCGCGAACTGGCCAAAGCGCCTGTGATTGGTATTGCGGGTGCAGCATTCCAGCTGGCCAGCCTGGTTTCGCATAAATTTGGCGTGGTAACAACTATGTCCCGCACCCTGCCTGCCGCTCATCACCTGTTACACCGTTACGGCTACCACCATCTGTGCACCGGCGTACGTGCAACCGATATTGCAGTACTGGATCTGGAACACATTCAAGCCGACGTATACAAACAACTGGTTGATGAATGCCGCGCCGCTATCGAACAAGATGGCGCTGAAGCGATTGTGCTCGGTTGTGCCGGTATGTCGGATCTGGCCAATGAAATTTCTTTCGAGCTGCAGGTGCCGGTCATTGATGGCGTTGTGGCGGCGGTTAAACTGGCTGAATCTCTGCACGCCCTGAACCTGACTACATCCAAAAGCGGCCAGTACGCGACCCCGTTTGGTAAAGCATTCCACGGCCGTTATCAACACTGGAGCCGTTAATTCTGTTTTAAGGAACCCGATATGGAAGTCTCAAATCCACGCGATTACATTGGCTACGGACGTCACAACGTTCCGGATGCAAAATGGCCGGGCGGCGCGAAAATCGCCCTGCAATTTGTGATGAACTATGAAGAAGGCGGTGAAAACTGTGTTCTGCACGGCGATGAGCACGCTGAAACCTTTTTGTCGGAAATTGCCGGCGCTGCACCGTATCCGACCCGTCATATGAGTATGGAATCCCTGTATGAATATGGTTCACGAGTGGGTGTCTGGCGTATTCTGAACGAATTTAACAAACGTGACCTACCGCTCACCGTATTTGGCGTTGCGACCGCGTTACAGCGTAACCATGAAGTCACCAAAGCGATCATCGAACAAGGTCATGAAATTGCCTGTCACGGCCTGAAATGGATCCATTATCAGGATATGTCACCAGAGCAAGAGCGTGCCCATATGGTAGAAGCACTGGATATTATCGAGAACTTAACCGGTAAACGCCCGATTGGCTGGTATACCGGCCGCGATTCTCCCAATACCCGTGAGCTGGTTGCCGAGCAAGACGGTCTGCTGTACGACTCCGATTACTACGGTGACGACCTGCCTTTCTGGATGCCGGTTAACGATGTGAAAAATCCGGGGCAACAGCGCCCTCATCTGGTGATCCCATACACACTGGATACCAATGACATGCGTTTTGCCTCACCTTACGGCTTCAGCCACGGTGAAGAATTCTTCCAGTACCTGAAAGAGAACTTTGACTGCCTGTATGAAGAAGGTCAGGACAAGCCGAAAATGATGAATATCGGCCTGCACTGTCGCATCATAGGTAAACCAAGCCGCTTTATGGCACTGAAAAAGTTCCTTGATTACGTGCAATCGCACGAAGGCGTCTGGATCACAACTCGCGAGCAGATTGCCCGCCACTGGATTGAACATCATCCACCAAAATAGGCGGCTGGCACAATTAAGCCAGCAGCAACGCCGCAAAACAGTGACTGATTAACAGCATATTTGCCACTGATTGAACTGACTAGTTACAAGCCGTCGGGATTCCTTCTAGCCCGGCGGCTTTTTTTATGGTTCGCCGCGCAACAAGCAAAGTTGCCTCGCTGCATTGTCAGACACAACACCTCAGAAAAAAGCGCCTTTCCTAACAAAAAACACCGTCTCTCAAGCCAACATCCGTTTTCGCACGCCGATATGTCCTGGTTTGCCTATGCACCAAAGTTAACCTTTTTGCACCATCAGGGGACAGCGTACGCTTTAATTTTTCAGGCGTAGTTTCATAACCCAATGAAATAACTTGACTATTTAGTCAGGAAATTAGTGGCACACTGTTTGCTCTATTGTCTGTATCAGAATGTTAACAATAATGTATACAAGGAAGTCAGTATGTCTCAACCACACAACCATGACCTCGTTTATGGCTTGGACGACAAGCCAGCACCGGGGGCTGCGTTCTATGCGGGACTGCAACACGTGCTCGCCAGTTTCGTTGGCATCATCACGCCAACGCTGATCATTGGCGGTGTGCTCGGATTAGGAGACCATGTGCCTTATCTGATCAGCATGGCATTGATTGTATCCGGTATCGGTACCTTTATTCAGGCACGTCGCATCGGGCCTATCGGTGCCGGTATGGTGTGTGTGCAGGGAACCAGCTTTGCGTTTCTCAGCTCAGTACTGGCTGCCGGATTCATCGCCAAGTCTAATGGCGGCGGTCCTGAAGATATTCTTGCCATGATTTTTGGGGTCTGTTTTGTTGGTGCCTTCATCGAAATTATTCTCTCGCAGTTTATTGGCAAACTAGGCAAAATCATCACCCCAATCGTCACCGGTATTGTCGTCACAACGATTGGTATCTCATTGATTAAAGTCGGTATGACGGACTTAGCCGGTGGCGTTAAAGCTCCCGACTTTGCTCAGTGGCACAACCTGGCGTTGGGCGCTGTCGTCCTCGTGACCATTATTGCCCTGAACCGCTCCCGCAACCTGATGGTACGTCTGTCATCAATTCTGATTGGTATGGTAGTGGGCTACATCGTCGCGGCCGGTATGGGTATGGTGCATATAGAGAATGCGTTTAACCAACCACTGGTGAGCATTCCGGTGCCATTCAAATATGGGTTTGACTTTGACTGGTACGCCTTTTTGCCAATCGCGGTGATTTACGCTATTACCGCGATTGAATCAACCGGAGACATCACCGCAAACTGCATCATTACCAAGCTGCCTCTTTCCGGGCCTAAGTATCTGAACCGGATTAAATCCGGGATCCTTGGTGATGGAGTGAACTCTATGATTGCTGCCGTGTTCAACACTTTTCCTAATACCACTTTCAGCCAGAACAACAGTGTGATTCACCTGACGGGCATTGCCAGCCGACATGTCGGCTACTTTGTGGCGCTGATTCTGTGCGTGCTGGGATTGTTTCCTATCATCGGCGGGATCCTGACCACCATTCCTAAACCTGTGATTGGCGGTGCGACTCTGGTGATGTTTGGTACTGTGGCCGCAGCTGGTATCAAAATCATTGCCAACGAGCATCTGGATCGTCGTAACCTGATGATTCTGGCCGTCTCTTTTGGTATTGGCCTCGGCGTTATGCTGGTTCCGGAAGTGATGCAAGAGATGCCAAAACTACTGCAAAGCGTGTTTGGTTCACCCGTCACGACCAGTGGTATTGCAGCCATCATCATGACACTGGTGCTGCCGGAGGGCAAAGATCAGACAACCGCCAATCAACATCCAGCGGCGACAGTCAGCACGCCTCATCGGGAAAAACAAAGCATTGCATAAACACAGTAAGACTCGTGCTTATGCTTCCCCTGCCGCAACAAACAAAGGATGACCTCGGGCATCCTTTGTTTCCTATCTGCGCTGATTTGATATCAGCGCTCACTTCGCTTGTAACCGAACATTTTCCTTCTTCAGATTCCGTCACAACCAGGGTGTGCCTTTTTTGCTATTATTCGCTTTGATGCATTATCATCAGCAGGGTTCAGGATAAACCGCCAGGTCGGCCACACTCCCATTGAGCCCTGTCTGAGTACCGCTCAGCCCTGTTGCGCTTTTGCGGCTGGTTATCACTCGGTGACCGCCATATTTAATCCGTTTCTATGTCTTATCCGGTCAGTATTTCATGAAGTTATTCAGACAGTTAAGCTGGTTTTTCCGCCAGCATAAGTTTACTTACTCTATTGCCTTGCTGATGCTCTTTATCGTGGCCGTTCTCAATATGGCCATTCCATGGTTTATCGGCAACGCAATAGACAAACTATTGGCAACCAGAGATTTTTCACAAACAGAATTCTACCTGTTCGCTTTGCTTGGCGTCAGTATCCTGGTCTACCTGCTGCGCTATGGCTGGCGTCGTATGCTGTTTGGTACGTCTTATCAGCTTGGTAATATTTTGCGCGAGCGTTTTTACCAGCGTTTACTGCGCCAGGGACAAGCTTTTTACAACCTGCATTCCACCGGCGATCTGATGGCAAGAGCTACCAATGATATTGATGCGGTTGAAATGGCCGCCGGTGAAGGGATACTTTCAGGGTTCGACGGTCTGATGACTTTCATCCTGGTGCTAATCATGATGTTTGTCTTCATTGACTGGCAACTGGCTATCCTGGCCATTATTCCGTTTCCCTTTATGGGTTACGGTTTTTACCGCTTGTCGAATCGGATCCACCATCAGTTCAAGCAGACTCTCGATTCATTCTCAACCCTGAACGATCAGGCACAGCAGTCGGTTTCCGGCATCCGGATGATCAAATCCATGGGACGCGAATCTATCGAGAACGATAAATTCGCCAGTATTGCCGAGCAGGCCGCACAAACGACCTATAAAGTGCAGCGCTCTGAAGCCCTGTTTGATCCGATTATTCAGCTCAGCCTCGGCTCTGCACTGTTAATTGCGCTGTTGGTCGGCGGCTGGCAAATCAGTCAGGAACGTCTCAGCGTGGGTCAGTTGACCAGCTTTACCCTTTATCTGTCCGAGCTGATTTGGCCGATGTACGCCTTTGGATGGCTGATGAATATTCTACAACGTGGTTACGCCGCCGTCGGCCGACTGGAAGCGTTACTTAATCTGCCTGATTCCATCAGCGATCAGGGCAAGCAGGATGCCGCAGGATATGATATTCACGTCGATCAGATGACCTTTCAATATCCGGATACGACTCAGCCTGCACTGCACAATATCTGTCTGCAAGTGAAGGAGAATCAGGTACTGGGCATTGCCGGTTCGACCGGGTCAGGCAAATCAACCCTGTTACAGTTGCTGATGCGCTACTGGGAAGCAGGTGAGGGAAGACTGGCAGTCGGACACACAGCGATTCATTCAATTCCCCTCACCCAATTGCGCAGCCTCTATGCTTACGTCCCTCAGGATGCTTTCCTGTTCAGTATGAGCATCCTGGAGAATATTCGTATTGGCCGCTCTGACGCCAGCGATGAAGACGTGTATCAGGCCGCGCGCCTGGCCGCCATTCACGATGATATTCTGCAATTTCCCGACGGCTACCAGACTCTGGTCGGCGAACGCGGTGTCACCCTTTCCGGTGGTCAGCGTCAGCGTTTGTCCATCGCACGCGCGCTGATCAGCAACGCGCCGATTCTGGTACTGGATGATGCACTGTCAGCCGTCGATATCAAGACTGAAAAGGTCATTATTGAGCACTTGCAGCAGCGCCGTGAGCAGACGTTAATCATCGTCAGCCATCGCCTTTCTGCTATCGAGCAAGCTGACCAAATTGTCGTTATGGCGCATGGCGAAATTGTCGAACACGGCAATCATCACAGCCTGCTTGAACAGGATGGCTGGTACGCTCGGATGGCGGCCTATCAACAGATGGAACAAGCGCTGGAGAATGATCTGAAATGAGCACAGACCATAAAAAATCCGTCACCAGTTCCGGCTCTCTGCGTATGCTGATGAGTTATGTTTTTGCAGAAAAAACACTGTTTATCAAAACTTTACTTCTGGTGGTACTCGCTACGGCTTTCGACGTACTCGGCCCGATGCTGAGTAAAGTCTTCATCGATGAATTTGTTATGCCTAACCACTATCCTACCGGACCTGTGGCTGGCGTCATTGCCCTGTTTATTTTCTCGGTTCTGGCCAGCACCTATCTGAAATACAAACAGACGCTGCGTTTTCTCGATATTGCCCTCAATGCGGTACTCGATATTCGCAAACGTCTGTTCAAACATGTGCTGACCCTGCCGGTAGCGTTTTTTGACTATGCCCGCACCGGCCAACTGGTCAGCCGGATCACCAATGACACCGAATCGATCAAAGATATCTATGTGCAGTTTCTGTCGAGCATTCTCGGTAACTTAATCATGCTGCTCGGCATCCTGACCGCGATGGCGATTCTGGACGTTGACCTGATGCTGGTCGCCCTGACGCTGATACCGGCCGTTGTGACTCTAATTTACTTGTATCAGAAGTTTAGTGTGAAAGCGGTGACCGACAGCCGTCAGCTGCGCTCGGACATCAACGCCAATATGAACGAGTCCATCAGCGGTATGGCGGTGATTCAGTCCACCAACCAGCAAGGGGCGAAATATCAGCAGTTTCATGCCATCAATAATGCGTATTACACCACTCGTCTGAAAACGGTCACCGTCGGCTCACTGCTGTTGCGTCCGGCGATCAACCTGCTGAGCATTCTGATCCTCGGCGGCGTGGTGTGGTTCTTTGGGCTCAAAGTCGTAGAAGGTGTGGCTGAAGTCGGCGTCCTGTACGCCTATCTCAACTATCTTGGCCGTTTTACCGAACCACTGGTGGAAATTACCCAACGTTTCAGCCTCTATCAGCAAGCCATTGTCGCAGGTGATCGGGTCTATGAATTGCTGCAGCAACCGCCACACGCTCATCAACAGGCCCATCTTGATGCAATACCAAAAGGTGACCTGAGTGTAGACCAACTGGTGTTCAGTTATCAGCAGGATAAACCTGTGCTGCATGATGTAAACTTCACGATTAAATCGGGCGAGTTTTATGCCATTGTCGGCCATACCGGCAGCGGTAAATCGACATTGCTCAATTTGCTGCTCAGCTTTTATCAGCCACAATCAGGTTCGATTCGGATTGACGGCCACGAGCTGGAAGAGTATCACCAGCACGCGTTGCGCCAGGGTATCGGCTTCATTCCGCAAGAACCGTTCGTGCTGGCGACGACTATGTTCGATAACATTGATATGGGTCGCGGTCTGTCTCAGCAGGCCGTCGAGCGCGCGGCACAACAAGCTCACTTACATGATGTAATCATTGAAATGCAGGATGGTTACCAAACTCAGCTCGGTGAGGGCGGATTAAGACTCTCCACCGGTCAGCGTCAGCAGCTGATCATCGCCCGCGCTCTGGCCGGCTCGCCGAAAATCCTGCTGCTGGATGAAGCGACAGCCAACATCGACAGTGAAACCGAGCAAGTAGTACAAAGAGCGCTCAATGAACTGCGCGGACAGGTCAGCATGATTGTGGTCGCGCACCGTCTGTCTACCATTCATCACGCCGACAGCATCATGGTGCTGGATAAAGGTCACCTGATAGAGCAAGGTAATCATCAGCAACTGATGCAGATTGAACACGGCCGTTACCGTGCGATGTACCAGTTACAGCAACAGGAACAGCGTGTGGCACAGGCCGAACAAGCGACTTGCCCTGGCTGAATGATGTATGGATGACCGGCAAAACCGAACAGCGGCAACGAACAAATGTCCCGGCTTTACACTGTAAAAGCAAGTCACTCGCAACCCTCAGAGGCTCGGTCAGCCGCAACTCCCTCAGCAAGCCCTTGCCTGTACAATAATACCGCATTCAAGGGCTGTCCCCATTGCGGCCGTGCCAGTTTTTGATACAGTCTGTCGACCAAATCCATGACTCAGTGTATCTAAACAATGGAAGAAATTTATTTCGCAGGCGGCTGTCTGTGGGGCGTGCAGGAATTTATTCGTCACCTGCCGGGCGTCATTCATACCGAAGCCGGTCGTGCGAACGGCGCCGCCAGCGATACTGCCGGCGAGTATGACGGTTATTCAGAGTGCGTGCGCACCCAATTCGACCCGTCCCAAGTATCAGTCACGCAGCTGATGGGCTATTTCTTTGAAATCATTGACCCTTATAGTGTCAATAAACAAGGTATCGATGTCGGTGAAAAGTATCGTACCGGCGTATACAGTGTCAATCCGCAGCATTTAGAGCAGGCGGCAGAGTTCATCGCCGCACGGGAGGATGCCGATAAGATTATGGTTGAAATTCTGCCACTGACCAACTTCGTCAAGAGCGATGAGGAACATCAGGATCGTCTCACCTTGCATCCTGGTGACTACTGCCATATTCCGCTCGATCTGCTGCATAAATACCGAAAAGCGGATTAAGCAATAAAAGCTTATTAAATCAGTAACATTTGTGTAAGAGAGCAAGGATAAATTGGAAACCGCTTAAGCATTCGTCTTGTTTACGCATACTCCATTAAAGGTCCATGTCCTTTTCCACACCACTATATTCGGTACACGCCAGTTTTCACTGGCGTTTTTTTTGCCGTTTTCTGTTCGCGGAAAACAGTCCTCTCTGCACACATACCGAGCGTATGAAAGGTCTATTGACTGGCAAAAATCACCACAGCAGATAACACGCGCTGAACAGCACCAAAGCAATCCAGGCCGCTGCTTTCATCAAACGAATTGACCGTACAATATCCTCAGCTTCAATGGCCCGTTTGGCATCACCTATCCAAGGTTTAGTGACCCATTCACCAAAATATTGATTCGGGCCACCAAGACGAATACCGAGCGCACCGGCAACCGTTGCTTCCGACCAGGCGCAGTTCGGGCTTTTATGTTGATAACGGTCACGCCAGCCAATGACAAACGCCGCTTTATAATCCTGTTTCTGTAACCAGGCCGCAGCGCTGAACAACAGCCAGGTTAGTCGGGCCGGAATGAAATTGGCCACATCGTCAATCCGGGCCGACACGCAGCCCAATTCACGATAACGCTCATTTCTATACCCGACCATGGAATCCAGCGTATTCACTGCTTTGTAAGCCATTGCCAGCGGTACGCCGCCGATAAACAGGTAAAACAGCGGTGCGATAATACCGTCTACCGTATTTTCCGCGACGGTTTCTACTGTGGCCCGGGTCATTTGTTCGTTATCCAGCGAACGCGTATCACGCCCCACAATATAAGAAAGCTTTATTCTTGCTTCAGCGATATCACCGCGCCGTAACGGTTCGAGCACATCCAGTGCGCAGTCCTGCAAACACTTGCCAGCTAATACCGTAAACGCCAGCCACAATTGCAGCGCGCTGCCCGCTAACCAGTGAATTTGAAACGCTGCCCAGATGGCGAACCAGGTGACCGCAGCACTGGCTCCGACCACCATAATCCACAGCAGTCCACCCGCTATATAGAGTTGCGCCGGGCTGGTAAACCAACGCCGCAGCATTTTCTCACTGCGACTGATGGTGTTGCCAATCCAGCGGATGGGATGCGGCCAGTTGACAGGATCGCCCAGCAGCACATCCAGAACAAAGGCGCCAATACAGACCGCCAGCGAAATCATTGCTTGCGACCCCGCGCGATCCACTGTTTGAGAATATCGGGCGACTGGGCAAAATGCAGATGCAAATACATGGCTAATGTATTGCCTTGCTGATAGCCGCCATGCCATTCAGATAAGATTTCACCCTCGCGACGTTTACTCAGTACAAACGCTGTTGGCAAGTCCGATTCAAAGTCGGAGTAATGAAACTCGTGACCGCGTAACTCCTGCCCGGCTTTACATAGTAAAGTATCCGTTTTCGCCGCAGCGCAGCAGTACCCGAAGCGCTGCAACCTCGCCGTCATATGGCTGTGACCATCCAGTACGCCAGCCATCGCGTGCACGTTGTCTTCTTTGTCACGTAAGCTGCTGCCCAGATACATCAGGCCGCCACATTCGGCATAAATGGCCACGTTGGCCTGATGGGCACGTAAAATAGATTCACGCATCGACACGTTGGCAGCCAGCGTTTCGGCATACAACTCCGGATACCCGCCGCCCAGATAAACCATGTCGCACTCAGGCAATTGCGCATCATGCATCGGGCTGAAATAACACAGCGTGGCCCCGGTTTGTGCCAGCAGATCCAAATTGGATTGATAATAGAAGTTGAACGCCTGATCGCGCGCAATAGCGATAGTCAGCCCCGTACCAATCCCTGCCACACTAGCCAGCACACCGGGCTCTGTGCCCGCCTCATCCGACTGCGCTGTGGCCGCGGTTTGCGCCACTTCCAGCAACGCATCCATGTCGATGTACTCTTCCACCGCCGCTGCCAGCCGGTGCCACATCTCCGTCATGTCCGGTGATTCGTGTACCGTGACCAGGCCAAGGTGACGTGAAGGCAGTTCGACTTCCGCCAGTTTCGGCAAACGGCCCAATACACGCACATTACAATAAGTCTCCACCGCATTTTTCAGCAATTGGTAGTGGTTTTCGGTATTGACCTGGTTAAAGATGACGCCAGCAATATTGATGTCCTCAGCAAACGACTCAAAGCCTTTGACAATCGCCGCAGCCGAAGTCGACATAGCTTTGCCGTCCAGCACCAGGATTACCGGACAGCCCAGAGTACGCGCCATACCGGCACTGCTGCAGTAATAAGGATCAGTGCCAAAGCCATCATAAAAGCCCATAACACCTTCGATAACAGCAATGTCTTTATCCACCGTTTGCTGCTGATACAGAGCCCGCAATTCGCGCGGCGGCAGCATAAATTCATCCAGGTTGTGAGATTGCGTTCCCACCACTTTACTGTGCCACGCAGTATCAATGTAATCGGGTCCGACCTTAAACGGCTGGACTTTCAGTCCGCGCAGACATAACGCTTTGAGGATACCGAGTGTGGTGGTTGTTTTGCCGCTGCCGCTGTTGGTTCCGGCAATTAAAATTGCTGTCATAATTATGTTCCAGGATCATTACTTGTCCGCTAACGCCTTGTCGTATCAGCGATAAAGCCATCAGAAAGTGGCTAAACTACAGAGTTCAGGTAACGAGTTCAATCTTAAATACTGTACCGCGGGCGAAACTGCATCACATCAATACCATTGTTCATCTCTGGTCCGCTATATCACGCTTTAAGCCGATAAATTCTTTTCTTCCGCCAGTGGCAGTTGTACGCTACGCCGCTCAGGATTGAGCCGTTGGTGGAATCCCGGTTGTGCTATCCGGTACAGCTCCACATCCATGACAACGGATAAGATAAAGATTGAAGGTAAGTATGGCGAAAAGTGGACAACATGGTGGTAACGTACTGCAAATGGCAGAACAATTTGATCTCGACCCGACGAAGGTGATTGATTTTAGCGCAAATATCAATCCGCTCGGTATACCGCCGCAGGTTCGTGACGCGATTGTCAGCCAGTTGGATTGCCTGCAGCATTATCCGGACATCGAATACCTCAAGCTACACCAGTCACTCGCAACCCACCATGACTGCCCTGCTCCCTGGGTGCTACCCGGTAACGGTGCGACCGAACTGATCTTTCTCTGGGCCCAATACGTCAAGCCTAAAACAGCGCTGCTGATTGAACCCAGCTTCGCCGAATATCGCCGCGCCCTGAGCCGGGTTGGCTGTGCGATCGACAATTATGTCTTACGTGAAGAGGACGGTTTTGCCGTCACTGAGCGCGTGCTGGATGCGCTGCACGGCGAACTGGACTGCCTGTTCATTTGCACGCCGAATAATCCGACCGGGCTGATGCCCGATCGTGAGTTATTAAGCGCGATTGTTGACCGCTGCCGGCAGCTCAATATACGCCTGTTCGTTGACGAGTCGTTTATTGATTTCATGCCAAATCAACCAAGCCTGAGCCAGTGTCTGGCAGATAATCCGCACCTGTACGTGCTGCGCTCGCTAACCAAATTTTATGCGCTGCCAGGCCTGCGGCTTGGCTATCTGCTTTCTGCCGATCAAACTTTGCTGGCTGAAATCAGGGACGAACGTGAACCGTGGACCATAAACGCTTTGGCTGCTCTGGCTGGCGAGATCTTGTTTGAAGATGACACCTATTGCCAGGCTACCTATCAATGGCTGGCACAAGAGCAGAAATACCTGCAAACGGAACTGGCCCGGTTTAAGCCGCTGCAACTGTTTGCGCCCAGTGCCAACTACCTGTTTTTCAAACATCTAAACCCTACTTCGTCACTGCAGCACGACCTGATGCGCCACGGCATTCTGATTCGCAGTTGCGCCAACTATATTGGCCTGAGTGATGCTTTTTATCGCGTTGCAATTAAATCCCATGCGGATAACCAGCGTCTGATTCACGCGCTGCAGAAGGTATTATCCCATGGCTGAAGCCCGTTGCCCGGCGTCGTGCGGTGAATTTATTCAAGGCTGGATTGGTGGCAGCGAAAAACTGATTTCCTGCCCAATTGACTGGTTTAGTACCGTGAGCGTCACTCAAGGCAATGCCGCCAGCAGCCGTCAGCGCCCGCGGATGAGACAAGCGCTTGAGCTCGCCCTGCAATCTCTTGATATTCCGGCCAGTGAGAGTGATGGCCTTAAAATCGAATTCGACTCCACCATTCCTGTCGCTAAAGGCATGGCAAGCAGTACGGCGGATATTGCCGCCACCATCGCCGCCACCTATCGTCATTATCGCCAAGCCATATCCGAATCCGAACTGGCCGCGCTGTGCGTGCAAATCGAGCCCAGCGACAGCACCATGTTCAGCCGCTTCACCCTGTTTGATCATCACCGCGGAGCCGTGACTGAACAGTTCGATACGGTAAACAATCTTGATGTTCTGGTGCTGGAAAGCACACATCAGTTGTGTACCGCCAGCTATCACCGAATCGCGCGCCAGAACCAGCTGCAACGCTCCGGCGCTCAGCTACAACACTCCGTCGTGCAGTTTGCACAAGCACTGCACTCGCAGGATCTCTATCAGCTTGGCCACGCCGCGACCACCAGCGCGATAGAAAGCCAACATATTGTGATGAAGCCCCATTTCAATCAGCTTCTGCAGTTAGTTGAAAAACACGGTTTATACGGCATCAATCTCGCCCACAGCGGCACAGTGGCCGGTTTGCTGTTTGACCGTACAAAACACGATATCAAAGCCGTAACAGCAGACATCAACGCGACTCAAATCAGCCAGACCTACACCTGCAATTACCTTTGCCAGGTGATCGCCGGGGGAATTGGCGGATAACAGCCTAACCTGTATTTTCTTCGCAAATTTTAGTCTGATCGCGGCAGTAAACTGCGATTTTCTCCGACGATCTGCAAAATGACATTAACCAGTTCCTGAGACGCTTTAGAAAGTGGCCTGTTCTAGACTGATGTGTTTATTTCAATAACGTTGACCAACCTAACACTGTTAGATCATTACTAAATTTCAAAGTTTGCCTCTGAATTAGCGTCTACTTATCTTGCCCAAAACACGCACATAGCCCATTTTGGGCTTCAAATAAAATTAAAACTTGCTTTGCATCGATTAAGTTAGTTATCAAACAGACATTTTTTCGAACAAATATCTTATTGTTCGTATATATAAATCGCACAACCCAGCAAACGTTCTGCTTTTGAGAGCATAAATGAAAGTAAAAAGGCCAGACTGGTCATAACCAATCTGGCCTTTTTTATTAAACACAGCAGGCTTAATGCTACCGATTTATCATGTCCGGTTCAGTGCTTAGCGCTTGCGCCGCCAGATCAACCAGCCGACCAGAGCCAGCAGCACCAGCACACCAGCCGCCACACCGAGTTGCGCCAGTAATACCAGCGGAGACGTCGGGCCGCCACGGCGGATTTCAGCGACCCGCTCTGGTGACACGGTCACTTCTTGATTGCCGTACTGCTGCAGGATCCAGTTTGATAATTTGGCAACCTGCTGATCATCAAGATGATTAAGCGCGTTTGGCTGTGCGCCGAAAGGTGGCATAAACACATCGCCCTCGGCAGTTTCACGTTCAACACCATATAAAATCGTGGCGATCAGATTAGATGGGTTATGCTCTGCGGTGGCGCTGTTATGGAACAGGCTTGGGTAGAAACCATCTTTAGTCCCTTGCGCGCTGCTGCCATGGCAAGAAGAACAGTTGCCTGAATACAACCTTGCTCCTTCATCACTGACTGGCTCTTCAAAACCAACACCACGGATAGCAGTCAGGTTGTGACCCTGTTTACCATGATTAAAACGCGAAGGTCCAGAGGGCACCTGAGTATTATCCGCTATGCTGCCCATATACTCAGCGATCGCACTTAAATCCTCATCAGACAAGTAGCGGAAGCTATGGGTAATCGCTTCAGCCATGCTGCCTGCTGCCTGCGCTTTACCTTCTAAACGACCTGTACGCAGATACGTCTTCAGTTCCTGCTGAGACCACTCACCAATTCCGCTGACCGGATCGGCGGTGATATTCGGTGCAAACCAAGGGCCGACCTGAGCTCCGGTCATAGCGGCATCGGTTTGTTCCTGCATCAGGAAACCGCGGGGTGTATGACAGGTACTGCAGTGTGCAGCGCCTTCGACCAGGTAACGGCCACGGTTCCAGCTCGCACTTTGTGAAGCATCCGCCTCATAGCCTGGCTCTTTAAGGAACAATGCATTCCAGACCATCATTGACGTGCGGATATTTAGCGGGAATGGCAACTCGGTTTCAGCCGTCGGCTCATCCACTGCTTGCACACCCGACATAAAGTACGTATACAAGGCGTGGATATCCTCGTCAGTCAACGTAGCATAAGCGGTGTAAGGCATTGCCGGATACAACTGGGCACCGTCGGCACGTACGCCTTTACGCAAAGCATCAGCAAACTGCTGTTCACTGTAGCTGCCAATCCCATCCTTGTTCGACGGCGTGATATTCGTCGCGATGATGTCGCCCACTGGCGATGAAATCACTTTGCCACCGGCAAAAGGCTGTCCGCCATGTGCCGTGTGACAAGCGGTGCAGTCGGACGCAACCGCCAGATACTGACCTTTTTGGATCAGAGCATCGTCAGCGGCACCATGAGCAGCAACATCAGTAGCGGCATAAACCGAGCCGCAGCCCAACGCCAGCATAAGTGCTAAAACGCCTGATTTGAGTTTGAGCATGATTACGCCTCCTGCGCCTGTTTGACGATGGCTTCAGCGGCTTTGAATGCCAGCGCAACCATGGTAATGGTACTGTTACCACAGGCGGTGCTTGGCATCGCGCCACCGCCAGGCAGGAACAGGTTGCGGTGATCGTGAGAACGGCAGACCTCATCCACCACCGAAGCCGCAGGATCACGGCCCATAATCGTGCCACCCATAATGTGTTTACTCGGATTAAACTGCTTGGAGAAAGTTTTATCAATGGCACCCATCGCTTCTGCAATATTGTCCGCAATCGGCTTCGAGTACTCGTTGAACGAACGACGTACATAGTCACCCACATCGTAATTTACCGACGGTTTCGGCAGGCCAAGCCAGTCTTTTTTATCCGATAGCGTCAGGCGGTTGTTGGCTTCAGGCAACATCTCATGCGCCATAACGATATTGGCGGTACAGGCGGTCATACGACGAATTTCTTCATCCAGCGCTTTACCGACTAAGCCTTTCTGCAACGCACCGAAGGTGACAAAACGGTTGCGGGCAAAGTTATTAAAGCGGAAGTAAGCACCGGCGTGTTGCGATCGGAAGTCCCCTTGCGAGGTTTCCATGATGCCGCTGTTAACCACAGGGCCGACACCTGCCCAGTAAGGCTCGTCAAGTGTCACCGTCATGGTGATTTGCGGGTGGTCCATCATATTGCGGCCAACCTGATCCGAGCTGTTAGCAATGCCGTTCGGGTTACGGGCATCGGTCGACATCAACAGCAGCTTCGGTGTTTCCAGCCCGTTACAGGCAATGATAAACAGATTACCGTTTACCCGATGAGTTTGCTTATGCTGGTCATAGTAATGCACCGCTTCGATGTTGTTTTTGGCATTGGTTTCAATGCGCCACACCACCGAGTTGTACAGAATCGTCGCACCTTTCGCTTCGAGACGGGATAACGCAGTCGCACCATCATATTTAGCACCTACCGGACAGACCGGTACGCAGTTGTTGTTGGCACAACATGCCGGACGGTCATCATAAGAAGTGCCGCTGTTACGCGCCTGAGCTGTCGGGATGTTATGCAGACCGAGCTTTTCACGCACGACTGACGTAAAACGCTCTTCACCGGGACCAAATGGCAGCGCTGGCATCGGGTAAGGCTTGGAGCGCTTCGCTGGCCATTGCAGCGCCGGATCATCCGGTCCACAGATCCCCAGTTTATACTCAGCGCGCACATAGTAAGGTTCGAGCGTGTCGTAATCGAACGCCCAGTCGCGGCCGACGCCATACAGGCTGTGCAGGCGCAAATCATCCGGCGTCATACGCCAGCATGTGCCGGCCCAGTGCCAGGTCGAACCACCGGCATAACGCACGTAACTTTGCGCATAGGCATCTTTACCACTCAGTTGCAGGTAGTCCTGCCCAGGGCCAGTTGGCTCCGGGTGAGGCGCCCACTCACGCGAGGGATAACATTCAATCGCCGTACCTTTGGAGGCCAGCGGCAGGTTGCGATAGTTCTCTACGATCTCCGCGCGCGACACACGCGGACCGGCTTCAATCATAAGGACTGGTACACCGGCATCCAGCAGTTGCTCTGCGATCACCACGCCGACGACGCCGGTACCGACGATCACTACAGGAGACTGATTTGGGGCTGTCATAAATTTCTTCTTGTCAGATTCAGAATTGAGGTACGGGAAGGATTGGAGTGTTTACACGCTGCCAGTTGTTCGGACCACTGATACCGTAAGACGGAATCGTGATCACATCCAGCGTGGTTTGCCAGGTGAGCGCCTGCTCGAAAGCGAAGGTTTTGGCAGTGCGCGTCGGAGTGAGGCTACCGGTATACCAACCAAAAATGATTTTGTAAGCCAGATCCTGTAACTCGCCTTGCGGGATCGCAGGGAAGAAGTCTTCTACGATTGAAGCATTACGTGAGCGGGCAATTGCGATTAACTGATAGATATTCTCCAATATCCCCTGCTCTTCGCTTTCCAGGACAGCCAGCATACGCTGCCCTACAGCTTCATCAAGTTGATGATTCACCAACAAGCGAGAAATCTGCATAAAAGGAGAAAAACTTTTGGATGGCTTAGACTCTGCCATCACAAATGATGGTAGTGCGGAGGTGACAACACCACCAGCAATAATCACCGCACCAGAAAGCAAGACTTTCCGGCGTGAGAACTGGACCTTCCCTTTGGAAAGATCGTCGGAGTGAAACATGTTATTTCCCTGAATGTTTACTTGGCACGATATAAAAATAGGATGCGAGAAAAGCATTCATTATTATCCTGTCAATAATAATGAATATCAGGGGCGTATTCTATCTGGTGAGACATCAAAATCAATAGAGATATTTATTAATAGTAACTATTGAAATTTACGTAAGCAAACACCACAACAACATATACAAATAAATTATAGATTAATAGCAATAAGTATATTCCATGACGATATTATTAAAATATAAAATCGCTATTTGAATCACAAGCAGAGTAGCGTGGGTTCAATCAGTGTCACTCCTTGCCTATAAGGCTGCATAGACTTAAAGAGACATCCACTTACTATGCAATACTGACGGATATTCGCTACTTTAGATAAGGCAGCCAAATAGCGGTGTATATTCTATTAATAAATTAAAATTATTTTAATTATACTAAAAAAACACAGAATAATAGAATTATCTAAAATATCCATATATTTCATTCTAAAAATCAGAGTAAAATTTTGATGCAAGAAGATTTTATATAAATATAACATATGGATTTATACCCATTATTTCAATAAATTTATCAAACAGATGACGTGCAGCGGAATTGGATGGCAAACTTACCGATGGATAGCGATATCTAAACCTGTTACTGCGCATAATATGATTATACGATGCTTGACCACTTGTCAGTCGGGGGAAGACAAACGCAAAAACACGCCATTAAGCGCTTTATTTAAAATAGTCAGGAATTTATTACAGAAGGAAAAGCTTGGAGCGGGCAGCGGGAATCGAACCCGCATCATCAGCTTGGAAGGCTGAGGTAATAGCCATTATACGATGCCCGCGCATCGAAGTGATGGAGTTACTATGCCACAACCATGGAAAAAGAAAACCGTTTTTTATCAAATCCAGACTGTTTGCATAGTTAATAATCAATTAAACATCAATTGGTTAGCTTTTAGACGTACCGCACAGTTTTTCTAAGATTACTGATTTAAAGCTTAGTTACCGGTTTAGAACTTAATCACCGCTATACAGATGAGTCGCCACTTTTCTTTGCCACTCCAGAGAGCGGTTCCGTAACGCTGAAGACAAACGTGTTCGCTCATCGTCACCCTAATATTTCATCTGCATACCCTTCCGGCTTCCTGCTTCCTGCTTCCCCAGATATTTTCATCGCTAACAAATAGGGCTACTCTAGATTTACCCATTGACTGCCTGACTGATTATGCAACCTTTACCTGTTCTGCCTGACGATTACTATCTGACTAACTTCCATAAGCTGCTCTCACATGCGCTGGAGTGGTATGCGGACTTACTGCGACCGGCAGAGCTTGAATGGTGTCACGACTTTCACCGTCTGAGCCACGACGCACAGTGCATGCTGGTTCGCCTGCTATCTCGAAAGGGGCAGTGGTTTCGCAGCGATAAGCTCAACTATGCAGAAATAAGTCACCAGGCAAATGCACTGAATGAACTTGCCCGGGCAGGTTTTATCAGCCTCAATCCTGAGCTAGATGCCGTGGTGGTCGCCCGGGAGCTCCTCACTAAAGCGGACATTGTGACGCTCTATCCACAGCTGGGCAGATCATTACGCAAGCCGCAGCTTATCGAAGCCTTGAAGGTAGCGCCGATCGAAAATGTACCAGAACTGAACTTTGACATTATCCATCTCAATCAGAGTGACATTATTGAGCTGTTGTTGATCTTGTTTTTCGCCAATACACGACAAACCTTCGCGCAATTTGTCCTCGATGACCTGGGTTTAAACAACTTTGAGAGTTATCCGCTGAGTAAAGAACGTTGCTTCTTTCAAACCCGTCAGCAGGTAGACCACCTGTTCGTATTGCGCCGTATCCAGGCACATTACGATGCACACCCCAAGCCCGATGAAACGATGTTAGACAAGCTGTTATCGCAACTTCCTCAACCTGGTATACATGCTTATATCGAGCGGCGCAGACAGCACCAGTTAAACCAGATCGCACGCGACTATGAACGTCAGCAATGTCTGGATAAAGCACTCGCCATTTACCAGCAAACCGAAGTGATTCCATCACGTGAGCGTCAGGCTCGTATCTATGAAAAACTTGAGCAAACGCAGCCAATGCGCGACGTTGTTGAAACCATGTTTGCACAACCGCTCAATTACTCTGAATACGAAATCGCTCTAAAACTGCACAAACGCCTGCTGCGCCTCGAAGGCCATAAAGTGGCGCGGGAAAGTAAACCTGTCTACCCTACCCGCCAGTTACAACTCGACCTGACACAGCAACGGGTCGAATTAGCGGTCAAGCAACAATTAGAGAGTGAAGGTTATCAGGTTTATTATCTGGAGAACCAGTTTCTGAATACGCTGTTTGGCCTCACGTTCTGGGACGCGATATTTGCTCCTGTAGAGGGCGCTTTCATCAACCGTTATCAATATCGCCCGCTCGATCTCTATCACAGCGATTTTGTCAGCAAACGTAAATTCTGGATAGAACAGGCCATCACCCGCCTGCGTAATGAAGGCGTCATGCCATTGTGGGCGCTTTGGCAAACTAAATTCTCGCTGGCTAACCCATTTGTGTTTTGGGCCGGATGGGATAAGACCTTGTTTGAACTTACTGATCAGTGTATTGAACCTGACATCCTGGCCGGATTATTCGAGATAATGCTCAGTGATTTAAAACTCTATCGCAATGGCATGCCCGACTTGATTGCCTTTAAAGAAGGTCAGTTTGAATGGATTGAAGTGAAAGGCCCGGGCGACAAATTGCAGGACAATCAATGGCGCTGGATGGCCCGGTTTGAGCAACTCAAAGTGCCGTTTTCTGTCTGCTACGTAAATCACTAAATGCAGAAAAAAATGGTGATCTTTGTCGCTTTTTGCTTTAATTACTGCACGATTAATCAATAAGTTAGCCGAATGAAATTAAGAAAATTATTCGTCGTTGCGTTGGTGCCTTTGTTCTACGGCTGTGCAGTGTTGGCCGGTTTTAACTTCGATCAGATGTTTGGTGATGAAGAAGTCCGCGCTCGACAAGCGCCGATTGAATCAGCCCAGGCGCATTTTTTTCTCGATCAGGTCAAACCGATCATTGATAAACGCTGTGTGGTTTGTCATGCCTGTTACGATGCTCCCTGTCAGCTTAAAATGTCTTCTGTCGAAGGTATCGACCGTGGTGGCAGTAAAGACATGGTTTACCATGGTACCCGTCTGACGGCAGCAACACCGACCCGTTTGTTTGAGGATGCCCAACTGACCGAAGAATGGCGCGACTTTAACTTTCATCCGGTGCTTAATGAGCGCATCCAGTCACCTGAGGCCAACATTCAGGCCGGTCTGATGGCTCGTATGCTCAAGCAAAAAGAGCTGCATCCGTTGCCTCAGCAGGATCAATTGGAAGGCTTCGATTTCTCAATTGATCGTGAGCAACAATGTGTCACACTTGAAGAGCACGAGGCTTACCAGAAAGATTATCCGAACTGGGGAATGCCGTTTGGTATGCCAAACCTGGAGTCCTCGGAATACAATACTCTGATGACCTGGCTGAAAAATGGCGGCGTGATGAATGAACATATCCCGCTGACGATGGAACAACAGGCATTGGTCAATCATTACGAAAGTCTGTTTAATCAAGATTTGCTTAAGAACCGTGTTGTCGGTCGTTACATTTACGAACACCTGTTCCTGTCACACCTTTATTTTTCCGACATCACCAAACCAGGCGAAACCCCTCGCTTCTTTAATCTGGTCCGCTCTGCAACACCACCCGGACAACCGGTTAAACGTATCAGTACGCGGCGCCCATATGACGATCCGGGAGTTGACCGTGTTTACTACCGCCTGATCCCAGAGCAAGGCACCACGGTGGATAAAACCCACATGCCGTACGCACTGAACATGGAACGCATGAAACACTGGCGTGAATGGTTTATCGATGCGGATTATAAAGTCACCGCGTTGCCAAGCTACGATGCTTCTGTGGCTGCCAACCCGATGACTTCATTTATCGAACTGCCGGTAAAAGCACGCTTTAAGTTCATGCTCGATAATGCACAGAACACCATTATGTCCTTCATCAAAGGCCCGGTGTGTCGTGGTCAGTTGGCGCTTAACGTGATTAATGATCGTTTCTGGGTCTTCTTCCTTGACCCGGACAAAGCAGACATGCCGGAGGTCAATGAGTTTTACCGCGATCAGGCTGAAAACCTCAAGCTGCCGGCAGAGCTGGAAAGTAATACTCTGCCGCTCAGTAACTGGATCCGTTTCTCTAACCAGCAAGCCCATTATCTGGAAGCCAAATCCGAGTTTACCAACCGCTGGTTTAAAGACGGTAAACACCTGACGACCGATGTGATCTGGGATGGTAACGGCACGAACCCGAACGCTGCACTGACCATTATGCGTCATTTTGACAGTGCGTCGGTTGTACAGGGCCTGGTTGGCGAAAAACCCAAAACAGCCTGGGTGATTGACTACGCTCTGCTGGAACGTATCCACTACCTGCTGGTGGCAGGGTTTGACGTTTACGGTAACTTCGGACATCAGTTGATGACCCGTATGTTTATGGACTTCCTGCGTATGGAAGGCGAAAGTAACTTTGTCGCCCTGCTACCGCGCAGCATGCGTCACAAAGAGATGTCGAGCTGGTATGCGGACCAGAGCAAACAATTCTCAAACTTCCTGCTGCGTAACGTGAAACCGTTCGACCAGCCGACTCAGGTACAGTACAAGACCACTGACTACAAATCAGAGCTGTATGACAAGCTAATTGACAAAGTGCAGCCGGTACTGAGCCATCGTTACGATATTGTTGATACCGGATTTACATCTGCGCATGAAAAAGCGCTGGCCAGCATCAGTCATATCAAGGGAGAAGGTCTGCGTTCGATGCCGCAAATCATCATGGCGATGATTGATACTGACAACGGCCCGTCGCAACTTTTCACGATTCTGCACAAAAACGCGCACAGCAATATCTCTAGTTTATTTGACGAAGAGAACAATCGGGACTACAAAAATGATGATCTCACGATCGTACGCGGTGTGATCGGAAGCTATCCGGCTGCGTACCTAAGTCTCAAAGAAAGCGAGATTCCGGAACTTGTGCAGCGCTTACAGACACTAAATAGTGAAGACGACTACATCAAGCTTCTGGATCGGTTTGCAGTTCGTCGTAGTTCGCCACGCTTCTGGCCGTTCAGCGATAGAGTTCATGCCTGGTACAAACAACACCAGCCTATCGAATTCGGCCTGCTGGACTACAATAGATTTGAGAACCGATGATGAATCTCAACTCACGTTTAACTAACAGGAGGTGCGAGATGAACATTCGAGACAGTATTGATGCGCTGGAGCAGCAAATCTACGTGGCATGCTCTGAAGGGGATTTTGATACCGTCAATATGCTGGAACAAAAGCTCGAACGCCTGCGTGGCAAAGTAGAGCATCCATTTGACGAAGATCCCTATTCGCTTGAAGGCCGCACCTTTATGGATGATGACTGGCGTTAACTTTGCTGGGGCTTATTATCTCAATTAGCGGATATTCAGCTCACCAGCCTGTCTGGTAAGCATGCAGAGTAAAAATCCAGGTGTAGCGATACACCTGGATTTTTTTATGCGCCTGAACTGTGCATCCATGGTTTGGATAGACCGGAACTTATGTTTAACGGCTGTCGGCTAACTTATGTTTAACGGCTGTCGGCTATTGGCGGCTTTGGGATGATTAGAGTTATTCGCAGTATAACCCTGCGTTAACCCGCTCCCAGCACAGTCTGAACGTAACGGTTACGGCCCTGGCTTTTGGCCTGATACAGCGCCTGATCCGCTCCTTGATAGACTTCGGTCAGGGTTTCACTGCCATTAGGCGTCACAGTCACTACGCCCTGAGATAAGGTGACATGGCTGGCCACCGGGCTGAAATTATGTGGATAGTGGATATGTTCAATCGCGTCCTGCACCCTTTCCGCCGCAACGCGTGCGCTTTCCTGGTCGGTGTTGCTCAACATGATCACAAACTCTTCCCCGCCATAACGGCCAACGAATTCACCGCTGCGACAGAACAGCTTGTTGGCTGCCTGAGCCAACGTGTGTAAACAGCGGTCGCCTTCAATGTGACCGTAGTTGTCATTAAACAATTTGAAGTGATCGACATCAAACAAAATCAACGACATTGGCATATTATGACGCCCGTGCCAGGTCAGCATTTCACCCAGTTTTTCGTCCATAAAACGGCGGTTAAACACTTTGGTCAGGCCATCTTCGTTGGCCTGATGCTGTAATTGCAGGTTCAGCTCTTCGAGCTTGGCTGACGTTCGTTTTAATTCCCGGCGCATACTGGCAATGCGCTGCATCGCCAGTAGTTTGGAGCTTAACACCAATTTATCAACGGGTTTGATAAGATAGTCATCGCCACCGGAGTCGATTCCTTTAGCGATCATGGAGGGTTCGTCATGACTACTGAGGAAAATAATCGGTACCCAATCCTGTTGATAGCGTTTCCGCAGCTCCTGAGCCACTTCAAATCCATCAATGTCCGGCATAGTGACATCGAGTAAGACCAGCTCGGGATCAAAACGCGCAAAAACCTCCATCGCTTCACGGCCGCTGGATGCAACTTCGACAGAGTGGCCCAGTTGCTTGAGGCGAATCGCGAGCTGCATGCGTTCTAACTGCACATCATCTACCAGTAGAATTCTCATCGATGAACCCGTGCTCACCATATTAACCTCTGTGCAATACCATTCAATGCTTAGCTATAACATAACTTTGTCACGCTTTCACTGCTTTATTTAGAGACTTGTATTGACATTTCGCCATAAGTTTTTAGCATTGCGGTTTTCATCAATGAGAACTTTTTCATGTCAGACACTACACAAACAGAAGCCCCACAAGTGGATCTGGATTCCATTTCTCCAGAATTGCGCCAGGTACTGGAATTTGATCAGGTACCAGAAGGTATGTTCCACATGGTGACTTCTATTCACGAAGTTTCCGAAGAAGCGGTGCGTGAAGCTTGGGATAGTCTGCCAGGCAGCGCGCAGAATATTCTCGATAACTTTGAACAGTTCCACGCGCTTATCTCTGTAAGCCAGGCATTTGCCGGCATCAACGTAATGGAAGAGTTCCCGACTCTGAACCTGCCTAAAGATATGACCGAGCAGGACAAGGAAGAGTACCGTGCCCAGTTGCTTGACCAGGTGCTGCATAACTGTGTGAAAGATATGGTTAAACAGATCAAAAAAGCACGCCGCGATCCAATCCTGAAACGCGACTTCAAAGAAGTATTCGACAAGTAAATTCAGCGTTTTCAGATGTAAATCGTTCCAAGCCCGCCACTGAGCGGGCTTTTTCATTGCATCGCTCTCTTTTTCATTGCAACACTATTTAGCGCTCGCCCTGCAAAACGGTGTCTGGCAGGCCAGCGAGATTTAGATTGTCAGCTCTCAAAAGCAGATCTGTTTGTTCGATCCAGATCAAAACTCTTTATTCTCAGGCTAGCATTCACGACAGAGCATGCTTTGCTAGCGATAAAGGTGAAAAAGTCGCAACGTACATGGAGAGCACATTGATGGAACCTATCCCGGGCTCAGCTCCTCAATCCCATAATAAGGTCCTCGATCTCATCGTAGTCGGAGGCGGTATTAATGGTGCAGGTATCGCTGCCGATGCTGCGGGGCGCGGGCTGAAAGTGGGTCTTTACGATGCACAGGATTTTGCCGGCGCAACCTCATCAGCCAGTTCGAAGCTGATTCACGGCGGTCTGCGTTATCTTGAACATTATGAGTTTCGCTTAGTGAGTGAGGCCCTTAGCGAGCGTGAAATTCTTTTAAAAAAAGCGCCGCACCTCATTAAGTCGATGCGCTTGCGCTTACCCCTGCGTCCGTCTCTTCGGCCTTCCTGGTTGCTGCGTGCCGGGCTGTTTTTGTATGACAGCCTCAGCCGCCGCAGTTCTTTGCCAGGTAGCCACAAAGTGCGTTTACCGGCCGGGTCCGTCACCAAACCGGAACTCACAACCGGATTTGAATATTCCGACTGCTGGGCGGACGATGCGCGCCTGGTACTGGCCAATGTCATGCAAGCCAAAGAAATGGGCAGTGAAGTGATCAACTATTGCCGGGTCGTCGGTGCGAAACGTAACGGCTCCATATGGGAAGTTGAACTGTTCGATGAACGTCATCAGCGTTCATTTAACCGCGAGTGCCGGGTATTGGTGAATGCAACCGGCCCTTGGGTACGCAGCTTTTTTCATGATCACCTGCACCTCAGCTCCCCTTACGGTATCCGACTGGTGAAAGGGTCGCATATTATTGTCCCCAAGATTCACTCCGAACCCTACGCCTACGTGCTGCAAAACCTCGACAAGCGACTGGTTGTGGTGGTCCCTTATCTCGACAAATATTCGATGATTGGCACGACCGACGTGGAATACCAGGGCGATCCGCGTCAGGTCAGGATTTCCGACGATGAGAAGCAGTACCTCATCGACGTCGTGAACCAGCACTTTGTTAAAAGCATCTGCAAAAACGATATCATTCATGAATTTAGCGGTGTGCGTCCCCTGCTGGATGATGAGGCTGTTACACCACAACGCATCACCCGTGACTACACTCTGGCATTTGATAACAAGGACAACCAGGCCCCGCTCCTATCTGTTTTTGGTGGCAAGCTAACCACTTACCGTCAACTGGCCGAAATCGCGATGCATCAACTTCAACCCTGTTTCCCACACATGAAACCGGATTGGACCAGTCAGGCGCCACTGCCTGGTGGAGAAGAGTTTAATTTCCATCGCCTGCTGAGAGAATGCAAACAACGCTATCCGTTTATCGGTGAAAGTTTACTGGAACGTTGGCTCAACGCTTACGGCAGCCGTATCCGTAGTTTACTGGCCGGAGTCTGTCAGCCAGAAGATCTGGGCCAGGCTTTCAGCCCGTCCCTGTATCAGATAGAAGTCGATTATCTGGCGGAACATGAATGGGTGTTCAGTGCAGAAGACCTTTTCTGGCGTCGCACCAAGCTCGGGTTGGATCATGATGAACAAACCATTGAGCTGGTTGAACGTTACCTGAAAAAGCGCCGTCATCGGTTAAGAACCAATCTCAAGGCCGTCAGTTAAATCTGGCTCTAAAGTGTCCCACCTTTAAGCCTTTCCACCAGGCTTCAGAAACAAAAGACCTCACTGTTGAAGCAAACAGTCACTGTTGAAATAAACAAGCAGTGAAGTCTTTCGCTTTTTAGGGCGATACAAATTCAGCCCTCCAGGCCTGCACCGCTATCGTATTACTTTCGCGACACGGCAGCTGGCCATATATCAGGCTTTACTCGCCGCCAGAGTGCGGTTTTGGCACAGTTTGGCCAACTTGCCGCACAACACAATAATCACAGCGCCCAGCAGCACAGGTGTAATCAGGAATGACCAACTTTGACCTGTCAGCATGATCAACAGCGGATTCGCTCCAGCAGGCGGATGCGTGGTTTTGGTCACCAGCATCGCAGAGATGGCCAGCCCGGTTGCACACGCCAAGCTCCAGGGCTCAACCGGTACAAAATGCACAAACACTAAGCCAATCGTTGCCGTGATCAGGTGGCCGATAATGACGTTTTTTGGTTGCGCTAACGGACTGTCCGGTACCCCAAATACCAACACTGCCGTTGCACCAAATGGTGCCATTAGCCACAGACCATGACCACTCCATGCATCTGCATAGGATAAGACTCCAATCGCGAATGTCGCCGCGATACCAGCCAATAACGCTGATTTTATATGATTCATTTTTTGCTTCCTTTAGGTAGACCACTCTGTCTGCCAGCAAGAGTAGACAAAGTGGTCTACCTGTGTCAAGATACTTTTATCCACAAATTTGGTGCTGATTAATCAGGACATTAAAAGGAAATCTCCGATGAATGATAAACGAGAGTTGTTAATTGAAACCGCTCTGACCCTGTTTTACCGCCACGGGATCCGCGCGGTAGGCATCAATGAAGTGCTCAAACAGTCCGGTATCGCCAAAAAAACGCTTTATCACCATTTCGCTGGTAAAGAAGAACTGATCGCAGCCGCACTGGAGCATCGTGACACGTTATTTTTTGACTGGTTAAGCGCAGAAATGGCACAGTACTCACCGGGGCTACCTGCCATCAGAGGGTTATTCACTGCCTTGGATCGCTGGTTACATGGCGAGGTTGAGCAGCTGAGTCCCTTCCGTGGCTGCTTTTTTATCAATACCGTAGTGGAGTATGGGCAGGAAGCTGAAGGGCTCAGAGAAACTTGCCAGCAGCATAAACAGAAGGTTCGCACCCTGATTCAATCCTGCCTTACACAACAACAGCAAGCGCAGCCAGGTCTGCTCGATACTCTGTGTCTGTTGAAAGAAGGCGCGATAGTGACTGCTCAGGTCAATAACGACAGCAACGCCGCCCGTGCCTGCCTGCCGTTATTAGAAAGTCTGCTGAGTGAAGCCTGAATCTTGAACAAGCAGTAAAGATCCGCCTTCCAGCAGGCGGTTAAGCCCGGCCTCAGTGACAGATTTCGTAGGTGGTCATCGCTTTGATCGGGACCCGAAAGCTGGAGATGTGCGACAAAACATAAGAGTGGTGATGGCGAATCAGCTCTGCCGAAGCATGCGGTTTATCGTGCGTGGTATGGGCATCGGTGGCCACAATGATCGAGTAACCCAAAGCTGCCGCACGTCTGGCACTGGTATCGACACAAAAATCAGAAGCGTAGCCGCACACAATCAACTCATCCACATCCTGCTCTTCGAGCAGAACCCGCAGATCGGTATGGTGAAATGAATCTGGCGTGGTTTTACGCACAAACAGATCGCCGTCTTCGGTCTGGATATCATGCTGGAGTTGCCAGCCTTCACTGTCATACTTCAACTGGGCATACTCCGGCTCTTCGTGCTGAACAAAGATAACCGGGTAACCTTTCGTTCTGGCCCAGGAACTCAAAGTATTAATATTACGCACCACCTCTTTCGCGGCATACGGCTTGGGCTCCTGCTCAAACAGAGACTCCTGAACATCAATAATCAATAGCGCTTTGTTTTTCATTTTCCACCCCCTGTCACGGGCATTCCCCTCGCCTTCATGTTGGCAAGTAATACAAACTTCCATCTCAAGCATACGCTACGCAGAGGATTTCTTCACGGCTGAGTTTTATTCCAGTCATACTCCATCTGGTGCGCCGTTTGCTCTGCCAGTGCCAGCGATGCCAGTTTCGATACCAGATACAAACTCATATCAATGCCAGCAGATATGCCCCCCGACGTGGTAATCCGCTCATCAGCAACAACCCAGCGGCACTTTTGTTTGACATCCAGTTGCGGAAACCTCGCTTTAAGATCAGCGATGTCTTCCCAATGGGTGGTGACCGGATGGTCAGTCAGAACTCCCGCCTGAGCGAGCAGAAATGCGCCGGTACACACTGAGGCCACCTGGCTGGCCTGTGCAGAGACGCGTCGAATCCAGTCGATCACTGCCGGCTTTTCCAGTTCAAAAGTGTGCACCCCACCGACCACGATCAATAAATCAATCGGCGGATGATCCGCAAAACTGTAATGAGGGTTAACCAGAAAGTTGCCGCGCGCATTCACTAGCGCATCATTCTGAGCCACAAAAAAAATATTCCAGTCATTCCCGGCCAAGCGTTTAGCCGTGCTGAAAACTTCAAACGGGCCGGAGAAGTCCAATACTTCGGCCTCATCATAGATGTAGATACCAATATTCATTCTGACAGCCTGCTTAAAGGAGAATTTCGGTGGTCACTTGCGTTTTGACCGAGTTGGCAATGAAACAGTTCTCGTGAGATTGATGATGCATTTTTTCCAGCATCTCGATACTGGGTTGTGATTGACCGGAAAAGACAATTTTGGGCCTCAGCACCACTTTGGTCAGAGCTTCCCGACCCTGCTCGTTTTTTTCCAGTGTCCCGACTGCATTATCCTGATACGACTCGACCACAAAGCGCTTTTTTGCCGCAATCGACAAAAAGACCAGCATATGACAACTGGATAACGCCGCAATCATCGCTTCTTCCGGGTCAACGTTGGCGGCAACCGAATAAGGCAGCGGCACCACATCCGGTGACGCGGAAGCGGCGACCTTGGCTCCCCCGTCAAACTGCCATTCATGGCCGCGACTGTATTTATTATCACTAAAAATTTCATCAGCTTGACGCTGCCACGTAACCGTAGCGGTGTGTTGAGACATGAATACTCCAAAATAATGATGATATGCAACCTTTCCATCGTCGCACTGTGTTCACCATATACCCATTCCGGTGAAATGTTAAATAAATTCAGGCCGATAAAATACCGGTTTGAAAGAGACGCAGATATTCTGCCAGAGCCAGCTTGTCTGCGCGGGTATCGACCCAATCCGGATTGATCGGGCGCCAGAATACCTCATCCGCTTCATGACAACCTATTTCGCCCTGCCAGGCAGGAATGACATAGTAGTGCAGTAATTGCAGTTCGTTGGTTGGATGGTACAGGGAACAGAGATAGACAGACTCCGTTGGCGTTATCGCCAACTCCTCCAGCAACTCTCGGGCCAGCGCCTCTTGCTGGCTTTCCCCCGCCTCAATGTGTCCGCCAGGTATTGCCACCAGGTTAGGGTCACAGGTTTTTTCTGCCGAACGTTTTTCCAGCAGTACCTGATTGTCTTTCACGACCAGAAAAGAGACGCATTGAAACACTTCCATGACTTTGTCCGTCCCATAATCAATAGAGAATATACAGATCTGGCTCACGCCATCCCGGGTTGAAAACGAGTCCATCCAAACAGGAGCATGCCAGCAAATGACGCCCAGACGAATGTCGCCAGACTGAGCGTCCAAAACAGGTTGTAACGATAACTGAAGTAATAAGCCGACAACAAGTATGCGGCGTAAGGGATGAGAGAATATAATCCAAACAGTATAGTAACGCGCAGATCATCCATACTGCGCTCTGTGCCAACAATATAATGGGCAATCAAAGCAAAGGTCGGAAACAGCGGTACCAGGCCGGAAATAAAAAAACTTTTACTTTTCGACAACAGAGCAATCAACAAAACAGCAAATGCTCCCAATAAGCACTTAACGAACAACGCCAACATCCTACATCCTTTTACCCAACTGAGTTACCATCAATATAAAAGGTGCTGACACAATCATCATCCCCAATTCTCATCAGGTGAGAAAATATTGCCTAAATCCGGAACCGGCGAAGATACGTCAAAACGTCAGTACTTCCACTGTCCGCGCTCATCAACCACGAGTTTGCCCTTGTGCTTCACTCGCAGAACTCCAGAATCAAAAACCTGGTATTCGTACCCTTTATTCTGAAAATGATAGCCCAGGAAACGGCACGGTGTTTTCTTGTCACCACACAGCAGATGCATCGTCTCTCCCGTAAGCTCAATTTCTTCAGCGCTGCGTTTAGAACGGCCATGATAAGTGACATTGTCACAGGTCACTTGTCCTTCTCCACAATGGGAAGTAATCGTCACGACGTAATTTGTCGTGGTCAAAGTACCGGCCAAAGACGGCAATGAGATTGAAAGCAACAGCGCTCCCACCATGCCGGCACACTTACCTAAACGGGCTTTTCGCGCCATATCCGCCACCTAATTCTCACTTAATTTGCCACCGGAGCAATACCACTCTGGCCGGTGGTTATTTCAGCCAATCCAACGCCTGTTGGTAATCTTCAAAAAATTTCACTTCACCGGACATAAACCAGCCCGCCAGTTTGGCAGCTTTTTCCTGCCAGCCAGGCCTGCCGTACAGCGCGATCTTATCAAAATCAGCGCCATGGTTGAGGCCCAGCTTAAAATCATCCCAGGCGGCTCTCAGCTCCCAACCATCCAACTCAGTGGCATCGAGCAATACTCTGACTTTCGGTTCATTGACCTTAATCAGCGCGGCTTCTAACATCGGGGTCATTGCCTGGTAATCACGGTGTGTTAATGTGCCAAACGCTTTGATGGTGACAAAAAATTCGTCATCCACGCGATCCAACCCAATTGAAATACCGTGTCTTTGAACATTCATAACGCCCTCCCGCCGTGAAAAAATCAGCATTATTTGGCCAGCTCCACCCAGGTTCCCTGAGTTAACAGCTCCAAGTCTTTAGAGTGTAGTTCAAACAATGAATTAGGCGTGCCCGCTGCGGCCCAGATGGCTTCGTAACATTGCAGGGAAGGATCCAGAATCGTGGTCACTTTAGCGTGGTGGGCAACAGGCGGTACACCGCCGATGGCATAGCCGACCTTTTCGCGTACAAAATCGGCATCCGCTTTTCCCAGTTTGATGCCGGTCGCCTGTTCTACTTTCTTGGTGCACACCATATTGGCGCCTGAAGCAACAATCAGAACCGGATCTCCGGTTTGCTTGTCTTTAAAAATAAGAGATTTGGCGATCTGCCCAATTGAGCAACCAACCGCTTCTGCAGCCTCGGCAGCGGTACGCGTGGAAGCCGGCATCTGTTTCACTACAAACTGCTGCCCGTGCTGAGACAGAAAATCCTGTACTCGCTGTGACGAGGCCTTTAACTCGAGACTCATAACCCTTTCCTTGTTGATATGAACCTACACAACATAACGCGGGAATAAGTCGCGGGCAAGCCGTGAGCCATGTTAGTTTTTCGTCAAACGATACAATGCTTTGTTCCTGATATCAGGAACTTGGCCAACAGATCGTTTCAGTCTATGACGGACAAAGCATGACCGCCATTGTGCTAAGGTACAGGAACCCAGGGCTTGAGTTCCACCACATTGCCCTCAGGATCGTGCAGATAGATCGAGCGCCCGTAACCCTGAGCGCCATAGCGCTTGGCAAAATCAGAATGCTGCACACCATGGTTGTCTAAATACGCCACCAGCTCTTTTTCATTACGCGGCGTAATCTGCAGACAAAAATGGTCCATATTGCGTCCGTCTTGTTGCGGTGGTTTACCGCCTTCTTTTCCTAATGGACTGTCGACCGTCACAATGTCAATTAACGCGTTTCCGGCGCGCAGTTGAGTCAGCCCCTCAGGCAACTCACGCTCAACCGGACAACCAAGCACATCACGATAAAAATTCAGCATCTGCTCCAGCTGTGTGGTTCGTAGCACGACATGATCAAGCCCTTGTATCTCTATCATGGTCAATTCTCCGTTCCGTTCTCAGTGTTATTGTACGTATACCTGCGGCACACCTAGCTGTATTGCAATCAAGTATTAGGTCAAAGTGAACAAGCAATCGTTCAAAAAAACAAGCAACAGATTAAGTAAAGCAGAGAAAATTCATTCGCCAAACTGGCCGAAATCACTACAATATCAGCTCACCGAAACAAGCTCCGCCTATCGAGCATTTATTCACGGCTGGTAAGACTCATTAGTCACTTACGATGAAACAAATAATTCACTTACGATGAAATTAAGTAAACGCCTCAAACGACTGGAAAGCCAGGTACACCATCACTACGACCACATCTGGGATTGCTGCTGCGACCATGGTCTACTCGGTGCCGCGCTGCTTGAGCGCCAGGCTGGCGGACAAATACACTTTGTTGATATCGTGCCGGACTTGATGACGTCATTACAGCAGCGCCTGACTACTTATTTTGGTCAAGAGTGGCCTTGTCAATGGCAGACCTACTGTATGGACGTTGCGCGGATTCCGGTAGCCGACATGCCCGGCTCACACCTGGTCATCATTGCCGGTGTCGGCGGTGACCTGATGTCAGATTTGATTGCAGCCATCTGCAGTGCCAATCCAAACACGCCGCTTGAGTTTCTGTTGTGTCCGGTTCACCACACGTACACGCTCAGAGAACAGCTACGCCATCTTAAATGTCATGTCATTAAAGAAACTCTGGTTGAGGACAACCAACGCTTTTACGAAATATTGCACCTAACGACGCACCATCAGCACGGCAATCAACCGCTGGTCAGTCTGACCGGAGACAGCTTATGGCGCACTGAGTGTGAATCCAGCCGACAGCTTGCCCACCGTTATCAACAAAAATTACTGACCCATTACGGGCGCATGCAACAAAGTAATCCGCAAAAAGTCGCGCCTATTTTAACCGCCTATCAATCGGTTGAAATTGCATGAGCGAACTCAACCGACTTGCCTGTATTTGGCTCATTGCTCTAGCACAAGGGTCATAAATTTGCTGTTGGGATCCGGTTGGTAATCGCCGAAAGGCTCACAATCAACAAAGCCATGTTTGGCGTACAAACCATGCGCTGCGCTAAAAAATGCTTGAGTGCCGGTTTCCAGGCTGAGCTGTTTAAAGCCTCTGGATTTCGCATCGGCTATAAGATGATTGAGGAGCTTCGTCGCTACCCCTTTGTTGCGCGCAGCACCGGAAGTACGCATCGATTTAATTTCGCCATGATCACAACTTAATGATTTGAGTGCCACACAACCAAGTACACTATTGCCTTCCGCTGCTGACCAGAAAGTAATGGAAGGGTGTTGTAACGCTTTGACATCGAGTGCATGGACACTTTCCGCCGGTGAGGTGGCATGCATATCGGCTAAATGCTCTTCCAGCAAACGAATGATGCCTGAGCCTTGTAAATCATCGATTTTTATTTCCACTATCACTTCCTTACAACTCTGGGCTTCGGATCGGATTACTTGCCCGGTTATCGGTGACTCACAACGTTTGGTCTATTCAGATGCCTGTGCCTGATATTAACGCATGTTCCTATATGCGCTATATATCGAAACATGCTGCACCAGAACCTGTTATTTGATCAGTTGTAAAATGGGCTTAAAACTATCGTTGCGACAATCTTTCACCAGCTCGTACAAACACATTTCCACAGACGTTTTATGCGCACCAAGCGCGCACATCTTTTCGATACCTAACTGACGGTTAGCCTGACTGCGTGAAGAGATACAGTCTTGCACTACTTCTACCTGATAACCGCTTTGCAGTAAACCGGCCACTGTCTGATACACACAGATATGACTCTCGATGCCACACACCAGCCAGTATGATACCCCCGCGTGCATAATCGCTTCTGCAAACGGAGCTTCAGTGCCTGCACAAAAATGGAATTTTTGAATCGGATGCTGACCCGGCGCCAATAACTCACGAATTTCCGCAACGGTTTCGCCGAGTTTATCGGGGTTCTGCTCCAGCCATATCACGGGCAGCCCCAGAATTTGCGCCCCTTTAATCAATTTGGCTGTTGCGTCCAGTACCGCTTGGCTATCGTGAACCAGTCGCGCCAGCCTGCCTTGAACATCAACCACGATCAAACCGGTATTTTCTTTGACTAGCATGATTTAACTACCTACTGAAACATTCATCCAACACTGATTCCCTTATGGCTGGGTCACAAGTCCAGGATATCCGTAAGACAATGCACCACCGGTCCGGCATAAGTGCTGGTAAATGGCTGATGACCCGGGTTGTACCAGATGGTCTGCAAACCAGCTTCAGCGGCGGGTAAAATATCATTTTCCAGCGTATCACCGACCATGGTGACAGCAGCGGGAACCGCGTTCAAACGCTCGATAATCATGTGGTAGAACAGCGGCGTTCCTTTCGAAACGCCGAGAGTCTGTTTACAGAAATAGCCCTGGATATAATCATCCAGACCAACACGTAAAAATGCATTTCGAACATCTGCTTCAACCGAGTTCTCTGCGTTGGTGGCAATATAGATCTCCGCGCGCTGACTCAGACGGCGCAACATTTCCAACGCATGCGGCGTTGCTTCTACTTGTGGCCAGTCACACATTTTTCCCGGCAGTGAGGGGTTATCAATCATCAGAGTATCCCCCCAGTCAAACAGATAAATTCTACTCATCACTTTACCCTTGTCGCTGCTTACTCTGTGCTCTTTTTACTCTTTTCCCTTCATCTTGCAAGCCTGCCCTCTGGACACCTAAAACGGTTAGCTAACGGCAGCCCGGCTAAAAGACTTCACCGCCCTGTTCAAGATACTCAATCTCTTCCGTGGTCGAAATCCGGCCAAGAATAGAGTTACGGTGTGGATAGCGACCGAAGCGGTCAATCACAACTTTATGTCTCACTTCAAAGTCCAGATTGCCTTGCTGACCGAGTTCAGAGTACAGATCGACCGCAGCAGCATGTATCAGGCGCGATTCACTATGCATAAACGGCATATAGAGAAAAACCTGCTCATCCCTGGTGAGCTGCTTATTGTAGCCTTTTTCTATCGCAAATTGAGACAATGCCAGAGCCAGCGGATCGTTAACAAAAGCTTCTCGCCTTCCCCGGAAGATATTTCGAGAAAACTGATCCAGTACGATCACTTCAGCCAGCGCGCCCTGCGGGCACTGGCGCCAATGGAATAACTCACCTTTCACAGCCTGCTCATGAAGCGGTAAAAAGCGGTCTCGGATTTGATCATCCAGTGCTGTATCTTTCTGCCACCACATTTCCGGCGTGATTTCATGAAACCAGAATGTCAGAACACTTTGATACATATCGAACTCCTTTAGTCACAACTGAAAGTATAGAACGTGTACAACTGTTCGCATTCACATGCTAATCACGTCTGTTAAGAGAAAAATTAAGAATCATAATCTGCTGTGGTCCTGCATCACCACCCAGATAAAGTTCACCTGTGTCACGAAATCCACCCAGCTCGTAACATCTTTTCGCCGCCGGATTTTTGCAGTTCACCGTGAGATAGATGGTATCGTACTGTGGATAATGCGCCGGTAAATAAACCGAGAGTAGTTGGACGGCCTGTTTGCCAAACCCCTGGCCCTGAAACAGTTCCGACACAAAGAATGCGCGTAATCCCAGACTGCCTGGTGCGGCAAACTGATACTGGGCACTGTAGGTGGTATCAATCAGGAAGAAACCCACCACAGTGTCATTGAACAACATGACATGAGGATGAATGAAGTTATCAATATTCACCATGATATCTTCGATACACCCCACAAACTTGATCTGCTCGGGCGCCACCTGCAATTCGGCCACCTCAGCGAGGTGTTTCGGTTGCATCGGATGAAGGTTTAACACGTCTGATTACCGCCTACTTAACGTATGTTTATATAAACACTGTAGCCTAAACAATCAGTTAACATAACCCCACTATCCCATCAATGCGTTGAGCTGCGGGGTCACTTCACATAAATAACATTCTTTTCCAATCCGGTTGACGGCCGCCAAAACCGCACCCGAGTTCATTACCGCGCGGGCAAAAGCGTGCCGTGCTAAGGCGCTGAAAGTGCTTGATAACATAACGAGTATCAAAGCCACGCCAGCTATCAAAGCCAATGTACTCACTCACCGACCAGACATTAACCTCAGTTGATTGGAGCTGTTCTGATTCTTAAAGTAAACGCTTCCCTATGAGTAAACTAATACCCATAGAGATTCTCTGTTTTTAGTTCATTGAATTAGGGCTAGACTGTGGTTATGCCCGACCAAGCGGGTCTTAGAGGCGGTTGAACTTTCGGGCTTGTACAGAGTCCGAATAATTATCCCGAAAATTCAACCGCTTTTATAATGTCCAATAAACTAAGGAATCATCATGATTGAACAAGGACAAAACCTTCCTCAAGCCACTCTGAGCGAGCTGACTAAAGACGGAATGGTGAATCACGACGTCACAGAACTGTTTGCCGGCAAAAAAGTTGTGCTGTTTGCAGTACCAGGTGCCTTCACTCCGACCTGCTCTGAATCTCACCTGCCTGGTTACGTCGTACTGGCTGACAAACTGAAAGAAAAAGGCGTTGATCTGATCGCTTGTGTTGCCGTTAACGATGCGTTCGTTATGAATGCATGGGGCGAGGCGCAAAATGCATCTGAGCTACTGATGCTGGCTGATGGCGATGCAAGCTTTACTAAAGCTCTGGGTCTGGAAATGGATACTGGCGCGTTCGGCGGTGTTCGTTCACAGCGTTACGCGATGATTGTGGAAAACGGTGTGGTCACGACTCTGAATGTTGAGCCACCTAAGTCGTTTGAAGTCAGCAAAGCAGAAACGATTCTTGCCGCGCTGTAATGACGCTCAGTGATGACAAAACACCAGGTCACTGACCTGGTGTTTTTTATTGCTTTCAATGGTTATGAGCTATGACAACCTGCATCACCAACCAAAGATCCTTTATTGATCTGCAGGATGATGAACCCCGTCATATGTCTTTACATTGCCCAGTTCAAACGGGTTAACGCCTTCCAGACACGCCACATTATAGCCATACTGAGTCGGATTTGAGCGGCGCTGGTGATGCGTATAAATACCACACACAGAACAGAAGAAGTGCTGAGCAGTTCGCGTACCAAACTGATACAGACGTAACGCTTCCTGACCCTTTACGATGCGCAGGTTCTCCAACGAGACCGACGCGACAATCGCACCACGACGCCGACACATTGAACAATCACAGCGACGTGGCTCCTCTATGCCGCGGGGTAAGGTCAACTCCAGCTCCACCGTGCCGCAATGGCAGCTTGCCGTGTGTTTCTCCCGGATCTGCGTTTCGCCAACTTGCTTAATCATCTGAAATTTCAGGCTCCATCATCCAACAGTTCAAGGCTGTATTATCCAGCAGCTCAAGGCTGTATTATCAGAAACTCAAGACTGCTTATCAAAAACCGCTACGCCTGGTGGCAAAGTCAGCCAACTCATTTTCTCACTGACCCACACATGCGCAGTCGGCTCGAATAAACGATCATCATCGAGATCAACCGGTCGTAACTTGAGTTTGATGACCTCCGGCTGCGCCGGATTGAGGTGATAAATGCGATTGCTGCAGCGAACGCAGGAGAAACCTAAATTATGATTACCACTTTCGGCAACTCGGCCCCATTTTGTCATTTCACCATTAAATTCAATATCTTTTGCCGCCACAATGGCCGTAATGCTGTACGGTGCGGTCGATAGTTTCTGGCATTCTTTACAGTGACAAGCCATGACTTTCATCGGTGCTGCGTGTAACTGATAAGTCACCTGACCACATTGGCAGGAGGCGTGAATCGGAAACTGCATAATCTTCTATTCCTTTGAGATGCACCTGGCGAAGCACGTCATGTGATGCCTGAGTGACGGGTAACGTAAAATTGAAGCACGTTATCATGGCGCAAAAGTTCCAATCCAACGACGGCTAATCGGTAAAAATAATGTTTCATTTTTAACAGATGCACAACCGGCAAAAACGCAATATTGTAAAAGCAAGCCCGCAAAGTGTGAGGCTAAGCATAAAAATAACGATTCAGAGGAAGTTTTATGAAAATATTGATTCAATATACACAGACTGGTATGTACAAAGACGATGCATGGGAAACACCAGCGTTACATCTTAAAGGCCAGCTGCATGCGGTTTCTCCTTCATACGCCGCACAGTTAATTAAACGTAACCAAGCAAGCCTGTTTACCGATGAAAACAAAAACGTGGTGATTAGCGCATAGTACAGAATAGTGCCCGACCGACCCTCCCCGGCATCTGCATCGGCTCAGTGTAGCAACGACGCTCAACCGTTTAACGCTGCATTCCAATTAGCCTGCCGATATCGACAAAGCACTGGGGTTCGATTGAGACCTCAGATAATAAAGACTTCCAGGCAATATCAGCGTGTAAAAATATCGCTCAGCAGCTGATATTGCCTTGCTTACCTTACTGATATTATTCCACATCGATACGATCCCAAACGACAGATAGTAAAACGCACCACCATGATGGCAGTGCGTGACAGGTATTTGCTTTAAAAGGCTGCTTTCAGAAGCCAGAAAATGACTGGCATCTGGCGTGTCGTTTCGGCAGTCCGGATTAACAGTTACCTTTTTTGGCTTGACCCGGAGGACAAAATTGGCCGTGACCATCATGATGTCTGCCATCTGAGCCGACTCTGACGTCGACATCGTCTACCCGGCCTTCAACTCGAGTCAGCTGACAACCAAACAGTGTAAAAGATACCATTGCGATCAGTAGATAGTTTCTCATTTCAAACTCTATTTATTGTTATGGGGTTTAATACGAATCTTAGTACTGTATACGCAACAGTGAGTAGAATTGTTCTTTTTATGAAAAAAAATGGTGTTAATTATGAAAACAATAACTAAGCAGGGTTTGTGGTCACAATCGCTCATCAGGCAACACCATCGGGCAGCACGCTGCAACGATTAATCATCCTGCCTAGACTAATAATCTGCTCTAGAATACGAAGGCTGACCACCCAGACAATACCTAGCCAAATGATGGGTCTCTGCAAGAGTCTGGTACCAGTTGTTAAACACTAAATCGCACTGATTCAAAATCACTGAGCCAAACGGGTAGTGGCGATACTCAGCACACAGCGCCTGCAACTGCTGCGGATTCTGTAAAGGCTGACGAAATCGCATCGCCGTCAGATGAGCAGTAATTAGCTTATAGCGGGCATCGATGCTGGTTTGAAGGCCGGAAGCCTGCAGACCATCCCTTAATCTTTGGCGCAGAATGTCTAACTCATTACCGACCGGGTAACCTTGGATAACAATGCATGAAGGCGATGCAGTCACGCCGCGCAGTTCTAGCTGAATCGGATCCAGGCCGCGCAAAGCCCGATGAAACACGTCAACATAGGCTTGCGGGTCAATATCGCTGAGCTGAAAACCTTGCAGGCAAGAGATGACCGACAGCAAGGTAACATGCAGTTCATCGTTCGGATAATAGTATTGTTGTGGCTCGTGTTGACTAAGGTGATCAAGAAACTGACCAATCCGAGCCGCAACATCCGGGCTGTTGTCCGCTAAATAAGCCAGAGCGGTAATACCACGACGCGTGTCCGGCTGGCCATTCAGATAAGGGTCGCATTGATACGAATTGCTGCTCACAGCGTCAGTAAACTGCTGCCACATCTGTTCGTATATGTCATTAACCACCCTGTTCTCCTTAGCTCACGGCCTACTTACTTTTACCTGCTTGCCTTTACCAGCTTACTTTAAGCAGCTCACCGTTAAGAGCGATAAAAGGTATCGATATATAACGCTTCAACTTTATCACGTGCCCACTGGGTTTTGCGCAAAAACTTCAGTGATGACTTGATGGAGGGTGAGTTGTAAAAACAGTTGATATTGACTTGTTCATACAGCTCCGGCCAACCGTAATGTTCGACCAGCTGTACTAAAATTTTTTCCAGAGTTACCCCGTGTAAAGGGTTATTAGGTTGAGCTTCACTCATGAGATATTTTCCGGCTAAAGGCAGGGATTGGTACACTATTGACGACGAATCGGCAATCAGCAGATATAAAAAAGGAGAGCATAAGCTCTCCTTCTCTTAAACCTGAACTGCTAATTACAGAGCAGCTTTCGCTTTTTCTACAAGAACAGCAAATGCTGCTTTGTCGAATACTGCGATGTCAGCAAGAATCTTACGGTCGATCTCGATAGATGCTTTCTTAAGACCGTTGATGAAACGGCTGTAAGATAGACCATTTTGACGAGAAGCCGCGTTGATACGTGCAATCCACAGTTGACGGAATTGACGTTTCTTGTTGCGACGGTCACGGTAAGCGTATTGACCAGCTTTAGTAACTGCTTGGAAAGCTACGCGGTAAACACGTGAACGTGCACCGTAGTAACCTTTAGCTTGTTTCAGAACTTTCTTATGACGTGCACGAGCTTGTACACCACGTTTTACGCGAGGCATTATGTCTCTCCTAAACTAAACGATAAATAAACTAAAAAGAATTAAGCGTATGGCAGCATACGGATTACTGCAGCCACTTCACATTTAGGAAGGATTGCATTAGGACGTAGCTGACGCTTGTTCTTAGTAGTACGCTTAGTCAGGATGTGACGTTTAGTAGCGTGCTTGTACTTAATACCACCAGCAGTTTTCTTGAAACGCTTAGCAGCACCTTTGTTGGTTTTCATCTTAGGCATGATGAATAACTCCGCATTGTAGTAGTTTAATAAACAACGTAATCAGGGCGAATAAAACCCAACCGTCTTACCCTTCTCAGGGGACGGCTGAGTCAATTACTTGTAAGCCGTTAATTACTTCTTCTTAGGGGCTAGCACCATGATCATCTGGCGACCTTCAATACGCGACGGGAAAGATTCCACAACAGCAATTTCTGCCGTGTCTTCTTTTAGTCGGTTCAGAACGTCAACACCGATGTCTTGGTGTGCCATCTCTCGGCCACGGAAGCGAATCGTTACTTTCACTTTGTTGCCTTCTTCAAGGAAACCAGTCAGGTTGCGTAGTTTTACCTGATAGTCTCCAATATCAGTCCCAGGACGGAATTTAACTTCCTTAATCTGGATCTGCTTTTGCTTCTTCTTCTGCTCTTTCTGAGCTTTACTCTTTTCGAAGAGGAACTTGCCATAGTCCATCACACGACAGACTGGTGGCTCGGCGTTAGGGCTGATCTCTACAAGATCCATACCAGCTTCTTCGGCCGCTGCTAGTGCTTCTTGGATCGAAACGATACCAACAGATTCACCGTCAGCGCCTGTTAAACGAACTTCACGAACGCCACGAATTTCACCGTTTAAACGGTGCTGGTTTTGTTTGGCCGGTACTTGGCCACGTCTTCCGCCTTTAATAGTTTATTCCTCCAGATTTAACTTACGGCTAGCAATCTCGGTCTGGATATAAGATACGAAGTCATCCAGTTTAAATTTACCAAGATCTTTACCTTTACGAGTACGTACTGCAATTTCACCGGCTTCCATTTCTTGGTCACCACAAACTAACATGTACGGTACACGCTTCAGAGTGTGTTCGCGAATTTTAAAGCCAATCTTCTCATTTCTCAAGTCCGCTTTTGCGCGAATGCCACATTTTTGTAGCTTTTGGGCCACTTCTTGAGCGTAATCAGATTGTTTGTCGGTAATATTCACAACAACAGCCTGTTCTGGTGCCAGCCAGGTCGGGAAGAAACCTGCATATTCTTCGATAAGAATACCAATGAAGCGTTCCAAAGAGCCCAAAATAGCTCGGTGAATCATAACCGGAACCAAACGCTCATTGTTTTCGCCGACGTAAGTCGCGCCCAATCGAGTTGGCAGGTTGAAATCGAGCTGCACAGTACCACATTGCCACGCACGGTCAAGACAATCATACAAAGTAAATTCAATCTTAGGTCCGTAGAACGCGCCTTCACCCTCTTGAATTTCGTAAGCAATGTCCATTGCTTCCAGAGAATGTTTCAGTGCTTCTTCAGATTTATCCCAGATTTCATCGCTACCCACGCGTTTTTCAGGGCGAGTAGACAGTTTTACTGCGATGTTTTCAAAACCAAAAGTGGTGTATGTGTCGTAAACCATCTTGATGCAAGACGTCACTTCCTGCTGAATCTGATCTTCAGTACAGAAAATGTGTGCGTCATCCTGGGTAAAGCCACGCACACGCATAATGCCGTGCAGTGAACCCGATGGCTCGTTACGGTGACATGAACCGAATTCCGCCATACGCAGCGGCAGGTCACGGTACGATTTCAGACCTTGGTTAAAGATCTGTACGTGGCCAGGGCAGTTCATTGGCTTGATGGCGTAATCACGGTTCTCTGAATGGGTAGTAAACATCGCATCAGCGTATTTATCCCAGTGACCTGAACGTTCCCACAGAACGCGGTCCATCATCAGCGGGCCTTTCACTTCCTGGTAATCGTACTCAGTCAGTTTTTGACGAACGAAGACTTCCAGGTCACGGAAAATCGACCAGCCATTGTGGTGCCAGAACACCATACCCGGTGCTTCTTGCTGCATGTGGAACAGGTCAAGTTGCTTACCGATCTTACGGTGGTCACGCTTAGCAGCTTCTTCCAGACGTGTAAGGTGCGCTTTCAGCGCCTTCTTGTCATGGAAAGCAGTACCGTAGATACGTTGCAGCATCTTGTTGTTGCTGTCGCCGCGCCAATAAGCACCTGCGATGTTCAGCAGCTTGAAGTTCTGACAGAAACCCATGTTTGGTACGTGAGGACCGCGACACATGTCGATGTATTCTTCATGGTGGTAAAGACCAGGACGGTCATCACGAGCTACGTTTTGGTCCAGGATTTCCATTTTGTATGGTTCCTGACGCGCTTCAAACGTATCACGCGCTTCCTGCCAGCTGACTTTCTTTTTCACAACCTGGTATTTGGTCTTTGCCAGTTCCAGCATGCGAGCTTCGATCTTTTCCAGGTCTTCCTGAGACAGAGATTCTTCCAGATCAATATCGTAGTAAAAACCACTGTCGATCGTTGGACCAATCGCCATTTTTGCTTGTGGGTACAGCTGCTTCAGTGCATGGCCAAGCAGGTGAGCACAAGAGTGACGAACAATTTCCAGACCGTCTACTTCATCTTTCGTGGTGATGATTTCAAGGCTTGCATCGTTTTCGATCAGATCGCACGCATCAACGCGTACGCCATCTACACGGCCGGCAATGGTCGCTTTCGCCAGACCAGGACCGATAGATTGAGCAACTTCAAAAGTAGAAACCGGGTTGTCAAATTGACGCTGACTGCCGTCAGGAAGAGTAATAATAGGCATGATATATCCCTACAGTGGTGTTGCATACCAAGCAACACTTGTTTGAATTTTGTGCTTTAAAATCAATAAATAATAAATCCAAGCACGCGAATTTTAAAACTTTGAGTCCCCATTTTGGCACAAATACGGATGCACCAGCCTGAGCACGAAAAAAGCATTCTAACTAATACAGATGAAATCTCAATGATATTCTGCGCTTAAGCGTCAATTTCATCCTATTGTCATCTGGTCAATGATGCCTGGTTATACCTCTGCCTGCCAGGCTCTTTACTCTGAGCTGAAGACTCATTAATTCAATTGTTCTATGCAAAACGTATCAAATGTTATACCCGTTCCTGATAGAACTTTCACAGTGTTGACTTTGAAAGAAACTACACTAAAGTTCGACCCTTCAAAATACGACAGGCAGACCCAACATCCATGCTCGGACTCTTCGCACTCCAGGTGACACTTTTTTCATTGTTTCCACTCTACTTCCTGACTCAGGAAGGTCCCCTGCGCCGGGTCTCTTTTTACGTCTACATTTCACTGATACTGCTGATAGGCGGCTTCCTCGGTAATGTTTATTCGCTGTCGGTGTACCCGGGGATTGAAGTCTCCGGTGGCAGCTTGTGCTACGGTGCACTGATGATGACATCAGTGCTGTTTGTACTGATAGAGAAAGATTTACTGATCCTGCGCCATCTCATCCGCCTGGTGATCATCGTTGATCTGTTTAAAGTGTCGTTTTCGATGCTGGCTGAAAGAAGCCTGCTCAGTGATGGCATCATTAACCCGCACAACGTCTCTGCGGACCTGTTTGCTGTCTCGACGCCTTTTATTATTTTGGGTGGCATCCTGATCATCAGTGAGCTGTTTGTGCTGCTGTTTGCGTTTGAGCAGCTCAAGCGCCTCAACTTCAATCATCTGACCACGACTCTGCTCTACATCGCACTGTTTATTCTGGTGTTAGCGGCAGACGGAGTAGTGTTTCCGCTGATCGCATTTGGCTACAACGACCACGTTGTCGCCGTCATCGTGGGCAACCTGGCCGGAAAGCTGCTGACCGCCATTGCATTCAGCCTTCCCATCCTGCTGTTTGCGCTGTTTAAACGTCAGTCTTTTATTCATTACCTCGAGTCTGATAGCTTTCGCTGGAATTTGATGTTCAAAACCAGTACTCAGTTAATGGAAGAAATGTCGGAGAAAGAACATGAACTGAAACAGGCAGCAACCGTATTCCATAATTCGAACGAAGGCTTAGCGATCGTCAGTGATAACGGTCATCTGCTGCAAGCGAATGAAGCGTTCTGCCATATGGTTAGCATACAGAATCCCGGAGCAGAACTGGATAAAATTTCCGCCGCCAGCCTGTTTTACACGGACGGGCAACCTCTGGCATTAAACGAGCTGTTACGGGACGACTGGCGGGGTGAAGTTATCTTCGGGCCGGAAAGTCAGAATCAGGGCCTGCTGTCGATCACTAAGGTGCATTCAAACCAGGCAACGATGGCCACCTATGTTTTTTCGCTGGTTAACATCGACGAACAGAAGCGCATCCAGAATCAGTTGAATCACCTGGCGACCCATGACCCGTTGACTCAGTTGCCCAACCGCCGCGTGCTGGACACACAGTTGGCCGGGGTTGAAGGCAGTCCGGCAACCCTGGTCGTCATCGACCTGGACCATTTCAAGGATGTCAACGACAGTTACGGCCATACTGCCGGTGACAAAGTACTGGTGCAGGTCGCACATCGCCTGCTCGCCTCGCTCGGCACAGAAGCGCAGCTTGAATCGATCCTGTACCGTACCGGCGGCGATGAATTCGCGCTATTAGTGCAAGACAACGACATCAATCATATTCAGGCCATCATTGCTGCAATTCAGAAGCAGCTGACTCAGGCCATCTTGATTGGCAATAATACCTCCGTGTTCATATCAGCCACCTTAGGTGTCAGCTTTCAGAACAGCGGCGAACATCGCGATATGTTCCAGGAAGCCGATGCAGCCATGTATGAAGCGAAGCGTAACCAGCGCGGTACTTACGCCATCTATGAAGACAGACTGACTCAGCAGAGCCAACGCAAGTTACTGCTGAGTACCAAGCTTAAAGCCGCATTAGAGCAGCACCTGGTTCAGGTTTATTATCAGCCGCAATATAACACCACCCACCAACAGTTGATTGGCGCAGAGGCTTTAGCACGCTGGCATGATGAAGAGCTAGGCTGGGTTTCCCCTACGGAGTTTGTGCCAGTTGCAGAAGAAACCGGACTGATTGAAACGCTGGGCGATTATGTATTAGAACGAGCCTGCCTGGACGCTGCGCAATGGCAGGCGCAGGGATATCGGCTGGATAAGATGTCGGTGAATGTCTCAGCCCACCAATTACGCTTTGGTCATTTTGCCGCTACCCTGCAGCGGGTGTTGAACAGCACTGGCTTTCCGGCCGCTAAACTTGAGCTGGAACTGACTGAATCAGCCTACATTGAACGTAAAAACGATGCGCTTCATCTGCTGACTCAAATTAAGGCACTCGGTGTCAGACTGGCCATCGATGATTTTGGTACTGGCTACTCATCGCTCTCTTACCTGTCAAAGATGCCTTGCGACACATTGAAGATCGACCGCAGCTTTGTTATTCATGTGACCGATGATGAGGAGCAGGCGAATCTGACTTCCACCATTATCAAAATGGCACATGACCTGTCACTGGTCATAGTGGTCGAAGGCGTCGAGACTGCGGAACAACTGCAATTTTTTGCCCGGCAAGGGTGCCAGCTTATCCAGGGGTACTACTATTCACCGCCGGTCGCGAAAGACAATTTCAGTGCTCTGCTCAGTAAACTGAACGTCGCATCTTATTAAAACTCAGGGCAAAGTCACGCACACTAAACCGGCTAATTTTTACTTAGCAACTCGGTTTAGTACTCCACAGATCGAGACGTACTGAAAAGATCAAGAGGATCTGAATTGCCGCGCCGGCCTTAACAAGTTGGCGCCAGCAAATTCGCGCTGCCCTGCCTACTGGATCCTATCTGCCCTGTTCTATCTGCAATAGCCATCGTAGCTGCGATTCTCCTGAACCGTTTTGTACAGGCAAAAAAAAGTCCGGAGCAAGGCCCCGGACTTTCTATACAAACTTAACAGATGATAAGCGCAGATTATGCGTCGTTACGACGACGGCTGTGACCACGTTCACCACGGTAGTTACCACGGTCATCGCCACCACGGTTGCGATCAAAGCGACGCTCGCCACCTTCACGGTTACCACGGTAACCACCACCTTCACGACGAGCACCGTTACCGCCTTCACGGTTACCACGGAAACCACCGTCACGACGACCACCACCGTTACCGCCTTCACGACGGCCACGAGACTCACGGAAGTCATCAAAATCACAAACTACCGCACCCACTTCTTTCTGACGGATACGCAGTTTACGCAGTTTTGAACTCACTTCGCTGGTCATGCTCTTAGGCAGCTGAACGAATGTGTGGCCCTGAGCCAGTTTGATCGCACCGATAGAACCTTTGGTCAGACCCAGTTCGTTTGCAAGTGCGCCAACGATATCTTTAACCTGAACGCCTTGGTCACGACCCACTTGCAGCTGGTAAGTATCCCATTCAGTGTTAGCGAATTCACGACGGCCACCACGCTCACCGCGGTCACCACGATCGCCATTCTCACGACGCTCACGACGACGCAGCTTGTCACGCTCAAGCGCTTCCAGCATTGGGTCTTCACCAACGTAGAACAGCGGACGCTTACCTTGCTGACGTTTCAGCAGGATAGCCGCCAGAGTCGTTGCATCAATTTCCAGAGAAGCTTGCAGTTTTTCAACCAGCTCAGCGAATTTCTCCAGAGAAGAGTGTGCTTTCTCTGCTTCCAGTTCGACTGCCAGCATGCTCAGGCGTGCTTCAGCAACCTTGTCACGGTGTGGCAGCTGGATTTCTTCCATTGAAGAACGAGTCACGCGCTCGATAGTACGCAGCATACGGATCTGGTTAGTACGAACCAGTAGGATCGCTTTACCTTTACGACCAGCACGGCCAGTACGACCGATACGGTGAATGTAAGATTCTACATCGAACGGGATGTCATAGTTGAATACGTGCGTGATACGCGGCACGTCCAGACCACGAGCAACAACGTCAGTGGCAACCAGAATATCAATCACACCTTGTTTGATATGGTCAACCGTACGCTCACGCAGTGACTGAGGGATATCGCCGTGCAGTGCAGCCGCTTTAAAGCCACGTGCACACAGCCAATCAGCCAGACGTTCGGTATCCTGACGAGTACGCACGAATACGATAGATGCGTCAGTTTCTTCGGTTTCAAGCAGACGAGCCATCGCTTCGTCTTTCTCTACGCCCTTCACTACCCAGAATTGCTGCTCTACTTTAGCAACAGTCTGGTTAGAACCGGCAACGTCAACACGCGCTGGTTCACGCAGGAAGCGATCAACGATGTCTTTAACCATTGGAGGCATAGTGGCAGAGAACAGAACGCGTTGTGCTGTCGCAGGAGCTTGTTCCATGATCCAGGTTACATCGTCAACGAAGCCCATTTTCAGCATTTCGTCCGCTTCATCCAGAACGAAAGTATGACATTCGTCCAGGTGCAGGCGTTCACGAGTAATCAGGTCTTTAACGCGGCCAGGAGTACCCACAACAATGTGAGCGCCTGATTTAAGAGCGCGCATTTGATCAACGATAGAGGCGCCACCGTAGATCTCAAGAACTTTCAGGCCTTTGATGTTTTGGCCAAGGTTTTTCACTTCTGCTGCAACCTGGATAGCCAGTTCACGAGTTGGTGCCATCACAATAGCCTGTGGCTTATGTTGTGACAGATCCAGTTTGTTCAGCAGAGGCAGAGAGAATGCCGCTGTTTTACCAGTACCGGTTTGCGCTTTACCCAGAGCATCACGGCCTTCCAGAAGCAAAGGAATTGCAGCAGCCTGAATTGGAGTCGGAGAAACGAAGCCCATTTCGTTCAGGGCGGAAAGGATGGCACTGTTAAGTGCTAAGTCACTAAATTGAATGACGTTTTCTTGCATGGGGATCCCACTAAAATAATGAATAACTAGGTCCCACGTGCTTTACCATTCCAACCAATCCAAGAAGTTGCTGATTCCGTTCAGTTGCTGATTCCATTCAGATGAGGACAAGTATTAAAAAGCAACAAGCCACTAGGGACATCTAAGGGAGGCGGATTATTCCCTAAATGCATAAAAAAATCTACAAAAAATTGAAATTCATCACATAAATTTCTCTGTAGTGATAAAACTCTCGACAACTCGCGCGCTAATCGTCTCATTTGTAACCAATTCGTTTGTTTTTACATCGCCACAGACCATGTAAATCGGCACGAAAGGCACGTTTTCGGTAGTAATCAGCCATAGCAATGATTTATAGTGTGCCCTATCAACCGAGTCAGATAGAAATAAGATGTTTCAAGATAATCCGCTACTAGCCCAACTCAAACAACAAATCCAAGAAAACCTGCCGAAGAAAGAAGGTCAGATCAAAGCCACTGATAAAGGTTTTGGTTTCCTTGAAGTCGACAGCAAAACCAGTTTCTTTATCCCGCCTCCGTACATGAAAAAATGTATGCATGGCGATAAAGTCGTGGCTATCATTCGCACTGAAAAAGAGCGTGAAGTCGCAGAGCCGCAAGAGCTGGTTGAACCTTCTCTAACGCGATTTATTGGTCGGGTACAACTGCACAAAGGCAAACTGAACGTTGCGCCGGATCACCCGCAACTAAAGAAAACACCGCTGAAAGCCAAAACGAAAAAAGGCCTCAACCCGGAGCAGTTTAAAGAAGGTGACTGGGTTGTCGCGCATCTGACTCGTCACCCACTTAAAGATGACAACGGTTTCTTCGTTGAAATCTCAGAAAAAATTACGGACGCGGATGACAAAATCGCACCTTGGTGGGTAACGCTGGCAGAAAATGACCTGCCAAACAGCGAACCTGCCGGGATTGACGAATGGCAACTGAAAGATGACGCCGATCTTGAGCGTATCGATCTGACTGATATGCCATTCGTTACTATCGATGGCGAGTCAACCAAAGATATGGATGACGCGCTGTACGCCAAGCAACTGGATAACGGTAGCTTTGAGCTGACCATTGCGATTGCCGATCCGACAGCCTATATCACGCCGGAAGATAACATGGACAAAGTAGCGCGTGAGCGTGGCTTTACTATTTATCTGCCAGGCCGCAACATCCCGATGCTACCGCGCGATCTGGCTGACGAGCTGTGTTCTCTGATCGAAAATCAGGTGCGCCCTGCCCTTTGCTGTAGCGTGACTGTCGATAAAGACGGCGTGATTGGTGATGATATTCGTTTCTTTGCTGCTAACATCAAATCGCACGCGCGTCTGGTTTACGATCACGTATCAGACTGGCTGGAAAATGGCAGCAGCGATGCGTGGCAGCCTGATGAAACCATCGCTGCCGTCGTGCGCGATCTGCACGCTTTTGCCAAGGCACGCGCGAACTGGCGTGAAACTCATGCCGTGGTCTTCCCGGATCGTCCGGACTACCGCTTTGAGCTGAGCGAAGACAACGATGTGATCGCGATTCACGCTGACTCTCGTCGCACTGCTAACCGTCTGGTTGAAGAATCCATGATCACCGCCAACATCTGTGCCGGTAAAACGTTGCAGGCTTCCTTTGGTACCGGCGTGTTCAACACTCACGCTGGCTTCAAACCAGAGAAACTGGCCGATGTTGTGGAACTGATGAACGAGCACGGCGCGGAAATCGATGCCGAAAATGTAGCAACTGTAGAAGGCTTTGCCGCGCTGCGCCGTTGGTTGTCTGCTCAGGAAACCGCTTACCTGGATAACCGTATCCGTAAGAGTCAGAGCTACAGTGAAATCGGCAACGAGCCGCTGCCGCATTTCGCCATGGGTCTGGACGTGTACGCGACCTGGACATCACCGATCCGTAAGTACGGCGATATGATCAACCATCGCATGCTGAAAGCTCACATCCTCGGTAAAGAGTCGGTACAAAAGCCTGACGAAACCGTTGGTGAAGAGCTGGCGCTGCATCGTAAACACCACAAAATTGCCGAACGCAATGTCGCAGACTGGCTGTACGCTCGCACTCTGGCTGAAGAGCCGGCCAAAGGCACGCGCTTTAACGCCGAGATCTTTGACATCAACCGCGCAGGCATGCGTGTCCGTCTGCTGGAAAATGGCGCCGCTGCCTTTATTCCTGGCGGCCTGATTCTGGACAACAAGCAGCGTCTGGAATGCAACGGCGAGCAAGGCACCGTATCGGTCGATAAAGAAGTGGTGTTCAAGCTGGGTGATACCCTGGAAGTTGTCCTGAATGAAGTCAACCAGGAGAACCGCAGCCTGATTGCAAAACCAACTCAGGTGTTTGCAGATCTGCCACAAGCAGAGCCAGCCGCTCATCAGGAACCTGCTGCTCAGGAACAGAGCACCGAGGCCTAAGCCCGCAATTAAGGGTTAAGAGAGTTAAGGGCATTCTGATTGAATGCCCTTTTTATTGCTTGCTTTTTGATTGCGGCCTGTTCAGCTCCAGAAATACGATTTCGGATCTTTTTCTATTTCACGGATCAGTGCCGTCAGATCGCCGCTTTTGGACAGATACGGATACGGCACCCACTCAGGAACTTCATTCTCATTGGAAGGCACATACAGCCCCCATAAGCTGTGGCTTTCTTCCCAAATCACTTTTGCCACCAGGCTGGTGTAATCGCAATGACTTGAATCGAGTTTGAAGTGGCTTTGAATAAAGTGCACGCCATTTTCTATTGGCTCAAACCCCGATTTGCCCAGTTCTGCAGGCAAACTCTGGTTACGGTTGGCGCATACGACCTCCGCCCGTCGTTCAATTTGACGCTGCAGTAAATTAATAACTGTCATGACTTCCTCAACGCCCAGATAAGCAAACCGGCCTTTAGTATCGCGCAAACTTACAACTATTACTATGATCTCAAAGTGTTTTGAGTATAACCTGTGCAAAGATTATTGATGTTTTCATCGCCGTTCAAGTAACGACATAAAAAGCCACTTGGATCCGTAACGCCTCAGATTATCTCTGCTTTTACGTCGGCATTCACAAAAATGTCACATCAGCGACATACCATAGCGCTTCGTCACTCATCGATTTTGGAGTTTATTTTATGTTACGGGTAGTGCTTGCCGCTGTTTACTCCCTTTGTTTATTTACTTCTTTTGCGCAAGCCAGTGAAATCAACGTCTCTGGTTCTACATCCGTCGCACGCCTAATGGACGTGCTGGCAGAAGAATACAACACCTCACATCCCGATACTTACATCGCGGTTCAAGGTGTCGGCTCTACGGCGGGAATTACGTTGCTGAAAAAAGGCGTCAGTGATATCGCGATGAGCTCGCGTTATCTGACTGAGAGTGAAGAAGAAGAAAACCTCGCTACTTTTACCATCGCGTTTGACGGCCTGGCTGTGGTCATCAACCGAGTAAACCCGGTCACCAACCTGACTCGTCAGCAACTGTACGACATCTATAAAGGTAATATTACCAACTGGAAACAGGTTGGCGGCCACGATCAAAAAATCGCAGTTGTGACACGTGAAGCCTCTTCCGGCACCCGTTACAGCTTTGAAAGCTTGCTTGGCCTGACTACCATCGTTAACGATCGTCTGGTATCTGACATCAACCCAAATAACCTGGTGGTCAACAGCAACAGCATGGTCAAAACCCTGGTCAACCATAACACTCAGGCGATTGGTTTCATCTCTACCGGTTCGGTCGATAAATCAGTTAAGGCCATCAGCTTCGAAGGTGTTACACCAAGCGCTGGCGCGATTGCTGAAAACAAATATGAGTTGTCGCGCCCGTTTCTGATTCTGCACTATTCCAACAAAGAGAATAAAGAAGTGAAAGCGTTTCTGGATTTTCTCCATTCACCGCGCGCCGTAGAGCGTATCGTTGAGTATGGTTATATTCCAGTGGCCAAATAACAGGCACAAAAAAGGAGAGCTGATGCTCTCCTTTTGTCTATCACAGGGATCAAAAATGCAACTGAATAACTGAAACCACTACACAACCAGGGCGGCGAATACCTTCGATCTCAACCTTGATTTCACGTTCGATTTCCAACCCTTTTTTAATAGGCGTCACTTTCGACAACGTGCTCACGGCACGCACTCGACTGTCAGACTTGACCGGGTACGGAAAACGCACAGAATTAAGGCCAATGTTCACCACCATTTTAGCGGTTGGGAACAGGGCATTCGCTTCATCGACGCTGTCAGTTAGCTTTGGCAACAATGACAGGGTCAGAAAACCATGGGCAATGGTCGTCTTAAACGGAGATTCCGCTTCAGCACGCTGTGGATCCGTGTGAATCCATTGCATATCTTCCGTGACAGCTCCAAATTGATTAATACGCTCTTGATCCACGAGCATCCAGTCACCCACATGGATGACTTCGCCAATTTGGGGCATCAGTTCATCGTACACTTCCTGAGCTTCGGGCTTCAGCACGATGGGCTCAGGCATTTGTACATCTTCATTCGCCGGATGAAACTCTTTCAACCAAGAAAACAGCTGGCGATTGTTGGCTTTGCCTAAGAACTCGTCCCAATATTCGCGCATAGCGGGAGTGACCCACTGCTTAGATTCAGCATGCTTTACTAAATTTTCCGCACGATGCTTAAATAAATCCGCGACTTTCATCAAAACCTCATTCTTAACTAAGAAGAATTGCTAACCCGCTAATTTTGAAGTACTTCACAGTAACCTGCAAATACTTTCGGGCGTACAAGCGTTTACTCAACCACTATTTCCCTATCAAATTCAACAATTTATTAATAAAACATTATTTTATTAGCATCTCAGCAAGTAGAGTGAAAACACCGTTTATGTGGACAATGTTTAACCGCCAATTTTAATTCAGACCGCTTCCATAACTGTAGACAATCGTTACTCATTTACACCTGTTATCGTCTACTTAACGATAATCAACGCTGTTATCGCTCACAACTGCCCTGCTCAGCCATTGACATGCGGTGAGCGAACAATCTCTTCATCAACCCAGTGTAATAGCTTTTTGATCGCTTTCGACAGCACCTGATTTTGGCGTACGATATAACCCAGGCTCGCCGAGGGAAATGAAGGTAAAGGTGTGATATCCGACTGCAGGTTTAGCTTAGGATGCAGAGCAAAGTCCGGCACTATCGCAATACCAAAACCCGCTTCAGCCCAATCGATTTGCGCGTCCACACTACCGACTTCCATGATTCGGTAGTTCATCAGGCCCAGTTTACTTAACGCCGGATCAATCAGATCCCGGGTCCGGGTATCATGACCAAGCAAAATCAGAGTCGGCGCTTCAAGATTACCCACCGTTTCCCCACGTTGCCATTTATCGAGATTGTTACCCAACGCACACCATTTCACCTGCTTCAGCTCGACAAAATGCAGCGGCTGACTCTCCTTCTGCGCCATCACAAAACCCAAATCGGCTTTGGCATTTTTGACCAGATCTGCCGCCTGAGAAGAAGTGGTATTGAGCAGGGTCAGATCGATGCCGGGAAACTCGGATTTGAACGACTGAAACGGGCTGATCAGCAACCAGCGCGAGATAATATCACTGGCCGCTATCGTCATCGTCCCCTGACACAAGTCATTGATCGCATTCAAATCAGCCTGACAACTTTGCAGCTCCATCAAGGTGTTTTGCGCGCTCTTGAGCAAGCGCTCACCGGCCTGAGTCAACCGAAACGGATTACGTTCAATCAGCTTCACCCGGGTGGTTTGCTCGAGTTGTTTGATGTGCAGGCTGACATTGGGTTGGGTCATATGCAGTTCATTGGCCGTTTTACCAAAATGTTCCAGCCTGGCCAGGGTGACAAAGGTATTGAGCCAGTGCAGATCAAGCATCGCAAATCCTCTTAAATCAATTTGATTGCAGACCGCCTTTCACCTCACGGTCAATCGCGGGCAAAATATCCCGATATGGAATCCTTATCAAGTTAATAATAATAATTAATTTTTCTTATTCTTGCCGTCCCACTAGGATCAGTGCGTAACTTTTGAGGAGATAAAAACATGTCGTCTATCGTTGTTGTCGGTGCAAACTGGGGTGATGAAGGTAAAGGCCGTATCGTGGACTATTTAGCCGATAGCGCCGCAGCGAGCATCCGTTTCCAAGGCGGTAATAACGCCGGTCACACTGTAGTGAATGATCTGGGTACATTCAAACTGCACCAGTTGCCAAGCGGCGTGTTTAACCCAGGCTGTCTGGCGGTTCTTGGCCCTGGCATGGTCATCAGCCCTGCTCCGCTTTCTCAGGAAATCGAAGAAGTAAAAGCAGCTGGCGTTGACGTGAACCTATGTATTTCAGACCGAGCCACCTTGTGTCTGCCTATCCACGCACTGGAAGATACACTGGAAGAAGTTCGTCTGGGCGACGGCGCTTACGGCTCAACCCGTCAGGGTATTGCGCCGGCTTACGGCGACCGCGTGATGAAAAAAGGTATCCTGGTCGGCTGGCTGAAACAGCCGGAAGTCCTGCGCGAACGCATCCAGTTCATGCTGGACTGGAAACTGCCACAGCTAAAAGCCCTGTACCCGACGTTTGAATTTTCTCAGACCGCTCAAGAGATGACAGACTGGCTGCTGGAAGTGTCTGCGCCATGGCGTGACGCGATCTGCAATGTCAGTGAACCGCTGAAAGTACTGCAAGCCAAAGATCAAAACCTGCTGTTTGAAGCGCAGCTGGGTGCCGGTCGTGACCTGGTGTACGGTGAATACCCGTGGACAACATCATCAAACGTCACCGCAGCGTACGCTGGTCTGGGTAGCGGCCTGCCGGCTCTGCGTCCGGAGCGCGTGATCGCAGTCGCGAAATCATTCAGTTCATCAGTAGGCACCGGCACTCTGATCACTGCGATGGAAGAGCAGGACAACTTCCGTGAAGCGGCCAACGAATACGGCGCAGTAACGGGTCGTCCACGTGATATGGGTTACTTTGACGCAGTAGCAACCCGCAACGGTGTTGAGCTGCAAGCGGCCACTGAAGTCGCGCTGACCAAGCTGGACTGCCTGTCTGGTATGCAGGATCTGAAGATCTGTGTCAGCTACGACGGCGAGCACAGCGAAAACCCAATCTGGCCACAAACCTCTTCTCTGGCTCCGGTTTACGAGCAAATGGAAGGCTGGAATGAAGACATCACCGGCTGTCGCACCTTCGAAAGCCTGCCAAAAGCGGCGCAGCAATACGTACTGCGTGTCGAAGAGCTGATGGGTGTGCCAGTGAAGATGATCTCTGTCGGCCCTGAACGCGCCCAGATGATTCTGCGTTAATCGCGAAGTCTTCACCCAAGATAAAAATAGAAAGCTGGCTCCGTGAGTCAGCTTTTTTGTCTATGGCAATTTGGGCCTGTCAGCCATTCAGTGCGGTCCAAAGCGGCGTAAACGCTCCGGCTGGGATAAAAACGTCAAAAAACGGTTGTATATTGCCCACTTAGCACAAAAGTGTATTTACAAGACCAACCGCCACGCGTATGATTCACCGCACTTACGGAGAGATGGCTGAGTGGTTGAAAGCACCGGTCTTGAAAACCGGCGTACGTTAATAGCGTACCTAGGGTTCAAATCCCTATCTCTCCGCCACATTCGAAAAGCCGCTGATTGTTCAGCGGCTTTTTTGTATTTCTGATTTTGTTTTATAGGCTGCCTGTGCGGCAGTGAACTTTGCAGCAAGGATTAAAACGTAAGCTTCCTCTTTCTAAGCTGCCTGTGCGGCAGTGAACGATCATTTCGACAACATCAGAAAGGCATTGGATTTCTAAGCTGCCTGTGCGGCAGTGAACAAATCGTCGCTGTGACGTTTCATTTCTTCTTCTTTCTAAGCTGCCTGTGCGGCAGTGAACTATGGCTTATTCTATTGCTAATACACGGGTAATTTCTAAGCTGCCTGTGCGGCAGTGAACAGTTAGCTTCTCTTTCTCTTCATCGTCCATTATTTCTAAGCTGCCTGTGCGGCAGTGAACCATTTACCGATAACGGTGATGATACGGCGACTTTTCTAAGCTGCCTGTGCGGCAGTGAACTCGTTATCGATCAGTGAATACGGCGACGATGATTTCTAAGCTGCCTGTGCGGCAGTGAACTCTCTGACTGTCTTTAGGCCAGGAACCTTGCCTTTCTAAGCTGCCTGTGCGGCAGTGAACCGCGTCACGCTCGGGTAGTTTTAATGAAGTACTTTCTAAGCTGCCTGTGCGGCAGTGAACATAAACATGGAAAACGTCGTGGCTTTATCTAATTTCTAAGCTGCCTGTGCGGCAGTGAACCTCATCGAAAGCGCGAGTATCAGGATTAACCTTTTCTAAGCTGCCTGTGCGGCAGTGAACAAAACATACGCTAAACGCGAAGACCTGGAGAATTTCTAAGCTGCCTGTGCGGCAGTGAACTATGAGTGTAAATGATGAGTTCCCGCTATTCTTTTCTAAGCTGCCTGTGCGGCAGTGAACGCGTGACGCCTGGGTCGCCCACTTTATCAAAATTTCTAAGCTGCCTGTGCGGCAGTGAACACATTCCATCGGTAACAGCTAGAACGTTTTCCTTTTCTAAGCTGCCTGTGCGGCAGTGAACGCTGAACACTTCATCAAACATCGCGACGTTAGTTTCTAAGCTGCCTGTGCGGCAGTGAACGGAAAGCCAGAAACCCATAAACCCGCCCGGCTTTTCTAAGCTGCCTGTGCGGCAGTGAACACGGACAAGCAATCCTTATTGCCTACCACAACTTTCTAAGCTGCCTGTGCGGCAGTGAACGGCAGGGTGTTTTTGTCGGAAGTCAGCGAAAATTTCTAAGCTGCCTGTGCGGCAGTGAACACGGACAAGCAATCCTTATTGCCTACCACAACTTTCTAAGCTGCCTGTGCGGCAGTGAACCCGGAGTCGAAATGATTTGCGAGCTTGTTGTTTTTCTAAGCTGCCTGTGCGGCAGTGAACGGATGCTCTACGTTGACACGTGCAACTTCAAATTTCTAAGCTGCCTGTGCGGCAGTGAACACTATTTTGTTAGACAAGCTTTATCTAATACTTTTCTAAGCTGCCTGTGCGGCAGTGAACCCTCGTTTCGTACTGCCCACCAGAATAACTCCTTTCTAAGCTGCCTGTGCGGCAGTGAACAATGAAACTATCACAGAAAAATAAGTCATAGCAAGACGTTAACGAGAAAACCCCTTTTTTACCTTGTTAAACACACCTGTTTTTATCGTGTTGATTTTAAATGACTTTTTAAAGAACAAAAAATAAAGGGTCAATTGACCCTTTATTGGGGTTAGAACCAAGGTACAAAGGTTGGCTGACCTTTCTCCGACGGACTTAACCCATAACAGGTAAATACGTTGCCACTTTGAGTCGTCGCCTCTGCTTTTTCGCAGTCAATAAACAGCATAAACTTATGTCGCTGCTCACCATGAGAACACGATAAACTTTGCACATTGATATAAGGTAACTTGCTGTTACCGGACTGTTTTTCGATAGACGCCAACAACTGTGCACGCATCTCCTTTTCGGCTACCCCATGCTTTTGCGATAAATGCGCGACTCGACGGTCGAGCTGTTTTAACCGCCGTTGCTGCGATTTGGGATTTACGCGATGAAAAGAGGCATATTCACGGACGTCATTCGGAACCGCTTTGACTGGCTTCACATGCACATAATCACTTAAACGTTGTAACCACTTATTGACGTTCGCTTGCTGCAACATCGCTTCACTGTCTGCCAGCAACCGCAGTTGATGACCTAATGGAAACGCTTTATCACCATAAGCAGGAAAACTTAAACCCATCGCCGATTCATTATCAGCGACTTTGTACTCCACCAGCATCAAATGGATTTGCTGGTAGACTTTTTCCCAAATAAACCCGAGGGACACTTCCGCATCAGGCAACAAGGTAATGTCTTGATAATATTTCATATCCTGTCCTTATTCGCCGAAGACTCCACCACGGATTAGCATCGCCATAATGTAATGCTGTTGCTCTAACGCTGGGGGTTGATCTTTTAACATCCAGCTATCAAGTAATTTGTAAAAGTCGGTTTTGTCCTTCGGTTGGCGATAAGCTGCCCCACGGTTGGTTACCGAGCCATAAGGTTCAACAGCGATTGGGCCCACTTCTTCTACTGCTGGATGCCAGGTGTCAATGGTGCGCAGCGCATTACCGATTTTTTGCGAGTGCATCGCCGCTTGACCATCAAGCTGGTACAGGAATTTGCTTTTATCGCCTTTACCGCCACCCATCACTAACTCTTGAGAGGGGAACACCGCTTGCCCTTCACCCAGTTTGGCAAAGGCACTGACTTTTAAGAAGACTGCGTCACCTTGTAAACCGTGTTGAATGACTGCGGCCAGCTCGGCCACTTGTTCTTTTTGATCAAAAGAACGTAAATCAAACTCATAGCTGTCGAACGTGAAGCGTTCACCTGCTGCTTGCACTTCCACGCGTACACTTTCTGCGCCCACACGGTTACGCCATAAGAAACGGCCATTCGCAATATTTTGTGCGTAGCGTTGTGCCAGTTCTTCAAACTGGGTTTCGGCCTGATAGGCTTTTACTTTGTCAGCCAAAGCTTGTTGGTAATCTGGTTTGTTACAGGTGGATGGCACATCCAAACCACCGAGGACTCGCAGTGAAAAATCGACTCTTAGTGTATCCGTACTGTGAGTGAGCGCAGCGGTATCCACCGTTTGTAGGTTCGCTTTGGATACTTCCGCATCCAATTTGGCAGGATCGCTCGCAATCGCATTTTTTAAACGGTTTGAGATGGTGCCGCGTACTGATTTTTCGCCCACCAGAATCGGAGTCCACTCATTGGTGCCCCAATTACCTGCAAACATCAAGGCATCGGATGGGATCAGTTTGGCTTCAAAAGCCAGTACAGAAGGGGTTGTTAATTTTTTATCAGCCATTATTTCAATCCTTTAAATTATCAGTTGTCGGGGTCAAAACCGTATTCTTCGGTCTCATCCATCAAATCGGGTTGAGGTATCTCTTGTTGTATCGTATTGATTTCGAGGACATAGCCTTGCGCTAGGTACCAAGGGTAATCATGGTGGTAATGCCAAATCCCTCGTTGAATATTCTCTAGACGATGCACACTGAGCCATTCCCCCACGGTGTAGGCCGTTTCAGCAAAAGCCACAGGCACTGTCGTATCACGCACATTGGCGACTTCTCCTGCCGAATAACATTCCGAAATCGCGCAGTAGCCACTCGCGATAGGCACTAAATACCCAGCGTTAGGCTTGGGTTGGTATTCCCAGTTCGCTTTTATTTTGCTTTCACCCTCTTCACTCACCTCTTCGCCATCCAACGGGGTAGCTTTGTAACTTAGCGTGGCGAAATCACACCAGGCATCCATTAAGGTGGCTTCGGGTTGAGTTTGCTGTAGTGCGGCAAAATGCTCAGCCAAATAATTGCGACGGTCGATCAACACAAAGCCGGGCATTAAACGGCGTAGTGCCTGAGTTTGTTGCTGCTCACTGGTGAGTAAATCATACGCTTGCACCTGAACAATTTGGCCTCCCGCTAAGCGCATCGCAGGCACAAGACGACGCAGCTCAGTCATCAGTTGCTGTGCGGTTTGACTATCCCCAGCAGCAATCCCTTCGAGCTCAATCAATAACGAGACTTGCAGTGACATGCGCCCCTCTTCATTGATAGGAGCAGTATTACCTTGTTGAGTCAGTGGGTTACGGGTTAAAGCAAATACATAATCTCCCCAGCCACTGGGCTGACGAGCATGCACGGCATTTTTATGACTGACCACGGCCACACCGCCCAGCGTTACCGATAATTTCGGTGCTAACTTACGTGACAACGCATGAGCAAAGCCTAGGAAGTTGGTGATCGCCGGGAAGCCGTACGTCAAGCCCGCAATCGCATTAGCGTTTTGCACCTCGATTTTCTTTAATAAGAGGTAATGCTTCATGCTTGATTCTCCTCTTGTACCACTCCCATTCGCTCAAACGCTCGCAGTTCATTTAAACAGAGCTTTTTGAAGTAGCGTTGCTCTACATCACCCAGCACGTAGCAGGATTTGTTTTCCAGTTTGCGCAGTAACCAGTTAGCAAAATCACTGGCAACCACATCAAGCCAATCCCCTTGTTCACGTTCACGTTGAAACGCCACATCGGGATTATCTATATCTAAAAACAGCTGATGAGCGCGTTTCATATTGCACTCAGGCGAACTTGTCCATCCGGCACTATTTGGAATGGTTTGAATTTCAGCGGCAAAGTTAAGTAACGCGTCAATGATTGGCTTGGTATAGCCATAGTCACGTTGGTAACGAGTTTTAAAATTACGGTCTTTTTCGGTTAAACCTGCTAAAAATACCTTAAACTCCTGCACTAACCGGTTGGTTCGCCAACCAAATTCGCGGTTATACAATGTTTGCCTGTTCAATGGCGGTTTGGTCTGAGCTTGATAAGCTGGAGGAGAGCAATTTAGAAGGAAACCTTGCCCGTGACGCTCACTATTTAATTGGGAAATATTTTGTGGTTTCGACCCTCCAAACATTTGTACAGCCGTCGCAGGAAAGCGTACATCTAACCGCTCGTCGTAAATCCCTTTTTTATGCGCATCGCGAACCTCTTTTGATTCGCCATAACGATATTCTCGCACTTTACAGTACAGTTCATTAGCTAGAGAGGATGAGTAAAGTGGACACAGTAAATGATATTCGTCTTCACCATTAAAGATAGGGAAATAGAGCTGCTTAGTTAAGGTGTGAGCCGATAATTTTTCATCACCTAATGCCTGACTAAACCCCACACACCACTCTTCCAATAATGCTTGATCTTCAGTAAATGCACTTAATGCTGCCACACTTTTCTTTTGTAATTGATCAACCAGTGTTTCACCGTTCACCGCCAATTTCAGCAATCTTGCTACATCTAGAGCCGCGGCATTTCCTACAGCATCAATCGTAGGATTGGGAAGATGCTGAGTGACCAAATAACTTGGGTCACTCATTTGATAGTAGTTAAGCAGCATACTGCTGGCTTTCGCGTCACTATGAGTAAACTTGGCGGCATGTGTTGCCAAGCTGATCTGTTTTGCGCGTTTGGCCGCATCGGTTAACCACACCACGGGATCATAAGCCGTTTCTATCGGATCGGCTTGTTCATGGTATTCGGCTTTAGCGGTCGCTATCGTCACCGGATCGCCGCTTTTCTCTAGCACTTTATTGAGCGCTTTTTGCAAAGGTTCGAGCTTTGCTTGCTTACGCTGGTTGATATACTCCGCGATTGCGGCACTTAATGTTCCGTCCATTCGCCTTCCTTATTGGTTATTTTGTTGAAACACACCCAGTTGCTCATGCCAAGCCCACTCGATGGTTTGATCTTGTTTTTCTGCCCGAAGCTGTATTTCCCCTAATCTTCCGCTCGTCCTACTCACTGTTTGGCCAAACTGCTCAGCAAAATGCTGATAAATGTCTACCGGATTTTGGGCAAACCACCACTGACAGCCGCGTGCAAGCATCGCTTCCACAGGATGAAACCGAGTCGATTTAGACACATATTGATATGGCTTACTGGTTGTATCTAATTGACTCCACTGCAGTTGTTCATCTTCATCACAACGCAAGACAAACGGCTCTTGCGGCTCCGAGTGACGAAACTCGGTCTGCTGAATGAATTCCGCATTCCATGTGGCAAATTTCCCATATTCATCCGACCACCAGCGATTCGCCTCTCGACCACTGTGATAAAACTGAGGTTGCGCCATGGCATCTAGCGCAAAGCGTAATGCACGATGTTCTTGCACCAGAAAAGACTGCACTGGAAAAGCATTGCCATTGATTGATGTCGGGTCGACAAGAAAGTCCCGCCCCCCTTTTCTGTATTGTTCGATAGGCTCTTTCACGCGAGTAATGGCAGAAATATTCTTTAATTCATCACCGAGTAACTCATTCATATCATGGCTGCTTAACGGCAACTTTTTGCTCTCAAAACCAGGGTGACAATACGCAACCGGCTCCCCTTTCATCGCTTTGATATTTTTGTTCAGCACAACCAAATTCGCTAGCTTAGGCACATGTTGGCGATGGCGTTGAATGCGCCCAGCTAACTGAATTAACGCACGCATTGAACTGGGTTCGGCAATCGCCCAGTCGTAATCATGATCTCGCCCGACTTCCACAACCGATGTGCCCAGCACCACAAACACCAAGTTTGCTTCGGTTGCTGTATCCAAGACCGCTTTAATTTCTGGCTGCTGCCACAGTTTTTCGGGATCGTGTCTGTCGAGTATGCGGTCAAGCTTGTGCTCTTTATAAGAACGCAATGCCAGCGGAAATTGTGAGTGATAGACGCAATAACAAATCCGAAAATCTTCATGAGCCGTTAACTGAGTCAACGCTTGTGTGACGGCGACCATCGGGTTGATATTGGCCATACGAACCACTCCCAGAGACACTTTTTTCCCATTCGGTGCCTCCACTGCATGCGCTTGATGCAATTGGTGTATCTGATCATATATGGTTTGCGCTGCCGCTTGATACACGGCATTTTCTCGCGCCATTTGGTTGCGATTGGTCGCATCGACAAATTCTGCAACCTCGACAATGGCCCCTTTACGAATGGGCTGATCGATTTTGTTTAATTGGGCAACGCGCTTATCAACGAATTTCCGATGAGCTGCGGCAAAGTCGGAAACGGTAGAGAATGGCTCCGTTTGTGTAGTGAATTCATCTATCCAACCACACCAAATTGGCGGCTGTTTTTGCTCAGCAAATTGCGCTTGATTAAACTGCTCCCGCCCTGCTTTATAGGCATCGAACAAGGTTTTAATCAGTGATGGCGGCAAGGTCGCCGAAGAGAGCAATACCCGAGAGCCTAACATGCCGGCCCAATTGACCAGCCGGCACAAGGCCGGCATGTCTTCTAAACCAAAATCATCAGGTTCATCCAACACCAAATCGGATGTCAGCAAACGCAACATGGGCGCAATTTGCTTGCCGCCACGTCGGCTTTCTGTTGCAGGCATTAAGTGGTCAATCGTGCTGACTAAAATGGGGGCACTGACTAATTGTTCCAGCTTTGGGCTGGCACTTAACCAATGCTTAAGACGCCCATCGTAGATTTGCCCTTCGTAGCTAATAAACAGCTGTTCAAACCAATCTTCTGCCGATTCACTGCCTTGTTGCGCGTGTGGACTATTCAATTCATGCAACGCTTGAACGGCTTGGGAGCCAATCAATACCGCCAACTCATCGTCGCCTAATTTCAATAGATCTCGATAGGCATCTCCGGTTTGCAGTGTCAGAGTGCGTAATCCTAATGCCACGGAAAATCGGCAGCCTTCCCGCTCATCGGCTAATCCATACATAAAACGAGCATTGGCAATGGTTTTACCACACCCTGTTGATGCCATATTCACACCGAAGAAGCCTTGCCGCTCTGTTTGTTTCGCGATTTGTTTGGCTTTGGCAAAGGCTTTATCTTGCCATTTGTATTTTTCAATACCTGAGCTTTTGGCAAACAATCGGTGCTGAGCGATGGCGGGTAACGTGGTTTTTAAGCCAGGCAAATTGTGGGCAAACCGCTGAGCATTGACCGACACACCAATATTGTGTTCGTCCAATTTTTGCTTCGGAGTGGTGCTGTTATCGTGCGCTGATTGGCGGTCGGTATTCGCAATCGCTTGATAACTGGGGTCTTGCCATGCTGCTTTCCCTTCTTGCAAGCCAAGAGAAGAATAATAGTGATCCGCCAGCATCAAAGACAAACGAGCCATATGGGCCACAAAGCGCTGTTCAAACCAAACGATGGAATTATTGGCTAATAACGGCGTGTTTTTCATGCGTTGGCCGAGCTTATAGGCTTTATGCTGCCAAGTTCTGCTCAATAAGGGCGTGCCGTTTGGAAACGACCAATTGTCTTTAATGGCTTGAGCCGTGTATTGGTTAAGATCCAATGCATTGGGTGAATTCCAGTGGCAACTAAAACATTTGGCAAGCCATTGCTCCATCTCTTGGATATTGACTGGATTTTGGCGATCGTTATTTTGGGGTAACCGATGGTGTGAAACCACCAGCCAGGCAATCAACTTAGCGAATGGAGCAAGTTTTCCCTCAGTAAAGGGATTCTGCCAAGTGTTAGGCGCGTCTTTAAATACCGACTCAATCAGTTTTTTGTTCCACTCTACTGCGACTTGAGGATCGGAAAGTTGGGCTAACTCGGCAATCCATTCTTGGTCACTTTTATTTTGCACAAAGGCTTCAAAGAGGCGTAACGAGATCCATTCATGGCGATACGGTTCCCCTCTGGTGCCTGATTTTCCTTGGAGTTTTTTCTGAAACAAAGCATTCGCTTTACCAAAATCATGGAATAACCCAGCCACTGAACTGGCAAGCACCACCATTTCGTTTAAATGCCACCCTGATTCCCATTCTCGATGTTCTAAATTCAATGAAGTCCGGTTCACAGGAACCACACCTTCTAAATTGAACTTGGACCGACTCCCAACCACCCACAACAACTGGCTGCGCGATCGACTGCGAATCCAGTGACAGCTCACTGCTGTGCTGCGGCTGGCGGTCTGCTTCAGCATTTTTTTCACAGTTTGCAAGCCGTCTTCAGTGATCAAGGTCTGCCAGGTGTTATTGCCAATGCGGTCAGCAAACGCATCTAAGACTCGGCGCGTTTTCTTTAACGCATTTTTCTCACACTCAGAGACAAACGTAACCATCATTGTGGAGGCCCTAACTTATTTCCTTAGGATAAAAATCATAAAATCGTAAATCAACTTACAAATTGCCAACTTTTCCTTTGGTGACAATGTAATAAAGAAGTTAACTAATCTATTGATACATAGCTTAATCAATCGCAACATATACAAAACCTCACCTCAACCACTGAAATTCTGCATATTATATGACCACCAGAATAAACCATCAACCTATTTACTTTTAATTTTTATTTTTTAAATAACCATTGTGTATTTTTCTTCATAAGGTAAACTTCCCGTACTGTCACTTTGGCAGCTTAGAAATATTTGCTTTTAATTTTTAACGTTCACTGCCGCATAGGCAGCTTTTGATAACAACGTGTGGAATCAACTTCACACGTTGTTATCTGTTTAATTGTGTTAAACATGAACTCCATCGACTTATGTTCGATAAACGCTTGCAATACTTGTTGGCGGAACTCTTGTTCGGTGGCATTTTCTTTGGCACACACAAATGCCCATGGCAGCACGACAGCATCTTTGATCAAATCAGCCACATCAAACACCAATGCACCCCGGCGGGTTTTGCCATGCATGACCGCAAACCCATGCGGAATACCCAGCACCCATAAACAACTTGCGGCTAATCCGTATGCTAAATAGTTACCATGATTAAGAAAATCATTGGCTAAGGTGGTAGAATCGTGCTGACGAGTAAAGTGATCTAAACCAGTATTGTTGGCAGCGTATTTGTAGAGCACTTTGGTCAGTTGGGCTTCGGTAAGAAGCAGTTCTGTGGTTTTAGAGACGTTACCAGTACGTTCATGGAAGGTAGTCAGCGCTTGCTGAATCACGTCATCTTTAAAGATAAAACCTTGGTTCTTTAATTCGCGATCCTTCGACCATACCGATTGTAAGTAGTCAATCCTGGCCTTTTGAAACTGTCTCGCCACATCAAAGCGCTTTTTATCGTCAAACCACAATGACAACCATCCTTGCAGATATTCTGTCGGACGATACTCGCTTTGCGGAGTAAACCACTCCACTTCGGTTGCCATATGCAGTGGTGTTCCGCCACCGCCACAAAACCCGACGAGTACGCCGGCTTGAGAGAGCATTCTCATTGCCGCTTGAGTAATCGAAGTACCGTTACCCAGCAATAGTACAGTCGTGTTCGCTATGGGGATGTTGTAGTAGAGATTTTCTTTTTTTGATTCGGTCAGATACAACACTCGACCATCTTTTTGCATTACCCGGCAGTATTCTAAGTAATACATGTTGGCACGTTTGGAGTGCAGAATGGTTTTTAAATCTGAAGGAGAAAAGTCGTCCATGTACTTACCTCAAGTATTTATTCTCACTTTAACACACAGGTTAAGCAATTTAACGCATAAAAAGGGAAATTCGAGTGTTGCAACATTGATCGAACCAAGGAAAAAATCCACTTCGCAGAGATATCTATTTATTACTGCTCGGCTCACTGCTAACAGACTGAATCTTCGTTGAACAAGATAAAGAAACACGGCATTATCAGAAATCTGGCGGGTTATGCCCGCGAATTGAATTGTGAATGCTCTTGCTGTCATCAAAAGAGGTATTTGAATTGCCAGAATTAAAAACCCTGGGCCTGTTCCTGATAACAGCCTTAGCGGAGATCCTGGGTTGTTACCTGCCTTACCTGTGGTTGAAAGAAGACAAATCTATATGGCTGCTCGTGCCAGCGGCTATCTCTCTGACTTTGTTTGCCTGGTTGCTGTCTCTGCACCCCACGGCAACTGGCCGGGTATATGCGGCTTATGGCGGCGTGTATATCTTCGTAGCGATACTTTGGTTGTGGTTGGTTGATGGTATTCGTCCAACACTATGGGATATCGTGGGTGTATCGGTCGCGTTGATAGGAATGGCCATTATCATGTTCGCGCCAAGAAGCAGCTAATGACCATTTGAGCGACATGGCTTACCTAACCTAACTGCACTTGCAGATCCGATTCGACTAACGAAGAGCACGCCAGAACATAGCCCTGCTCAATCTCTTGCGGTGTCAGCGTCTGCTGACTGCTCGAGGTGACACTGCCCGTTTCGACTTTGCATTTACACGATCCACAGATCCCGCTGCGGCACGCGGCGATGATCGGTAGCCCTGCATTTTCCAGTACCTCTACCAGCGGCTGTCCTTTTTGCGCTTCTATACTCAGTTCAAAATCAGGTACAAGCACATTAACCGGTTCATCAGCGAGGTCAGAGTTTTGACCAATTACCGGGGTAAAACTTTCCTGATAAAAGTTGGCCATATCAAAGTTAACGGCGGCTAAGTAACCCTGCACATCCTGCATAAACTGACTTGGGCCGCACAGGTAAACCGTGCGCTGCTCGACATCCGGCACCAGTTCGAGCAACCAGTCGAGATTGAGACGACCTTGTGGATAGCGGGTACCGGCACTGTTTTTCAGCAGCAGCTTTAAATCAAAGTTGGGATAGATGGCGTGCAGCGTTTCCATCTGGTGGTAATAAATGGTGTCAGCTGCGCTGCGTGCGACGTGCAGAAACGTAATATGGACATCGCTTTTCGCGCTCTGTAGCCAGTATTTTGCCATGGCAAAGACCGGCGTTATACCGCATCCGGCACTGATCAGCAGCGTTTTAGCGCCCTGGTGTGATTGGGCAGGCGGGCGATCAATGCAGTTAAAATCTCCCGCTGGCGGTAGTGCTTGTACCGTATCGCCGGGTAATAAGGAATCAAGGATAAAGTTAGAGACCTTGCCGCCATCGACGCGCTTAATCGTCAGTTGAAGATAATCTTCGTCGTTCATTGAGCTGATGGAGTAGGCGCGAAATTCACTCCGGCCGTCAATCTCTACCCCGAGATTAATAAACTGGCCGGGCTTGAAGCGGAACAGTAACGCTGGGTTGAGCGCCGCCAGTTTGATGCTGACGCTGTCCCGGGTTTCAGTCATCTTATCAATACAGCGCAGGGTGACGGGCTGCTGACCTTGCCATTCAAAAAACATAATCTTCTCTTTGATGCATTGCGAGAAAGCCCCGCGCCACGGCGGGGCAAAGAAAAACGTATAGCAGTTATGCCGCCAGAATCGCGTTCAGGTCGTCCTGCACGTTGCCGATGCTGCGCATGTCGAATTTGTCCTGAATGATGGCGATAAGGTTCGGAGTCAGGAACGCTGGCGCCGTCGGCCCGGTGTAGATGCCTTTCACACCCAGAGCGAACAAGGTCAGCAGGATGACGATCGCCTTCTGCTCAAACCATGACAGCACCAGCGTCAGTGGCAGTTCATTAATATCGCACTCAAATTCGTTTGCCAGCGCCAAAGCAAGCTGAATAGCAGAATAGGCATCGTTACACTGCCCCACGTCCAGCAGACGCGGAATACCGTTAATGTCACCAAAGGTGTTTTTGTTGAAGCGGAATTTACCGCAGGCCAGGGTCAGGATGAGCGTATCCTCCGGCGCAGCAGCGGTAAAATCGGTATAGTAGCTGCGCTCGGATTTATCGCCGTCACAACCGCCAACCAGGAAGAAGTGTTTGATGTTGCCCTGTTTGACCTGCTCGATCACCGCAGGCGCGGCATTCATCAATGCATTACGGCCAAATCCGACCGTAATGTGGTGTTCAATTTCATTATGCTGAAAACCCGGCTGCGCCAGTGCGCACTCAATCACGGCGCTGAAGTCGTCCCCCTCAAGGTGAGCCACACCCGGCCAGCCCACTATGCTGCGGGTAAACAGGCGATCGGCGTACTGGCCCACATTCGGGTTCAGCAGGCAGTTCGATGTCATCACAATCGCGCCGGGAAAATTAGCGAACTCTTTCTGTTGGTTTTGCCAGGCGCTGCCGTAGTTACCGGCCAGATGCGGATATTTTCTCAGTTCAGGATAACCATGCGCAGGCAGCATTTCACCATTGGTATAGACATTAATGCCCTTGCCTTGCGTCTGCTGCAGGATTTTTTCCAGGTCGTGCAGATCATGGCCGGAAACCAGAATGCATTTACCTTTAACCGGCTTAACGTTGACAGTGGTCGGCTCAGGGTGACCAAAGGTTTCGGTCTCACCGCGATCCAGCATCTCCATCACTGTGTAGTTCATCAGGCCAATCTGCATCGAACAATCCAGCAACGCGGCTAAGTCTTGCGGATCCGTGCCCAGCCACGCCATGATGTCATGATAAGTGGCATAGATCTCGTTGTCAGTCTGCCCCAGTACGCGGGCGTGCTCCATGTAAGCGGCGGCCCCTTTCAGGCCATAAAGACACAGCAAACGCAGGCCAATTACGTCCTCGTGCAGCTGATCTTTTCCGCGGTTGACCGCCACCTGTGGTGCCAGCGCGAGAATATCTTGTGCGTTGTCGGGCAGTTCGAATTGTGCCACTGTCGGAACATCCTGCACCGCCTGATCAGCCAGAGTCGCCGCAGCCAAAACCTGCTCTTTGAGGCACGCTTTGTAGACCGCCGCCTGAGAAGCAAGTGCCACAATACGCTCAGGATCGAAGTTAACGTTAGTCAGGGTTGCAAAGAAAGCTTTTGGCGCCCACTGGTTGATCTCATCGCTGATGATGCCAAATTCGCGTGCTTTGGCCGCCCAGAATGACACGCCCTGCAAGGTATAAACCAGCGCGTCCTGCAGATCAGAAACCTCAGAGGTTTTGCCGCACATGCCTTGTGCGTAAGAACAACCTTTAGCAGCAGGGGTTTGAATTGTCTGTTCGCATTGAATACAGAACATATTGAGTTCTCCAGTGATTGTTGTCATCGTTGTGATAGTCACCACTGAAGAGCAGAATGCGTGCCAAACCTTATCTTATTGAATTTTAATGAATTAAGTCGTATTCCATCAATTGATTGATGTCATTTCAACAACACTGGCGGTGTTGAAATGACATCACAACCGCGAACATGCTTATTTATTAATCCCGAACTTTTTGCCCATGCGGTACAGGTTGCCACGATCCATGTGCAGAAATTGCGCGGCTTTTGCCCACACCCCGTCATTCAGGCGCAGAGCATGTTCAATCAGCTCATGCTGATAGCGCTCGACCAGGTCTCGCATCGGCTGACTTTGCTGAGGTAAAAACTGCGATGTGTTTTTTACATCATCCAGATTGAGAGAAGCATCGAAGTGAGTGGAGAGAATCGTCACCGCACCCTGCTGAATCGCATGCAGCGCGGCGCGGGTCAAGGTGTGCTCCAGTTCGCGCACATTACCGTACCAGGGGCGCTTTTCCATCTGCGTCAGTACTTTAGGGTGAGCGTGCAAGTTTGGCGCGTTAAACTGTTGGCGCACTTTTTCCAGCAAGTAACCGGCCAGTACAGGAATATCGCCCTCGCGGGAGCGCAGCGGCGGTACTTGGATAGGAAACACGTTAAGACGGTGGAATAAGTCCGCACGGAACGTGCCGGCCTCGACTTCCTTCTCCAATTGTCGGTTGGTCGCCGCAACGATGCGTACATTAACCAGCAGATGTTGATCGCTACCAACACGTTGCAGCTCGCCCTGCTGAATAACCCGCAGCAATTTGGCCTGCAGTACCAAGGGCAGCTCTCCCACTTCATCAAGGAATAACGTGCCGCCGTCAGCCAGTTCAAATTTTCCGGCCCGTTGACTGCTGGCGCCGGTAAATGCGCCTTTGACATGACCAAACAGCTCACTTTCCGCCAGCCCTTCCGGCAGTGCAGCGCAGTTAACGTAAATCATCGGCTTGTCGCTGCGCAGGGATTGCGCGTGTACGGAGTGCGCCACCAGTTCTTTGCCGGTGCCGGTCTCACCGCTAATCAGAACCGCGTAATCCGATTTCGCCACCGTCTCGATATTGTTTCTCAGTTGGGCTATCTGCGGGCTTAACCCGACCATTTCCCCATGCTGGGATCGCGCCTGTTGGATCAGTGTCTGGGTAACGCTTTTCTGTTTTTGGTTCTGCGCTTTGAGCGCTTTAATCTGGCCAATGTTACGCAGTGTTGCCGCGGCTAAAGCCGCAAAGGTTTCGATCGTCACCGGGTCGATATCGTCAAACGCCCCCACCGCCATTGCGTCCATGGTCAGCGCGCCGACCAACTGCCCTTCCACATACAAGCTAAACCCCATGCAGTCATGAACATCAATACACAGATCGTCGCTCAGCAAAGCACCGTCAAACGGATCAGGCAGCAGGCAGTCGGCGTCAAAACGCACCGCTTCACGACTTTCGATGATCGCCTCCAGGCGCGGATGCGCCTTGGGAAAATAACGACGACCAAGCACCGAAGTCTGCAACCCGCGCACCGCAACCGGAGTAAGAAACCGCTCCTCATCCAGAATAAACAGACAACTCGCATCGCACGGGAACACCTGCGCAACACCATCGATCAAGCTTTGGTACTGCTGAGTATGAGAGCGGTTGGAACTGAGATTGAGCGCGAGATTCAGCAGAACATGATCGACGGTCGGAGACATAACACACCAGAAATAGCCACAAAACGCTCATGCTAGGCAAGTTGATGTCATTTGAACATCAGCAATGTCAGGAGATTGATGTTCCATTGACCACGATCAACTGACAAGCCGTTTTCAGATAACTGAATAATATTCAGCCCATCCGGGTAATAAAGGTTTGATCGTCATTGACAAAAGCCACAACGCCGCCGTGGTAGATAAACACCCGGCCACGCCCCTCAACTAAGCAGGCAAGTTGTGGATTCAAATCTTCTTGGTTATCTTGGCTCTGAAAGGTGCCGGTATCGGTGATTACACCGCTGAGTGCTGGCAAATATCCATAAGCACGCCTGGCTTGATCAATCAGGTTCAATTCGCTGGTGGCAGAGAAGTAACTTGGGATCGCACCGGCGTCTTCGATAAATAGAGGTTTCAGCTCTTCAAAAGCGGTAATCACCAGCCAGTCGATGCCGTTAACATGATGGATAAACATAACAATTCTCGGTAATTCTGATACCGCGATTTTATCACTATCAGGGCAGAACGCAGTAGAGATTTAGCTGCCAGCGACGCGAATACGCTACCGTGGCCGGGCATACACCAGGCCAAGCTGAAATACGGATTCGTCTAACAGCAGATCAGAATCTAAACCATAGCCCCTAACTCATTGCCCCAAATGATAAATCAGTGCTAGCATTCAGCCAGATATGCAACTCACGCATATCATTCCAATCGTATTATCACAATAAAATCGAGATTCAGAATGAAAAAATCCATTGGGTTAGTTGTCCTTTCCGCTTTGGCATTGTCTGGCTGCATGTCAGAAGATAAACAAACCGGTCAAGCGTGTTTAGGGGCGAATAATGATTCCTTAGTTGAGTCACTCGGTGACCAGTGTCAGGCAGGTGATGCGATCGCCACTAAACATCCGGCTTATTTCTGCGACTTTAATTACGCCGTCGCTTACAACGATTATAACTCGGCATTTTGTATTTACTCCGGAGGCCAAAAAGAAGAACGAGTTAAAGCTAAATAAGCCTATTTAGTTATAAAAAAGCGGGGCTCAATGCCCCGCTCTGCTCTTGCTCATCAGATAAAAATCAGAAATCGTCATTCACACTCAGGTGCATATCAGCGCTTAACATGAAACTTTTTCATGATCTTCATTAATAAAACTCTATTAGTAAAACAAAACATGAAGAAATCTCATGTAGCACATTAAATAATACCATTGTATTCCTATGCCCATTCAAGGGTACAACATACCCAAGCCATTCACTCAAAGCGAAAACAGTTGAGTTTTCATTACGTCACTTGGCACCAATTACTCAAGGCTGTGGAAGTAAAGACCGGAATAGTCAGAAATACCACACCAAGCAAGGAACGAGTTTTCGATTTATCGCAGCAACGGGATACCAGAACATGAATAACGATTTTACATTTACGATTAAAAGCCTGTGTTTTGATGAAAATTACCAACCATCAAACAATACTCGTCTCACAACGAACTTTGCCAATCTGGCCCGCGGCGAGAGTCGTCAGTCAAACCTGCGCAATACGTTACAGATGATTAATAATCGCTTTAACACGTTAGCGACCTGGGATAACCCGAACGGCGATCGTTATTCGGTAGAGCTGGAGATCATCTCGGTTGATCTGAATATTGGCAACGCGACCAGTGAAGAAACTTTTCCCACTATCGAAGTGCTGAAAACCAACATTGTTGACCATAAAACCAATCAGCGCATCGAAGGCATTGTCGGCAACAACTTCTCCTCTTACGTTCGCGACTACGACTTCAGCGTATTGCTGCTTGACCACAACAGGGATCAACCAAAGTTCAGCATTCCGCAAAACTTTGGTGACCTGCATGGCAACATCTTCAAATGTTTCGTAAATTCAGAGGTATACCAAAATAACTTTGCCAAAAAACCGGTGATCTGTCTGAGTGTGTCGGATGCTAAAGTCTATCATCGTACAGGTAACCAGCACCCGGTTCTGGGCTACGAATACGAACCGAATGAGTCATCGCTGACCGAGCAATACTTCAAAAAAATGGGTCTGCAAGTGCGTTATTTCATGCCGAAAGGCAGTGCGGCTCCTTTCGCCTTCTACTTCTTTGGCGATCTGCTTAATGATTACACCAATCTGGAACTGATCAGCACCATCAGCACCATGGAAACATTCCAGAAAATTTACCGTCCTGAAATTTATAACGCGAACTCAGCCGCTGGAAAATGTTACCAGCCTAATCTGAAAAATCCGGACCATTCAATCACGCATATTGTTTATGACCGCGAAGAACGCAGCAAATTAGCGATTGAACAAGGCAAGTTCACTGAAGAAACCTTCATCAAACCATACCAGACGCTGCTTGAGCAATGGTCTGCTGCTTACGCTTGATAATTAACGACAACACAAGACAGAATTTATTATGAAAAAACTATTACCGACTTCATCTTCAGGCAGTTTACCTAAACCATCCTGGCTTGCTCAGCCAGAGACTCTGTGGTCACCGTGGAAACTGCAGGATGCAGAACTGATTACCGGCAAACAAGATGCACTGCGTTTAGCGCTGCAAGATCAGCAACAAGCAGGCATTGATATTGTCAGCGATGGTGAGCAGACACGTCAGCATTTCGTCACCACTTTTATTGAACACCTGAACGGCGTTGATTTCGAAAACCGTAAAACCGTTACCATTCGTAATCGTTATGAAGCAAGCGTGCCGGTAGTGGTCGGCGAAGTGAGTCGTCAAAAGCCGGTGTTTGTGGAAGATGCGAAGTTTCTGCGTCAGCAAACCAAGCAACCGATCAAATGGGCTCTGCCGGGTCCTATGACCATGATCGATACCCTTTACGATGATCATTACCACAGCCGCGAGAAACTGGCGTGGGAATTTGCCAAGATTCTTAACCAGGAAGCGAAAGAGCTCGAAGCCGCTGGTGTGGATATTATCCAGTTTGATGAACCTGCGTTTAACGTGTTTTTTGACGACGTGAACGATTGGGGTATCGCCGCTCTGGAGCGCGCGATTGAAGGCCTGAAGTGTGAAACCGCAGTCCATATTTGTTATGGCTACGGCATCAAAGCCAATACTGACTGGAAAAAGACACTGGGCTCTGAATGGCGTCAGTACGAAGAGATTTTCCCGAAATTGCAAAAGTCTAATATCGATATTATCTCACTTGAGTGCCACAACTCCCGTGTGCCTATCGAATTGCTTGAACTGATCCGCGGTAAAAAGGTTATGGTTGGCGCAATTGACGTGGCGACCAACGAGATTGAAACGCCGGAAGAAGTGGCAGAGACATTGCGTAAAGCGCTGCAGTTTGTTGATGCAGACAAACTGTACCCATGCACCAACTGTGGCATGGCACCTCTGCCGCGTGGCGTGGCACGAGCAAAACTGGATGCGCTGCATGCCGGTGCGGAAATTATCCGTAAAGAGCTGTCGGCCTGATGCTTAATCTGTTGAGATAGATTCTCTGAATTGCCTGTTCGCTGCAACGCATTAACCAATGCAAAGCGAACGGGCAACTTTTCGTCACGGCTTCTGTTTAGCCATCACCTCCCCACCTGATTACCACACGATTTATTATTAAACGAGGCGATAAAGCCAAAGGTAAAGTGACCGACTCAGGCGACCTTATCATCGTCGCTCATCCGTTTAACCAATTTAAGACCCACCCAGGTTCCGTTCGCTCCGGCGATGCTCATCATGATCAGCAAAGGTAACCATGGCGGTGAAAAACGCAGTGACGCTCAATAACGCCGCAATCGCGGGTGAAACTCTATTAAAAACAGCGCGTAAGTCCATGCATTACCATCCGCTGTTCACAACAGCGCTGGCATCATCTGGTTTAATACCCAGTAAAGTAAAAGCATCGTCTTTTTGTACGGGCTTGCTGAACAGGTACCCCTGATAGAAATCAACGTCATAGCCACTGAGCAATGCTTTTTGCGACTGTTCTTCTACCCCTTCGGCAATCACTTTGACATCGATCGCATGGCTCATCTTCGTCAATGCCGAAACGATACTGCGATCTTTTTCGTCGTGACAAATATCATCGATATAGGTCTTATCAATTTTGATGTAATCAACGTTAAGACTTTTCAAGACTGCAATCGAAGAGAAGCCGGTGCCGAAATCGTCAATGGCAATTTTCACGCCCATCTTTTTGATTTCAGACATGACATAGGACAGTTTCTCGAGATCGCGGATCATGGCCGTTTCAGTCACTTCCAGATGGATGTTTTCAACCCGGACATCAAACTCGCTGAGCAGTTTGCGCAGATGATCGAGGAAATGCTCATTCTCGAACTGTATCACCGAGACGTTGATAGACATAGAAATATGGGGCAGATGCTGGTTGATCTCATGCAAGGTTTGCAGCGATGAGCGCAGCACCAACTTACCGATACTAAAAATCAAACCATGTTGTTCTGCGATAGGAATGAAATCGTCAGGCGACACAAACTTGCCATCCAGTTCCCATCGAATCAAGGCCTCAAAGCCAGAAACGTTGTTGGTGGTCAAATCGACAATCGGTTGATAGACCATGTAGAAGTCGTCCGTATTGATGGCGGTGGTCATTTTTGCATGCAGCTCTTCCTGCCACTGGAGTTTGTCTTTCAGGCCCTGGTCGAAACTGTAAATTTTGATGTTTTTCTTCTTACCTTCCAACATGGAGAGGTAAGCATTATTGACAGCATTAGATAGAGTCATCTCACACCCCAGTTCATAGAAACCGTAGTGAAAGCTGGGGGTCGTTATCAATGACAGATACTGAACCTCACGGCTGAGAAGATGGTCAATATTCTCAATGAAACGCGTGATACTGACGTTATTACCGTGCGGAAAATAAAGAATAAAACCACTGCCGTTCCATTTGGAAGCAATCGTGTTGTAACGTTCATCGATATTAAGTAACCGCTTCCCGATCACGTTCAACACGTAGTCACCGTAGCCGTGGCCGTAGTTACTGCACAGCAACTGGAATTTGCTGATATGAATATAGATCATCGCTCGCCGACATTCAGGAGCTTCACATGGATGCGCTTCTTGCAATGACTTGACCATTGCAAGAAAGCTGGTGCGGTTTAATAACCCGGTTACGCTGTCTTTTTGCGCCAACAGAGTAATTTTTTCCGTGCGACTTTCGACCTCATGCTCAAGACTTTTCACCAGGCTGTCGACTTTAAGTCGGTCACTAATCGACGACATAATGAACTTGCAACTGCGTAAAGAACTCAGACACAGCGCCACGCCATAGCCAATCGACATAACCCCGATGACACGCTCGTCATAATTATCAGCACTAACGAGTACGAAGCTGTAAGGAAATACCGTGATAGATGTGAATGCTATCGCTGATCGGATGTCGGCTGCGAGCAAGGTCGCACTGCCGCCGGACATACCACAGAAGATGATAATGGTGACCGCCTTCTCTCGCAGACCAAATTCACCATGAAACAGATAAGGAAAACTGGCCCAGGCAACCGCAGCAAGCAATACCCCCATAAAATGAAAATCGAGTTTGTAGGGATTATTGTTGGGGACAAAAAAGTGAACCGACAGGCGAACCATGCATGCGAGGTAGATTCCCATCAACCAGACGAGCTTGTCCGTTCCGATATCACTGTAAATACCACTGAACACCAACAAAGTGGCTATCGCGACATTGACGCTGACCAGAAAACACAGGTTGGATGAAAAAGCTTCGAGACGCTGCTGCCTATACATGTAATCGATTACTCATGGAACTCAACTATCAAATCTCATAATTTATTTTTTCTACTTATTTGTCAACCAGTTAAATGAGAGAGTTATAAATAAGCCTCTCTAAATAGGGATGAAAACTTGGTTTTCCCGAGCGCCTTTCGTTGTTTAATCACCGGGTAAACCAACAAAGGCGAATTGACTGCTACCCAACCAGGTTGAGGCTTCCACAATTCTGCAACACATCAGGCTTGATATGCACCAGATTGAGCTTTATCTCAGAGTTTATCTAACAATTGTCGATTGCGTCAATTCAGCCTCGGGAAGGGTCAATAACATTCAACTACTTTGCCGACCAGTGGGCACACCTTACTTTTTGTGCATGTTTACTTTGACTGCGCAAATGTGGCAATCAAATAGTCGATCATTGCCCGGACTTTAAGGGGTAAACGGCGGTCAGGCGGAAACAGTACGTGCATTCCGCCGATGTCTACGGTCGGGTGATCCAGTTCCAGAGCCACCAGCTGACCATTTTGCAATGCATCCGCCACAATAAAATCTGGCTGATAGATGATGCCCTGACCCGCGATAGCTGCAGCCAGCAAAGCATCACCATTATTGGCTTTGAGGTTACCTTTCACCTGAACCTGAACATCACCTTTCACACCAAAAAACCAGGCGCCGTTCCCCTGCAATGCAGACAAGGTATAACTCAGGCAGTTGTGGGAAGAGAGTTCAGACACCCGCTTAGGACGACCAAATTGCCTTAGATAGTCAGGCGACGCGCAAACACGCAGTGGACAGTTACCCAGCTTACGTGCCTTTAGTTGGCTGTCCTCCAGATGACCGATACGCAAAATCAGATCCCAGCCTTCATACAGCAAGTTTTGCTGACTGTCACTCAGGCCAAGCTCCACTTCGACTCCCGGATAATCGCGGGAAAACGCTGGCAGCAGCGGCGCAATAAACCGGGTACCGAAAGATAGAGGCACATTCATCCTCAATCGTCCTATCGCCTCGTTGCGCTGTGACGAGAGTTCCGATTCGGTTTCATCCAACTCTTGCAGGATGCGCTTACACGCTTCGAGATATTCGCGCCCGCCATCGGTTAAAGTGAGCTGACGGGTGGTACGGCGCAATAGCTTGATTCCCAACCGGCTTTCCAGTGCATCGACATGCTTGGTCGCCATTGCCGGCGACATGCCCAGTCTACGCCCGGCGGCTGACAAACTGCCTTGTTCCACGGATTCGATAAAAACCCGCATGCTGGTAAAGCGATCCACGTTGATTTCCTACTCTGAGTTAAAGCTGTTCATCAAATTTAGCATGTTCTATTACCAGATTGACAGGTGGATAATGGTTGTCACCAACGAATAATGCTTATCAGCGCACAATAGCCATAACGAATTATCCCATTTGCACTAAGGACCGTTGAGCATGACCAACTCCAAATTTACCGCGAATTCCGTTACCCAGCCGACCATATTCATCCCGCATGGCGGTGGTCCTTGTTTCTTTATGGACTGGCACCCGGCCGATACCTGGGACAATATGGCGGAATTTCTGCAAAACATCGACAACCTGTTACCGGAAAGACCAAAAGCGATTCTGATGGTTTCAGCACACTGGCAAACCGCGCAGTTTTCTGTCACTTCAGGCACCAATCCTGAGCTGATTTATGACTACTACGGTTTCCCGGCTCATACTTACCAGATCACTTACCCTGCGCCTGGTAGCCCTGAGTTAGCGGAACAAGTGGTGGGGTTACTAAAACAAGCCGGTCTGAGCGGCCAGCAAGAGAGCACGCGTGGTTACGACCACGGCATGTTTATTCCGCTGAAACTGATGTTCCCGGACGCTGATATTCCGGTGGTTCAGTTGTCACTACGCAACGATTTAAACCCGCAAGCACACATTGAGCTTGGTGAAGCACTCGCGCCGCTGCGTGCGCAGGGGGTACTTATTGTTGGCAGCGGAATGAGTTTTCACAACATGCGCGGCTACGGTGACAGTCGTTTTACCGAACCTTCCGTGATGTTTGACAGCTGGTTAACTGAAGCGGTCGAAGCGGAGCCACAACAACGTAACGCTGACTTAAGCCAGTGGACACAAGCACCACACGCATTTAACTGCCATCCACAAGGACATGAAGAGCACCTGCTGCCACTCATGGTGGTTGCCGGTGCTGCGGGCAGCGACCGCGGTCGTAAAGTGTATTCACAACAAGTAATGAAAACTCAGCTATCCGGTTTTGTGTTCGGTTAAGAGCGATTCCGCTCCTCGATAAGACGGGTTAAGACAGGCGGGATCGACTTTTGGGTTCCGCCTCTCACATTGACCTATCTCCGCTTTGAATTGCCCGCCCTTACTCCAGGCAAGTGACGATTTATTTCAACCGCTCTTGAGCGTTTCGGTATTTTGTTCAATTTCTCGCCTTGCCCCAATATGCACCTGCTAGACTCACATTACGTACCTAACCGAAAATCGGGAGAAACGTAATGAGCTATAAACATATACTGGCAGCCGTTGATCTGTCGTCATCCAGTCAGGACGTTATAGACCGTGCGATTGCCATGGCGAAAAGCGACGGCAGCGTCCTTTCGCTGGTCTTTGTCGAAGTCGACAGCATGGCGTTATCACCGAAAGAAGAACTTGAATTTCAGGCGCAGTTGCAAGCACTGGCTGATAAGTGTGACTACCCTGTCAAAGACTGTTGCGTCGTGATTGGCGATCTGCACATCAAACTGTCAGGTCTGGTGAAACAGATGGATATCGACTTGGTGGTTTGCGGCCATCACCATAAGGTGCTGAGCAGGCTGTTCTCCCACATCCCTGCGGTGGCCAATGCGGTCGAATCTGATCTGTTGGTGGTGTATCTCGACCAGTAGTTTGAGTCAGCAAACATCACCATAGCCAAAGTGATCGCCAACAAGATAAATAGCAGTAGCGCAGAAACAGAAAACCCGGCCTACAGTGCCGGGTTCCTTATATGTGGAATCACAGATCAGATGAATCAAGCTCAGATGCGAAAACTTAACGGCATCGACGCCAGCACCGAGGCGCGTTTGTGAATATTTTCCGATTCAGTATTGACGGTATCAACCATCTTGACGTTCTCTTGCGATACCTGATTAATCGCTTCGACATTGCGGCTCATATCGCCGGACACCACACTTTGCTGCTCTGCGGCGGTTGAGATCTGAAGCGCCAGATCAGAAATTTCCGCTACCGCATTGTATACCTGCTGAATACGATCCACCGATGACTGGGTTTCATCCAGACACTCTTCCGCCGATGAGCGGCCTTGCATCATGGTTTTCGATAAGGTAATCAGCGACGACTGTATTTCGCCCATTGAGTTGTGGATTTGTTCTGTGGCTTTATGGGTCCGGGTCGAGAGCGCGCGCACCTCTTCGGCAACGACGGCAAACCCTCGTCCGTGCTCACCCGCGCGGGCAGCTTCAATGGCCGCATTCAGTGCCAGCAAATTGGTTTGATCCGCAATCCCCTGGATTTCCTGGGTCACGAGGCCAATCTGCTCAGCTTCTTTCGCCAGCGCCTCTGCCGCCAGAGACGATTTGCTCACCTCTTCAGCCAGATGGGAAACCGACTTCATAGTATTGGATATCGCTTTCGTTGCCCCTTCGCAATCATTGTGCACCAGGCTGACTTTAGAGGAGGTTTGCGCGGTATTATCAGCCACATTCTGGATAGTCATCGTCATTTCTTCCATCGCAGTCGCAAGCTGCTGCAGTTCGTAAGACTGACGTTCAACACCTTCATGGGCTTTTTTCGATGCCCCTTCCAGTAATGTTACACTGTCCATCAATACCTTAGCGCCATCACCCACCCGACCAAGAATAGTGCGAGCACGACCGCGGTGCAAAGCATCACTAAACTGAATCACACTACAGGGTGAGGTTCCGAAAAAGACATAACGCGACACACTGTCATAGTGTGCTTTCATATCGGCGATGGAGCGACTGGCCGCGAAAATCTCAGGATAGAAACACGCCAGCGCCACAAAAGGCACAATAAAACTTAACCACGGCAAAGCAAGAGCGCCAACACACAGCCCCAGCGAAATCGCCGCAAACAGCGCAAGTCTGAACGTATGGCTGAACCACCACTTTTCTCCCACGTTCACACCGCGATTAATCTGAGCGTACATTTTTTCAGCACGCTGACGTACCCTGGGCTCCAGCACAGTGCGTACCGACTGGTAACCCGTCAGCTCGCCGTTTTCAAACACCGGGGTGACAAATGCGTCAACCCAGTAGTAACGACCATCCTTACACCGGTTCTTTACCGCGCCGCGCCACTCAAGGCCGGCCTGAAGTTTGGCCCACATATCCGCGAAAGCCGCTTTGGGCATATCCGGATGTCGCACCATATTGTGGTTTTTGCCCACCAACTCGGATTCTTCAAACCCAGCGACGCGGCAAAATTCTTTATTCGCGTAACGAATAACCCCTCGTTTGTCAGTCACAGAGACCAACTGCTCGTCTTTTGAAAAGGTGACTTCACTATCAACAACATGCACATTGCGTTTATTGCTCATGCTTTTTCTCCATGCCACGACGTTGTTTTTATTTTTATTTTGAATAGACCATTAACCGCTATAACCACTCACTACCTTCATCAACCCAATGTGTAAAACACTTCGCTAAATTAGTATAGTTAGATGTGTTGATAGCATTTTAATTATGGATTAGCTATTGATAAATTCTTCATTAAAGAATGCTGTACGGTCTAAATTTGTCGGGTTGTGCGCACTTTTTCGCCATTGAATTTAATTTTACTAATATTCAAGACGGCTATCTGACACTAATGAATAAATAACCCGCAAAATAATTAGCTATACTTAGATCTATCTTACATAAAAATGTAACAATATGTATATTTTACTAACACTTATGTCGCTTTAAACAAAGCGTGACTCTGGTTCTAAATTATGAAATTCATTAAAAGTTGATACCGAAGATCAGAGAGGCGGATGTGAATTAAAAGCAAGGATAGAGCGAGGACATGTAAAAGGAGTAGCAGGCAGTCGCAACGGTGTTCACTGAAATATAGCGAGTTGCAACTGTCTAACGCGAGAGCCGCGCCTGAGTTAAGCGGTTATCAGGCCAGTTACGTTGTGGATTGGCAACAATATGCGCCGGTTGATATTTGCTTTCGGGATTCGAAATCATGTTACACCTTATCGTTTGAATTTGATTCAGTGTAACCAGCAGAAGAAACGGGTCTTATTCGTTCCGGTCAGCGCCTGTCGCGTAACGGACATGGAAGACAAATATGAAATAAAAAACCGCTGAAAATGTCAGCGGTTTTTTCATAACAGGAAATACAGCCGTCATCAGGTTTACCGTGATTACCCAATTACAGCGAGGCACCACCGCAAATCACCAGCTCCTGACCGGTGATCGCCGCACCGGACGGAGACACGATAAACTGCACGTAGTCCGCCACTTCCTGCGGTTTAATATAGCGTCCCATCGGCGGGAGTTTAGGCGGCGATGTGGTCCGGCTTGGATCCAGCAGCATCGGGGTCTCCGTTGCGCCCGGCGCGATGATATTGGCGGTAATCCCCTGAGTGGCCAGTTCAGCCGCCCAGCTGCGTACCATACCGATCATGGCAGACTTGGTTGCGACATACTGTGAACGGCCGGCAACACCGCGCGAGGTGCGGCTGCCAATCAGCACGATACGCCCGCCTGCAGTCATTTTCGGCACCAAAGCATTAGCCATAATTTCCGCCACATGAATATGCAAATGCCATAACACCTCGCTCTCACTCAGATTCAGTTCACCTAACGGAGCCGAGGCCATTTTGCCCGCCGCGTGAATAAAAGCATCCACTTGGGCAAACTGTTCGGCGCATTGCCGAACCTGAGCACTATCCATAAGGTCGACACTCAACGCAGTAAAGTCAGGGTGTTGAATATCCGGTCTGCTGCGACTCAACCCGGTAACTTGCCAGCCTTTATCCAGCAAGGTTTGCGCGATGGCAAAGCCAATCCCTGAACTGGCTCCGGTTACAATAGCATGTGGTTGGATCATAACCCCTCCAGCATACTCAGTGGCACTTTAAATACCGCTTTTCGTACCACGCCACGACCTGAAGCGGAACAAAGTGCCTGGTGCGGCTCTCCCGGCATAAACACCGCAAAGTCACCGGCAGCGAGATGGATTTGCTGGCGCAGTTGCGGCGCTTTGACGATAAACAGATCGGGTTTCTTTTCATCCGCTTCGACGGCTTGAGTATAGGCCGAATCAAAGTAAATCGTTTCCTCACCGCTCAGCACCAGCTGGATATCAGCGAACTGCTGATGAAATTCGGTATGACGCAGTTCTCGACTTTGCAGCTGCGCGTCACCGATATGACAAAACCAGTCTGTAGCTTCAACAGGCAGTCGCCCGTCAGCCGCTTGTTGCAACCTTTCCAGACTACATTCAGGGCGGCTGAGCACAGACATAAACGCCGCAGGCAGACCGACACGGTTCAGTTGGTTAAGATGGCCACTAATCATAGTTATCACCCTTTTAAAACAAGGCTGCCACTTAAAAGTGGCAGCAAAAAACAGTCAGGATTACAGCTGGCACCGCACGTATTTAATCGCCTGACGGAAATAGGTATAAGCGACATGGATATCGCCATCGCGGCTTTGAGTCACCGTCGGGTAAGAGAACTCACGGTTGCGTTTTTCCTGCGAGTTATTGGTCATACAATACCCGTCACCTTCATCCAGATTAATGATGGTCGGCCAGGTTTCACCGTTATCTTCAGAAATCGCCAGACACATTGGTGCGCGTGGTGCGCCCCAGAATGCAGAGCGGCCTTCTACGATTTCCGGCTCTTTCGCGCCGCTGTCATCTTCGATTTCATCGTACAAAGAACTGCGACGCTCGGTTGCACCGGCCGCGCTCATGTTGTTGAACACCAGCGCCAAGTTACCGTTTTGCAGCGTCGTCACCTGAATCGAAGAGTTGTTGTTAGGCAGCGAGGTCGCGACCGGGCTAGACCAGGTTTCGCCGTCATCTTGAGAAATACTCTTATAGATATTGTCTGCCCAGCGGCTGCGGTATAGCGCCAGCAGGCGACCATCCTGCAGCGGTGTGATACACATATGGACACAACCCAGGCTATCCGGCACTGCAACATTACGCCACGTCTGACCTTTATCATCAGAAATACGCACCCCGCTGGTGTCGTAGTTACCGACCCACTTCTCACCCGGCCTGACCGTGCAGTAGAACACCGGCAATAACCAGCGTCCGCTTGGCAGAACCACCACCGGCTGACGAATAAAGGTGCCCGGTTCATCGATCAGGGTTTGGATATCATTCCAAGTTTCGCCCAAATCTGGCGACTGACGGAAACGGACGATAGCCGTATCCTGATTACCGGCCAATTGCGCGGTCCAGATCAGCCACAACGTGTTATCCGGGTCCAGAAACAGGACCGGGTTTTGTTCAGAGCGGCTTGGGTCATCGGACAGTTTCAGCGCAGGTTCCCACTGCTGACTGCCACTGCGCAAACGCGAGCAGAGGATAGAGATGTCAGAAACCCCTTCTTGCGTGCCGGCAAACCAAGTACAAAGCGTATCGCCATTAGGCAGACACAGCAGATTAGCAGCGTGATTTTGCGGATAATCCGATGGCAGCATCGCCGTGGTAAATTCAGGCACAGTTTGATCAGCAGAAAGAATTCCTGTTTTTTCCACCGTAACAGTTTGTTGACTCATTAAAGACTCCATTTCGTTCTTATTCCGGCCTCCCGGTCACCAGGAGGCCGGCTTATTCATGCGTTATGCTGTTTTTGCGTTGCTGATTATGCATCGGCCCGAACTTTTCCAGCACCAGATGACCAAAGCTAACGCCAGCCCCAGGAAGGCAAACCACATCGGCGAAGACGATTTGTCCAATACGATGCCAATACTGGCGATCAGGAACAGCAGGCGTTCGACGATATTCAGATCTTTCTTAAACCAGCCCTGCAGAAAGACTGCCCAGCAGAAAGTCGCCACCAACATGCCAAAGAACGCAATCAGGATCAGATACCAGGCGCCTTGCCATAACACCACAGGGTCAGTGATGAAGCTGAATGGCACCAGGAAGATAACCAGCGCATAAGAGAACGCGATAAAGCCGGTCTTGGATGAATCACTCTGGCCAATGGCAGACGCCGCGTATGCACACAATGCAACCGGTGGTGTCACCATGGACAGCACGCAGTAGTACATGATGAACATGTTAGCTGCCAGGCGATCAACACCCATATCAATCATGGCCGGAGCAAAGATGATTGAACCTATGATATAAGCCGCAACCGTCGGCAAGCCCATCCCCATGATGATACAACCCAGGATCACCATCACCAGCGACAGATAGAGGTTGTCACTGCCTACCGCACTGAGAATCTCAACAAACTTAAACGCCAGGTTTGACTGAGTCGCCAGCACCATGATGATACCAACCGAGGCCAGCGGGACAGAGACCCACGCCATCTGTTTGGCAGTATCCATCACCATAGGGAACAGGATCTTATAGCTGTAACGTGTGTTCTTTCGCAGCAGTGGCGCAACCAGAGCAACCACCGAACCGACAAACGCGGCATATGGCGCTGAGTAACCGGCAATCAGTGCAATCACCAGGAAGATAGGTGAAATCAGCAGGTGCAGACGCGGACGAATTGGCTCAAATTTCAGGTCTTGCTTAGAGATATTACCCACACCGGTTTTACGGGCACGCAGGTCGATAATCACAAACAGTGCGAAGTAGAACGCAGCCGCCGGAATAATCCCCGCTGCGGCAATATCGGTATAAGGAATACCCAGCATGTCCGCCATAACGAATGCAGCAATGCCCATGATTGGTGGCATCAGCTGTCCGCCGGTTGAAGCAATCGCTTCCGTTGCCGCAGCCTGCTCTTTGCTGTAACCGGAGCGTTTCATGATTGGAATAGTCAGTACACCGGTTGACGTGGTGTTCGCTACTGCAGAACCACTCACCATCCCAAACAGGGCCGAGCCCAGTAGCGACATTTTCGCAGCACCACCTTTCAGCGGAGCTGTGGCCATCATCGCCAGATCAATAAACACGCTGCCGCCGCCAGTCATGGTAAACACACAACCAAACATGACGAAGAAAAATACAAAGTTAATCGCAGTGCTGGCTGTGATACCAAACAGACCGTCCGCCTGCATGCTGATAAGTTCAGCCATCGTATCGAGCGTGAAGCCTTCAAACGCCGTCCATCCCGGGAAGTAAGGGCCAAGGAAACCGTACAGAGTAAAGATGATCACCACAGACAGCAGTGAGAAGCCGACTGAACGACGCACCGCTTCGAACAGCATCAGACCACCGGCGATGAAGGCGTACTTGTCAGAAAACAGTACGTCATCAATCATTTCCAGGCGCGATTCCAGACGTGGAATTGAAGTGTAGTAGTGGTAAACCACTGACAATGTCACCGCGATGCACACCAAATCGATGAAGCGTCCCAGATAAGCTAACTGCTTATTTTTAAACTCAATTGGCTGAAAACTAATAACCAGTGCCGTCGCCATAAACACATGGATGGTCGCCGCGGTTAACGGCGATACCGGAACAAAGAACTGATTCAAAAGGAACAGAATATAGGCTATTGCAAGAATAGCCTTCACTGTGTTCATTAAATGATTATATTTCATAATGACACCTTAAATACTGTGCACTAAACGCCGAACTTATTTAAGCCAGCCTTGCTCGCGGTAGTATTTCGCCGCACCTGGATGCAGTGTTACGAGCGCTTCGTGGTTACCAATTTCTTCCGGATGCCAGAACTTCAGCGGAGAGTGAGTCTCTTTGATCTCTTTCTGGCTGCTGATCAGCGCTTTCGTCACGTTGTAAACAGTATCTTCGTCAACATTGGCATTGGTCACAAACACAGTCGCACTGACAGGTGTGATGTAGTCTTCGGTTTGGCCGTCGTAAGTCCCTGCTGGCATAGTGCCCGTCGGCAGGCCAACTTTAGCCAAATCTTTCAGCACGTTATCGCCGTAAGGAATGTAAACCACATCGTTAGTCAGCGTCATTTCAGTCAGGTTCGGGTGCATCGCAGGTACGTTATCGATGTAAACGTCAATCGCGTTATCACGCAGCATCTGCGCAGCCTGACCGCTACCCATCTGTACCACTTTGCCCTGCTCTTTCAGCGTTTCAATATCAGAGCCCAGCGCTTTGAAAATGTAATCAGCAATAATCGGCACCTGAGAGCCGGTCGGTTTCATCGCAATACGCACGTTGTCTGCTTTGATCACCTTGTCCATGGTGTCATTGCCGGTCTGCTCTACCCACGCTTTACGCGCGATAGTGATGGTGTACGCTTGCTGCACATTATCCAGCACCATACGCAGATTCTCGTTCTTTTTGCCTTTATAAATATCGGTCAGGCCATCACGCGCCCAAACAGTCGCGTTTGAAGTGGTGAAACCGAAGTCCGCTTTCCCCTGGTTAACCACCACCGGGTTAGTCATACCGCCGCCGCGGGGGATCAGTTTAATCTTGTACTCGTCGCTGGTAGCTTTCGGAATCAGCTGTGAAAAGGTTGTGCCATAGGTGTACCAGCCGTTACCCGGAGGCTGAGAAATAATGGACGAGGTTTCCGCCTGAACAAAGCCGCTAGCCAGCAATGTCGACAGAGTCAGAACTTTTACGGCAGTTTTGAATTTTTGCTTCATCATTGTAGGGTATCCTTTTGTTTTACTTGATTATTATTGTAATTTTTGTTTAATAATATCTTGTATTTGTTCAATATCCGTTTGACTAAACCTTACGGGATAGCGGCTTGGCCCGACATTTTCACCCAGCAGATTCAGGGTCTGTTTAACCACTGCCGGAGCAAATGCGATTGGGTACAAATGACTTCTCAGATAATTAATCACCTCCTGCGCAGCCTGAGCTTGTTCAACGTCATTCCCTTTAAAGGCCTGGTAAATCTGATTCACCAAGTCAGGTACAATATTGGCAATGCCTGATACACAGCCAATCGCGCCTTCCTGATAACCGGTCAGAATCAGTGAATCCGGACCAGTAAGTACATCAAATTGTTCATGTCTAGCAGCAACTTGCAGAAACCCTTGCAAGCTTTCGTAACTGCCGGCGCTGTCTTTAATGCCGTAAATATTCGGGTGAGACGCCAAAGTTGCTGCGACCTGAGGCGTGATGGTATTGCCGGTACGCGCCGGAATATTGTAGAGATACACCGGAATATCCAGGCTATCGGCCACCGTGGTGAAGTACTCAACCAATTCCTGCTCACGCAGCGCACTAAACCAAGGAGTAATAACGGATACCGCTTTCACACCCGAGTCCTGTACTGCCAGCCCATGTTCGATGGTGCTTTGCAGCGTCAGTTCACCAATGTGGGTGACCACATCAACACGGCCAGCCGCTTGTTCAACACAGATTTCAGTCACGCGGCGCTTTTCTTGATCGCTCAGAACAAAGAATTCACCATTGGTACCGTTACAAAAAATGTTGTTGCCGAATGAAATCTGACGCTCAACCTGGTTACGCAGTTCGGCTTCATTCAACGTACCGTCTTGGTTAAACGGTGTCACAACCGCAACATACGGCCCCTTCATCACCTCAGTCATACTATTTCCTTATTCGCAGATACTTTGATACATGTTCAGAACATCCTGTTCGGTTACCGCAACAGGAGAATGGTTAATCAGACGCTTCACTTCCATTGCGTTGGCGGCCAGCTCAGGCAACTGAGAGGCATCAATCCCGATGGCATTCAGTTTGGTAGGCAGCCCAAGTTCCACTACCAGGCTTTCGAGGTAGTCAACTAAGGCATGAGCTTTGTCTAAAGAAGGAAGAGATTTATCGGATTGAGGCAGCAGATCATAGACTTGTGCCAGCTTCTCTTGACAAGGTTCACAGATAAATTTCATCACCGGAAGCAGCAGCAGAGAGTTGGCCAGACCATGCGGAATGCGGTACTTACCACCCAGAGGATAAGACAGGGCATGCACCAGGTGAGTACCAGAATGAGAAATCGATGCACCGCCATAATAAGACGCCCACAGCAGATTCAGACGAACCTGCATATCCTGCGGCGCTGTCATCACTTTATCGATATTGGCGAAGAATTTTTGCATACCGATCATGGCGTAGTTATCACCGACCGGATTAGAAATACAGGCAGTGAAACACTCGATCAGGTGACACAGAGCATCAATAGAAGTCGAAGCGGTAATATGGGCGGGCATTGACGTGGTCAGCTCAGGTGCCAGCAGCACGTAATCCGGCAGCATAACCGGAGAAATAATGCCAACTTTGGTCGCGCGGCTTGGAATCGCCACAATTGCATTTGGTGTTGCTTCAGCGCCGGTACCGGCTGTGGTTGGGATCAACAGCAGCTCAGTACGCTGCGCCGGCGTTTCGCCAGCCAGCAGTTGCTGGAACTTCTCAGTGCGCTGCGCGTTATCCGCCTCTACGCCAAGCACAGCGATCAGCTTACTCACATCCAGTACACTACCGCCACCCACGCCCACAACCAGGCTGATAGATTGTGGCAGTTGTGCAATCAAATTTTGTACGTCCTCATCACGAGGCTCCGCTGGCAGGTTGTCAATCACAGTTAACTGAGCACAATCCTGTTGCAACTGGTTGATCAGCGCCTGAACCTGATCAAGCGAGCTGACGTTCTGATCCGTCGCCAGCAAGATATGCTCGTGTTTGGCAGTAATGGCAGCGAGTTGATCTATGTTTCCGCTCAACACAGTGGTGAAAATGTTCATTAGCTGTCTTCCTTTAAATGATGATTCTTTTTAATCATTTGCTTAATCTCGCTCACTATCATAACGACAATTAAATAAAAAATGCTTGATCACGCTCTCAAATAATCAAAATGAATAAATTTAATCAAAAATAACTTTGTTATTGCGTATTTTTTGATTAATATGATTTCAAACGAGTTACAGGATTAACACAGCAATGCTCAAGCAGGATCAATTAACGCTACCAAAATTCATCATCGCCGATGATTTCACCGGCGCGAATGATGTCGGTGTCGGTTTAGCCGCACACGGTATCGATGTATCGGTACTATTAAATAGTGCATACAGCAGTGATGTCACTTCAAACCAGGCAACCATCATTTGTACGGACAGCCGCGATGACAGTGCCGCTCAAGCTGACGATAAAATGCGTCAGCTGATGCAGCGCTACCCTGAACTGACTCAGCAAAAAATCCTGCTTAAGAAAATTGATTCCACATTGCGTGGTAACGTCGGCGCTGAAATCACGCCTTGGGTCGAATCCTGCTATTCCGTTGCCATCATGGTGATGTGCGCCCCGCACGCCGGGCGTAAAACGCTGGGCGGTGAGTGTTTCGTTCATGACCAGCTCTTGACTGACACCGAGTTTGCCTCGGATCCTAAGTCACCCGTGACTTCAGCCCGTATCAAAACCCTGATCGAAAGTCAGAGCCATCTGGCGGTCAGTGAGCTTTTTCTCGACCAGATCCGTACACCCGCTCTGGCGGACACCTTGCAGGCACATGCCAATCTCGGCACTAAAGTCATCGTGTGCGATGCACAAACCGCGCAAGATATGATTGAAATTTATCAGGCGGCCAATCAATTGAGCGCGTCATGCGTGATTGTAACCACCGGTGAAATGACCCAAGCCTTGCTACCGACTGATGCACAACGTTGTCCGCCGCAGCCTAAGCTGTATAACCACCAGCCATTACTGGGTGTCATCGGTTCAATGAGCAGCATGACTCTGTCGCAGGTGCAATACCTGCAGAATCATCACAAAGCACAAGTGATTGACGTCGATGTCAAAACCGCCCTGTTCGCTGAAAATCAGGATTATCTGCACAGCCTGGTTGCGGCCATAGCGCAAGCTCATCAGACCGGGCGCCACTGCTTTATCCGCACCTGCCAGAGCGATGATCAACGCCACGACATCGAGGCGATTTGCACGCAGTTGACGATATCCCGACTCGAACTAGGTAACCGGGTGAAGCTGTTTCTCGCTCAAACCACTCAGGAAGTGCTCAAGCAATGCACTCCCGGCGCTCTATTACTATGTGGTGGCGATATCGCACTGGCGGTGTGCCACCAACTCAAAATCGGCCAATTCAACCTTAAAGGGTTGAGTGCGCAATGTATCCCGTGGGGAATACTGCCTTACAAGCACGCCAGTATTCCCCTATTTACCAAAGCTGGGGGCTTTGGTGTGGACAGCAGCTTTGATCAAATCATAACTATTTTGGAACAAGAGGAAGCATAATGAACGGTATCATTGGTATTACTATGGGTGATCCGGCAGGGATTGGCCCGGAAATCATTCTAAAATCACTGGCTGAGCCGTCACTGAGCGGCCGTCATTGTGTCGTGATTGGCAGCGCGGAAATCCTGCGTATGGTGCAGGAAAAAGGTCTGGCACCTTCGGCAGATATTCACGTTATCGAACGTATCGAAGACGCCGTTTTCAACCCGGATATTGTGAATGTGATTGATATTCCGCTTGAAGATCTGTCCAGCTTTGAATTTGGTAAAGTGCAGGCACAAGCCGGTGATTTGGCGTACCGCTGTATCAAGAAGGCAACTGAGCTGGCGATGAACGAAGAGATCGCGGCCATTGCGACTGCACCATTGAACAAAGAAGCGCTGCACTTAGCCGGTCACCACTATCCGGGACATACTGAGCTGCTGGCTCATCTGACCGACACCAAAGACTACGCCATGGTGCTGTACACAGATACACTGAAAGTGATCCACGTGACGACCCACATCGCGCTGCTGGATTTCCTGCAAAAACTGGGGCAAGAACGTGTAGCAACCGTGATTGACATTGCCGACGCTTTCATGAAGAAAGCCGGTTTTGAACAACCACGTATCGCCGTGGCCGGGGTTAACCCGCACGCTGGTGAAAATGGTTTGTTCGGTAAAGAAGAGATCAATATCCTCAATCCGGTTATCGCGCAGATGAAAGAAAAAGGTGTCGATGTTTACGGCCCTTGCCCGCCGGATACGGTTTTCCTGCAAGCAAAACAAGGTCAGTATGATATCGTGGTTGCCATGTATCATGACCAGGGGCACATTCCATTGAAACTAATGGGATTTTATGATGGCGTTAACATTACGGCTGGATTACCATTCTTCAGAACATCTGCCGACCACGGAACTGCATTTGATATTGCATGGACTGGCAAAGCGAATCCAGAGAGTATGATTACGTCAGTTGAACTGGCCGTTAAACTAAGCAATATATGAAAAATCAGCATCGAGTAGAAAAAATTGTCGAATACTTAACCGCGCATAATCTGGCCACGGTTGAGGATCTGGTTAAGGTTGTCAATGTATCACCGGCAACCATCCGCCGGGATCTCATTAAATTGGACGATCAGGGCGTCATCACCCGCACTCACGGTGGTGTCTCCCTCAACCGCTTTATCGCCGCTCAGCCGACCACCAATGAAAAGATGGTGCAGCATACGCGTGAGAAAAATCTTATCGCAGAAGCCGCCGCTTCGCTGGTGAAACCGGGTGATTCAGTGGTACTCGATGCCGGTACGACATCGATGGCGCTGGCACGCCACTTTATTGATATGCCGCTGCGAGTGATCACGGTCGATCTGCATATTGCGCTGTTTTTGTCGCAATATACCCAGATAGAAGTGATCGTTGCCGGTGGTAAAGTGGACAACAGCAGCCAATCGACCGTCGGTGAGCATTGCCGCTCATTATTACGCTCCATTAACCCGGATATTGCGTTTGTGACCTGCAACTCCTGGAGCCTTGAGCGCGGTATTACCACACCGACAGAAGAAAAAACCATTCTAAAGCATGACCTGATAGCCAATGCAAATAAGAAAGTCATGATTGCCGACAGCAGTAAGTACGGCAAATACTCACTGTTTAAAGTGTGTGAGCTCAATGACCTGGATATGCTGGTGTCCGATCAGCAGTTGGACGCCAAAGTGCAGTCTGAGCTGTCGATCCATGGCATCCACCATCTGCTGGTCTGACGGCGCCGGCCTGATTCAATAACGTTCAAGCCTGTAGTTAGCCAATCGCACCCCGCTATAGTCAGGGTGCAGAGAAGACAACAAAGCCGCTCAGTGGAGCGGCTTTTTGCCTTTCATCGTCGCTACAAATCCGCACTGTCGCCACAAACCCTCAGTTCAGATGACGTTATATCGCAACTTCTAAATGGCTCGCGAACGTGCAATCTCGATATAGATTTCACGTAACTTACGCGCAACTGGCCCAGGCTGGCCACCACCAATTCTGTGTTCGTCAATGGCGATAACCGGCCAGACAAACGCGGTGGCCGAACTGATAAAGGCTTCTTGTGCCGCATAGGCTTCCTGCAAAGTAAACGGCCGCTCGATAATTGTAATATCCAGATCCTGCGCCATTTGCAGCAGTGATGCGCGGGTAATACCATGCAAAATATCCTGACTGAGCGGCCGGGTAATGACTCGTCCCTGCTGGTCAACAATATAAGCATTGCTGGAGCCACCTTCGGTCACAACACCATTTTCAAGCATCCAGACATCATCGGCGCCCGCCTGATGGGCAATATGTTTCGCCAGACAAGCGGGCAGCAAGCAGGTGGTTTTAATATCGCGGCGGCGCCAGCGGATATCCTCCACCGAAATCACTTTAATGCCCTGTTGGGCCGTGTCATTCTCAATCAAATTGCGCGCCTGGGTAAACAAGACCAAGGTCGGCTTAATGCCGTCACTGAAGCTGAAATCACGGTCACCCTCATTGCCCCGGGTCAGTTGCAGATAAATGCCGCCTTCCACCAGCTGATTTTTTTCAATCAACTGATGATGAATCTGAATCAACTCCTGCTCAGAACAGGGTAACACCATGCCCAGCTCAGTGGCGGAGCGTTTAAGGCGCGCCAGATGCCCTGCCTGGTCAATCAATTTACCATCGAGCACTGCTGTCACTTCATACACTGCGTCTGCAAACAAAAACCCACGGTCGAAAACTGACACACTCGCCTGCGATTCCGGCAGATACTTACCATTCACATAAACCGTTCGTTCCATCATTATTCCTCCCAGTTATCCCCACAGCTGCGGTGAAAATGGCAACATCTGCTGCTGGCTGAATTCAAATCCGTGCTCAATATCCTCACTGAGTAACAGTGGACCATCTAAGTCGACCACCTGTGCGCCTTGTGCGACGACAAAGGCAGGCGCCATGCTGAGCGAAGATGACAACATGCAACCGACCATAACGGCCAAACCGGCCTGCTCAGCCTGCTGTTTAAGCAGCAGCGCCTCGGTCAGACCACCGGTTTTATCGGTCTTTATATTGATCATGTCATACCGCCCGACTAATCGTTCCAGACTGTGCCGGTCATGGCAGGACTCATCAGCGCAAATCGGGATCGGCCGCTCTAGTTTGGCCAGCACGTCATCCTCACCGGCAGCAAACGGCTGCTCTATCATCGTGACATCCAGGTTCACCAGTTCAGGGATCAGTCGCTGATAATCACTCACACTCCAGGCTTCGTTGGCGTCCAGTATGATTTGGGCTGCCGGTGCGCCGCGTCTTACCGCCTGCACCCGGGCTAAATCTGCTGCGCCACCCAGTTTAAGCTTCAGCAGCGGCCGCGCGGCATTGCTTATCGCCGCTTGCTGCATCTTTTCCGGCGTATCGAGAGACAAGGTGTACGCCGTCAGCAACGGATGCGGGACGATGCCTGTCTGCGTCCAAATCGACTCCTGGTTTCGTTTACAGTTCAAATCCCACAAGGCACAGTCCAGGGCGTTGCGGGCGGCGCCAGCCGGTAATAATGTCTGCAGTTCTTCTCGGCTTAGTCCTGCATTAAAGGCAGGGATCAGCGCTTCAATCTGCGCCTCGACACTCTGCAGTGACTCGCCATAACGGAGATAAGGGACACATTCACCACGCCCAATCGCACCTTCATGCTCAAGGCTGACTAATACCGTATCGGCTTGCGTTTTACTGCCCCGTGAAATGGTAAAGTGACCACGAATCGGCCAGCTTTTGCGTTCTATCGTGACCTTCATACACGCTCCAGCAGGCGATCAACCAGACGAGCCACCCCCTGACGGAACGGATCCACCACCGGCAGCCCTAAATCACTTTCTACCTTATCCATGTAAGCCATCGCCTCCGCTTCACTCAATGCCGATGTATTCACAGACACGCCGATCATCTGCACCGCGGGGTTGGTGAGACGCGCCGTACTCAGATTCGCTTCGATACAGGTCGCCAGGTCCGGCAAAGCGTAATCGGGCAATCCACGCATGTGCTGACGGGTCGGTTCGTGACACAGGACTAAAGCATCCGGTTGCGCGCCGTGGATCAATCCCGTCGTCACGCCGGCAAATGAGGCGTGAAACAGCGAGCCCTGCCCTTCAACAATGTCCCAGTGCTCCGCACTGTTATCAGGGCAAATCGTTTCTATCGCGCCGGCAATAAAATCAGACACCACGCAATCTGCGCTGACACCTGCTCCGGTGATCAGAATACCGGTCTGGCCAGTGGCGCGAAAATCAACATTCATTCCCCGCCCTGCCATCTCTTTCTCGATGGCTAATGAGGTATACATTTTGCCGACCGAACAATCTGTACCGACCGTCAACAGACGTTGACCGCTGCGCTTTTTACCATTGGCCACCGGGTAACTTTGGGTCGGATAACGCACATCAAACAGATTTCGCCCGTGCTTTTGTGCCATCGCAACCAATTCGGGAATGTCCGTCAGTTTATTGTGCAGGCCCGCCGCGATGTCCATGCCCTGCTCAAGTGCTTCAAGCAGTACTTCAATCCAGGCCGGAGAAATCACCCCACCCCGGTTGGCGACACCAATCACCAGTGTTTTCGCTCCGGCACGGGCGGCGGCCGATACGCTCAATTCTTGCAAACCGACGTCGGCCTGACACTCAGGCAGGCGCAATTGCCCGAGACAGTGTTCCGGACGCCAGGTCTTAATTCCCTGAGCCACTTTTGCGGCCAGCGCATCAGCTGCATCACCTAAAAACAGCAAGTAAGGTTGTTTTAATTCCATTTAAAATGCTCCATTTCGACATAATCATTAGCGTTACAATTCACACGTTATAGAAAGAGCAGTGCAAAATTCGTGACCAATAAATCAAACCAGTGATTTATTAGTTTAGCCTGTTGATTTTGATCAATTTCATTATGCAGGTGGAAGCGATAGCCAGAACCTGGACTCAATTGAGAAAACTCTGCCAAACTGTACTCAGATAGTATTTATGTTTGTTGCAGAACACTTTTCAGTATAACCGGCAACCAAATCGGCCTTTATCGACGTTATATAAATTCACCAATAAAATAAAAACCAGTTGTTTATCCTGAGCAATAAACAAGCAGAATTTTAATAGTCAGGTGTGGGACAAGCACAGATATCATTATGACCCCGATTTAACATCGAGTTTTGACTACATTTAGTGGTGATAATGGTGCATAAGCACCAAGATGGTGAAGCATAAGCAAAAAAGTTCCATCACGTTAGCCGGACGATTCCAGCCACCAGCTAAACAGTCTGTTTTACAAATCACTTTTTTAAACGTAATAGCCAGTTTTTTATATAAATCAAGACAAAGCGGGCAAATCTATATTCTAATATACTTGATATTTTCAGTTACTATCATTACATATTGACCATTATCACAGTTCTTTTCACTACAAAAGACTAACAACGGCAATATTTTTGCTACATAATAGCGACCATCTGGGAGCATCCCTCACTTAAGTTCGTCAGTTGTTAAGTGAGTCAGCTCCTGAGTCAGACAGCTCCACCTTGTATGGTTTTATCAAAGCAGGAAGCAAAATGATTACCGCCCAAGCTAAAATAGATTTGAACGCTCTTCAACATAACTACCGCCACCTCAAAGCACTGAGCGGGGATCAGAAAGTGATCGCTGTGATTAAAGGTGACGCATACGGACATGGCGCCGTGAAGCTGGCACAAGCACTGCCCTTTGCTGACCTGTTTGCCGTCTCTCGCCTGGAAGAGGCTGAAGAGTTGCGTAATGGCGGGATTGAACAGCCTATTTTACTGTTAGAAGGTTGCTTTTGCGCCGAGGATTTACAACGTGCTGCGCAAATGCAGCTCGACACCACCATCCATTGTGCAGAGCAAGTGCATGACCTGGAAAACAGTGAACTGGCTAATCCGGTGAATGTATGGCTCAAAGTCGACAGTGGCATGCACCGCCTTGGCGTGCAGCCTTATGAAGTCTCTGATTTTGTAAAGCGTATTGAGCGCACCGGTAAGCTGAAATCACAACTGGGATTCATCAGCCACTTCTGCCGCGCCGATGAAGTTGAGCAACCGACAACATCACGTCAGCTACAATGTTTTATTGACGCGACCAAACCATATCCAGGCCCGAAAACGATAGCCAATTCAGCCGGTATTCTGTTTTGGCCACAATCAAAATTGGATGTCGCTCGTGCAGGTATCGCCCTGTATGGCATTTCTCCGAGCGCTGACCATACCGGCGCTGACCACGACCTGAAACCGGTGATGACACTCAATACCCGCATCATTGCCGTACGTGACCACAAAGCGCAGCAGCCGGTTGGTTATGGCGAAACCTGGCAGTCAGAGCGTGATACTAAAATCGCGGTGATCGCCATGGGCTATGGTGACGGCTATCCTCGCAACGCACCAAACGGCACGCCGGTGTTCGTTAACGGCCGCCAGGTGCCTATCGCCGGCAGGGTGTCGATGGATATGATTACCGTTGATCTCGGGCCGGAGGCTAAGGATAAGGTGGGCGATGTGGTCGAGATGTGGGGCGCCAACCTGCCGATAGAAATCGTCGCACGTCATGTCGGCACGATTCCTTATGAGCTGACGATTAAGCTGACGCCCCGTGTTAACAGACACTATGCCGAGTAAGCGCTGTATCAGCGTTATCAGTATGCAAAGTAAACGGCATTAAAAAACAAAGCGGTTGGGAATCAACCGCTTTGTTTCATCATGTGACTAAAGAGTAAGGGTTACATCGACTGGTAATATGCCTGGGCGTCACTCTCTTTGAAACGCTCTTTGATAGTCAGTACCTGGGGTAGTAAGTCGACAAACATCGGCACCAAAACCGGGTCGAAGTGCTTACCCGCCTGAGACTGTAAAAAGTCGACCGCTTCTTCCACACTCCAGGCCTTTTTGTATGGCCGCTCACTGGTCAAGGCGTCAAACACATCAGCGACGGCAGCCAGACGCCCTTCAATCGGAATCTCTTCTCCGGCTAAACCGTTCGGGTAACCGCTGCCATCCCACTTCTCGTGATGGGTAATCGCGATAGTGCGCGCCAGTGCCACCAGCGAAGAACGCGGCTGATCCAGAATACTGGCCCCAATTTCAGCATGCCGTTTCATATGGGTAAACTCTTCCGGATCCAGCTTGCCCGGCTTAAGCAGGATATTATCCGGAATGGCAATTTTGCCGATGTCATGCATAGTCGCCGCCATTCTCAGCTCATCCGCTTGCTCTTCATCCATGCCGGCCGCCATCGCCAGCAACTTGGTGTAATGACTCATGCGCTGCACATGCATGCCGGTTTCATTATCTTTGTATTCTGCCGCGCGGCCGAGACGCTGAATCAAATCGATCTGCGTTTCACGCAACCTATCAATTTTCACCAGCGACAGATGCGTTTTGACCCTGGCACGCACAATCGCCGGAACGACAGGTTTGACAATGTAATCAACCCCGCCCAGTGCAAAGCCATTTTCCTCATCAATGCTGTCACGCAGCGCAGTAACGAAGATCACCGGAATATGCGCAGTTTCCGGCTGTGATTTTAACCATTCACACACCTCAAACCCGGTCATTTGCGGCATCATAATATCAAGCAGAATCAAGTCTGCCGGCTCCTGCTCTAACAGTGCCAGAGCATCTTTACCGCTGCGGGCAAAGGAGAGGCGATATTCTTCCTGCAGAATCTGACGCATCACTTTCAGGTTGGCGGGTTCATCATCGACAATCAGAATTCTCGGCTGCTGTTTAGCAAGCAAAGACATACTATTTCCTTCTACTGAAGTGTATCAATAGCCGACTCCAACGAGCTGGCCGCTGATTTAAAATCAAATTCATCAATCGCACTCATCGCATCAACGATCTGCTTCTTGATGGTGTGAGGTGAAGAGCGTTGCAGCTGCGCTGCTAAATCGTCTCTGAGTTCACCGAGTTGTGTGGCCTGCAGCCATTCATGCAAAATCGTGATGATGGCGTGATGATCTTCGATCGCTGCCACGCCTTCACTTTGCAGATTATCTGCCACCGGAATAGCAAGCTGATCAACATCCTGTTGTAAAGTCAGCCAGCCCTTGGCAATCTCTTCAATCGCTTGTTTGCACTGCACCGGCTGATGCTGGTCGGCTGCCTTTTCCAGCTGGGTAAAAGCATGAAACAAAGGCAGCAGCGCCAAATTGCCACTTAATCCCTTCAGGGCATGGGCCTTTTCACCCAAGTCACGCCATTTGCCTGCCGAGAGCAGAGCAGTGAGGTCCTGCACCATATCAGCATACTTACGTACTAATGCATGCAACTCGTGACAGTATAGCGCCTCATCGCCCCAAATCTTCAGTGCCTTACTCATATTGAGCATCTGAAACTCTGACGGGCTCGAAACTGAGGGTTCTCTTTTCTGCGCAGCTTGCAGCTCTCCTGCGCCCAGATTGAGCACCCGCGCCATTTCCTGAGTCAGCAGGGCGAAATCAACCGGCTTGTTGGCAAAGCCGTCCATGCCCGCTTCTTTGGCTTCGATACGATCTTCCAGCAACACACTCGCGGTTAACGCAATAATCGGTACATAGTCGCTGCCCGTTGCCCGCTCATTTGCCCGAATCGTGCGGCTGGCTTCCAGACCGTCCAGGTTTGGCATCTGAATATCCATCAGCACCACATCAGGGCGCGTTTCCTGACACTGAATTACGGCTTCGCAGCCATCTTGCGCGGTGAATACCGTGTGTCCCTGACGTTCGAGCAGTATACGCAATAGATTGATATTTTGTTCAATATCATCACAAACCAGTATTCGCTTCGGCGGCAGAGCCACAACTTTTGACTGGCGGGTATTCTCGGCTATTTTGCCAGGAGGCAGAGGTAATTCAACACTGAAACAGCTGCCCTGCCCCGGCGTACTGGTGACAGAAATCGTTCCGCCCATCAGTTCGACCAACTGCTTGGAAATGGAAGTTCCAAGACCGGTACCGCCAAAACGACGGCTCATCGACGCATCCGCCTGAGTGAAAGGATCAAAGATGGCCTGTAAACGATCCGGCGCAATCCCGATACCCGTATCAATCACGTTAAATCGCACCCAGTCCGGGCGTTTACTGACGGGCTCAACCACCAGACTGACCCGTCCCTGCTCGGTGAACTTTATCCCGTTACCAACCAGATTCATCAGCACCTGACGAATGCGATCTTCCGCTCCCTGAACCTCTTCTGGCAACTCAGCAGACATATCCAGTTCCAGTTCAATGCCTTTGCTTTTGGCATTGAGCCACAGTGTCGAAATAACGGTATCAACACATGGAGATAACCGGAACGGAACCGTCTCGATTTCCAGTTTATGTTTTTCCAGCTTGGCACTGTCGAGAATGTCGTTTAACAGATGCAACAAAGAGCGCGAAGCTTGGGAAATCGTCTGCAAATGGCGGCGATTTTCACCTGTCATCTCTGACTCTAACAAAATATCCGTGAAACCAATGATGGCATTCATCGGGGTGCGGATTTCATGACTCATGTTGGCCAGAAACGCCGCTTTCATCTCTGCGGCATCTTCCGCATGACGTTTCGCTTCAACTAACTCACACTCCATCTGCTTGCGACTGGTAATATCAACCACAACGCCATCGATCCACAACACACGCTTTTTCGCATCCCGGACTATCATGCCATTTTCCAGCACCCACACGGTCTCACGGTCGATATTAGTCAGGCGGTATTCAATCTCGTAGATGTCACGTCCATCCGGGGTGTTGTGCATCATCCGGCAGAGCTTTTGGTAATCTTCCTGTAGCAGCAGATCCGAAAATTTAATCTCGCCGGACAAAATCACTTCCGCGCTGTAGCCACACAGATCAGTGATGCCATCACTAAGAAAGATTGGCGTCAGTTGAGTATCCGGCAGGCGACGGAAAGAGGCCCCAGGAATATTCTGCATCAGAGAACTGAGTCGCTCCTCACTCTCGCGCAGTTTTTCCTGCATCGCTTTACGTTCGGTAATGTCTTCCATAAAACCCACGAACAAGGTTTCATTTTCCAGTTCGACCTTCCCCACCCCGAGACGAACCGGAATATGTTCGCCAAACCGATGACGGGCATAGACTTCACGCTGCACCCCTATCATGCTGGCCAGGCCGGTCTCACCATGCTGTTCGAAATAAACCTGATTGCGCTGTTGCATCTCAGGGATCATGAACATCGCCACATTCTGGCCGAGAGCTTCTGATTCATTCCAGCCGAGGATGTGACTGGCGGCTCTGTTAAGTCCGAGAATTTCACCGTCGGCTTTAATGGTGATCACGCCGTCGGTCGCTGTTTCCAGAATGGCTTGTAACCGCGCCTCACCGGCCGTTTTTTCCGATAACAGATGGCGGTAACGCAACTGGGCACTGACATTCACTGCCAACGTAGAAATCAATAAGGTAAATACTGCCACCAACAGCGCCAGCGTGTTGTGATGGTGTGGTGCCATCAACAAATCATCTGTGTGGGTTACTTCTATAAACCTGGCGGCATACATCCCGGTGTAATGCATGCCGGAGATAGCACTGCCCATAATAGCAGCACAAATCAGCTTGAGCCGAAGCTCGGTTAAGCTCGGAAAGTACTGACGCAACACGCGTCTTGCCGTCAGAGCGATAAATGCCAGACCGACTGCGACCACGACAGATAATATGAACCACCACGGGTCATAGCGCAGTGTCAGATCCATTTCCATCGCTTCCATACCGATGTAGTGCATCGCACCGATACCTGAGCCGACGATACAAGCGTTACGTATGGTTAATTTCAGAGTATCGCGTCTTTGAATTAAGGATCGCAATACAATGTAACTGGCAACAATTGCCGGAAGCACGGAAACACCGGTCAATACCCAGTCGTACTCCATCATGTATCGCATCTCAAACGCGAGCATGCCAACAAAATGCATACTCCAGATCCCGCCGGCCATGATGAAGGCACCGGAACATAAAGCGATTTGACGATACTTGCTTGCCACGATATACCGTGCCGTTGCCGCCATTCTTAACGCAAAAAATGACGCCATAGAGGCAAGAAAAACCGACAACACCACCAGCCGTAAATCATAACTGCCTGAAATTAATGTTAAGGAGTCAGAATCAGTAACGAAAAACCGCTGAAAAAAACCATTAAAGTCTATGTTCATTTTTACCGGATAAGTAGCAAGCATACAGGCCCCGAACATTACTATCGTTACCCGTAAATGTGTAGTGATTCATAGAACAAAGATAAAATGCAACGAATGAGGATCGCAGAGACCTGAACCTGCACCAAAGACGCGCAAAGTTTTGTGCTCAGGCGGACATTTGTATACCATAGCCAGCTTTCACATGGCTGTCTGAGTGAGAAACAAAATATGGACAACAGTAACAATCACGATCGCCAGGCGCACAAAGAAGCATTATTAGCCATTGCGCTCGCTGTCGGCTACTTTATCTGGTGGTACATTTCTGCTTATGGTTTTTCCGCCCCGCCAGAGGAGACCACACTGCCCGAACTTTACTGGGGTATGCCGCTTTGGTTCCTGTTATCGTGTGTGATAGGCCCAATCGTCTTCACCTGTTTATGTGCTGTCATGGTAAAAGTGTTTTACCGTGATATTCCTCTTGATGTAAAACCAGACCAATCGAATGAATAGTCAACTTATCATCCCACTGATCATTTATCTGATCGGTGTTTTTGCGGTCGCTTTCTTTACGCGCCGCCATTATCGTCAAGGCAGTTTCCTGAGCGAATACTTCGTCGGCAGCCGCAGCATGGGCGGTTTCGTGCTGGCGATGACACTAGCCGCGACCTATGCCAGTGCCAGCAGCTTTATTGGCGGCCCTGGCGCTGCGTATAAAATGGGGCTCGGCTGGGTACTGCTGGCCATGATTCAGTTGCCGGCAACCTGGTTGACGCTGGGCGTCCTGGGTAAAAAATTTGCCATTGAAGCCCGTAAACATAACGCCCTCACGCTTAATGATATTCTGTATGCCCGTTTTAAAAGTCGTTCTGTGGTGATTCTTGCTTCGCTTTCCCTGCTGCTGGCTTTTTTCGGCACTATGGTGGTGCAGTTTGTCGGCGGTGCCCGCCTGTTGCAAACCGTGACCGGTTTACCTTATGAGCAGGGTCTGATGCTGTTTGCCTGTACCGTCGGTCTGTATACCACCATCGGCGGATTTCGTGCCGTCGTCCTGACCGACACCATTCAGGGCATCATGATGTTAATTGGTACTGTGCTGCTGTTAGTTGGCGTGGTTCATGCTGGTGGCAGTATTGGTGAGCTGGTCTCAGACCTGCATAAGATCGATCCGGCCTTGGTGACGCCTTACGGCCCTGATCATTTCCTCGGCCAGCCGTTTATGCTCAGTTTCTGGGTACTGGTCTGTTTCGGGGTTATTGGCCTGCCCCACGCGGCGGTACGTTGTATGTCTTATAAAGACAGCCCGTCCCTGCACAAAGCCATGGTGATCAGCACCATTATGATGGCGCTGCTGATGTTTGGTACCCATATGGCCGGCGCGCTGGGGCGTGCCATTGTCCCTGATATCGCCAGCCCGGATCAGATTATGCCGACCCTGATGATTACCGTGCTGCCACCGGTGGTTGCAGGTATCTTCTTGGCGGGACCGATGGCGGCCATTATGTCTACTATCGACTCCCAGCTGATCCAGGCTTCCGCAACCCTGCTTAAGGATCTCTACATCAACTACATCAATCCGAAAGTTGTGGAGGAAGAGCAGGCAGATCGCAAACTGAACCGCTTATCCCTGTGGGTGACCTCAATCTTTGCGCTGCTGGTCTTCTGCGCCGCAACCAACCCGCCAGATATGATTGTATGGTTGAATCTGATTGCCCTCGGCGGCCTGCAGGCAGTATTCCTGTGGCCATTGATTCTCGGCTTGTACTGGAAACGCGCCTGCGCTGCGGGAGCGCTGAGTTCCATGGTGATTGGTCTGGCTGCCTATATCGGACTGATGTGGTTCAAACCCGACCTGGGCGGCGTTCATCCGATTGTTCCGACCCTGGCACTCGGACTTATCACTTTTATCGCCGTAAGTGTATTTAAGCCATGCCGCGATAAATCGCCGGCACTGCAATCCTGAACAGGCTAGGCCAGCTATACCTATACCGCTTCGCTATGACGGCGGTTTCACCATCACATTCACAAACAGCGGCCTGGTGCCGCTCTTTGTTATTGCATCGCTATTATCAAGGCATTGCCTTTGCGGCGCTCTCTCCTTAAGCTTGCCATCAGGTTTAATAAAATCATCAGGATAGCAAGATGGACAGGCTACAGTGCGATCGTATGTTTGTGGCTGTGATGGAGCTGGGCAGCTTCGCCCGCGCCGCGCAAAGGCTCAATATCAGTAGCGGACAGGCTTCAAAGCTGATTTCCCGTCTCGAGCAGGATTTAGGGGTCCAGTTGTTTAAACGCTCAACCCGCTCTCTCGCGCCAACTGAAGTGGGTCAGGCTTATTATGAACGCATCAAACGCATCGTGGACGACCTCGATGAACTGGACGACTCGATTCGTAACGCTTCACGTCAGCCTTCAGGCCGGTTGCGTATCGCCGCTCCCGTCACATTTGGTCAAAGCCAGTTAGCCCCCTGCCTGATTGATTTTTCTACCCGGTATCCCGAGATTGACCTCGATGTGCGCTTCTCCGATCGCAGCGTCAACATTGTTGAAGAAGGTTTCGATCTCGCTTTGCGCATTGGTCAACTGACCGACTCCAGCCTGATCGCGCGCAAATTGTGTGATGTCCGGGTGTTAACCCTGGCCTCTGCGCAATACCTCAGTCAATACGGCACACCGCAGCACTGGCGAGAGCTCGCCAGCCATAACTGTATTATCGATACCAACTTCCGCGACCCGTTTCGCTGGCCCTATATTAACGCCCAGCAAATCGTCGAGGAGATGCCGGTGAACGGCCGGCTCAAATTCTCCAACGCCGATGTGTGTCTGGAAGCAGCTTGTGCAGGACTGGGCATCGCCCGCCTGCCGACCTTCGTGGCCGCCGCTGCGATCCGGCGCAATAAATTAGTGCCGATTCTGAGCGACTATGAAGTGCCACCAATCGGGCTTTTCGCGCTCTATCCACCCGCTAAGCATCTCGCGCAGTCATCGCGTGCTTTCATTGATTTTCTCGTCGCGCGCTTTGCCGCTGGTCCAACCTGGGAGTAGCGATTTTTCCCTTTGGGTAAAGAAAGAGTTACCCAAAAGAGGGGATACGGATTTTACTTCCATTTTGGAAGGAAATATCTTCAATCCGGCTATCTAATCATTGTTTTGGAAGTAAGGTACAGTCTCTCCATCGAATACATCGCCACAGCGATGAATATCTATTAAACGCGGCTCCAACCTTGCAGATAAAGGTCCGGGGAAGCGAGAGCCGATTTATACCGAGGTGAGATATGTTAGTAAATGGTCAATGGACAGCAGAGTGGCATCCCGTACAAGCAACCGATGAAAACGGCGGATTTGTTCGTCAAATTTCAAGTTTTCGTGATTGGGTCGTTCCGGCAGAAAGCCTCGCGCCGGGCGAAACCGCTCAGTTCGTTGCCGAGCCGGGCCGTTACCATTTATACGTCGCCCTGATTTGTCCCTGGGCTTCCCGTACCCTGATTGCCCGTAAATTAAAGGGACTGGAAGAGGTTATCAGCGTCTCGGTCGTCGAGCCCAAACTGCTTGACCAGGGCTGGCATTTTGGGGATTACCCCGGTTCCGATAAAGATGATCTCAATGGCGCTGAGTGGATGCATCAGCTCTATACCAGAGCCGATCCTAGCTTTACCGGCCGGGCTACCGTGCCAATTTTGTGGGATAAGCATCTTAACACTATCGTCAGCAATGAATCCGCCGACATTGTGCGTATGCTAAACAGTGGCTTTGGTCAGTTGGCCAATAACGACTTTGATCTGTATCCAGAACCGCTGCGCGGAGAAATTGATCAACTGAACGCCGACATTTACCCGAAACTGAATAACGGTGTGTACCGCACTGGTTTTGCGACGACGCAGCAGGCGTATGAAGAGGCGTTTCAGGATGTGTTTAGCATGCTTTCCTCTCTGGAGCAGCGCATGAGTGACGGTCGTCCGTATTTGCTGGGCGACACCCTGACCGAAGCAGACATCCGCTTGTTTGTTACTCTGATTCGCTTCGATCCGGCTTACAACGGTATTTTCAAATGTAACCTGCACCAACTGCGCGAGTATCGCTTTCTGGATAGCTACATGAAACGTATCCTCGATCTGCCAGGGGTACGCGCTACTGTTAACCTTGATCACATCAAGCAGGGTTACTACTCTATTAAAGCATTGAATCCGAATGGGATTGTGCCGGTAGGTCCGGACATGTCGGCCTACGGTTTATAAGGAATCAACCATGACTAAGAAAATTGTGATATTTCTGCACGGCGTTGGCAGCTCAGGCGCAGATCTGGAGCGTTTAGGTGATTACTGGGCAAGCTCTATGCCGGACGTGGCATTTTTGGCTCCGAACGGCCCGTTTCCCTTCGATCAGGGCAATGGTTATCAGTGGTTTAGCATCAGCGGTGTTAATGAAGTGAACCGGGCTATCCGGGTTCATGATGCCCGTGCAGCACTGGATAAAACGCTCAGCGATCTGCTGCTGGAGCATGGCGCGACTTGGGAGAAAGACCAGATTGTACTGGTTGGCTTCTCTCAGGGCACGATTATGTCTCTGGATGTTGTGGCCAGTAACCGCTTACCCGTGCACGCCGTGGTCGGATTTTCCGGCCGCCTGGCTTCTCCGCAACCGCATGAGGTGAATACCCGGGCACCACTGCTGCTCATTCATGGTAAAGCGGATCCGGTCATCCCGTTCAGTGAAACAGAAAAAGCAGCTCAGCAACTCAAAGCGCAAGGTGCCAAAGTGACGACCCTCTTTGAAGATGGCATCCCGCACACAATCTCCCAGCAAGGCGCCGAGCGGGCTGCGCAATTTATTCGTCAGTGCTTTGATATTAGCGAATAACATTTTGATATCAGGAAATAACATCCTGCTCCGGCGGCGACGTCGCCGGTCTTAATCCCCTGTGTTTTATCATTAAGTCCCTTTACGTGACGGCATTCAAGCCATCTCTCACGCCTGCCGGACAGCATGACTCTTCGCGCTATCCGGCACTTTTTCACATTTCGACGCCTACTTTATCTGTCGCTGCCGTTAACTCAGGCTGGCGAGACGCGCGGCAAAGCCCATAAAGAACATCCCCAAAATGCCATTGCCGACTTGCGACAAACGCTTATGGTTACGAAACATTTGGGTCAGAGATGTGCCAAGGAAAATCAGCGCACTCAGATAAACGATGCTGAAAACTTCCAGAATGGTGGCCAGAATCAGGTAAGAGATCCAGGTGTGATCGTAGGTGTAATCAATAAACTGAATGAAAAACGACACGTAAAACAGAATCGCTTTCGGATTGGTCAGGCTCAGTGACAGAGACTTCACAAAAATATTTTCACTCTTCTTTGGCCGCTCTACCCCATCCTCATCCACTGCATCTTTACGCAGCAACTGATGGATGATTTTCAGCCCCAGATACAGCAGATAAGCGGCTCCCAGATAACGAATAATGGTAAACAGCACTGGTGACGCCTGAATCAGCGACGCCACCCCCAGATAAGACAGCAGAATCAGAATTGCATCACCAATTAAGACACCACTGGCTGCTTTGTAACCCGCTTTAACACCAAACGACGAGCTAGATTTCAGCACATACAAAGAGTTAGGACCCGGCGCGAGAATGATCATGGTTAAACCGGCCAGATAAGTCCAAATATTGATCACCCCAAACATCTCTAACATACTGCCCCTCGCCGTCGGCTAATTGATGAGAATTGCGGGTTTTTCACCCCAAAATTTTTGACTGTATAACGCAAATTAGTCTGCTCGTCGAGTATTAACAGCAGGATCCGGACACAACTGGTACAAATCTCCGCTGAGCCGATAACGACAATTAATGGCTGACCAGTTTAAAGCACATAAACAGCGAATTATTCTGTCACTGGCACAAAGCCCAACCGAGCTTCTTGCATCTCTGTTTAGCAACAGAATCATATCTTGTGTTGACTTTTTTAGAACAATTCGTTGGTTTTATATCATTAGTTTCATCAATATCTTTGTGGTTAAATCCAAAATGATCCCCAGCAAGAAGCTCACAATCACAAGGAAGCAAACTATGGATAGTTTGAAAGGCCAGCTTGGTCACTGGCGTCTGCACCTCACGGTGGTTATTATTGCCGTCATCTCAGAACTGATAGGAATTATTAAGGTGCCACTGGGTGGCAGCAGTGTTGTCTTACTACCGCTGTTCTATGCCTTTATATTCGGTTTGTTAGTCAATCCGAACGTGGTCAAAAAAGCCAAAGTCATTCTGACGTCCAAACATGCTGAAAAAGCCACACCCATTATTATTATTTCTGTACTGCCTTTCCTGGCTAAATTCGGCACTCTTATTGGCCCGTCATTGAATAAAATTCTCGAAATCGGTCCGGCGATGTTACTGCAGGAACTCGGTAACCTGGGTACGATTTTAATTGCGATGCCACTGGCGATCCTGGTGTTGAAAATGGGCCGTGAAGCCGTGGGAGCCTGCTTTTCTATCGCTCGTGAACCGAATATCGCGCTGATTTCTGATAAGTATGGTTTAAAGAGCCCGGAAGGCGTCGGGGTGATGGGTGTCTACGTCATGGGTACCATGTTCGGTACACTCTATTTCGGAATTCTCGCCTCGCTCCTGGCTTCGACCGGATGGTTTGACCCTCGTGCACTGGCAATGGCCTGTGGTGTGGGTAGTGGTAGCATGACCGCCGCTTGTTCTGCAGCGCTGGGCGCATCACTGCCAGCAATGAAAGAAGAGATCCTGGCTCTGGCCGGCGCAAGTAACCTGCTGACCAACGCCTCTGGCCTGTTTGTCGGTCTGTTTATTGCCCTGCCCCTGACCGAAAAACTGTATCGCCTGCTTACGGGTAACAAAGCCGCCATACCATCAGAGCCACAAGCAATCAGCAACACAAGGAAGTGATCTCAATGTCTGATACTACTGCAAAAAAGAACGTGAACGCGTCGATCAACTTATTAGATTATGCATCAGTGTTAGTGATTGTGTGCATTATCGCACTGATCAGTAACTGGACGGGTACCGGTATTACACCATTGTCAGCACTGCCTGGTATGGTGATTATCTTTGGTATGGTTATCATTGGATTGGCATTAGCCAAATATATGCCTTTCTATTTGCCGTCGGTGGCATGGCTGTCACTGGTGAGTGTGGTATTAACAATCCCGGCGTCACCGGTATCGGAATTTATTCTGACTCAGGTAAAAGAAATTAACTTCCTCAGCCTGGTCAGCCCGGTATTAGCGTATGCGGGTATCGCCATCAGTAAACAAGAAGTCTCAACTTTTAAAACTGCCGGTGGTAAAGTCGTCATTATCGCGCTGCTTGTGTTTACCGGCACGTACCTGGGCTCAGCGATCATCGCTAACCTGTCACTTTAAACTCTCAAAGCACAAGCTCAATGTGTACCATTATAAAAGTGAAGATTATGCCAAATTATATTAGTCAGCATTCAGAACAACATCAGCAGTTGGTGAAGTGGAGACGCGATCTCCACGCTCATCCGGAAACCGCCTACGAGGAGTTCCGTACCGCGGATAAAGTGGCCGAGATCCTGTCCTCGCTGGGCCTGGAAGTCGACCGAGGCCTGGGCGGAACCGGTGTGGTCGCCACCCTGCGCGGTAATCAGGGCGATGGTCCGACCATCGGTCTGCGTGCCGATATGGATGCACTCGATCTCGACGAACTCAACACCTTCGATCACTGCTCCAGACATCAGGGTAAAATGCATGCCTGTGGCCACGACGGTCACACCACCATGCTGCTCGGCGCTGCGGTCACGCTGGCCCAGGATCCTGAATTTAAAGGCACGGTGAACTTTATTTTCCAGCCAGCAGAAGAGAACGAGGCCGGCGCCAAAGCGATGATCGCTGACGGTCTGTTTGAACGTTTTCCTATGTCGCAGGTCTATGGTCTGCATAACTGGCCGGCTTTGCCTGCCGGTGAAGCTGCCGTGCATTACGGCGCAGTGATGGCCGCATTCGATACCTTTGATATTACAGTGACCGGTATCGGTGGTCATGGTGCCATGCCGCACCAGACGGTTGACCCTGTGTATGCATCAAGCCTGATCGTCAGTGCCCTGCAAGGCATTATTAGCCGTAACCTGGATCCGCAAAAATCCGGCGTGATCAGTGTGACTCAGATTCACGGCGGCCACGCCTATAACGTCATTCCGGAACAGGTGACGCTGAAAGGCACCACCCGTTCATTCTGTCCTGAGGTTCGTGACCTGATCGAAACGCGGATGCACGAAGTGGTCAGAACGATTGCCCAGGCACAAGGCTGCCGGGCGGACATCACCTACACGCGCCGCTACCCGGCCACCATTAACACGGTGGATGAGGCGAAGCATTGCCAGGCCGTGCTGGAAGCGATGCCAGAAGTTCAGCAGGTACATATCAACCCACCCGCCAGCATGGGCGGTGAAGATTTTGCCTTTATGCTGGAAAAATTGCCGGGTGCTTATATCTGGCTGGGTAACGGCAGTGCTGACCATTCACATAATCTGCACAGTCCGAATTATGACTTTAATGATGAAGTTCTGCCAATTGGTGCCAATTTCTGGGTTAGACTGGTACAACACCTACTGGCAGATTAAACGGCATTACAATAGTCATGGACGAACGAGCCCTCAAATATTTTGAAGTGGTCGCGAAAACGAAAAGCATACGTGCAGCCTCTGAAGTGCTGCACGTTTCGCCTTCAGCGATCAGCCGAAAAGTGGCACAACTGGAAGCCCAGCTCAATGTACGTCTCATGGACCGGATTGGGCGCGGCGTTGACATTACCGAATCCGGAGTCCGCTTAGCTCGTTATATTCAAGATATCAACCAGAAGAAAAACGACCTGATTTCTGATTTGTCGGAAATCGAAAATCTGCAAAGCGGCACGCTGCGCATTTCTGTAGGCGGTGGCTTTATACCGGATCTTATCGATCACGCCATTGCGCAGTTTTCCAGGCGCCATCCAGGTGTAAAACTGGTATTGCAAGTCGGTGGCGGAGACGATGTGATCGACTGTATCAAACATGAAGAAACCGATATTGGTGTGCTACTCAATTCACCGCCAGATACCAAACTCGATGTCCTCTACTCCTGCCCTTTTCAGGCGTTGAGCCTGTTGGTTCCTACAGAGAGCCGCTGGGCACAGCTTGATACCATTACTCCCGCCGAACTGGCTGAAGTGCCGCTGGCGCTGCTCAATGAATCATTCAGTATCCGGCGTGCAGTTGATCTGTATGAAGTGCGTCAGGAAATCCGCTTGAAAGAGCTAATGGTGTGCAATTCGTTTGACGCACTCAAGAACTATGTGTCAGCCGGTTTGGGCGGGACCTTACTGCCTAAAGTCTGCGTCAGTAAAGAGCTTAAAAATCAATCCTTTGTCGCGATAAATATCGAAGGCATGCATACACTCGATACCACGGTCGATTTGGTGATCCGCAAAGGCCGGCCGCTCAGTGCATCAATTCAGGCGATGCAGGAGTGCATAGTGACCGGTATGAAAGCATTTAACGCCACCACATGACGGTGCTATGTTGCCTACTGATGTTGCCTACTGACGATACCAGGCTCACCGCTAAAACAGACGATCCGAAAACAGCAAAGCCGGCACTGACGCCGGCTTTGTCATAAACAGCGAAGACTTCCCTTACGCCGGCTCCGTTTCCGGCTCCTGCTGCGCACTGACCTGCAGATACAGCCACAACCCTGACATACAACCCAGCGTGGCAAACAACAACCACAACCAGCCGGACGGGAAAGTCGGCAGATCCAGCAGCCATCCGGCCCCCCAGTTACCGACAAAAGCAAAAAAACCGCCGATACAGGAGTAAAGGCCGTAATAACTGGCCAGGCGGGTCGAAGAAGCAAAGCGCGGAATATAAGCGCCAATCAGTGGCAGAACCATCATCGAGCCGCTGCTGAGCAGCACAGCACAAACAATAAAAGGCAGCGCCGGCCAGGCAGGAAAATGAAGATTCAGCGCCAAAAATGCACTGCCCATCAGCGCCATACCAAAGCCCATACCTTTGGCGGTACCGAGTTTTTTCTCCACCCAGTGACTGACCGGCAGTTGCATCAGCACGCCCATCAAAGATGACACCATAAATACCCAGGTAATCACCGACGGATCGCCGGTCTGGGTTCGCACCTGATGCGGGATAGACAGGTAGAGTTGATGAAACAGGATCTGATACACACACGCCGCCATGACAAAACGCATGAAAGGCCGGTTTTGCAGCATCTGCCACCAGTCCGCCAGCACGCCCTGACGCTGTTGTTCAACACTATGATGCGTATCTTTTGGCAGGTAATACCATTGCAGTAGCAGCAGGATAAAGAACACCGCCGCCGCAGAAAGTCCGACCCACATGAAGCTAACAGCAAACAGGCTGAGACCAATTAAAGGCCCGAGTAACATACCAGCTTCGCTGGCCAGATTCTGCAGCGCAAACACCCGGTTGCGCTCTTTCTGTTGCGGATACTCCGAGGACAAATAGGCCTGGCTGCTTGGCGTAAACAGTGCACCGGCAAAGCCGGTACAAAATGCACCGAGCACTATCGCCACAAACGTGTCGCTGACCCCGAGTAAAAAGAAGCCGACAATCCGCACCGCACAGCCGATCAGAATCATCGGCTTGTAACCAAAGCGGTCGCCCAGAGTCCCGCCAATCAGGAACAATCCCTGCTGACTCAATACCCGCAGGCCGATGATTAAACCGATATACCAGCCACTAAAACCAAGATTTTGCAGATGCTCAGCCAGATACGGCAGCAACATATAAAAGCCGAGATTAAAGCTGAAGCTGTTAAAGACCAGCACTCGCCCTGCTGCAGAGAGCAGACGCCAGTCATTCATCACGTGGTTAAGCTTCATTACGCTACCTTTTTCGACCGCAGAGTCCGTACAAACGGAATCCCGTTTTCATCACTCATCACCGTGGCTTCAACGTTATAAATATCCTGTACCAGTTCGGACGTCAGGATGGACTTAGGATGCCCACAGGCCACCAGCTCACCCTCTTTAAGAACCAATAAATTATCGGCATACTGAGCGGCAAGATTAAGATCATGCAACACCATCAGAGTGATGTACTGCTGCTCACGCGTCTGAGTCACCAGGTGTTCGAGCAGGACATGCTGATGGTGTAAATCCAGCGCACTGACAGGTTCATCCAGCATCAGAATCTGTGGCTCGCGCATCAATGCCTGTGCAAACAGAATCATCTGACACTGACCACCACTTAACGTGCGTACATCCCGGTTGGCGAGGTGGGCAAGCCCCATACTTTGTAAGATCTCTAACGCCGCGCGCAACATATGATCTTCAACACGTAAACTCAAGGCATCCAAACGACCGAGTAACACGACTTCGATTACCGTCAGATTCACATCGAGATGAATATCCTGCGGCATATAACCGAAACGTTGCCGCCAATGTAGCAGTCGTTTTACATCGAGCGAATCCTGACCATGATGAATCGAGCCGCTATCCAGTTTGAGTTCACCAAACAGAGTTTTGAGCAAAGTGCTTTTTCCTGTTCCGTTCGGACCGAGAATCGCAGTCACCTGACCGGGCTTGAGCTGGAAACTGATATCCCGCGCCAGAGTGAGCGCACCGATCTGAATATTTAGTTTCTGTGCGGTCAGACATTTAACCGGCTCTGTCACGCAGTGTTGCTTCAACATGATTAACCTCGCTTAGCCACAATCAACCAGAAAAAGAACGGCACGCCGATGATGGCCGTAACAATACCTATCGGAAACAGAGCACCGGGAACAATTGACTTGGACAAGACCGAAGCAGTCGATAACAGGCAGGCACCGATAATAAATGACAGGGGCAGAAAGAATCGCTGATCTTCTCCTACCAGCATCTTGGCAATGTTCGGCGCAACGATGCCAATAAATCCGATGATACCGACAAAACTGGTCACGGTGGCCGTCATTACCGCCACGATAAACAAGATCTTCAAACGTAAACGGGTGACATCAACACCAACACTTTTCGCCCGCTCTTCACCCAGACGTAACGCAGTGAGTTTCCAGGAATCCTGCATCAGCAGTAAGAAGCCGCCCAGAACCACGACAGCGGTGATCCCCAGATTGCCCCAGGTAGCTTTAGACAAACTACCAAACAACCAAAACAAAATCTGCTGACTCAGTTCAGGAGAAGAAACAAACTGCACCAGCGAAAGCAATGACTGAAACAAAAACAACAGGGCAATACCAGCCAAAATTAATTGCCCGGAACTGATATGACGCATCGACGCCAACATAAATAAGAAGCATGCCGACAGCATACAACATAAAAATGCACCGATGGGCACAGCAAGGTTGCTGTCTAAGCCTAACGAACCAATGTACAACATGATCGCAGCACCAAACCCCGCAGCAGCAGCCATACCCAGTGTATAAGGGCTGGCCATCGGGTTATTCAGCAAAGTCTGCATTTCAGCGCCGCCAACGCCCAACGAACCACCCACAATGATCGCCATCAGAGCAATAGGAAGGCGTAGATTGGCAACGATAACCCGGGTTGAATCATCGACCTGAAATGGCAAACCAATAAATTCTAATAACGCATTCATAACCCGAGATGCATCCAGCATCGATGGACCGGTCATAATATCAAGGACAAACGACGCCAATAAAATCGTGCCGAACAGCATCAGCACTAGCCAGCGACGCCGCTCACTGTTACGCTGGTTTTCAATCGCTTGTAGTAAAATTTCAGATTGCATCGTGGCTTACCTGTATTTCTAATCTTTTGATCATAGGCTTGTTCAAGCTTGTTATACTATAACAACACACATCAATATCAATATAAATCGTTATCGTAATCACTATCATTTATTGAACAAACGGCCTAACGATAAGGTTAAACCACAGCACATGACTTCCATTAACTGGATCAATCTATGCCAGTAAACCTCACATGCACCCGCTTTCCGTTAAGTTGGAGCAATGCCTCACTGCAACCTAACAATCGTAAATAATGAACATGTAATTTAATTACACCAAACCCCTTTACAACGACGAATTATCACCAATATATGTATAAAAATTACATATTTTATTTGATCTAACGCACACAAAAGAGTAAAGTGTGACCCATACCTCATTTACTTATGTCGATAAAAGGTGACGCTATGTTAGATAAAAAACAATCACTGTCTGTTCGTGAGCTGTTCGGCATGCTGGCAATGTTTTCTGCAACTTCTCTGGTTGTGATGATGCTAAGCCTGACCTGGGTTAACATCTAATCCGGTCAACCCCTCGCGAAAGCAAGAAAAAAGGCACTGTAAACAGTGCCTTTTGTGTTTATGGAGTTTGTTGTATTTGCTCAAGCAACGGAACCAATTCCGGATTATCAGTTTTAAATTTATCGTACACAGGCTGAACTGCTGCCTGAAATTTGGCGACATCGCTTTCCACAAACGTAATATTATGTTGCTTCAAATCCTGAGTCGCTTTTTCTACATACTTAGCCCAGTTATCTTCCTGCACTTTAGCTGTCTCTTTGGCCGCTTTACGAATACCTTCTCGCTGTGCGTCCGTTAATGAGTCCCAGACACTAGTCGACATGACCAATACATCCGGCACTACTGTATGGTTATCACGTGAGAATACTGTTTTTACTTCGTAATGTCGGGAAGAATAATAAGAAGGTACATTGTTCTCGGCACCATCAACTACGCCCTGCTGCATAGCCGAATAAAGTTCACCATATGGCAGCGGAACAGGCGTACCACCGAGGGCCTTAATCGTATCAATCGACAACGCCGAGTTTTGAACCCGAATCTTCATCCCTTTTAAATCTTGCGGTGTTTTAATTGGCTTGCTGGTATAAAAGCTACGTGAACCAGCGTCCAGAAAGGCCAGTCCGATAAAACCTGCATTGCGAGATGAAGCCAGGATTTCTTCGCCAATAGGTCCGTTCAGCACCGCATCATACTGTGCACGATCCCGATATAAATAAGGGAGTGAAAGTAACTTGTAATCCGGAGCAAATGTATTAAGTGTAGCCGCACTGGCTTTAGTAAACGCAACCGTGCCATTTTGTACCATTTGCAGACCTTCAGACTCATCACCTAATGTACCGTTCGGATACACTTTTACTCGTAATTGAGCCTCTTTGCGGACCTCCTTGGCAAAAAATTCCAGAGATTGGTGTACCGGATGCTCAGTTGGCAGTGCGTGAGACATTTTCAATGTGGCAGCATAGACATTACCACTCATCAGCGTTGATACAGTGCAAGCTAAAAGCAGTTTATTCAGAGTTTTCATTTCACAGTCCTGTTTTACGTTATTGGCTTTAAGTCGTTTTTGTTTAAGAGCTATAGCCTGCCAAGTGTGGCAACCAGAGCGATAACGACGGAATTAAAGTGACGATGGCAAGTGTAATAACCATGATGAAGAACAGCGGAATCATCTTAGGCACGACCTGGCCTAATTTGGTTTCATAAACACTGCAACCGACAAATAAGGCGGTCCCCACAGGAGGAGTGCAGATACCGATGCACAGGTTGAACACCATAATGATGCCGAAGTGAATCGGGTCTATACCCATTTGAGTCGCTATTGGCAGAAAAATTGGCGTAAATATCAGTACCGCAGGCGTCATATCCATAAAGGTACCGATAATCAGCAGAATGATGTTCATCAGCAAAATGATCATCAGCGGGTTTTCAGAAGCTTCGAGAATAAAATCAGAAATAAATGTCGGAATATCCGCATTAGCCATAGACCAAGACATTGCTGAAGACGTCGCAACCATCAATAACACAATTGAAGTTGTCACCACACTGTCAACCAAAATTGGAAAGATATCGTCAGATTTAAGTTCTTTATAAATAAAACCTAGTAGTAAGCTATATACCACTGCAATGGCTGAGGCTTCTGTTGCGGTAAATATTCCTGCCAATATCCCGCCCATGATGATAATTACCAAGCCCAGACTGGGTAGTGCATCAAGAACAACCTTACTGGTTTTTTCGGTAAACTCATACTTTTCACGTGGGATATTAAATTTCGCTCCCAGTAAAAATATCCCCACCATAATACCCAGCCCCATAAGTATTCCAGGTAAATAACCGGCAATAAACAAATACTGGACGGAAGTCGAACTAACCAATGCATACAGAATCAAAATATTAGAAGGTGGAATCAACAACCCTGCAGGACAGGAAGAAACATTTACTGCAGTAGAAAAATCCGCAGGATAATTATGTTTATCCTGCAATGGCCGCATAATACCGCCCACTGCGGCCGCAGATGCAGTCGCGGATCCCGAGAGCGCGCCAAACATCATGTTAGCAATCACGTTGACATGTGACAAAGCGCCTGGTAAGCGACCACCAAACAGCATTGCGAAGTTAATCAGGCGATTGGCAAGTCCTCCCCGGTTCATCAAATTACCAGCGACAATAAAAAACGGCAGAGCTAATAAGCCAAAGTTATTGAGTCCATTGGCGAGTTTCTGCGAAATCAAAATCGAAGTTTTATCAATAGGGAAATCGACAAATACGGTCAAGAAAGCCGCTAAACCAATTGAAAAAGCAATCGGTACTCCAATGACCAACAACACCGCCAAAGTACCGAATAGCACGATAACAGGAAATAGATCATAGAAGAAATCAGGTGCATTTAGCAGAAATTCTTGTGAGAATAACAAATCGGTTAAAGTCATAATATTTTCCTACCGCAGTGATTATGCGTTTTTTTGACTGCGATTATTACTAAGGAAGTAAATAGCTCGAATAATATCGAGCGACCCGAAATAGGTAATTAATACTCCTGCGACAGGTACAACGAGATAAACATAACCAATCAATAAATGTTTACCGCCGATCACTATCCCGGGAGAAATCTGCCCATTGGCCAACGTTGATGTAACCAGTAAATATCCACCGTAAATAAATGCAATACTGGATAGCAGCACCACTATCGCATTAGTGATCACGGCTAAAACTTGTTTTCCCGTATCTCCGTATTTAGATGACAGCAACTCTAATGCTAGATGCCGCCTGATGGAAAAGGTATACGCGCCTCCCAGTACTCCTATCCATATTAACAAGTAACGTGACAGTTCATCGGTAAAGTTGGCCGGATCGTTCAAAACAAAACGCGTAAAAACCTGCCATACAACCGTAATGATCATTACGGCCATAAATAAGGTCAGCAGAACCCGCAACCCTCTGTTTATATATTCGTTGATTAACTCAATTATCATTGCGTTTCTCTTCTCATTATCGCTTCACAATATGATTAATCAGATCCGGATGATTATTCAGACCCGGGTCTTGCACTTATTTGTCCTTTAGTAAGCCACGATCTCGTTCTAAATTGCCCCAGATTGGTCCAACTAATTACCAACATATAATACATGTCGTGCAGATAAAAAACCGACACCAGATCAAAAAACACTACTTTTTGTATAACAACTTGAAAAAATCCGATCCATTTAACAATTTAACGATAAACAGCCTAATTTTAGTGATTTTAAACACATAAAATCGTAATTAGTGACCTAGGACAACTTGTTAAAGGACGATTCTGATGTATCTTATTTGAAAATTGGTATAACAACTAAGGTTTGGGTATGACCACTTTCCTCTCTGAAAACTTTTTGCTGCATAATGACATCGCGCGCCGCCTGTATCATGAGGTGGCCGCGGACATGCCAATCATCGACTATCACTGCCACCTGCCTCCTCAACAGGTAGCGCAGGATTACCGCTTTCAAAACCTGACCGACATCTGGCTGCGTGGCGATCATTACAAATGGCGCGCAATGCGCAGTAACGGTGTTGAAGAACGCTTTTGTACTGGTGAAGCTACCGATAAGGAAAAATTCCTGGCGTTTGCACGCACGGTGCCGTTTACCATCGGCAACCCTATCTATCACTGGACACACCTCGAACTACGTCGTCCTTTTGGTATAAAAGACATGGTATTGAGTGAAAAAAATGCTCTGCAAGTCTGGGATCAGTGCAATGAAATGTTAGCGAGCCCAGAATTCAGCGCCCGATCGATCATGCAAAAAATGAAAGTCGAGATGGTGGGTACCACAGATGACCCGGTTGACGATTTGAGTGCACATAAACAAGTGGCCGAAGATGACTCTTTCCTGATACAAATGCTGCCCAGCTGGCGTCCCGACAAAGCATTCAACATTCATCTCGCTACCTTTACAGACTATGTGCATCAGTTAGCGGAAGTCGCAGACGTTGAGATCCATCTCTTTACCGATTTGTGCCGCGCGCTGAAAAAACGCCTGCAACACTTCGCAGAGCACGGATGCTGTATCAGCGATCATGCGCTTGATACCGTGGTATATGAAGACGCCAGTGAACAGGAGCTGGATTCCATTCTCGCCAAGCGTCTGGCAGGAAACGACGTGACACCTTTTGAAACCGCACAGTTTAAAACCGCTGTCCTGGTTTTTCTGGGGAAAGAGTACGCAAAGCGCGGCTGGGTGCAGCAATATCACATTGGCGCACTGCGTAATAACAACCAACGTATGTTTGAACTACTGGGCCCGGATACCGGTTTCGATTCCATCAACGATGGTGAAGTTGCGCTGCCACTGGCTCGCCTTTTGAATGCACTCGACCGGGATGACGCGCTGCCAAAAACTATCTTGTACTGCTTAAATCCGCGCGATAACGAAGTGATTGCCACCATGTGCGGCAATTTCCAAGGCGGCGGTATCGAAGGCAAGATTCAATTCGGATCCGGGTGGTGGTTTAACGATCAGAAAGATGGCATGGAACGTCAAATGACTCAGTTAGCGCAACTGGGATTGTTAAGTCGCTTTGTCGGTATGCTGACCGATAGCCGTAGTTTCCTGTCTTACACACGTCACGAATATTTCCGTCGCATTTTGTGCCAGATGATTGGTCAATGGGTCGAAAATGGTGAAGCGCCAGCTGATTTTGACCTGCTGAGCCGTATGGTTGCCGATATCTGCTACCACAACGCAAAGAACTATTTTGGTCTCACTGCACTATCACGGTGATCCCCGTCGACAGTCGGTCTGTTCGACAATCCAAATATTAAAGCCCTTTGATTGCTGTTGGTCTTTGGCCGACAGCAACACCCCGACACAGGTAACTATTATGATTCAGCTTAACCGCGATACTTTTCCCGGCCCATCTTATCCGACTAAAATCATCCAGTTCGGCGAGGGCAACTTTTTACGTGCCTTTCTCGACTGGCAAGTCGATCAACTCAACCAACACACAAATTTTAATTCTGGCGTCAGCGTTATCCGCCCGATCGGCGGCACCTTCCCACCCAGCCTCAACACACAGCAGGGCTTATATACCACTCTGATTCGGGGGCTGGATGAAGACGGCCAGGCGGTCTCTCAATCGCGTATTATCTATTCCGTCAATCAGGAATTATCGGCATATGATGAATTTGCGCAGATTGTGACTCTGGCCCACAACCCTGATACCCGATTTGTTTTCTCTAATACAACAGAAGCCGGTATTGCCTTCGTCGAGAGTGACAAACTCACCGATATCCCGCCGAGCAGTTACCCGGCCAAACTGACGCGTATGCTGTGGGAGAGATTTAATCATTTCGAAGGTGCCGACGACAAAGGATGGATTATTATCCCTTGTGAACTGATTGACTACAACGGCGCGGCCCTGCAAGCAATTATACAACGCTATATTGACCTTTGGGCGCTACCGGCAGAATTCCGTGCATGGGTTGATAATGCCAACACTTTTTGTTCAACTTTAGTTGATCGTATCGTCACCGGGTATCCGAAAGATGAAGTACCCCAATTGGAAGCGCTACTTGGTTATCAAGATACCTTTATGGTCAGCGCGGAAAATTTCTACCTGTTCGTCATTCAGGGGCCACAATGGCTTAACCAGGCGTTGTGCCTTGACCAGCTTGATGAAGAATATGCACTCAATATCAAGATTGTGGACGACATCAAACCTTATAAAGAGCGTAAGGTGGCCATTCTTAATGGTGCTCATACCGCTTTGGTTCCGGTTGCCTATCAGGCGGGCATCGATACCGTAGGCGAAAGCATGCAGGATGAGCAAATCGCGGCCTACCTGAAACAGGTAATGTTCTCAGAAATCATACCGACTCTCTCTTTACCTGAAGATGAACTGATCGCATTCGCCACTGATGTCGAATACCGGTTTAAAAACCCATATATCCAGCATCAGCTGTTATCGATTGCGCTGAATAGCATGACCAAATTCAAAACCAGGATCCTGCCTCAGCTCTTGGCATATCAAGCCAATGAACAGCGGTTACCCCGCTACCTCAGCTTTGCTTTTGCGGCATTAATTACCTTTTATCAGGGCAAGCGGAATCAACAAACCTATCCCCTGAATGACGATCAGCCATGGCTGGATTTCTTCGCCGCACAATGGGCACAAGTTGAAGCTGGTCATTTATCTTGCCGTGAATTAGTGGACGCGGTATTGGCGAATGCCGAACACTGGGATGCAGATTTAACCAAGGTCCCTGGCCTTTCCGAATGTGTAACTGCCCATGTTGAGCGCATCTGCTCACGGGGAATGCGCAGCGCGTTAACTGATGCATAAGGAGGGGAACGTGAACTCATTACTTAAAATCCATCCGCAGGACAACGTAGCCGTGGCATTAAGTGATCTCACGGCGGGTATGACTGTAGAGATCGACCAGCAGTCGATTACGTTGCAGGACGATATTCCTCAGGCTCACAAAGTCGCGTTGAAGGATTTTGCCTGCGATGACCTGATCGTGAAATATGGCGCCCCTATCGGACATGCTGTGACCGCGATTTCGGCTGGCACCCGTGTCGATCAGGACAATATACGCACGAACCTCAAAGAGTTAAGCGACTACCAGTATCAACCGGATTTCCAGTCCATAGACAGCACCTTGCACGACACTCCGGTCGAACTATACCGGCGTTATAACGGAGAGGTCGGGATCCGCAATGAATTGTGGATAATCCCGACCGTGGGTTGTGTCAATGCCATGGCCAGAATGATGAAAAAGCAACTCGAATCTCAGGCTGACATGACACAAATCGATGGCGTACATGTATTTACCCATCAGTACGGTTGCTCGCAACTCGGCGATGACCATCAAAACACCAAAACATTGCTGCAAAATCTGGCAAAACATCCCAATGCGGGCGGTGTATTAGTGGTTGGTCTCGGCTGTGAAAATAATCAGCTCAATGCGTTCAGAGAGTCTCTGGGTGATTATGACCCGGATCGGATTGAGTTTATGATCTGTCAGAAACACGACGATGAAGTGGAAACCGGAGTCGGGTTACTCAGAAAGCTGTACGACAAAATGATGACTGACCAGCGCCAGCCAGGCTTTTTGCACGAAGTACGCTTTGGTCTGGAGTGCGGAGGTTCCGACGGCTTTTCCGGTATTACCGCTAACCCGCTACTGGGAAGATTTTCGGACTACCTTGTCGCACACGGCGGAACAACAGTACTGACAGAAGTACCGGAAATGTTCGGAGCGGAACATATCCTGATGAGTCGCTGCATCGATAAAACCACATTTGAAAATACAGTCGGCATGATCAATAACTTCAAGCAGTACTTTATCGATCACAATCAACCTATCTACGAAAACCCCTCGCCCGGTAATAAGGCAGGAGGCATTTCTACTCTGGAAGAAAAGTCGCTCGGTTGCACGCAAAAGGCAGGCCGTAGTCAGGTTATGGACGTACTGAGCTACGGTGAACGCCTGACCAAACCAGGATTAAATCTGCTCAGTGCGCCAGGGAATGATGCTATCGCCACTTCCGCTCTGGCAATGGCAGGCTGCCATATGGTGCTGTTCAGTACCGGACGCGGAACCCCCTATGGAGGACCAGTACCGACCCTCAAACTGGCCACCAATAGCGACTTGGCTAAGCGAAAACCACACTGGATCGACTTTAACGCCGGCGCATTAATTGAAGGCATCAGTATGGATGAACTGCTGGAGTGTTTTATTGAACGGGTCGCCGCATTCGTCAATGGTCAGCAAACCTGCAATGAGCGCAATGATTTCCGTGAGATAGCGATTTTTAAGAGCGGCGTGACGTTGTAATCAAACTTCACAACACTTTAACAGGCGGCCCAGAGCAGGTCGCCTTTTTGTACACAGTTCCAAACAACCGTTCGGTCAGCAACGATGATTTAACCAACCAGTAACACCAGACAAATGCCTGGCGTTACTGGTTTACACGTCAAGCTTGTATATTCATTGGAACTCAGAAGGTAGAAAGAGGACTTTCCGCAAACAAGAAACGATCATAGTCGTCGCTGGAACCGTCAAACAACATCTGTTTCGTATTTTCAATGTGTTGCCATACAGCCTGACGCGCAGCCTGCGGATCCCGTTTTATCAGGGCCTGAACAATATCGTCATGCTCTGTACACCAGCTGCGAATCTTGTTGTCTTCAATATGCTCGTGCAACTTTTTCCAATAGGGATTGTTTTCGCGATGTTTGCACAACATCTCTGCCACATGGACCACCGCGGAATTTTGTGTACAGCGTGCAAGCTGGATATGAAATTCACTATCCCAGTATGAATCACGGCTAAAGTCATCTGATTTGGCTTGCTCCTGAATTTTCATCAAAGCAACCAGATCCTGCTTAGTGGCCTGAGTCGCGGCGAATTCAGCAATGTTGCTTTCAAATAGCTGACGGGCTTGCAGCAGTTCAAATGGACCACAGGTTAACATGAAGCTGGCGTCGGTAACTAGCTGACTGGACTCAGTAACGGCGGAATCAATCTGAGTATTAATCACGCGAATACCTGAGCCTTTACGAACCTCAACGAACCCTTCGACTTCCAGCATGATCATCGCTTCACGGATGACGGTGCGGCTGACTTCCATTTGTTCGGCGATTAAACGTTCAGCAGGTAACATATCACCTACCTGGTATACACCGTCAGCTATTTCTTTTTTAAAGCGATTCGCTATCTTTTGATAAAGCTTAACGTTGGGTTCCATACTCATCTCATCAACAACTTGTTATACCAATTAGTGTAACATACACGATTATGAAAAAACCAAATAAAACCGTGCTGTCATTTATGTTTATTTTTCTGGTATCTAATCTTTCGTGCAGAAGTGCCTACGCTCCCCCGTTTTGATAACATACTGTTTTCTGATTCAAAACCGGGTGACAACCATGACTATGGAAAAGTTTGACGCCATATATCAGCGCGCTGCTGAACGTAAAGGTGGCAGTGATAAACTCGAAGCGTTAGTGAGTAAACCTCTTAGTAAGGACGAGCTGGCGGCGATAGCGGAAGATCGCTGGTTATCGGCATTCAGCATGAAAGTATTTCAGAGTGGTATTTCCTGGGCCGTGGTACGCAAAAAGTGGCCGGCGTTTGAAGAGTTGTTCTTTCAGTTTCGCATTGAACCTTTGCTGATGCTTTCGGACGAGATTTTGGAGCAAAAAGCGCAAGACCCAAGCATTATCAGGCATCTGGTGAAAGTAATGTCGATTCGCAACAATGCACAAATGATTTACGAAGCGCGCCTCACTCATGGTTCATTCAGCCAGATGGTGGCTGACTGGCCTGCCGAACGCATCACTGAACTGTGGGATTATCTGAAAAAGCACGGCGATCGCCTGGGCGGTAATACCGGCCCTTACACCCTTCGTCAAATGGGTGTGGACACCTTTATCCTGACGGGTGATGTTGAGGCTTACCTGCGTAATACCGGTGTCATCGAAGGTGGTAAAAATACCAAACGATCCCTGCAGGCAGCCACTGAAGCCTTTTGTCAATGGCGAGAGCAATCCGGCCGCAGCATGACCGAGATCAGTCAGATCATTGCCTACAGTACCGGTGACAACCACTTACAATGAGCCGAGAGCAATTCACCACACTTGAGCCCCTCTGAACATCAGAAACGAGCTGGATTTGATCCGGCTTGTTACTTCCTGTGCAGCTATCTCAGCTATCCTCTATCGGATCCTCTACCGGTTATAACGACTTCGTTACAACCGGTTTACGATTTATTCAGAAGATAATCCTTGCCCTTCACTGGATCATGATTTCTTAAGTTTCTCTTAAGTGTCCGTAGGCATAGTCATCTGCAGACATCATCGATAATCTCAAGGAGAAGCTATGTCTGTCATTACCCCACTGCGTACCGGACTTCTGATTGCTACCCTGGCTGCCTCATCTGCTGCATTGGCCGATCCAACCTGCACCACCGAACCTGAATCCAGTTGGATGCCTTTTGCACAGGCGAAACAGCAGGTATTGGACATGGGTTACAGCATTAAGAAATTTAAAACGACGAAGACCAGTTGTTATGAGTTGTATGGCTATGATGCAGAAAAACATCGTGTTGAGATCTATTTTAACCCGGTTGACATGAGCATAGTAAAAGAGGAGAAAGATGACTAAGCCTTATGTATGGGACAGTATTGTGCGTCTGACCCACTGGGTCGTGGCTGTACTCTTCCTGTCCAACTACTTTGTGACCGAAACTGGCAGCGAAATACACGAATGGGTGGGCTACTTTGTACTGGCCGCCCTCTCGGTGCGCCTGACCTGGGGGATCATCACCGATTCTCCCGCTCGTCTTTCCGCGTTCCGACCATCCGTGCGTCAGGCGATGTCACACCTTAAAGAAGTACTGACCACAAAGCAGGACAGCCATATTGCCCACAACCCGGCCGGTGCCGTCATGATCTGGGTAATGTGGTTAGCCTTAATCAGCACCGGAATCACTGGCTGGGCAACCCAGTTAGACATGTTCTGGGGTGAAGATGGCATGAAAGCGATTCATGAATTTTTTGCCAACCTGACCATGCTGGCGGTCGCAACGCATATCTGTGCGGTGATATTTATGACTCATTGGGTAAAACGTTCTTACGTGAAAAGCATGCTCCCGCAACGTAGCAGTGACAAGTAATCTGGTGTTTTGAGTCAACGTTAAGAGAAAGCTTCCCCCGGCTTTCTCTTTTTATTTCCAGCGTCCCAACGGACAATTTTCCTCAAAATGCAATCTTCACCATATTTGTGCAATTATTGATTGCAACTTGGCAGATATCTTCAATCTACTGATCTAAGCCCCGATAAATCCAGAATATTTCACTAACCTGTATCGGGTGTAAGCATTATTTTACTCTCTCATCTGCCCCGACTTTGTGCGATTTTTAACATTTTAGTTACACTTACCCTATCTGGTAATCGCAACATTGCTTGCTGGAACAAGGCGAAATAAGCCGTTCCGTGGCGTCGATCCAGACAGATTTGCAGCACATTATGTTTTACGATTTGAGAACTGCTTGCTTGAGCGACAATCAGTTTTATACATGAAGCCCCACAAGTATCGAGTATTGTTCCTAAATCGACCAATAGTCGCGAGCGTTTCCCGTCCGATTGTTGGTGAGTTTTATATGACATGTGATTGCCGGCAGCGCTTGACACTGCAGTGGCGAAAAGGAGCTTGAGATGAACGTTCAGGCACTCCCTATGGAGCGATTTATCGACCATCATGGCAACCTGCTCAGAGCACTACCGGCTTGGGCAGACATCGCAACACTGACCAGTTTTTATCGTGATATGTTGCTGACCCGAACCTACGATCACAAAGCTGTGGCCCTGCAACGCACCGGTAAGCTTGGTACTTATCCCTCCCATCTGGGAGCAGAAGCCGTTGGCATCGCTGTGGGTCGCGCTTTGCAGCGCGATGACGTCTTTATCCCCTACTATCGTGATATGCCCGCAATGTGGGCACGAGGTATCGCGATGGAAAAAAATCTCCAGTACTGGGGCGGTGACGAGCGAGGCAGTGATTTTTCCCCTGATCCTGAGCAGCACTGTCGTGACCTGCCATTCTGCGTTCCGATTGCCACGCAATGTACGCACGCAGTCGGTGTCGCCGCTGCCCTGAAAATTCAGGGACAACATCAGGCCGCCCTGGTGATGTGTGGCGATGGCGGCACCTCAAAAGGTGATTTTCTTGAAGCTATCAACTGCGCCGGGGCCTGGCACATTCCTTTGGTGTTTGTGGTGAACAACAACCAATGGGCAATTTCTGTTCCCCGCCATTTGCAATGCGCTGCCGAATTCTTATCGGAAAAAGCCAAGGGCGCCGGTATTCCGGGCATTACGGTTGATGGTAATGATATTGTCGCGGTTTACGACGCCGTGCGAACCAGCCTGGATCGGGCGCGCAAAGGCAAAGGTGCAACCTTAATTGAAGCCGTCAGCTATCGCCTCAGCGATCACACCACCGCCGATGATGCCAGTCGTTACCGCAGCGAAGACGAGCTGCAACAAGCCTGGCAATTTGAACCCGTTGCCCGGCTAAAATCTTACCTGATGAACCAGAATGCCTGGAGCGAACAGGAAGAAGAAAACTGGCTGGAGCACTGTAAAGAGGTGGTTGAGCACGCCGTGCAACGTTATCTGGATTTACCTCCTCAGGCGCCGGAGTCCGCTTTTGATTTTCTTTATGAGTCGTTATCTCCTGATCTGCACGCTCAGCGTGACGAACTGATCAATAAGGCGATGCGCATGCAAGGAGGTCAACATGAGTGAAATGACACTGGTGGAAGCGGTCAATCTGGCTCTGCATCATGAAATGGAACACGACCCCAGCGTCATCGTGATGGGCGAGGATGTGGGTGATAACGGCGGGGTATTTCGCGCTACGGTCGGACTCAAAGAGAAGTATGGTTTCAAGCGCGTCATTGATACACCGCTGGCTGAAGCGCTGATCGGCGGTGTCGCTGTCGGTATGGCGACTCAGGGACTGCGCCCGGTAGCCGAATTTCAGTTCCAGGGCTTTGTTTTTCCGGCCATGGAACATCTGATGTGCCATGCTGCGCGGATGCGTAACCGAACCCGTGGCCGTCTCACCTGCCCGGCGGTATTCCGGGCGCCATTCGGCGGCGGTATCCATGCACCTGAACATCACTCGGAAAGCGTTGAAGCTCTGTTTGCCCATATTCCCGGTTTTAAAGTGGTCATTCCTTCTTCACCACAGCGGGCCTATGGCCTGTTACTGGCGGCGATACGTAGCAATGATCCGGTGATGTTTTTTGAGCCCAAACGAATCTACCGCACAGTGAAATCGAATGTCACAGATAACGGTGAAGCGCTGCCCTTAGATACCTGCTTTACCCTGCGCAAAGGCCGGGATCTGACTCTGGTCACCTGGGGCGCATGCGTCGTGGAATCGCTGCAGGCTGCGAAGACACTCTCGTCACAAGGAGTTGAAGTGGAAGTTATCGACCTGGCCAGTATCAAACCGATTGATATGGCGACCATACAACGCTCATTGCAAAAGACCGGTCGTCTGCTGGTCGTCCACGAAGCAAGCCGCAGTTGCGCGGTCGGGGCGGAAATCCTCGCCCGTGTCGCCGAAAACGCCATGTGCTTGCTCAAAGCACCACCTAAACGGGTGACAGGTATGGATACCATAATGCCTTATTACAAGAATGAAGCTTATTTCATGATTCAGGAACAGGACATTGTCCTGGCAGCACGGGAATTAGTGGAGGGTTGGAAATGAAGTCATTTATGTTACCAGACCTTGGTGAAGGATTGGCCGAATCAGAAATTGTTGAATGGCACGTAAACGTCGGTGACTGGGTTGAAGTCGATCAGGTCGTGCTGACGGTCGAAACGGCCAAAGCTGTGGTGGAAGTCCCGGCACCTTATGCAGGTAAAATTGTCAGTCGCCACGGTGAAGAAGGTGATGTCATCAATATTGGTAGCCTGCTGCTTGAAATTGAAGATCAGGCCACCAGCCAGCAAAACGGTGACGTGAGTAAAAAACGCCAGGATGCAGCAACCGTCGTTGGTAACGTCTCTAATCAATCCCACAGCGTTGATGTCGACGACTTCTGGATCGGCAGCAGTGAACATGTTCAGCCGGTACAAAAACCATTAAGTGCGATGCCCGCAGCCCGTCTCCTCGCCAAACGCCTCGGAGTTGATTTGCTGCGTGTCTCGGGGAGCGGTCCGGACGGACTGATTTTGGAAACGGATGTGTATCAGGCCGCAGATAAGCAAATTCCGGGAACCGAAGTCCTCAAAGGTGCACGCCGTACTATGGTTAATACCATGACGGAATCACATTTACAGGTCGCTGCCGTTACCATTACGGAAGAAGCCCTGCTGATGGACTGGAAGCCCGGTGAGGACATTTCTATTCGCCTGATTCAGGCCATCTGCTTTGCCTGTCAGCAGGAGCCCGCGCTCAATGCCTGGTTTGATGCCGATACCATGACTCGTTGTGTGCATAACGTGGTCAATATCGGTATTGCCGTTGACAGCTCGCACGGCTTGTATGTCCCGGTGCTGCGTAAAGCCAACGAGTTCGAACCCTCTGAGCTGCGCCAGTGGCTGGATAATACCGTTCAGGGGATTCGTGAACGTAAAATCGGTCGCGAGCAACTGCAACACGCCACCATCACACTCTCTAACTTTGGCGCCATTGCCGGCATTTTTGCCACACCAGTTGTTACTCCGCCTCAGGTCACCATCGTCGGGGCCGGACGCATAGTGGAAAGAGTAATGATAAAAAATGAGCAGTTGATGAACGTGAAAACCATGCCACTCTCTATCACGTTTGACCACAGAGCCTGTACCGGCGGGGAAGCCGCACGCTTTGCGCGCGCTTTAGTCGACGATCTGCAGCGACCAAGCACGTAATATCGTGTCATGCCGGAACGACTCATCAATACCAACAGCGGCCAGTCTATGGCCGCTGTTTTTCATCCACTAAAGTGCTGGCAATGAGACAGTGTTTTTCGATACAGGAGCAAACTGTGTGAATCAGACCGGATTTGCCACATTGCCTTCGACGATTACAGCGCGTCAATCAACTTGGGCATAATCTCGAACAAATCCCCCACCAGCCCATAGTCCGCCAGTTGAAAAATAGGCGCGTCCGGATCGCTGTTGATAGCAACAATCACTTTAGAATCTTTCATGCCCGCCACATGCTGAATGGCGCCAGAAATACCGACGGCGATATAGAGCTCAGGAGCAACAATTTTCCCTGTCTGCCCTACCTGCAAGTCGTTCGAAACAAAGCCGGCATCTACCGCCGCACGCGAGGCGCCGATAGCCCCGCCCAGTTTATCTGCCAACTGTTCCACCAGCTGAAACTGCTGCTTACTGCCCAGACCACGACCACCAGATACGACAACACGGGCAGCGCCCAGTTGCGGACGTTCACTTTGCGCCTGCTGCCGCTCAATAAATTGCGACTGGGTGGACTTGATGACCTGCTCCAGCGCAGACACTTGAGCGTTGCCGCCTTGAGTCGACACAGAAGCAAACGCAGAGCTGCGAATCGTCATCACTTTAATCGCATCGAGCGATTTGACCCGGCACAGTGCATTGCCGGCATAAATCGGGCGCACCACGGTATCGGCGGACTCTATCTCAACCACATCCGAGAGTTGCCCGACATCCAGCAGCGCCGCAACCCGTGGCAGCAGGTTTTTCCCAAATGTGGTCGCCGGAGCAAGAATATGACGGTAATCTTTGCCCACATCGGCAATCAATTCAGCCATATTTTCCGCCAGATGGTGCTCATACACCGCGTCGTCTGCCAGCCAGACCGTGTCGATCCCCTGACAAGTGCGCAGCGCCTCGGCAACCGCTTCACAGCCATAACCAATCACCATAACATCAATGTCACTATGCAGACTTTGTGCGGCTTGCAGGGTTCGTAAGGTATCAACCGCCGGATATTGACTGTTATGTTCAGCAATCACTAACACTTTATCCGTCATCGTTCGCTCCCGTTTCTGTCACGCTCGTGCACTCGCAAGAGATATCACGATTAATCAATCACTTTGGCTTCATTTCTTAGCTTGTCGACTAATTCATCGACCCCGGAAACAATTATTCCTGCTCTGCGTTGTGGCGGCGACATCACGTCCAGTACTTGCTGATGTTGAATCAGAGTGACACCCAGAGATTCGGCGCTGAGAACCTCCATAGGTTTACGCTTGGCTTTCATGATATTCGGTAAGGAGGCATAACGCGGTTCATTAAGGCGCAAATCGGTACTGATGATGGCTGGCAGGTTCAGCTTTAACGTTTCCAGTCCGCCATCAATTTCACGGGTGACCATCACGTCCTGGCCCTGTACCTGTACGGCTGAAGCAAAAGTGCCCTGCGGTCTGCCACTCAGCGCCGCGAGCATCTGCGCCACCTGATTATTGTCGGTATCGATTGATTGTTTACCCAACAGAACCAGGCCCGGCTGCTCTTTTTCCATTACGGCATGCAGCAATTTGGCCACCGACAAGGGCTCCGGGACTTGTTCGGTTTCGATATGAATCGCGCTGTCGGCACCCAAAGCCAACGCGGTTCGTAATTGCTCCTGGCACGCTAAAGCGCCGATTGAAACCACCACCACTTCATCGGCGCTGCCAGCTTCACGCAACCGAATCGCCTCTTCGACGGCGATCTCGCAAAATGGATTGATTGCCATTTTTACGTTGTTCGTTTCAACGCCTGAGCCGTCGCTTTTCACTCGTACCTTTACGTAAGCGTCAACGACACGTTTAATCGCAACTAAGACTTTCACATCGCCTCCTTATGCACTCGATCTTGTATCGGGGTTTTATTTTCACTGAGGAAAGCTGGCTAATACACTGTTTAATCGTACGTTAAGCTGATTATGCCCGCTTTTTTGATGATGCTAATTTGAGCTTAGTTTAGTTTACGTTTACGTCAACTGAACTATAGTTACTCCATACATGAGCAGAGGCGCCACGCAGCCATGAAACGAGGACGGGGACATGGAACGAGAATCGATGGAGTTTGATGTGGTCATTGTCGGTGCAGGTCCCGCCGGGCTGAGCTGTGCCTGCCGCCTGGCGCAACTGAGCCAGGAGCAGCAAGGTGAAAACCGCCCCGGACTCAGCATCTGTGTGGTGGAAAAAGGCTCGGAAGTCGGCGCCCATATACTGTCTGGCGCTCTGTTTGAAACTACAGCGTTGGATGAACTGTTTCCTGACTGGGTCAGCCGCCAGGCACCACTCACCACTCCGGTCAGTCATGATGAATTTACTTACCTGGTCACAGAACATAATCATATCCGCCTGCCACGCTTTGTCGTTCCTAAAACCATGCACAACAGTCAGAAAAATTACGTGATTAGTTTGGGGGAATTGTGTCGCTGGCTTGCGGTTCAGGCGGAAGAGCTCGGCGTAGAGATCTTTCCCGGCTTTGCCGCTGCAACAATAAACTATGCTGATAACGGCGCAGTCACAGGCGTCACCACATCCGATATGGGCCTGGATAAAAATGGCGATCAAAAACGCAGTTTTGAGCCCGGCATTGAACTCAAAGCCAAATACACCGTTTTCGCTGAAGGTGCACGCGGCCACCTTGGCAAAGCCCTGATAGAACATTTTGACCTCGACCGCGGCCGTCAGCCGCAGCATTATGCGCTGGGCTTGAAAGAGATCTGGCAATTGCCAGACGAGCATCCCCACAACACGCCCGGTTTCGTGCTGCATGGCCTGGGCTGGCCGCTCAATGAAACCCATACCACCGGCGGCAGCTTTTTATATCACCTTGGCGACAATCAGGTCGCAGTTGGCCTGATCACCGACCTCAACTATCACAACCCGTATCTGAATCCGTTCGAAGAGTTTCAACGCCTCAAACATCACCCCGCAATCAGTCAGTATCTGACTGGTGGGCAGCGCATCGGCTACGGTGCGCGGGCCATCGCAAAAGGCGGGCTCAATTCTCTGCCCAAACAGCAGTTTCCCGGCGGGCTGCTGATAGGTTGTGATGCGGGCACACTCAATTTCGCCAAAATAAAGGGCTGCCATACCGCGATGAAATCCGGCATGCTGGCCGCTGAAGCCGTTTTTGCGGCCTGCCTGCAATCCGGCCAATCACCGACTGAACCGGATTATCAAACCCGGTTCGAATCTTCCTGGCTTTACACCGAACTGGAACAATCGCAAAATTTTTGCGCCACTATCCACCGCTACGGCAACCTTGCAGGGGGCGTGATCAACAGCCTGGAGCAGAATGTCTGGGTGCCGCTGTTCAAACGCGCAGCCCCATGGCAGATGGAGGACCCGTTTGCTGATCACGAACGGCTTATTTGCATCAGTCACAGCCATCCGATCGATTACCCAAAACCCGATGGTGTACTCAGCTTTGATAAAGCATCCTCTGTCTATTTAACCGCAACACGCCATGAAGAAGATCAGCCTTGCCACCTTAAACTGCGCGACCCGACCATTCCGATTCAGGTGCACCTGGCAAAATATGCCGAACCGGCGCAACGCTACTGCCCGGCCGGAGTGTATGAGGTGATTCAGGTCAATGGAGAGCCTCAGTTTCAGATTAATGCCGCGAACTGTATCCACTGCAAAACCTGTGACATCAAAGATCCGTCACAGAACATCGACTGGTGCCCGCCGGAAGGCGGAGGCGGCCCTAATTACCGCAGCATGTAACATCATTACCGTGGCATGTAACTCAGGTCAAAATACGCTAAGATCAAAAAAGAGAGCCGCAGCTCTCTTGTTACTTTGTTCGGCGTTTACTGAGGCTTTTTGGCCAGTGCCGCATCAATGTCAGCAGCGCTGTGGCGCTCTTCAATGCCTTCCCACTCTTCACCAAATGGCCGGTTAACAATACGGCCGCGCTGAACAGCAGGACGTTGCGCCATCATTTTCGCCCAACGCTGCACGTGCTGATAGCTTTGTACATCAAGGAATTCAGCCGCATCGTAAGAGTTGTTCAGTACCAGGTTACCGTACCAAGGCCAGATAGCAATGTCGGCAATGCTGTACTCTTCACCAGCAATAAAGGTGTGGTTTGCCAGTTGCTTGTCCAGCACATCCAGTTGACGCTTGGCTTCCATCGCGAAACGGTTAATCGGATACTCGAATTTTTCCGGCGCATAGGCGTAGAAGTGGCCAAAACCACCGCCCAGGTATGGCGCAGATCCTTGCAGCCAGAACAACCAGTTCATCACCTGCGCGCGCGCAGCAACATCGGTTGGCAACAGATGGCCAAACTTTTCTGCAAGATAGAACAGAATGTTACCCGATTCGAAAACGTTAATCGCAGCATCGCCGGAACGATCCACCAGCGCCGGAATCTTTGAATTCGGGTTAACCGCCACAAATCCGGAGCCAAACTGGTCACCTTCGCCGATGCGAATCAGAAATGCATCATATTCGGCTTCTTTGACACCCAGTGCCAGCAGCTCTTCGAGCATGATGGTCACTTTCTGTCCGTTCGGAGTTCCCATTGAGTACAGCTGGATCGGGTGCTCCCCTAGCGGTAATTCTTTTTCATGACGTGCGCCGGAGTCAGGTCGGTTAATACTCGCCCACTGACCGCCGTTTTCGCTGTCCATTGTCCAAACTTTTGGTGGTACATATACGTTAGACATTATGTTTCCTTATTGATGTTGGAGTTCGGCATACACAGATATAGGGGTGGCAGGCTCAGATAAAAACCCCTGCGACTCATTTAGTTAGATCGAATGGTTATGACTTGGTGACACAAAGCATAACCAGAGTCTGTGGCAAACTCGCCACCGATATCACATTTCACAACTCTTCCCCGAAATGTCAAATATTTCTCCCAGATGCAAAGCACGCCGGCGATGCGATCCCTTAAGGTATGAAGTGAGTACAGAAGAGCACGGAGACCACTCCGCTGACTCGTTCATTCATATGGAATAATAATTAATAAGGAAACACCATGTCTCAATTCAAAACGTTGCCTACATTAGTCACCATCGCGGTTGCCATGACCGTGTCTGGCACAGCAGTGGCCGCTCCGGCGAAAGACCACACCCAGATTCAGCACAACGGTGTCAAATATCGCAAGAAAGCGGAATCTATGGTGAAAAAACTCAGCCTGAGTGAGAAACTAGACATCCTGTCTGGACCTGGCATGGATTTGACCACTTACCAAGGTCAGGACGCGATTAACCTGGATGAAAGTAAAGATGTCAGTGGCGTCGCCGGTTACATCAACGGCGTGAAAAACCGTAAACTGGATATCCCGGCGATTAAACTGGCTGATGGGCCGGCCGGCCTGCGCATTAATCCGACCCGCGATAATGTTAACAGCACCTATTATGCGACTGCATGGCCAATTGGCTCACTACTCGCTTCAACCTGGGATACCCGCCTGGTTGAGCAGGTTGGTCGGGCTGAAGGTAACGAGGTCAAAGAGTACGGTGTCGATTTTCTGCTCGCTCCGGGAATGAATATCCAGCGTAACCCGCTGCTGGGACGTAACTTTGAATACTATTCTGAAGATCCGATTGTTTCCGGCCAGATTGCCGCCGCCATGGTCAACGGGCTGCAATCGAATCACATCGGTGCCACAATCAAGCATTTTGTCGCCAACAACGCAGAAACCAACCGCTTTTTCAACGACACCATCGCAGACCCGCGTACCCTGCGTGAGATCTACCTGCGCGGCTTCCAGATTGCGGTAGAAGATGCCCAGCCCTGGGCGATCATGAGCTCTTACAATCTGGTCAACGGTACTTATGTCAACCAGCGTCAGGACATCATGACGGATATCCTGCGCGGCGAATGGGGCTTTAAAGGCCTGGCGATGTCTGACTGGTTTGCCGGTAACGTATCCGGTTTGACCAGCGACTTTAGCGGTGATGTCGGCCGGGATGTCGAATCGGCGGCAAAACAGGTCAGTGCCGGCAACGATTTGATCGAACCGGGCGGCGTAAAAGCCGATCTGGCAGCCTCTTACGCGGCCGGCACACTGAGCATGGAAGCGATCGACAACAGTGTGGTCGCAATCCTGACCCAAGTACAGAAAACCCCGTCCTACCTGAACTACTCCTACTCGAATCAACCTGATTTGGATGCGCACGCCGAGCTCGCTCGTCAGGCTGCAGCGGAAGGTATGGTACTGCTGAAAAACAGTAACGCTTCCCTGCCGCTCTCTTCTGGTGCCAAAGTCGCTTCATTCGGCACCACACAGATCAACACTCTCAAAGGCGGGACCGGTAGTGGTGATGTCAACGCCGCCTACATAGCGCACATTGCCCCGGCTCTGGAAGAGAAGTTTGAGGTCAATAGTGAACTGACGGATTACTACACGACCTATTTTGCCGAAAATAAGCAGACCAACGATGCCCTGCTCGGCGGTTATGAATATTGTGAAGAACCACCGGTCAGCGAACAGTTACAAAGCCTGGTCGACGCCGCCGCGCAAAACGATGATGCAGCGGTTATCACCATCGGACGCCAGGCGGGTGAAGGCGGCGATCGCACCAATACGCGCGGTGATTACCTGCTGACCGACGAAGAGCTGCAGATCATCAACGCTGTCTCAGCGGCTTTCCACGCAGAAGGCAAACCGGTGACCGTGGTACTCAATGTCAACGGGGTGGTCGATAGCACTGAATGGTCAGATAAAGTCGACTCCATTCTGCTGGCCTACATGGGCGGTCAGGAAACCGGCAACGCGATCGCGGATATTCTGGCCGGTGATGTCAATCCAAGCGGTAAGCTCGCGCAAACCATGCCGAAATCCTACAGTGATGTCCCATCGGCACAGACCTTCCCGGGGACAGATATCGATAATGACGGATTGGTTGATGAGTCACATTACAACGAAGGGATTTATGTCGGCTACCGCTACTACACGTCGTTCGATGTCGATACCGCCTATCCGTTCGGCTATGGTATGTCTTACACTAACTTTGAATACCGTAACCCGACAGTGGTTGCCAACACCCTTGGCCGTAAAGGTAAAAAAGGCGGCTTGATTCAGCTCTCTGCTACCATTCATAATTCCGGCGATGTCGCGGGTAAAGAAGCGGCTCAGGTCTACGTGAGTGCTCCGCAGGGCAAACTAGATAAGCCGGCTATTGAACTGAAAGCATTCGCGAAGACTTCGCTATTGCAACCTGGTCAGAATGAGAAACTGGCGTTTACTATCTCTGCCCGCGATTTAGCCAGCTTTGACGCCAGTCGCAACAAGTGGATTATTGAACCAGGCGCTTATCAGGTCTACATCGCTCCGTCTTCAGATATCAATGGCAAGCTGAACGGCGCAGCAACCGCACCGGTTACGTTTACCGTCAGCAAGGAAATTGTCGTGAGCGAGACCACGCCAGGAGCGCTGGCTCTGCCGCAAGGTGTGACCACAGCAGGACTCATCACGGTCGCTAAGTAATCGCCTCTATAAACAGCGACCACCTGTGCAAAAAATCACTGGTACAAAGAGTCAGTTAAAAATAAGCACGGCGTCATTAACCGTTGCTCATTTTCTAAAAAGCCCGCATGCGGGCTTTTTAGTCTTATTAATGTGAGGAAAATTAAACGTTTTCGTATCAAATAGACAACGCTCAGTAACAAGAATATTGCCTGACCTTATTTTTTGAATAGACATCACCAATTCATATTCCTTTACAAATAAAACCATGAAGACTGATATAATCATGCCTAATGATGTTGACTCATTTATATGGACATAAAAGGGTGGATGATGAATAGCAGTGTATCGAGCTCATTAACTTTTGGTATATTAAACCAACTATCCCAGCTTGGCATTGATAATGATGTTATTATTGAAAAGTGTGATATTAATCGTTATGAACTCAACAAAAAGCATGGCCGGATCAGCAGCCAGGCTCATTACGCACTGTTAGATGAATGTCGTCCTTATCAGAAAACCTTCTTTGCGCAGTCCGGCCTCGAGAACGCCTACTCCCTGTTTCCTGAACTGTTCAGTTTATGCTGCAATGAAGCGTCATTAGCCGATGCCATAAGGTCTTACGTAAGATACCGTGCTTTGATCGGCAATTGCGATCTGTGTGAGGTTGAGGTCACACCCAACGGCCTGAAAGTAGGTTATACCGATCAAGGGCCAAATCAAATGGTCTCCAGTGCTGTGGCTAATTTTGCTTTTCTGCATGACATCAGCAGCCAGTACCTGGTCGATTTTCAGGCAGAAATAGGTTTTATTCATAATAACAACATCCCGGAAAAAATGATTAATCGCCGTTTTGCTACAAAATGCTTATTCGGCACCAGTCACAACTATTTTATTATCCGCTCCCCTCTGGTTAATCAAGCCAATGCATTATTTAATCAGCGTTTATATCAGTTACAGCGGCGCACTTTGGATAATATTCATCAAACGATTCAATCATCTTCATTCTCGGCCAGCATTGAAAATATTATCGCTACTTTGATGACCCAACATAACCTGACATGTGGTCACAGCACGTTAAACAAAGTCTGTGAATACCTGCGTATCAGTCGTTGGACATTAAATAATAAACTGAGTAATGAGAATCAATGTTTCACCGATCTTTATAACAAGGTTCGTCTCAATAAAGCGGTTGTTTTGCTGACTGAAACCAACAAAAGTATGAGTGAGATCAGCGAATTGACTCGTTTTTCCTCTCAGTCGGTGTTTTCTCGTTTTTTCCGGACTCAAACTAACATGTCGCCGATTCAGTTCAGAAAACACACTCAACTGCCCTAGAGCGAGGCTGCACTCTGATTTTTAGGGGGGACAGCACCTTTTCACCACGATTCATAAGCTGAAAAAACAACAGAAAGCTTTCTCATTTCGCTCTCTTTTGTTATGTTATTACATAACAAAGGGATAATGAGACGGCCCAACTATGCTGAGAAGCTTGAATAAAAGAAAATGTATACTGGATATCAAAGACTTATCAATTACGATTGATGGGTCCGAGCTGGTCAGTGACATCAATCTACAACTTTTTGAAGGCGAACGTGTTTGCCTGCTTGGCGCATCAGGTTCGGGGAAGTCACTGACGGCTAAGGCTATCAGCGGAACTCTAGCCCCGTACTGCAAGGTTGAGGGGAATATCCATTTTAATGGTGAATCAGTGACGACCCTGCCTGTTCTTGGCCGTCCGTCCACTGCACGTGTGGCAACCGTATTCCAGGATACGTTCAGCGCACTGAACCCGCTGATGAGCGTCGGTAAACAACTGGCGCTCAGTACCAATATTCATTCACAGCAAGCTTTACTGCCCTTACTCAAGCAGATGCAGCTCATCCCTGCCGATGACAGTGAGCAATCAACTGTTGAGGGGAAAGCCCTGCTCAATCGCTTACCCTCAGAGCTTTCCGGTGGCCAGCGTCAGCGTTTGTGCATTGCCTTCGCTCTGTTGAGTGGTTCCAACCTGCTGGTTGCTGATGAACCGACTACCGCGCTGGATGTCATCAATCAAAAACAAGTCATCGAGCTGCTGCAACAGTGTTGTGGTCAAGATGCCTGCCAGCATCCGGAGCAACTGCACAGCCGCCGTTTATCGCTGTTGTTCATTACCCACGATATCAACGTAGCGGCCCAGTTATGTGAACGGGGGATCGTGATGCACAACGGACGTATTGTCGAAACCGGAACCATGCATCAGTTGTTAACCCAACCTGAGCACGAATACACCCGAAGCCTTGTACGTGCGGCCAATCAAGTCATTGACTGGAATGATCAATCTGCATCAGAGGTCAAAAGCGCATGAGCGTCTCCGTTATTGCCTCCGCCCCTTTTCTGCGTCTGAACGAGCTGAGCTATACCGTCCGCCAGCCGGGAGTGGTGCGTCACATCATTCGCGACCTCAATTTAACACTTGGCCAATACGAACGCATTGCACTGGTCGGTGAATCCGGCAGCGGTAAATCAACCCTGCTGAAACTCATTCTGGGACTGGCTTTACCGCAATGTGGTGATGTCCAGTGCGAAAGTGAATCATTGCGCCACAGGTCCTGGAAAGCAATGAAAGCCTACCGTCGACTGGTGCAATACATTCCGCAGGATCCACACACTTCCCTGCCACCGCAGCAAAGCGTTGCCCGCTTGCTGGCTGAACCGGTCAAGAGACTGGGTCTGGGCAACGCCGATCAGGCAATGCTGGAGCAGGCAGTGCGCCAAGTAGAGTTACCCCCGGAAATCCTGCAGCGCAAAGCGGCTGAATTATCCGGTGGTCAGGCCCAGCGCATCGCGTTAGCCAGAGCCCTGATCGTTAAACCTAAATTCCTGCTGGCTGATGAACCAACCAGTGGCCTGGACTTGCCTTTACGTAAACAGATGAAAGCCCTGCTGCGCAGCGTGTGCGAGCAAAATGGCATGGGTTTGCTGGTTGTGACTCACGATATTTCGATGGCATCCGGTCTGTGTGAACGCATGATAGTGATGCACCAGGGGCAAATTGTCGAAGACCGGATGACAGCAGACCTGCTGGCGAGTCCGGAGACACAGCACACGCAAAGGCTGCTTGATGCCGTGCCGCAAATTAATTTAACTCATCTGGCTTCGCAGGTGCACGCATTCTGACTGTATTGAGTTCCGATACGATTTTATAAACACACTTTTTTGTAAAAACACGTTTTGCACACAACCGGCGTCAACACGATTGTCTGCCAATTAATAAGTAAGGATATTTTGCTTCATGAAACCGCTCAAATCCTGGCTCGGGCTGGCTATGTCCGTTTCTCTGCTCTCGGGCTGCTTTGATTCTGAACAACAGCAACCAATCAACAGCGAAAACTCGGCCCAATCCTCTCGCATTAAGTTAGCCATGCTGCTGCCGCCGCGTTCCGGCCTGACTCCACTCAGCGACGATGCATTTAAATTGTCTCGCTGGAGCACAGCGGAAACGCTGGTCATTCTTGATCAAGAGGGTAATCTTGCGCCTGCCCTCGCCACCCATTGGGAACAACTGAGTCCGACAACCTGGCGTTTCCAGCTGCGCTCTGACGTGACGTTTCATGATCACACACCACTAACGGCCAAAGCCGTGGTCAACGCGTTAAGCACCGCAACCAGTGCAATGCCGAAACCACGTATTCTGGATGGCGTAACACTGCAAATCCGTGCTGATGGCGAGCACGCTGTGATCATCACCAGCGAAATACCGGATCCTCTGCTGGCGCAACGTCTGACCAGCCCGCAACTTTCAATTCTCGCACTCAGTGCGTATGGCGAAAATGGCGTCATCAATCCGGTGCTGGCTGGAACCGGGCCATTTATACTGACCGGCGTCAACGGCACCAGTTCAGCAACATTAGACCGTAACCCTGATTACTGGGGCGAACCCGCACAGGCCGAAGGTATTGATGTCAGCTTTGTTCCCGATGGTCTTGCCCGATCTTCAGCGCTACGTACTCATTCCGCTGATATCGTCGAAGCCATTCCTGTTTCTCAGGCGCCGTTACTGGATCAGTCTTTGATTCACGAAGTGCCAATGCCCCGTACCAACACTTTATATCTCAATACTCGTCACGGGGTAATGCAGGATCCGGCGCTGCGTGCCGCTGCGCGCGATGCCATCAACCGGGCTCAAATCGTGGATAATGTTTATGAAAAGCGGGCCGATATTGCCCAAGGTTTGCTGGGGCCAGCGTTGCCCTGGGCCGCGAAACTGCGTCAGCCAGTCGCCAACCCGACGCCAGCAGCCCAGCCGGAAGGCGCGCATATCACCCTGGCTACGTTTACTGATCGCACCGAACTGCCTGAGGTCGCCGTGTACCTGGCTCAGCAACTTACAGATGCAGGCTTTACGGTAGATCAGGTGGTGCGCGAATACTCGCAGATCGAGTCTGATGCACTGGCTGGTAAATTTGATGCCTTTATTCTCTCCCGTGCCACCGTACTCGACTCCGGCGACCCGGTTGCTTATATGTACAGTGATTTCAGCTGCGCCGGCTCATTTAATATCGCTCAGCTTTGCCAGACGGACATCGATAATGCACTGCAGCACGCGGCTTCATTACCGGCCGGACCAGAACGTCAGCAGGCTATCATGGAGGCTGAGCGTCTGATCCTCGCCAGTGATGCCGCCATCCCTATGCTGCACGAGCGCGTTATCCAGGGTGAATCAGAGCGAGTAAGAGCGGCAGTGCGTGACCCGCGTGAACGCACGCTGGTCAGCAATCAGACCTACCTGGTGTCTGACCAACAGACCATGCAATAAGGTAGCGCTCATTTATGACTGAAAGTGTTGTTCAGCGCCGCCCGGATAACGGGCTTCGCTTTCGACGGCCAGGCTTGAGCAATCTGATTGAGTGGTGCTCTCGCCTGTCCCCTGCCGGTTCAAGGATGGTCACTATCGGTTCACGCATCGCCACTCTGTGTGGTGTGGTGGTACTGGTCGCCCTGTTGCCCTGGTTATCCGGTCAGGATCCGGCGCTGGCTTTGCTGCGCGCGCGCTCTGCAGAGCAGAATCCGAGTGAGGAAGCTTTGCAGGCTATCCGTCAATCACTCGGGCTGGATCAAGGGCCGCTTGCCTTAATGTGGCACTGGCTGCAAGGCATATTCCGTGGCGATCCCGGCGTGTCCTGGGTATCGGGGCGTCCGATTCTGGATGGAATGCTCAGTGCGGCCAGCGTCTCGCTGACACTGATGGCGCTGGCACTGCTCGCGGCGTTTGTCATCGCTATCTGTCTCACGCTCCCGACTATTTACCACGGGCTGCGTGGCAACGCCTATCGCAGCAGCGGCACTCTGGCTGTCGCCATGACCGCGTTACCGGAGTTTTTACTCGCATCAATCTTATTACTGATTGGCGCAGTATGGCTGCGTTGGTTGCCGCCCTTCGGCTGGCAAGGCTTTAGCTATACGATTCTTCCGGCTTTATCACTGGCCATTCCGGCTGGCGGATACCTTGGACGCTTGTTGTCAGATGCGATCACTCAGGTATTTACCGAGCCTTGGGTAGCAACCTGGAGTGTGGCGGGCATCAGCCGCTTTCATATCACCCTGGCAGTGATGAAACGCGCTCTGACAACAGTACTACCGATGATCGGCCTGGTGATGGTTTCACTGACCGGCGGTGCCATCGCGGTTGAAAAAGTTTTTGCCATTCCGGGCTTGGGCCGGGCGACGCTGGGTGCTGCGATTGCCAAAGATGTCCCGACTTTACAACTCGGTATCTTATTGATTCTGCTGTTTGCTTTTGTTGTAGGCATCAGTGTCAACCTGCTTAAAGCATTACTGCTTGGCCGAGCCCTGCATCAGGGAGCGATGCCAATGCCTAAAGAGTCGGATGTCACCGTCAGTCAGAGTACGCGCTGGTTACCTCTGCTCTGCCTGGCATTCCTGGCTGCGGTAATGTTGTTCGGTTTGGGACGGGACCCTTACAATATCGCTTTTATGCGACTTGAACCTCCGTCTTTGGCTCTGCCGTTTGGAGCCGATGCCATGGGGCGTGATCTGCTTGCTCGAGTCGCCCATGGCAGCCTTTATACCTGCCTGCTTGCCGTGACAGTGTCACTATTTTGTCTGGTAATCGGCTTTATCATTGGCCAGTGGCCGCGTTTAATGGCCGGGCCGATTGAGGTGGCGAATGCCCTTCCGCCGGTCATCAGCGGCCTTTTGATCGCCGCCGTTTACGGCCCAGGACTATTTGGCGCCACCTTGGCGGTGGTGCTGGTGAGTTGGGCGCCACTAGCGGCACACGCAGCTGCGCTGACCACCGAAGTAAAAGCCAGACCGTATATTCAGATGCTGCCGCTGATTGGAGTGGGCGTGGTAAGACGCAATCTGTGTTACGTGCTTCCTGCCGTGGTTAAACCACTGCTGCGACACGCCATGTTGCGTGTTCCCGGCCTGGCACTGGCGCTGGCTTCGCTCGGTTTCCTGGGGCTCGGTGCTATGCCGCCCAGCCCTGAATGGGGCCGAATTCTGGCGGAGGGTATGCCGTACATTGAACGCAGTTACTGGGTGGTGCTTGCGCCGTCGCTGGCACTCATCGTGTTGTCGGTGTTTGCTGTCAGCGCAACCAACGTCTTTAGTCACAAGCGGCGTTAATCGGCGGCGCTGTACCACCAATCTCTCAATCCGGCTTGTCAGCAGCCAAGCCGGACTTTTTTCACTGCAACGCGAACAACGATCCTTGAACAATTTAATGGTATTCGGAGACCAGCATCGCACTGGTTTCCTCTTCCAAAGCTTCGAATATATGCGGCTGATCAGCAGCATACACCATATAGTCGCCTTGCTTTAACTCATACTCTTCGCCGATTGGCCCAAGTCTGGCTTTACCTCGGGTGATCAACACATGCTCAACGACACCAATATTGTGCGCCGCTGAAACATGTGGTTGGCCCGGTCTCGCTTCCACCTGATAAATATCACGGCTGACGTTTGGCGGGCAGGCAGCCAACAATGTCGCCTGATAATTTTCACTTTGCGACACCACTGTCATCCCTTCCCCATAACGAACCACTTTCGTTACCTGCTTAGGCTCTTCCAGTAAGCGTGAAAACGGAATATCCAACACCACACAAATGGCCCACAGCGTTTCAATACTAGGATTGCCTGATCCGTTTTCCAATAGAGATAAGGTTGATTTGGCTATGTTTGCACGCCGGGCAACTTCGGCAATGCTCAAGCCAGTCTTCTGTCTTTCAGACTTTAACTTGGCAGCAATCTCGGCAATTGGCGGATGATTCGCACTCATAACTCATAATTATCCTGTTGTGTGTAAACTCTCACTTTGGAACCGTTCATTAAATTGGTCAAACGTTTTATTTGACAATCTATTCAACGCTGTCCAATATCACTTTATCGTTCTTTTTATCGAACATTTAATACGATAAATAATCCATTGCAGTATAGCGCTACTGTTATCGTCTGCCAGCAAGGAAATACATTCATCTATGGAATACATTTTATCTGTGGTGCTGTTCGCCATCTCGTCATCCGTCACTCCTGGGCCTAACAATATAATGGTAATGACATCCGGACTTAATTTCGGCGTACGCAAAAGCATTCCACTACTGAGTGGGATCTGTATCGGCTTCGCCCTGATGTTGCTGCTAGTTGGTCTGGGGTTTGCGCAGTTGTTCAACCTATTTCCCGGATTGAATTTGCTGATTAAAGTCGCCGGAACTTTGTATTTACTTTATCTGGCCTGGCTTATCGCCCGCAGCGGGACCGTTGGGCAGAGCGGTCGACATGCACAGCCGTTCGGTTTTATCAAGGGAGTACTGTTTCAGTGGATCAATGCGAAAGCGTGGGTGGTGGCAATTGGCGCAATATCTGCGTTTACCACAGTCGGAGACCAGTTCACGCAGCAAAATCTCACTATTGCCACCACGTTCCTGATTGTTTCTTTTCCCTGTGTCGGGGTATGGCTGATGTTCGGGTCAATACTGCGTCGTTATCTCGACAATGTGACCTACATGCGCTGGTTTAACCTTTTTATGGCCGCCCTGCTGATCATCTCCGTCTTACCGGTCATCAGCGAAATCATCGTAAGCTACGCAGGATAAAGCTCCCCTGCTGTTAATGTTGTTTGTTCTCTGCGGCCTGTTGCTGAAAATAAGCCAACAATTCTTCACATACGTAGCGCAGCAGTAAATCGCTGCCCTGTGGCGTGGTCAGATCAAAATGCAGCCGCGTCGTGTGTTCCTGGCCCGCAATATCCACCAGCAGATTGACTTGCTGCGCTGAATCAGAACTGAGCGGGAAGCAGAACAAGCTCAGCAGCCGTTCTCCCTGCTCGGCGGCCTGTTCAAAACTCAGGTCATGCTGATATTCAAATTCCACCCGATTCTGGTGGGTGGTGCAGGTACAGACCCCGGCAGTCAGATACGGCGTTATCATGCCAGTGAACTCTGCCAGACTTTCAGCCACCGTAGTCAGTCGATGATTGAGATGATGCAACATGGATACCTCCTCTGTTTTGGGAAAGTCTTATTACTTAGAAAATCATATGGCTTGGCAATCAATTGGTCTAAAAGTCATGTTTCTTGAAAAGCCATATTTACTGAAAAACCCTATTTTTTGAAAAACGATATGTGTTGAAAAACGCTATTTGTTGAAACGCCTCTCTATATTAAAGCGTATAAATCCCGCCAGCGGATTTAAAGCCGGCAAAGAGTGACCGTTATTGTCTCACTCAGTAGCTGTCAGCTTCCGATCTCAGTCTCACGCGTACCTGTCTATCCCGTAAGAGCCGAGTGCCGTCATGCCTGCCCTACAATAAGTATACAATGCAGAATATTTGCACATTATTAGTGCAGATATACAAAGGTAAAAAATGTAAGTTACTGTTATTTATAACTTTAACCATCTGGCATCCATATTGCTCTTGTATACAAGACACCCACCAAGGACAGGTACGAGGATTCCGATGAAAAACAGTTTAAAATTTATGTTCAGCACCCTTGCTCTTTCATTCTCTGCTATGAGTATGAATGCTTACTCCGCAACGTTAATTAAAGTACACAGCGATATGACGGAAGACAGCGCGCAGCAGGAAGGTATTGAACGCTTTAAGCAATTGGTCGAAGCCCGCTCTGACGGTCAGTATGAAGTCAAAATCTACGCCAATAACGCGCTCGGTAACGATGTGGAAGTCGCTCAGCAAATGCAGTTTGGTGCCGTTCAGGCGGCTCCGATTCCAACGGCAAAATTGAGTGGCTTTGATAAAGATCTGCAGCTGATAGACATGCCATTCCTGTTCCCGAGCCGCAAAGTTGCCTACCAGTTTCTTGATGGTGAAATCGGTGATGAAGTGCTGTCTGGCCTGCGCTCGTCAGGTTTTGAACCGGCGATGTTCTGGGAAAGTGGTTTTAAACAGATGACCTGTAATGACCCAATTACCAAGCCTGCGGATATGCAGGATCGCAAAGTTCGTGTAATGGAAAGTCCACTGCTGATTTCCCAGTACAAGGCCCTGGGTTCAAACCCGGTGCCGATCGCATTCAGTGAAACTTACACCGCCCTACAACAGGGTGTGGTGGAGTGTCAGGAGAACCCGCTGGTTTCGATTTCACAAATGAAATTCTATGAAGTGCAAAAGGATCTGATGTTAACTAATCACGGTTACCTCGGTACCGCATTCGTATTCAGCAAGATCTGGTTCGACAGCCAGTCGGCCAAAAATCAACAACTGCTTATTGCGGCCGCACGCGAAGCCGGTCACTACCAGCGTGAACGTTCAATTGCACGCGAGGAAGTCTACCTGAACGGCATTAAACAGGCAGGCAACACCGAAGTTATCTCACTGACTCCTGAACAGCTGGGCGAATTCCGCAATGCGATGTCTCCTGTTTATCAGGAGTTTGGCGCTAAGCTGAGTCAAGGTTTGCTCGATCGTGCTCAGGCAAAACTAAGCCAACTGTCTGAAATGTAACGAACTGGCAACTACAGCCTCCGTCAACCATTTCACCTCCGATTATCACTATTCAACGAGGATCCCGGGGCTGCCCCCGGGAGAATGCTTATGTGGAATAAACTCAGCCGCCTGCTGGCCCTTTTTGAGAACACCATCGTCGGTGTTTTGATCATCTACGCATCGGGAATGCTGTTTAGCCAGATTATCGCCCGCTCCGTTTTCAATACCTCATTTAGTTGGGCTGAAGAGAGCGTACGTTACGCCATTATCTGGATGGTGTTTATGGCCAGTAGCATCGCCTTTCGCAATAACGCACACATCAGTATTGATGTCATCAAGCAAGTGCTCCCCAAAGCGCTGCAAAAGCCATTTCAGATCCTGATCTGCGTGCTCTGCCTGATCACTACCTTTTTGCTCGCCTGGTTTGGTTGGCAACTGGCGTCGCGCATGATGATGTTCGGCCAGTTATCGTCGGCGATGGAGCTGCCGATGTACTGGTTCTATCTGGCTATTCCGGTCAGTTCTGTCTGTATGTTTATCCGCATCAGTGAATCTTTGCTGGCGCTGTTTAAACAGCCGAAACAACAAAGCGAAAACGTCTACGTGGGAGCGTGATCATGGGCTACAGTTTCTTTGCATTAACTTCAGGGCTGCTGGTTTTAGGCCTGCCTATCTTCGTGGCCCTGCTCCTGGCCGTCTTTATCGGGCTGCACCTGGGCGGCAGTACTCCGCTGATGCTCATCATCCAACGGATGTTTTCCGGCCTGGACAGTTTTCCGCTCATGGCGATCCCGCTCTTTATTCTGGCCGGCAACCTGATGAGCACCAGCGGCCTGTCGGCGCGTATTCTCAAAGTCGCGCTGTTGCTGGTTGGCCCGTTTCGCGGTGGCCTGGCGATGACAACCGTCACCGGCTCGATGTTCTTTGGCGCCATTTCCGGCTCCAGCCCGGCGACCGTGGTTTCAGTCGGACGCCTTATCCTGCCGTCAATGTTAAAAGAAGGCTATGACCGCCAGTTCAGTGTCGGTTTGCTGATGGCGACCGGTGCATTGGGCATCATTATACCGCCGAGCATTTTTATGATTGTGTACGGCGCCATGGCCGGGGTTTCGATTGGTGCACTCTTTATGGCCGGTATCGGTGCCGGCGCCGTGTACGGCTCGGTTTTTCTTGCCTACTGTTACTATCGCGCCCGCCGCGCCGGTATGCAATCACAGCCGTTTCCGAACATGTCTGAGCTGCTGGCGGCAATCAGAGAAGCAATCTGGGGGCTGGCGATCCCGGTCATTATTCTGGGCGGTATTTACAGCGGCTTGTTTACCCCAACTGAGGCCGCTGCGGTCGCGGTTATCTACTCCGCCGCGGTCGGTCTGTTCGTTTATCGGGATCTGACACTGAAAGACATCTGGAAAGTGTGTGTCGACAGCTCAGTCGTCACCACCCAAGTGATGATCATCGTCTCTGCCGCTGCGGCATTCTCCTGGTATCTGACCACTTCCAGCCTGACCGATTCTCTGTCGGCGGCTCTGGGCCAACTCAGCGATAATCCACTGATGTTACTGCTTATCATCAACTGCATCGTGTTGATTGCCGGGATGTTCCTGGACCCGAACTCGATTGTGATCATTCTGGTACCTCTGGTTGTCTCGGTGGCTCAGGCGGCAGGAATCGACTTGATTCACCTTGGTGTGATTCTGTGTGTGAACTGTGCGATTGGTATGTTCACACCACCGTTTGGTATGAATCTGTTCGTCGCCAGCAGTCTGGATAACGTCAGCTATGGCGAAGCCGTGCGCGGGTCACTGCCCTTGGTGTGGCTGGCTCTGATTGTGCTGGTGCTGATTAACGTCTTCCCCGCGATCAGTCTGTGGCTGCCAAGTGTGGTTATGCCGGGTATTGCTGGTTAACCCTCTGACTATCAAGGAGATCAGCCAATGTCTGAACACCCTAATTCACTGTCGGCATCACTGGTCTCTGACCCGTCGGTGCCTCTGGCGGACAGTATCCGGATTGCGCTCTCCGACGATATTCTGGCGGGAGTGATTGCCGCAGGTACTCGCCTTGATGAGGCTCAGCTTGCGCAGCGTTTCCAGGTCTCGCGGACTCCGGTCCGTGAGGCGCTGAAACAGCTTACCGCCAGTGGCCTGGTTGAACATCGTCATCGGCGCGGAGTGTTTGTCAGTGCCGTACCTGTATCCCGCCTGGCAGAAATGTTTGAATACGTGGCCGAAATGGAAGCACTGTGTGTACGACTTGCTGCGGTCAAGATGACTCAGCAAGAACGCGAAGAGCTGCTCGCCATCCACCTTGACAGCCATAAACATGTCACCTCGGGTAATATTGATGCGTATGACAAAGCCAATATCAAACTGCATGAGGCCCTGTTCCATGGCTGTCATAACCGTTATGTGGAAGAAGCCGTGCTCAGCGCCAGAGCTAAGGTTGCCCCTTATCGCAGGGCGCAGTTCAAACTGGCCGATCGCGCGCGCTCGTCTTTTGTTGAGCACGGTGAAATCGTCAAATCGGTCATCAAAGGTATGACCCATGAAGCCTCGGACATGATGCTAGCCCATATCCACCAGTCTTTCCTCGCGACTTCGCGTTATGTCAGTCAGTAAGGACGCTGACCAAAAATTGTCATGCGCCCATTTTACTATGACACTCATAGACTATGCTTACACAAAACAACATAAGGAGTGCATATGGGTATCATCGCGTGGATCATTCTGGGTTTAATTGCAGGTGCTTTGGCAAAATGGCTGATGCCGGGACGAGATGGCGGCGGTTGGATAGCCACAATGTTGTTAGGTATCGGTGGTGCCTTTGTCGGCGGACTTATCGGCGGCGTGCTGGGTTTTGGTGGCGCCAATGGTTTTAATCTGGGCAGTATATTGACGGCGACCCTCGGTGCGATTGTCTTGTTGCTGGTTTACAACCGGTTCTTCAAAGGACGGTAGCCTCTAACAGGCGACAGCTTAACGATACGCCGAGATTATGGGTGAATCGAAGCATCATACTGATTAAAAAGGCTGCCTCATGCAGCCTTTACATCACTTAGTTGTTGTTAAAACACTTAGTTTTTATTAAAACACTTAGTTGTTATTAAAAACAGGCCTCAAAGGCCTGTTCTGTCTATTTAAACCATCAGGTTATGAGCGGCTTGCTAAGGCAAACTCTGGATCCGGTTCGTGCGTCATACGGTTACGTAAATCTCTGCGAATAATTTCAATTGACCAGAACCAAATCAGGTGACCAACAATTTCCGATACATGTTCATACCAAGGTAAACTAAACAGTGACGGAGTCAGCCCCATAAGAGGGAAAGAAATCATATGTACAAATAGCTGTGCTAAAGCACCGGCAAATAAACCTTGCCATAATTTGAATTTAGGAAAACGTTCAGTAAAAACACAGTAAGCAATAGCAAATACCAGCGAGAAAATAATATGCGTCACGCCGACCCAGTTAAAAACATGTCCGGCAAAGGTGTACACTGCCTCATTAGGATCAATCACGCCCAGCCAGTCACGCAGAAAGACATACGGAGGGTTGAGGAAGTTGCGTGAACAGTCAATATTTTCAGCTGCACGAATCAAAGACTCCGGTGCACACGCCGCTTGGAAGATATCACTAGGGCTACGCGGTGGCAGTGGCACTTCTGCGCCCCATTTAACAAAAGCAGAAACAAGACCTGCAATAACACCAATAAATGCAGCTAAGCCATAACGTCTGCGTGAAGGATGAGTTTGTTCAAAGAGATTCATTTTATTTGGTTCCTATTAAACGACAAGATGAGAAACTGTGTAAACGGTAACACGGCGCTAGCACGTAAAATATGAACGTAGATCAAAACAGATGCGTATTATTAAAAAACCTCAATTAATTTGATTATTGTTTCACCATGACAGAACGCTACAATAGGCTTAATCAATAGATAGAGAATGAACAATACATAAAATTAGACAATAAGTACCAAAATAAAAAATAGCTATTATTTTGAAATCGCGACTATTTTGTCAAAACCAAATTTTAAAACATTTAAACGTCAAGAAGTGACCTGACACCAGACTTAATTAACCTTATGCTAATAAAAACCAACCTCATATTAAAAACAGTTGTACCAATAAATTAATTAAACGGGTTAACGAAGTTAGCATATTGTTGCCAGATATCGCAAACAGGATTGAACATGGTTTCTGTCAGACGTAAAAAAACCAGGCGTTGAGTAGAGTCTTAGCTACGCAATGGGTAGTGTTTAGAAATCTGTGTCATTTCAGTATGATATACAAAACAGGAATGACACATGAACAAAGACTTCGATCTAGAACAAGCTATTAAAGCCCTTCAGTCAGGCCAAGACCTGACAGGTAAAGATGGCTTCTTAACTCCGCTCATTAAACAAATCACAGAAGCTGCTTTGAAAGCAGAACTCGAACAGCACCTTGAAGGTGATGAGCAACCTAACCGTAAGAACGGCTCAAGCAAGAAAACGATTAAGTCTTCTGTCGGCACGTTTGAACTGGATACCCCACGCGACCGCTCTGGAACATTTGAACCCCAGTTAGTTAAGAAGAACCAGACTAAATTGACCGATGAGATCGACCGTAAGATCCTATCCATGTTCTCGCTCGGTATGAGCTACCGTGATATCCGTGGTCACGTCGAAGATATGTATGGCATTGAGGTCTCTGAGGCCACCATCACAGGTGTTACCGACCGTTTGATACCTGAACTGAAGGAGTGGCAGCAACGTCCGCTCGATGCGCTCTATCCGTTTGTCTGGCTCGATGCAATCCACTACAAAATTAAAGAAGACGGACGCTATGTCAGTAAAGCGATATACACAATCCTAGGGTTAAACATTGAAGGTAAAAAGGAACTTCTTGGGCTGTACCTATCAGAGTCAGAAGGGGCAAACTATTGGCTATCAGTGCTGACAGATTTGTATAACCGTGGCGTTGAAGATATCTTGATCGCCTGCGTAGATGGGCTAACAGGCTTCCCAGAAGCGATAGCAACCATCTATCCTGATACAGAAGTTCAGCAATGCATCATTCACCAAATCCGTAACTCTATGAAATATGTTGCCTCTAAGCATCAGAAGGCGTTTATGGCCGACTTGAAGCCAGTCTATCGGGCTGTGAGTAAAGAAGCGGCCGAGATGGAGTTGGATCGTTTGGAAGCCAAATGGGGACAGCAATACCCAATAGTGATTCGTTCCTGGCGGAACAAATGGGCAAATTTATCGGTTTACTTCAAATATCCAGAATACGTCCGAAAGGCTATTTACACGACAAATGCTATTGAAGCCGTACATCGCCAATTCCGCAAACTGACCAAAACTAAGGGAGGGTTCCCAAATGAAAATAGCTTGCTCAAGCTACTGTATGCTGGGATATTGAATGCTTCTAACAAATGGACAATGCCAATACAGAATTGGAATATGACATTGTCTCAACTGGCGATTCATTTTGAAGGTCGCTTGGATGACGTCTTAGATATTTAGCCAAAATTAGCTGACACAGAATTCTGAACGCCCTCACGCAATGCCTGGTTCACTGTGAACTGACGACAACCTTTATTGTTGTAGTTTCGCTTTTGCTTCTTCAACTTTAGCGAAGTCCAGTCCAAGTTCTTCTACCGCTTCTTTAATCAAAGCCGGGTTTTGCATCACCTGGCCCATCAGCAGTTGCAGTTTTTCCTGCGGTAGACCAAGTTGGCTGATGGTGGCCATCGCCATCAGAGGATTTTGGGTCAGAGCCTGAAACACTTCGCGAATTTGCTGATCACTGATGTTGTTCTCTTTCAACAGCGCAATAATTGGGTTCATGAGATTACCTTTAGCGACTCAATAAAACAGATCCGCAGTTTACCATCAGCGCGCTGAGGCGTGTACCGGCAATGATGCATAAAACCAGTATAAAGCGCAGATAACAAACAACCACCCATAGGGTGGCTGTTTGGCGGGCTGGTATTGTGGTTACCAACCGATGATTTTCGCCGGGTTTCAGACGTTCATGATTCGGGAATGGAGCCAATCTTTCAGCTCTGCCCGGTTGAGCTTCATCGAATTCATGTTGTGATCATCAATCGGTGCACCTCGCAGTTCTAACTTTCTAATTTCTCTGTCTAGTGCATCGTAATTTGACGCATTTTCTGCAAACGTATCATCGCTCGCGCTTAACTGGGAAATGGTGTCCATATGTTCTGGATACTCATGCGCTAAAGAGTGATTTTCGCCTAGCATAGAAACCTCGTTAAGTTGGTTGGTCACACAAATAAGGTGCGCACTTTTTGAGCCGCACAATAGTAAATGTAGCAGCCTGTAACCATGACTCAAGTCAGCATTTTTCAGGTTTCGTCATTCTGAGATCCATTTCCCAGACCGGGAAAAATAAAAAACCGCCATGGATAACCACAGCGGTTGAGTTGTCAGCCCTAACTCCTTAAAAAGCGGGCTCAATTGTGCCTTTAAAGGCTTGCTGCATATATTCACGGATGGCTTCAGACTGATAAATCTGGACGAACTTTTTATAATCTTCGTTGTCTTTGTCCTGCTCACGCGCCGCAATTACCATCACCGCCAGAGGTGCCTGCTTGGATTCCAGATAAATCCCCTGCTTTTTCGGATCCAGCCCGGCTGACATGACATAGTTCATCGTAATTGCCGCAGCATCGACATCATCCAGAGTGCGTGGCAACTGAGCGGCATCCACTTCAACAAACTGAAAGTCCTTCGGATTCTCAACCACATCGTTCAGAGTCGCCTTAAATCCAGCCCCTTCACGTAAGGTAATCAGGTTGCTATCAGCAAACAGCAACAAACCACGTCCGCCATTGGTCGGATCATTTGGAATCGCAATGCGCGCGCCTTGTGGTAACTCATCCAGCGAGTGGTACTTATTAGAATATACTCCCATTCGCATCAGGATTGACTGACCAATTGAGACCAGGTGGGAATCGTGGCTGCTGTTGTAGTTATCGAGAAAAGGCTGATGCTGGTAACTGTTGAGATCAATGCTGCCATCTTCCAGCGCCGCATTGGGCGTAATGTAGTCAGAAAATTCGACCACTTTAACGTTTAAGCCCTGCTTCGCCGCTTCTTTGGCGACTGCTTCAGCGACCTGAGCATGAGGACCAACGGTTGCACCCACTTTTATTTCAGTATGTTCTTTCTGACCACAGGCCGCCAAACCTGCTACCAATGCCGCAGCCAGTGCCCATTGACCGACTCGCTTAAGTCCTTTCATTACTCTCTCCGTATGCTGTAGATTACAGACGTTTAGCCATCTAAACCTCTATACTACGCGGGCCATTTTTTTATGCAAGCGCAATCTTTCTTTCTCAACGCTTCAATCATTGCTCCCTCTTTTGCCCAATTTTGGTGCTGGTTCACATCTTATGACGCAACAAATTCTCGTTGCAGTGAGGAGAATATTTCTCTAGATTGAAAATTATGTTCAAGGATGAATATGAATCACAAGGAGCGCCATGAAAAAGTTATTAATCGTTAATGTGGGATTGCCACCTAAACCACAATTAGATGCGTTCGGTAAATTTGAGCAATGGGCTAAAAACGTCATTGAGGCACATCGCCATCCGATACCGGCCAATCAGGCGGCCATAATTGAGTTTCACGACGGTATTAATCAACCACTGCCACACTCCGACCATCTGGCAGGTGTGATCATCATGGGCTCATTGGCGATGGCGTCTGACAAAGAAGACTGGATGCTGCGCCTGTCACGAGAAATCGAGGATCTGGTTGAACGTAGTATTCCGCTGCTCGGGATCTGTTTTGGTCACCAACTGATTGCTCAGGCGTTAGGCGGCAAAGTCGGTTACCATCCAAACGGACTGGAAATCGGTACGATAGCCATCAACAAACAGCCGGATGCAGCGCAGGATCCTATCTTTAGCGATCTGCCAGCACAGTTCGACGCGCAGGCGGTCCATTATCAATCGGTACTGTCCTTACCTGAAAATGCCGTCCATCTGGCAAGCAGCGACTTTGAACCTCATCATGCCTATCGGGTCGGTGAATGTTGCTGGGGCGTACAATTCCACCCGGAGTTTACCCCACAAGTGATGAAGCTGTCGTTAGCCGGCTTGCAGCATGAATTACCTGATGATTACGAACGCAAGCAAGCGGCAGTGAAAGAGACCCATCATGCCAGACAGGTGCTGGTGAACTTTGCTGGCCTGGTCGAACAGCAAAATCAATCACTGGGCGCGGCCTAATACTGCAAAAGATAAGCTGCCACAAAAAGGCAAGCCGTGATAAAAAAAGCGTCAGTGGATTCACTGACGCTTTTTGATACCTCAACGGTATTGCACAATAAAAATCACATGCGCAGGCCACCGTCCACTTCCAGCACCCGGCCAGTAAAGTAGTCATTCTGCAGTATATATTTCACCGCCTGGGCAATTTCGACCGGCTCTCCCATCCGCCCTAAAGGCACCATTTCTTTAAGACGTTCCACCGCTTCTGGTTTCATCTGGTCTGCCATCGCAGTATGAACGATACCTGGAGCGATCGCGGCAGCCCGAATACCATAGCGAGCCAGCTCTTTCGCCCAGCAGGTCGCCATTGTTGCGACAGCAGCTTTAGAAGCTGAATAATTCGTCTGGCCCATGTTGCCGGCCCGCGAGACACTGGAGATATTGATGATCACCCCTTTACTGCCGGTTTCGATCATTTTCACTGCCGCTTCGCGTCCACACAGAAAGGTTCCGGTAACGTTCACGTTCATCACACTATCAAACTGCTCGAGTGACATTTTACTGACCACGCCATCTTTCACTTTGACCAGCAGACCATCCCGCAATATGCCGGCGTTATTAATCAAACCGTCTAGCTGGCCAAAATCAACCACAATGTCGTGAAATGCGTCGACTACCTGCGCTTCATTGGTGACATCCGCTACATAATAAATCGCTTTAGCACTGAGCATATGACACTGCCTCTGAGTGTCTATCAAAGCCGCTTCATTAGTATCGATTAAGGCGAGATCAGCCCCCGCCTGAGCAAGCGTGACCGCCATCATCTGCCCCAGCCCCTGGCCTGCACCCGTAATTGCTATCACACTCTCTTTGAGATTCATTTGCAGCCTCCTGTTGATCTCTGCCTGTCAGCCCCGGGAACGATAGAACTCAAACAGACTGGAAAAATCCCGTTCCTGGTTGCCATTCGCATTGTGATAGGCATAAAGATTACGTGCCAGCGAACCCATCGGAATCGATGACTGGCTTTTCAGAGCGGCATCAATACCCAGACCAAGATCCTTTTGCATCAACTGACTCATAAAGCCCGGTTTGTAATCATGGCTGGCTGGCACATTTTCCATTACACCGGGACACGGATTATATAATTCCAGGGCCCAGTTTCTGCCTGAACTTTGCAGCATAATGTTAGACAACACTTCAGGATCAAGTCCGTTGTCGATGCCTAAATTGAGAGCTTCACACGTTCCGGACATCAGAATACCCAACATCAGGTTATTGCATATTTTCGCCATCTGGCCGTCACCGGCTTTACCAGCATGGAAAATGTTTTTCCCCATGTGTTGCAGAACCTGCCGGGCTTGTTCAAATGCCGTATCTGTCCCGCCGACAATAAAGGTCAGCGTTCCGGCCTGAGCCCCTGCCACGCCACCCGATACCGGCGCATCCACAAAATCCAGCTGTTTATTGGTTGCCTGCTCGGCGACAATCCGTGCCGACTCAGGGTCTATGGTGGAAGAATCAATCAGAAACGTGCCGGGCTTAACCAGATTCAACAGACCCACCGCCCCGGAATGATCGCCCAGATACACCGCCCGGACATGCACGCCGGCAGGCAGCATCGTAATCACCGTATCAGCGCCCTGAACCACTTCCTCAACAGAATCAGCCACCTTAGCACCCAGCGGTTGCAGCCGTTTCACAGCTTCGCGATTGAGATCAAATACCTGCAGGGCGAGGCCTGATTTGATCAAATTTTCTGCCATGGGAGAACCCATGTTACCCAGTCCGATAAACGCTATCGTCTTCATGCCACGCCTCCTTGAGGTGGAATTGACTGATGCACCTGTTCTAAACTTGCCAGTGGATGAATTTCGTCCGGCCATAACGAGGTGAAGAGTTGGTCTATCACCGCATCGTCCACGCTGGCGACACTTTTGAATGTCCAGTGGGGTTCTCCATCTTTATCGATAAGACGTGCCCGGACGCCTTCCTGAAACTCGCCCAACAAACCACTGCGCACCGATAAACTCAGCTCAAGCCTAAAGCAATCGGCCAGACTCAGTTGCTGGCATTGGGTAATCTGGCGATAACAGATATGGGCCGAGATCGGACTACCAGCCGCGAGGTTACGCCGGGCGGTATCAATCCATTTGTCCTGCCCTTCGATTGCGAGTATCTGTTCGCACACCTGAGTCAGAGTATCGGCTTTAGTTGCCGATTGGATTTTAGCCAGATAAGGCAGTAGCTGGCTACTGACCCCGTCATCACGATCCTTTGCCACCAGTTCATCGAGTACCCGGCTGACCTGTGCCAGGTGATTTCCCTGCCAGTCCAGAGCCTGCAGCACGGACAGCAAAGGCGAACGGTCCTGGTAATGCAGTAAGTAATCGGCCATGCGAATATCAATAGCATCAAAGGCATTGACCGACGCGCCGGTCAGGCCCAGAAACAGGCCAATGCCCGGTGCTAAACGATTCAGGAACCAGGTGCCACCCACATCAGGATACAGGCCGATACTGATTTCCGGCATGGCCAGACGGCTGCGCGGGGTGACGACCTTGTGACTGCATCCCATGAACAGTCCCATTCCGCCACCCATAACAATCCCATCTCCCCACGCGATGATCGGTTTGGTATAGGTGTGGATCAAATAGTCACACTGGTACTCAAGTGAAAAGTATTCGGTGCAGAACGCCTGAATCTCTTCATCACTTTTATCACGCATGACATTGTGCATAGTGCGGACATCGCCACCAGCACAAAACGCTTTTTCTCCACCACCTTCAAGTAAAATACACACCAGATTATCATCGTGTTGCCACCGTAAAAGCTGGTCAAACAGCAAGGCCAGCATGTTATAACTCAGAGCATTGAGCGAAGCCGGATTGTCTAATGTCGCGACGCCAATTTTATGGACATTATCCCGGCACCTCAGCTCCTGAAAGCTGACACGGTCAGTCATATCTCCTCCTCACATTGATGTTTATCTTCTGACCTAACGGTTTTTCCAGTGCGGTTTGCGTTTTTGCAGAAACGCCTGCACGCCTTCGGTCTGATCTTCAGTATCGAACAGGTTGAGGAAGTATTCGCGTTCTTTGATCAAACCTTGCTGGTGAGTCGCATAACGAGTCTGCTGAATGAGTCGCTTGCAGGCAGCCACGGAAGACGGTGACTGATTTTCCACGTTCTGCGCCATCTCAAGCGCGCAAGTCAGCGCCTGTCCTTTTTCTACCACCTCTTCCACCAAACCTATCTGCCGCCCCTGCTCTGCTGCGATCTGCTCACCACATAAAATCATCCGCTTCGCCCAGCCTTCACCGACCAGAGCGGTAAGATTCTGCGTTCCGCCGGCACAGGGCAGTAAACCGACTTTGGCTTCAGGTAACGCTAAAACAGCTTGCCGCTCTGCAACCCGAATATCGCATGCCAGCGCGACCTCCAGACCACCGCCCATCGCATAGCCGTTAATGGCAGCGATCGACACCCCACGAAACGTACTCAGGGTTTCAAACGCTTCGCCAAACACGCGCGCCATGGTGTGAGCTGTGGCCTTATTGCCATCGGCAAACAGCTTGAGATCAGCTCCGGCCGAGAAAAACTTGTCGCCCTCCCCGGTCAGTACCAGGGCATAAATATCTTTGTCATTATTGAGTGACTCCACCAGCCCTTTCAGTTGCACCAGACTCTGTTCTGTCCAGGTATTGGCAGGCGGGTTGTTCATGGTAACCACCGCTACATGCTGACGTACTTCAACCTCAATGGGCGTTACCGAATTAATGTTTTCAGCCATAATCGCTCCGTAAATTGCTCTTTCCCGCTACCAAATCGCACACCCTTCACTGAGTAACCGCCGCGCGATGATAAGACGCATAATCTCATTGGTCCCTTCCAGGATCTGATGTACACGCACGTCACGAAAATGGCGTTCGAGCGGATATTCACGGATGTAACCATAGCCGCCATATAGTTGCAGCGCCGCATCACACACCTGAAAACCAATGTCGGTGGCAAATCGTTTCGCCATTGCGCAGTAAGTGGTCGCTTCCCTGTCCCCGAGATCCAGTTTACTGGCGGCATAGCGCACCAGTTGGCGCGCCGCTACTAACTCGGTTGCCATATCCGCCAGCTTAAACTGCAGCCCCTGAAACTGAGCCAGTGACTGACCAAACTGTTTGCGCTCCTGCATATACTGTGTGGCCTGATTGAGTGCCTGTTGTGCGGTGCCGACGGAGCAGGTCGCGATGTTAATCCGCCCGCCATCCAGCCCTTTCATGGCGAAGGTAAATCCTTCCCCTTCCTGTCCGAGTAAACCGCTTTCCGGCACCCGGACGTTTTCCAGGGTCACCGCGCGGGTCGGCTGGCTGTTCCAGCCCATTTTGGGTTCTTTGCGTCCGTAACTGATTCCCGGCGTGTCAGCCTGTAGCACAAACGCAGAAATGCCTTTTGCTCCTGCTTCTCCGGTACGCGCCATCACTACCAGTACATCGGTTTCACCAGCACCGGAGATAAAGGTTTTGCTGCCGTTGAGGATATAATGGTCACCTTGCTTGCGCGCTGTGGTGGTGAGTGACGCTGCATCTGAGCCGGCATTTGGCTCAGTCAGACAGTACGAGCCCAGCCATTTGCCATACACCAGTTGCGGACAGAAATAGGCTTTCGCTTCCTGAGTCCCGAAGCTGGCGACCATCCAGGTCACCATGTTATGAATAGTCATAAACGCGGTGGTCGAGGTGCAGCCCATCGCAAGTTGTTCAAACACAATCGACGAGTCAAGGCGGCTCAATCCAAGGCCACAATCTTCTTCAGGCGTATAAAGCGCGAGAAAACCCAACTCTCCGGCATCACGTAACACCTGTTTGGGGAAAAACTGTTCTGCATCCCACTGCGCAGCAAATGGTGCCAGACGTTCACTGGCAAACTGGCGCGCGGTATCGGCAAACGCCCGTTGATCTTCATTCAGTTCAAAATCCATACTGAGCTCCGTATCTGTCTGTCCGTTTTTGTAGCCTTGCTTTTTCTCTGTTGAGCTCTTGCTCTGTCTTTTGCCTGTTTATGCCTCTGCCTGACAGTCAAGGTTGCCTGCGCTGCAGAGGATTGAGTCACTTATCTGAGATGAATGGTCAGGTTAGGCCCGCTGGGAATATCATCCTCAAACCAGCGCGCGGTGACCGTTTTGGTTTCGGTAAAAAAGCGCACGGCCTGCTTGCCGTAGGCGTGCAAATCCCCGTAGAAGCTCCCGCGCCAGCCGGTAAAGGAGAAGAACGGCAGCGGCACCGGGATCGGCACATTAATCCCGACCTGCCCGACCTGAACTTGATGCTGGAATTTGCGCGCAGCACCACCGCTGGCGGTAAAAATCGACGTGCCGTTGCCATAAGGATTGCGATTAATGACAGCAATGGCTTCTTCCAGGCTGTCCGCCTGCATACACACCAGCACCGGACCAAAGATCTCCTCGCGATACAGGCTCATCTTGGTCGTCACACCACTAAACAGGGTCGGCCCGACCCAGTTACCCTGCGGCAGCCCATCAACCGTACATTGGCTGCCATCCAGTTCGCACACCGCCCCCTGCTGTTTCCCCTGTTCAATCAGGCTCAGCACTCTCTGCTTCGCCTGCGGGCTGATTAGCGGCCCGTAAGCGGCGTGCTCATCATCCCAGCGTCCGGGCCGCATGGCGGCCATCGCCTGTTTAAGATCCGGCAGCCAGTGGCGCGCTTCCCCGACCAGAATGGCAACCGATATCGCCATGCAGCGCTGACCCGCCGCCCCCACCGAGGCACCCACCAGGTTATTGATGACTTGTTCTTTATTGGCATCCGGCATCACGACCAGATGATTTTTAGCCCCGGCAAACGCCTGCACCCGTTTGAAATGGGCAGTGCCTTGCTGATAGATATACTGCGCCACCTTGACCGAACCGACAAAAGAAATGGTTCGGATATCCGGATGAGCGAGCAGAAAGTCGACCTGCGCTTTGCGGCCATGCACTATCTGCAGTACGCCTTGCGGCGCTCCGGCCTGCTCAAACAGTTGTGCCAGGCGCACGGAGGTCAGCGGCACCTGCTCTGAAGGTTTGAGGACAAAGGTATTACCCGCTGCAATCGCCAGCGGAAACATCCACAACGGGATCATCGCCGGGAAGTTGAATGGGGTAATACCACAACAGACGCCGAGCGGCTGAATAAGCGAATAAGTGTCGATATCAGACGCGACATTCTCAACCGTTTCCCCCATCATGTTGCTGGCGATATTGGCGGCCTGTTCCACCACTTCAATCCCGCGCCATACGTCGCCCTTGGCATCCGCTGTGGTTTTTCCGGTTTCCTGTGACAGCAGTTGCGCCAGTTCATCATGATGCTCTTTGAGTAAATGCTGATAGCGCAGCATCAGCCTGGCCCGCTCCGGTACCGGGACTTTTTTCCACGACTCAAACGCGGCCAGCGCACTACGCACTGCAGCGTTCACCTCTTCTTCCGTGGCACAAGGCAGGTGTGCTAAAACCTCATTTGTGGCCGGATTCGTGACGTCCACCCACTCCTGGCTCACCGACTGGCGAAACTCACCATCAATAAATAACGGGACAGAATGACTCATAATCGGATCCTTTCAAGTCAGCTCGCACCGGGATCAGCCCGGTCAAACTGACAGCAGAAACGGGACGCTGCATGCTATGCAGACTCAGTAGCAGGAGATTAATCAAGCAGAACATCATGACAGCGGCCCCTCATCAGGCACCGGCACTTCAATCGCTACTGCGGTCGCTTCACCACCCCCAATGCACAACGTGGCGATACCGCGCATGACTTTTTTGTGTTCACGGTTACCATCCACGCCTAAAGCCTGTAACTGACGCAGACTGTGAATCAAAGTAACCAGAATTCTTGCGCCACTAGCACCAATCGGATGGCCGAGAGCACAGCTGCCGCCTTTGACGTTGACCCGGTCGACATCCAGATCCAGCTTTTGGATCGCAATTTGAGTCACCACAGCGAACGCTTCATTAATTTCCCAAAGGTCTACCTCATCGGCTGACCAGTCGAGCTGTGAAAGCAACTGCTCAATAGCATACACCGGCGCTAAGGTATATTCAGACGGATGCCTGGCGTGGGTGCTATGACCGCGCATTATCGCCAGAGGCTCAATACCCTGCACAAGAGCACTCTCGTCATCCATCAGCATCAAGGCTGAGGCGCCGTCGGCTATCGCGCTTGAATTGGCAGCGGTCACCGTGCCATCAGCACTGAATGCAGGTTTCAGCCGGGCTATTTTTTCCAGCCGGATCGAACGTGGGTGCTCATCGTAATCGAGTATGTCCGCCCCTTGCCCCAGGCTAACCGGCACCATTTCGGCAACAAACAGTTGCTGATCCTGCGCTTCCCAGGCACGCTGAGCCGACAGTGCCGCCCATTCGTCCATCTGCTCGCGGCTGAACTGCAATTTGTCGGCAACTTGCTGGGCATAAACTCCCATCAAATGGCCCTCATAGGCATCCTGCAATCCGTCGAGAAACATATGATCGTAGGTTGTTTGATGGCCCATCCGCATACCGCTGCGCGAATTGGTCAAAAGATATGGCGCATTGGTCATGCTCTCCATGCCGCCGGCAATAACGCAGCGCGCAGAACCAGCGTTGATCAAGTCATAGGCCAGCATCACGGTTTTCATACCCGAACCACACACCTTGTTAACGGTGCTGCAACCAATAGAGTACGGCAGTCCGGCTGCCAGTGCGGCTTGACGGGCCGGCGCCTGGCCGCAGCCGGCCGTCAGTACACAGCCCATCAGCACTTCGTCGATCTGTTCAACCGGCGCCGACGCGGCATTTAATGCGGCCTTAATGGCCAGCCCACCCAGTGCGGGCGCAGAATAATCTCGCAAGGCCCCCTGAAAGCGCCCGTGCGGTGTACGTTTGGCAGATACAATCCAAATGGCTTTTTCCATGCCCTCGTCCTCGGTGTCGTTGACGAAAGTATCCACCACAAGGCGCTTGTTATCGTCGGGTACAACTGAACACAATCGCCTCGTTGATTTTCTGAGGCGCTTCAACCCGGCTATTTTTCGCCCCGCGGCTTCTTGACGTTTACGTAAGCATAGCACTAACATTTACGTAAACGTAAAGAAACAAACCCACAACAATAATAAATTCTCACCTGATTCTGTCACAGGTGACTGACAGCACAAACGTCCCTCATCGCTGGTTTCAGACCAGCCCTAATGAGCAGTTGGAGGACTTCGGTCAGTGGAAACTTTTAAAATCAGCGAACTCGCCAAGGAGTTCGATATTACAACCCGCAGTATTCGTTTTTACGAAGACATGGGCTTAATACAGCCAGAGCGCAAAGGCACAGTGCGCATCTATCAGCGACGGGACAAGATCCGTTTAAAGTTGATTTTGCGTGGCAAACGTCTGGGTTTTTCTCTGGCCGAGATTCGCGAGTTGTTTGAGCTTTACGATGCTCATCAGGGCGAGACACAGTTAGTGAAAATGCTCAATATTATTGATGATAAAAAAGCGGTTTTGCAGCGTCAGTTGGATGACATCGGAGTCGTGATGGGAGAGTTGGAGGCGGCACGCGAACGTTGCGAGCAGGCTCTGAAAGTTAATAGCTAACGAAGGTTAATAGTTAACGAAGGTGAACGGTTAACTCTTCCAAGTACTGAACGCTTCCTACAATAGTATTTTCATCTTTCGTCAGCTGCTTTCTGTGACCACAGCGTTTTGTTCAACACGCTGTGTCTGCGCAAGGAAAGACGCGGAGGTGTTATGAACAGTCAGTATCAGCCACTCAATTTCGGATTGGGCGAAACCATTGACATGTTGCGAGAGCAGGTCAGTGCGTTTTCTGCTCAGCATATCGCCCCTATCGCCGACCATATTGACCGGCAAAACCAGTTTCCCGAGCACCTGTGGGCGTTATTCGGCGAAATGGGATTGCTGGGCGTCACGGTGAGTGAGGAATACGGCGGCGCGCACATGGGATACCTCGCCCACGTCATCACCATGGAGGAGATCAGCCGCGCCTCCGCTTCCGTCGGCCTCAGTTACGGGGCTCACTCCAACTTGTGCGTTAATCAGATTTTTCGCAACGGCAATGCCGACCAACGGGTCAAATATCTGCCCAAATTACTCGAGGGTGTCTGGGTAGGTGCGCTGGCGATGAGCGAACCTAATGCCGGCTCCGATGTGGTCGGCATGCAGCTCAAAGCAGAGCGCCGCAATGACCACTTTGTACTGAACGGCACTAAGATGTGGATCACTAACGGACCGGATGCCGATGTGGTGGTTGTGTATGCAAAAACTGCCGCCGAAGCCGGCTCACGGGGCATTACCGCCTTCATTGTTGAGCGGGAATTTCCCGGTTTCTCTTCAGCCCAGAAGCTCGACAAGCTGGGGATGCGTGGTTCCAATACCTGCGAACTGGTTTTTGACCAGTGCCGGGTTCCTTATGGCAACGTGCTCGGCAAAGTCAATCACGGTATTCAGGTGCTGATGAGCGGACTGGATTACGAGCGGGTTGTTCTGGCCGGTGGCCCGCTGGGTATCATGCAAGCCTGTATTGATCTGGTCCTGCCCTATATTCACGATCGCAAACAGTTCGGTCAGTCGATCGGCGAATTCCAGTTGGTTCAGGCCAAAGTCGCCGACATGTATACTCGCCTAACTGCTGCACGCGCTTATGTGTATGCCGTCGCTGGCGCGTGCGACCGCGGCGAGGTGACCCGTAAAGATTCAGCCGGAGCCATTCTTTACAGTGCTGAACTGGCCACACAAATGGCGTTAGATACGATTCAGCTGTTAGGCGGCAATGGCTATATCAACGACTTCCCGGCCGGCCGACTGCTGCGTGATGCCAAGCTGTATGAAATCGGTGCCGGAACGTCAGAGATCCGCCGTATATTGATTGGACGGGAACTGTTCAACGAGTCACGTTAAACCTGTAATGGAGTGCGTATGGCCGTGATTAACAGCAAAATCAAAACCAGCTCAGAACTTTACCAACGCAACCTGGAACACATGAGTACACTGGTAGAGCAGCTTGCTGAGCACAGGGCAACCCTGCTGCAAGGGGCGGGCGAACAAGCGATTGAACGCCAGCGCCAGAAAGGCAAACTGCCGGTCCGCGAACGGGTGATTCAGTTGCTCGATCCTGCCAGCCCCTTTATCGAGATCGGCCAGTTCGCCGCGTGGCAGGTCTATGAAGATGATGTGCCCTGTGCAGGAGTCGTCGCAGGAATCGGCACCATCCACGGCATTGAGTGTATGGTCGTCGCGAATGATCCGGCCGTCAAAGGCGGCACTTATTATCCACTCACGGTAAAAAAACATCTGCGCGCCCAGGAAATTGCCGAACGCTGCCACCTGCCCTGCGTCTATCTGGTCGACTCCGGCGGAGCCAATCTGCCTTATCAGGCCGAAGTCTTTCCGGATCGCGACCATTTCGGACGTATCTTCTACAATCAGGCCCGCATGTCGGCCAAAGGGATCCCGCAAATTGCGGTCGTGATGGGGCCATGCACTGCGGGCGGAGCCTATATACCAGCCATGGCAGACGTATCGATTATTGTCCGCCAGCAAGGCACCATTTTTCTCGCTGGGCCTCCGCTGGTCAAGGCTGCGACCGGTGAAGTGGTCAGTGAAGAGGAGCTGGGCGGTGCGGATGTGCATTGTAAAAAATCCGGTGTCGCCGATTATTACGCTGACAATGATCAGCACGCACTCTCTCTTGCACGCCAGGCGATCGCCAGCACTAACCTTTCAGCCACAGTTCCCCCTGACTCGGTGCTACCGCCACGCTATGATGCCGCAGAAATGTACGGGATCGTTAACGCTGATCTGCGCTTGTCGTTTGATGTGCGCGAAATCATTGCCCGTTTGGTGGACGACTCTCAGTTTGATGAATTTAAGGCCTTGTATGGCAGTTCACTGATCTGTGGCTTTGCTACGTTACACGGTCACGCCATCGGTGTCGTGGCCAATAACGGCATCCTGTTTTCCGAGTCCGCGCAAAAAGGTGCCCACTTTATTGAACTGTGTGCCAAACGCAGAATCCCGCTGCTATTTTTGCAGAATATCACCGGGTTCATGGTCGGAAAAAAGGTCGAAGCGGAAGGCATTGCCAAGCATGGTGCGAAACTGGTTATGGCCGTCGCCTGTGCCGACGTGCCTAAGTTCACCGTCATCATTGGCGGCTCTTATGGTGCCGGCAACTATGGGATGTGCGGCCGCGCTTATAATCCGACCATGATGTGGATGTGGCCCAATGCACGCATTTCGGTCATGGGCGGTGAGCAGGCCGCCGGAGTGCTGACCCAAGTCCGGCGTGATATTCAGGCCCGGCGTCAGCAAGAGTGGCCAGAACAGGAAGCCGCCGCCTTCAGGCAGTCGATTGTCGAGTTATACGATACTCAGGGCAGCCCCTATTATGCCAGTGCCCGCCTGTGGGATGACGGCATTCTCGATCCGCTCGAAACCCGCGATACGCTCGGTCGTGCACTGACTGCTGCGCTGCGCGCTCCAATCACCGACAGCCAGTTCGGTATTTTCCGCATGTAAACCAGGAATAGCGCCATGAACCCAGATCAGCCAAGTGTACTGTGTGAACTGACCGCCGGCGGTATTGCCAGTTTAACCCTCAACCGTATTGATAAATCGAATGCGTTTGATGATCAGATGATTGCTTTGCTCTTGCATCATCTCAACGATTTGGCCAAAGATTCTGCAGTGCGCCTGCTGGTTATCAAGGCCAATGGCCGCCATTTTTCTGCCGGTGCCGATCTCAATTGGATGCGCGCGATGGCGACCAAATCACATTCTGATAATCACAGCGATGCCGCCCAGTTGGCGCTGCTGATGCAGACCCTGGATACCTTTCCCCATCCGACTATTGCTGCCGTGCAAGGCTGTGCATTCGGCGGCGCACTGGGCATTATCTGTTGCTGCGACATCGCGCTAGCCACTGCCGATGCCCGCTTTTGTTTGAGTGAAGTGAAACTGGGTTTGATCCCGGCTACCATTGCCCCTTATGTGTGCCGAACCCTTGGCCAGCGACAGGCACGGCGCTATATGCTGACCGCCGAAGCGTTTGATGCCGCCAGCGCGCTGCAGATGGGGTTAATTCATCAACAGGTCAGTGACCAGCCCCAAGATTTATCGCTGGCAGTACAACAATTTAGCGAGCAAATCCTGCTCAACAGCCCCGCCGCCCTGACGCAGGCCAAAGCACTGTGCCAGCGCTGTGCCGACAGCCCCCTCGACCAAAAACTGATCGCCCATACCAGCCAGTTAATCGCCGATATCCGCGTTTCACCCGAAGGTCAGGAAGGGCTGAATGCCTTTTTTGCCAAACGTAAGCCGAACTGGCTTTCCCCTTCAGGCGGCAACACGGGAGAACCTCAATGAAAGCGCTTCTTTCCCGGGCAGGCCTCTTGTGCGAATTTCCACCAGCCGTCACTCTGGTTGAAGTCGGTGCCCGTGACGGGCTGCAAAATGAAAGTGCGGTCACTAGCGCGGCTAAAATCGCGCTGATTGACCAGCTATCGGCCAGCGGTCTGACTTATATTGAAGCCGGTGCGTTTGTCTCCCCCAAATGGGTGCCGCAAATGGCAGACTCCCATGAAGTGTTCAGCGGCATTCAACGCGCGCCGACCGTGACTTACTCGGCGCTGGTTCCCAACCTGCGCGGCCTCGAACAGGCCATCGCCTGTCAGGCGGATGAGATCGCCATCTTTACTTCAGCTTCGCAGGGCTTTTGCCGGCACAACATCAATTGCTCAATCGAGCAAAGCCTGCAGCGCTTCGAACCCGTTGTCAGCCAGGCGCAGAAGCTCGGACTCAAAGTCCGCGGCTATCTCTCCTGCGTGGCTGACTGCCCTTATGATGGACCAACCCAACCCGAACAAGTCGCCAGTGTCGCCGGAGCATTGCGCGACCTCGGCTGCTACCAGATCTCGCTTGGCGATACGATCGGCACAGGCACGCCACTGCGTATCGCCCGGATGCTTGAGGCAGTCCGGAAACAAGTGCAGGCAAAGCAGTTAGCCGTGCATTTTCACGATACCTGGGGGATGGCTCTGGCCAATTTGTATCAGTCGCTGTCAATGGGCATTACCACCATAGACTGCAGTGTGGCCGGCTTAGGTGGCTGCCCCTACGCGCCAGGCGCGGCGGGCAATGTGGCGACAGAAGATGTGCTCTATCTGTGCCAAGGACTGGGAATACACACCGGGGTCGATCTGCAGCAGGTCGCCAAGGCGGGCTGGGCTATCAGCCATATTCTGGGCCGCAGGCCAATATCTAAAGTCTCTCTGGCCCTGTACAGCAAGCTAGCGCAAAAACAAACATAACCAGCTGTAAAATAGAAGAAAAATAAAATCCAACCTCCTGATCTCACCTTTCTGGATCTTCCTCTCGTTCGCACCAAAGCTTACTAAGCGCATTTTTGGATAGAAATCACCTATCAATTTAATAGCAATAAGCGATTTTTCTTAATCTCGACTTGGTGGGAATATAGTTCCCGAAGACAAGACATTCCAACCAATAACTTAAAGGAAACTCGGAATATGATTAATACTAAAATCAAACCATTTAGCGCGACTGCATTCAAAAACGGCGAATTCGTAGACATCACAGAACAGGACGTTCTGGGCAAATGGGCAGTATTTTTCTTCTATCCTGCGGACTTCACTTTCGTATGTCCGACAGAGCTAGGCGACCTTGCAGACCATTACGCAGAGCTTCAGTCTCGCGGTGTTGAAGTCTACTCAGTGTCGACTGACACCCACTTTACTCACAAAGCATGGCACGACAGCTCAGACACTATCGGCAAGATCAACTACTACATGGTTGGCGACCAAACCGGCAACATCACCAACAACTTCGGTGTAATGCGTGAAGGCCAGGGTCTTGCAGACCGTGCAACATTCCTGATTGATCCAGAAGGGACTATCCAGGCTATGGAAATCACTGCTGAAGGTATCGGCCGTGACGCAGAAGACCTGATGCGTAAAGTGAAAGCAGCGCAATACGTCGCTTCTCACCCAGGCGAAGTATGTCCGGCAAAATGGAAAGAAGGTGAAGAGACTCTGGCTCCGTCACTGGACCTGGTTGGCAAAATCTAATCAGACTTTCTAGCAAAATTAATCCGTAATCCCATGATTACAAGATGATTTAAGAGCTGGCCGGGCGCTCTACCTGACGACCTGAATGCCCGGCTGGCTCTTCCTTTTATCCAGAGTGACCACTCCATTTAAAATAAATAATAAAGGTATCCCGGTATGTTAGACCAAGCGATCAAACAGCAGTTATCTCAGTATCTGGCGAACTTAAAACAGCCAGTCCGTCTAGTGGTCAGCCTAGATGAAAGTAAAGGCGCGCAAAATATTCTTGAACTGGCGAATGACATTGCTTCGCTGAGCGAACTTGTCAGCGTGGAACGCGACGACAATGCCAGTGATCGCAAGCCTGTCATGACATTAACCAACCCGGACAAAGGCACCTCTTTGAGTTTTGCCGGCGTCCCTATGGGTCATGAGTTTACTTCTCTGGTTCTGGCACTGCTGCACTCAGGCGGCCATCCGATCAAACTCGATCAGGCCACGATTGAGCAGATTGCACGACTGGACAAAAAGCTGGACGTGGAAGTGTTTATCTCCCTGTCATGCCAGAACTGTCCGGATGTAGTGCAAGCCTTCAATATGATGGCCGCGATTAATCCAGATATACGCACCACCATGATCGATGGCGCCCTGTTCCAGGATGAAGTAAAACAGCGCGATATCATGGCAGTACCGAGTGTATTCGTAAATGGCGAACTGTTTGGTCAGGGTCGTATGACACTGGCTGAAATACTCAACAAGTTAGACGACGGCGCAGCAGAGAAAGCGGCCGCCAGCCTGAACGAAAAAGACCCATACGATGTACTGGTTGTGGGCGGTGGCCCGGCTGGTGCGGCAGCAGCAATTTACGCAGCCCGCAAAGGTATCCGTACCGGTATTGTTGCTCAGCGTTTGGGTGGCCAAGTGATGGACACCATGGCAATCGAGAACTTTATCTCGGTGAAACACACTGAAGGACCAAAACTGGCGGCGAACCTTGGTGAGCACCTTAAAGAATACGGCGTTGATATTATTACCGAACAGCAAGCCGAAAAGCTGATGGGCTCGGAATTTACCGCCGACGGCAAAATCCATGTCAATCTGCAAAGTGGCGCGACTCTGAAAAGTAACAGTATTATCCTGAGCCCTGGTGCACGCTGGCGTGAAATGAACGTACCGGGCGAGCAAGAATACCGTAATAAAGGGGTGGCCTACTGCCCACACTGTGACGGTCCGCTGTTCAAAGGTAAGAAAACCGCCGTCATCGGTGGTGGTAACTCAGGTATCGAAGCGGCCATTGATCTGGCGGGCATCGTAGAACACGTAACGGTACTGGAATTTGCCGACACATTGCGTGCCGATCAGGTGCTGATTAACAAAGCGAATTCATTACCTAACGTGGATATCATCACCATGGCACAGACCACCGAAGTCATCGGTGATGGTAAGCGCGTGACCGGTCTGGCTTATAAAGATCGTAATACTGACGAAATCAAGCAGCTTGAACTGTCCGGTATCTTCGTTCAAATCGGTCTGGTTCCAAACACGGAGTGGCTGAAAGATTCTGCAATTGAACTTTCCAATCGTGGTGAAATCGAAATTGGCAGCCGCGGTGAAACCAGCATGGCAGGCGTTTTTGCGGCCGGTGACGCAACCACCGTACCTTACAAGCAAATCATCATTGCGATGGGTGAAGGTGCAAAAGCAAGCCTGGGAGCCTTTGATTACCTGATTCGCAAACAGGGCTAACAAGCTGAATGAAAGACAAGGGCGAACCACAGGTTCGCCCTTTTTATATCCGGTAAATCAGCCACTAAAAATGCACACTAAATTAACACACCTATCAATTGTCCGCACTACAGCCATTCGGTCAGTTGCTGGCACAACCAGTCAGGATTATCGAGCGGTATATCATGTCCGTCCTGTTCATTGATGACCAGACTGCAATCCCAGGCAAGCGCTAACGCCTGAGTCGCGTGGTGACTAACCAGTTGATCGCGCAGTGACGAGATAAAGCAAACCGGGCACGATGGTTTTATCGCCCGAAAACGCATCGCCGCCACCAGTTGGCGGAAAAAATTACCGCTTTGCATCGGATAACGCCGCTCCAGCTCGGCCCAGTCGGTAATAGTTTGCTGATCAGGCCGGCGATTAGAAACCATGGAATAGATCAGCTCAGCCCTGCGCTCGGGATCAGCGCGCAATGCGCTGAGAATGGTGAGATAATGTTGCGGGCGCAGCCGCTGATAAAACCGGCTGAACCCACTTGCGGTGGTGTTGATACACAACAAACTTTGCACTTGCTGCGGATAGTTATGCGCCCACTGCAAACCAATCATGCCGCCCATCGACATCGCAATCAGATCAACCGGTTGGTCCTTTGGCAGTTGATTACGCAAGCTTTCAACCATGGCATCAATGTGACAGGGGGAGATTTCTTTACAGCGGGTGCCGCTACCAGGAATATCGAGGCAGATGAAACGGCGCTGCGGAAACAGACCTTGCAGGCGTTGCGGTAAATCACCCCAGTGGTATTTGCCGCGAAACAAACCACGAATCAGCACCGTGTTCTGGCTCAAAGACGGTGATAAAGGCAATGATAAAGATAGTAACGGTGATACCGACATACACGACTCTCCGTGATACGCCATCACAAAGAAAAATTATGGCTGACAATATCTGAAGTGTAAGACTAACTGTGGCGTGATAGTTTGAACTGCTTCGGAGTCACACCAAACTCTTTTTTGAACAGGCGGATAAAGTGGGAAATATTTTCATAGCCAAGTTCAAGCGCCGTGTCAGTCACCGACAAATGACTAAGGTAGCGCCTTGCCTGCTGCAACTTGAGCCGGGTCAGGTACTCTTTCGGAGTCTGGTTAGTCACTAGTTTGAACTTCTGGCTGAAATTGGGCAGTGACATCTGCACTTCTTCTGCCAGTTGCGAGATCGACAAGACTTCGCTGACCGATGACTTCATGAGGCGAATTGCGCGATGAATCGGATGATTTTTGTGCTGAGACAAAATATCGTAAGATCCCTGGCGTTTCATCAGCTCATACACCATCTCCTGCGTCACCAGATCGATCAGAAAGGGAATGTTACTGTCATTGCTGCGCAGAATCTCCAGTGTGCGCAGATGTAAGGCTGACATCCGATCCTGTAAACCGGACAGCTGAAAGTGGCCGTTTTCAGCCTGTAAAGACGTGTCAACTTCCAACTGCTCATTGACTCTGGCACTGACATCTTCCAGTACATCTTCGCTGAACTCATACACCAGCGCCTCGGTAAACTCCGGCATCGACATCATGACATTGGCATGAGGTGGTAACAGCACACATTGCTCTTTATGGTAACTCAACGACTCAGACTGATTGATTCGGATATGCTTTTCGCCCTGCAAAATCGTACACAGGCGTGGCGTTTCAAAGCAGCGGTATTCGCCCTGAAAATGCTTAGGCAGATGATAATGCAGCAGATTGACTTTACCGGTCGATAACGCGTATTGCGTTTCATCGACGCGGTGGAAACTATTGAGTGTTTTCATGCCATCCAAGTCGTCATTATTGTTATTTTTCGAGATTGTCAGTGTAGTGAATAAATGCGGTGTTAAACATCACTTGCGCTGAAAAAGGGAGTATTTGGCGTGTAACAAAGGCAAGAATGAGGCCTGGTTTACAATCTTGAGCAGACTACACGATAAAACTGCAAATACAATGTGACAAGAATGCGAACTTAGCGACTGCACTCATTCACGAAAACAAAATGCCCGCAGCGAAGTGCGGGCAGAATGTGTTTACTGTAATCAGTATGATGATGACAAAAGCGCAGCGAAATGGCATCCGCGCCTTATCTGATTACATTGCCGCTTTCAGAATCGCAACGATCTCTTCATGCGTAGCTTGTTTAGGGTTCGTGAAACCACAAGCATCTTTCAGCGCATTTTCGGCCAGGATGTCGAAGTCTTCTTCTTTAACGCCCAGCTCTGTCAGGCCTGCCGGGATGCGTACATCAGAAGACAACTGACAAATCGCCGCAATGGCTGCCGCCGCGCCGTCGCTGCCTGTCATACCTGTTGTATCCACACCCAGTGCTCGAGCAACGTCAGTCAGGCGCTCAGCGGCGACTTCGCTGTTGTAGCGCTGTACATGTGGCAGGAGGACGGCATTACATACACCGTGTGGCAGGTCGTAGAAACCACCCAACTGGTGAGCAATCGCGTGCACGTAACCCAATGATGCGTTGTTAAACGCCATACCGGCCATAAACTGAGCGTAAGCCATGTTGTCACGAGCCTGAATGTCATCACCATGATCGACTGCCTGGCGCAGGTTAGCCTGAATCATCTCAATCGCTTTAATCGCTACCGCATCAGTGATCGGCGTTGCAGCAATAGAAACGTAAGCTTCGATGGCGTGAGTCAGTGCATCCATGCCGGTTGCCGCTGTCAGCGATGCAGGTTTAGCCAGCATCAGCTCCGGATCATTCACCGACATCAGTGGCGTGACGTGCTTGTCAACGATCGCCATTTTGATATGACGCGCATCATCGGTAATGATACAAAAACGGGTCATTTCTGATGCAGTACCGGCTGTGGTATTGACTGCAAACAGAGGAAGTTGCGGTTTCGCTGAACGATCCACTCCTTCATAATCTTTAACTTCACCGCCATTGGCCGCCAGCAGCGCAATCCCTTTCGCACAGTCGTGAGGTGAACCGCCGCCCAGTGACATCACACAGTCACAGTTGTTGGCTTTTAACTTAGCCAGGCCCGCTTCGACGTTTTCCACCGTTGGGTTAGGTTTGGTTTCATCAAACACAACAGACACAACACCAGCTTGCTCAAGCAGTTTACTGACTTTTTCCACGACCCCGATTTTGTTCAGAAATTTGTCTGTCACGATCAGAATGCGATTAAAACCGTGCGAGGCAATGGCAGTTGCCGCTTCACTCAGACAACCAGGACCCATCAGGTTAGAGGAAGGAATGTAAAACATATTAGACATTTTGTGCTCCTTTTGCGCAGCCAACAATGGCGCTTTGCGTGTCCGTAACTCCATACGTTACGAATCATTGCCGGTAGGCTATCAGGGACAAAAAGGGATAACTCACGCGTTTTTCAACAAAGTAGCTCGTATTTTCAAAACCACGAAAGGAAACTTGATCAAAATCATAAAAGTGAAATACCCAGTTAAAAATTGCTCAGCCAGGCTATTCTGACCTGCATCTTGAAACGTGTTGAATGCGTTCTCTCAGCGCCCCAAAAAGTGACCGTCATGAAAACAACTGACCCGCTCAACTTCACCGTCTTTGATAATATAGAAAGCATCCTGAGGAAGATCGAGTTGCCAGATGTCATCGTAGCTTAAACCCAGCAAAAGGCCGCGCAACACAATCCCGGTCAGGCCATGACAAACCACCACCAGATCCAGATGATGCGGCGCTTCATCTAACCACGCATTAACCCGATATTTTACCTCCGCAAACGACTCTCCGTCTGGTGCTTGCAGATACCAGTCGGGCGCATCCAGGAGATCAGGCTTTTCATCCAGCAGATCGAACAAAGGTTTTTCTTCCCATTGCCCAAGCGAGAACTCTTTCAGGCGGGGCTCATGGGTGAGGTCAGTTTTAGCATAACCGACTTCATCACAAATAATGTGCGCAGTTTCTACTGCACGTTCGAGTGAACTGGCATACATGCGATAGCTTCGGCCTTGTAAATGAGATTTGAGGTGTGTGCCCATCGCCAGGGCTTGCGCTTTGCCTGTCGCAGTAAGCGGTGAATTGCAGTGCCCCTGCAACTTACGCTCGGCGTTAAACTGGGTTTGTCCGTGCCTCAGCACAAAGATTTTTCTGGTCATGCCTGTCTTGACTTCATGGTCCGCAAACCGCCACATTACCCAATCCCGTTATCTAGGGCAAAGGCATCAGACCATAATGGCGATCGGGCTAACACTCCATCCTGCTGACCGCTCTCTCCGCTCCAGCGCTGAGTATTCCTCGTCATCCCTGCTGACCGCGAATTCGGTTGAGATGGATCAAGCTGGTCAGTTTGATCGCAGGTTTAATAATCAGTTGTGCGCTGCCAACAATAAACAGCCAGGTGCCGCTTTCAATCAGTGCATTATTGAGAAAGAAAAAACTGCCCAGCAAAAACCACACCGCAATCAATAAATCATTAAACGCGCCAAGTGCTTCGTAGCGTGCTTGAATGACAATATGCTGATTACCGATATCGAAATCCATTTCCCGAGTCTGTGTACTTTTCACCACTTCCACCTTAAGCTCAATCCACCTGACACTACCCTAGCGAAGCCACCTTCGATATGCAAACCTGACTCATAACTCAAACATTCGGTGAGTCAGTGTTTAAAAATCAACAACCTATTGTCTATCTGGGCTATAGTATTTCTATATGTGGCTGACGAGTTCATAACAATAGAGATGATTTATCTGATAATGCTGGTTGCGATGTTCGCTCTGATAGGTTTTATCGCATACGGCGCCATGCTGGGTATACGTTCGCAACGTCAGTTCGCCGAATTGCAGCGGCGCATTGATCAATTAGAACGTCAGTTGCAAAGTCAGTCAGACAGCGAGAGTTATGCCGCATCGTTTGCCGAGCAGCCTTCAAATCCGCAGCCAGTTTCTGTGCAGCGATCTGTTTCTGCGCAGCGATCTATTTCTGCGCAGCGATCTGTTTCTACGCAGAAACTGGCTTCTCAAGCTCAACAACCCAAGGACTCAGGCCAGCAAACAGAAGCGCACGCCGCAGCCTGGCCACAAGGTTATCAGGTCAAACTGGCCGCTAAAATTTCACCTAACACAAATGCAGCTGCCAATGCATGGTGGAGCCGTATTCGTCAGGTGATCGCCAACTTTCCGACTGGCGATCAATCCACCAACGCGCTGTTCTGGCTCGGCGGAATTGTATTGACCTTTGGTGGTCTTTTCCTGGCCAAGTACACTCTCGAAGCAGGCCTGCTTTCACCGCTAACCCGGGTACTACTGGGCTTTATGGTCGGGATCGGCTTTATTGCGGCAGCGGAATATCTGACCCGTAAAAAACAAGCTCTAGAGATCCACAGCGACTATCTGTGCGCCGCGCTGGTGTCAGCCGGTGTCATCACCTGCTACGCCATGACGCTGGTCGCATCTCACTACTATCAGCTCATCTCGTCTGGCACTGCGTTCGTTATGCTTGCCATCATCGCACTGACAGCCACCGCCATGACACTGCGTTATGGACCAATCGTGGCGGTGATTGGCATTTTAGGCGCCTACTCGGTGCCGTTCCCTTTCTGGTCATTCAATGACAGCCTGCTGACCATCGCCGGCTATATTGTTTTGGTCAGCGCGTCCGCTATCGTAGTTGCCAACCGGGTCAGGCGCCCTTGGCTGTGGTGGCTAAGCTTCTGCGCTCACTTCAGTTGGCTGCTCGGATTGATTGTCCTCAGTGCGGTGTCTGATGCCTGGATTATTGTGCTGTTTGCCCTGATTTCACTTTACCTCTATGTACTGAGCGATGTCCTGGGGTGGCGCCTGCAACAAGGCCCGCAGCGGCCATTATCGCTTAGGGTGCTGTTCATGCCGAGAAAGGAGCAAGCCGGCTTGCTCGCTTCATTATTGCCGGTGTGGCTCTTCTATGTGGTGCATGGTTATCAGCCAAGCTTAATTGTCGTCACGGTACTGTTACTGGCTCTGCTGTGTAGCGGGCCGCTGCGTCACTCCGCATTTGATACCTGGCCTCTGCTTGGCTGGCTGCTCTCCATCGCGACCTGGTGGATGCTATTGCCACAAACGAATTATACCGATCTCGATTTCATGTTCAGCGGCGCTCATCTTTACAGTCAGGCGATCGCCCTGGCGCTGTTTAGCTACGCGCTATGGATGCAGCATTGGCTGCCCAAACGGCTGGCCTTTTCTCTGCTGCTGGTGATCGGGCCAACTTCCCTGTTCGCCCTGAGCTATATTTTCTCGCCGCCGCAGGCTAACCTGGGCATGTATTCACTATGGGCCGTTGAACTATTGGTATTGGCTTTGATTGCCGAGCGGATAACCGCCCAGCAGCCACGGGGCTGGGTCAAGTTGTCAGGTATTCTGCTCGCTAACCTTAATATCAGCCTGATCTTAACCATGCTGCTGGAATCAAGCACACTGACCCTCGCCTTAAGCTTGCAGCTCATCGGGCTTGGCTACTGGTGTCAGCGTTTGACACTCACTCCGCCCCAATGGCTGGTCAAAGTGTTACTGGCCGTATTATTAATCCGCCTCACCCTTTTCCCGTGGCTGGATGAATACCAAAATGATCAGGTTCTGGGCGTACACTGGACCCTCATCGTTTACCCGCTGATCCTGATCATTCTCGCTTACGCCCGCCGCTACTATCAGGACAGACAACTGCGTCAAATTATTGCCGGAGCTATGTTGCACGTGGTGGCGCTGCTGGTCACCACCGAAAGCAGTTATCAACTGGTCGGTCACTATCCTGATTTCAGCGCGCCAAGTTTCAAAGAAGCGATACTTCTGGCAATGAACTGGCTGATCATGGCAACTGTCTATGCCTACCGTAGTCAGTATTCCCGCACACTGCGCCCGGTTTATCTAGGCTTCGCAGCTTTATTAACTGCTGGCTCCGCGCTGTACCACATCGCCCTACTGACCACCTTTAATCCGTGGTTTTCAGCTTTGACCATCGGCAACGCTCCACTGTGGAACTGGATGCTGCCGCTGTGGTTAATACCGGCGTTATTATTACTGGCCGCGGCGCGTTTAAATCTGCTCACCAGCCAGATAAAACCGGCACTGTATGGCATCAGCGCCTTGTGGTTACTGCTGTTTATCAACGGCACCATCAGGCATGCATTCCATCAGGATATGATTTGGCTTGGCCTACCGACCGAACAACTGGAGATGTACACTTACTCACTGGTCTGGCTGCTGATTTCCGTGCTGACACTGATTGCCGCGCGCCGCATGACGCAACCTGCCCTCACCCAAACCGGTTTTATCGTGCTGGCCGCCGTGGTCTGTAAAGCATTTTTGATCGACATGTCGCAGCTGACCGGCCTGTACCGCGCGCTGTCTTTCCTGGGATTGGGTCTGAGTTTACTCGGTGTGGGGTGGCTGTTTCAGAGAATGAAAACAGAGAATAACGACGTTGGTCGTTGATGCTGTTAAAACGTCGAAACTCTTGGGTTTGAAAAGTCCCTAAAATAACTTTGCTCTTAATTGTGAACCGGGCCGGTATTGAGCGTTGGGGGTGCCTGATACCTAAAATTCGTTGTGAGTTTTACCCTATGTCCCTGCGACTTATTTTCACTATAAAGAGTTTATTCGAGCCACTTTATAAATAAGGAAAATAATAAATCTTGGGTGTTTTGTTCCTGACTTCACCTCGCCTTGATAGAAATCAACTTAACCTAGTGATTTCTATCAAGGCAGTGAGCGTATATACTTTAAGACATCGGTTTCTTTACTTGTCGGCTTAGATGGCGATAGGTGGTGTCAGGAATTCAGGATGTTAATGAAAAAAATGGACGCGCCGCATGATATGCAAATAGGCGCAAGGTTTGAAACTAAAAAGCATGGCTTTGTCACAGTCGTCGAATATTACAATACTCATACGGTGATAGTTGCGTTTGAGAATACCGGAAATATACGTTCTATCACCGCAGCAAAGTTGCGCAGCGGACAAGTTTCAGATCGTTCGGTACCTCCCCAGTCCGTAATGGTGGGTGAAAAAATTGAATCAGTAAAACATGGTATTCTAACCATTGTACAAGTTGAGTCAGAAAATATTGTTGTGCTTGAGAATAGTGAAGGACAAGAAGTTCGCTTAATCATGGCAGCGGTACAAAAACTTCGTGATAATAGTGAAACTGAAGAAGAAACCCAAGATTCCGTTAAGGTACCAAAATCATTGAGTGCGCTGACTAAACGAAGTAAGAAAACCAAAGACGTTAATAGCCTGCTCAAAAAGATGCTTTCTGACTACGGCAAATAGTCAGTTCATATCCGCGCTAAATACTCCTTCCCAATGGTCAAACTTATAAGATCTGGATCACATATTTTATTCTGAGGTTTAAACTGGGCTTTAAGCTGCCTAAAAATCTTACCCATTAACGAGATCTGCGTCACAAGGTCAATTTACCTTTGTGACATAACTCATATTTAATTTTCCATCAATTCGTTATTCTTTTTCACATCCTATAAAGGAAAAAATAATTAATACTAATTAAACCCTACAGAGAATTAAATGATGAAAAAGATTATGGTTGTATGTGGTAACGGCCTTGGTACGTCGCTGATGATGGAAATGGCCGTTAAAGAAGTTGCTGCTAAAATTGGTTTATCTGCTGAAGTAGATCATGAGGATCTTTCTTCTGCATCATCCAGTAAAGCGGATATATGGGTAGCGGCAACTGATGTCGCAAACCAATTATCAGAGCAAGGTAAAGAAAACATAGTGAGCCTAAAAAACATCTTTGATAAAGCTTCAATCGAAGAACAGTTGAAAAGCTTTATCTAAAGGAATAACACCATGGCAAACTTTTTCGAATTTATGCTCGGCTTATTAAAAGAGCCAGCGATCATGGTTGGTCTTATTGCATTTATAGGACTGGTCGCTCAAAAATCGGATGTATCCACTATCCTTAAAGGTACGATAAAAACCGTAATGGGTTTCCTGATTTTAGGTTTTGGTGCCAGCGCACTGGTTGGCGCACTAAACAACTTCTCAACAGTTTTTGTTGAAGCTTTTGGGGTAAGTGGTGTAATTCCTAACAACGAAGCCATTGTCGCGCTCGCGCAAAAGGCCTTCGGTTATGAAATGGCACTGATTATGTTCTTTGCCTTCATTGTGAACATTCTTCTGGCACGCTTTACACCATTGAAATTTATTTTCCTCACCGGACATCATACGATGTTTATGTCGATGCTAGTTGCTGTCATTCTGTCGACTGCAAAAATAGAGGGCACTCTTCTTGTAGCTATGGGCTCAATCATCGTTGGCTCATTGATGGTTATCATGCCAGCACTCGTGCAAAAATACACCGAGAAAGTTATGAATACTGACCAACTCGCGATGGGACACTTCTCGACATTCTCTTACATTATTGCTGGATTTGTTGGTTCAAAATTTGGTGACACATCTAAATCAACAGAAGATCTAAATGTGCCTAAAAGTTTAATGTTCTTACGTGATACACCAGTCGCAGTTGCCGTAACCATGGCATTGTTCTTCCTGATATCTTCTATTTTTGCAGGTGGTGATTTTGTAGAAACCGTCTCAGGCGGCCAAAACTGGGTAGTATTTACTTTCATTCAGTCACTGATATTTGCCGGCGGTGTTTATATCGTACTGCAAGGTGTAAAAATGCTCATCGCTGAAATCGTGCCAGCATTTAAAGGTATCTCTGACAAGTTAGTACCCGGAGCTCGCCCTGCCCTGGATTGCCCTATGGTATTCCCTGTAGCACCGAATGCGGTATTGATTGGCTTCTTGTCTTCATTCGCCGCTGGACTAGTGGCTATGGCGGTACAAGGTGCTTTTAACTGGACAATTATCGTCGCTGGTGTGGTTCCTCATTTCTTCGTCGGCGGCGCTGCGGGTGTCTATGGCAACGCAATGGGTGGCCTGCGTGGTGCCATTCTCGGTTCATTTGCTCAAGGTCTTTGTATTTCATTCCTGCCGATGATGCTACTACCGGTACTTGGTGGCCTTGGTCTGGAAGCAACGACGTTTGCTGACTTTGATTTTGGTGTAATTGGTCTAGCTTTGGGTTGGCTTGTTTCATGAGTATATTTAATTTAATTGGCGATAACAGTATTGTTATCAACACAGAAAAAAACCTCACCGTTGATGCTGCACTAGATATCACCTGTTCAACCTTAATTGAGCAAGGAAAAGTCGATAAGAGTTACTTAGACGCTATTAAAGCAAAGCATGGGGAAATTGGAGCCTATTATGTGTTGGCCCCTAAGATTGCAATGCCACATGCCCGACCAGAGGACGGTGTCAACGAAGCTTGTTTACAAATTACCGTATTTAAAAACGGCGTAGACTTAGAGTCAGAGGATAATGGTGATGTTTATTTTTCGGTAACTCTGGCCGCCATCGATTCAGACAGCCATATCCAAACCATTGTCGCTTTATCTGAATTATTTCAAAATGACGATGATATTAACGCCATTATTTCATCTGACAATAAAAATGATATAGCAGCAATCCTTAAAAAGTATTAAACGACAATTCGTTTTCTTACACAGTGAGCCTTCAAATCTCTGAGGGCTTTTCTTATCGAATAGTCAGTAGAGTGAAAACATACTCCCGCCCATACTCACCGCAACAATAACTAAAAACAGTGCCATCAGTTTATTAATCATGATCAGATAACGGGTGTGATTAATATTTTTTCCCATGAAGCGTCCAAACATACAGTACGCCCATGGCGCGCCAAAGGCGAATACTGCAAGACCGATACACCAGGCAAACAGTAGCAGGCCAGTAATCCCTGCGTTCGAAAACTGCACGGTTGCGACCGGCAATGCCACCGTTATGCCTTTTGGGTTAAGCAATTGCATCAGCAGCCCATCGCGAAAAGTCAGCGTACGTGGTTGGGCATGAACATCATCTCCGACCGGAGCGCTGAATATCTTGTACGCCAGCCAGAGGATATACAGGCTGCCCAGCACTGAGGCGCCTTGTAGCAGTGATTCGTTCATCACCTGTTCACCGATCAGAGCGAGTGAAAAAAACAGGATAAACATGGCAACGGCCACACCAGAAAAAAAGCCCAAAATACGCGGCTGCTTTTGAATCCCATTATTTAAACCAATAGCGTTCACCGGCCCAGGCGTGTACATCACGCCAAAGGCATAAAGAATTATGTCTGTCATGGGTTACTCTTAGAATCAATCAGATAGTGAAAATCAAACGTTTAATTGACGCTGATATTGATGCGGTGTGATGCCGAAGCTCTTTTTGAACTTACGATTTAAATGGCTCACATCCGAAAAACCAAAGTTAACCGCGACATCGGATACTTTATCCCCGGTATGCAGTGCCTGTTTCGCCCTGTTAATACGGCAATTAAGCACATATTGATGCGGCGTCATACCAAACTGCTGGTTAAATTCGCGAATAAAATGGTATTTGGACATGTTCGCTGCCTGGCAAATCTCATCGACTGTCATCTTTTGACTCAGATTACAGAGAATGTACTCTTTGGCACGCAGTAACAGAGTATCTTTACGCTGGTGATAATGGCCGGAATGAAACGTACCGCCTCCGAGGCGGATGACTGACTGGGCAATCGCCAGCAACGCGGCTTCTTCTTCCAGAGCGGACAGAGCAGCTTGCCCCATCATTTGGCTCAGATTCAATACCTGACTGCGTAGCGCGTGATCGTTGAAGATCGACGATTTAAGACGAATCTGATCGTCCGATATGTGTCCGAGCGACCGCATCAGATTAGTCAGGGTTGCCTGCGGAATATAGAGCATCTCATATTGCAGCTCCGAGCGTGCTCCTGCACTGCCATCGTGGACCTGCTCCGGATTAAACAACATCACGTTACCGGCATTACTCTTATGAAAAACGCCGTCACTGAAAAAATCCTGACGACCTTTGCGAGTCACACCAATGCTGTACTCTTCATGCGCATGCTTGTCATAGCTGAACTCTTTCATCTGGGCAGAAAAAGCGCTCAAACCATGAATATGCTGACTCGGAAGATACTGAAACTGCTCTTGCATGATGCTGCTAATCACTCGCGTTACTGTAGGGATTCAGTATAAAAACTCCGCCAGCGGAAGAATAGAATAAAATTGCGAAGTTAAAGACCAGCAAAACACTGTCCGCAGCTCTGATTTTCTGGATAAATTGCGAGGACACGGATAAGTTACGAAAATTTTCACCGTGACTCAGCGCTGTTAAGTCAAAAAGCGAACCCTGTGGTTCGCTTTTTCGTATCTGTTTACCAATCAGCGCATACGCTTACAGCATGGCCACTGACTGCTGGGCAATCACAAATTCTTCATTAGTCGGAATCACAACCGCCAGTTTGGAGTCTTTGGCGGTAATCACGCCAGACTGACCGAAACGAGCGTCAGCATTCGCTTTGTCATCTTCTTGATAGCCAAACACTTTCAGGTAGTTAAGAATCTCGCTGCGAATTGGCAGTGAGTTTTCACCGATACCACCAGTAAACACAATCGCATCGACTTCTTCACCAATCGCCACCATGTACGAACCAATGTATTTCGCGACCCGGTAGGTAAAGATCTCAAATGCCAGACGGGCACGCGGATTGCCCTTTTCCATCGCTTCCAGCACACCACGCGCGTCGCTGGTCACACCGGAGACGCCAAGGAAACCTGATTTCTTGTTGAGCATGTCAAACAGCTCGTCTTGCTGCCAGCCTTTGCGGAACAGGAATTCGATCACACTTGGGTCGATATCACCACAACGGGTTCCCATCATCAAACCAGCCAGCGGAGTCAGACCCATACTGGTATCAACGCACTCACCATTCTTAATGGCAGTGACCGACGCACCGTTACCCAGGTGAACCGTGATGAAGTTACTCTGCTCTACCGGCTTATCCAGCATCTTGGCCGCTTCACGGCTAACGTAATAGTGGCTGGTACCGTGGGCACCGTAGCGGCGAACTTTCTGTTCTTCATATAACTCGTAAGGAAGGCCGTAGATAAAGGCTTTAGGTGGCATGGTTTGGTGGAAGGCGGTATCAAAAACAGCGAACTGTGGCAGGTTTGGGAACGCAGCCATTGCAGCGCGCATACCGGTTGCATTGGCTTTGTTATGCAGCGGAGCCAGTTCAGCCAGGCGTTCAACTTCTTCTATCACCGCTTCATCCACTTTGACCGTACCTTTAAAGGTTTCGCCACCAGCCACGATACGATGACCCACAGCGACAAACTGAGAAGTCAGCCCCAGGGTCTCCAGCAAGCTTACCACCCGATTGACCGCATACTGGTGATGATTGCCTCCTGCCGGGATCGCTTCGACGGTTTTCTCACCTTGGTATTTCCAGCTGATTTCAGCTTCTGGCAAACCAAAACATTCACCAAGACCAGAGACCAGGGCGTCACCCGATTGTGAATCAATGACCGCGAATTTAAGTGAGGAGCTGCCTGAGTTGATAACCAGCACGTACGAGTTCGACATGGGGATGTATCCTGTTTCCGACTAAATTTGCGAAGCCTGAGCTTCTCCGTTTGCTGGCCCTATTATTCAATAATTTTTGAATCTTTCAACTTTGTTTTAGTTTTTTGTGTGATGAAAACGAAATTTTGTTGATCTTTGACAACAAAATATTTTTTTCGAGTGTAGAAATATTTCCATATGTCACTATTTTTTAACTGCATTTCTTAATGGAGCGTGTCTTGGCCGACCAGTAACGCGTAAAATGCATCATCAGAACGAAAAAAAGCCTGTGGCAGAACCACTGGCTTTTCGATTGAAAATGTCGGCATAGAATCGGTTGCGAAAAATCACCGCCTTGTGCCTCTGTCATCATGCTTAGTGAGTGTGATACAAGCACATGCGCTTGCCTTCGATCTCCAGCACCCGGAATGGGGTTTCGTAGATTTCACTCAGAACACTTTCCTGAATAACAGACTCCACACTACCCGTTGCAACCACTTCGCCTTTCTTCAGTGCGATGATGTAATCCGAATAACAGGAAGCAAAGTTGATGTCGTGAATAACAACCACCACGGCTTTATTCAGCTCATGGGCCAGACGCTGAATTGTTGCCATGATCTGCAGCGAATGCTTGATGTCCAGGTTGTTGAGCGGCTCATCGAGGAAGATGTAGTCGGTATCCTGCGCAATCACCATGGCAATAAACGCAAGCTGGCGCTGACCACCACTCAGTTCATCCAGATACTTGTGCTGAATCGTGCTCAAATCAAGGTAGTTGATCGACTGGTCGATCACCTGCTGATCGTTCGCATCCAGTTTGCCCTGCGAGTATGGGAAGCGCCCGAAGGCCACCAGCTCACGCACTGTAAAACGCATGGTTAAGCTGTTCGCCTGGCGCAACACCGACAGTTTTCTCGCCAGGGCTTTGGTATCCCAGTCCACCAGTTCTTTACTATCGATCCACACTTTACCGGCATCACGATTGACCAGGCGGCTGGCCATCGACAGCAAAGTACTCTTACCTGCCCCATTCGGGCCGATGATTGAGGTGACTTTACCTTTCTCGAACTCCGCACTGGCCTCTTTTACCACTGCATGTTGGCCGAATTTTTTCGTCAGTTTATCGAGTAGAATCATAGCTAAACCACTTTGTTACGAATCAGAAGAGAAAGGAAATAAATGCCGCCAACGAAGTTAATGATGACACTTAGTGTGGTCCCGAAATGGAACACTTTTTCCACCATCCACTGCCCGGCCAAAAGAGCCAGAACAGACATGGCAGAACAGGCAATCAACAGCACACGATGCTGGTAAGATTTAAACCATTCCCGGGTCAGGTTCGTCACCAGGATACCGAAGAACATAATTGGCCCCACCAACGCGGTGGAAATTGAAATCAGAACCGCGCTCAGCAGCAGGACCTGGCGGGTAGTTTTGCGAACGTCTACCCCAAGGCTGACTGCATTATCATTATCGAGCCAGAACACATCCAGCACGCGGTGCATTCGGAACAATAACAAGGCTATGCCTAACAGCAACGGCGTTGCCAGATATACCAGGCTCACTTTTACATTGTTAAAGCTGGCAAACATATTGGCCTGAACGGACGCAAAGTCATTCGGATCCATCAGCATGATCAAAAACGAAGCAATATTCGAGAACAGCTGGCCAAAAATCACCCCCATCAACAATAGCGCCATCAGGTTACGTTTCTCTTTACTGAAATAAAAAGTAAATAACAGGGCCGAGAACCCCATCATCGCCGCAACAGAAAGTGAAAAATTCAGATAAGCATTAATAGCGAAGCTGCTCAACCCACCAAACAGTGCCACAATCGCCACCTGTACAAACAAGTACAGGGAATCAAAACCCATGATACTCGGGGTAAGAATACGGTTGTGGGTGATGGTCTGAAACGCCAATGAAGACTGTGCGATTGCGATGCCGGCCAGCACAATAGCTAACACTTTCGGCACACGGCGCGACAGGAAATACTCATAATTATCGGCGGTTAATCCGACACCAATGAATAATGCAGCAAATACGACGGCAAGGGCAATCATCGCCGTCAGTTTGGTTTTATCCTGCATGACGCTGACCTCGCAGGATAAGAGCGATAAATGCAAAACCACCAAAAATACTGATGATCATAGAAATAGGCACTTCATAAGGGAAAATGATCACACGCCCCAACAAATCACACAGCAGTACCAGCAAGGCACCAAAAATAGCGGTGCGAGGAATGTTGAGACGCAAATTGTCGCCATAGTAATAACTGACGATGTTCGGCACAATCAGCCCCAGGAACGGCAACTCTCCGACAATCATTACGACAGTCGCCGACATCACCGAAACCAGACAGACACCAATGATGAGAACCTGCTGATAGTTAAGGCCGAGGTTAACCGCAAAATCTTTGCCCATACCGACCGCAGAAATACGTGCGGCATACAGATAGCTGAAAATCGCGACCGGCACCGCGATATACAGCAGTTCGTAATTGCCTTTCAACAAGTTGGCGAAGTTCGCGACTGCCCAGCCGGAGAGGTTTTGAATCGCATCGAATTTGTAGGCAATAAAGGTCGCAGCAGAGCTGACCACATTACCAAAAATGATGCCGACCAAAGGGACAAAAATGGCATTTTTAAACTGAATGCGCTGAATAAACTGCACGAACACCAGGGTTCCGGCCATCGCGACAGCAAAGATCAACCAAAGGTTGTTGCCATCACCAAATATCACCAGACTTAATACATATCCCAGCATGGCACATTCGATGGTGCCGGAAGTGGAAGGTGCAGCGAATCGGTTCTGACTGACCTGCTGCATTATCAGGCCGGCGATACTCAGTCCGCCTCCGGCCAGTAACACCGCCAGCAAACGCGGTACACGGCTGGTAACAAGCAGATTCCAGCTTTCGGCATCACCGCTTAGCAGGCCTACAAACGACAAATTGCCCACCCCCACAAACAGTGAAGACAGGCTCACAATTACAAAAACGAGCAATAATTTTTTCACAACTAACCTAGGCTTGCCAGTGCCTGCCCTAAGGGCAGACACCGTTACACATGATTAAAGGCCAACAGAATTTTTCATGTCTGCCACCATCTGCTCGGTGGCTTTAACACCAGCGGCTGAGATGTACCAGGCGTTCAAATCCAAAAACTTCATGCGTTTATTCTGATAAGCATCCGTAGCTTTCACCAGATCATTTTCAAACTCTTCATGGGTGTGGCTTACGCCTTTGTTAACCAGCTTGTCACGGTCAATGATGAACAGCGTCTGCGGGTTGTGCTCACGAATAAATTCGTAAGAGATCAGATCACCATGTTTGCCTGTCTGTTTTACCTTGGTGTTTTCTTTAAAACCAAAATCACGATAGATAGCAGAGAAACGAGAGTCTTTACCAAACGTGGTCAGGTTACCGCCTGAGCTCATCACCGTCAGGGCATCCACGGTATGGTGATCAGTGTAATCATGTACCTGTTTGATCTCTTTCTTCAGCTGATCAATTTTAGCGTCAACTTGCGGTTCAATATCAAACACTTTACCCAGGTTATGCCACTGTTCCTGCGTGCTTTCCCAGTAACCTTTACTGTCATCGACAGCAAAAACGATGGTCGGTGCAATTTTAGACAGCTCATCGTAGGCTGTTGCGGCACGTGAACCCACAATGATCAAATCTGGTTTCTGGGTGTAAATAGACTCGAAATCCGGCTCGAACAGAGAACCAGCCTGTGCGTAATCATCGCCGTGGTATTTATCCAGATACGGCGGAAGTTGTGGCACTTTAGAGACAGCCACCGGCTTGATACCAAAGCTGTCGACCGCATCCAGCGCGCCTAAGCCAATCACAACAACACGTTGAGGTTTCTGTTCCAGAGTGGTTTTACCCATCTGATGTTCAATAGTCACTTCTGCAGAATGGGCTGAAAAAGACAGGACCAAAGCCAGAGACGTCAAACTGATAACGGATTTCATAATCTTCCTTTTACTAATCATTGCGATATATTTTGAGAAGCATTCGCATTAAGATGTGGCAACTATACCCAGTTACCCACCCTACCGCAACTGAGATAACCGACTTAGGATTGTAAATCTGTGTAAAACAGGGAAGATGTTGATCTGACGTTAAAAAAACGCCAGATCCTATGCAGAAACTAAGCTGCTCGTGGTGAAGATATCACCTGCGTTGTTAGGTCTGTGCCTGCGACGTGGGTAATCGTCTGCGGATCAACCAGGCTCCAACCGGTACTGTTATCCAAAGGCTCGGAAGCCAATACGATGTCATCGTCCATCACTTTGATAAATACCGTTGGCGGGTGCAGGTCCGAACTGTAACGTACCAGCCAGAACTGGTCGCCGTCTGACAGGCAAATCGACGCTTTAAACGGGGTGGTAATCCCCTTCATTGCCATCGCCTGTTCAATCTCATTCACCGTACGCCGGATAGCCGCTTCCGGATTGACAGCCAGACCATTTTTCATCATCAGCAAGAAGATCAGCTCACTGTCTGTCGTCCCCTTGCGCTGTACATAAAGTGACTCCGGCAGCATGCATTCCAGGGTATAGCGTACCTTTTCAAACTCACCAATCTGGCCGTTATGCAGAAACATCCACTGCTCTAGCACAAAAGGATGGCAGTTACTGCGCGACACCTGAGTTCCGGTCGAAGAGCGGACATGAGCCATAAAGCGGTGTGAGCGAATATGGTGGGCAAGCGACTTAAGATTTTCATCCCCCCAGGCTGGCAGAACTTCATGAAAAGTACCCGGCGTGCTGCGCTCGGTATACCAGCCTAAGCCAAAGCCGTCGGCGTTAACACGCGTCACAGCTTTGCGCGCTTCGAGACTTTGATGAACCAGCGAATGCTCCGGTTGATAAACCAGTTGTTCAAGATAAATAGGGTTGCCCTGATAGGCGAGCCAGCGACACATAAAGGTGATAGCCCTTAAATTAGAGAGGTCTTTACTAAACCACGTTTCCACCTTGCTGGCAATATCGCCGGGCAAGATTATCTTCTGCCGACCCAACGTTCATCCAGCCGGGCTGCTGACGAGAAGACATGCACCCGACAAATAGTAAAGCGGCTTACCAGTCTATTGCTAAGCCGCTTTACATACTACTTACTGGCAATTGAGCCGTTTTTGAACCGACTTTAACTCAGCTTAAACTGGGCCATATCTTTATCCAGTGCCGCAAACTGCTCTTGCACCTGTTGCGAGGTTTGGGTCGAACGACTGCTGATCGCCGCCACATCATCCACCGCATGATTCACTTGCTGCATCAGATGCGTGATGGCCTGCGTCGCCTGGGTTTGCTGCTCTGACGCATGAGTGAGTTCCACCATCTGCTGATTAAGCTGACTTATCTGATTGGTGGTCGATTCCAGTTTGACGACGGCTTCTTCAATATGTTGCGAACCGACTCCGGCAATCTGCTGCCCCTGCTGGATCTCTTTGACCACAGCAGCGGTCGAGGACTGAATCGCCTGCACAATCTGATTGATTTCGCTGGTTGATGCCGTCGTGCGTGTTGCCAGCAGGCGCACTTCATCAGCAACCACCGCAAAACCCCGCCCCTGCTCTCCGGCGCGGGCGGCTTCGATCGCCGCATTTAAAGCCAGCAGATTGGTTTGCTCGGCCAGACCTTCAATCACTTCCGTCACTTTACCGATAGCAGCACTCTCCTGACTCAATTGCCCGACTAACCGGTTAGCCTGTTCAATGGTCTGGTGCAGGTTATTCATGGTCTCTTTATTTAGCGCCAGTGACGACTTACCCTCAGCGATTTCACGCTGTGATTCGGCCAGAGCGACCATTGAACGCTGTGCCTGCTGTAAAGTGTGTGCGGTCGACTGGCTGACATCAGATAACTCTGCATCCATTGCGCTGATGTGCTGTTGCTGGTTTTTCACCTGCGACAGGGTATGTTGATTGGACTGCAATAAAGCGCCCATACTTTCACTGACACGCTGCGCTTTGTCCGTCACGCCCTGCACGATACCCGCTAAGGAAACATTCATGCGGTTGATCGATTCGGTCAGAGCAGACAGTTCATCATTTCCGTTAACGCTCAGCGGCGGCTGAGAAACATCACCGGACGCAATCAATTGTGCGCGAGCGGAAATACCCGCCACGCGACGGCCAATGCTGCGCCCCATGTAACCGGAAATCACCAGCGCCGCGACAATAACCAGAATCAAGGTAGTGACCAGCACGCTGAGCACCTGACTGATAGACGCTTCGATTCCCTCGCCGCTCTCGTCGGCTTTCAACTGCTGGGCTTTAACAACGGCTTCTAAGGCACTATCCAGGCTCTCTGCCGCTGGCAGCAATGTTTTCGCCATCTCCTGATGGGCAAAGTTCCAGTCCGGAGACTGCCGCAGTTCGATCACCTGATCAGCCAGCGGGAAAAACAACTGCTGCATCTCTTTAAACAGATCCCAAAGCGAGCGGTCACTGTCATTAAGCAGGTTCAGTTTACTGTCAATTTCACTGACCGACTGATTATGAGCTTTAATGAAATCATGATACTTGTCGAGATATTCACTGCGCCCGTATAACAGAAAATCGCGCATCGCTGAAAGTGCATTCGCGAGAGAGTTATAGCTGTCGGCGTAAACCTTAAACAAGCGCTTGCGCTCATCGCCTTCCTTATTCGAAGATTCGGCATTGATCAGCCCTTGTAACTGATCCAGAGCCACTTCGGCTATCGGGGCTGCTTCGTTGGTAAACAAATTGTGAGCTGGCAGGTTTTCAGCGCTGTGGGCCAACTCAACGATCTTCTCTACTGATGCTTTCACCGCTTGCCATTGTTTGACCACGGTTTGATAGTCTTGCTGGTCGATCAACGGCTCGAGAACGGGTAACGATTGATCAGTCTGCACAACAATCTGGTTTAACTGCTGTTTAAGGCGTTCCGCACTGGCTTCATTGCTACCGAGCAGCATATAAGCCCGTACGGTCGATAAACTGGCCTGGACCGATTGCTGAATACCACGACTGGTGTCAACGGTCGGCAAATCAGAATTAAGAAGAGACTGGGCGTGGTTATCCAGCACTGAGATACTGCGGTAGGTCATTGCCGCTGACGCGACAAACAAAAGGGCCAGCAACAAAAAACTGAGTTGCAACTTCCCTGAAATTGTTAGCTTCATCCATAAGCTCCTGTACAACTTTAGAACGACACTATAGCGTCAAACTCCGACAAGAGAAACCGAAGAGGATGAAATACTGTAAATAGGTAACCTTATGATATAAAACAGATTGCATCAAATATTGAACAATTGCTTATTAAAAAGCCAAAGGTCAATCATCGTTTGGCTCTTCAGTTAGTAAATGAGTTCCCCCACCAAAGGCAATACCACACACAAGCCAAACAAAGCATGGGTCTTATCCGAATAACGAATCGGGATCAGAAATGGCGCCGCAACAAACAAGGTTATCAACACAGGAATAGCACTCAGTGAGGTGGTCAAATAGCACAGCAACAAAACCACGCTGAGTACCACCAGCCAACGGTCTGGCACCATCAGCTTTTTACCCAAAGCCAGCATAAATACAAATGCAATAATGAAAGGTAACATCAAAACACCTTAACGATAATAATTTTCATTTAGATTTATACTAGACATTCCCCGTAACAAAAGCAAGGGATAATGATACACCAGCGCAAACGCCATTCGGGTTGGGGAATACGATGAGTTAAGGTATATTGCCCGACAACTTGACTGACGATTCGATTACCATGAAAACCCCTTGTATTGCCGCCTGCAAAAATAATGGCGGAATTTGCTCAGGCTGCCATCGCACCATGCCAGAAATTATCCAGTGGCGAAAGTGGTCGGATGCCGAGCGTGACGCTGTCATGCAGCAATTATCCCGGGAAAGTGCGACTCATGACTGCCCTGCTTGCGGCGATGCGGCGCACTGTGACATCAGTGCCGGTAAAAGTACCTGCTGGTGTTTTGAACTGGAAACGCGCGCAAGCAATGAAGAGCGTAAACAGCAAGCCTGTTTGTGCCGCCACTGTCTGTCTGCGCTGCCGATTGCTTAGTATTGTTCAACCGATGAAAGGCATTACCTTATGCCTTTTATGAACCACGTCCCTCAACGCACTCGTTGCCCATAGCGAACTGCTCACCATTGAAAAAGGAGGCCTTAGCCTCCTTATTCAATATTCTGACGCGCGTTATTTTACACTCAAAGCCTTGGCTGCAAACTTCACGCCTTCCCAGCCATATTGCATAAAGTTGCGAATGTTCTGATGATCATCATTATCCGGATGCCCGAGTACATCTTTACGGTAGAAATCGCCAAAACAAGCCAGAGTCTGTTCCGGACTCAGGGTATGTAAACTAGCAAACGAAAAGATTTTGCATGAGCCGTTATTTTGGTTGGCTTCGTTGTGCAAGTCGCCATTTTCAAAAGCCGTTGGGGTGAAATCATAGTTCGCGTCAATCACGCTGATCACATCAGCAAATGCCACTTGCTCTGGCTGCTCGGCAATTTGAGTCAATAGCTCATTCAGTTCCATGGATTCTTATCCTGTTTGATTGAAAACCGGCAGTCTAAATAAAATTCGTCACGATGCAAACCGGAATGTCATTTGCGTAAACCGGAACGTAACTTGCTTAAACAGGAATATCATTTGCATAAACAAGATTGTAATTTGCTTAACGTCATAAGGTGCCACTTTATGCACATAAATCTATTGCTTTTATAGTGCGCTTGTGGCTTTTATTGTGCTAGTACACATACTATTCATCCGGTTTCAGCGTCGTTGAAATAACCGTTAATAAGGCGGCAGGACACATGAAAAAACTATTACAGCGTTTTCCTTTGTATAAAGTGGTTACCGTCATCGCAGGTCTGCCGATGTTACTCGCATTGGCACTGGCGACTTTAAACGTGATTGACCTAAATAACAAAGTTGACACAGCCCACCACGATAAAGAGACGGTGCAACTGATCTTGCTCTACGATAACCTCGCCCATAACCTGGCACTGGAACGCGGCCTCACTGCCGGCGTGTTAGGCTCCAAGGGTCAGGGCGCTCAGGTAGAACAATTGAGTAAGCAACGCATTGAATCAGATAAACACGCTCAGGCGCTGCTTAATTTCAACCCGCAATACATTAACACCAGCCTGGCAGATAAACTCAAATCCGATGTCGCCAAACAGTTAGCTCAGCTGACGGAAGTACGCCGTCAGGTCGATAGCCTGAAGCCTCAGATTTCGTCTTTTGCTTACTATTCCAATTTGAACCAACTGGCTATTGATGACTCACAAGTGTTGTTGTCCACCATTGATGATGTGGAAGTGGCAAAGCTTGGTAGTGCGATGCTATCTGTGGTGGTCATGAAAGAGCGAGCCGGACAGGTTCGGGGGGCACTCAATGGCGCTTTCGCGCGTCAGGCATCTTCACCGGCGCAGTATACGGCGGTGAAAGGTTACATTGATTCGGGTCAATACGCTGAACGTACAGCTATGACCATCTTGCCCGCTACACTTATCAGCGAGTTGAATCAGGCGAAAAGTAGTAACACCTGGAAAAATGTCGAACAAGTTCAACGCTCTTATCTCGACCAAGTCGATAGCCTGGAAAATCTGCAAGGGCCTGAACCATCACAATGGTTTGGCGCAGCGACAGAACGTATCAAGCTGATTAACCAACTACGCAACCATCTCCAACAACAGATGGTTACCATTTCCGATAGCCAGGCTGACCGTGCCCAAACCAATCAGCAGCTCATTCTGGTGGTGAGTATTGTCGTGGGTATTGTTTTAATCTGGAGTCTGGTCAGCATTGTTGCATCACTGCGCGAGCGAGTCGGACAACTGAATAAAACCATACACAACATGGCATCAAAGCGCGATCTGACCGTGGCATTGCAAGCGGAAGGCAATGACGAAGTTTCCCAGATTTCGACCAGTGTTAACGATTTTATCAGTAATATTCGTCAATTGTTGGCTGACGTGACTCAAACCAATAACCACAGTGCCGAACGGCTGAAAAACATCGTCCAGGGTGCGAAAGATCTCGGTAAAAGCAGCAGCAGTACCACTGCCAAATGTGAAAATATCGCCGCAGCCATGACCGAGCTTGCCCAGTCAAGTGTCGAAATCGCCCAGGCATCGGAACGTGCGCTGGAAGAAACCACACAAATGACCCAGCGCGTGGTCGAATGCCAGGGGCAAAGTCAGTCTTCGTTCAAGGCTGTCGAGGCCCTGGTTGAGCAGATAGAACAGACTCAGACCTGCATGACCGAATTGGAAAAAGATGCGCAAAGTGTCAGCAAAATTGTTGATACAATCAACAGCATTTCTGAACAAACCAACTTGCTGGCACTGAATGCCGCCATTGAAGCGGCGCGCGCCGGTGAACACGGGCGCGGCTTCGCGGTCGTATCTTCTGAGGTGCGCGATCTTGCTCAGCGTAGTAAAGCCGCGACAGAGCACATCAGCCAGTTACTGGGCAACATTACCAATAACACGACGATTGCGGTCAACAACATGCAAAAGAGTCATCAGGCTACCAGCGTGACCTTTGATTCCGTATCGACCGTAACCAGTAGCGTATCCGCGCTGGAGAGTGTGATTGATGAGGTTAACTCACACATTACCAGCATCGCTAATGCCACCATCGAGCAATCGAAAGCGAGCGAAGATGTCGATAAAGATGTCGACATCCTGGCGGAAATCGCCCAGAAAACGGGGCAGTTAGCACAAGATATGAACAACATCGTCAGCAGTTATCATGGTGAAGTGGACCGGGTAAAACGAACCTTGGGCGAGTTTAAACTCAGCTGATGTGACCGACAAACAGCAACTAAAAAGGGCATCCTCTGATGCCCTTTTGTCTTTCATTTATGCCCGCTTGATGGCAAACAGTACCCGCCTGGCCAATATCAGCGCCTAAAACGGTACTTCTATCTGCATAAACCAATCAGCCTGATACTCTTCATGCCAGCGATAATCCAGGCGAACTCTGGGCTCTCCGCTTTCACGTTCACCAAACCCAAGGCTGAACTTCAGCCCATGATTGATCAACCACTCTTCCGTGTTCATATCCTGTTCCTGCTCAACTAGCTTGGACGGAACCCACAGCCCGAGGCCAAGGTAACTGTGTTCGAGTTGTTGAGTCACAATCGGATTGCTGTCATTTTTATCATTGACCAGCCAGCCCTGCCAGTAGTCGCCGCTTTGCGGAGAGCGGGTATCAGTTTCAACGTCGAATACCAAAGCCTGCTCACTGCCCTGCTGCCAATGCTCGTCAAAGTTGTCACACGGAGTATAAACGGCAACATCATCTACTACTGGGTGGAGCGGATCGATGGATAAATCAGCATCGCAGACCGATGCCAGGCACGGCAGAGAAAAAAGCGCGACCAACCCAACACACACTTTCATCATTAACCACTCCTATTCACCAACAGGCGTTAATATACATCGAGCTCAAGCAAAAGCTTAGCGACCGACGGCGTTGTCAGATGCCGGATATCCTCCCGCTCTTTTAAACTCCGCCGCAGATCTGTGCTGCGAACCTGAACTCTCTCCGGACAAGCCATGACCGACCAACGTTGTAATATTTCTTTTGATTTGTAGAACTGACCAAAATTAAATAAATTATCCGGCCCAACAACAAAGGTGATATCCGCATCGGGAAACTGCTGTTGTAAACGCTCCAGCACCGCATAGGTGGTAACGCTCTCGCCCGGCTGATAAAGATCCTGTTCTACCGAACAACGTTGTAACTTATCTGACGCTAAATCGCCAATGAAAGCATCAATAAGTTTACAGCGTATCTCATAATTCAGCATTTCTTTACCCCACGCATGGGAAATACTGGGCACCAGCAAAATACGGTCGAAATGTTCCAGTGAGTCAATCACGCTTTTATGGCCTAATGTCGGCGGGTTAAAAGCGCTGCCAAAAACAGCAATTTTGTCCATCTTTTCCCCGATTCAGTGTGAAAGTCGCTTTCACGGTTTTCTAATTGAATGTTTGCGGTATGATACTACGATAGTTTTTTATTGCTTGCAGGAAAAGGAACTCTAATGGAACAAATTATCCGCGAAGAGATGCATGTACTTCCAGTGATCGACCCACAATTCGAAATTGAACGTCGCGTTGGTTTTATCAAACGCAAACTATCAGAGTCCGGTTGTAAGGCGCTGGTTCTGGGTATCAGCGGTGGCGTTGACTCAACCACTTGCGGCCGTTTGGCGCAAATGGCGGTAGACGCGCTGAACAAAGAGCATGGCAGCAACGCTTACCAGTTTATTGCTGTTCGTCTGCCGTACGGCTCGCAAAAAGACGAAGATGAAGCACAACTGGCACTGTCATTTATCCAGCCAACCCATTCCGTTTCGGTCAATATCAAAGCGGGAGTAGACGGCCTGCACGCAGCGTCTCACGAAGCCTTGGCGGGCACAGGACTGATGCCTGCTGAAGCGGCTAAAATCGATTTTGTCAAAGGTAATGTCAAAGCACGCGCACGTATGGTGGCACAGTATGAAGTGGCAGGCTACGTAGGTGGCCTGGTGCTGGGGACCGACCATTCAGCTGAAAATATTACCGGCTTCTACACCAAATTTGGTGACGGAGCCTGTGATCTGGCTCCCCTGTTTGGTCTGAACAAACGCCAGGTTCGTCAGGTTGCAGCAACACTGGGCGCACCTGAACTGCTGGTGAAGAAAACACCGACGGCCGATCTGGAAGAACTGGCACCACAAAAAGCGGATGAAGATGCACTGAACCTGACCTACGATCAGATCGATGACTTCCTGGAAGGCAAAGCTGTCTCACCTGCTGTTGCCGATCGTCTGGTGTCGATTTACAAAGCGACACAGCACAAACGTCAGCCGATCCCAACCATCTACGACTAACTCTAACACAGCCAATAGCGCGTTTGAGCTTATGTCCGGCAGCGAAACACTTCTCGTTATTCAGTGTGTTAGGCTGTTTCTTTCAGCCGGGTCCTCACGGCCCGGCTTTTGTTTACACCCCACCTTATGTGCTACAACAGTTTTGCTACAAAAAAACCAAAAAATCATTACTTATCAATCAAATAGCGTGACAACACTCCCAAAGCCTTCATTCCGTTTTTGTACGCCTGCAATGTGTGAAGCACTCTCCATATTTTTTGTGAAATGCGTCGGAAAATAACCCCATCTGTTTCGTTCTAAAGGTTAATTCATATGTTGTATATGGAATTTATTTTCCTGCTATTGGTGCTCTATACGGGCTCTCGTTATGGCGGTATCGGCCTCGGTGTTGTTTCCGGTATCGGTCTGGTTATCGAAGTGTTTATTTTCAAGATGCCGCCAACCTCACCGCCGGTGACGGTGATGTTAATCATTCTGGCGGTCGTTACCTGTGCTTCAATTCTCGAAGCCGCCGGCGGGCTGAAATATATGCTACAGGTCGCTGAGCGCCTGCTGCGTAAAAACCCCAAACGCGTCACCATCATCGCGCCTCTGGTGACCTATTCGATGACCTTCCTACTGGGTACCGGGCACGCGGTTTACTCTATTATGCCAATTATCGGTGATGTGGCGCTGAAAAATGGTATCCGCCCGGAACGTCCGATGGCAGCGGCCTCAGTGGCATCACAGATAGCCATTACCGCGTCACCTATCTCTGCCGCTGTGGTTTACTATCTGGCAGAGCTGTCCAACATCAACCATAACATCACCTTACTCTCCATTCTGATGGTTACGGTACCGGCTACCCTGTTTGGCACCGTACTGATGTCGCTCTACAGCCTGCGCCGCGGTAAAGAACTGGATCAGGACCCGGGTTATCAGGAACGATTACAAGACCCGGTATTGCGTGAGCGCATTGAAACCACGACAGCCACTTCGCTGAACGAACAGTTGCCTGCGTCGGCAAAGAACTCAGTGTTGCTGTTTATCCTGTCGATCCTGGTCATCGTACTGGTTGCAATGTTTCCGGAAGTACGCCAAATCGGCGATGCCAAACCAATCAATATGGCGACCGTGATTCAGATGATGATGCTGTGTTTCGGCGGTATCATCATGCTGGTTGCCAAGGTTGAGCCGAAGAAAGTACCGGAAGGCGTGGTGTTTAAATCCGGTATGGTTGCAGCAATCGCTATCTTTGGTATTGCCTGGATGTCAGATACCTATTTCCAGTATGCGATGCCGCAGTTTCGCAGCGGGATCATCGATATGGTGAATGCATATCCCTGGACATTTGCCCTGGCGTTGTTTGTCGTCTCTGTAGTGGTTAACTCGCAAGCTGTGGTGGCAAAAATGATGCTGCCGGTTGGTCTGGCGCTGGGACTGGAACCGGCACTGCTCATCGGCCTGATGCCTGCGTTGTACGGATACTTCTTTATCCCGAACTACCCGTCTGATATTGCAACCGTGAACTTCGATATCACCGGCACCACCAAAATCGGCAAGTGGTATTTCAACCACTCGTTTATGGCTCCGGGTCTGGTCGGGGTCATTGGTGGCAGTTGCATGGGCTACATACTTGGTCAGATGGTGATTGGCTGACCGTGTAGCCAAACAGCAGAACATCTTATTGCGAGAAACATCACGAGTTGATGAAAGTCGGCGGATGTTTAGCAGTGAACTGATGATATAAACAGAAAGCCAGCCCGTTGAGGCTGGCTTTAACTTTATACCCTATCGATACCCTATCGCTCTATGGCACACCGTGGCCTTTCGAAGCTACCCAAACCCGGAACCACTGTTCGCGGGTCAGCGTTAGATCCAGCGCGGCTACAGCCGCCTTGACGCGGTCTATTTTGCCGGAACCAACGATAGCCAAAGGCTTGGATGGCAGCGCGCGAACCCAGGCATAGATCACCTGATCAATACTCTCGGCGCCAAGCTCTGCACGCAGTTCTTCCAGCACGCTGCGTACCCGCTGCGCCTGCTCGCTCTCACCGTTGAAAATATCACCGCCGCCCAGACAAGACCACGCCATCGGACGAGTGCGCAGCATTTGCATCTGATCCAGCGTACCATCATGAGCGACTTCAAAATTAAGCGGGTTAATCTCCACCTGATTGGTCACCAGAGGTTTATTGATGCGTGACTGCAGCAGATTAAACTGCGATGGACTGAAGTTAGACACACCAAAGTGCTTCACTTTGCCGACTTTATGCAGTTCGGTAAATGCTTCTGCCACTTCATCTGCATCCATCAGCACATCCGGACGATGGATCAACAGCACGTCAATTTCACTCACACCGAGGCGCTGCAGCGAGTTATTGACTGACTGATAAATGTGCGCGGCACTGGTATCGTAGTGATTGATTTGACGTTCCGGGAACTGATCGCTGCACAGCTTAATGTCGCATTTAGTGACAATCTGCAGCTGTTCGCGCAAAGAGGGATCCAGCGCCAGCGCTTCGCCAAACAGAGATTCACATTGATAGTTACCGTAAATATCAGCGTGATCGACAGTGGTGATACCCAGTTCAACGTGCTGTTTGAGGAATGTCAGTCGCTCCTGAGGCGACATGCCCCATTCCGTTAACCGCCAGTAGCCCTGTACCAACTCAGATAAATCCGGGCCTTGCGGGGCAATCGTTACTTTCGCAACCATGGTTGTACTCCTTTTTCTTTGTCTGACATCCTAAGCTTGTTTTCCGCTGACCTCAACGGATAGACTGTCGAAGTTCGAACTGGAGTACGAAGTTGTGAGTTTTGCAAACCGATTACAAACATTAATAGGTGCTGAAAGCATCAGCGGTTTTGCCCGCCGGGTGGACATTTCAGAAGCACTGATCAGAAAATACCTCAAAGGCAGTGAGCCCAGCCTGAGTAAAGCCAACCAAATTGCCATGCGTGCCAATTGTTCACTCGAATGGTTGGCTACCGGCTGTGGTTATTTATACCGCCAGGCTGAAGTCGTAGATATGGCGGCCTGCGTTCTGGCCCATACATTCGTAACCGGGCAGGAGCTGTCACCCAATCAGCAGGAGCAACTGCAACAGGTCATTGCCGGTTATCAGTATCTGCGCGCGCACAAAAAGGCCGACGGCTATCTGGACGAAACCGCTATGGCTGCGTTTCTGCAGCGTCATCCCAAAGCGTTGACACCGGAGCCTGTGTAAATAACAGTTGTACACTCTGCGCGTTGCTGTGCAGCTCTGCAAATCCATAGCGCGCCTGCCAATACAAGGTCTTGGGAAACTGGCGCGCATGCTGGCTGATAAACAGCACCAGCTCCCGATCCACCTGCTGCGGTGTCTGGTGCTGAAGACGCCGCACAACATCGAACCGCGCTTCACCGACAGTGACTTTGCGCAGCTCAAAACCATCACTGCGCAGTCCGAGCTGGAGCTGACTCCAGCTGTGAAGAGTGTAGTCAGTATGCAAAATCAGCGATGGACGAGCGATAGGCGTGGCTTCCCCTGTCTGCGCCCACACCCGGGTCGCGTAGTAGTAAAAAGGCTCGCTGCACCAACTCTTCTCTGTATCTTGTTCGCTGCATTCGAACCAATCGGCACGTTGAGCTAGCTGCTCAGGGGCGAGAGCCTGCTTTCTCCCCTCCAGATAAGACTGTAAAAAATCCGGATGAACAGCCAACACATCATGGCTCCACACAACTGCGGCACCACTGCTCCACAAAATAAGCATCAAAGACCACTTTTTCATCGGACATCCCACTGTTCCTTCCCATTTAACCCAGTGTGCCGCGCCAGCACCGACCAGACAAGCGCCCGCCTCTACGCCCCTGAACAGCGAAAACTGTGAACGGCTTCAATAGTGCGGGGCGTAGCCAAGAGAATGATGTCAGTTCGTTTTTTGCCCGCTATGGTTAACGCGCAATAATTCTAAAAAGAAACAAGGACCTGAACCGACATGAAACCCAGTACCCTGGCTATGGCACTGCTTACTCTGGCACCGGCCGCATCAGCGATGCCAAACCTGACGATCGCCACCACAACCAACAGCCGTGATTTCCCGCTCAACAGTGAACAGCCGTTGGTTATTCCCCTCACCAAAGACAGCTATACCCTGACCGTTACCGGGCTGACCGGCGACTGTCGTGCGCCCGAAGAACAGCAAGTTAAATTCAACACGCCAGTATCACTTAATTGTGATGCAGCTACCGTGTTGCCACTTAAAATACGCTTTAGTGGCGACTACGCGTTTCAATACGATGCTAAAGCCTTCACTCTGACCTTTGTGCGTCAGCCCAAAAACAGCGCCAAGACCGAGTTCAAACGCCCTGTCCCGAATGTCAGCTGCGAGGTGTATGCCGGCGGTGAGGTCACTCTGAATCTGGGCGATACCTTCAGCGACGGGACCCGGCTGCGAGAGACATTCAGTGGCCAGGTCGTCACCGTCCGCCAAAGTCAGGTCAGGCTCACACCCTCTGCTGACAGTGGCGGGCTGGTGCTGCTCGAACCCGTCACACCGACCTCGCATAACTTTAATTACCGTAATGCCAACATCTACTTTGTCATGGTGGACAGATTCAATAATGGCGATCCGGAAAACGACCACAGTTATGGCCGGCATAAAGACGGTGAACAAGAGATCGGCACCTTTCACGGCGGTGATCTAAAAGGTGTGATTGATAAACTGGATTACATTCAAAGCCTGGGCACTGACGCTCTCTGGTTATCACCGGTGGTGGAACAGGTGCATGGTTTCGTTGGTGGCGGCGACAAAGGCGCTTTCCCTTTTTATGCCTACCATGGCTACTGGACCCGTGACTTTACCAAACTGGACGCCAACTTTGGCGTGGATGACGATCTTAAAACCTTAGTCGAACAAGCTCATCAGCGCGGTATGAAAGTGTTGCTGGATGCAGTGGTCAATCACGCCGGCTACGCCACACTGGCTGACTTACAGTTGGATGGCATTAAAGTGGTCGACCCGGCGCGTTTACCGCCAAAATGGAGTGACTGGGCACCCGCTGCGGGACAAAACTGGCACAGTTTTCATCAGAATATCGATTATCAGAGTCCGAACTGGAAAAACTGGTGGGGCGGCGACTGGGTGCGAGCCGGACTGCCGGGTTATCCGCAACCGGGCAGCAGCGACATCAGCATGACTCTGGCTGGTTTGCCCGATTTTCGCACCGAATCAAGACAACATGTCACCCCGCCGCCATGGTTACTGAATAATCCTGGCACCCGAGTGGTGGCCCGAGACGGGTATGATGTTTCTGATTATCTGATTGAGTGGCAGAGCGACTGGGTCAGACGTTTCGGTATTGACGGCTTCCGGGTGGATACGGTTAAGCATGTCGAAGGCGAAGTGTGGCAACGCCTCAAACAACAAGCCAGTGAAAAGCTCAGCCAATGGCGCAGCGAACGTGGCGAGCAAGGTCTGCCATTTTGGATGATGGGCGAAGTTTGGGGACACACAGCCTACCGCAGCCCCTACTTTGACGATGGGTTTGATGCCTTAATCAATTTTGATTTACAAAAACGTATGGATAACGGCGCCGCTTGTTTAAGCCAAATGGCGGACACTTACAGCAGCTATGCTAAAACACTGGCCGAACAACCAGATTTCAACCCGGTCAGTTACATGTCTTCCCATGATACTGAACTGTTTTTTGGCCGCTTCAACTCACTGGAGATGCAGCGCAACGCGGCGAATGCTTTGCTGCTGACGCCCGGCGCGATCCAGGTTTACTACGGTGATGAGGTCGCCCGGCAAGTCGGCCCATATGGGGATGATTTTCATCAGGGCACCCGTTCCGATATGCTGTGGCAACTCGATTCACAACGAGAGGCACTGCTCAGACACTGGCAACATCTGGGGCAGTTCCGTCAGCGTCATCCGGCGGTCGGGGCCGGCAAGCATCATGTGATCCCAAACAACAACGCCTACGTTTTCTCGCGTATTTTAGCTGACGATAAGATCGTTGCCGCCTATGTAGGACGACCACCGGCGGAATAATTCAGTGACACCGCTGGCGATCAAAAAAGGCAGCTTGACGCTGCCTTCTTGATTCATTCGACTAAGATCAGAACTTGTAACCCGCTGCCACCATGAATACCCAAGGGTTGATGTCAACGTCGGTAGACTGTGACACACCGCCTGCTTTGTATTTGGCTGTAGTTTCAATGTTCGCGTACCACACCGCTGCGTTAGCAAACCAGTTGTCGTTGATCTTGTAATCGACACCAATGTTCGCGGCCAGACCCCAGGAATCATCCAGTTTCAGATCGCTCAAAGTGCCATCAACATTCGAGTTAAACTTCTCATCAAAGAAAATGGTGTAGTTGATACCGGCACCGACGTAAGGACGAAAATCTGCATTTGGTTCCATGAAGTAGTACTGAACCATCAGTGTTGGTGGCAGGTGCTTGGTTTCACCGATTTTACCCAGACCACCTAAGTCGGTTGAAATGTCATGAGAAAATGGTGACGCGGCCAGCAATTCCACGCTGACATGATCAGTCAGCATGTAACCCATTGTTAAACCCAACTGGGTATTGCTATCGACATCCAGTTCTTCATCCGAACCGAGGATCTTATCACTGCTGTCATTTGGGACTACCGCAGCCAGACCAGCTCGAACAAAGATGTCACCTTCTTGGTGCGCCAGGACGTTGGTTGAAGCTAGAGCTGAAAGGATTGCGAGTCCGCAAAGTGTCTTTTTCATTATTGGTATTCCTTTTTCTGGGGCTTGGTTTTTAATTTTTGTTGCTGCGCACAGTAGCACATAAAGCCCACACTATTTTGATGGAAATCAATTTGTAAAACTAATTGTGCTAAAAAATAAAAAAATGGGGATTAAATCACCGTTTATTTGTAATTAAGCAAGAACTCAACCACTGAGCAATGAATAGGTATCACTATGAAAATTCGAATAAAAATTGATTTAGATCAATTCTTATTCGAATTAAATTTCCAGCTTTTGAAGCCGTTCTACACTTATCAAGGCGAGTAAAAAACGGCACATACAGGAGGGCGTTATGAGCTTAATTCCGCGTGACTCTTGGTCAGATATCTATCGTTTATTCGATAATACATTTCCATCAATTCGGCCACGATTTGATGCAGATACTTTCTCACCACGTGTCGATGTCATTGAGAAAGAAACAGCATTTGAAATTATTGCCGATTTACCCGGCGTGGCGAAACAGGACATCAACATCACCTGCCGGAATGGTATGTTGACGATCGAAGCGTCGACAACGAAAGACGAAGAAACCAAAGAGAATGATAAAGTCATCCATAAAGAACGCTATCACGGCAAAATGGTGCGTAGCTTTTCTTTGGGCGACAATCTGGACATGAAACAGATTTATGCCGAATTTGAAGAAGGTGTGTTAGTGGTTGTAGTACCGAAATTGGAGGGAAAACCAGAAGAAAGCCAACGCATCCATATCAGCTGAGACAGACTTATCTTGCAAGCGGCGTGGTCACAGACGCCGCTTTTTTATTGTGGATAATTTGCCGATGATTTGACCTTCCGCTAACACCGCATGCAGCAGTATTGACCAAAATAGCAAAATGAAGAATCACCCTTTTGAGCTGCTATGAAACCTCTCATCGTATTGTTAATCACTCTGCTATTCAGTAGCGTAGCCTTATCCGGGCTTCGAGTGGGCACACCGCAGACCAATCTGACCACGGCCAGTTATCCGACGCAAAAACAAGCCGCCCAAGCAGGAGACGAGCTGATCGAACAGTTAGAAACCATGTCACCGAGTGCTCTGCAGTATGTCTTACCTGCCGAAAGCGCACAAAATCGTCGCGATGGTATTGAAATCAGACAGTTACGCCGTAGTGTAAAACCGGTCTCAACACAAGCAGGTCAGATCGAGTTTCAAAGCATTGTCACGGTACATTACGCATACTCAACCGGACAATCTGCGCGCTGAACCTGTATACGGCCTGCCGCCGCTGCTTTTTTACTGAGTTGTGCGTTACTGGCTTTTGCGGGTTAATAGCGCCGCAATAACCAGCCCCAGACCAATACAAGCCAGCAACGTGCCAACAAACGCCAGCGCAGAATAGTGCAACAGAGTTAAACCGGCACCCAGCCCAATCAGAGTACATCCGCCGACTGCCCAGGCCGCGCTGTGTATTTTCCCTGGTTTCTCTTTCATAACATTTGTCCATGTTGATGAGCCTAAACGTTTTGTCTTAAACAAATCATCGCCTTGATTAATCATGGCACACTCAGCAACGATCCGGTGTCATTGGGTGAATTATTCCGGGTAATTCGAACTCAATTCGCATCAGCCTTATCCGGCCAAACTCGACACCAAGTTCACTCTGCTGTTCAGCGGCCGGCAGAGCCTGAGACGTGCTGCCCTCTCATTGCCGTGTTGCTTGCTGACACATCGGATGGATATCGCCCCTGTGCTTAATGACATTTACTGTAACAAAGTGATTTTAGCCGTACTGGCAAGTTGAGAATGCAGAAAATAACGGCTCAGCGAAACGAGATAAATTGGGAAGTTATCAGCATATTCGTCGCTGAGTCTCTCCTCTTCTGCGACTTTGAAAAAAGGACATTTCCTACGAGGACACACACCTTAATGCGCCAATGGCCACTCGACCCCAGGCAACGCCTTGTTACAGTGTGCCTCCATATTGCTCCGGTGTGTGTCCATATTACTTCAGTGAATTATTTTGATAACTCTGCTTTCGCCTCAGCTAACTCTTGTCTGGCCTCTTTCAACTTTTTCTTACGTTTCTCTATTTTTTCCGGATTACCTGATTGTTTAGCCTCATCCAAATCCCGAAGACGCTGTGTGACTTCATGTTCCTTCTCGTGAACATCAGACAGACGCTCACGGCGCAGACTTTCGTCTGTACAATGTTCGCGAACTTCGCGCAAAGCCTTGTGCAAGCCATCGGCACGATGCGGGTTATTGTGCTTATGAGCCTGTTCAATCTGCTGCTTTATATCGTGTTCTTTTGCAGCACAGCCGGTAAGCTGAGGCTTTGCCAGGGCCGAACAAACCGGAAGTAGCACCAACAGTCCTGTAACTATAGTTCGTTTCTTCATACCATATCTCTTTGATAAAAATTAGAGGCATTCTGGCACAAGCAACAACCGATTAAGTTCGGATAACGTAAATTCCACATTAAAACTATGCCTTTATTTTTCTTTTGTCATCGGCAGTTGCAGGGACACACTGTCACTCATTAGCCAAAATCTGCTACCCGGTTCCGCAGCCACGCTGCCGCTGCGGCAAAGTCACTCCATCCGGTCGCATGGAAAAATCGTGGGACAACTGACAGCCAGCCAAACGCGCAGGCTGATCTCAAAATGAGAGTGAAACGCCGCAGGTAACAACCAAGCGCCCGCGGTAACGTCACAAGTGACTGGTTGACCGCAACAAAGTGCTTTACCATGCCAGTTATCAGAATCGGTTTGTGAGCCATCAATGGGCAGTAAACATAACAGTAATCTCAGCATCCTTCTTAGACTCAGTACGTTTGTTTCCCCTTACAAATGGCGTGTCACGGCAGCACTGATAGCTTTAGTGACGACCGCCAGCCTGACGTTATCCATCGGTTACGGAGTGCGTATCCTGATCGATCAAGGGTTTGCTCAGCAATCGTTGCCACAACTGACCAGCGCGATTCAATTTATTGTTGCTCTCACGCTGTGTATTGCTGTCGGCACCTTCTTTCGCTTCTATCTGGTATCCTCAGTCGGTGAACGCGTCAGTGCCGATATCCGGTTGGCGGTGTTTAACCATGTGATATCGCTTCATCCGAGTTATTTTGAAACCCACAGCAGCGGCGATATTATGTCGCGCCTGACCACAGACACCACCTTGCTGCAAAGCATCATCGGTTCCTCCTTTTCCATGGCCATGCGCAGCGCCCTGATGTGTGTCGGGGCCATCATCATGCTGTTTGCCACGAATTTTAAGCTGACCTTAATCGTCCTCGCGTCAGTACCTTTTGTATTAGTCCCTATTTTGGTTTATGGCCGGCGGGTGCGCGCATTATCACGCCAAAGCCAGGACTCGATGGCCGACGTCGGCAGTTATGCCGGTGAAGCGATAGAGCATATAAAGACCGTACAAAGTTTCGGCTCACAGCAATATGAAAAAGCCGCCTTTGCGGTTGAGGTGGAAAAAGCATTCGAAGTCGGCAGGCAACGGGTGCAGCAGCGTGCCATTTTAATCTCCGGAGTGATTGTGATTGTCTTCAGCGCGATTGCAGGCATGCTCTGGGTCGGCGGCAGTGACGTGATTCATGGCCAAATGTCTGCAGGCGATCTGGGCGCTTTTGTGTTTTACGCCATCATGGTCGCCTCATCGATGGCAACCATTTCAGAAGTACTGGGCGAGCTGCAAAGAGCCGCAGGAGCCACCGAACGCCTGATTGAGATCCTGCAAGTAAAAAGCGAAATCAGCGCGCCGGATGATCTTGTGCCGATTCACCCGACCACGCCCGCAGAGATAATGTTTGATTCGGTCAATTTCAGCTACCCTTCCCGCCCTGGTCAGCATGCCATCAAACAGCTCGACCTGACCGCAGAACAAGGCAAGGTACTCGCGCTGGTTGGCCCGTCCGGCGCCGGTAAAACGACCTTGTTCGAATTATTGCAACGCTTCTACGATCCGCAGCAAGGCCAGATTCGGTTCGGAGGCGTGGACATTCGCCAGCTCGATCCCAACGATCTTCGCCGCCAGATGGCACTCGTACCGCAGCAACCTGCGCTATTCAGCCAGGATGTATTGCATAACATTCGTTACGGCACGCCCGAAGCAAGCGATGAGCAAGTGATTGCCGCCGCAAAAAAAGCCCATGCGCACGAGTTTATCGAGACACTACCGCAGGGTTATCACAGCTTCTTGGGAGAACGCGGCGTCAGGCTATCCGGCGGGCAAAAGCAGCGCATTGCTATCGCACGCGCGATTCTTAAAGATCCGAAAATCCTGCTACTGGATGAGGCGACCAGCGCACTCGACAGCGAAAGTGAACACCATGTGCAGCAGGCACTGGAAGCATTAATGAAAGGCCGCACCACACTGATCATTGCGCATCGTTTGTCCACCATCCAGCATGCCGATAAGATAGCCGTCCTGGACGGCGGTACTTTGGTCGATATCGGTGATCACCAGTCATTAATACAAAGTTGCGAACTTTATCAGCGCCTGGTCGCCCTGCAGTTTAAGCACCTGACCTAAGGCGATATCAGTCAGTTTTAATTGAATCGCTTTTTCATTTTCATCAACGCCTTGGTTGGGTGAACATGATTAATGTGTAGACTGGACTAGATTAAAGGGAGTAGGCCACTCCCTTTAAACTTATTTATATCCCTTCCTTAAATATATAAACTATCCATGTGTATTTATGAGACCAAAGTAGACTTACCAAAACGCAGGCTTATCGTAAAATTCAGACAAGATCTGCCTATGCACACAGCAAGACAAGATTATTCGGTGGCGTACTCCAGCGTTGATGGGTCTGACGACATATCAATTAAATGCCCTACAGAGTAATCATTCATCGGCGTGGTGGTATAGAAGAACAATGGCTCGACGGGTAAACCAAATGTATCGAGTTGCTGTGTCGCCGCTGAAGAATATTTGATTCCCCACATATCAAACACATTTCGCTGATCATGGCCGGTCAGTTTAGATAATGTGATCAGCAAGTAGTCATTTCCATACTGACTGTTTCTTGAGCTATCGCGGTCCGGTCGAGTCGCGTACGTACTAAAGCCAAGCTTGCCCTTTACATTATCCCAATCGTCTGCTGTCTCTTGGGTGCTGTTGTCGACGTCCGCCGCTAAAAACTCACGTGCATGCAAATACAGCAAAGTATAGATTTCCCAAGGCGTTTGGGCATCACTACTATTTTGCTTGTCAGCCCAATACAGAGCCCATTGAGTGTAAAACGCTAATCGCTTGTTCCCTTGCACCGCGTATGTCGCGTCTGTCCAAAGATCCTGATTCAGCTTATCTGAAGAGTTTCCGTTTTGTAAACCAGCCACTAACATATTAAACGTCGCTTCATAATCCACTTTGTTGGAACCTAAATCGACGCCAAAATCTTGGTACAAACGCCCATTCTTTTGCAGTGGGAAAATGTTATTGGAGACTTCGCCACTGATGCCACCATCCACTCTAAATTCTTGATATTGTAAGTTATGGCCCAACTCATGACTTTCTAAAAAGCCTCGGGGATCGACGCCTTGTGCTTGACTATAAGGATTGCCACTACAGCCCGCGCCACATGCTGCGGTATTTCCGGCCGTAATGTGCTGAACATCTGGAAGTTGATGCAATTCCGCATTTTCACAATCCCATCCGAACCGATTACACTCTGCTAACACGGCTGCCGACAATGGCTTTGTCCCTGCGAAGCCCGCCATATGGTAAGCACCACCAATAAAGTAGTTATCTAACTCATTGAGGTATTTGGTTAAATCGCCAGCATAAACACCATTATTGACCACACTCAGCATCTGATCGACGCGGGTATGAATCTCGACACCATCAAGTTTTATTTCAGCCCATTCAAACGGGGTTTGAGTTAACTCATTAACAAACGCGTTAACGTCTGCATTTTCACGTAAATTCAACACAGGTTGCGCACCAACATTGGTGACTTTGAACGTCACGGTTTGTCCAGCTTCGGCGCCATTAAAGCGAACTTCCAATGTACCACCATAAGGAGAGTTCACCTCCACTGGCTCGGCTGGATTTAATGGGATATTCGGACTTTGCAAAAAACGCGGACGGGCATAACCGACAATGCCAGAGCCTTCTTTAGGGTTCCAAACCCGGGTGCCACCTGCTGGCGTGGTATTCACGTAGACACTGACACTTGCACTGCCTGCATCGACAAGTTCAATAGTCGCGGTAGTGCCTGGCTTAATGTAACGTTCCAATGCGGTAAAACCACTGTCTTCTGGCAAGGTGACAGTCACGGTTTCTTGCTGAGGTGACACAGGCAGTTGGGTTTGATCCGTTAAGGTAAATGTGCCCATATCAGGTTGCGCTTCCCCAACGCGACGCAAGTATGTCACCATGGCGTCTGACACATAAGCTTTCTGAAAACGGTAGTCAGCCATATCCTCTTCTTTGAACATTGGATAAGTCATTGTGCGACGGTTGAGATCCGCCCAAATATTAGCTAAGCGATAAAATTCATTTCCCGGCGCAGAAAATAGTGGTGTCCCCGCCTTGGTGTAGCCATCAAACACATCACGTAGCGCATCAACAGGCTCAACTAATGTCACATCTAAGTTTGGAACATCCGGACACTTAAACGTACCTGCAGAATTCACACAAGAACTCCAATCGTAACTGGTGTTCAATGTACCCTCATGTAACGCCATCAAGAAAGGCAAGTAATCGCGGAACGGATTGGAAAGTAACTCAATATTTTCTGTCGCACTACGACCACCTGTATATTGATCTTGTTTAAAGTAGTTGCTAGCGCCCGTCGTCGCATATTCCATCCCCATCGCGGCCAAGATCTTCGCGCCTTCCTCCGGCAAGAACTCACCGTGATTGTGGAGATACAGTATTGGCACTCCAGATTGCAGTAAGGCCGATACCTGACTTTGCAGATCACCAACTTCTTTGTCGACAGCACTGAGCAACACCAGATCAGATTGCTGTGCACAGGCGAGATTCTCTTCATCTGTTCCGCCAAGCACTGAGCACTGAGACTGAGTCACATCAATGCCAATATGCTCAAACGGTGCCTCGACACAATCTTTAAACTCAGATTGACACACCCAGCCAGAAGATAAGTCATAAGCAATGTTGAGCTGATTGGGAATGGCAGTATTCGCATCGCCACTCACTAACCAAGATAAAACTCGTTTAAAGTCGGCTTGGTATGTATCGAGATAGGTATAATTACTGTCATTATCTGGAGCTAAAAAGTTACCACCAAAAGCCACCGCCCGCACACCATCATGGCCTTGTATCGTCGCCAACGTATTACCATCGTCTCCCATAATGAGTGGCGTTGCTCCCTGCGCGCCCATCGGTTCTATCAATACTGAACGTCTCCAAATGAGATATTGTGACGGTGCGCCATTCCCAAGCACATCACTTAGCAATGAGGTGTTGGATTCAATCGTTTGGTTGGCTGAAGCGAGCATGGCCTCCAGCACCATAGGTGCATCTTCAACGCTGAGAGAAGATATATCACCATCGTTTAACGCGGCTTGTAAAGCGACTGGAAGCTCATTCGAATCGCCGGTATCGGCATCTTCTACCGGGTTTTGCACAATCTCATCAGACGTGGAGCCATTTTTATTATCGTCACTGCCACCGTTACAACCGAGCAGTAAAAAAGGCAATACAGCCAGAAAAAACATTTTGAACATGGTGGTATTTATCCAAGAAGTTACAAGAAACCTTACAGTGAAAGCGTCCAAACAAGATTACATTATTACCATGACATTACAATGTAACATTCGCCTTTTCCAACCTCCTTTAGCAGCACCGCTATTGGATCTCTTCACAGACAGTTTTCCCGAAAGAACGATAGTGGCCTACCGTAGTATTCCGCATCTCGCGTAATATCAGGGTATATGTCCAGTATAAAGCGGAGAGCTTGTCGAGCAGCTTTTCTTGCTATTAAAACTATAAATCATCTTTACTCTCCCCCATAAAAAACAATCACTATTTAATAACTAACTGCATGTTTATGTTGAAATAAGATAATTTTTTTATTATTGAATTTAATAATAATGAAATTAGTACAATTAGCCTCACAATAAGTCGTAAGTAATCTTCTTTTGCTACGTCTGGACGCGTAACCTGTAACCCTATTTCCTAATTAATTCACATAGAGAAATTCATCATTATTCACTACTAAGAAATTCTCTTTCCGTTTGACCTGCGGTCAGATCCTTAAACACCGTCATGATGTTAAAGACTGTGAAATAAACGTTTTAGCGAAGACGGGATATCGTGCTTATATACCGAACCCGTTCTTTTTATAACGTCTGCGTAGTTCTGTAACTTGAACCGGGCTAATCGGGTCATACCGTTAAATTGAACTTAACTAAATCAAAAAAAGAGGAACGACCATGAGAGACACCATCGCTTTTATCTTTGCAGCAGCTGTGTTTGCATTCGCCACAGTCCCCCCTGACCACTCAATGACGTGGCAGGGCACGTACAAGGGCGAAACTAAGGACAAGCTTGTGAAGGTCTACCACTATGAGATTGCTGGCTCAAGAGACGACGCGGCAATGACTGATCGGCGCTGATGGATTCTGCCCGCACGTCTACTTATTCATCGTGCAGTAATAGTCGCTAGCAACGCAGATTTTGAGAGCGCTATAAGCTATAGTAACCAACTAGGAATACTGACAATTTAAGTTAATCAATACACACATTTCAAGTAAATCTCTTGGTGTGCACATCACCACACGAATACAATGAAATCCTAACCATATGTTTTTATTTATATTTTATATTATTAACTTTAATAATGATACATTGCTGACATAACTGTGTAGTATTTATTCTATTGAAGGAAACCAATTTAAATGTAATTCTTCGATGTAGCATCTGTGAATGCTCTTAATGAAACTCCAATAGGAAATCAATAATGAAAAAAAATCTGTTTATCATTACGTTCTCCATCTTACTTGTTAACCTTACAGGGTGCTCTGCACTGAAAGAAAAAGCCGCCAATGCAAGCCAGGAACGTGCTGCTAAGTTCTCGAATGAAGAGCTGTGTGAACACTATAAGGAAGACACCAATATGTACTATATGGAAGCCAATAAAGTCGAAGTAGAGAAAAGAGACCTAACCTGTAACTAGGGATAAATCTTGTAGACACTCAGTGCAGGTCAATCAGTATCAAAAATATATTTATATTCCATCGCATGGTAATAACTATGCTAGCGAGCACTGCTACTAATGATGTGTCAGGTAAGTGAGAAGCTTACGTTTAATGTAACGAAGCTGAACAAAATAATTTGATACGGCCTGAAGTTTCTAGACACCTTTCAGGCTACTAAAATAGATATTTTCATACCCTGTTGGCGATAATCGCCCGTTGCTAGCATGACGCCTTTGGGGCTTATAAGCAATCTCGATATAGTTAAAAATACCCAGCCGAACTTCAGCCGTTGTTTTATACTACCTGCCACGTACTTTCTCCTTCTTCAGATTAAAAAACTCTCTGCTACGGCGTTATCATGATAGTTTCCACGACGACTCACGCTTTACTGGATATAAAACTCCAGTAACGTTCTGCATTTTCGACTCAAATATTGGCAACCCGGTTCGGTTGCTTTATCTTAGTAAGCAGTTGTTGGTCTTTAATCTGCCGATAGCTTTGCGGGACTTTGAGCCAGGCGTATTAGCTACTTGGATGAAGACCCAGATTGCGACAAAGTACTCTAATCGGGTAGCGAACACTGCGAGATTTTATGAAAGCGTATCCTTCTTTGACTCGTTAGCAAAGAACCTTTCGGCTTCCTTTAATATGTCTCTTTCTTGCTCGGTTTGTTTAAGCTGCTTCTTTAAACGGACAATTTCGGCCTGAAGGTCATTGTCTTGCTTGCGAGCTGTAAGTGGTTTGGAAAACTTCGATACCCAGTTAGATAACATTTTGCCAGAGATCCCTAAACGAACCGCAACATTGTTCACTGAATAACTATGTTGAATAACCTGATTGACGGCTTCTTGTTTAAATTCGTCGGAGTAGCCACTTCCCTTTGTCATAGTTCTATCACTTATGGTTTACCATAACAAGTGTCTATGAGTCTCAGGCCTTACCACTGCTCATATCCCCACTACCTCCCCACTATCTATGCACCCCAGATATAACAAATACCCACATTAGCAGCGGGCATTCTGTTATTCATCTAATCAGCCGTAATCAATCTGAATAGATAATGGACCTTTGTTACTCATTAGCGATCACTACGTCGTATGATGCGTTATCACAATTACCGTTTCGGGCAGTAGAGACAATACGGGCTAGCTCTATGCCATTGCCGTCATTAACCACTACGGCACCTTGATTGTTTACCACAACTTCAATGCTCGCCCGATAGGCTTGAGAGGAATCTGTCGACAACGTATAACTTGCGCCCGTGTCCATCGAGAGTGTCCAGGTAGCTTTAACGTGACTATTGTTGCTACCTCCAGCATGTTGCTGCGCTATTGCTTGTCGTAGATCTGGGTTGGCAGACAATGCCTGTTGCAACATCGCAAAAATTTCCATGCTATAACTAAGTCGATCTACGTCACTAGTTAAATCTTTTTTTATCTCTTGGAAGTGATTTCCGCTGCCACCAAGCGAATTTAATGTACCGCCATATGATTGAACAAATTGCTGAGTATTAGTTAAACAGACTGAATCTAGCTTCTCTGTTTGCTGCTTAACTATCTCTGGAGTTAAGTAAGTTGGAGCTTCGTTATCTGGTTCAACTGGAATATTGTAACCTTGAGGAGCAACTTCAGCAAAACCGGTGAACGTTTCCTCATAAGTAATACGTTCTGGCTCACCTTGACTAACCACTTCTGGAGTTTCACCTAACTTAATATCATACGCTGGCGCTACGTCAGTTGTTGCTTTCGGAGTTGGCTCTAAGGTTGCCATTTCACTTGGCAGTATACCGACTGATGTAACCCACCCTTCTTGCGGATAACCATTCAGAATAAAGCGCTCTTCTTTCTGTGCTTCCCACTTGGATTTCTTGAAACTCTTCGTTTGAATCGCACCGGGGCCATCCTGAGAAACGACCGAATTAGATATGAGAGTCATTCGGTCTTCAGGCGGAACTATCGTAAGCTGTACAACGTCACCCGGACCGTCAGTCGTCGCCAATGGAATATTGACATCCATTGCGACAGGCTTAACGAGTGGCTGCTCACGCCCTTTGCGTGGTTCACCACTCACAATAGGTGTGCCCGGAGTTCGGTTGTTATCCAGTTTGATCGGTGTTGTCAGTCCATACTGGTTAGCAACACGGTCAGTATTAACCTTTGCACGCTCCAGAGATATCTGAGGATCCTTACCATCACGGATATCTTGGTTCAAGATGTCACGAACAGTGATTGCAGCAGCGTCGTAGGTCCCTTCACTGGTGATTAATCCCAGGTCACTCATGTACTGATGAAGCTCAGCCATAGGCGTAAGCGTAGCTTGATTAATTAAACGTTCTTCAGACTTAAGCAGAGCATGTTTATCTTCTGGTACCGGCACTGAGTATGTGCCAATGAACTCATCACTAACTTCAAAAGGAATCGGCTGAGGAGCTTGTACAACTTCACCATGAATAACTGGTACAAGGTTACGTTCAAGGACTTGTGTGACTGGCTCACCTTGTGGGCGTAAGCTTGGTACAGCGTCAATAACCGCAGGGGGGAGCAACTGCTCATCTTTAGGAATTGGAGTAAACTGTACTTTAGCCACAGGAGCCTCACCTAACTTAATATCATGCGCTGGCGCTACGTCAGTTGTTGCTTTCGGAGTTGGCTCTAAGGTTGCCATTTCACTTGGCAGTATACCGACTGATGTAACCCACCCTTCTTGCGGATAACCATTCAGAATAAAGCGCTCTTCTTTCTGTGCTTCCCACTTGGATTTCTTGAAACTCTTCGTTTGAATCGCACCGGGGCCAATCTGAGAAACGACCGAATTAGATATGAGAGTCATTCGGTCTTCAGGCGGAACTATCGTAAGCTGTACAACGTCACCCGGACCGTCAGTCGTCGCCAATGGAATATTGACACCCATTGCGACAGGCTTAACGAGTGGCTGCTCGCGCTCTTTGCGTGGTTCACCACTCACAATAGGTGTGCCCGGAGTTCGGTTGTTATCCAGTTTGATCGGTGTTGTCAGTCCATACTGGTTAGCAACACGGTCAGTATTAACCTTTGCACGCTCCAGAGATATCTGAGGATCCTTACCATCACGGATATCTTGGTTCAAGATGTCACGAACAGTGATTGCAGCAGCGTCGTAGGTCCCTTCACTGGTGATTAATCCCAGGTCACTCATGTACTGATGAAGCTCAGCCATAGGCGTAAGCGTAGCTTGATTAATTAAACGTTCTTCAGACTTAAGCAGAGCATGTTTATCTTCTGGTACCGGCACTGAGTATGTGCCAATGAACTCATCACTAACTTCAAAAGGAATCGGCTGAGGAGCTTGTACAACTTCACTATGAATAACTGGTACAAGGTTACGTTCAAGGACTTGTGTGACCGGTTCGCCTTGTGGGAGTAGATTTGGCGCTGATTGCTCACCTTGCTTAAAAGGCGTATCTATTTTTTGAGTTGAATCCCCCATATGACCATTCGAAGATTCCCCCTCATCACCACCACAACCAGATAAAATCGCTGCAATAGCAGCTGCTAATAATACGCTTCTTTTCTTCATTTCAGTACTACCTTTCAGTCATACCCTTGTGAACCACTATGCAAGCAGCTAATGAGGCGTACCTACCTAATCGTTCGGGTTAATTCGTATCTCTGAATAAAAATACCTAAGTGGTTAAAGTTAAATGATTAATAAAAATTAATAATCGATTATAATTTTTGGTCAAAATGTGAAGGAAGGAACTGGCCTAAAAAGAATAATAGAGGGCGATATTGAATTCGCTTTATCGCGGATAAATTATCGACTGAAAAAGTATTTAGACTTCACACAATCAGCGGTTGTCTTTAAAAAATTACATTGGCTGCTTGATATTGACGAGCGTCGTATTTCGCAGTTAAATTTGGGTCTATGATTATGGGTGGGTTGATGCAAATGGTTAAAATTACGCCCCTGAAGAATAGTACTCAGTCAATAGTGAAAACCATCGTTTATGATTTCAATAAATCACAGAATTAAGTGCACTCTATATAAATTAAACCTAGGAAAGTAGATGTTAGCATTAATGCCGAACATAATATTCCCTGTCCAAATCCACTGTTTTAATTGCCACTATTTATTAACTGTTCACTATGTCCCAATATACAAAAACTCTTGCTTTTGGAAAGCGAAAAATCACCCCCTGAGAACCTAGACCGCGTTGCCGGTAAACAATTTGTTCGTGCTGATCCGTAAACGTCCCTACAGCATTCCCCATCGGTAGCAACTGGTGAACGATTCCATCACTGCGGTTGATAGTGATGTGCCCTTGCCTTTGGGAAAAAGTACAGAGGATTACCTTATCAGGCTTTTCTGTACCGTTAGGGTAAATTTCACAACGTGCTTTTGTAGAATCAGCGTACACACTCGTCGTTGTTACAACATTTAGTAGTAGAGCAAATAAGATTCTTTTCATCCTAACCTCTTACTGTAATGTATATAAGGGAACCCAAATATTGGGGCATCGTGTATATGATGTACAGTTTAGCGATACTTAAACGCTTTTCTATATTGGTCGTTAATAAGTTGCATTGTTTTTTGACTACCACCTCTATCTGGGTGGTATGCAGCGCTAAGTAGTTTATAACGTTTTTTAATTTTACTAAGGTTTTTTAAATCATCAAAAAAATCAAAATCCGATTTGGGAATTTGATTATTTAACCCTGCTGAAAGACATGCAATACGAAGTTTCGCAGTTTGTATCGTTTCATTCGCCTGTGCAACTTTTTTCTTCTCTAACTGGTATTGAATGTTTAAAGCTTCTAACCGTACACAGTATGATTTTGCTAACTTATACGCTTCGAATTTTTCATGTTTCGTCCTGGTATTACGTTTATTATTCGCGTGCTCACCAGCTTTAAAAAAAGATAAGCAACTATTATGACAGTAGGAATTATAAGCATACAACATAGTCCTATTTGGCTATCTGAAAATAATATAAAGGTGCAACCACCAAAAGAGATTAGGATGAGAATGCCAACAACGATTATGATTAACACCTTCATCATCAGGGCCTGTTTAAGGCTTCTTGTCATGTCAATGATAAGCCTGGTAACTAAAAGCGGTAGCCTAGAGTCAGGCGAGATTCCACAAAGATAACATCGTCTTCTAGTATGCTTGCATCTGTCTCCAGCGTCGCGGTTAACTGTTTGTAACTTACTGCTGCACCCGCGCCTAAGTAGACTTTATGAAATGATTCTTTATAAAGTTTATTTTCTGTTTTTTTAGTGAAAGCGGTTTTAATCGTATTAAAACCCACAACACCAAATGGTTTAACCGCCCAATCCTGTCCTTCAAATCGGTAACCTAGATTAACGCCTGAATAAAATCGCTCTGTATCTAAATCTAGGTTAAACGCATCTAAATCGTTGTCATCAGAAGATGTTGACGTATAACCCCCTGTCACTCCTACAATACGGTTGACGCTATAGTCAAACTGAATACCAAATCCAGCTGAATGGATTGTGTCATCGACATTGTCGTCCTCATCAATAAAATCAATCCCCTGTCCAACTAATGATCCTGATACTGTCAAACCATCAAAATTAGTTTGTTCGGCCTGTGCTGTTCCAGCTAAAAGGGCGATAACCGCTGCTGTTGCTAAAGTATATTTCATCATTTTAATGCCTTACTTAATTGGTTACAGATAGGAGCTACATGTTCTTATGACTGCCATTGCTCGTCGAATTGAAGCTTTTTCCATCACTCTCTCCAACCAAAACTGCACTGTGTATGCAAAAAATTTTATTGCCGAGTGATAAGTAGCACTGAGTCAAATCGCTGCTCATCACCAACACTGACAGACTACATCCTCGCTAACTAAACGACTTGTAATTAAAATTAATAATATTAAATTACCATAAAATCAGTTAGTTAACTTTATTCTAATGTTGTTTCTATTATATCCATTAGGGCTCGATAGGAAACGGCGTGGGCTTTCAGACTCTGCGTTGCGCCAAAGTCATCTGGTGAGGGGATTTACTATGTGGTAAATTTCATTTAAGTGATACGCAATTAAATTATGCGGTAATGGGTTTGTAGATAGGGTCTGATGTCGTTAGAGTGAAGCATATGCACTAAGCTTTATATTTATCATGTTTATTTTTTGCCGTTAATCTATAAACATATTATATACAAGAGAGATGAGATTGATATGGATATCAAGGTAAGCTGTGGCGAAGAAGGGGGAAGCTATTTCATTACTGTCGATGACGTCAGATATAAATGTTCGTATGCAGAATCAGCAATTTTGCATACGATGCTGCAGAACAAAGGTAACTTCTACTCCAAAGAGGAGTTAGCGACAATTGGTTGGCCCGGGAAATTGGTGTCAAAAAACTCTGTTCCGGTATCTATCGCTAACCTTAGGAAGATATTTAAGAATCATACGAAATTAGACGTGATCACGAATGAAAAAAATAAGGGCTATGTCATCATCGTCGATAAAGTCAAACTAATCGCTAAGGCAGAAACTACAGAAACCGGAAGACAACATGAACAACCTTCCGTTTCTAACATTAATGTTGCTACGCCGGTATCAACAAGTGGTGTTAATCAATCAAAGCTAAATACTATTAAGATGGTTATGTCAAGATCTATGGCGTATCCACTTTTTGTTGTAAATATTGCTTTTCTTTTATTCGTAATTTCCTACAACCAAAGTGATTTGGAAAATTTTAAAATAAATGTAATAAAGAGTGATAACTATATCGCCGTATCAACGAATGATAGTAACATTCTGACACAATTTAAAAAAGATAAGATTGATAAAAAAACTGATCACGATAGTTTCACCAGCATTGAGAAAGATATAACACTCGCAAAACAAGAAAACAAAAATATCATTTTTATCAATTCATTAGGTGATCGAGTGGTTATTGATTGCCTTGCCGAAGATAAGTTAGTCTCCTATTCCGGAAACGATATTGACGCGATAATCAGTGAGCTCAACGAAAAAGGATGTGAGATATGAAGTACTTTAAGTGGTTCAATGTACTCTGTTTTATCATCCTGATTATCCACGTAATCGCTCCTGATGATGAGGACATTCCCCCTGTTGATGGTTACTTTAAAAGACATGAAGTTATTATCACCAAGGGACAAGATCGAGTTGCACTAGAAACCAATGCAGATTTTCTTGCGAAAGAGAAAAAGTATACGTCAATTGTTACAGTGACGGATATAGACAAAGTAGCTAAATACAGCACGTTCTCTATAGACGGTGATATGTACAGTAAAAATGGCTTTATTATATCTAAGACAAATAAAGTAGAAGAAGCCGATCAGATCAATAAAGAGGTTGTCTTTGCTGCATCTTCATCACCTATCGTTAGTCAAATTCAAAAGTCATTTTTAGGTATTGATATCTACAAAGAGAGACGATATCAATACCTACTCATCAACGACTTTTTTTGCTACTACGATATCGATAAACACATCGCACGTTGTATGGAATAGGTTTTCGTTACTGCAATAACAGTAATTAAGATGAGTGATATGGTAGTTGGTATCCGTTGTTTGTCGACGAACGCAAGTGGTACCACTGGCGAACATGGAAGGATGTAAAACGCTGCACGCTTACGCCATCAAACTTGAACGTGAGCGCAATGAGTTGGCCAGCCGGCTAACCACCATTATCGACAGCAAAGAAGCCAACCAGGTAAAAGACTGGGCTATCTGTGGTATCTGCACCAATTCCCTAGACGGTACTGAAGGCCGCAGAACGAGGGCGTTCAGAATTCTGTGTCAGCTAATTTTGGCTAAATATCTAAGACGTCATCCAAGCGACCTTCAAAATGAATCGCCAGTTGAGACAATGTCATATTCCAATTCTGTATTGGCATTGTCCATTTGTTAGAAGCATTCAATATCCCAGCATACAGTAGCTTGAGCAAGCTATTTTCATTTGGGAACCCTCCCTTAGTTTTGGTCAGTTTGCGGAATTGGCGATGTACGGCTTCAATAGCATTTGTCGTGTAAATAGCCTTTCGGACGTATTCTGGATATTTGAAGTAAACCGATAAATTTGCCCATTTGTTCCGCCAGGAACGAATCACTATTGGGTATTGCTGTCCCCATTTGGCTTCCAAACTATCCAACTCCATCTCGGCCGCTTCTTTACTCACAGCCCGATAGACTGGCTTCAAGTCGGCCATAAACGCCTTCTGATGCTTAGAGGCAACATATTTCATAGAGTTACGGATTTGGTGAATGATGCATTGCTGAACTTCTGTATCAGGATAGATGGTTGCTATCGCTTCTGGGAAGCCTGTTAGCCCATCTACGCAGGCGATCAAGATATCTTCAACGCCACGGTTATACAAATCTGTCAGCACTGATAGCCAATAGTTTGCCCCTTCTGACTCTGATAGGTACAGCCCAAGAAGTTCCTTTTTACCTTCAATGTTTAACCCTAGGATTGTGTATATCGCTTTACTGACATAGCGTCCGTCTTCTTTAATTTTGTAGTGGATTGCATCGAGCCAGACAAACGGATAGAGCGCATCGAGCGGACGTTGCTGCCACTCCTTCAGTTCAGGTATCAAACGGTCGGTAACACCTGTGATGGTGGCCTCAGAGACCTCAATGCCATACATATCTTCGACGTGACCACGGATATCACGGTAGCTCATACCGAGCGAGAACATGGATAGGATCTTACGGTCGATCTCATCGGTCAATTTAGTCTGGTTCTTCTTAACTAACTGGGGTTCAAATGTTCCAGAGCGGTCGCGTGGGGTATCCAGTTCAAACGTGCCGACAGAAGACTTAATCGTTTTCTTGCTTGAGCCGTTCTTACGGTTAGGTTGCTCATCACCTTCAAGGTGCTGTTCGAGTTCTGCTTTCAAAGCAGCTTCTGTGATTTGTTTAATGAGCGGAGTTAAGAAGCCATCTTTACCTGTCAGGTCTTGGCCTGACTGAAGGGCTTTAATAGCTTGTTCTAGATCGAAGTCTTTGTTCATGTGTCATTCCTGTTTTGTATATCATACTGAAATGACACAGATTTCTAAACACTACCCGCAGAACCAGAATGGCCGCATTCGAGACGCACTACTACCAACACATCAACGGGGCGCGCAGTTACCTGGCATCAATACAGTTTGATGCTCCATAACCCTATATCGTCAACCACCATTTTGTTTGTGATTTGGTGGTTAACCCATCCCTGACTACACGCTATATAGGTCGAAGATATGAATAGATCTCAAATCGCTATTGTCACGCTTAAAAAGGCAGCCGAAGAAATTGGCCTGAGCACGAAGACATTGAGAGAAAAAGCTCTTGACGGTCAGTACCCATCCACCGTTATGAGAAAGGTTCACGGTACCTGGATGGTTGATATTGAGGAATGGAACAGATGGCATCGAACGCAAGCGTAGATAAACTTCCTTCTGGAATTGAAATCCACGGCAATAGTCTTCGTATCTCTCACATGAATTTTATTGAGGAAAATTTGGAAGCAGGACGACAAGCAATTTAATGAACGAAAATGACAATGGGGCAAAAGTGAGATAAGAATTCTTGGGGCTTTTTTGGCCGCTCGTTGAAGGGTGACTTTCGCTTTTGGGGCTAAATTGGGGCTTTTGGGGGCGCTAAATGGGACTATATTTTCCATTTTACTGTTTATACACCCAGTATTATCCCAAACAAAAAGCGCCCCAACCGGAGCGCTTCAGATTCAATTTTGGGTTATTCCCAATCGAGGATAACTTTGCCGGAAGCCCCGCTACGCATGGTGTCGAAGCCTTGTTGGAAGTCATCCACCTTGAAATGGTGGGTGATGATTGGCGTCAGATCCAGGCCAGATTGAATCAGGCTCGCCATCTTGTACCAAGTTTCGAACATTTCACGACCGTAGATGCCTTTGATGACCAGGCCTTTAAAGATCACCTGGTTCCAGTCAATCGCCATGTCTGATGGCGGAATACCCAGCAGAGCAATACGGCCACCGTGGTTCATGGTTTGCAGCATTGAGCTAAACGCACTTGGTACACCGGACATTTCCAGGCCAACGTCAAAACCTTCAGTCATGCCCAGTTCTGCCATCACGTCTTGCAGTTTTTGCTCAGCCACGTTCACTGCGCGGGTCACGCCCATTTTACGCGCCAGTTCCAGGCGGTATTCGTTCACATCAGTGATCACCACATGGCGGGCACCAACGTGTTTTGCGACTGCGGCGGCCATGATACCGATCGGGCCGGCACCGGTGATAAGCACGTCTTCGCCAACCAGGTCAAACGACAGCGCGGTATGCACTGCATTACCGAACGGATCAAAAATAGACGCCAGATCATCAGAAATGCCCTCCGGGATCTTAAATGCGTTAAACGCAGGGATCACCAGATATTCAGCAAACGCACCGGTACGGTTTACACCCACACCAATGGTGTTACGACATAAGTGAGTACGGCCGCCACGGCAGTTACGGCAGTGACCACAGGTAATATGACCTTCACCAGAAACGCGGTCACCGATTTCGAAACCACGAACTTCCTGGCCAATCGCAACCACTTCACCCACGTATTCGTGGCCGACAACCATAGGAACAGGAATTGTCTTCTGTGACCATTCATCCCAGTTGTAGATATGAACATCAGTACCACAGATCGCCGTTTTCTTAATGCGAATCAACAGATCGTTGTGGCCCATTTCTGGTTTGTCCACTTCGGTCATCCAGATGCCTTGTTCTGGCTTTAGCTTAGATAGCGCTTTGATTTTCATGTTCTTCACTCAATATACCCCGCGCTGTGCGAGGCAAAAAATACAATGTTTTCGGCTCAAGGCCGTATCACTTCGGGCGGAGTTTTCTCCTCAGCCTGAATCAATACGGCTCCGCACCGGGGATCAGATAAGCCCCATCTCTTTACCGACTTCGATAAAGGCATCAATGGCTTTGTCGAGTTGCTCACGAGAGTGTGCCGCAGACATTTGAGTACGGATACGAGCCTGGCCTTTAGGGACCACAGGGAAAGAGAAGCCAATCACGTAAATACCTTTCGCCAGAGCGCGCTCGGCAAATTCCGCAGCAACCTTCGCATCACCCAGCATAATTGGAATGATGGCATGGTCTGCGCCTGCCATGGTAAAACCGGCCTCAGTCATACGAGCACGGAAGTGCGCCGCGTTGTCCCACAAGTGAGTACGCAGTTCACCGCTTTCCTGCAGCAGATCCAGCACACGCAGAGACGCAGAAACAATGGCCGGAGCCACAGAGTTAGAGAACAGGTAAGGGCGAGAACGCTGGCGCAGCCAGTCGATTACTTCTTTCTTACCAGACGTGTAACCGCCTGATGCACCGCCCATCGCTTTACCCAGAGTACCTGTGATGATGTCAATACGATCAATCACGTTGTGGTATTCGTGGGTACCACGGCCGTTTTCGCCCATGAAACCAACCGCGTGCGAGTCATCAACCATCACCAGCGCATTGTATTTATCCGCCAGGTCACAAATCGCCGGCAGGTTAGCCACCACGCCGTCCATTGAGAACACACCGTCAGTCACGATCAGTTTGTTCCGTGCGCCTTTTTCATCGGCGGCGATCAGTTGCTCTTCCAACTCCTGCATGTTGTTGTTGCTGTAGCGGAAACGCATCGCTTTACATAAACGCACACCATCGATAATCGAAGCATGGTTTAGTGCGTCAGAAATGATCGCGTCTTCTTTGTCCAACAGGGTTTCAAACAGACCGGCGTTGGCATCAAAACATGAGGTGTAAAGAATGGTGTCTTCTTTACCCAGGAACTCAGACAGTTTTTGTTCCAGCGCTTTGTGAGTATCTTGCGTACCACAAATAAAACGTACCGATGCCATACCAAAACCGTGCGAGTCCATGCCCTCTTTCGCGGCTTCAATCAACGCCGGGTGGTTAGCCAGGCCAAGGTAGTTATTAGCGCAAAAATTGAGAACATCTTCACCAGAGGAGATATGAACCGACGCTTGCTGTTGCGAGGTGATAATGCGCTCAGATTTGTAAAGACCCTCAGCTTTGACTTCCTCAAGCTGGTTGCGAATCTGTTGATAAAAAGCAGAAGACATTGCATTTTCCTTCTTTGTTCTTGGGTTGACGTGCAGTCAGTAGGGCCAGAGAACCGATCCTGTTTAGGATCCATTTACACTGTAAACATTCACTACCAGTAAGTGTAATCCAAGCACCAGAAAGGGATTATCCTGATTTGCGGAAAAACATTAGTGAATCATAGGAACAAATAGAGTTTATTATTTTAACATCGCACAAAAAACGCCCTTTTCGGGCGCTTTGGTGTTGAATCTAAGCGGCTAATCAGCCAGGGAAGTGATGGAGCCGAACTTAGAAGAAACCCAGAGGGTTAACATCATAGCTCACCAACAGGTTTTTGGTGTTTTGGTAATGATCCAGCATCATCTTATGGGTTTCACGGCCAATACCTGATTTTTTGTAGCCACCAAATGCTGCGTGTGCCGGGTAAGCGTGGTAACAGTTGATCCACACGCGCCCTGCTTCAATATTGCGCCCCATACGGTAAGCCAGGTTGGTATCTCGGGTCCAGACACCGGCGCCGAGGCCGTATTCGGTATCATTGGCGATAGCCAGCGCTTCAGCTTCATCTTTAAAGGTGGTGATCGCGATAACCGGGCCAAAGATCTCTTCCTGGAAAACGCGCATTTTATTATGACCTGCCAGCATGGTCGGCTGAATATAGTAGCCTTGGCTGATATCGCCCTGTTGCAGCGCAGCAGCGCCTCCAAGCAGTACCTGAGCGCCTTCCTGACGGCCAATCTCCATATAGCTTAGAATCTTATCGAACTGTTCCTGTGAAGCCTGAGCGCCGACCTGGGTATCGGTATCCAGCGGGTTGCCCTGCTTGATGGTTTTCGCACGCTCCACCAGCTTGGTAATAAACTTATCATAAATGTCTTCATGCACCAGCACCCGCGAAGGACAAGTACACACTTCGCCCTGGTTGAAGAAGCCCAGTAAGGTACCCTCCAGACATTTTTCCAGATACGCATCTTCATGATCAAAGATGTCAGCAAAGTAGATGTTTGGTGATTTACCGCCCAGCTCAACGGTGGATGGAATCAGGTTGTCAGCGGCACATTTGAGGATATGGTTGCCCACTTCGGTCGAACCGGTAAAGGCCAGTTTGGCGATGCGGTTGCTGGTCGCCAGCGCCTGGCCTGCTTCAGAACCGTAGCCATTAACCACGTTCACCACACCTGCTGGCAGCAGATCGCCGATGGTTTCCATCAGCACCAGAATAGACGTTGGCGTCTGTTCGGCAGGTTTGAGCACCACACAACAACCGGCCGCAATCGCAGGAGCCAGTTTCCATGCTGCCATCAGCATCGGGAAGTTCCATGGGATTATCTGGCCTACCACACCGATAGGTTCCGGGAAATGGTAAGCGGCCGTTGTCGCATCAATTTCGGCCGCACTGCCTTCCTGGGCACGAATACAGCCGGCAAAGTAACGGAAATGGTCGACGACTAATGGCAGGTCAGCCGCCAGTGTTTCACGGATTGGCTTACCGTTTTCCCAGCTTTCCACATACGCCAGTTTTTCTAAGTTTGCTTCTACGCGGTCAGCAATTTTAAGCAGCAGATTGGAACGTTCAGTCACACTGGTTCTGGCCCATTCTGCACGCACTTCATGAGCCGCATCCAGCGCCAGGCTGATATCTTCCGGGCCGGAACGTGCCACTTTACAGAACGGCTGGCCGTTGACCGGCGATGTGTTATCAAAATATTGGCCGTTGACTGGTTTTACCCACTGGCCGCCAATGAAATTATCGTAATGACTTTTGAAGTTGAAAATCGCGTTGTTCGATCCGGGTTGTGCATAAATCATCGTTCGTTCCTTCTTACTTTCTCGTTCACGTATAAATGGAGTGTTTATGTTTCAACAGCGCCGTTTGAGCTGATTATTGTGGTTATCGATGTTGGGTTGATGATTGCGCAGCAGGTCGCGATAAAAGACAGCATTGCCATACCTTGCTGCACCGTTGCTGTACTGCACAACGCAAATCACAGGCCAGAATGAGAAATCTTGTTGTTAAATAAATGTAAAACTATGATTGCCAATATGATTACAAGAACAGTGTCATCCGGGAACCGAAGTTGGGTACTGCCACCCAGTGTTCCAGTGTGCCAAAATGACACACTGCCACTGTGACAACATGGAACAGTTATGCAAATTCAATCAGTTAATCAAGACTGGCTGACCACGTCCTGGCACAGAAGCCAGCAAGCAGGTCTGAACCAAAGAAGTCAGCCAGAGCACATTCGCCTGCCAAACTATCAGTTGAAGGAACGTCAGTGGCGCGCGACCTCTCTACTCGCTGCGGTAGAAAAATACGCGTTGCCCCTGTTTAACCAGATGTGCGCACACAGTGACAGTCGTCTGATTGTGACCGATCAGGAAGGCGTTATTCTTTCCAGCTGGGGACAATCCCGTTTCGAACAGCGTTTGACCGAGATAGCGCTTGAATCCGGTGCCTGCTGGCAGGAAAAAATCAAAGGCACCAACGCCATTGGCACCGCGATTTTTGAAGCCAGGCCAGTCACCATTATCGGTGACCAGCATTACATACGGCAGCATCACTTTATCAGTTGCTCCGCCTGTCCGGTGTTTAACCACCAAGGCGAGTTGATCGGTGTGCTGGACATTACCAGTGAGCAAAAACAGCACGATTTATCCACTCAGGTTCTGGTGCAAAACATGGTACAGCTGATCGAAAATCATCTGCTGTGCGATATTCCGCAAGGTACGATGCGAATTGATCTGGCCTGTGATCGCTCACTACTCAACAGTGGCTGGCAAGGCATTGTGATTGCGGATGAGAGCGGAAAAGTGCTGGCCCATAACCACATCGCCGCTCAGCTGCTGGCGCAAAACTCCGTGATTGGCCACTCGATTGAAGATTTGTTCGGCGCGCATTCTGCCGCTTTCGTGTATGAAAAGCATGAGCTAAAGTCACCACCGCACAAAGCGCGTCACTACTCTGCATCTTGCGACTTACATTTTGGCGATATGACGACCGAGCGAGCCTGGCAACAAGCCAACAAATTGATTGATAAAGACATTACGTTGTTGATTCTGGGCGAAACCGGCGTGGGTAAAGGTGAGTTCGTTAAGGCTCTGCATCAACGTAGCTCACGTAAAAACCAGACTCTGGTCAGTGTTAATTGCGGCGCGCTGCCTAAAGATTTGATTGAATCAGAGCTGTTCGGATATGTCGGGGGGGCGTTTACCGGAGCGAACAGTAAAGGCTATCAGGGCAAAATCAGACAAGCCGATCAAGGCATCTTGTTTTTAGATGAAATCGCCGATATGCCGCTTGAAGCGCAATCAAGGTTACTGCACGTACTGCAGGATAAACGGGTGGTGCCGGTGGGCTCCAATCAGAGTTATCAGGTTGATATTCAGATCATCGCCGCGACACACAAAGATCTGCAACAGGCCGTGGCTGAAGGTCGTTTTCGCCAGGATCTGTTCTATCGCCTTAATGGCTTGGTGTTGCCGCTACCTGCACTGCGCGAGCGCCAGGACAAAGCCGCATTAATTGAACATATTCATAACAAGTACCGGCTGGGTCAACAGACTTTGTGCCCTCATCTGATGAGCTTATTGTGCGGGTATGATTGGCCTGGCAATATTCGTGAACTCGATAACCTGATGAAGGTGGCTTGCCTGCTGGCGAGCGATGAGCCACAGCTCAGGCTTGAGCATGTACCAAGTCATATCAGTCAGTCTCTGACCGCCAAAAAACGGCGCGAGCTGGCGACAGAAAGTGTTGATCTCAAAACGACGGTAGATGATACCCTGCTGCAAGCCTATCAGGCCAACCAGGGTAATATCAGCCGCACATCGAGAATGTTAGGGATAAGCCGCAACACCTTGTACCGAAAACTAAAAGCACTCGGCATACTCCAATAAACCGATTGCTCTTACCACTGATGTTCCTGCCAACTTCGGCTACGCAGTTGGCACGTTTTTTAACAGCATGAACGGTCTGCACGCCCCGTTTTCGCTGAATAATTCCGCAAAAAAACGGCCAATCTAACAAATATCTATGACCTGAATTCACAAAATAAGCTAAAATAAATACTTTCCTATCAATAACATATGTAGCCAAACTTTCTTTTTACCCTTTCCTGTTAACATTTTTTTTGGCACAGCGCACAGATTGACAGATAAAAAGCAATCACTGGACACTCATTACACATAAATCTGCAAGAATGAGACACTTTATCATGCTGTCACATCGTACTTTAAATCGAGCGTGACGACAGATTGTCATCGAATTCAATTCGTTGCCGGCTTGACCGCACAGCCAAAGAGCGCCTGGCAAACCCACATTGAATTTTAATTTAGTAACTGAAGAAAAAATCGGACATGCTCAATACCAAACTGATAGGCCTGCTTCCTGACTTAGCGACTTTTATTTTAGTGGTCAACGAAGGCAGTTTTACTGCTGCAGCAAAAAAACTCGGAGTGACCCCCTCGGCGTTAAGTAAATTGATCACGCGTCTGGAGCAGGCGCTTTCAGTCAAACTGTTCGAACGTACTACTCGTAAGCTGGTGATCACCCAGGCGGGACAAAAGGTCTACGACCAATGCCTGGTGATGGTAAATGCGGCGCAACAGGCGGTGGAATTATCGGGATCAGACCATACGGAACCGTCAGGTTCATTGACCGTTGCCGCTCCTGAAGCGTTTTTAAACTCGGTGCTTCAGCCCTTTGTTATTCCATTTCTAAAGCAATATCCGCAGATCCAACTTAAGTTGCGCGCCGCCGATGGTGAGATAGATCTGTTTAAACATGACATTGATGTCGCATTTAAACTCACTGATAAACCGGATGAAAATCTGGTGTTGCGTGAGTTGTGTAAAACCAATCTGGTGCTGTGCGCCAGTCCGGAATATCTGGCTGAACGCGGTAATCCCGCCCATCCGACTGAACTTGCCCAGCATGACTGTTTGTATCTCGCCGAAACCAACAAAGACCACCTCTGGGATTTTCTCAAAGATGACGAGTTCCATACCGTTGCCGTGAGCGGGCGTTATGCCGTGAACCATTCGCAAATGCGCTTAAACGGGGTAAAAAACGGCCTGGGCATCGGTATTTTTCACGATTTTGTGGTGCAGGATGATTTGGCCAGCGGTAAAGTCGTGCAGTTACTCAAAGACTGGACGATCAAGAGTAACTACCATGGTGCAATTGCGATGCAATATGCGCAAACCAAATACATGCCGGCGCGGTTACGGGTGTTTATCGACTATGTGATGACACACCTGAGCGTGAAGTTAAATGACAAAGGCTGAATTAAGGACTGATTAACGGATGCTGAAGCGGTTACATCATGCAGCGATTATCTGCGCTGATTACCAGCGTTCTAAATACTTCTACAGTGAGATATTAGGGCTGGAGATAGTCGCAGAGAATTACCGTGCCGCGCGCGACTCATACAAACTTGATCTTGCTCTGCCGGATGGTGCACAAATTGAACTGTTTTCATTTCCGGATGCACCGCCACGCCCGAGTTATCCGGAAGCTCAGGGACTCCGCCATCTCGCTTTTGCCGTTGAGGATGTCAGGGAGGTAAAAACCATACTGGAATCACAGGGGATCGAGGTAGAGCCAATCCGAATTGACGAGTACACCGGGCGCATGTTCACCTTTTTCCAGGATCCCGATGGATTGCCACTGGAAGTTTATCAAGCCTGATGGATCTCCAATCATGTCATGACCTGCAGGTAAAAAAGCCAGAATTTTGTCATTCTGGCTTTTTTACATCCATTGTCTCGTCCTGAAATGTGTTTACACATTGAGGACGACACACATCAACTCAGCATATAACGCAGGCGTGCAACACGGCTGAACAGCAGCCAGTCGAGCAATAACACGCTGATAATACTCAGCCCGGCCAACGGAAAAGCGACGCCTATCAGAATGAGCGTCACCAGCCCTACTTTCCAGATCCCCGCTTGCTCAAAACGCGGCGGCACGCCCAATTTTCCTTTGCCTGCCGGACGACGAATCCACCACATAACGCCCCCCGTCACTGCAATCAGAATAAACGACAAACAAAACACCACATTTAGCCATTTGTTTAGCGGGCTCAGATCACCCTGGTGCAGCGATACGCCAGCTGCCATCGCCTTGGCAAACAGAGTGTAGTCCTGCCAGGTCACGCCCATCAACACCTCGCCACTGTACTGGTCGAAATGCACCGTTTGATCGTCACGCGGATCATGAATATCGCCGGCCATGGTATTGGCGGTGACAGTGTAAACGCCTGTCGCGCCGGTCGGGAAAAACACCCGATAATAACCAAATCCCATCTGCTTGGCCTTCGCCATGATGGTATCGATATTCAGCGCGCCATGCCCCATGGCATGCACTTCGCCCATGCCCATTTTGGAGTGATCATGCGCCTCTTCCGGTTGCCCGCCGGCCATAGAGGGCGCGCCGGCAGCCATCGGCTGCTCCTCCATTACCGGATGCGTCGACTCGGGCATCGGCGTCAGTTCCAGGTTCCACGGCAGTTCTTTTTCTGTACCGTGGTTAAGGCTGGCATGCGTCATCGGCTTGGATTGCGGTTTTTCACCGTAGGTGTAGTAAGTCGGAAATGAGTTCCAGGTCTGAACAAACGTCTTGCCCCAGAACCCGGTCCAGGACAGACCGGAAATCAGGAAAAACAACAGGACAATAGAAAGCACGCCACCCAGATTCGCGTGCATATCACGCATCACGATGCGTGAGCCGCTGCCGAAACGGATTTTGAGAAAGCCCGAACGACTGGCGTTATCACGTGGCCACCATAAATATAGCCCGGTAACGAGCAGCAAAATTCCCAGGCTGGCAGCAATTTCAAGCAGATAGTCTCCGGCATCACCGATCAGCAAAGTGGCATGAATACCATTCGCCAGCTGGTACCAGCTTTGAGTGCGGTCGATACTGCCCAGCACTTCCCCGCTGTATGGATTGACGGTAATAAACCGATCGCTGCCATCAGCCATCCGCACGGAAAATTTATTCGCAACATCAACGGCCTGCGCCGGGATAAACTCCGTCACAATGCCATGAGGATAAGCACTTTGCACCGCGGCCAGTTGCTGCGAAACCGCCACCTGATGGTGTTGGGGTGTTACCTGCAGGATATCGCTGTAGCGAGCCTGCTCAATTTCACCGTCAAACATCATCACGATGCCAGTAACCGCCAGGATTAAAATAAACGGCACGACAAATAGACCGGCGTAAAAATGCCAGCGCCAGGTTAAAAAGTAGAGAGATTTTCCGCGCTCGACAGATTCGTGAGACGCGGCAGACATTCTCGACATGGAGTTTTCCTTATACGATTCGGACGAACGGCTCCCTTCCGCTAAGACTGCGGGGAACCGCCTGAAATATGAATTATTTTGGGTTATTAAGATTTAACGTCGAGTCCTGGCAACGCCCGCCTGCCCACAATCATCGTTGATGCATCAAGAAGGCTCGGACAGCTTGCATCGGCAATATAACGCTCAGGACACGTGACCGAATGGCGGGGCGCGGGGAATCGATAAGCCAAAGCGCTGCTTGCGCACAGTGAATGCATAACGCTCTGCGGTGAATAGCGACCTGCTTGCAACAGACTGAATGGTGGTCAGCCCGGCATAGTGAAAATTAGAGAAGTGCGCGCACGGGCAAGGTTTGCCATGCTGCGAATGAACTTTGGTGTGTTTGGGGTGAGTATGACCTTCAGACGGATGCGCCATCTCAACATCACCGCCGGCCAATACGCAAAATGTTTGCCAGATATTCTGCTGGCCGCTGTGCGCATTGAGCACCGGCATCAACGTCACCAGCAGCCAACTTAGGGCACTGGTACAGATCATAATGCGGTGGAAACGGCAAAGGAGGTTCATAAAGGTTCTCAAACAAATTGCCGCTACTATACCGACTCAGCAAAGTACACCGACTCAGCAAAGTATACCGACTCAGCAGAGAATGTATATCTGATGGCAAAAATCAGCCCCGTAGTATCGGCGTAGTCTCGATCAACGTTCGTTTAACCGGCACTACGAAGCAGAATAAACCACAATAATGGGTAGTGATCAGCCGAACAGGCGTTTCCAGATACTTGGATTACGGCCTTCGTGATACTCTTTTTTCAGATTATCGACACTGCGCAGTGACGTTTGCGCCGCTTCGAATTCACCATTTGCTAGCTCGTTCTCGATTTTATCCAGCGCGACACTCAGCTTATTAAAACCTTCCAGGTAATAATCCTGTTTTTCCGGCGGATACTCACCCTGCTTGGCATGGGAGACCAGCTCGTTGAGTTGCGCGACCGGCGCTTTCATTTCCTCGATGCTCTGAGCCTCAGCGGCATGTTTAAATGCCACTTTCATCTGTTTCATCGTCTGCTTCAGATCGACCTCAGCAGCAAAAACCTGGCTGCTAAGTAACAATGTAGCACTCAGTATCATGCCTTTCTTCATTATATCTGCCACCCTTTGAGTTCAGTCGCCCTAGTGTACTTGAATCTGATCATCCAATTTAAGCTGAAATTGTTTCAAATACTTACATTCGCCGCCCGGCTGACCAAAACATTAAAGGCTCTGAAACGCTTCAACCGGATGACGTCCACGTAAAGCAAGAAATTGCACAAACTGCGCTGCGGTATGCGTGATGACTTTTTCCGACGCGATTCCTACCCGGTCCAAAAGCTCGCTGGCCAAGGCTAAGTTACCGACATCCTGGCAAAAATGCGCATCACTGCCCGTGGTAATCCAGGCTCCGCACGCTTTGGCAATTTGTGCAATTTCATAGCATCGGTCAACGCTACCTGCGCGGCTGTGCCCCTTCAGAGTACTGTTATTAATTTCAATCGCGACATTGTGCTGTGCGGCACAATCAATCACCGGCTGAAAATCAAAGTCAAAATGCGGATTACCAAGATGGCCCAGAGCATCAACACGGCCGCTGCGAATGACGTTCAGCAGCGCTTCAGTATGTTGTGCTTTCGTGCCTGGGCGAAATACCGGCTCGTGAAAACTGGCAATGACCCAATCTAGGTTCTGATCCACTGAAGGATGGATATCTATCTCTCCGGCGGTATTGAGTATATTGGATTCAACGCCACGAACCACCGCGACACCGTGCAGAAAACGAGGTAAAACGCGTTGATTGGAGAAGAACCAATAGTGCGGTGCTCCGGGCATCGACTCTGAATGGTCTGTGGTACAGAACATGGTCAGATCCTGCTTGGCCGCTGACTGGGCATTCTCAGTCAATGTGCTGTAAGCATGCCCGCTGGCATACGTGTGGGTGTGGGTATCAACCGCTAATTTCATCGCTACTTCCCTCCGTTATTCAATCAGTTTAACAATATCCCCTGGTGGATACCAATCTCTGGATAGTGCTGCTGATGACGACTGAGATGTGAACGGCCCTGCTTAACGACACGAAATTTGTGAGCCCTAAACAACTTTCAGCAAAATAGAAACTCGCTAATTGGTTGATTTTTGCAAGTTATGGAACTTGAACAATACTTATACCATCGTCGAACTAGAGATGGCTTTATGACCAAACGTTGCTACCCGCTGAGCATTCAAATCAGTACATTATTTGTCGTTTTAGTAACATTAGTTGGATCAGCATTAATTGCTGTCAGTTACTATCATTCACAGCAGTTACTGACCACCAGTGCCAAAGAGCTCAGCCATGAAAATAGCCGCAAACTTGAAGCAGCGTTTAGTCAGAACGCGTCACCGGTACTGACAACTCTCGATTTCATGGCTTTTAGTCACTTTGTCGATCAGGGTTTGCCGCCCCAAGAAGCGAAAAACTGGTTTGCGGCGCTAAGCCTGGTGTTTAAACGTAATCAGGATTTAATTGCACTGTATTACGGTAATAATCAGGGCGACTTCACGATGATAAGGCCGCTTAACAGTGCCGAAGCACGCAAACAGTTTGACGCACCTCCGGAAGCACAACTGTTTATTAACCGCACCCGGATGGATGGCAGCAGTATCGTATTATTTGTCGATAGCGAACTGAATACTATGATGACTCGCCAGAGCCACGACAATACATACGACCCACGAGAGCGCCCGTGGTACATCCAGGCTCAAGACGATGGCGTTACACGACTCACCGAGCCCTACTCTTTTCACTTTCTCCAAACCCACGGTGTCACACTTTCCAGACGCTCTTATGATGGTCAAACCGTGGTAGCGGCAGACTTCACGTTAAATTCACTCTCTAACCAGATGGCCCGTATCGGTTATTCGCCCGATGCCAAACTCGCGCTGTTCGATCATCAATTCCGCCTGCTGGCTGAACACAATACCGGGATGACGGTGAGCGACAGCGATCAGCAAACCAAACAAAAACTGGCCTCCGGTATTTTCGGTTCGATAGCCAACCGTATCAGCAGCCAAACCTTATACACCACCACCCATTTTGCCTCTGACGAATGGTCCGTCACCCTGACCCCGGTAACGCTCAACGAGCACGTCCATCTGCTCCTGGCGGAAGCAACGCCTCAAAAAGCGCTACTAGCTAACCTGCTGTCTATGCGCGATCAGCAAATCATGGTCGCCATTTTTCTACTGATGGGCTGTTTCCTGATTGTCTGGTTCACGGCGCGGCGTCTGGCCAGTCCGCTGGAAAACCTGGTGGTACAGACAGATAACATCGCGCGCTTTGATTTTCAGAAAACCCGCTATCCGAAAAGCGTGATCAAAGAGGTGGCCGATCTTACTCAGTCCATCGAATTGATGGAACACACTCTGCACGACCTGCTGAAATTATTGCGTGAAACCGCTTCGAATCAGGACTTTGATGTGCTGGCGAAAACCATTACTCATCAGAGTTACATCGTGACCAGAGCGGAAACCATTTTGCTCTATTTGTATTCGAATGAATGTCAAACGTTCACGATTGCCGCCAATCATGCAATTATTCCGTTCAAAATCGATATCAATCAGTTAGTTCAGGACACACCCTGGCTACTTTCTGAACTGAAGAAAGGGGAACTGGTTCACCTGACTCGTGATGACAATATCCTGCGCAAACACAAAGACTATTTGTTTAACAGCGATATCTATCTTTTCCCGTTACTTAACCGCCATCGTCAGCTCGTCGGCGTACTCAATCTCAGCTATGAACGCACCACCACCAAGGCACAACTCGATAAACACGCGTTTTTACGTGAGGTACTCAGTTTTGCTGAAATAGCCAAAGACAATATCGACAAAATGCAGCAGCAAAAAGATATGCTGAATGCCTTCATCGCCTTGATCGCCTCTGCCATCGATACCAAATCTCCATACACTGGTGGACATTGCCAGCGTGTCCCCGATCTCACCAAGATGCTGGCCAAAGCTGCGGTGGAGGATCATCATTACTTCCCACGCTTCACCATGAACAGTGAACAATGGGAAGAGCTTAATCTGGCCGCCTGGATGCATGACTGCGGTAAAGTCACCACGCCTGAGTTCGTTGTTGATAAAGCCACCAAGCTCGAGACCATTTATGATCGTATCCATGAGATACGCATGCGTTTCGAACTGCTCAAAATGCAAGCTGAAGCCGAGTATTGGCAAGCCGTTGCTCAGGGCGGCGACCCAACTGAACTTCAACAGCAACTGGACAGCACCCGACACACGTTAGACGAGGAGTTCAGTTTTGTCGCTCAATGCAACATCGGCTCTGAATTTATGCGCGATGAGGACATTGAACGCTTGCAACAAATTGCCAGGCGCCAATGGAAACGGACTCTGGACAACAGGCTGGGCGTTTCCCATCTGGAACAACAACGTTACCCTGACAATGAGAGCCTGCCCGTTATGGAAGGCTTGCTGGCCGATAAACCAGAGCACCTAATCGCCTGGGCCAAAGACACCCAACCAGCAGCAGCACAGCAGTCAGAGTTCACACTCAAACCGCTCGATGTCCAATACAATCGCGGCGAGCTACATAATTTGAGTATTCGCAGTGGTACGCTGACCGATGAAGAGCGCTTCGTCATTAATGACCATATTATTCAGACTATCGAAATGCTGCGTCGCCTGCCCTATCCGGAACATCTGCAGAATGTGCCGGACATTGCCGGCAACCACCATGAACGTATGGATGGGAAAGGTTATCCGCGCGGGCTGAACGAAGAGCAGTTATCAATCCCGGCCCGGATCATGGCCATTGCTGATGTGTTTGAAGCCCTGACATCCAGTGACCGGCCTTACAAAAAAGCCAAAACGCTGACTGAGTCGATAGCCATCATGACCCAGATGGCAACCTCGGGCCACATTGACCCTAAACTGTATGTGCTGTTTCTGGAGACCGGTGTTTATGCTGAATACGCCCAGCGCTTCTTAGATACGCAGCAATGTACCAAGGTCGATATTGACGAAGAGATTAAAACCGTTAAAGCCTTTATGAAGGCTCAGTTTTAAAAACAAGGCCGGTTCGGAGATAAATTCAAACTAAGTTTACCAGTCAGTACCTTTAAAAATTAGTAAGTTAGCTAAAAAGTAACTCAATTATTGGTCGATTGCGCTATCAATAGTTGATGTGTGTCAAATTGTCGTAGACAATACCCCTCCGGGCGAGATCTCATATTTGCTATTTATGTGATCTCCCTATCGGTTTTGCCTATCGACAATATAGGCATCACCTTCTTTCTATTTGTGTATTGCGCTGCTAGGGTTGGCGCATGCTAACTACCTCGTTTTTAAGGGAAAGATGATGGTAATACCTGAAAACAGCAGCATCGTGATTTTTGGTGCTTCGGGCGACTTAACTTACCGTAAGTTGGTTCCTGCTCTGTATCATCTGTATGCAAGCAAGCAATTGCCTGAGTCCTTTGCTATTTTGGGCGTGAGCCGTACTGAATACAGTGATGAATCATACCGCGAGAAGCTGAAACGCTCGCTTCAGGAACTGGAGAAAACAGAACCTGAAACCCTTGATGCCTTCTGTGAACACCTTCACTATCAAGCTATTAATACATCCGACCAGGATGATTACTCAAAACTGACCACCCGCCTTGACCAACTGGCTGATAAATACAACCAGACTGAACGCAATACACTCTTCTATCTCGCGACGCCGCCAAGTCTTTACGGTGTGATCCCTGCGTGTCTTGCCTCTCAGGGTCTGAACGATGAATCCAATGGCTGGAAACGCCTGATCATTGAGAAACCGTTCGGTTACGACCTTAAATCCGCTCAAGAGCTGGATATCGAAATCCATAACCACTTCAAAGAACATCAGATTTACCGCATTGACCACTATTTGGGCAAAGAAACCGTGCAAAACCTACTGGTTTTCCGTTTTGCTAACGGTATGTTTGAACCACTTTGGAACCGTAACTTCATCGATTACGTTGAAATTACCGGTGCGGAGTTCCTGGGCGTAGAAGGCCGCGGTGGTTATTACGATGGTTCAGGCGCAGTGCGCGACATGTTCCAGAACCACCTGCTGCAAGTTCTGGCCATGGTGGGTATGGAGCCGCCGGCGGCTATCAACGCCAATTCCATTCGTAACGAAGTGAATAAAGTCCTGCAGAGCCTGCAACCGCTCTCCGATGACGACTTGCGTAACAACCTGGTATTGGGTCAGTACACCGAATCTGAAGTTCGTGGCAAATTCCTTCCGGGTTACCGCGACGAACCGGGCGTGGCTGAAGATTCACGTACCGAAACCTATATGGCACTGAAGATGTTTATCAACAACTGGCGTTGGAATGGCGTACCATTCTACGTGCGCAGTGGTAAACGCCTGCCAACCCGCGTGACTGAAGTGGTTATCCACTTTAAGCGTACGCCGCACCCAGTGTTTGGTCAAAATGCGCCAGAGAACAAGCTCATCATCCGTATTCAGCCTGACGAAGGCATTCTGATGAGCTTCGGTCTGAAAGAGCCGGGCGCAGGCTTTAAGGCAAAAGAAGTGTCAATGAACTTCCACTATGCCTCTCTGGAAGAGACCAAAATGCTGACAGCATACGAGCGTCTGCTTCTGGATGCACTGAACGGTGATGCGACACTATTTGCGCGCACGGATGCCGTGGAAGCGTGCTGGCGATTTGTTCAGCCAATTCTGGACTTCAAACAAGATCCTCAATCTCTGTACGGCTACGCCTGCGGTACATGGGGACCTAAAGAATCCGATGACCTGCTGAGCAATGATGGCCGTGAATGGCGCTTCCCTTGTAAAAATCTGACCAATACGGACTATTGCGAACTATGATCAATCACAAAATTCTGCCAACCGCGGATGCCGTTGTGGAATCACTCGCGAATGATATGAAGTCATTCAGCGAGCTGGGCCGCCCGGTACACATTTCTCTGTCTGGCGGCAGCACACCAAAAATGCTGTTCAAACTGTTGGCCTCTGAGCCATATGTAAGCTCTATTCAGTGGCAAAACCTGCACTTCTGGTGGGGTGATGAGCGCTGCGTAGCGCCGGATGATGCAGAAAGCAACTACGGTGAAGCGAACACTCTGCTGTTCAGCCAAATCGACATCCCGGCTGGTAACATTCACCGTATTTTGGGTGAAAACGAGCCTCAGGCTGAAGCTGAACGCTTTGCTCAAGAAATGGCTGACGTGATTCCATCAGACAATGGGACGCCTGTCTTTGACTGGATCCTGCTGGGTGTCGGCGCTGACGGCCACACTGCTTCTCTGTTCCCGGGTAAAACCAACTACGATGATGAGAACTTGTCTGTCGTTGCCTCTCACCCTGAATCAGGCCAGCTTCGTGTGTCTAAAACCGCGAAGGTACTGGAAGCAGCAAAACGTATTAGTTACCTTGTTCTTGGCGCTGGTAAGGCCGAGATCGTTTATGAAATTCACACCACTCCTGCTGAAGATCTGCCGTATCCAGCAGCGAAAATCCAGTCTTCGGCTGGTGAAACAGAGTGGTTTTTAGATTTAGACGCAGCAGCGAAGATTGCGTGAAGGAGAGAAAAATGAAAGGCGATATTGGTGTAATTGGCCTGGCAGTCATGGGCCAGAACCTTATCCTGAACATGAACGACCACGGCTTTAAAGTGGTGGCACATAACCGTACTGCGGCGAAAGTCGACGAATTCCTGCAAGGCCCGGCGAAAGGCACCAACATTGTAGGTGCTTACACCCTGCAAGAGCTGGTCGACAAACTGGAAGCGCCACGTAAAGTGATGCTGATGGTTCGCGCTGGCGCTGTGGTTGATGCATTCATCGACCAACTGGTTCCTCTGCTGGACAAAGGCGACATCATCATCGATGGCGGTAACACCAACTACCCTGACACCAACCGTCGCGTTGCGGCTCTGCGTGAAAAAGGCATCCACTTCATCGGTACGGGTGTATCCGGTGGTGAAGAAGGCGCACGTTTCGGACCTTCTATCATGCCTGGCGGCGCGCCGGAAGCATGGGAAGCGGTTAAGCCTATCTTCCAGGGCATCTCTGCAAAAACTGATGCGGGTGAGCCTTGCTGTGACTGGGTTGGCAACGACGGTGCTGGCCATTTCGTGAAAATGGTACACAACGGCATCGAATACGGCGACATGCAGCTGATCACGGAAGCATACCAGTTCATGAAAGATGGTCTGGGCATGTCTGCAGATGAAATGCAGGCCGTATTTACTGACTGGAACAAAACTGAGCTGAACAGCTACCTGGTGGAAATCACGGCTGACATCCTGGGCTACAAAGACGAAGACGGCGAAGCACTGGTTGAAAAAATCCTCGACACCGCGGGCCAGAAAGGTACCGGTAAATGGACCGGTATCAACGCACTGGACCTGGGCATTCCACTGACTCTGATCTCTGAGTCTGTGTTCTCTCGTTGCCTGTCTGCCCTGAAAGACCAACGTGTTGAAGCCGAGAAGCTGTTCGGCAAAACCATCACGCCGGTGGAAGGCGACAAGCAAGAGTGGGTGGATGCACTGCGTCAGGCTCTGCTGGCTTCAAAAATCATCTCTTACGCACAAGGCTTTATGCTGATGCGTGAAGCGTCAAACGAAAACGGCTGGGATCTGAACTACGGTAACGTCGCTCTGATGTGGCGTGGCGGTTGTATCATCCGCTCTGCGTTCCTGGGCAACATCCGTGACGCTTACGAAAACAATGCGCAGCTGGCTTTCCTGGGCTCAGATGACTACTTCAAAAACATCCTGACCGGCAGTCTGGCCGCATGGCGTAAAGTGGCAGCGAAATCGCTGGAAGCAGGCATCCCGATGCCATGTACTACTTCAGCGCTGACGTTCCTGGACGGCTACACCACGGCTCGTCTGCCAGCGAACCTGCTGCAGGCGCAACGTGACTACTTCGGTGCGCACACTTATGAGCGTACTGACCGTGCACGCGGTGAGTTCTTCCACACCAACTGGACAGGTACCGGTGGTGACACAGCGTCAACCACATACGACGTATAAGACGTGTTGAGGGGGAATTCACCCCCCTCTTCTACGCCTGAAAATTAAGCATCAGGGAGGATGTTAACTTAGTTAACATCCTCTATTTTTTTGTCTGAATTCAGTTACAGAGAAACCACGATGACATTTTATAAAGACTATGTATTTGTTCCACAGGAAGCGGAACATGAAACACATAACGGAAATGAGTGTTCATCTGAGCAGGAAGCTCTGCGCCTGGCGATGGTAAAACACGCCCAGCAACAAGGTGGATGCTAATCCCGCTGAAAAAGAGACTCTCGTTTCGATTTAGCACGGCGGAACAGGCTGAAGGCATAAATAAGAAAAGCACCCTGCGGTGCTTTTCTTATTTATGCTTCTTGTTATGGCCTTTACCCGGGTTGTTGTGTCCATTAAAGCTATGATTATCTTTTTTACCGCCTTTGGCTTTATGCTTATGAGTATCACAATCGCCGCCACCCACTTTTATGCCACCAGCCTCAACGGACATACAGTCAGTCGAAATATCTAACTTATCACCGATGCTGATCCCGGCCTGTGCGCCGCTGCAAGCCATCAGTAAGGCCAGAACAATTCCTGTGCGTTTCATTCTAGTTATCCTTGTCAGTTTACTAAGCTGCGCATTTAACTATTGTCCGGCGCTGACCTCAATAGCAGACACCAAGCCTGACAGTAAAATGACTCGCTCTATACAGGCTACTTATAATATGGCATAACACCGTGCGTCTGAATGCACAGATCCGACACTAGAAAGATGACTTCAGTCCATCACATTTCTGACGGGCTTCATTATTCTCAGGTCCACTTCTACGACACCGTTTAAACATTGCGCTTAAACACGCACCCGCGGGTGCGTTTTTCATTGTTGTCACTCCGTCAGCAACAACGAACAAAACTTCAGCATCTGAACGTCAATTTACGATTACAATCGGGTTTTGAGTTGAATGTTATCTCAATAACCTTTAGTTTATAGACATCTAAACGTCTTTGCGCTTAAACATCCAAAACAACAACAGAGGGTTTATTTATGTCAAATCATACAGTCAGTGTTCTCGATGGTGGAATGGGTCGTGAATTAGAAAAACGTGACGCGCCGTTCCGTCAGCCCGAATGGTCAGCACTGGCGATGATCGAAGCTCCTGACATTGTCCGTGATGTTCATTGCGCATTTATTCAGAGTGGCTCTCAGGTCATTACGACCAACAGTTATGCCTTAGTTCCTTTTCATATTGGTGAGGAACGCTTTAAGCGTGAAGCTCAGTTACTCGCTCACCGCGCCGGTGAAGTGGCTCGTCAGGCTGTAGCCCTGGAAGGTAACACCGCCCGGGTCGCCGGCTCACTGCCACCGCTGTTTGGTTCTTACCGCGCTGATCTGTATCAGGCCGATCGGGTCACAGAGATCGCTACACCTTTGATCGAAGGACTGAAAGATAATGTTGATTTTTGGCTGTGTGAAACCCAAAGCCTGATTGCCGAACCAGTGGCGGTCAAAGCACTGCTCGACAAACTAGATAGCGAACACAAACCGCTGTGGGTATCATTTACACTAGAAGATTCAGAGCCGACTGATGTACCGCGCCTGCGCTCAGGCGAATTGGTTGAAGATGCCATCAATGCGATGCTGGCTCTTAACGTTAGCGCCATCTTGTTTAACTGCTGCCAGCCTGAAGTGATTCAGGAAGCCCTGACCATCGCCAAGCGTTGCCTGGACACAGCAGGGGCACAGCAAGTTCAGCTTGGTGCGTATGCCAACGCATTTCCTCCTCAGCCAAAAGACGCGACCGCCAACGATGGCCTGGATGAACTGCGTGCAGACCTGACACCGCCAGCCTACCTACTGTGGGCAGAGAAGTGGCAACAACAAGGCGCCAGCCTGATTGGCGGCTGCTGCGGTATCGGTCCGGAGCATATTGCTGCGCTGCATCAGCACTTCGCTTAATCGGAGCGAGTGATGCAACAACCGCAAAAAATCGGCCTGACCACGCTGACCGCTCTGGTGTTCAGCTCCATGGTCGGCGCCGGTATTTTCAGCCTGCCACAAAATATGGCAGAAGTCGCTGGTGTGGATGCCATTCTCACCGGCTGGCTTATTACTGGCGTAGGCATCTTACTGCTGGCCGGCTGTTTTTTACATTTATCCCGTCTTAAGCCTGAACTGGATGGGGGTATCTATACCTATGCCCGCACAGGCTTTGGCGACACTGCAGGCTTTTTATCCGCCTGGGGCTACTGGCTGTGTGCCACAATTGGCGTGGTCGGTTACCTGGTGGTTGCCTTTGCCGCGATTGGCGCCTTTGTCGATACACCACAATCGGTCATTTTTGGCGACGGAAACACCCTGCCCGCATTTATCGGCGAATCGCTTATCCTGTGGGCGGTACACTATCTGGTGCTGCGCGGTATCAAACAGGCAGCCTTCATCAACCTGCTGGCAACCCTGGCAAAATGTCTGCCACTGATTGTGTTTATTGTCCTCGCCTACTGGGCATTTGAGCCGGCAACGTTTAACTTCGACCGTGCGGGTCAAAGCTTACAAACCCCGTTCATTGAGCAGGTAAAAGGCACCATGCTCATTACGCTATGGGTGTTCACCGGCATTGAAGGGGCAATCGTATTATCGGTGCGTGCCAAACGTCGCAATGATATCGGTAAAGCGACCTGTCTGGGTGTGATATTTGCGCTGATTCTGTATGTGGCCATTACTCTGCTATCTCTGGGCGTAATGAGCCGGGCAGATGTCGCCGCCCTGAATAATCCATCCATGGCCGGGTTGATGGCACACATGAGTGGTAACCTTGGCCAGTGGGTAATCAGTCTCGGACTTATCGTATCAGTTCTGGCCTCTTACCTGAGCTGGATCATGTACTCAGCAGAGGTGCCGTGCACTGCTGCACAGCATGGCGCTTTCCCGCGCTTTTTTGCCAGACAGAACGAACAAGGCACATCACCGGCCTCGCTAACGCTAACCAGCGTGACAGTCCAGTTATGCCTGGTGCTGATCATGTGGACCGGGGAGAGTTATAACACTCTGGTACTTATCTCGACTTCGATGATCCTGATACCTTACTTCCTGGTGGGTGCTTATCTGGTCAAAATCGCCTTCGGACAAGCCGCAAGTTGGAACATCAAAGCCATTGGTCTCGGCGCCAGCCTGTATGGTTTGTGGCTGATTTACGCCGCGGGCCTCAACGCTCTGGTCTTATCCACCCTGCTCTATATTCCGGGTCTGATGGTGTTTTACTACAGCCGTCGTAAACATCGTCAACTGGCATCTGCCACATGATCTGCTGACACCCCCTGCTCATCAGGGGGCTGTCGCACACTAGTGCCAACATCCGCGCTGAGTTCCTGCACCAACTGTTGCCAGTCGTTAATCTCCCCTCGAAAATAGGCAATTTGCTTATCTGACGCCAAGCGTACAATCTCAACCAGATACTTATCGGAAATGGCTTGATTGTATTGAAATTTAGCACGCAGAACCGGACTGTAGAACTGCTCGGGAGCAAACAATAACGCCTGTAACTGCGCGCTGAACAAAGCTTCATTGTGTCGCAGTGTAAACAAATGAGTTAACTCGCGCCGCAGGCGGCTGTGAAAGGCAATCCAGTCTGCCGTGGTCACTTTCATCTCGTTTACCCACTGCGAAACCACGTCCTCTTGCTGAGCGCTAAGGCTGCCAAACCACTCCTCCAGATTGTCTGTTATCCGTTCCCGATAACGTACGCGAGCCTGACTTTGAGTCGTGTCACGATACTTTTCGGCAAACTCTTGCTGGCGCTCAGTTAATCCCTGCATAAATTGCTCAATCTGAGCATCGCTCAGAGTATTAGCCAACAGATACGCATCCGGCAGGAGATGCATTACCAGGCGCTGATAATGCTGCTGCACCTCCGTTCGGTGCAAGTCGAGTTGCCGTGGGCTAAATTGATCCGGTTGCAGTAAGGACAGCTGCTCTAACTGATGCAGGTAACGTGGCATCTCTTTCTGTTGTTGCCAGATACTGAACGAGGCTATTTTATCGCTCAGCAATGCTTTCTGCGTCGAGTTCAATTCCACGTAATCTTCAACATAATCAATCACAAACCAATCAATATTGTTGTAGACAAACTTGGCACCGCAACCGGTCAGCACCAGCGCAGTGATGATTATTGCTATCCATCTTACCATCGGGCACGTCCTTTCTCGCTCTGTCAGTAACCATAGACTGCGTTCGAAGCTTATGCGACTTTTAGCGTATTCCTCGCGACATTCTGCTTCAGAAAATTCTTTTAACTTAACAACATAATCTATTTATTATACGGCAGGATTGTTGGTTTTTTGAGCTTGAGAGTTGGATCTCATTAAACCGTTTTTACTTCGGTTAGTCTGGTCAGGCACTCCAAAATTAGACCATGTATCAACATGGCTGCTTGTCTGAACAAACGCTACCAATAAAAAGTGAACCTATGCAGTTACACGAGCAATTAGCGCAGCGTATCGTCGATCGCGCGCAGAAAATCATCAAGTATCCGCTGAATGTCATGGACGAGACCGGCATCATCATTGCTTCCACTAATCCGGCGCGGCGCTATCAAAAACACGGCGGAGCCGTTCTCGCCCTGACGGAACTCAAACCTATCGAAATCTCCGAAACCATGCTGCCAGAGTTCCCCAATGTTAAGCCGGGCGTCAACTTACCGATTGTGTATAACAACGCAGCGATTGGCGTCATTGGTATTTCCGGCCCCTTGGTGAAATAGAGTATTAGCAGAGCTGTTGCCCGACTTTCAGGGCAGCAGCAATATTGTGTGCGCTGCGAATCACGTTGAATTTTGCCTGAGCAACAATCTCCTCAAAGGTCGTCACCTTGTAGACGGAGTCAAAGGCAGCATCAATTCCGTGGGAGTACACGGCCTCGATATCATCCCCCAATGCACCGACAATGGCGATAACAGGGAGATCATAACGTTTGGCAATACTGGCAACACCAACCGGTACTTTGCCATTCACACTCTGACTGTCGAGGCGCCCTTCTCCGGTAATCACCAGATCCGCTTCTTTAATCAGATCCTCCAGCCCGACCGCTCGAGTCATGATCTCGATACCTGGCTTGAGCTCTGCATCGAGAAACGCGTAAAACGCGGCTCCCATCCCGCCCGCAGCCCCTGCCCCCGGAATGTCACTCACTTTACGCTGCAGATCTTGCTCGACAATTACCGCGAAGCGGGTCAATGCCGCATCCAGTTGCTTGACCATTTGCACAGTTGCCCCCTTTTGCGGGCCGTACACATGTGAAGCGCCATTACTTCCGGTCAGCGGATTACTGACATCACAGGCCACTTCTATCAGACATTCTTTGAGGCGGGAATCCAGCGCGCTGACATCGATATGAGCCAGCTCCTGTAACGCAGCACCGCCAAACGGCAACTCGATTCCGCTGGCATCGGTGAACGACACCCCCAATGCCTGCAGCATGCCACAGCCTGCATCGTTGGTCGCGCTGCCGCCAATACAGAGGATCAAATGACGGATACCCTGATTCAAGGCATGCTCGATCAGTTGGCCGGTTCCGTAACTGGTCGCGACCAGCGGGTCACGTTTTGCGCTCGGAATCAGTTCAATACCGCTGGCCGCCGCCATTTCAATAAATGCGGTTCTCTTATCTCCGGAGACACCATAAAAAGCATCATGTTGTTCACCGAGCGGCCCGACCACATTCACCGTGACCCGTTCGCCACCGGAGGCATCGACTAATGCTTCCACGGACCCTTCTCCTCCATCCGCGGTCGGACACTTCACATACTGCCAATCCGGAAAAACCTGTCGGAATCCCGTTTCAATCGCTTCTGCGACTTCAATCGCGCTTAAACTTTCTTTGTATGAATCAGGGGCGATAACAATTTTCATCAATAAGCACCACTTGATAGAAATTATGAAGCAGCAGGTTGTCACAACCTGCTGCATTTTATTTAGCTCGCTACCGTAACCTTAGCCAGTTTTTCGTAATGCAACGCTAAAGCACAATGATCTTTTGATGCCAGGTCATCCGCTTTCAATGCCTGCATCATCTCCATTACTTGTGCGGTAAGCGGCAATTGTGCCCCAACTCCGTGCGAAGTATCCAGCGCGTTAGCTAAATCTTTAATATGCAGGTCAATGCGAAACCCAGGTTCAAAATTACGATTCTGTACCATAGGCGCCTTGGCATCCAGTACGGTACTGCCGGCCAAGCCGCCACTGTTCTTTCTCTGAAAAAAGCCCGGGCAATCTTGATTATCTCAGCCATCAGAGTGGCGAATTTGGTGTAATCCTATACAGTGAACATATTGATACTTTATCCTGCGTTAACTGGGTATTGCTCATAGTTAGCGCAGGATAGCAGATGTGTGCTGATAGCCATCTTTCGTCTTTGTCCTGACTTTGTTTTGGATCTGATTTTCTATATGGAACGGTATGAAGCTCTCCTTGCGCCCCGCGACCGATGCAGATTACCTGTTCGCGTTTGAACTCAAGAAACTGTGCGAGCAGGATGTCATCACCCGTCAATTTGGCTGGGATGAAGAATTGCAGCTGGAGTTACATCGCCAGGAATGGCGTTCAGGCCTGCCGACCCTGATTTGTGCTGACGGGATTGCTGTCGGCACTTTTCGTCTTCATCTTCATGATGAGCGTTTTCATTTTTCGCGCTTTTTTATTCTCCCCGCCTATCAAAACCAGGGCCTGGGCAGTGAAATACTGACATTCGTAACGAAACGTTGCACCCAGTTACAACGTGCCTGTCTGCTGTGCTGCATTCAGGGTAACCGTGCGACTGAGCTGTATCAACGTTTTGGATTCAAGACTTACCGTCAAGATTATCAATTTATTTATATGAAATTTCAGCCAACCGATGATTAATGATCTTTTCTTTCACCGATAACGCCGCATCGCTGATGCAATTAAGTCAGAGCAGCACAGACATCACAAAGCACTAAGGACTTGCCCCAGTTAGCCACTCACCTCAAACAACAAGTCAGCTTTTTCAGATAAGCGCCGGCTCGTTCGAATGACAAATTGCGATCCGGACGAGCGTTTTTCATCCCGACATCAGGCTGGTCAGTTCGAATTAAGCCCAATCGCCTGTTATAACATCCGCTTTGTCTTGACGCCTTTCCGACAACTCATACAATCAAGCTATTAATCATTAAGCTGCTGGCACCGCTAAACGAAGCGTTTTTGTACATCCGATATCTGCCGCACAAACGCTGTTCCCCCGAAAAATAGACAGCAAGGTGCTCGCTGGATCTGATGCAAAAACTGGCGTAAGGAAAAACCGCTATGGACAGAACGGTACACATCAAAAACGCGCAGGAAATAGCCCAAATGCGTACAGCAGGCAAACTGCTGGCACAAGTGTTCGACATGCTTGATGAGTTCGTCATTCCCGGCCGTTCGACCATGGAAATCAATCATAGAGTTGAGGATTTTATTGTCCGGACATTAGGTGCACGCCCTGCCAGCAAAGGGCAATATGGTTATCCCTATGCGATTAACAGCTCTGTTAATGAGGTTGCTTGCCACGGCATGCCGGCCCCCGATCAGATCCTGAGCGAGACAGACATCCTCAATCTGGATGTCACACTCGAACACGAGGGTTTCATTGTTGATTGCAGCAAAAATTATCTCATGCCGAACGCCGATGCGGCCGCCAGAGCATTGGTCAGTGCGAGTCATCAGGCGTTGTGGGCAGGGATCAGGCAAGTCAGGCCCGGTGCCATGCTGGGCGACATTGGCTACACCATCCAGCGTTTTGCTGAATCACATGGTTACAGCGTTGTTCGCGAATACTGTGGGCACGGTATTGGCCGCGAAATGCACGAAGCACCGCAGGTTTTACATTACGGCCTGCCCAACCGCGGCCTGACACTGCGCGAAGGAATGGTATTTACCATCGAACCCATCCTCAATCTCGGCGGTGACAAAGTCTATACCCGGCAAGATGGCTGGAGCGTCGCGACTTCAGATAATCAACTCTCCGCCCAGTCAGAGCACACGGTACTGGTGACCGCCACTGGCTACGAAGTCCTTACCGCTCAGCATCCGATTGGCTCACCGGCAGCGTAACGCCACAGTTCAGCGACACGGGCTTGGTCAACCCTGTCTTAGCCAAGCTTTAGGTACACTGACGTAAACGCTACACATCGATATGGCGGGCAATCATAATCACTTCGTCGGCGCTATAAAGATCGCTCAGGGTCGCTTCGACTTCCGCTCCCAACGCCTGGCGATATAGATTCTGAGCCCGGTTATCAGCCCGGGTAGTGATAAGGATATGTTTCAGAGTGGAACCCTGATTACGTAACTGCTCTTTGACCAGAGGCAGGGAATCGGTGAGTAACTGACGACCAATCCCCTGGCCCTGATAAGAGGGTTCAACGGCCAGTTGTTCCAGTTCCAACACGACCTGGGGACGAAAGCCGCTTTTCTGCGCCCAGATGATATAACCGACCACTTCCCCTCGTTTCTCTGCGACCAGACAAAACGTACGTGGCGCGGCTTTAAAACTGCACTGGAGCCATTGCTGTGAATATTGCTGACGCGGAAAAGCCACCTGATGGATCAGAGCGGCCGCGGGGACATCCTGCGCCAACATAAAACGAACTGCCATAATCACCTCTGTTTCGGTTTTGTGCCTGACCACGATACCACTGCACAAATCAAATTTCTTTTCTTTTCAAAGGCTATTTTCATTGCATAATAAAAACCCCGGCACAGGCCGGGGCTTTGCAGAGATCAGGCGTGGCGCTGATTAACTGTTATAGACATTCTCTTCCAGTTCGCGTTCGCTTTTCGCAACCAGAACGGCCACCATCATGTCACCACAAACGTTAATCGTAGTACGCGCCATATCCAGAATACGGTCAATACCGGCCACAATCGCCAGGCCCTCTACAGGCAGGCCAACCGTGCTCAGTACCAGAGACAACATGATAAGACCCGCACCCGGTACACCCGCAGTACCAACCGATGCCAGTGTCGCGGTCAGAATAATGGTCAGGTAGTCTGAGGTTTGCAGATCGATACCAAATGCCTGCGCGATGAACAGCGCGCACACACCTTGGTAGAGTGCCGTACCATCCATGTTAATGGTTGCCCCCAGCGGCAGAACAAAACTCGACACACCTTCAGACACACCCATGTCCTGGCGAGTCGCTTTAATTGTCGCAGGTAAGGTACCTGAACTGCTCGATGTGGTAAACGCAACCGCTGCAGGGTTAGTAATCGCACGCAGATATTTGATTGGGTTCAGTCGACCCAGCACGCTCAGCACGCCTGAATAGAACACCAACACATGGATCAGCGCACCCAGGTACACTGCACCAATCACTTTGATCAGTGGCAGAAGGACGTCCAGACCATAAGTACCGGCAACCCAGGCCATCAGACCAAAGATGCCGTACGGAGCCAGTTTCATCACCAGTTCAGTCAGCTTGTACATGGCTTCCGCCAGACTCTCAAACAGTTTCACTGCCGGTTCACCTTTTTCACCCACCAACACCAGGGAAACACCAAGACCAACCGCAAAAACGATGATTTGCAGAATGTTACCCGCCGCCAGAGCATTCACCGGGTTTTGCGGGATCATCGCCAGCAGCGTCTGCACCAGCGGGGGCGCACTCTTACCAGCATCATCAAGATCTTTCGCAACCATGTTCAGTCCGGCGCCAGGTTCAAGCAGAGCAGAAAGGCCAAGACCAATGGCAATCGCAACGGCGGTCGTTCCCAAATACAACACCACGGCTTTGACGCCAATACGCCCCATCTTGCGGGTGTCTTTCATCGATGTAATACCAACGATCAGAGAACAGAACACCAAAGGCACGATCAACATTTTAATCGCGTTAATAAAGAGAGTACCGATTGGCTTAAGCAATGCAGCACTCGGGCCCATCAGCGCACCAACGATAATACCGGCCACCATACCAATCAGGATTTTTTTCCACAGCGCCATGCCTGACCAAAAACCCTGACGGGATGACTGTACTTGATTGTCCATTTCTTTCCTTGTGTGTTGATAGTGTAAACGACTAAAAAAAGCAAAGGCGTAATTACACAATAAAAGTCGCCTGACGTAAACTGTGATAAATGACTATTTTCACTCCCTGACAAGGAATAATTATCCAACAAAACTGACTCAGAGCTGGGTCAAATGCAACTTTCCCCATATAAATTTTCATTGATCTTGTGCGTTTTATTTCTATTTAACCGTACGTCGTTTAAAAAACAGCTCACACTATTCGCGACATATTCAGGGCAATATTTGCCAAATCGCTTTGATTTTAATCCCATTTCGCCAACATGACATTGGAATATCACCGACTTTTTCCTATCTTCATTTAGTGGTAATGCGTTTTATGACCACCACTTTTTGACCGAACTAAGGGATTATTAATATGAAAAAGTTATTCGCAGTGGCTACGTTACTCTCTACCTTGCCGTTTGCTCAGGCGGTTATGGCTGATGATGATATTGGTTGTGGTTTGGGTACCATGATTTTTGACGGTAAATCCGGAAAAGTGGTCAAAGTGCTCGGCGCGACAACCAACGGTACATCAGGCAACCAAACCTTTGGTATCACATTCGGAACTCTGGGCTGTGATGGTACCGGCACGATTGATTCACGTCAGAAGCTGGCGATGTTTATTGACGGTAACATGGACAATCTGGCACGTGATATGGCCAAAGGTCAGGGTGAAACACTGGCAACCTTGTCTGAAGTCTGGGGCATCCCGAATGAAGATAAAGCAACCTTCAACACCATGGCGAAACAAAATTTTGCCGTGGTTTATCGTTCTGAAAACGTCACCTCTAATGAGGTACTGAATAACCTCAACACATTGATGTCGAACGATTCTAAGCTGTCTGGCTACGCAATGTAACCGCTTCTTTCGTCTTACCCTTCTGTGCCTCGTTGCAACAACGAGGCACCTTTTTATTTCAAGAGTCGTTATGCAGTGGAAGCGTTGTATTTTCATATTACTGGGCGGATTACATTCGTCCCTGAGCTTTGCCTCCGTAGAGCCCGGACCGTTACCTGAACTGAACGTCATAGCCTTAAGCCAGGATAACTATTGGCTCAAATTGGGCCATTACCTGCCCGCGCTGAGCGGCGGTTACGTCAGCACCATTGATTCGGATAGCTTTTTTTTAGCATCGCAGGGCAAACATCAACCTGCGCAGGAGCTTCAAGCAACGATTCAGGCGCTGTATCAGGGCCCAGCGCAAAGCCGCCATCAGGCGCGCTGCACGTTTCCGGCCCGTTATCAATGGCTGGAACAACAACAAGGCAAGGCACCGCCTGAGTTAAATTGCCCTGAATTAAAAAAGTGGCAGCAGGCGATGGATCCGGAAAAGCTGACCCTGGTGTTTCCAACTGCCTTTATGAATAATCCTTCGTCCATGTTTGGCCATACCCTGCTACGGGTCGATGCCAAGAATCAGAACCAGAACAATGCACTGGTCGCTTATGCGATCAACTTTGCCGCAGAACCGGACAGCGCAGATAATCCGGCCCTTTATGCACTCAAAGGATTGGTTGGCGCATATCCAAGCCGCTTTACCGTCATGCCGTACTACAAAAAAGTGCGTGAATATAACGATATCGAGTCGCGGGATATCTGGGAATACCCTCTCAATTTCACCGCTGAAGAAGTGGATAGAATTTTGCTTCATCTGTGGGAAATGGAACAAGCCGAGTTCGACTACTACTTCCTGGACGAAAACTGCTCTTATCAATTATTGGCTCTGCTACAACTGGCCAATCAGAATCTCGATTTAGTCAGTCAGTTTCCGGTCACCGCCATTCCTTCCGATACGGTGAAAGTTCTGGTTGAAGCCGGATTAACTCAGCCTCCGCACTATCGGGCTGCGTTTGGTACCCGGCTGAATCATGAATCGGATCTGGTCAGCGAGCGTATTTACCTCGCCACGCGGCGCCTGAAAGAGCAAGGTATTTACCCTTCCAAAGCCGAGTTTACTGAGTCAGAGCGGGCGGCAATTCTCGAATTCGCATATGAATGGCTTAATTTTGAACTTTACGATGACGGCCTTGAACGCGATATAACCGCCAAACAACTGACCCAAATCTTGATCAAGCGTAGTCAGATCAACCGAGAATCCCCTTTTCCCTCGGTGGTGCGGCCGGAAACGTCACCGGAACAGGGACACGGGTCAGCTCGTGTCGGCGTCGCGCGTAATCTGTATCAGCAGCAAACCCACTCAACATCTGTCGAGTGGCGTCCGGCTTACCACGACATGTACGATGCGCTGGATGGCTTTATTCCCGGCGCGCAAATTAACTTCCTCGACACTAAACTGAGTCTCGACGACAGCGGCACCAGCCGGCTCGATCATCTCAATATCATCGACGTACTGGCCTTGGCGCCCAGCAACCGAGTATTTGACAGCCTGGCATGGGGATTAAAAATCGGCTTCGACCGACCCGATGCCAATACCGACAGCCGCTGGTTTGTCGAAGGCGGAGCAGGCAAAGCCTGGGGACAGGCTGATGGATTACATTTCTATATCCTGCTGAAAGGCGAACTCAGTCAGGGCAGATTAACCGGTTATGATGTTATCGCCGGGGCCGGTCTGCAGTCAGGGCTATTCTACTCGATCAATAACCGCCAGAGACTGGGTTTGAATGCAGCCTGGATTGCTTTGGCAGGCGATGAGGTCGATGACCATTTCTCCGTAAATGCGACCTGGAACTGGAGCGTACGGCCTAATTTCGCTTTCAGGGCCAGCCTGAATTATCAGCAATGGCATCAGGAAGAAGTAAGCTCGCGCCTCAGAGCTTACTATTATTATTGAGCCTGAACAATGAGCCAATCCATCAAAAACATACGTAAAGCTGATGGTTTGCTGATAAAACTTGATTAATCTGACCTATGATTGAAACAACCTTTGAGATGATGACTTGAGCGCAAAACTTAAGGAGAGCCAATGAAAAATAAAACGTTAATGTCTGCTTTTATTGCTATTTTAGTTACTCAGCTAAGTGGATGCGGGGTATTGCTGCACCCGGAGCGGGAAGGACAGCGCGGCGGTAAAATCGACCCGGCGATCGCGATTCTCGACGCTGCGGGCTTAATCCTGTTCATTGTTCCCGGGCTAATCGCGTTTGGCGTTGACTTCTATTACGGCACCATTTATCTGCCAAATTCAGCCTCGATTGATCTGGACGAAGATGAGCTCAACATGCTGAAACAGCTTGACGAGTCGCAACGGATGGATGCGATTGCCAAAATCGTGTCGGATAAGACCGGTCAGCATATTGCGGCCAAAGATTTACAATCTTATCAGGCCAACTCTATCGACGAGCTCAGCTTCTACGTTAACAACAGCGAAGCAACTCCAGTGCAAGCAGGTTAAACCTATTTTGCGCAGCGGCCACGTCATTGAGACGTGGCCGTTTTTGTACACACCAGTAGACATCGTAAAACGCCAGCGCTATGGTTGATAGGAATATTGTTGCCTTCCAGCAGAGACCGCATACCGTGGCGTCACGCTATCCGCCTCCTGCCCGCAGCGTACGAGCAGGATCATTATCCATTAAATCTACGACCACTTAACTTAAGGAAGTTTAGTCATAAACGTCCCTTGCGGAACAACCGGCAGATACTTTTCATAGAATTGCAGGTAAGCCTGCTCCGGGTTCAAATCTGCAAACAACTCCGGATACAGAGCTTTGGCGTAAAACTGAATCATTGCGCCATCCATAATCGTTCGGCATGCGCCGTGATACGCAGCGTACATGCGATTATTTTTCACCGCATTCAGTGACGACCAGCCCAAACGCTGTTTAAACCCTGCTAAAGCCCGCTGCGAGACCTGCTCTTGCACACCCTGCCCTATCTTCATCCCGTTGTCAGCACTGCTGGTTTCATAACCGGTAATCACAATCACATCCGGGTTGCTGGCAATGATCTGTTCCGGGTTGAGTTTACCCCACCATTCGACAAACGGCTTAGAGATGTTCTCACCACCAGCCGTGGTGCTGATCGCTCCCCACATATTCTTACCAAAGGTGTAACCAATATCATCCACGCCATTGGCGCCAAATTCCGTGTAGATCGTCGGCTTCGCAAGGCCGGCTTTCTCCAATCGCTGTGAAATCATCGCCACATTATCCTGATATTCAGTGGCAATCTTTTCAGCACGCGCCTGCTGACCGGTAATCTCGCCAATCAAACGGGTACTTTTCACATGCCGCTCAACCGTCTGCGCATTGTAATCGACCACGACCACTGGTATACCGATTTGTTCTAAGCGTTCCATTTCTGACGACAACGCTTTATATTGCCAATCGGCCAGCATGATCAGATCTGGCTGCAACCCAAGCACCTTTTCGAGAGAAAACGCGTTGGTGTCCACCCGGCCAATCTCCGGAATGTCGTCTAATGATGGACGGTGCTTAACGTACATCTCCCAGTTCATCGCCCTGGCCTGCCAGATATATTTAGACATACCGACGACATTGTCGTATGCCGCTTCCGTACCGATAGCCATATAATCTTCAGGATAAAAACCGACAATAACCCGTTTGGCGGGGGCATCGAATGTCACCTCTCGCCCCAGAACATCAGTGACGGTCGTCACCGCTGAAAAGGCAAAAGAACTGGTCGTCAGGGAGATAAGAAGTAAAAGCTTTCTGAGCATCGAAAATTCCATCTTCAGGTTAAAGCGAATAGCATTGATATGACTAAAATTGTCGGTGATTATGCATCACATTATAAATGGCCGCAATGAAAATCATTATCAGTCAATCGCTACACCAATGTATGATTGTGCTATACGCAATCCCGATACATACAGCCTTGTAAAGTTTCACATTTTTTGTCATGGTCTTAGAGTAATCTTTCGTATAACGGTCAAAGTCTATTCCCCAATCAACGAGTGGAGGCAATGATGGCTTTTAAAACTCCGCCTTTAACAACGACCGACGATGGCGCTACCCGCCGTGTTGGGTTCGAAATCGAGTTTACCGGGCTGACAATCAGCGCAGTGACACAAATTATGCAGGATACTTTCGGCGGTGAGCTAGAGAAGAAGTCCGCGGTTGAGTATGACTTGCAGACCCCAGAATATGGCAAGTTTAAAGTTGAGTTAGACTGGGAGTTCCTCAAGAACACCGCGCTGGAAGCCAAGCTTAAGGATCACGGACACGAGTGGGTCGATTTTTTACACAAAATTGCTCTATCAGTGGTGCCTATAGAAATAGTGACTCCTCCATTCCCTCTCGATAAACTGGATCATTTAGATAAACTGATACCAGCCCTGAGAAATGCCGGGGCAAAAGGTACAGATGATTCTGTCATCGCCGCTTTTGGTGTTCACATTAATCCGGAAACCCCATCATTAGATGTTCACACCCTGCATGCCTATCTGAAATCGTTCGGACTATTACAGTGGTGCCTCGACAAAGCGCATGACGTTAACGTATCCCGCAAAATCAGCCCGTATATCCAGTTGTATACTGAAGATTACGTTGAAGTACTGCTCACCAAACAGTACCAGACTATCGATGAGCTGATGGATGATTACCTGGAACATAATCCAAGTCGCAACCGCGCTTTGGATATGCTGCCGCTGTTTGCGTCCATTGACCAAGACAAAGTCAAGCAGACGGTCAAAGACACCAAAATTAATCCAAGACCTACATTTCATTATCGCCTGCCCGACTGCTTGATCGAGAATACCCACTGGAGTTTTGCAAGCTCATGGAACATCTGGCATTTAGTTGAGGTATTGGCAGCAGACCCAGAAGCGTTAAACTTTTTAGCCCGCCGCTTTAAAGCAATGTCTCTGCCTGTAATCGGCGTGAAACGCAATGATTGGATCAAGGAAGTCAAACAGTGGATAAAAAGCCGAGAATTGGAGTAACCGGTAACCATCGCAGTTGGTCACCCTCCTGGTGGTGCACGAAGCTGGCGCTGGCACTTGCCGGCGCTCAAGCAGAAAGGATTAGCGTTAAACATCATTGGTCCGGTCAGCCACTGGATGGTCTGATCGTGGGCGGCGGCGATGATATCGATCCCGAGCACTATGGAGGCGAAGCCAGTGAAAAAGATGAGTTTGACCCCGAGCGGGACACATTAGAGATACGTTGGATCAAGTGGGCATTAGAACGCAATACTCCCTTATTAGGGATATGTCGCGGCTCGCAACTAATCAATGTCGTTCTCGGCGGCAACTTATATTCCGATATTTCCGTATTGCGCAAACGAACCTATAACCGCCCGGGCCTGCTGCCAACCAAGCAAGTCTTTGTCGATACAGACTCACATTTGTTTGCCTTGTGTGGCAAATCGAAATTACGGGTCAACAGCCTGCATCATCAGGCGATCAAGGATGTCGGTAATGGCCTGCGCGTCGTCGGGCGAGATCTTGATCATTTCACTCAGGCAATTGAAAGTAATCAAGAAAAGCCTATCTACGGCGTGCAGTGGCACCCTGAATATCTGTTTTATCTTCCCAGCCAATTTAAGCTGTTTCGCTGGCTGGTGCGCTCAGGCTGAGCGTATGGGTGAAGTATTTACTCAGGATGCAGAAGTGAAAGTGACCGCCAGTTCAATGCGGTGATTGGCAATAACATCAAAACGAGCCGTAATGCGGCGCTTTGCCTCTGTAACTCAGTGGCTTTGGCCCCAAGCGCTGCAACTCAGTCTTCAATCGAAGAGCTGTCAAATACCGACAGGTCCAGTTTCAGGCTGTCACCCAGCCACCAGGCATACAGAGTATGATCTTCGATTTCATCACCGGTTAGCGCATGAACCAGTACCGATAAACCATTACGGTTTTCGTCCAACCAAGGCACTAACTGATCGAAATCGTGTGAAGTAAACTTAATCTGGCAACTCCATTTCGGGTGAGGGCCCACCAGTTTTTCGTGCACCCGACCGATTTTCACAGGGAAACGCTCCCCCGCTTCATGCACCAGTCGCGAGGCAAACTCCAGCGTTTGCGCATCAAAGTACACATGAGCATGGTAAGCGCTATGGGAATTTACCGGTCGTTTATTCTCTGTCATTATTTTTGCCTCCACGTCTTAAAATAGTAAAGAATTCATTAAGGATCGAGTCGCTTGCCCTTTCCGACCACGTTGTCTCATCCGTATATCGATGGATTATCTGGCCAGAGAAGAAGCCGGCTCAGCTTGGCGACCAAACCAACGCTGGCCAAAAACGTTAATCACCAGCCCGACCGCAATGACCACTACGCCTGCGATTTGATACAGAGTAAGGCTCTCATCCAGCAGCAGCCAGGCGCTCAGTAGTCCGAACACCGGAACCAGCAACGAAAGCGGAGCAACCAATGCGGTGGGATAACGGCTCAACAAGTAGCTCCAGCCGCCATATCCGACGATCGTGGCAAGTAAAGAAAGGTAAACCACCGAGAACAAATTGTGCCACTGCATATTGAGCAGCGACTCAGCAATGGTCTGAGGTCCTTCAATCCAGAGTGAAGCAACAGCAAACGTGAACATTGGTACTAAAGCACTCCACACGATCAAAGACATGGTCGGAACGGCGTAGTTTTGCATGATCACCTTATTGGTGATGTTACCCAATGCCCAACAGGTGGCCGCGCCGATGATTAACAGCAAGGTAGCAGCTGTCAGTGATGCGGTTCCCGCGCCTTGCGCCACTGCGAGCAGATAAATCCCCGCTCCCGCAGTGATGACCGCTATCACATTATGGCGACGAATTTTTTCTTTCAACAGCACACAACCAAACGCCAGAGTAATAAAAGCCTGCGCCTGTAACAGCAACGAAGCTAATCCTGCGGCAAGGCCGATACTCAGCGCCCAGAACAATAAGGCAAACTGACCAAAACTGATGGTCAGTCCGTAGGCCACCAGCCATTTCAGCGGTAAGGTGGGACGCTTGATAAACAGCAGGGCAGGAAAGGCCACCAAAGCAAACCGCAAGCCTGCCAGCAGCAGCGGTGGCATCCCCTGTAATCCGACTTTGATAACCACGAAGTTCACACCCCAGACCAGCACAATCGCCAGGGCCAGGAATCTGTCTCGTAATGACATCTTGTATCCTTACAAACGTCCGACAGTGTCAGGAGAGACGCGAGCAGCCACCTGCTCAGCGTTTGCCTTTCAAGGGTAAGTTTGACATTGAGTGAGAAAAAGGAATCCTCAGACTGCCCTATTCCCGTACATAAAACAAGCGCCAGACAGGAAGGGTCATAATAATGGCCTGAACAAGGTATCCAGCTTAGGATGCACCACACGCCGCTTGACCGTAACCGCGTAGAAGTTTTCGAATACGCTTGGCAGTACCAGATAACTTTTCAGAATGCCGTTATCGAGTTCGTCTTTTACTACCACGTCCGGCATTACGGCCAGTGCGCCGGTGTCACGGGCCAAAAGACGCAGCATCGCCATATCATCAGATTCGGCGATAATGTGGGGATGTAGCTGATATTGAGCCGCAAAAGCATCAAAAGCAGCGCGCAGCGGATTTTCTCCGTACGGTAAAACCCAACGGCGGTCGCGATAACTGGCGCCGAGATCTTTGCCCAGATCTAACCCCGGCGGCCCGATGATCGACACCGCCTGACGCGCCAGAACCCGGCTTTGCCAGTTCTGTTTATTCGAACCTCTGACCGGAATGTTAGTCAATGCCATATCGAGCTGGTGTTCTCCCAAAGCGGTCAGCAAACCGGTCTGACTCATCGACTGCAGGGTGTAACGACAGTCTTCCTGGTTGATAAGTGGCTGAATAAACTGCTCTATAAAGTTACGCGAGATAGTCGATAGGATTCCAATCCGGATGGTTGCGCCAGGTAATGCTTTGCCACTAGTCAATAATTTTTCCAGCTCTTCACCATTTTTGAAGATTTCTTCGGCATAGCTCAGCGCATGATATCCGCTCTCGGTCAGGGTCAGTGCACGCCCTTTTCTGGTGAACAACTGCACATCCAAAGTTTGCTCTAACTGTTTGATTTGTGAAGAAAGAGCAGACTGAGACACATGCAACTTCTGCGCAGTCTGAGTCAGGTTACCCTGCTTGGCGACTTGCCAGAAATAGTACAGATGATGGTAGTTTAAACGACTCATAATTCTCTAAAACAGAACGATTCATAAATTATTATATATTTTACTTAACAATCAGACAGTTTCACAATAGCCGCGACTTTTGGAACTGTGAGGATAGTCATGTTTTCTCTGTTTTTAGTGACGCCCCTCAAACTGATGTTACTCGGTTTGGTGGCGATTTTAGGATTCACTATCGTACGTTATAGTTGGGTGGCCTTCAGTGGCGAAGCGGATCGCGCTCGCTTTCTTCGTTCCCTTATCATGACAATTTCAGCCGTCGTTGTAGTGATACTCAGCGACCACCTGCTGCTGTTCTGGGCAGCCTGGGTCAGTGTCAGTCTATGTCTGCACCAACTGATTCTGTTTTATCCGCAGCGCCCGCGTGCTCAATTGGCTGCGCACAAGAAGTTCCTGCTGGCTCGTTTCAGCGAACTGCTGCTGGCCGGTGCCTTCTTTGCGCTTTACCATCAGTTCCAGACACCTTACATCAGCGACATCGTCCGCCAGACTTCGTTTGCTCACAGCAGTCTGCACCTTAATATTGCTGCAGTACTTTTGGCATTGGTCGCGATGATCAAATGTGCTCAATTGCCTGTACACGGCTGGCTGATGCAGGTGGTGGAAGCACCGACTCCGGTCTCAGCACTGCTGCACGCCGGTATCGTCAACCTGGGCGGTATCCTGCTGCTGTTCTTCGCACCGGTATTGGCATCCAGCAGTATCGCTTGCTGGCTCATCATTGTCTGTGCCGGTATTAGTACCGTCATTGCTGGTCTGGTCAGCACCACCCGCATCAGTATCAAAGTGAAACTGGCATGGTCGACCAGCTCGCAAATGGGTCTGATGCTGGTTGAAATTGCCCTGGGTCTGTATGAGATGGCTCTGCTGCACCTGTTTGCCCACTCGTTTTATAAAGCGTACTCGTTCCTTAACAGTGGCAACACGGTTAACCACTATCTGGCCGCCAAGCTGGCCGGTGAAGTCAAACCTAAGGTTCGTAACTGGTGTGTCGCGTTGCTGCTCTCTTCACTGATGCTGGCTGTTGCTCAATGGCAGTTTGCTGTAATGACCAGTTTTGCCGCCACCATATTGGTGTGGTTCGCACTAAGTGCTTTGATTGTGCCGAGCGTGACCGCTTGGGATAAAACCATGCTGCCACGTCTGATGATCACATTGGCATTCGCGGCAGGCCTCTTGACCCTGTACACCACAGCCAAACATTCACTGGCACAGATTACCGGCTTGAACGTCCCGCTCAACCTGGCCGCTGATGGCCTGGTCGCGCTGATGTTTATCCTGCTGTTTGCTCTGTCACTGGCACTACAATATAGCCCGCATGTCGGTTGGGTTAAACGACTGTTTATCCGGCTCAACGCCGGTGCGTATTTGGACGAATGGGCGACCCGCCTGACCCTGAAATGGTGGCCAAGCCAGTCACTGCTTGAACTGCAACAAGCTCAAGTGCAAATGGAACCAGAGGCAAAATAATGATCGAACAAAAACACGCGCTTCCATACGCAACAATCGCCAAACAAGTTTCCGCTTCTATCGCACCGGCCTGGCCGCTGGATCAGTCCATTGCGGTTAACCCTTGGTGGCAACAACGTCATGACAGTATTGAAAAGACCTTCGCCGAGCAGGCGGTTCTGACCGGCGAAACCAGCCTGATGGACAAAAGTTACTATCAGCAACGCTGGAAGACCGAGATTCAACCGCAACATCTGGCCTCAGCGATTGAGCAGCTTGGCGTCGACATGACCATAGCCCAGTTGGAAGAAGACATTCAGCGCCCGCAAGCACCGCTGACCCGCTGGAAAACTCTGGGCATGTTGATGGATGAAGAAATCCCTTCCACTCAAGGGCACAGCTGGGTGCAGGAAATCGTTCAGCAGGTCAGCCAGTTCATCGCGCTGTACCACCAATACCCGGAACGTTTCGATTCTGAAGGTAAAAACGGTGAACACCTGTACCAGAGCTGGCTTGAAGTCGTTGCACGCGACAAAGGGATCAAAACCTTGCTGGGCGTCGATCTTTTGCCTTATTTCCGTACTTTACCCGGCTCGATCTATGACCTGCTTGATACCGTCGGACCGCTGTGGCAGGACATCTGGACCGATGAAGACGGCGCTTACGCATCGCTGCGTGCCCTGTTACATCAATTGTCCGGCTGGGCGGGATGGCAATCCTGGCAAGACTGGCAGGCTAACCTTGCCAATAAGCAAGCCGATCTGCCCCATGCGCTGGGACTGACCGCTATCTTGCTGGCCTGGAATAGTGTCCTGATGCAGTGGCTGCAGAAAAATCATCTGGAAACCGCGCTGAAAATCCGTCAGTTACTGCGCCATCAAGCGACCAATGTTCGCCAAATGTACCAGTTAGCGGAACAGCAACTGGCACCAATCTGGGTATGGCAACGCGCCCTTGAACTGAGTGTACAAAAAGACTGGATCACTCAAGTGCAGAACGTCACTACTCAGCAAGACCCGAATCGTCCTGAACTGCAGGCTATTTTCTGTATTGATGTACGTTCGGAACGTATGCGTCGTGCGCTGGAAGCACAAGGCAGCCACATCGAGACACTGGGTTTTGCCGGCTTCTTTGGTATCCCGATCGCCTATCAGACTCAGGATGGCAATATTCATCGTCCTCAGTTACCGGGCCTGTTGGCTCCTACTCTGGTTGCGCAGCAGACCCAACTGCAACCGGATCGCTGGCTGCGGGTGACAAAACTGGGCTGGCAGAACAGCCTGGAAAAACCATCGTCCAATCTGGGCATGGTCGAAGCCGGTGGCCTGCTAAAACTGGTCAGCCTGTTTAAACGGGTAGTGATGCAGGATGGGACTGAAAACCCGATTAACCGCGATGCACGTGGTAACGAAGAGTGGCAACTGAAACGTAACCAGATCACGCTTAGCGTGCGTGAGAAGGCAGAACTTGGCGCCGGGATTCTTAAAGCAATGGGCATCAGCCAACGCCTGGCAAAAGTCGTGCTGTTAACCGGTCACGGTAGCCAGACCTGCAACAACCATACGTCATCGGGTCTCGACTGCGGTGCGTGTGGCGGTCAAACCGGCGAAGTCAACGTGAAAGTCCTGGCGAGTCTGCTCAACGACTCCGCTGTGCGTCTGGTCATGGCAGAATTTGGGGTGGTTGTTCCGAAAGACACCCACTTCTTTGCCGCGCTGCACAATACAACCACCGACGATTATCAGGTGTTTGATGCGCCCGATGCACCGCTTTCCTGGAAACAGAACCTCAGCGCAGCCAGTGACCACGCGCGCCGAGAACGTGCCAAACTGTTCGATGGCGCCAAAGCGGAAGATAATGCGCAATTAAGCCGCTTCTTTAAGCAACGTGCCACCAACTGGGCTCAGATGCGTCCGGAATGGGGTTTGTGTAACAACGCTGGCGTGTTTATCGCACCACGTCATCTGACCCGCGGACTCAATTTTGACGGCCGGGCCTTCTTACATGAATACCATGTCAGTCAGGATCCGGAGTTCAGCCAACTGGAAAAGATCATGACTGCGCCTCTGCTGGTGATGAACTGGATTAATCTGCAATATTATGCGTCAGTCACGACGCCGGAAAAATACGGTAGTGGTAACAAACTGCTGCATAACGTGGTCGGTGGCCATATTGGTGTGTTTGAAGGCAACGGCGGTGACCTGCGTATTGGTTTATCTCAGCAATCCGTGCATGACGGCACAGAGTACCGTCATCAGCCTGTGCGCCTGAGTGCTTTTATTCAGGCTCCACAGCACGCCATTGAGGCCATTATGGCTCGCCATCAGGACGTTGCGTCTTTGGTGGATAATGGCTGGCTGTTCCTGTATCAGATTGATGACAACAACCAGGTTTGGCAGTATCACAACAAGCAGTGGGTAGCCGCAGTCTGATGGCACCAAGCGTTTACGCAAAGAGCCGCTCACGCGGCTCTTTTGCTTTCCGGAAACCTAGGTTGTGTTTACTGCCACCTGGAGTTTATTGCCAGATAATCTGTTGTTCTTCCCTGCGCCATCCATTCCATCCTCTAACCGCCTTTCCAATCAGGCAGAGTCGGTTAGCTACCAGCGTTCAACCAAACTAAACCTATTTATTGAGCTTAAGACATTGCGTGAGAATGGCTGTCTTTATAGGCGCTGATCCACTGGTAAATAATGACGAGCAAAATACACAACGCCAGGGCGATACGGGTCGCCCCCAGAATGCCCTGCCACCCCCAGGTTTGATAGAAAGGCTCCAGAAAGAACACACCTAAGCTGGCACCGGAGTAATAGAACAAACTATAAAGTGCCTGGGCGCTGCCTTTTGATTGGGTCACTTTACGGCCAATCAGGGTACTGGCCTGTGCATGACAGAAGAAGAAACCGACCGACACCATCACCATACCAATCACCATGGTATAAATGTTCGCCCAGCTCATCAGAAAGTTCGCCATCAGCATGATGATAGCGCCAAACGCAACACCCGCGATCTGGCTGTACTTCTTGGCAAATTTACCGGCCAGCGAAGAGCTGGTCGTTCCGCCGAGCAGAGTCAGGAACATCAGACTGCGCACATCACTTGGCAGGTTATACGGAAACTCGCTCAGCACCAGCATCAGGTAATTAGACAAGTTAACAAAAGTGCCGAATGCCAGACCAATCAACAGATAAAGGATCACTAACTGCGGATTTTTCAGATGATAGCCATACGCTTTCAAACACTTACCCACTTTAAGTGGCGCCGGCTTAAAGTGGCGTTGCGCAGGTAACAGATAATAGATGATGGCATACAAAACCAGGCTGAGGCCGGCAATCACATAACCGGCATAGTTCCAGTTGCCCAGATATTCGGTACTCAGGCCACCAAGTAAGCGGCTGCAAATCCCGCCCAGCGTGTTCGATGCCACGTAAAAACCAACCGCACCAGCGAGCCAGCTTTTTCTCAGCTCTTCGCCCATCAGTGGCACCGCCAGCGCCGGCGTCACCGCCAGAAACACACCCTGTAAAAAGCGCAGCGTAAGAAACAGCTGATAGTTGTGCACCAACGGCAAAACCACAGACACCAATAAGCCAATCGCCGTCCCGACCAGCAGCACTTTACAACGACCTATCGCATCCGACACGCTGGCGAAAATAAGCAGTCCTAATCCCATACCCAGCAAAGGTGCAGACATAGCCAGGTTAGCGGCCAGAGAGCTTACCTCAAATTCTTTCTGAATCACGGGCAACAACGGCTGCAACCAATAGATATTGGCAAAGGTGACTATCGAAAATAGACAAACACAAATAACGACTCGGCTGTAATGGGCTGTTTTTTTCACTGCTAACGACTTACTCAGGTGACGGAACAAGGGAACGGGTTACAGCGATAGGGTATCGGTCCATAAGCAATAAAAAAAATATTTTGTATTTATCTGAACCATAGATAAAATTTATACCCTAAGAAAAAACAATGACATCGGCATTCAGTTCAGGTAAGGGATGAACACATATGGAACTCAGACAGTTAAAGCACTTTGTCACTGCCGTGGAACAGGGGTCGATTTCAGCCGCGGCCCGGGTACTCAATCTGGCTCAGCCAGCCATCAGCAGCAGCATCAAAAAGCTTGAACAGGAGCTGAAAACACCGCTGTTCAACCGCCGTGACCGCGGCATCAGTCTGACCAAAGCGGGCAGCGAATTCGTATTGCATGCACGGCAAATATTACGCCAGGCAGACGACGCTAAACTGGCGATGCAAGCCATGGAAGGGTTGGATCAGGGGCAGGTCGATATTGCCGTACCGAGCATGCTGGGCTCCTATTACTTCCCGCCTCTGCTGATGGCCTTTCGCCATCAATATCCCAATATCGATATGAGTATTCAGGACACTGGTACCCGCAATATTCGCCGTATGCTGCTTGATGGCGAGGTTGAACTCGGTGTGGTAGCAAGTAAAGATCTCACTCCGGAACTCGAAAGCGGCCCGTTAATTCGCGAAGAGATGGTCGTCTGTATGTCGGTCGATCACCCGTTGGCCGAAAAAGAGGTCATCGAATATGCCGACTTTCTCTCCCATGATTTGGTGCTGTTCCGCAAGGGCTACTATCACCACATTCTGCTCGATCGTATCTGCCGCAAAGAGAACATCAAGCCACGGGTGGCATTTATCAGTAACCTGTTACCACTGATCAAATCCGTTATCCGCCAGGGCTACGCCATTTCTCCGATGTGGCAGGTTGCCATCCGCGAGGATGACCAGATAGTCACCCGCCCATTTGCCGAAACGTTTGAAATTGATCTGAGCCTGGCCTGGCGCAAAGACAGTTACCTCTCCCGCGCCAACCAGGTATTCCGTGATTTCATTTTAGCTGAGGTGAATGGGCATTAAGGCTTTCCTCACTTACCTTCATACATAAACAGCCAAACCTACCTCTGCTAAGCTTAAGTAACAGATAAAGTTGAGGTAGCAAGAAGGATGAACGCGCTGGAAAAACTGCCATTACATCGCTCTATCAGTGCCAATATCTCGGGGCGGGATCTGTTTATCGGGGATGTGCACGGTGACTTCACTTTGCTGATCCATGCGCTGAAGATGGTTCATTTTGACAAGTACCGCGACCGGGTGTTTGCGGTGGGCGATCTCACTGACCGGGGCAATGACTCCTGGCAGTGTCTGACCCTCGCCAGAGAGAAATGGTTTTATCCGGTATTGGGTAACCATGAAAGCTTCATTCTGCAACGTTACGATGAATCGCCCGACCGGCAAAGCAACTGGCTGCTCAATGGCGGTGAATGGTGGCTACAACTCAGTCCGGCACAACAAGCCCTTGCGCGGGAAATCGTAGTGAGCCAATACAGTCTGACGCTCAGTGTCGCGGTGGGCAATAAGACGATCGGTGTTTTACATGCCGAGTACCCGTATTTCAAATGGCCACCACAGGCTGAGTTTATTGATGAGGAATTGCGCCATCGGATGCTGTGGGGAAGAGACGATATTCTGAGAAGCAGCGCGCAGTTAATTGATAACGTGGACTTTGTCGTGTGCGGACACACACCTCTCGATTGCCCTAAGATCAGAAAAAACAAACTGTTTATCGATACAGGCTCCGGCTACGAACCCAATAATTTTATCCCTGATCCTCGGCTGAGCGTCTGCGAGTTTCATCCGAACGCCATCGAAATACGTTCGTTTAACTTACACGATGAGAAACGCACTGAAATCGAATTGGTCTAGCATGCAGACTTCAACGCTTAGTCATGCGTTAAGGCTTATTCTGGCTGTGTTTCGACTAAACGCACTTTCTTACCTTTCACGTACCACCCGATTTCAGATAATAAGTCTCACCCTTAACAGACAGCAAGGCGCAAAAGACATCACATTTCTCTTGCATGTGAATTAACAAACGATCAATAGTAATACCACTCAGAAATTGTCCTGCCTTGACGTGGAAATGGATATAGTAAAACGTTTTTATCAATGCTTAGTTTTTTTGACTATCACTGTCATTACAATCTTAGTCGTTGATTATATTACTTATCATATTCAGAAAGACGAACAACTGAGATTTAATCAACTTGCCTATGAAGAAGCGGTGCAAGTCGCCGAGCAAATTATCGCGGTATTGAATACGGCGCAGACTTTGCCACAGCCTAAATGTGACTCAGAGACCTTAAATTCTCTCAGAGTACTCACTCACCATAACAGTAAAATTTATGACCTCGGCCTTATCGAAGGCGATACCGTGCTGTGCTCTGCAAACTGGGGCAAACTGGGTCCGATTAAAATTGCTTCCAATAATGAAACTGCATTTTTAAGCTTTGTGTTTTACTCACAAGTCAGTCATCTGTTTCCGACCGATCAAACCTATAGCCTGGTACAAAAAGGTCGGTTTTTCTCTGTCGATGAACCCAATCTCTATGCATCTTTGATAAGACAGCAACCTCATTTCTGGTTTCAAATCAGCACCCATGATGGCCAGCACGTGTTTTATCGTTATCAACCAAACAAATCAAAGAAACTATTATTCCCACCATTAGAAATACATACGAAGTTATGTCATGATGATTACAATTTCTGTGTCTATATTGATAATTACGCTGCAGGGTTAGCGCATTATCCTCCTGGCATATTTTTTGTTTTATTATTCATCGCAGGGTTGTTTGGTCTTATTGCCACCTATGCCTGGTTCAGTTTTTTTCAAAAGCGTAATTCTCTGGAAAGCCGCTTTCGTAAAGCATTAAAAGAGAAAAGCTTAACTATGGAGTACCAACCAGTAATCGCGGTGAATGACCGCCACATTATTGGTGTTGAAAGCTTGGTACGCTGGCATGACAGCAAGTTTGGCCGAGTATCTCCTGAAGTATTTATTGCTATTGCAGAAAAGCTGCATCTTTATCCGAAGTTATCTTATTTTATCGCCGAACACTCGGTTACAGAAATGGCACCGATATTACAGAGGTATCCAACCTTTGCATTGGGCATAAATATTGATACCTATGAAATACAGGATCAGCAATACCTGTCTTACCTGTTTGAACTGGTTCAATGCTACAACATTAATCCGGATCAGATCAAAATCGAGATCACCGAGCGCATTTCTCTGCCACTAACTGAACTGTCGGATTTTTCCCAACGGGCAAAATCGTTCGGTTTTAATGTGGTGCTGGATGATTTCGGCACCGGTGTCGCCAACCTGGTGTGGCTGACCGAGCTCGATTTTGACTTTATCAAAGTAGACCGGATTTTTGTGAACGCATTGAATTACGATGTGAAACGCAAGATGGTTGGGCCGATAATGGAACTGCTCACCAGTTTAAACCGACCAGTGATATTTGAAGGGGTTGAAACCCAGCGCGAACACGACATCATCAAGCAAAACTGCCATTGGGGCTATATTCAGGGTTGGTACTTTTACCGTTCAATGCCGAAATCCGAACTGGACCAACGGCTGGCTAAGCAAGCGTTAACGCCCGGGATTCATAATGGCCCACAGACACCAAATCTGGCGCAACTCAAAGCAAATTAATAACCGCCGATCTTTTTACTCACTTTATTTACCGCCCTACCTGGGTGCTCTTGGCTATGCTTAAAACAACACAAAAAAGCAACCGAGGCACTGATGAAAAAGCCATTACAAGTGGTAGTAACCGGAGGCCCTGGCGGCGGTAAAACCACCGCTTTGGATCTGTTTCGACGCGAGCTGGGAAAGCAGATCGTTGTGGTCCCCGAAGCGGCAACGCTGCTGTTTTCAGGCGGCGTAACCCGCTGTAATAACGAGCAGGCGATAAAAATGGTGCAGAAAACCATTTTTCAGCTGCAGAGAAACCTGGAAGATATTCATAAGCTGCAGTATCCGGACCGTTTATTAGTCTGTGATCGTGGCTCTCTCGATGGCCTCGCCTATTGGCCCAATTCGGAAAGTGACTTCTTCAAGCAGGTTAACTCCACTTTCGAGAAAGAGATCGCCCGCTACGACGCCGTGATCTTTTTTGAGTCAGCCGCGGCTTCGGGTAAAGACATCAGCAGCAATAATCCAACCCGTAATGAATCTCTGGCTCAGGCGGCCAAGCTGGATAAAAAGTTACAGCGTATCTGGTCACGCCATCCACACTTTTATTTTGTCGGCAGCTCCGAATCCTTTGTCAGAAAAATCATGTTCGGCATTATGACGCTGGAGAATGTGATTAATCGCTACCCTGCGCCTTAAGCGGGTTCAAGCGGATTTGTGGCAAAGCATGTTAGAACGACATCCTATATAATTCGTGACTTCACTTTCCTTTACAACTGCGGATCATCATTATGTGTCAAACGGTGCCAACCCATCTCGATCAATATTTTCAGCTCGCCTGCGATACCACCATCGAAGGTTTGAGAAAAGGCACCGGCGGCCCATTTGGCGCCACATTAGTACGCAACGGTGAAGTCATTTGTGTGGTCGGTAATACGGTGTTGGAACAAACCGATATTCCCGGCCCTGCCGGAAAGTATGCAGGGTAGCGGCACGGATCAAAACGGGATGGAATCGGTCGGCAAAGTCTACCGCGACGCCCGCAGCGGTAAGCTGATCTTAATCGGCAATTAACGGCGACGATCAATCGGCATCAGCCTTAGGAAGACATCAAGAACAGGGGCAGGATGTTATGTCATGCTGCCCCTGTTCTAAGCCCTGTTTTGGCGACCACATCCCAGCCGAGGCGTGGTCGCCCAACCAATATCCATAACTATTAAGAGGTTAAAGTTTTTTATTAATTAGCTGACCTAATAATACCATTCAGATAAAACCACTAATTATCATTGTCCATTCGTTTATAATCCCAGTAAATTCAATAACTATCATAGTTATTTATTGCAATGATGTTGGGCACGTTTCAAACCAAAGTCAGTCAGGTAAAGGCTATCATTAATGGTCAGCTGGTTTTTAAATCAGAAATCAATACGTTAACGATTGCCGGACAAGATTATATCCTGGGTGAAAATGAAAGCCGGTTACTACACTTTTTTATCCTTAATCCACATCGCAGTATCAGTCGCGATGAGCTGTATGATTACGTCTGGAAAGCAAGAGGCTTTGAGGTCGATGATTCCAGCCTGACCCAGGCGGTATCGACGCTGCGTAAGAACCTGCGTGATTCCGCCAGAAGTCCGAAATGTATCCGCACCGAACCTAAAATAGGTTATCGATTTATCGCGGACGTAACTATTGTCGAACCTGATGTACGTTCACTGGCAGAGGATGACGCCGGTCAGCCGTTGTCAGAGGTCGTTGCGCCGCAGATGAGCGCTCAGCCACGGGTCACAAAACCTGCGCTACAAAATAACAGCGGCGCCACTCCGCCTGCACCCGAATGCCAGATAACGCTGGGCACAGCAGAGGCGGCCACAATCGCCGCTAATAACAAAGTTACCCGTCTGTTTTTTCTGTCACTGATTACCTTGCTGTTGCTGATCTCGACGCTGATTTCGATGAACGTCAATAACTCGCGCTATGTGCTGTTTTACCTGCTCGATCTGCTGCAATAACTGGTAAGCACAAGCAGACTCAGCAACGAGAACTGGCAACTTCAATCTTAGCCATTACCGCTTCAAGACGAGCCAAATCAGCAGCTGCCCTTAGCATCAACTTAATCAGAATAACGCAATTTTAAATGGTCTTCGCTGCCTTGATTAGATAGGATAATCATCATGAGTTAATAAGAAATACTAATAAATGATTCGCGAAAACTTTAATGATCTCTACGCCTTTGTCATTGTGGCGCAGGAAAGAAGCTTTACCAAGGCGGCAGCTAAGCTCGGTGTGACTCAGTCAGCCTTAAGCCAAACCATTCGTTCACTGGAAGAACGCCTCAATATTCGTTTACTGGCCCGCACCACGCGCAGCGTATCGCCGACCGCAGCGGGTGAAAAACTGATGGGCTCCTTAGAGCAGCATTTCAGCGACATTTCTTCTCATGTGTCTGAGTTATCTATTTTCAAAGATACGCCGGTCGGTAACATTCGCCTCACCTGTGGCGAACACGCATTCGACAGCGTAATTTACGCTAAACTGGCTAAATTTATTGCCCAGTACCCAGACATTCATGTCGAAGTGCACATGGACAACACCTTGACTAATATCGTCGATCAACGTTTTGATGCCGGTATCCGATTGGGTGACATGGTTGAAAAAGATATGATCGCAATACCAGTCGGCCCGCCGATGCGTGTGGCCGTGGTCGGCTCGCCCGATTACTTCACCCGTTTTGATAAACCGACACAGCCGAAAGATCTGCTCGAACATTCCTGCCTCAATCTGCGCCTGCCGACATCCGGCGGTAATCTGATCTGGGAATTTGACCATAACGGACAAACGATCAACATCCGTCCCAAAGGTCAGCTGACGTTCAATACTTATATGCCAATTGTCCGCTCAGCCCTATCCGGACTTGGCCTGGCATACTTAACCGAAGACATCGTCGATGAATACGTCGAACGCGGTGAACTGGTCAAAGTGCTGCAAGAGTGGTGCGATCCGTTTCCCGGCTACTACCTCTATTACCCGAGCCGTAAACAACCGTTGCATGCCTTCAAGCTGTTGATTGAGGCATTGCGCCACGACTAAACAGTGCTCGAAACAATGAAAAAAGGCCCTTAATTCGCTGTGAATTAAGGGCCTTTTTATTCGCTCAAACAATTTTAATTTGGTGTAAGACTCGGCTTTCGTTGACGCTTGGCCGTCATCATCATGTAGAACAGCGGAGTAAACAGCAGGCCAAACAAGGTTACACCAATCATACCAGAGAACACGGCAATGCCCATCACGTGGCGCATCTCAGCGCCGGCGCCTGTTGCGGTAATCAACGGCACAACACCCGCGGTAAAGGCAATCGACGTCATCAGGATTGGACGCAGACGCAGACGACATGCTGCCAGAATCGCGTCCAGACGGGAGCTGCCACTCATTTGCGTATCCCGGGCAAACTCTACCATCAGGATGGAGTTCTTACACGCCAGTGCCACCAATACAATCAGGGCAATACCGGTGAAGATGTTGTTATCACCGCCAGTCAGCCACACACCGGTCAGGGCCGACAAAATCGTCATCGGCACAATCAGAATAATTGACAACGGCAGACGCAGGCTCTCGTACTGAGCAGCCAGAATCATGTACACCAGCAGTACCACCAGCGGGAAAACATACACCATGGTGTTACCAGCCAGGATTTGCTGATACGTCACTTCCGTCCACTCGAATGTCATGCCATCTTCCAGCTCACTGTTGAGCACACGTTCAATCGCCGCCTGAGCCTGATCCGAACTGTAACCCGGTGCCGGACTACCATTCAGCTCAGCGCTCGGAAAGCCGTTGTAGTGCATGACACGATCCGGGCCCGTCGTTGCTGTCACGCGCAGAACAGAGCCCAGTGGCACCATATCACCGTTAGCGTTACGCACTTTCAGGCGCAGAATCTGTTGTGGATCGACACGATAGCGCGCGTCCGCTTGTGCATTCACCTGATAAGTTTTACCCAGCATGTTGAAGTCATTCACATACATAGAGCCCAGGTAAACCTGCAGCGTATCAAACACTTCGTCCAGCGGGATGCCTTGAATCAGTGCCTGTTCACGGTCGACATCGATATCCATCTGTGGCACCTGAATACGGAAACTGGAGAACAGACCAACCAGTTCAGGCTGTTGCTGCGCTTTAGTAATCACACGTTGCAGGTTATCAAACAGTGCCTCAAAACCCAGGTTGCCGCGGTCTTCAATTTGCAGTTTGAAGCCACCGGTACTGCCCAGACCAAGAATCGGCGGTGGCGGGAATACGGCCACAAAGGCTTCATCAATTGCTGAATATTGCTGGTTGAGAGATGCCACGATCGCATTGGCGGACTTATCTGCACTTTCTCGCTGGTCAAAATCGTCCAGCATCACAAACACAATACCGCTGTTGGTACTGTTGGTGAAACCATTCACAGACAGACCAGGGAACGATAACGTATCGGCAACTCCCGGCGTCTTCAGCGCCATCTGCTCCATACGGGCAACCACGGCCTGTGAACGATCCAGACTGGATGCATCCGGCAATTGAGCCACCGCTACCAGGTACTGCTTATCCTGCATCGGGATAAAGCCGCCCGGAACAGAATCAAACAGTTTCGCTGTAGTCAAAAGCAGTCCTAGGTAGATAATCCCGATCACCGCACCCAAACGGATAATACGTTTTACGCCTTGTTCGTATTTATTGGCACCCGCGTCAAACAAGCGGTTAAACGGCTTGAACAACCAGCGGCCAAACAGACGATCCATACCGCGCGTCAGAAGATCCGGCTTATCGTGATGACCTTTCAGTAACAGGGCTGACAGCGCCGGAGAAAGAGTCAGTGAGTTGAAAGCCGAGATCACAGTTGAAACGGTAATTGTCAGCGCGAACTGCTTATAGAACTGTCCACTCAGACCCTGAATAAATGCGGTCGGAATAAATACCGCACACAGCACCAGCGCAATCGCAATAATGGGGCCGGTTACCTCCTCCATCGCTTTTTTGGTCGCTTCAAGCGGATTCAGGCCAAGCCCGATATTACGCTCAACGTTTTCCACCACCACGATGGCGTCATCGACCACGATACCGATAGCCAGCACCAGACCAAACAGCGACAGGGTGTTAATCGAAACCCCGAGCCAGTTCATCACTGCAAAAGTACCAATCAGAGAAACCGGCACCGCGATCAGAGGAATAATAGACGCACGCCAGGTCTGTAGGAACAGGATCACCACCAGCACCACCAGCACAATCGCTTCCACCAGTGTATGCACTACCCCTTCAATCGAACCACGTACAAAAACGGTCGGATCATAAGCGATACGGTACTGGACACCGCTCGGAAACGATTTTTCCATCTCATCCATGGTCGCACGAACCTGATTAGACAGCTCAATCGCGTTCGAGCCGGGACGCTGAAAAATACCCAGACCGACCGCTGATTTACCGTTCAGCATCGCGCGCAGCGCATAGCTGTCTTCACCCAGTTCAACCCGGGCCACATCTTTCAGACGAGTAATCGCCCCACTGTCATCGACACGGACCACAATGTTTTCAAACTCTTCCGGTGACTGCAGACGACCTTTGACATTGAGCAGATACTGGAACTGATTATCCAGCGGCACAGGTTGCGCGCCCAGTGTACCGGCTGCCACTTGACGGTTTTGCTGCTGCACAGCATGCACCACATCCATCGCTGTCATCTGACGCGAAGCGAGCTGATCCGGGTTAAGCCACAGACGCATTGAGTATTCGCCGGCGCCAAACATTTGCACCTGTCCGACACCTGGCAGACGCAGCAGGTTATCCTGTACGTTCAGGCTGGCATAGTTCGACAGATAATTGGCCGGACGCGAGCCGTCTTCTGAGATAAGATGAACCACCATCACCAGGTTTGGTGACGATTTCTCAGCAATGACACCCAGTCGCTGCACTTCTTGCGGCAGACGAGGCAGAGCACTGCTGACCCGGTTTTGTACCGCAACCTGCGCTTTATCCAGATCAGTGCCGAGAGAAAACGTAATGGTCAGCGTCATGGTGCCGTCAGAAGTTGCCTGGGATGACATGTACAACATGTTTTCCAGACCGTTCATTTCATCTTCTAGCGGCCCGGATACCGTTTCACCGATCACCTTAGGGTTAGCGCCCGGATAACTGGCGGTCACCACTACAGTCGGCGGAACCACCTCCGGGTATTCACTGATTGGCAGGTTAAACAGTGATATCGCACCGCCTACCAGGATCAGCAGGGACAGCATGGCCGCAAAAATCGGCCGCTGTATAAAAAAGTGACTAAATTTCATCCGCAATAACCTACTTACTGTACTTGCTTGGCCACAACCTGTTCGAGTTGTGAATCGATATCGACCACTTGAGGCGTGACTGGCATACCTGGCTGGACTTTAGCCGGACCGTTAAGTACCACCAGTTCGTCAGGCTTAAGACCCTTGGTCACGATACGCAGAGAACCAACACGATCACCCAGTTCCACCTGGCGGTACTCAATCACACCATCACTGTTGACCACATAAACAAAACGGTTAGCAAGGTCAGTACCGATGGATTTATCCGGCACCATCAGTTTCAGTGCGTCAGCCTGAGTATCGTTCAAACGGATACGAACGAACGAGCCAGGACGCAGCGCTTGTTCAGCATTGTCAAAACGGGCACGAATGCGCAGCGTACCGGTCGCGCTGTTAACCTGGTTATCGATAAAGTCAACCACACCAGGATAGCTATGACTGGTATCACCATTCAGCACCGCGTCAACCGGGGTATGACTGTCGGCAGTTACATTGGCAAAATGCGCGTTCCAGGTACGCTCATCCACATCGAAATACGCTTGCAGTACATCGGTTGAGACCAGCGACGTCAGGATGGTACTACCCGCCTGAACATAGTTACCCTCGGTAACATAGGCACTGGAAATTCGCCCGCTGATCGGTGCTTTGATCTGGGTGTAGCTCAGATTTAACTTCGCGGTTTCCAGCTGCGCTTTCACCGACGAGAGTTCAGCCTGACGCTGGGTTGCCAGATACATGCGCTGCTCTGCCTGTTCAATTGGCATCGCTTTGGTTGAGCTGAGGCGTTTAGCACGCTCCGCTTCTGACTGAGCCTGAGTCAGTGCAACACGTGCCGCCTGGTATTCAGATTCCAGGCGCTGCATTTCAGCCAGAAATGGTTTGTCGTCGATTTGGAACAACAAATCACCGGCTTGCACGCTACTGCCTTCTGTGAATACGACTTTATCCATCACGCCATTAACGCGAGGACGGAGCTCAACGTTCTGCGGGGTTTCCAGACGTGTGGTGTACAGAAATGGTTGCTGATAAGAAATCTGGTGTACTGCCACAACATCTGTTGCCATCGGTGCAACGGCCTGAGCATTGTTACCGGATGAAGATTCACCGGGTGAAGAGTCCGCCTGTGCGTAACAACCAGCCAACATCGCCGCGATTAACGCGGTTGAGACCAGACGATAGGACATATGAGTATTCTCCGATTTTGAGCTGCACTTTGAGTGTTATCTGACACAGTTCTCACTATGTCATTTAGGACGGAGCACTATACCGACTTCACACTTTTTTATTAGTCCTCTATTTGTGATTAACTTTATTAGAAAAACTTATTAATCAAGCATGATTATTGAGCAAAATTACATCAAAATGGTGAATAACAAACCAGGTTGTTGAATTATTTATCAAATCACCGGGTTCACTACGGTGCAGGAGTCAAAATGGCTGCGCTTGGCAGCAAGCCACAAAAAAGCCACTCATCGAGTGGCTTTTTTACTATCAGACTGATTGATTGAGGATTACTGGACGCTGTCCAGCCATTTATCCGACTTAAACCATTTATCGTAAATACGCTGATAGGTGCCGTCACCTTTAATTTGCTGCAGGTAGTTGTTGAGGAAGTTAAGGAAATCCGGATCGCCCTTACGCACCGCCCAGCCCAGCGGCTCAAAAGTAAATGACTCATCTAAGTGAATCACTTTACCCTTATGCTGCGCTTCATACAGCGCGTTGTAAGGCAGATCGTACACAAATGCGTCCGCTTTACCGTTCGCGACTTGCAGCGCGGCATCAGCCGAGGTGTCATACAGATCAATCTTAGCCGCTGACAGATACTTTTTGGCCGCTTCTGCGCCAGTCGTCCCCAACTGAGTCGATACTGTGTATTTGCCGTTGTTTAAATCACGGTAAGAATTGACTTTACCTGCCAGCTCAGGCGCGATAAGCACCGTTTGTCCAACCTGAGTATAAGGGTTAGCAAAGTTGACACTCAGGTTACGCTCCGCGGTAATGGTCATCCCACCGATAAAATCACATTTACCCGTTTTCAGCGCAGGCACAATCCCGTCCCACGCGGTATTGACCGGCACAAACTTCACATTCATTGAACGAGCCATATGCTTGGCCAGATCAAGATCAAAGCCAACATAACGACCATTCTTGTCTGTCATTTCAAACGGGATATAACCCGATTCAAAACAAAACTTCAGTTCGCCTGATTTTAAAATGCCTTCCAACGCCGGCTCAGTCGCCATCGCATTGGCAGAAGAAAAAAGAGTAACAATCGTCACCGCTGACGCCAGTGCGCCGCGAACTCCCTGCTTAATAAATTGTAACTTCATCAATATACATCCACGTCTTTGTTATTTTAAGTGATCTACAGTAGCAACGGCTGCCAACTGTAAGAAATAGGGATAATGAAGAGTTATACACATTTATCAAAGGATAATTCTTCATAACATATTCCAACCATTGAAAAATGGCGATTATTTAGCCGCAGTTTAGTCACTTCATCTAGCCGGCGAGCCGTCATTCAGAATAAGCAGACTTGTTAAAGACATCTCTGACACTAACGAGAATGAGTGCCGGACCGAATCATCGCGAATAGACGCTCACCAGACTACTCTTGAATCTGCGCCGCGATTCGCTCGCACAGGAGCTTCAGAGCCTGCTTGCGTGGCTGATCGAGCTCAAATGACGCATTTAAGCGAATGCAGTGATTGAACTCATCGGTCAGGGCGAACATTTTGCCCGGCGCAATACTAACATTGTCACGGAGCAGCGCCTGATAGATAACCATCGCATCGATGCGTTTGGGCAGCTCCAGCCACAGAAAATACCCACCGCCCTGGTTGAGCACTTTTACCTCATCCGGCAATAGCGAGCTCAGCAGTTGCGCCATTTTCGCTTTGCGATCATGCAGCTTTTTGCGCAGTTGCCTGAGGTGCGATTCATAATTTCGGCTGGTCAGGTAATGCACCAGCGTTCTCTGGATTGGCGCACTGGTTGCGAGCGTACTCATCAGTTGCAGCTTTTGAATCTCAACAGCACGCTTGCCAGCTGCGACCCAGCCGATACGCAGCCCAGCCACCAGCGATTTAGAAAATGATGAGCACAGCATGGTGTTACCGCTGTTATCGAACGTGCGCATCGCGGTAAGCGGCTCATTGCCATGATACAACTCGCTGTATACATCATCTTCAATCAATGCAACCTGATAACGCTGCAGCCGCTCAACAATACGCTGCTTTTTATCATTGCTCAGGGTGAAACCGAGCGGATTCTGATGATTCGACATCAGCCAGCACGCTTTCACATCATGCGATTGGAGTGCTCTTTCCAGCGAGTCCAGGTCAATACCGGTTTGCGGGTCTGTGCGGACCGACAACGCTTTCAAACCGAGGCGTTGCAGTGACTGCAGCGCGCCGTAAAAGGTTGGCGACTCCACCACCACCCAGTCACCGGGCCGGGTGCAAGCCTGCAAACTGAGATTAAGCGCTTCCAGCGCGCCGGCGGTGATAACAATTTCATCCGGCGCCACGGCAATCCCTTTGGCCGCATAGCGCTTAGCAATCAGCGTTCGCAGCTCTTGATTACCCGGCGGCAGATTATCAAAAGAGTTGGACACCGGCATACTGCGCGCCGCCGCAGCCAAAGCGCGGGTGACGTGGTAACGCGGATATAAACCAGGATCAGGGTAGGCAAAACCAAAATTAACCATGTGCGGATTTTTACCCGCCTGCAGCACATCAAAGATAAACTCGTTGATATCGACCTGTTCAGTACCAGACACCGCGGCAGGCACGGGATGAAGCTCACTGGTCACCAAACGCGGCGCGACTTTATACCCCGACCGTGCCTGAGAAATGAGCCAACCCTGCGATTCAAGTAACTGGTAAGCGTGCAACACCGTCATCAGGCTCAGACCACTGTGCTCAGCCTGCTTACGCAGTGACGGCAGCTTGTCCCCCGCCCGCCACACACCCGACTGAATTTGCCGTTTTAACTGCTCTACTAAATCCTGATACTTCGCCAATGCTGCCACCTGTTTACGCTAACTGGTAAAAACAATAACACAACAACTTTAAAACTGTTATACCTTAATCGCTCCGTTCTGTATCTACCCGCTCCTGGCACAAGCTTTTACCCTAGCTTACCCAACACAATAATTAAGCTCGAAGGAATTTTATGTTCGGTCTCGACGCATTTATGCTTGCCCGGATACAGTTTGCTTTTACTGTGTCTTTTCACATTATTTTTCCCGCCATCACCATCGGACTCGCAACCTATCTCGCGGTTCTGGAAGGACTATGGCTCAAAAGCCGTCAGCCGGAATACAAAACGCTGTACCACTTCTGGTCGAAAATTTTTGCCGTTAACTTCGGCATGGGCGTGGTATCGGGCCTGGTCATGGCTTATCAGTTCGGCACGAACTGGAGTGGTTTTGCCGATTTCGCTGGCAGCATCACCGGCCCGCTACTGACTTATGAAGTGTTAACCGCGTTCTTCCTGGAAGCGGGCTTTTTGGGCGTTATGCTATTTGGCTGGCACCGGGTTGGCGAAAAACTGCATTTCTTCGCCACTTGCATGGTTGCACTAGGTACCATTATCTCGACCTTCTGGATCTTAGCCTCCAACAGCTGGATGCATACCCCGCAAGGCTTTGATCTGGTTGATGGCCGCGCCGTGCCGGCTGATTGGTTTGCCATCATCTTCAACCCGTCCTTCCCTTACCGTTTAGCGCACATGGGTATTGCGGCATTTCTGAGTACCGCGCTATTTGTCGGCTCCGCTGCCGCCTGGCATCTGCTCAACAACTGCCGTACGCCAGCAGTGAAGAGGATGTTCTCAATGTCACTGGGCATGCTGGTGATTGTTGCCCCGCTGCAGGCGCTGATTGGTGACGTACATGGATTGAACACTCTGCAATATCAGCCAGCCAAAATTGCGGCGATTGAAGGCCACTGGTCCAATGCTAATGGTGAACCTACACCATTGATCCTGTTTGGTCTGCCGAACATGGAGCAGGAACGGACCGACTACGCGTTAGAGATCCCGCTACTCGGTAGCCTGATCCTGCGTCACAGCCTGAGCGAGCCGATCCCGGCGCTGCAAGACTTTCCTATTGATGAACGCCCGTATTCACCGGTCATTTTCTGGTCGTTTCGCCTCATGGTCGCGCTCGGGATGCTAATGATCCTGCAAGGCGTTTACAGCCTGTGGTTACGACGCAAAAACGCGCTCTACTCCACCCGCTGGTTCCTGAAATTTTCTGTTGTGATGGGACCGGCTGGTCTTATCGCGATTCTCGCCGGCTGGTTCACCACCGAAATCGGCCGCCAGCCCTGGGTGGTGTACGGGCTGCAAAAAACCACCGATGCCGTCTCGGCACACGGCGAATTGCAGATGAGCATCAGCCTGATAGCTTTTCTGGTGATCTACAGCGCCGTGTTCGGCTTTGGTTACTACTACATGATCCATCAGATCAAGCAAGGCCCCGATCTGCCTGAGCCTGACGACATGCATGAGATCAGCACCATTTCAGGTCGTATTTAACGCCCGCAGAGAACGCTTGAGGTAAACACTATGCAATTTGACTTATCCGTGATTTGGTTCGCGATCATTGTCTTCGCCACCCTGATGTATATTGTGATGGACGGCTTTGATCTCGGCATCGGCATTCTGATGCCCTTCATCAGGCATCACAAACATAAAGACATGATGGTCAACAGCGTTGCCCCTGTCTGGGACGGCAATGAAACTTGGCTGGTGCTGGGCGGCGCGGCGTTGTATGGCGCATTCCCGCTCGCTTATGCGGTGATCAGCGAAGCCCTGACCATCCCATTAACCCTGATGCTGATCGCGTTGATCTTCCGTGGTGTGGCGTTTGAGTTCCGCTTTAAGGCCCTGCCCAACCATCTGCAATTCTGGGATCGCTCGTTTATGGCCGGCTCTGTTTTAGCCACCTTCTGCCAGGGTATAGTCGTCGGTGCGGTGATTCAGGGCTTTGATGTCCAAAACCGGGTGTTCATTGGTGGTCAGCTCGACTGGCTGACGCCTTTCCCGCTGCTCTGCGGCCTGGGCTTGCTCGCGACCTATGCCCTGCTCGGCGCCACCTGGCTGATCATGAAAACCGAAGGAGAGTTACAGCACATCCTGTATAGGCTGAGCTACAAAACACTGCTTACAATGATCGCAGCTCTGGTAATGGTAAGTATTTGGACGCCACTGGCTTATCCTTCGATTGCCGAGCGCTGGTTCTCACTGCCGAACCTCTATTACCTGCTACCGGTACCGCTAATTACCGCCCTGGTGTGCCTCAAACTGGCTAAATCCGTGCGTAACCGCCGTGAACGCAGCCCGTTTATCATGGCGCTGCTCATCGTGTTGCTTGGCTTTGCAGGACTGGGGATCAGTATCTGGCCGAATATCATTCCGCCCAACATCACCATCTGGCAGGCTGCGGCTCCCCACAAGAGCCAAAGCTTTATGCTGGTTGGTGCCGCTATGATCATTCCGGTTATCCTCGCCTACACCTTCTGGAGCTATTACGTCTTCGCCGGCAAGGTCAACGAAGATGAAACCTATCACTAACATAACAGCAGGGGAAAAGATGAAAAAGAATCTCCAACAGTGGGGCTGGATGCTGGTCATCTGGGCCGCCAGTATCGCTGCCCTTGGTGCAGTATCCATTGGGTTTCGCCTGCTGATGACCGCAGCCGGACTGAAATCTTAACCCTTCCATTGAGCTTGCGAGGCTTCTATCTCCATCCCCGGTTTTTCGCTTGATTCCGGGGGTTTTGTGCGCCAATCAGTGTGTGACCGAGCCAATACCAAACACGATATAAACCTTATCCGAAGCATTTCTGCCACAGTAAACCTCCCCAAAACTAACGACATATCATTGTCGGTGTAAAAAGAGCCGCTACGCCGCTCTCATCATTCACACTCTCCAATACCAGCCAAATCACTCTTTACTTTACACGTTGTTATTTTGCGCTTGTACACGGATGAATGTCGTGCGCTTAATCGTAATCAAAGCTCTGATGTGCCAATGTCGGCGCTTGATAAACGGACACGCGGCATTATATTTATCTCAGCCAAGAGAATGATAAACAGTTTAATCAAACAACTGTTATATGTTTAAAATTACATTCTGTATCTACATCAAGACCGGCAAACCTTTTAGCATGGCGGAAAAACAGCAAAATAAAACAAATCATACCAAATGGGTATTAAGCCAGATAAACATAAGCCTTTGGTTTTTCTAACGTAAGTAGATATTGAATTTGATGGAGATAGATAATGAGCAACGGTTGGTTTAACTTCTTTCCTTACTTTGCAGGCGCACTTAAGATCATTGTGACAGCGATTGGCGCTTACTTTGCGATTAAATGGCATTTTGATGAAGATCGACGGGTAAAAGAAGCAGAAGGCGTGGTATTTGAACCACAAAGCTTCAAGAAAAAGTTGGCCAAGATGCTCGCCATTCCAGTCATTCTGACCCTTCTGATCATTATCACCATCTACGCCACTAATTGGATACTTGACGCTTATTGACGGGGTATGTTGAGACGATCGAGAGTTAGCGATTTGATATTGTCTGCTCACTTCGTTAAAAAACTGTCGATAAAATAGATAATGCTTGATGATGAAACTGGGGACGGATGTGCTTACCCAAAGCTTGGTTAATTTTTTCTGAGCATTAAGATTTGCGACACCAACGGCGGAGTTTTCCACACTTTTTGTGATATTTGTCCATATTCCATCGGGCTCGTTAGTTGAAACAAGACTAGCCAAATTACAATCGGTTGCATATTTAACTCAGACAGGTCACACCGATCGGGCAAATTTTTGCCTAGCAGTATTTACCTTTATGATGCACTGATGATGGATGTAAGAGACTGAAAAATGACGGATATGAGCCGTACCAATATGCGCTGGATAGAAGGAGATACGTTACCTGAAAAGGCCGCGCCTAAGCTGTCCCCGAAAGAAAAATATCTACAACAAGTACAAGAGAATTATCGCCAGTCGGATGAGAGCTGGAGCTATGTTCAGGCAAATGAAGACCGCTACGCTGCCCATCGAGCAGATGTACTTTCTCGGCGAAGCCCTTCACAAGTTCTGGATGACTCTCTTCGGGATACCATGACTTCACAGTGTTCACTACAAGAGGAAATGGCTAAGAATCATCAACATGTTCTCATTACTGATTTAAAAGATGCGCATAAAGTTCTGCATAACCTTTGGTTCGAATCTGGACATGATGTCGCGGCGATCGCCGCAAGCATCAATACGGCAAAATCTTGGTTCAACCATACAGAACCAATGTTTAACGCCCATTCTATTGCTAAACAGTTTGGCGACATGGGTATCAAAGCCGATTTAATCGAAAGTAAAGGTAAGACGTTCATTGCGTTTAACGGTACCGACAATAACGGAAAAGTGCTCAAGCATGCGTTTGTGAACGAAACTCGAATCAATATGAATGGTAAAAAATATCCATTGAACTCTTTTAAATCGATGCAAGCTGGTTTTAGTCCTCAATCTCGCTCGGACAACTTCAAAGGTGCCGGCGTTGTCACGTTCTTTGTATCGTCAGGAATCGCTACCACCGAACTGGTATTTAACAATGACTATCACCTTGTGGATTGGTTCGGGAATGTTGGTAGCGACATGTTTAAAGCATTGGTTCAGTATGGTGCCGGTGAAGCTATGTTATTTTCCGCTGCTTATGCGAGCGCTCCAATTCTAGCGGGAGCGATATTTGTAATGATCGCTTACTTAGGTATTGAATATCTTTGGGGTGAATACAGAGTGCGTGATTCAATTGTGGAGGAATTAAAGAGTGTCACTGGGAGTTAAGGTTCGATTAGCTTGCTTATTTCTGTTTGGCGTTGCGTTTGGGGTTTGGGCAGTGTGTACCTACGGTGTTTACAGTGATTATAGGGATATAATCAATCGTGCGGACGTAGTGCAAGTATCGATTCTTACGCTTTGGGTTCCTTTAGGGGGATTCGGCGCAATTGCTTGTGTCTTGATGATGCTGCCAAAGGTGCTTTATTCAGGGAAGAAGATGAACGAGCTCTATACTCAGCGTCAATTTATACTGGCAAACAAAGTTTGTATTTGGTTTGCCTTAATCGGAGTGGCATTTGCTGCTGGCTGGACATACTACTCCCTCGACTTACTAGAAAAATATGGATATGTGTATAGTCGAGATCTCACGCGAATCACACCGACAGGGATACATCTAATCTATGTTAAGCTGCCGCAATACTGACATATTTAGAATACATTTACACTCAAGGGGCTTATTGCCCCTTGTTTCCTTTGGGTTAAGCGAGTTCTTATATACGCAGCAATGGAAAAATCGGACTCTAATAATAACGGAGCTTGAAAATGCCACAGCAAACTAAAGTGAGAATTGCAGGCGCTTGCTTACTATTACTTATGGTCGGCGGTTGGTTCTTTATATCTTATACCGCATTGCAAGATTACTTAGATTTGTTGAATCATAAGCATGTGGTGACGTTCTCACCTGTTGTATTGTTGGTGCCGATTGGTGGGCTCGGTGCAGTTCTCTGTGCGGTAGTTCTTTTCCCTAAAACCATTTGGTACGGGAAAAGGTTTGATGAAATATACTCATCCAAAATGATATCAAGAGTTAACAGGATATCCGTATATTTCATCCTCATCGGCGTAGCATTTGCAGCAGGATGGACTTATCACACTTTTGATTTGATGGATAAATACGGTTACGTGTACAGTGACGAACTCAATAGGAATGCGGGTACAAGTATTTACTGAAAATGGGTAAAATCTAGGTAGATTAGCTAGTACATCATTGGCGTTGAGCCATACTTTCACTAGCCACTTTCCATTTTTGACGTAAAAAAGAGCCGCTAAAAAGCGGCTCTCATTAGTTCGATATTTCCGATGTATTATCGGATTACTCTTTACCGTAGACGTTGTTCTCTTGCTCTTGCACACGGATGAATGTAGTGCGCTTGGTTAGCTCGCGAAGCTCTGATGCGCCTACGTAGGTGCAGGTTGAGCGCACGCCACCCAGGATGTCCTGAATGGTGTTTTCAACCGGGCCGCGGTACGGCAATAGTACGGTTTTTCCTTCAGCTGCGCGGTAACCGGCAACGCCGCCGGAATGCTTGTCCATCGCGCTCTTAGAAGACATGCCGTAGAACTTCATGAAGGTTTCGCCGTCGACGGAAACCAGTTCACCACCCGACTCTTCATGTGCAGCCAGCATGCCGCCCAGCATCACGAAATCCGCGCCGCCGCCGAAAGCTTTGGCAACATCGCCCGGGCATGAACAGCCGCCGTCACCGATGATACGGCCACCCAGACCATGCGCGGCATCAGCACATTCAATAATGGCAGAGAGTTGTGGGTAACCAACACCGGTTTTCACGCGTGTGGTGCACACCGAACCCGGGCCTATGCCCACTTTAACGATGTCAGCACCGGCCAGGATCAGCTCTTCGACCATATCGCCCGTCACCACGTTACCGGCTGAAATCACTTTGTCGGGGAATTCGGCGCGCACGCGTTGTACGTAATCCACCAGGTGCTCTGAGTAACCGTTGGCAATATCGATACAGATGAAAATCAGTTCATCGCTCAATGCCATGATGTCCTGCGTCTTTTTAAAATCCGCTTCTGAGGTACCGGTCGATACCATCACATGGTTCAGCGTGTCCGTATCAGCGTCTTTAACAAACTCCGCCCAGTCTTCCACTGTGTAGTGTTTATGCACAGCAGTCATCACGCCGTGTTTAGCCAGCGCGTGCGCCATCCCAAAGCTACCGACCGAATCCATGTTGGCGGCGATAACAGGTACACCCGCCCATTGACGGCCACTATGCTTGAAGGTAAACTCGCGGGTTAAATTTACTTGAGAACGGCTTTTTAAGGTTGAACGTTTCGGGCGAAACAGGACATCTTTGAAACCTAACTTAAGTTCTTGTTCGATGCGCATTATGTAATTCCTTGATTGATTCACAAATTGTGTCTCTTTTGCAGAATGCGTAGTACCCAGGTTGGCAGACTTGAGTACTTTGCGGACACAAAAAAACCGGAGCGTTGGCAGACGCTCCGGTTTTCAGCATTATAGGCCGTGATTTCTTTCCGGCAAGTCTGATATTTGACATTTTTTTGTGTTACGCTGGCAAAGATTCCATACCTGCTCCCCCGCACAGAGTCCCATTTTATCTCATCAAAATTATTTATTGATAAAATACAGTAAGTTACTAAACACCCTGCTTATACATCCACCTGGTCAACGATTAAACACCTTACCATCACTTACAAATCCCGACGCTTTTTCGTTACTTATTTGCTCTTGTTGATAATGATTTTTGCTACCTTGATCGGCGTTTTATTCATCAAACGCAGCTCCCTCGGCTAATTTCTTCTATGTTTACAAAGATGTGATTGATGGCTGACCTGAGTCCAAAACCGACGAAATGAGTGCTGGGCCCTGAACTTTCAACGTGCTAGTTGAAGTGTGCTGACTGCGGGCCAACTCATTTATGAATCAACAACAATAATGAGCGTTCTCCGGGAGAATAACGATGAATAGCAGATGGATAACCGCAGTGGTGCTGGGCACAGTGTGTTCGGCTTTGTCACCGTTGGCCGCCGCTGTGGGCGAGCACCAGTTCAGTGCCGATGTCGGCTATACCGACCTCGACAACGGCTACAGCAGCGATGAAGTGCTGACAACCTCACTCGGTTACAGTTACTACATCACTAGCTTTGTGGCAGTGGATTTAGGCTATAACGGCACTTTATCGAACAAAGCGAAATTACGCGATGGCAACGGCAATGCCATCGAAACTAAATATGACAGTTATTCGGCCGGTGCCCGGGTCGAATTGCCTTTCAGCTCGTTTGCCACTGTGTTTGCCCGTGGCGGCGCCGCTTATACCGAGCTGAAAGAGGAAAACGTCTCGGCCAGTCCGAGTACATCGACCACCCACTCCGGAGTGAATCCTTATGTCAGTGCCGGGGCGCGTATCCAGATGCCAAATAATCCGAATGTACAGCTCAGTGCTGAAATCACGTATCAGGATCTGGAACATGGTTATGACAGCACCTCGGTATCGGTCGGTGCCCGCCTTCGCCTGTAGCACAGACATCACCCAAGGTGAGCAAAAAGCACACACATTGCGCTCACCTTATTCTCTTAGAAAAGATGTGGTTTATTTTTTGCCGTATCCGTTTAACTATAGCGATAATTAATTGAAGTCAGGTCTTATTTAAGGAGACTGTTATGATTGATATCGCTTTTTTCAGCGCGAAAACTTACGACGAAACCTCATTTCGTAAAATCGTTGATAACGATAAATTTACGCTGCACTTTCACGATTTCCGTCTTACCGAGAAAACTGCCCAGATGGCGCAGAATTGCAAAGTGGTCTGTGCGTTTGTCAACGACGATCTAGGTGAGGAGGTTCTCACTAAATTGTATGACGGTGGTACCCGCCTGATTGCTATGCGCTGCGCCGGTTTCGACAAAGTTGATCTCGATGCGGCCAAACGTCTCGGCATGCAGGTTGTGCGTGTACCAGCCTACTCTCCGGAAGCCGTTGCCGAGCACGCTATCGGTCTGATGATGTGCCTTAACCGTCGTTACCATAAAGCGTACCAACGCACCCGCGATGCCAACTTCTCCCTAGAAGGTCTGGTTGGCTTTAACTTTTACGGTAAAACGGTCGGCGTAATTGGCTCGGGTAAAATTGGCGTGGCTGCGATGCGTATTCTGAAAGGTCTGGGGATGAATATTCTCTGCTTTGACCCGTACCAAAACCCGGTTGCCATTGAACTAGGGGCCAAGTATGTCAGCCTGCCAGAACTGTTCAGCAACAGTGACATCATTACGCTGCACTGCCCGATGAGCAAAGAGAACTACCACCTGCTGGATGAAGCTGCATTCAATCAGATGAAAGACGGCGTGATGATCATCAACACCAGTCGTGGTGAGCTGCTGGACTCAGTGGCCGCCATCGAAGCGCTGAAACGTGGCCGTATCGGCGCGCTTGGCCTGGATGTGTATGACAACGAAAAAGATCTGTTCTTCCAGGACAAGTCCAACGATGTCATTGTCGATGACGTTTTCCGCCGTTTGTCGGCGTGCCACAATGTGATGTTTACCGGCCACCAGGCATTTCTGACCGAAGATGCGCTGCACAATATTGCCGAAACCACACTCAACAATGTGCTGGCATTCGAGCAAGGCAGCACATCCGGCAACGAACTGGTTAACTGAGTATTATCTCAATCTGATCAGCCCCTGAGTTGAACAACTGACTTATTTCACCAACGGACTTATTTCACCAACGGACCTAGTTAACTAACGGACCCAGTTAACTAACGGACCTAGTTAACCAACTGAATTAGTTAACCAACTGACGCAGATAGCTGAACAGATCACTGGCGAGCAACCCGCGCTCGCCAAATTCCTTGGCGTTCATGTCTGCCGCCATGCTGTGGATCTGCACACCAAGCTTCGCCGCATCAGTCAGGCTCAGGCCCTGAGCCAATAAAGATGCGATGATGCCAGTTAACACATCCCCCATGCCACCGGTTGCCATGCCCGGATTACCGGCCAGGCACACATAGGTCTGCTGGCCGTCATACACCAGAGTACCGGCACCTTTGAGCACAATCACACCACCGAATTTCTTATACAGAGCTTTGACCGCACTAAAGCGATCCGCTTCTATCTGGCTGACTTTACAATCGAGTAGTTTTGCCGCTTCCGCCGGATGCGGCGTAATGATGCGCTGGGCGTCAAACCCACCGGACAATGCGAGAAAATGCAGCGCATCGGCATCCAGTACTTTGGGCTTTTCACTTCTTTCGACATGCTGCATGATATGACGCGCGGTATCATTACGGCCCAAACCAGGCCCGACAGCAATCACATCGCACCACTGCAACCGCTCATCGATGAATGACATTTCATTCCAGCCGGCAGCCATGATTTCCGGACAGGCAGCCAGCATAGCCATGATATTACTGGCGTGCATCAGAGTCGCGGTTAAACCGGCGCCACAGCGCGCGCACGCTTTGGCAGACAGAATCGCTGCCCCGCCCAAACCTTCATTGCCACCGATAATCAATGCCTTTCCATGGCTGCCTTTATGAGAACTCGGTTCACGCTTGGTCAGGAGCTGTTTGATCGACTTAGGGTCGATGGCCTGTAAAGTCGGCGTATTTTGCGAATTGAACGTCTCTTCCACCCCCAGTCCGGCAAAATTAAGATCGCCGACATAGTTACGCGCTTTACCCGTCACCAACCCTTGTTTGAGACCGATAAAACTCACCGTATGGGTGGCCCGAATCGATGCGCCCAGCACCGAACCGGTGTTGGCACATAAGCCGGATGGCACGTCGATCGCGACAATGGGTGCCGGACTGCGATTCAGCGTATCAATCAACTGTTGCAACGGCTCGCGCACTGTGCCGCTTAATCCGGTGCCAAGCAAGGCATCAATGATCAGATCGACATCCCTTGGCACTTCATCGTCAATCGGATAGACCTCACCGCCATGATCCAACCAGTGATAGTACGCCGATAGTGCATCGCCGCGCAGTTGCTCTGGGTCGCCATATTGCCACACCGTCACCTGCACGCCGAGTGAACGTGCCAGACACGCGACAATGTAACCATCTCCGCCATTATTGCCTCCGCCGCAACACACCAGCCAGTGATGAGCGCCCGGATACTGAGCATAAGCGACGGTAAAAGCCGCCTGGCCTGCGCGTTCCATCAGGCTGAACATCTCCAGCCCTATGGTTTTCGCAGCCATGGCTTCACCTTGTTTGACTTGTTCGGCAGTGTAGAAGACTTTGGGTAACGGCATGGTTCTTCTCCTTGCAGGATAATGGGGATCCCGCGGCAGCAACTGAGCTTAAAGTGTATGCAAAAAAGCCAAGGGCTTCCTTGGCTTTGCACCATTTTTGCGTGGTGAGTTGTTTGTTTACCAGGCGCTCACTGGCTTTGCAGCGTCATCAGCGCTTCAGCGGTTGCGTCCTGCACCGACAAAAACAGTGAGTTCACTTTGCCGGTCGGCGTGCGCATCGGATTGAGCGTAATGTTCTGATACATGAACTCCGCCTGCTGGGTCACCGGACGGACGTTACGACATTTAAACAGATAAGGGCGCTGTTGCCAGGTGATAAAGCTGCGGCAACCCAGATCGTACACCGGCTTGGTTTTAAGCTTGAACCACTCCGGCGGGATTTCAGGAAACAGGGTAAACAACGACTGTCCGATGGCATCATGGGCCTGCTTGCCGCTGTGGTGGGTCATAAACCCGTTCCATACCTGCACATTGTAATCACGATCGAGAACCACCAGCCCCATGTCTACGTTCTGCACCATGTCCACCATCCAGTGGAACTGCTCAAATTCAGCCGGTAAAGTCAGCATCAGAAGTCCTCCATCAGGTAAGCCAGTTTGTGATCCAGCAGCGGCAGTGACTCATCCACAAACATAAATAGCAGATCGCAGCGAATTGAGGTGCCTTCAATGTTGTAACTCACTTCAAAGGTCATGGTTTTCTTAAACGATCCTGCGGTAGATTCAATGATCGAATCGATCGAAATATGTTGGCCAAGTAATACCGGCGCACTCTGGAAAAAGCGTACTTCCGCCTGTTCACCAAGGCCATTAAGAAACGAGCCGACCAGAATATTGGAAACATCCATCAGCAGCTCGAGCTCTTCCAGCTCGACACTTTCTGCCGGAACCTGCATCAGTTTTTTCAGATCCGACACGCTGGAATCACTGAGCAGCACTAAAGCTTCACCTGCAATCCCCTCACCGCTGAATCCCTGGCATACCCCCGAAACCTGACTGTTGTCAGCCAGATCACGCAGCGCCATATGCAATTCGCTCACTTCAAAGATATTGACGTTAGGCAACGGTAGCTGGACAAACACATCGAAATGACGTGCCAGCGCATCGGCAGCGCGACCAATGGAAACGTTAGCCACTTCCATATAAATGTCACGGCGGCGCAAAACCGGCAGTTCGATGCTGATCGGCGTCACCAATCTCGGTTGAGTCGGCGGCTCAAGAATCTCGCGAATCACCGCATTAAGATCGGTTTGACTGATTGGCTTTTGGATAAAGGCTTTCGCCCCCAGCGCAATGACCCGTTCTCTGGCCTTGGGCTGAATATCACCGGAAACCACCACGACCGGCGTCGAGTCATTGTTTGACTGCATGGCTTCAAGCGTGCCAAAGCCGTCCAACTCTGGCATGGTCAAATCAAGGAACATCAGCTGATAGGAATTTTGCTCCAGCAGCGCAAGCGCTTCCAGACCGTGAGTAGCAAAGGTGATATCGGCGTTTAAGGCGGCGGGCAGCGAGCGCGCCATCTGCTTTCTGGCCAGGGCCGAGTCATCACAAATGAGTATGGAATACGACATACAGTGACCGTCCGTGCTGATGTGGGTGTAACAGTGAGTGTATACCCATTTTTGCCCCGCAAGCCAGAATATTAGGCTTACTTATTGATAACTCGACTGTTCGCTCAAATTAGCGGCGGGATTAATCCGCCCCGCGTGCGGTTAATGTGCGAGCCGGGTAAGAGATCATCCGTGTTACGAAGCAGGGAATTCAGTACCCCGGCCACAGGGTCAGTACAATGATGCGCAGCACCACAGCAAACACCACCATCGCAATGCCGAGGCGATACCATTTATACTCTGCCACCGTCATCGGAATGCGCTTGTAAAACATCGTCACAACGCCTTTCCAGTCATGACTGCGCTTGCCGTACTGAGTAATCCCGGTCAGTACAAATATAATCCCGGCCACTAAAACGGCTTTTTCAATCCAAAACAGTGTGGTTTCCATACGTCCGCCCTTTCCTTACTATTTAGCGCTCAGTGTATTAGCTCAGTGTATTAACAATACAGCGCTGTGGCTGTAGAACTATAGTCGAACTTTATCTCCTCAGATCACTTATCCCTCAAACCTCGTCCACGACGCTATCCCCGCTTCAGATAAAGCTGTCTGAACAGACAAAAGAGTAAAAGTTAAACTGGAGAAATAGCAAAAGAGGCCGAAGCCTCTTTTTATCGAATCACACTATTTACGCCGTCGTTTACCGCGCACAGGGCCTGACTACGCTGAGATCTCCGGTGCTTTAGTCATGCTGTCGCGGTAGGTAAACCACAGGTAGGTGACCACAATCGAGAAGAACAGATAAGACAGCGCAAACACGATAGGTGATGTTATCAACTGAGCCGACATGCCCCAGGCAACACCAAGAATGGTCACACCGACTTTGGCCAGTAAGCCGCAAATCAGCAAAAACAGCGCAAGCTCCGGGAAACGGGTGCTACGAAACGCAAACCAGTAGCAGCTTCCTACCGCCAGGGCTGCCACTGACAGGCCGAGCATAAAAGAATGTAAATGATCAGCAGACGCTACGCCGGCTGACACCGATGTCATCATGATCACTAACAGCTTTATCATAGGATTACCTCTGCTTTAAAAGCACACTTTCAATAATGGAATCTCATTTTGTGCGCATTTTCGCTGATCTGATTTTTATTGCAAGTAGCCGTAAATCGTAAAAATGCGTACAAAGTTTAACCGCCCGAACTTTGTTAAAAGAGGGTTAAAATTCAATCGCCACTCAAGTAGTAATAGCAGCACCTGACAGGGCTAAGGTGAGTCTGAATGTGCGTTTTGATACAAACTTTTAACGGTTGTAAATTTTTGTTTCATTGCTGAAAATGTGACCACAACCAACTCTATTGCGCTGCGGTAACCTGAGATTGCGAAAATAAGGCAACACTTAAGCCGTTACTGAACGGCATCAGCAAAACAGGGGCCGCAAACTGATTAAGACACAATTCCCCCATATCAGGACTCTCAGAGTCTGCGCAGTAACAAATGATTACAAAAAACCGGTACGCGGCAGGAAGGGCAAAAAATGCAAGAAAGGCGCTGTTTTTGACAGCGCCTTTCTTTATTAATGATGAAAAACCAGTTTATGAAGAGAGCTGGGGGATGGAAAAAACCTAGTCGAATGCATCTCTTAAGCAGCATTGGAATAGGTCTCTCTCCCTTTATGTTTCATGCTACGTTTGAAGCTGCCTTTGCCCTTTTTCGCTTTCTCAACTCGCTGTCTGAATAACTGACTCGTCACGACGGCTTTCAGTGCGTTGTCTTTAATGGTGCCGCGTCCGAACTCGGTGTCTGCACACTGATGTCCGCGCACCGGTTTTGCTGAGTGGCTCATTGATACCTCCTTGGGTGACAAAATGATGAGCTATTTCGTCGCGTATTGTGCGCCTAATTTTCTTTGAGTCAATCATCTGCACTGCCATTCAAGCCGCTTTTTTTTGCATTTAATAGATACTCAATTGCACAAAAAGCGTACGAAGAGCAAAAAATTTGATAAAAACTGAAAAAGCGTCGTCGTTGAGTGAAGATTCGATTGACAACCCCCGGGATTACTCTAGACTCGATAGCAGCTAGAAATGAAGTTCTTTGTATACACATTGTTTCGTTGGATTACTTGTAAGTCCCGTAGTGTCGTACGCATAGCAAGCTACTTTTCCACGCTATCCGCGCCAATGTCGGCGATATTTAAATTTTGATTTAGGATTTACACTATGTCTACTCCAGTTACTGGTACCGTTAAATGGTTCAACGAAACTAAAGGTTTTGGTTTTATCAAGCAAGAAAACGGTCCTGACGTTTTTGCTCACTTCAGCGCAATCCAAGGTGACGGTTTCCGCACTCTAGCTGAAGGTCAAAAAGTTGAGTTCGTAATCACTCAAGGCCAAAAAGGCCCACAAGCTGAAAGCATCAAAGTTCTGTAATTGAACTGACCAAATATATAGTAGCCAGCTCACAGAGCTGGCTATTTTCGTTTCTGGGACTCGCAAAATTTCTCCGGCTTCGTTGCTTACGTACCTGTTTTATCCGACATCAGTTTTATCTGACGTACGTTTTATCTGACGTAAGTTAAGTTCTTCGGCCTGAGCATTTTCTCTGACGTAAGCATTTTCATGGCACTTAAACCCACTATCTATAAATTCCGCCTTTCCCTGTCGGACATCAACCGTGATCACTACGATACTCTCAACCTCACTGTAGCGTTACACCCGTCTGAAACCAATGAGCGTATGATGGCCCGCGTGATGGCATTCTGTCTCAACGCTCACCCGGACTTACAGTTTACCAAAGGCATCTCAACCACCGCTGAACCGGACATTTGGCAAAAAGACCTGGCTGACCACAACCTGTTGTGGATTGAGCTAGGTGAGCCGGACGTAGAGCGTGTTAAAAAAGTGACACGTCAGAGTGCGGTAACCAAGGTATATACTTATCAGGTGAAATCTGACATCTGGTGGCAGCAGAACAAAGGTAAACTCAGTTACCATCAGGCTGAGATCGTGCGCTTCGATCCGGAAGTGATCAGCGCAATGGCGGCCGAACCAAAACGCACCATGGACTTGTCTGTGATGATCAGTGGTCACTCTTTGTTTGTCGAGGGTGACCTGGGCAGTCATGAACTGACCTTTGATGTGTTGCAGTCACTGCCTGAATAAGCGGCAGGCCCCCCCTCTGCTCTTGGCGGATAGTATGCAGCAGCAAAAAGGCCCTTCACGGGCCTTTTGTTTATATGTTTTGGCTTGATGCGCTTTATGCCGTCAGCGTTGCGTGCGGGCCGAACATCTCATAGTGGATGCGCTCCGGATTAACCCCTAACTGACCCAGCTGCGCGACGATATTTTGCATAAACGCCACCGGGCCACACAGGTAGAAATCCCCCTCAGCCAACGGTAGTTCAACATCCGTCAATTGCATCTGGCCCTGACGTGATTCGCCCTGCTCGCCTTGCAGATACCAGATATGTTGCTGCCACTGTTGGGTAGCCACCAGCGTCGCGGTTTCATCAACAAAAGAGTGCTGGGAGGGAGAATGACACGCATGCAGATAAGTCACTTCCTGTTTACCCTGTTTAGCCAATGTCTGCAGCATCGCCTGCATCGGAGTCGCGCCGACACCCGCTGAAATCAGCACCACAGAACGCTCACGTTCGACATAATGGAAATCGCCCGCCGGAGCGTACAGGTTAACAATATCGCCTTCTTGCACCGCAGCATGAAGGTGATTCGACACCAGGCCCGCAAACTCGCTCTCAGCGCCTTCACGTTTCACCGAAATACGATAGTCTTGACCATTACTCGCCTGCGACAACGAATACTGGCGAATCTCTTTGTAGGCCGAACCAAGCGGCGTCACTTCAATACTAATGTACTGACCTGGCAGGTACTCCAGCACTGGCAGGCCATCTTGCGGCGTCAGGACAAAACTGGTGACCAGCTCGGATTCAATCCGCTTCTCACTGACCACAAACGGACGGGCATTCTGCCAGCCACCGGCTGCCTGTTTACGCTGCAGATACAGTTCACCTTCACGATCGATAAACACTTTGGCCAGGAACAAATAAGCATCGGTCCAGGCTTGCTCAACTTCAGCAGTAAACGCCTCCGGAGCCAGTTCACGCAGGGTCTCAATCAGGTGATGGCCGACAATTTGGTAATGATCCGGCTGGATATTGAAACTGGTGTGCTTGTGCGCAATGCGTTCTACCGCGCTGCTCAGGGCTTCCAGGCTGTCGATGTGTTTGGCATACGCTGCGATGGCTTCAAACAAAGCCACACTCTGACGGCCCGTCTTTTGGTGCGTCATGTTGAAAATATTCTGCAGCTCAGGATTATGGCTGAACATACGGTGATAAAAATGGCGGGTCAGAGCCGGGCCGGCGGATTCAAGCAGTGGAATGGTACTTTTTACAATCGCGATAGTATGGTCATTGAGCATAAAATGATGTTCCCCATTTTTTGAGATAATGTCAGGCGGGCTGACCACTGTAAATGTGTGGCCTGAGACCTGACGTCGATTCTTCTGTAACCGATATTGCAGGTTCAATGCCACTTTCTATCTCACTGAAAAACATAAATTTGATTGAAATATCGCCACGATAAAAATGTCAAAATAACTCGTTTATTTCATGTCATTTTGACACTACAATATCAAAAAACACCATCGGACATGCTTATGCCGGATTTCTCCATTTCCACCCTGGTCGATATGACCATCGGACTCGCCAGCGGACTCAATGATGAAGACCGTTTTAACCGTCTGCTGGATGCGGTACGAAAAACCATTCAGTGCGATTGCGTAGCCCTGATGTCACTGCAAAAAGAGACCTTGATCCCTCTCGCGATGCAAGGTCTGACCCGCGACACCATGGGACGCCGTTTTCTGATTGCGGAGCATCCACGCCTGGAGCAAATCTGTCATTCATCGGCTCCGGTGCGCTTCAATGCCGATTGTCCGCTACCTGACCCGTTTGACGGCCTGCTGCTCGATCATGACGACGATCTGCCAATGCACTCCTGCATGGGGCTGCCTTTACGATTTGGTGACAGCCTGCTCGGGGTCCTGACGCTGGACAGCCTGACTCCCAATGCCTTTGAACGGATCCCTGAACGCAGTCTGGAAGTATTGTCGGCAATTGCGGCGTCTACCCTGAAAATGGCGCTGACCTTTTCCCAGCTTGAAGCTCAAGCCAAGCAGACTCAGCTGCGTCTTGAAGAGTTGAATGAAGAGGCCTGGGAACGAGACGGCAGCGAGCTGATTGGTCAAAGCAGCGCAATGCAGGCGATGAAAAGCGATTTGGATGTGGTTGCCCCCTCCCAGTTCAATATTCTTATCCATGGCGAGACCGGTGTCGGTAAAGAATTAGTGGCGCGGACCATCCATCACCAGTCAGCTCGCCGCCGCCAACCGCTGATCTATGTCAACTGTGCCGCCATTCCGGAAAACCTGGTCGAGAGTGAGTTGTTTGGCCATGTCAAAGGCGCCTTTACCGGTGCTGATCGTGATCGTATGGGTAAGTTCGCACTGGCGAACGGCGGAACGCTATTCCTCGATGAAATCGGCGAGCTGCCGCTGGCAGCGCAGAGCAAGATTCTGCGTGCGCTGCAAAATAATGAGATTCAGCCGGTGGGCATGGATAAGGTGCAAACCATTGATGTCCGTATTCTGGCGGCCACCAACCGCGATCTGAAACATGAAGTCGAGGCGGGCCGTTTTCGCGCCGACTTATATCACCGTCTGAGTGTGTATCCGATCTATGTGCCGCCGCTGCGTGAACGCAACGGCGACATCACGCTGCTCGCAGGCTACCTGCTGGAAATCGCCCGCCGCAAGCTCGGTATCGTGCAGTTGAAAATCCAGCAGGCGGCACTGCGTTACCTCATCGGCTATAACTGGCCCGGCAACGTGCGCGAATTGGAACATGTGATTAACCGCGCGGCGCTCAAAGCGCGGGCGCGTCATCCTCAGCAGCCGCTGGTGACCGTAAGCACTGAAGATATCGGACTACTCGAGGGCACAACGCATCCGCGGATTGAGACGAGTCCGGTGCAGGCAGAGCGAGAGCTTCCTCTCAATCAGGGGCTGCGCGAGGCCACCGATGAATTTCAGCGCCGCTTGATCAGTGAAGCACTGACTCAGGCAGACTTCAACTGGGCCAAAGCAGGACGTCAGCTACAAATGGACAGAGCCAACCTCACCCGGCTGGCAAAACGACTGGGCATAGAAGTCACCACAACCCACGACATCAAGCGCCAGTAACGTCTGGTGCCATTGGCCAGCAGCGCCAATGCCCACAAGCAGCAATGTGCAGAAACACCATTACGCAGATACAACAAGGGGGATAATCGCTTATCCCCCTTACGTTATTGTACACAGCATACTGATTGAGCAAGAGCCGTTACCGCGTAAGAACGGTGACTACGCTAAAAACGGTTACTGAACAGAACACACTTATTGAACTGACACAGGTTGTGGTTCGGACGGCGATGCCACATCAGCCGGCTGGCTAAAGGCCTGCTCATATTCATACATAAAATCGCGCCGAATCAGTTGCTCCAGATCGGTGGCCCGCTCAGTCGGACAGAAAATCATCACGTTGACCACCTGCTCGCCGGTCATGGTGGAGGTGATATCGATGTGCGGGTCAGCACTCGGCAGATCAACGCCGGCATGCTTTTCAATCATGGCATTATAGCGGCGTGCCACATCGATAAAGTGCGCAAAGTGCTCTTCAATCCGGGCATTAAGCGCCGGCAGCAGCGGATACAGATTGACGAAATCCGGCACCACAATACTGAAATTGTGGAATACATAGCGCTTCATGAAGTTGAGGTTTTTGACCGGAAAGGTAAAAAACATACTGTTCGGCAAGGTGGCGGTTTTACCGGTGTAATGATAACGCCCGTTCTGCAAATCGATCTCCTGAATCACAGTCGCCATCATGTTGTGTTCGATCACTTCCCCGCTCAGTTTGCCGACTTCAATCCAGTCGCCGATACGAAATGAGCGTGAACTGGCACGCTGGATTGAACCGGTGAAACACAAGATAATCTCTTTCGACGCCACCACAATCGCCACCGCAATTGCCGCAACGGAAAGCGCAAATTCACTGATTTCCGGTTGCCACAAGGCAAACAATATAAACAGGGTCGCCACAAAGGTCCCGTTTTTGGTGCTCGACATCCATTTACGCTGATGCTCGCTGAGAAAAGCGCCATCGCCGCGGATGCGCGCCAAAGCCACCCGACGCAGCAAAATCATCACCGCCAGAATAATGGCCGAGAATATCAATTTGTGTGTGAGCAGATATTCAACGATAACGTTAAGCTTCTCCATTCCCTAATCCTATCTTGTTACATGACTTGATGAGCAGCCCAACTTATCATCAGTGGGTGCCGGGCGTTAGCCCGAGCGTCCACTGAACCTGCGGCCTGATAATCGATTCGGACCCTAAAGTCCCGCCGCAGTGACTCTATGCAACCCGTCCATTATTATGAGTAATAACCTGACTGACAGCTCGCCAGAGTATACCCAATGGCCGCACAAGTGTCGGCTTGGTTACCCGGAATTATGCACTTTATCAAAACACGGCAAGCTTCATGCTCAATATTTATTCATAGCCGCTCACTTGCTCACCAGATCGGTTTGTGCCGCTGACACTGACCGGCAGCCAATAAAAACGCCGCGGCAAAAAGGCGCGGCGTGAGACCATTGATGAGGCAGGATTAAACGCGGTTGTCGCTCATAACCGTTCGTAACTCATAACCGTTCGTAACGGAAGCTAACTCTGATAACGCTGGGCGGTTTTCTGGGCCAGCTTAACCAGCACTTCAACCGCCCGCTCCATACCTTCGATGGTAATAAACTCATGAATCCCGTGGAAGTTATAACCGCCGGTAAACAGGTTCGGACACGGCAGGCCCATAAAGGAGAGACGCGCGCCATCGGTACCACCGCGAATCGGCTTGATCAGCGGCTCGACACCGCACTCCTCCATCGCAGCTTGCGCCAGTTCAATAATGTGCGGATGCGGCGCTATTTTCTCTTTCATGTTGGCATAGCAATCGTGAATGATAAGCTCCACCCGGCCTTTTTTCAGTTGGCTGTTGAGCGTACTCACGATGTCCTGCATGCACCGCTTACGAGCCTCCAGCCCTTCGCGTTCAAAATCACGCAACAGGTAATCGAGTTCTGACTTTGCGACCGCCATTTTGGCCGCGGCAAGGTGATAGAAGCCCTCATAGCCGTCGGTGTGCTCCGGCGTTTCCTGCTCCGGCATCATCAGGATAAAGCGTGCTGCAATCTGCATCGCATTTACCAGCTTGTTTTTCGCCGTGCCGGGATGAACGCAGACCCCGTGACAAATGACCGATGCAGTCGCGGCATGAAAGTTCTCATACTCCAGTTCGCCGACCGGGCCACCATCAACGGTATAGGCCCACTGCGCGCCAAACTTTTTGACATCAAAATGGTGCGCACCCCGGCCAATCTCCTCATCCGGGGTGAAAGCGACGCAGATGTCACCGTGCTCAATCTCCGGATGAGCAATTAGCACTGCTAACGCGGTGATGATCTCCGCGACTCCGGCCTTATCATCCGCACCGAGTAAGGTTTTTCCGTCTGTGGTGATGAGGTTAAAGCCGTGCAAATGATGCAGTTCCGGATAGTGGATCGGCGACAACACTTCATCGCCGCGCCCGAGGGCAATATCGCCGCCCTGATAATTTTCCACAATTTGCGGCTTGATGTTCTTGCCTGACGCATCCGGCGCCGTATCCATATGGGCGATAAAGCCAATCGCCGGAACAGCATAATCCACATTCGATTTCAGCTTGGTCATCACGTAACCATGCTGATCGAGCGTCACCTCGCTCAAGCCCAGTTCCAGTAACTCATCGTGCAGCATCAGGGCAAATGCTTTTTGACCAGTGGAACTCGGGCAGTGATGGTTTTTTGGTTTAGATTGAGTGTCATAAGTCACATAGCGCAGAAAACGCCCGACCAGATTTTCCATAGCGAATCTCACTGTCTGTCAAAATACCGTTGAGTGGCAGCCCAACCGGAACCATGCGCTTATACCCGATAGAGTCAGAATGCGGCGCACCAGGTGCACTGGCGTGTGAATGGGTATATACGCAGTCAATTGCAATCCATAGTACGGATTCTGTCTGAGTAAGAGTTGCTATAAATCAGGTTTTGGTGGATTAAGTCCATACTATTGATATGGGGAAAGCGCATTTGAGATAAAGAAAAAGCTCAACTCACCAGCTCAAAAACAAAACGACCCCGCCAAATGACGGAGCCGTTGTCTTCAGCGCGGCTGGGCGCTTACCCACCGCAGAGAGTATGCGTATCTGACACTACCACTTACAACCCAGTGAAAGGATCGTAGTCACTCAGAGTGCCATAATAGGTAAAGTTTTCATACGACACCCATTGCTTTGTTTTATCGTTTGTTGATATTCATCTCAATTATAGTTGAAGCAATATGTGATTGATGAAAACCGGGCAGATTCTGGCAAGCATCTTACATTATGAAAAAAATTAACAAGCCTCTGTCAAAACTGCGACCCAATACGTCGTTTAATCGGCGTATTGCCCCGTCTGTACGGGGGCAAACCCTCCCTGTCTTAGATTCAGCCGCGTCCTGTGACGCGGCTATTTTTTTCTCTCACAGTTCCAGTCGTCTGTTTTAAACAGAGCCTCAGCTTAATGGCCTAACTCTGCGCCTTGGCTAAACACAACATTCGGCTGCTCATCGCCGGCGTTTCTATCGTGACTTTTTCGCCGTCAGATTCAAACTGCTGACCACTTAACAGATCAAGCAGAGTCTGCGGCCAGTTCAGGTCGATACTCTGGGTGCGGGCTGATTTGTTTATGATCACCACGCCGCGCTCACCGCGACTGAACACCAAGAGATCATCGTTAGCTTCCAGATGGACCATTGGCAGCCCATGCATTTGATTGTGAAAAGCAATTCTGGCCGCCATTTTTGGATCACACCAGGCGTGCTCCCAGCGCGGCGTGTCATCTTCCAGCAAAAAGCCGCTGGTATTCAAATCGGCGTAAATCAGCGGCACACCGCCATCACGGCCGAGGATGTAGCTGTAGGCCAGCGCTTCACGCTGCGGCGACATCACCAGGTCTGAAAACACATCGTTGTTGGGAATATCATGGGTGATGGCAAACGTAATCGCCCGCTCTTTCGACAGAGCCTCACCAAAACAGTAAGGATCAATGAGCGCGGTTAAGGAGCCTTGCTTCTGCAGCGCAGTGTAAATGGTCTGAAACAGCGGAAAATCGTATGCACCGAGAGAGGTTTCCTCCAGATAGGGTTGCAGGAACAAACGATATTCTTCATGGGTTGCCCCACCATCGGTAATGATTTCCCCAAAAATGTGCACGTCATGAGTGATATCTTCACTCCAGACCTTTTTCAGATGCTCAATGGTCATATGTTTGGCGGCATCAATCCGAAACCCCTTCACCCCGAGTTGCTTCATCGCCAGCAGATAGTTTCTCTGCTGCTCTACGACATGAGGATTGTCGCGCAAAGTCGGTAATCCCTGATCATGCGGCCCGCCGGTAATGCGGCCATTCTGTACCTGCCATTTGTCCTTCCAGTCGAGAATCCCGAACGCTTCAACAAAATCATCCTCTTCAAATAAAGGCTCGGACAGATCGCCGAATAGTCGCTGTTTCTGGTAGTAGCGCGGTTTTTTTTGATACGCCTTAATGTCCTGGCTGCTCGGGTATTGCAGATCGAATCGTTGCTTCGACTCATTGGCCATATGGTTAAAGACCACATCGATATACACCAGGATGCCGAATGAGCTTAGTGTATTGATCATTAAAGTAAAATCTTCGGTATTGCCTAACTGGTTATCGATCAGGCGATAATCCTGTGGCTGATAGCGCTGCCACCAGGGCGTACCTGATTTAGTTTGATACGATTTCATCGGAGGTGAGACGAGTACCGCTTTGTAGCCAGACTGGCGAATAAGATCTGCCCGCTGAGTGACCAGACCGTAGGGCCAGTCAAAGGCATGTAAAATGACATCGGTCGGTTGAACACTGTTCATGAGCCAAACTCCTTCTACTTTAGCAAGCGAAGAATACGAAATAAATAAGGCGGCTTGCTAACATTGACGCTGATTATAAATCGACCAAACATAGGTAAATCCCCCTTTGGAGAATAATTTACGGTTGAGAGTCAGGGCGTAGGACATCCATTTTGCTCCCCTTTGGTTAAAGTTTGACTCACTCCCAAGTTAGAAAACCATGCAAAAGCTATACTTAGTTGTTCAATATTTAGACAAACCTGGAGCCTGACATGCGCACTGTCCGAATTGATATCGTCTCCGACGTTGTCTGCCCCTGGTGCATTATCGGTTATAAGCGCCTGGAGGCGGCGCTGGCTATTCTGTCCGGACAAATCCGGGCGGAGATTCACTGGCACCCCTTTGAGCTCAATCCAACCCTGCCACAAGGCGGAGAAAATCTGCGTGAGCACCTGGCCCGTAAGTACGGCACATCGACCCAATCAAGCATCGCGGCACGGGACACTTTGCTGCGCTTAGGTCAAGAAGTCGGTTTCACTTTCCGATTTTTTGATGACATGCGTATCTACAACACCCGCAAAGCCCACCAGCTATTACTTTGGGCGAATCAACATCACAAACAGGCAGAATTGCAAATGGCGCTGTTTGACGCTTACTTTACCCGTGGTCAGGCAATGGATGATGAAGAGGTATTGCTGGACTTGGCTGAGCAGGTCGGCCTAGAGAGGGGGCAGTGCCGGCAGATCCTGCATGATGAGTCCTGGGCAAAGACGGTTGCCAATACCGAACAGCAGTGGCTGCAGGCCGGAATTCAGGCGGTACCGGCAATCATTCTCGATCAGCGTCATCTGATCTCCGGCGCGCAGACCACCGAAAATCTGCTTAGCGTATTGCAGGAAATCAGCAGCAAAGCGTCGACGCATTAAAGCCCAATGGTTTACCCTAAACGAATGATTTGCCCTAAACGAATGCTTTGACACAAGTGAATGGTTTGGCATAAACGAATAGTGTAAACATAACAAAAAGGCACCTGAATTCAGGTGCCTTTAAAACATGCTGCGAGATTTTAAGCGTACGCGAGCTATTTGTCTCTAGAGACCTGTTAGTCTCAAGAAAACAGTTAGTCTCAACACAACTGTTGCTCTCGAAAGAACGGTTGGTTTCAACAGAACAATTAGTGAATCGGCGCGTCACTTTTCGAGAAAAATTTACCGAAATACTGCTCGAGAACTTCCGGCGTCAGTTTGCCGTCTGCTTCCAGTTGTTTCAGTTCCTGTGCAATCGCTTTTTGCTCTTCCAGCGTTGGCAATGGGACTTCTTGTTCTTCGCCCGCTTCCTCAGCCATCAGCTCCAGTTCTTTTTCAAAATCGCTCATCGTGCTTACCTAATAAGATTTTAATTACTGAGCCAGAGTGTACCTAACTCGCCACTCTGATTCTAGAGCTTAAAACTGCCCACCATCTTATCCAGACGCGCAGACAATTGACTCAGATCGCGACTGGCCGCAGCCAACTCTTCCGCGGTTCCTGTGGTTACTTCATTAATCGCGTTGATCTCTTCAATATTCTGGTTAATGGTGTAGACCACGGTCGACTGCTCTTCGGTGGCGGTCGCTACTTGGGTATTACGATCCGAAATATCGTTAATCCGTTCAGAAATTGCCACCAGCACCTGCACCGCTTCATCGGAAGAAGCGACACTTTCCGATGTCAATGCTTTGCCTGCCGTCATCGCTGTTACTGCATTTTTGGCATCACTTTGCAGCTTGTCGATCATCTTCTGAATCTGCTCTGTCGATGAAGCGGTGCGACTGGCCAGGTTACGGACTTCATCGGCAACCACAGCAAAACCACGTCCCTGTTCACCGGCACGCGCGGCTTCAATCGCGGCATTCAGCGCCAGCAGATTGGTCTGCTCGGAAACGTCACGAATCACATCCAGAATCGAGCCGATCTGCTGCGTCGTCGCCGCCAGTTCTTCTACCACCCGACCAGTCTGTTCAATATCGGTTGCAAGGCGATTGATGGAATCTTTCGAGCGAGCCACCACACCTCGTCCTTCCCGGGTGTTATCCGATGCCTGGCTGGCGGTATCGGCAGCAGTCGCAGCGTTAGAGGCGATCTCTGCAATCGTCGCGCCCATCTGGTTGATGGCAGCAACCACCTGAATGGTCTGATCACGCTGCATTTGACTGTTATCATGCGTCGTGCTGGCCTTGTCAGAGACCGTCTGCGCGGCTTGTTGCAGCGAACTGCTGGTCGACGCCACTTCTTTAATCGAGTGATGAATCTTATCAATAAAGCCATTAAAACCGGCAGATAGCTGAGCGATTTCGTCATTGCCGTCAACGATGATACGCTGGGAAAGATCGCCATCCCCCTGGCCGAGTTCACTAAAACGCTGCGCCAGTTGGCGAATCGGATTGACGATACTGTTGGCGAGCACAAAACCCAGGCCAATAAACAGCGCAGCCACCCCGAAGGTGATCAGCAGCATGCGACGAGTCATCTGGTCGAGTTCAGCAAACACTTCCTCAACCGGTACATTACCCACCACAAACCAGTCCATCGACGGGATATAAAGGCTGGCAACGAATACCGGCTGCCCCTGATAATCAGCATGAATCAGATTAAAACCGGATTGATTAAGCAATGCATCCGCCTGTGCACCGTATAAAGATCGCAGCGTGGCATTGGCCTGCTGTTTTTGACGATGAATCTGTACTTTGCCTTTGGCATCCGCCAGGAACACAAAGCCGGTTTGCTCAATCTGGAAACTGTTGAGCAGCTTTACCATGTCATCCATCGATTTAGACAGGCCGGACAAACTGTTGCTGGAAAGGTCCTGATAGTTGGCGAACATCTTCACTTCACCGGTCGACGGCTCCTGGAACATGCTAACCATGGTGGCCTGGCCTGACGAGGTAAAGTTAAAGAACCAGCCATCCTGATCACGGGTCAGCTGACGCAGAAAGCCGTTCTGATTCCAGTAATAAGCGGTGTCGCGGTTCGCCACCGATGCATCGTTAAGCTGGTACTGTCCGACGACATTGTTGAGCTGTTTAACCAGACGAGCTTCACTGCCTGGCTCGCGATCGGTTGAGACGATCGCCTGCTTGATGTACTCATTTTGCGCCAATTGTTTCGCCGCTTGCAGTAACGTACTCACTTCACGATCAATCTGCTCGCCGATTTGTGCCAGCATAGTCGGTAACTCAACATCCACCAGCTGATGCTGCAAGGCCGCTCGAGACTGACGCTGCGCAATAACCCCCATAATGATGGTGGATGCCAGTACGGCAAAGGTTATCCCTAACACCACTTTCTGTTTAATCGTTATATTATTGAATTTTAACATTTTCCTCGCCTTAAATGGCTTAAGCTGACTTGGGCGCGCTATTACCTTAGTTATGTAGCATTACCTTGATGGCGCCACTGGACCCTGGTAAATACTGGACCTTGGTAAAACGCTAGACCTTGGTAAAAACGCGAGATCTTAGTAAACACACTACCCGTGATGAATTATCGGCCAATCTGATTAAGACTTGAGATTCAACTCTTATTTTTATGAAAACAAATGAATCATATATCAAAATTGAATCATAAGTGAGATTTGTGCCAAGTAATTTGAGTCTAGTGGATTTCAGATACCCTGCCATAACCGAGGTGAAGAAAGAGCGGGGGTTCAGCCCATGATTGGCCTTTAAGCTGAGCCCCAATTTGTCTAACAATTGGCCGTTTAGAGAGCGACTCAAAAAATCGTTGGAACTTTTTGTTACAAATCCGGTACTAACTGCCGAATGTAGGCAGAGATTAAAAGCTCGAAGGAGAGTTGAGTTACATGCAGTCACACACTTTTCAAACATTACAGAATTATCTGAATCAACAGGTTATCGGTCAGCAATCCCTGGTTGAGCAACTGCTGGTCGCACTCTTGGCTGATGGGCATATCCTGGTTGAAGGTCCGCCGGGCCTGGCAAAAACCAGGGCGGTAAAATCCCTGGCAGACTGCATTGAAGGCGATTTTCACCGCATTCAGTTCACGCCCGATCTGCTGCCTGCCGATCTAACCGGGACGGATATTTATCGTCCTGAAACCGGTGAATTCACCTTTCAGGCCGGGCCGATTTTCAATTCGCTGATCCTGGCGGATGAAATCAACCGCGCGCCGGCCAAAGTTCAGGCCGCGATGTTGGAAGCCATGGCAGAAAAACAAATCACCGCCGGACGCCAGACCTACCGCCTGCCGGAACTGTTTCTGGTGATGGCGACGCAAAACCCGATTGAACAGGAAGGCACGTATCCGCTGCCGGAAGCGCAACTGGACCGTTTTCTGCTTCACCTGGATGTCGACTATCCGGATGCCGAGCATGAACTGGCGATTCTGCGTCTTAACCGCGGCGAAGCGAAAGGCACCGCCGAAGTAACGCCACCGGTTATCACTCAGGAGCAGATTTTCGCTGCCCGCCAGGAAGTACTCAATATTCATATGGCGGAGTCGATTGAGCATTACCTGATTCGTCTGGTCATGGCGACCCGTAACCCCGCACAATACGACGCGCAACTGGCGCAATGGATTGAACTGGGTGTCAGCCCGCGTGCCACCATAGCACTGGATCGCTGTGCGCGCGCGCATGCCTGGTTACAGGGCCGGGATTTTGTCAGCCCGGAAGATGTCCAGAGCATGGTCTTTCCGGTACTGCGCCACCGCCTGCTGCTGACGTATCAGGCCCAGGCCGAAGGCGTTCACCCTAATCAGGTGATTGCCCACCTGTTATCTCTGGTAGGCAGCGCGTAGGACATCAGCATGGCAACACATCAGCCTCATCTGCTGCCCGAACATGCCAACGGTGTGACCCTGTGTCTGGAAGAGCTGCTGCCCTACCAGCAACAAACGGTGAAATGGCTGCCTCCGGCGCGCAGCCTGTGGTCACATATGGCCGGCCAGCACCAGGGCCGCCGTCTGGGACGCGGCATGGACTTTGCCGAAGTGCGTCAGTATCAACCGGGCGACGACATCCGTACGATCGACTGGCGGGTCACGGCGCGCACCGGAAAACCGCATACCAAGCTGTTCACCGAAGAGCAGGAAAAGCCGGTCATCCTCTATATCGATCTGAGCCCGTCGATGCAGTTTGGCTCACGCCTGATGCTCAAATCGGTTCAGGCCGCACACTTTGCCAGCCTGCTGAGCTGGCTGTCGGTGGCGCAAAAAGATCGTATCGGTGCCGTCATCGACCTCGGCCATGAGCAACTGGAAATCAAGCCGACCAGTCGCCGCAAAGGGCCATTGCAGTTAATGGCAAGTCTGGTTGACGCCCAGCAACGCGCGCTGGCCCAGGCCCAAAGCGCTCCCCCTGCGATGCATAGCGCGATGCAAACTCTCAACCGGATGTGCCCGAAAGGCAGCGAGGTCATTATGATCAGCGACTTTGTCCGTTTTGACGATTCATTGCGCCCGCTGTTCAGTCAACTCAACCGCCATAACCGTGTGCGCCTGGTGCATATTTTTGACCCGCTGGAGCAGGGCCACACCGCTTTTCGTGGCGTTGAGCGGGTCAGCGATCACCAACAGACGCGCTGGCTCAACTTTTCCGCAAATAGTACCCGGAATGGGATCAAAAAAGCCTTTGAATCTCAAAAAGAAAAACTAAAATCACTCTGCCAGTCTCTGGCGATAGATTATCGTTCACTCTCCTGTGAGCGTCCTTTGCTACAACAATTGTCCGGATAACTTAAAACTATGAAGCAAACACCTTCGACGCCGCTTGAATTAAACGCGCTGCATCTCCCTTCAGAGCCTTCCTGGTGGCCTTTAGCCTGGGGATGGTGGGCACTCGCAGCCGGCCTGTTATGCGTCGTTGTATTTTCCCTGCTGATGGTACGCTGGAAGCGAAAACGTATCGCGCCGCAAAAAACCGCGCTACGTCTGCTCAATCCGCACCTGAGCAATACGCCCTCTTCGGCGATTGAACTGCTCAGACAAGCGGCGCTTTGTTATTTTCCGCGTGACCAGATTGCTCATCTGACGGGCAAAGAGTGGTACAACTTTCTGGACGAACAACTCGGCCGTCCGCTGTTTGTACCGAATGAAACCGTGTGGCAGCAAGCCTTATACCAGAAACAACCTGTAGCGGATGCCAAAGCACTCGTTGCGGACTGTTACGTTTGGGTTCAGGACGCTTTGCCACCAAAAAAACGGAGACCTTCGAGCGTTGGCAAACATTGAGTTCGTTTTCTGGTGGCTGTTTGTTCTGCTGCCCCTGCCGCTGCTGATCTATCGCTTCTCACCAGCGATAAAACAACAAGCGGCGATACATCTGCCCTACCTTCCCGCGCAAACGGTCAGCGCGAAACCTCGTCATTGGTGGATCAAAGCCCTTGCCGTTGCTATCTGGATTTGCCTGCTCACCGCGGCAGCCCGCCCGGTCTGGTATGGCGACCCGGTGACGACTTCACCCAAACACCGCGATCTGATGCTGGTGGTCGACCTCTCTTATTCGATGAGCCAGGAAGATATGAAATCCGGTGACCAGTTCATTGATCGTTTAAGTGCGGTCAAGCAGGTGTTGTCGGACTTCATTCGTAAACGGGAAGGTGACCGTCTGGGGCTTATCTTGTTTGCAGATCATGCCTACCTGCAAACCCCATTAACACTGGATCGCAACACCATCTCAGAGCAGTTGAACCGCGCCGTGTTGCGCCTGATCGGTACCAAAACCGCCATTGGTGAAGGGATTGGTCTGGCGACCAAAACCTTTATTGACGGCGATGCGCCGCAGCGCGTGATGATTTTGCTCAGTGACGGCAGTAACACTTCCGGAGTGATGGATCCGATGGAAGCGGCCACCATTGCCAAGAAATACCACACCACGATTTACACCGTCGGAGTGGGTGCGGGCGAAATGATGGTTAAAGACTTCTTTATGAGCCGTAAGGTCAATACGGCGCAGGATCTGGACGAAAAGACGCTCAAAGCGATTGCAGATACCACCGGCGGACGCTATTTCCGCGCCCGTAACCAACAGGATCTGCAGACTATCTACGACACCATCAATCAGCTGGAGCCCATCACCAATGCGACCCAAACCTGGCGCCCGCAAACCGAATGGTTTGCTTATCCGCTCGCGCTGGCGCTGCTGCTTTCTCTGGTGGTGATTATTGTGAGGAGAAACCATGTCTGATTTTATTTTCCTCTCGCCATGGTGGCTGACTGCCCTGGTGCCACTCGCTCTTTTACTGGGCTGGCTGGCACGCAGAGCGCGTCATCAAAGCCTGATAGCGCCGCATCTGGCGGCCGCTCTCGGCTTATCGGGCGACAATAAGCAGCGCCGCGCGCTGACCCTTATTGCCATATGCTGGCTGGTCGCTGTACTGGCCCTGGCAGGCCCGAGTTTTGAAAAGCAAGCAAGGCCAAGCTACTCGGCCAGCAACGCACGCGTGGTAGTGATGGATATGTCGTTGTCGATGCATGCCACCGATATCAAACCCAATCGCCTGGCACAGGCACGCTATAAAGTGCTGGATCTGCTCAAAGGATGGCAGGAAGGCAGCACCGCCTTAATCGCATATAGCGGCGATGCCTATACGGTCAGCCCGTTGACCAGTGACAGTGCGACCATAGCGAATCTGATCCCGAGCCTGTCGCCGGAAATCATGCCCTACCCCGGAGCGAATGCCGCCAGCGGAGTCGAGCAGGCGATCACCATGCTCAACAATGCCGGGCTGCGTCGGGGCGATATCATCGTCCTGGCTGATGATCTCGACAATCAGGAAAGTCAGGCGATCGAAACATTGCTGCAGGGGACTCACTACCGGCTGATGATCCTTGGCCTTGGCACCCGTGACGGCGCACCGATTACTCTGCCGGACGGCTCGCTGCTCAAAACTGACGCCGGGCAGACCGTGGTCGCGAAAACCGACTTTAGTACGATGCAATCGCTGGCTACGCAGCTGGACGGTATCTTTACCCCGTACCGTGCCGACGGCTCCGATGTCGAACGCCTGCTGGCGGCCACGCAAAATGAACGTCCGCTGACCGGCAAGAAAAACAGCCAAACCGTGAGTGACCATGTCAATAACGGTTACTGGCTGGTCCTGCTGCTGCTTTGCCCGGCTTTACTGTTATTCCGACGTGGTTTTATCTTTGTACTGTTACTTTCAACCGGCCTGACGATGCCACCACAACGTGCCGAGGCATCCCCCTGGCTCAACGCAGACCAGCAGGCTATGCAGTCCTATCAGCAAAAGGATTTCGCAGCCGCCGCCGAGCAGTTCTCAGACCCCGAATGGCAAGGGATCGCACGCTATCAGGCCAAAGACTACCAAGGCGCGATTAATGCTCTGTCACAGCTGGCACAGCCTTCGCCGCAGGCACAATACAACCTTGCCAACGCCTACGCGCAGGCTGGTCAGTTAGACAAAGCCAAGCAGCTTTACCAACAGGTTCTGCAGGCTGAACCAGACAACAGCGACGCAAAGCATAACCTGCAGGTCGTCGAGCAGGCGCTGAAGCAACAGCAACAGCAACCAAAGTCTGGCTCTGACACGGATAAGTCACAACCGAATCAGTACAACAGCGCCGATAAGTCGCCATCAGGAAACTCAGGATCGCACTCGGGGTCAGATAAGCAGCCAAACGCCGGACAGAACCCCGACACCGCTGAGCAACCAAATCAAACATCCGCTTCTCAGCCGTCGTCGAACAATCCTGCGTCTGCCCAAGAGCAAAATAAACCGAACCAGCCTACGTCGTCACCAGACAATCCGGGCGCTCAAACCGATCAAAAAGAGCAGGCTCACTCAGGCTCTGCCACCAGTCAGCAACAGAGCGATAAGCAATCATCCGCTAAGCAATCATCCGCTAAGCAGTCAGCCGAACAGCCATCCACGGCCCGCCCACAAGCTCAGCAGGCACAGGCGAGTCAGGCAAAAGCGGACGATTCAGATAACCGGGCAGCGTCTGCAACCCAGGCCACCACGCAGCCGATCGATCCTGAATTACGTAAGCTCGAGCAAGTCGAAAGCGCCCGCGATCCCAGCCAGCTATTGCGCGCCCAACTTTATTTTCAGGCACAAGACAGAGAGCCTCCACAAACTCAAGGTAAGAAGTGGTGATCATGAAATTATTATTCCGCCGTCTTTCATTCGTCCGTCACCTAATCACCGGGCTGACGGTGCTAGTTTTTTGCATGTTCAGCCTGAGCGCCAGTGCGGCTTTCTACGCCAGCGTCAGTAAGAATAAGGTGGCCAAAAATGAAGTCTTTCAGCTTAAAGTGGTCAGTGAGGACAAAGCGTCGTCAGACGATATCGACTTCAGCCCGTTAGACAAAGATTTCTTTATGAGCCGTCCCAGCTTTGGCTCATCCATTAACATTATCAACGGCACCCGCACCAATCGCAGTGAGTGGACCGTCTCACTGGCAGCCAATCAGATCGGCACAGTGACGATTCCGAGCTTTGAGCTGAACGGAGAAAAAACTCAGCCGATTACGATTCAGGTGAGCAATGATGAAACGGCTCCGGGCAGCGATGATCTGGTCGAAGTACGGAGTCAGTTATCACGCTCGACCTTATATCCGAATGAGAGCGCGCTGCTCAAAGCCCGCTTGATCATCAAAGCCGACCCGCGCCGTTTGCAGGATCCCCAAATAGCGCCGCCAAAGGTGGATGGCATGGAACTCAAAGCGGCCGGAGAACCAAACCAGTATCAGACGGTGATGGATGGGATTGAAGTCACGGTCGTCGATCAGGACTTTCGCGTCACCGCGACCAAAGCGGGTAAGTTTACCCTCTCCGAGCCGAGCCTGACCGGCACCCTGGTGTATGGCAGCAGCTTTAATGGCTCAACCCGCATCATTCAGCTCAACACTACGCCGAAAACCTACACCATCACGGTTGAGCCTAAGCCTGACAACTATCAGGGCAACTGGCTGCCCACCAGCTTGCTGACGCTGAAAGAGCGCTGGCTGGACAGCAATAGTCAGCCGATTGAAAGCAGCCGCTATGTCACTAAAGTCGGTGATTCTATTAGCCGTGAAATCACTGTGCAGGTGACAGGTCTGTCACCGGAGCAACTGCCGGATCTGAAACTCAACTATCCCGATTCAGTGCGCGTGTATGACGAAAAGCCGGTCTTCGATACCCTAGATAACGGCGATGTCACCATGACGGTAAAGCAGGTTCTCATCCCGCGCCAAAGCGGCGAAGTGACCCTGCCCGCCGTCGCGGTTAACTGGTGGGATACGGTACGCAAGCAGCAACAGACAACGACAGGAGCAGGCCTGACCCTGACCGTAAAACCAGGTGATAACCCGACGGTGGTCGGCGCGACACCAACTCCGGCCCCCACTGCTCCTGCCGAGGTTCAAACCGTCACGGTAAAAGATCCCGGTTACTGGCCTTATCTGACCGCCCTGTTTGCACTGCTCTGGATAGTCTGTTTTGTGATGCTGCTATGGCAGATGCGCAAACCGGGCAAGCCAGCACCAGAGGCGCCAACCGGTACGGCTTCCTCAAACTACCAACAACTGCAACAGGCGCTGCAGGGCAACGATGGCATTGCTCTCGGTCATGCGCTCAAACGCTGGCAAGCTGAGGTGGTCACAACCGATCAGGAACAAGCGCAGTTGCAACTGGCACTGAGCGAACTCAACCAGGCACTGTACTCTGCTAATCCTGGCTCATATAGCAGCCGCGAGCTGGCGCAGTTAACCAAACGGATAGAACAGCAGCAGAACAAACGCAAAAAACAGGTCAAAGATCCGTTAGCAACGCTGTGAACGTGATCTGACGCTTAACGATTCCCCGTCAGCTCGTCTACGCTGACGGGAGAATCGATTTCGGAGCGTATTATGACCCAGTTAACCACTAAATCCTCTCTTATCCTTGGTCTGTGTCTGCTACTAGGCCTTGCCACCCTCGGCTACTATGTGCAGCAATCGGCGGTTAAGTTTAAAGAATATGAACGGGTCGTCACCGTGAAAGGCCTTTCAGAGCGTGAAGTCGCAGCGGATACCGTGATTTGGCCGATTCAGTTTACTCTGGCAGATAACGACTTACCCAGCCTGTTCACCACGCTTGATCTGCAGACCCAGCAAGTGATGCAGTTTCTGGCCCGCCAGGGCATCAGCGCCGATGCGGTATCACTATCCTCTCCTGCGGTGATCGACAAAAAAGCTCAGCAGTACGGCGGAGATTCTCCAGTTGAATTGCGTTATCTCGCGACCCAGTCGCTGACGGTGTACAGCCCGAATGTTGAACTGGTGCGCCAGGCCATCAGCCAGATTGGTGAACTGGGTAAAGAAGGCATCGTGTTTAACGCAGCCAACTACAATAGCCAGATTGAATATCTGTTCTCAGGACTCAACGAGATCAAGCCGGAAATGGTCGAAGAAGCGACGCTACAGGCTCGGCAGGTTGCCGAAAAATTTGCCAAAGATTCACAAAGTACCCTGGGCAAAATCAAACGCGCGACGCAGGGGCAGTTTTCCATTTCTGACCGGGATAACAACACGCCTCATATCAAGAAAGTGCGCGTTGTATCGACCATCGAGTATTTTTTGTCTGACTGAACCCGCAATAGACCAGCTGAAATAACCAATTGAGTGCTGCTGGTCTCACATTTTGATCGGCCAGCCGCAATCCGCACTGGCACTGAGCGTAAAACTGCCCGCATAATAGAGTCATCATTTGCCTTGGTTTACCCACTGTTCCGCTGGAATAGCCGTTACTCACGAACTCGTTATGCGAAAAAACAGCACCCTGTCTGTGACCTTATTGTCATTGCTGCCGACTCTATTCAGTGCCGCCGCCTCTGCGGACGGGCGCTTTACACCGGTTGCAGCGCTGAAAGCCGATCTGGTGCAGGTCGATAAATCCAAACGCCGTATGTACCTGCTCGAGCAAGGACGGGTGATTCGTGAATTTCGGATCGCACTGGGAAAATCCCCTAAAGGCCACAAAGTTCAGGAAGGCGACCAACGCACGCCGGAAGGACGTTACTATCTCGACTATGTCAGCGAGCAGTCCGGCTTCTACCGTTCGATGAACATCAGCTACCCCAACCAACAGGATCTCAGACGCGCCGAGTCAATGGGCGTCAACCCCGGCGGCGCCATTAAGATTCACGGCCTCAAACAAGGATTCGACGGCCGTCCCGAATACATCCAGAGTTTCGACTGGACCAATGGTTGTATCGCTCTCACCAATCGGGAAATGGATGAATTCCTCAGTTTAGTGGACAGCGGCACACCTATCGATATCGAGTGGTAGTCCCTATGCTGAAAGAAGATGACGAAATCCTGATGGCTACCGCTGATCTGCAGTGACGTGGTTAAAGCCTAATCACCCACTCTCAAAGCGTGACGATAAAAAGCAAAACGCCCGGTTACCCGGGCATTTTTTCTGTCGGTGTTTTTGGCAACATTACTGCTGGAACGGATAAATCGAGCCCAGCCCCATAAGTTGGGTCAGTTCATCGAGCGCCGTACGGTTTTCTGTCAGCAGCTGCGGGTCAGCAAGATCTGCTTCAGTCAGGCGGTCACGGTAATGTTTACCCACCCAGTGAGTCAGTGACTGATACAACGCATCATTCATCACTGCGCGTTGATTTGTTGCCTGTAATTCTTGTTCGGTCAACACAACTCGTAAACGCAGACACGCCGGACCACCACCGTTACACATACTCTCACGCAAATCAAAGACCCGGATGTCACGGATTGGCCCGCCACTGGTAACCATCTCATTGAGATACATCCATACCCGTTCGTTATTGCGCGACTCCTGTGGCACCACTATCATCATGCTGCCATCCGGCTTGGTCAGTAACTGGCTGTTAAACAGATAAGTATGCACCGCGTCTTGTACCGACACCTTGCTGGTCGGCACTTCAATCGGGGTAAACTCAGCGCCAACCCGAGCCAGCTTGCGCTCAATTTCAGCAAACGCCGCAACCTGGTGATGAAACGCTTCCTGATGGTGGAACAGCACCGGGCCATTGCTTACCGCTATCACATCATTATGGAACACGCCCTGGTCAATGACCGCCGGATTCTGCTGCAGAAACACGGTATTGTCGTCATTGAGCTGATGCAGCCGGGCTACCGCTTCACTGGCTTCGCGGGTTTGGCGCGCCGGGTATTTTTGTGGCTCGATCTCACCGCCAAACGCCTGACGGCCATAAACAAAAACTTCAACGCCGGCGTCACCGTAACTGGCACACAACCGGTTATGGTTGGCCGCGCCTTCATCACCCATGATCGCCTGTTGCGGCAGAGCATCATGATGGGAAAAATGGCGATCATCGCGGAAAATGGCCTGCAGAGCACGTCCTGTGGTGCCATCTTCAATCGAACGATGAAACTTGTTATTCAGATTCGCTACGGTGAAGTGCACTTTGTGATCGGCAGTATCAGCAGAGGGAGAGACAGTTGCCGCGTTCGCAACCCACATGGAAGAAGCCGAACTGACGTTAGCCAGCAGGCGCGGCGCTTTTTTAGCCGCTTGCGCGATAACCTGGGCATCGGTACCACTGAATCCGAGCTTACGCAATGTGTGCACACATGGCCGCTCCTGCGGCGGCAGAACGCCTTGCTTGAAGCCCATATCCGCCAGAGTTTTCATTTTCTCCAGGCCTTGCAGTGCAGCTAGTTTCGGATTGGCCACCGCGTTCTTGTTGGATGTGGACGCAACATTACCAAACGAAAGCCCGGCATAGTTATGGGTCAGCCCTACCAGACCATCAAAGTTTGCTTCATAAGCGGTCACATCTGGCTGCTGATTGGCGGCCATTTCTGACACCGAATGGGATGACACTGTATGTTGTGACATAGTCTACTGCTCCTTATCACCTGTACCTTCTCGCGGCCCGTCTTGACTACGCGTGCCAGGTATTTATTAATCGTAGTCGGTACTGACTAATCGTATATGTGGGGTACACATCGTTTTGGATAAATTGGCTTGAACACGGCCATCTGGTCTCACCGAAAGTCCAATCACATCAAATCTATTCATGGTCCGGTCAGCCCAGACCATGATGTTTTTCCCGTGCAAATAACGGCGCAATTCTGACCACCTCACCCGCGGTGACATTGAGCGCGTCAGCCTGCTCGGCGGTCAGTAAAATTTCGTCGCGGGTGTAGGGCTGATTGGCGACAATGGCACGATAATGCTGGTAACTCTGGTTACCAATCAGCAATGGCGTTACGCCCTCTTCTGCGTCGTCAACGACCGCGACGCGGCGCGTTTCATGGTCACGCACAATACGCAGATCTTTGGTATAAGCCTCCAGAGTCGGGCCCGCATCGAAAATATCGATATACCCTTCATAACGCATGCCTTCGCTTTCCAGAATTTTTCGCGCCGGCAGCGTGTTCTCATGCACTTCAGCGATAACCGCTTTAGCCTCATCGGTGAGGAAATCGACGTAGAACGGGTGCTTTGGCATCAGTTCAGCAATAAACGCTTTCTGACCAATACCGGTCAGGTAATCTGCCTCGCTGAAATCAATCGCAAAGAAATGGCGGCCTAAGCTTTCCCAGAACGGAGAGTGACCATTTTCATCCGAGACGCCGCGCATTTCCGCGATCAGTTTGTCAGCAAACTTGTCTTCAAAGGTGGCCATAAATAGCATGCGCGATTTGGAAAGCAGATGGCCATTCTTACCCTGACGATAATCCGGGTCGAGGAACAAGGTGCAAAGCTCACTGTTACCAGTATGGTCGTTGCTGAGGAACAGGGTCGGCATCTGGGTGTAAACATTCAGTTCTTTCGATGCATGAACCAGCGTACCAACCCGAAAATCGTACCAGGCTTCTGTCAGTCCAATCGCCACCTCGATGCCACTGATCCCGACCACCTGTTTAGTGACACTATCTTCCAGCACAAACAGATAACCCTGCTCGTGCAGCGGCGCACTGCCTTCCCAGGTCGCGATCATGCGCTCAATACGATCACTGATGCGCTGTTCATTATTAGGCAATGAAGTAAAGCCTATCCCGGTTTTGGTCGCGAGATGGAGCAGCGCCTGTTTATCATCCCTGTTGATCGGACGAATCACCATCATAGTTTTCATTCCTTGTCATGGTGTTGAAAGAGAGAAGATTACAGTGGCAAAAACCACACTGACTGGCCCTGTTGCAGGCCGGCTTCTTCACACTTTCCTTGTTCTAAAATCAGTTTCTTGCCGGCAAAATGCGCAGGTACTATGGTGGCGCAGAAGCCATCCGGGCGCATAAAACCTATTAAAAACGGTTTGGCTGTCGCCAGTCCATCTGTTGCACCAGCCACACAGGCATGCTGCTTACCATGCCAGATAGACAAGGTATCGCGCCGCGCCGTCATGATGGCGCCGGCATCGAAGATCTCGACGTATTTGTCGGCTTCAAATCCCTCGTCATTCAGCAGGCTGAATTGCAACTGCGCGTCGCCGTGCACCTGACCCAGCGCCTGCTGCGCCTCTTTGGCCAGCAAGGGCACATAAAGAGGATGATGAGGCATCAGCTCCGCAATAAAAGTCTTGTCCCGCGTGCCGTTGTAGTATTCGACCTGGTTGTAATCCATGCCAAAAAATTTACGGCCGACGTGTTCCCAAAAAGGAGCCCGACCCTCAGCATCTGCGACACCCGGCATCACCGCCAGCCATTGATCCGAAAAGCGCATAGGAAATGCACTCATGAACAGCAACCGACCCAGTGTGACCAGTGCAGCATAAGGCGTGTCACGCAAAGACGGATCCACATAAAATGAACAGAGTTGGGCGTGGTCACTCAAGTCATGATTCAACGTCAGAGCCTGAATCCGGCTGTGGACGTTCAGCGCGCGGGAAGAATGAATCAGCACATCTTTGCGCAGTGCATAAAAGGGTTCCTGACACCCGGCCAGTGCATTGATAGCACCAGTCCCCATTAAGCGACCGCTACGAGCATCTTCCAGCACGAAGAAATAAGCCTGATCTCCCGGAGCTTCAACGTCCTCGGAAAAAGAGGTCAGTGAGCGTTCAATCTTCTGAGTCAGATGGGTATGTGTAGCCGGCAGGGTGCACACCATTGGGCCACTGTCCTGGGCCAGACGTTCAATATCACTCAAATCGCTGAGTTGAGCGGGACGAAATAAATACATGTCATATCCTTATCTATGCAGGTAAACCCTGCCCAATCACTCCGGATCGGTCTTCATAGCCTGATCGTTGATTTCCAATACTGTCAGGAGCGGATTTCAATTAATCTTTTGAGACTAAGGTTAAAATCGAATAGTTAATCAAAACTAAAGCGCCTTAATGAAAATTCATGCATGAAAACTCACTATTTAAATTAAACCTATTCCACTTATCCCATAAAAATAATCTCAATCTTGGCAGCTATAGTAAAATTAAACCAGATTAGATATCAACAAATTAAATACACCAGAAACATAATTACAACAAAAACAAATGGGATAAAATAGACAAGAAACTGTTTAATAAGGATTTATTTTGTTTTATGTTTTTCTTTATTCTCTAAAACCGGAGATAACTCTTGCATGATTTATCACAAATCCGACAAAGATATTTTATTTATAAAATCTGCATAAAAATATTATCAAATGGCCGAATTAATTTATTTATGCCATTAATAAATAATGCGTAAGGAAGGAAGTTTTAGTCTGACTTCGTGTGTAACGCTTATCCGCACAGCCGTAAATTACGGATAAAAAAACACCAGAGTTTTTCTGGTGTTGGTATTCAGCCGACTTTAGCTTGAGCGGCATCAGACGCTCCTGTCACTGTGCTAGATTCACGCTTTATTTGTAGAGACTCAGCTTCGAAGTAAACTGCTGAATTGTTTCGGTATCACCAAACAAACAGATGCCCCAGTAGTCGAGCTCTGACTCAGGAGTCTGCTGCGTCAGCGTTTGTTGCTCGGCAGAGCCTCCTTGCGCCATGGTATGGGTAAAAACGGTATAACGAATCCCCCGCTCACTGGCATCCTGTTTCACTTTGCGGATTTTGTTAGAATTGTCGGCTTTCAGTACAATGAAGGGGTAATGGGAAATGTTCGGCAAAATATGGCCATCAAGGTCACGATAGTCGACGTACTCGGTACCCTCACGATGCAGCATGTCAGCCAGACCGGCGCTAAGATGTCCCAACACGTTTAGACTGCGGCCCAAATCGAGTTTTTTGCTCAGTACAGCGACATAACGCTGTTGATTCTCATCCGGTAGGTTCACTCTTTTCTCCTTGCTAAGCTTCTCACTATCTATGCATATCAAATTGATTATCAATCTCGCGAGCAGAGTACTACTCCTTGTACTTATCGAGATGGGATCTCAGTGACTCTCGCCCGCCGCCTCGTCTGCGACTTGCTGCCGAGGGCTCTGCGTTGTAACAGGCGATAGGTAATACTCTGACCCTGTTCAGATTAAACATATAGCGTTCGATAAACAAGTCTTTAGCCCTGTGCAGCGCCGCACTGCCAACCCGTGCTCGCCGCGCAAAAACAGGCCACATCGAGCAGAATTTTTGCGGTTCTGTTAGCACAGCAACACTATTGTTCGCAGTAAATACTATGATATTCAAAGTGACTTAACGAAGGAGTATCGTAATGAAATATCAACATATCCTGGTCGCTCTGGAATTGGAGGAAGAGAGTAAACTGTTGATTGATAAAGCAGTCTCTTTTGCCAGCTTAGTCGATGCTGATGTGTCTCTGGTTCATATTGATGGGACGAAAGGGGAAATCTACCAACAGCTGATCGACATCCAGGCTGAGCCGAAACAAAAACCTTTGGATGAGCATTCAAATAAGATGCTCAAGCAGTTACAACAATACTGTGAATTCCCATTCAAACACTTTTATGTCGGTACCGGGGATCTGAGCAAAAAGCTGGAAACCCTGATTGCCAGCGATAACTATGATCTGCTTATCTGTGGTCATCACCATGATTTTGTCAGCAAAATCGTCTCCTACTCGCGCCACCTGATCAATAAGTCTCCTATCGATATTCTGGTGGTACCGATTCTTGATTAGCGTCGGCCAGCGATTTTGCAGCCTGGCCAGTAAATCCAGTGACGCAGAAGGTAGCCAAACGCCACCGGACTGCTTAGAATGTTGCAGACATTCTCTGCAACATTTTGTCTGGTTACGCGTGATTTATGCTACAAATTTCCAATAACGTTTCTCTTGCCGACTGGGAAATCGAACTCTCGGCCATCCGAGCCATGGGCAGTGGCGGCCAGAATGTCAATAAAGTCTCCAGTGCCATTCATCTGCGTTTTGACATTCATCGCTCATCGTTACCCCAGTTCTACAAAGAGCGCTTACTGGTCCTGTCCGATTCAAGGCTGACCAAAGACGGGGTCATTGTGATTAAAGCGCAATCTTACCGTACGCAGGAACAAAATAAAGAAGACGCACTGAACCGGCTAAAGGAGATGATTATCGCCGCCATGGTGGTCGAAAAGACCCGGCGGGCAACCAAACCCACCAAAGGCTCGCAACGACGCCGCGTCGATACGAAAACCAAACGCGGCGCCACTAAGGTATTAAGAAAGAAAGTGGATTACTGACCGACTTGATGTCAGTAGGCAAAAAGTGAAACCAAGCTTAACGGTGATACAGCGCGCGGCATCCAGTCCGGTATCATCAAAACAAGCAATCACTACGGCATCAAAATCCGGCTGCACCTGAATCACCTGCAACATACCCGGCTCCGCCATCGCTTCACCTCCTTTATCAGCGAGTTTCACAGAGCATGCCGACAACCATTGAGTTTATAAGCAACTCAATGCCTAATAATTCACATGATATTACCTGTAAAGGATAGATAACCTCAGGTCCACCAAATCGCAGCCACATTCTCGTAGATCAACTTTGTTGTCATCAGAACGGTCACCGAGATAAACACCGGACGCACCAGGCGCGTGCCAAAACGCATCACAAACTTGCTGCCGACCACAGAACCAATAATCTGTCCGGCTGCCATCAACAAGCCAAGCTGATAATCCACCTGGCCCAGAACGATGAACAGGATCAGAGAAATCAGGTTACCGACCAGATTCAACGGCTTGGTCGCCATTGTGGCCTGCTTGAGGGTATAACCGAGCAGAGCAACAAATCCGAGCATCCACAACGAGCCGGTCCCCGGGCCAAAAAAGCCGTTATAAAAGCCTATCAACAATCCGGCGACCAGCATAAATCTGCGCTTCGGCCATTTTGCCTCGCTAGCTTTCGTCGCCTTTAAGCGCCTGGAGAAGATAGAATAGAGGGTAATCGCCACCATTAACACCGGCAGCAGCACCTCCAGCAGCACCTCCAGAGCCGCCTTATCGATCAGACTAACTGCCACCGCGCCGCAAAGAGCACCGATTGAAGTGCACAGCACACCCAGCATCATGCCCTGCAGCGGAAACTGGCGGCTGGCAATAAACATCAGCGAGGTGGTCAGTTCCCCAATCACCGCCTGTAAACGGTTGGTACCCAAAACCACCATGGGCGGTAAACCGGCCAGCAGCAGGCTCGGTACGGTGATCAAACCACCACCGCCAGCGATGGCATCCACCACACCGGCAATAATGGCCACAGCAAATAAAAAGGCGTATACCCACTCGCGGTGAGACAGCAGTTCACCGCCACTAAAAATAACGTCACTGTGCATGTTTTCCTCAACATCAATAGCAGACAGAACGCTATTTGTATCACCGGGAACCATGTGGTTAAATTAATACATTCTTATTTAATCATTAAGGTCAGACTTAATGGTCAGTTCACAAGATATCGAATTCTTTATAACCATCGCCGGCAGCCGCTCACTGGCGGCGGCCGCGCGCAAACTCAACGTAACACCGCCGAGCGTATCGCAACGTTTGCAACACATCGAGCGCAAACTGGGGGTGAAACTGGTTGATCGCAGTGCGCGTTTTATTGCCCTTACACCGGAAGGTGAAACCCTGGCACGCCGTGGGCAGAACCTGCTGCAAGATTTAGAGCACCTGACGCAAGAGGTCGCCGACAGCAAACGCACCATCTCCGGCGATATCCGCTTGGTGGCGTCTTTGGGGTTCGGTGAAAAGCACATCGGGCCATTGGCGGCCGAATTTCAGCGCCAGTACCCACTGACCCGGATTGAACTCAACCTGTCTGACAATCCTAAGTGGGCGCAGCACAATAGTCCGGACATTATGTTTTACATCGGTCACCTGCAGGATTCTTCACTCAAGCGGATTGTGCTGGCCAAGAACCGTCGTTTACTGCTTGCCGCACCTGACTACTTACAATCCGCTCCAGCGTTAACCACGCCGCAAGATCTGGAGCAGCACCGCTGCATTGCGCTGCGCGAAAATGATGAAGATGCCACCATGTGGCGGTTGGCCGACATCAGCAACGGGCAAATCACCAGCGTGCGCGTCAATGCCGTTCTGGCCAGCAATGTCAGTCAGGTGACCAAAGATTGGTGTATTAAGGGGGAAGGCATCATTCAACGTTCGGAATGGGATGTAAAACAAGAGCTCAGCGCAGGCACCCTGGTGAGAGTACTGCCGCAATACCAGCTAGCCGAAGCCGACATTGTCGCTCTGGTGGCGTCTGAACGTCTGCACCGCTCCGATAAAGTCAGCGCCTTTGTGGAGTTTGTGCAGCACCACTTACCAGCCCGATTATGTTGTTAAGAGAAATTAAGCTCGAAACAAAAAAGCAGACCAGACTGATCTGCTTTTTCACTTTCTACTGACTGAATAGACTATGCTTTTGAACAGACCATGCTTTCAGGCTCTTGAGCTTAACAGTACACCGCCGCCCATGGTGATAAAAATTCCACCGGTACATTTTGACAGGTAATGCTGCAAGCGATTACCTTGCAGCCGCTGACCGAAACGACTGATGGCCACTGCGTAGCCAAGATGAACCGCAGTGACGATCACGCAGATAGTCATATACATAATGGCAAACTGCTCTGTCGGCGGATGAGCGACATCTAAAAATTGCGGCAGAAAAGCCGACAAAAATATCAGCGTTTTCGGATTGCTGGCTGACACCAGAAAGGCCTCTAAACCCAAAGAGCGAGCGGATTTCTTGACCTGAGATCGCGGTGTCTGAGTTAAATCCAATGTCGACGCCCGGCTGACACGTAAACTCTTAATACCAAGATAAATCAGATAGGCACCACCCAGGCATTTCATCACCAAAAACCAGGCCGGCAACTGGGCCAGAAGCCCGCCGATACCCACGGCCACCAAAGCCACAACGATCAACTGACAAGACAGATTACCTAAAGTATGGAAAAAGTCGCTTACGAGAGTGTTCAGTATCACTGGATCAGAACACACGCACAATTTACTGATATAAAGACATCGAGCTTGTTCAACAATCGGGATTAAGCGTTGGCTACGCACTGTTTAATCCTTATTTGTTATGTGTATTACCCAAAACTTTTCAAAATACTATTTTCTAGTTCTTTCTTTTTCATCAGAGTCTTGTGATTACGACTTTTAAACCTAATACTAAAAGAGGTAAAGTGATGAAAAATAATGAGATGGCTTCTATTTTTTGACCAGATGACACACTCATCTTCTGCGACAACCCATGATTTTGAGTTGGATTCTAAGTCTTTGATGGGATTACTAGAAAACTTGTTCTCATAATTCTGAGCGAAACTTGAATGAACCTGTTTATTGAAGAAGCGAATATGCATAACGTCTCGCTTTTCGTTGAATACTCGTTGATGCTTTAGAAAATATAGACCTTTGCCGAAAAACGTTGCATAGTCGATCAGCTCTTGACCATAAACAGGCATTTTTGCTTCAACGTGTTCACCCACCTCTACCGCACTATCATACATTTCACAAAGACGATTCGGTACAATCTCACGTTTATTGAAAGCACGAACTAGTGCTTTCACAGCTAGCTGACTATCAGTGGATTGGCATCGGGCAATCAGACCAAATATTTCATCCAATGTACCTTTTTCAGAGTTGCACTTACGGCAAGCATAGAAATCACCCTCACCGTTATTTCTCTTTCGCGTTAGAGCAACATTGGGAACAAGATGCTCAACAGAACGGCTGTTGTTCAAATTCTCGCCTTTTACTATTGCAGTCGAACAATAAGGACAAATACTGTTTACGATCAATTTGTAAGTTCCTCTATATACACAACCCTGTCATGTGATTAATTTTTACTCAGAACTTTGTATCCCCACCGCTTATTTAATAAGTCACTGACAATGTATACATTAAAAGGAGGCTGAACTTCTGGTAATACAACTAACATAGAGTTTTTCCACACTGTAATTCCATTAGTGGTTTCGTATGAAGCTACGCTTGCACTACCTTGCTTCTTCGCCAACACATTTCCAGCTTCGTCAACAACTATGGTTTTCCACCACTTCGTATTTGCCGATTCAATTGTTGGTGTTTTTACATGTATCAGCAAATATCCATTGACCGGAATTTTCGAATAATCAGGCTCTTCAAACGCTAGTTCCGTTTTCTTTTTCTCGATTGCCCTCAGCGTACCAACATCGTAATAATCAACATACGCAATTGAACCTAAGTCGTTAGGATCTTCGATGTTTTGGACTATATTTCCATTAACGGCACGAGTCGTGCCCAGATTTGAACAACCAACTAAGACAAGGCTCAAAAGTAGGCATACTGCTATCTTATTCATTTTTCCTCGATTGATGATTAATCACATACCGCTCGGCTAATGGGCAAAACCTAATATCATATGCACTCAATTTAACCAGCCGAAACCTCAAAAGTAAACCGAACCCAAAGTGCCACGCATTTTAGTCCCATTGAGCCGTTTGTATGGGTTGGCGCTTAAAGCGGTATTCAGAACCGATATAAATTCTACTTTTTGAAACCTTCTTTGGCTCTCGACACTTGTCCCAATACATACCTTTATTTAAATACTTCAAACTAGCTTGTTTATAAATATCTCTGCATTGGACAGAAAAACCCAGCATATTTGCAACTTGATCAACCATTTTTTGATCAAATTCGTTTGGTAATAAGTCAAAAATCTCATCGAAATCACGCATATTGAACTCCAAGTAACAATTAATACACAGACAGCATAGTCCAAACAAATAGAAACATCAATTTATCATTTAATTTCAGCTAGTTATAATAAATATCTGACACCTTAGTTATTAACTATCGAGTAATCCCTAACGCTTTCTATACGGCTTTTAGCCGCTTCTCACCCACCTATCATGGAATCTTTCCAATTACAGTTTAATTTATGATCAATAGATTAATTAGAGGGAATTGATATTAGATTGCAAAATGACGCATACTTTTAAAAAGCTTACAACGCCCCCCCTCGGATAACTACAGGTAAAGGAAACTTTCATTCAACAGAAGCAAATTAACTTCAGTGATAACAAACAATGGGGCAGAAACGAGTTGCGACTCGTGCCCAGTCTCAGGAATCAGGCGTGCAATGCGGATGCGGCCTAACTATCGATATCTCTGTACTCTATACTTTGCTAAACTCCGCCCTTTGATGAGCAAGGCCCCTGAAATGATGACTGACGAAGAGAGAATCGAACTGCAACAAAACAACCCACTGCACGGGTTAAAGCTAGAGACTATGTTGCAAGAGTTGGTGGATTTTTATGGCTGGGAAATTCTCGATACAGCCATGCGCTTTAATTGCTTTAATACTAAGCCTTCGATTGCAAGCAGCGTGAAGTATTTGAAGAAAACCGATTGGGCGAGAGAGAAGTTAGAAAACTTTTATCTTTATCGCTTTAAGCGCATGCCACGCGCGAGCGAAGAAGAATACAATTTACCACCAAGGGCCCGCACTTTCCCTCATGGTCTTGAACCTAAAGAGCCGATGCCGCTAACTGTTGAATCCATTCTCAACTCACAAGCGAAAGCCGCATCTACATTTAAAAAACGCTCGCCGCGCGGACGTCCGCCACGTCGCTAATCCCTATCTTTGAAAAGCAATAGAGCCCTGCTGAAAGATCCAGCAGGGCTCTATTGTTGTTTATACAAGTCAACGGTAGCGAGTTACCCAACAGGTTAACCGCCATCAAAAAACGCGCGAAATTCAACGAATGTGTAGTTTACGTCTTCTACTGATTACGCGTTTTCTTGTTTTTACCTGTACCGGCTGGCTTTGCCCGTGGTTTCATGGGTGCAAAGTAGGCTTCACTTTGATCGTCTTCCACTTCAAAGCCCTTAACCTGCTCACGTTCAAGCTGGAACTTGTTTTTCTTTTCTATCACCTTAAAGTGGTGGTAGTCATCGTAATCGATAAGAGACAGACCGAGGCCCACTTCACCCGCACGGCCACTGCGCCCGATTCGGTGCATATAGTCGGCAGGACTGCGCGGAAGATCGAAGTTAATCACCACGGGCAGTTTTTCAATATCAAGACCGCGCGCGGCGATATCGGTAGCGATCAGGACTTGAATTTCACCCGACTTAAAGCCTTCAAGCACACGAGTACGAGCGCCCTGCCCTTTGTCACCATGGAAAACTTCAGCCGTGATGCCGCGTTTTGACAGCTTTTGCGCTAAGTGGTTACAGGCATTCTTAGCGTTCACAAAGATTAAAGTCTGTCGCCATTGATGTTGTTTGATGAGGTGTGCGAGTACCGCCGTCTTCTCACCTTTATTGACACTAAACACGCGCTGCACCAAAGTGCTGGCTTCTGCACTCTGGAGCTGAACTTCAACAGGATCGTTCAGTAAGTGCTGAGCCAAAGTGGTGACTTTGTCAGGGAAAGTTGCAGAAAATAGCAGTGTCTGTTTCTTCTCGGGTAGCAAGGCAAGAATTTTATTGAGTTCTTCGGTAAATCCTAAGCTCAACATACGGTCAGCTTCATCGAGCACGAGCGTTTTGACCTGGTCGAGCTTAATCGCGTTACTCGAGACCAGATCAAGCAGCCGTCCAGGCGTAGCAACAATGATGTCACTACCTCCGCGCAGGGCCAGCATTTGAGGGTTCACGGATACACCACCAAAGACGGCAACCGTTTTGATTTTATCTCTCAGATGATATGAGTAGGATTTGACGCTATAAGCCACCTGCGATGCCAGCTCACGAGTCGGAACCAAAATCAGATGAGAAACGACGTTGCCACGACGCTCATTGGATTCACTTTGCTGCAGAACTTTCTGCAGAATGGGCAGTGAGAAAGCGGCGGTTTTACCTGAACCTGTATTGGCCCCGCCTATCATATCCCGGCCGTCAAGCACATGAGGAATGGCATAGGATTGGATCGGTGTTGGTTGGTTATATTCTAACGCTGCTAGTCGCTCGACTAAGGTTGGAATCAGACCAAGATCGGCAAATGTCGCTTGCTGTGTTTTGTCTGTCATTACAATGAGTGGCTCAGTACTGGGTAAAGGCCGTGTATCTTATGCTATTTAGCACCAGGGTGTTAGCGATAATGCGCCAAACAGAGATGGTTTGGCGCAGAACGATAGGGCTCAGGTATTTCCTTTACTGTATTTCTTCATGTCCCTCATGATCAAAAACCAATCATGATGGCAGTGACGACTGACCACTTTGCTCTTTTAAATAAAATCACATGGTATCGCGGAAGAACTCAGGGAAGCTGTGGCTGGTCACACTCACTTACTCTTTGGACTGGTGACCCGTCTTATTTGCAAGCTTTTGCATCGCCTCGGCGAAGGTTGTAATCTCACCTTTCGCTTTGACCTGCATTACTTTATAACCCAGCTTTTCCAACGCTTGGCGCTCTGCCACAACAGCTTTGTCATCTTGCTGACTACCTTGAGCAGGCTGATGAATGTAACATCCCTCTAGCTGACCATCTTCAACCAATTGGTGGTGTTTCAGTGCATCAATATCGAAATTCATAATAACTCTTTTCATTAAAAAATGTGGCGCCTCGGTGACAGTTTACATTCGCTTTAAAGGTTTAACCACACCGTCTCAGCCTTCAATTTTCAGCGCCAAGCACAATTTGAGCAAATCGCCCAATTCATCACTCGGCCAGCCTTTTTTATCGGCCATAAAATAACAAACTTCTTAGGGAATTTTCTTTCGTTTCATCACTGTAACTCGTTTGTGCCCCATTGTGTGTAACGGCCGATCAACTACTCACTTCACTAAAGCGTCAATTGACTTACTTTTTCTCATGCCAGTAAAGTACGTAGAAGATAGGGGAAATATCACTATGCACGGTGAAAAGATAGAAAAACTTGGACTGGAAATCGATTTAGCGGCTGATAATAGCGATCAGGTGAGATTAGAACAGCTTCTGCTAGATTGCGATACTCTCATGAATAACGAGACACGCAAGAATCGTTCAGTCTTATTTTTCTATAAAGCTAACTGTTATTCAGCACTGCGAATGATTGAGCGAAAAACACTCGATGATACTTGGAGTTGGCATCAGGAAAGACAAATCGCCGAGGTGCTAAACCTACGAAGCGCCGTCGTTGAGACTGGTTTCGAACAGCTTAGCGATGGGATGCGGTGTAAAATACTTACCAATATAGCTAATGGACTAAGTTCACTAGGGCGAACGATCGAATCAATTAGCTACTATGACAAAGTTCTGTCTCTTATTGATAACTTCGCGATGGCTGTAGGTAACAAAGCCATAAATCAATTTCACTATGGGCAGCATTTATATGATTACGGGCATAGTGGTGTTTTCTTTTTCCACGCGAATAAGGAGCTTAGTCGCTTCGGCACTGAGCCGTTGTTATGGGACAGTGGAGTTCAGAAGGACGCTCTTGATGCTTTTATTAGTTACAGGGACGTCACTGATGAGATATTGAATAACATTGAGTTCGACAGTAGTTTTGATTTCAATGATTTTTCTCTAGGTGAGAGCAAAAAAGAACAGGATTACAGAAAGTGGTGCTTAAAACAAAGGCTGTTTATCAACCCACTGAATGACGTGCTCGATGCGACCATTGCAGCAAACGATATTCTTCACTTACCTAGTCATGTGTATGCAGTCGGTGAAGAACCTAGATTCCCAAAATACTTTAACTTGCTAAAGCAAGAGTTCATAGTTTCTCGGTATATGCTATACGAGTTTACCACTAGTAATTTAGACCACTATTCTGACAATGACGTGCTCCTAGAAAATGGATTAGATGGGGTGCAATTCGGTTACCGAAACGAGCTGTTGAAAAACTCTTTGCGAGTGTCATATTCTATTTTCGATAAAATTGCTTTATTTCTCAACGACTATATGAACATAGGTCTAAAGGTAGATGGTGTTAACTTCCGTAACATTTGGGGGATGTATAACAAGAAAGAGAAAAAACTGGAAATCCACCCGTGCTTCTTAGAGAGCGAAAACTGGATGTTACGCGGGTTGTACTTTTTATCAAAAGATTTGTATGCCCCAAATTTTCAAGATGTCAGTGAACCAGAAGCTAAGGAATTACATTACATACGAAAAATGGCAGAACATCGGTATCTAGGGATTCAAGAGTACCCAGCTCAAGTCGATGATACTGAGTATTTGAAGTACATAACTGTCGATGACTTGGAGGGGAAGTCTCTAAAAATGCTGCGGCTAGCGCGTGAAGCATTGATTTATCTTTCTTTGGCAATGCACGTCGAAGAACGTAAACGCGAAGAAGCAAGAGGTGACGGTTTGATAGTACCCATTCAATCAACAAGGCTATAACAAACTTATCGAGTAACAATAGGGTCACTGTGTAGTTGATCTGCAACACTTAGATTGAACACTTCATTAAGCGAGTTTGACATACCTAAACTAATTCATTGATTACTAATTTAGCAAGTTCACTGGCACGTTTCTGTCCAAAGGTGTGCTCACGAGGCATGTAACAAGATAACGTTCTGCCATGCCTAAGGTAAAATCTATTAACTGACTTAGTATCACCCTGAGGAGTTACATCCGTTTCAAAGGTTTAACCACACTGTCTAACCCATCAATTTTGAGAGCTAAACACAGCTTGAGCAAATCGCCTAGTTCACCGCTCGGCCAGCCTTTTTTATCGAACCACAGCAGGTACTCTTCCGGTAGATCGATGAGTGCACGGCCAGCGTATTTGCCAAATGGCATTTGCATTCGTGCCAGTTTAATCAGATTTTCTTTTTCCAGCATAAGTCACGTGCCTTGCTTTAATATCAACGCATAATCACTGCGCGAGATCGACCAAACCTGAAGTCTACCTTGCTTTCACTAGTAAGGATACTCTCACCAAACGGTCATCCCATAGATATACGTCAGAAGCGATAAAGGGGGCTAATGCCCCCTAAGATCAATCGCCTGATGTGATTAGCGCCACACGCCCCACTGGCCTGTGGTGCCCGGCTGCTCACCCTGAGTCCACCACTGCGCGGTCCACTCGCGACCATCGTGAATCACGACATCACCTGCGGTATACACGGTAGCGCTATCCCAGGCATTGTCGGCCTGCTCGGCGGGTACACTGCCTTCTTTAATCAGAGACAACTGATAGCTGTATGAGGCATTGGGTGCAAACACCTGGTTGGCATAGATGTTACTGGTATCAAACATGTAGTGCTCCATCTCTTCAGACCAGATACCAATAAACCAGTTATTACCTTGTAGCTGATTAAACTGCCCGGCCAGCTCAGCGGCCCAGGTTGAACTGTTGTTCGCCTTAATCGCCAAACGGATATCTGCCTGCTCGTTACCATTTACATCAAAGGTACGCAGCCTGACGGTATCTCCGGACTCCACCGGTCCAAAACCCTGCGGTACAAAATAGCCAAGTGCCGTCATATCTGCGGCCGGCGTCGATACATCCGGCTGATCCGGAGAGGTTGAACTGCCCTGTGTACTAAAAGTGATATCGCTGCAGTTGTAAAAGCCTTCCCCTGCCGGGTCTTGGCGCTGCCAACGGGTATAAAGAATCGCATCGCCGCTGCGGTCAGTCGGGAAAGTGACATTGAGATGGTATTTGCCATCAGCAGAGACAGTCGTATTACCTGCGGTATCGATTAACTGCAGATCGTCCCAGGTTAACGACGCAGAGGAGTTGTAGTCCGGCTTGGTCAGGTAGAACTCCCAGAACGATGGGTTATGCGCAGCTGTAGCATGAAAAACCAGCTCAATCTGATTGTTTGCATCCAAAGTAACAGCCGTTTTTTGCCAATGGGGAGAAGGAACATCCAGGCCGGACTTAGCACTATCACCTGCCGCACACAGTGAACCATCCGTGACAAGTTGTTTAACCGCATTGATGTCCTGATAGTTAACTACGTTGGCGGATAGCTCATTACGTTGTACAAACGGATAAGTGCCCGATTGGTCAAACGCTGCCTGACAGGCGGCATTAGGAATCGTATTGTTCCAAAACCCCCCATCCTCATAACAGGTATTTTGGCGGGCACTTGGAAACTCAACCCAACCGTGAGCATTTACCTGAAATGAAAATGCAGAACCATACAGCAGTGCTGCGCAGGTTACGAGGCGAAAATTTCGATTTTTCATGATCATACCTTAACTATGGGAAAACCGGGAAAATTCAGGATTTCATACATCATCCCGTAAAAGAAGCGAGGTTTTCTCATAAAAAATCATATTCCAAAAGCAATATACCGTACGATATTCTTATAATGTTGTGTGCTTTCCAAATTCCTACGTCATTATTGATTGAATAATTGGTATCTTATTGGGTTAGATTCCATCTTCAGCGCAACCAAACATCAGCATACACTCATGGCTGATTCAATATTTGGTCAAAAAAATCACACTGTCAGCAAATCCAGCACGACCAGAGATATGTAAAATTTGTTCACAAAATGCTATCGCGCTCCTGACTGAGCCTGACATGCTATTAACATGCACACCTACATGCATAGCTAATATGCAACTGTGCATGTCGCACAAAGATGAGGAGAAAAGTTATGAAGAAAGCACTTGTGATCTTAACAACTATGTCCCTGAGCGCTGGCGCTTTCGCAGCAGTGAATACGGCAGAAAAAGAAACCACCATCGCTACTGATGCATATCAGTCACAGCAGCAGGCGTATGATGCAGGTTTTAAGCTGGTTGACCAACTCAATCAGTTACCGGCCGAAAAACTGGCTCAGGAGCTGAATATCTTTGACGCCCAAATTGCGACAGAAAGTTTAAAAGTGACTGATGCAGAAGTAAAAGTCGAGCCGTTTGCACCGAAAGAAGGTCAGATCCAATATCGTGCACTGGTTGATGTCGACTACCAATACACAATGCGTGGAGGCCAGAGCTAATTTAACCGCGCTCAGCTGATATTCTAACCGAGGGTAAAGTGCAACTTTGCCCTCGGTTTTTTTATCGGTGCGCAAATCAACGAGCGGCCGGCCAACATGTCTAACATTCGCGGAATAGCGATCAGTAGGTTCGGAAACGAACATGGTGCCTGAGTCACCGAGAAATGAAGAGAAAAGTTGGAATCTATTCAACAACTTTATAACTATTTAATTTGTTTTTATGTTCAAATAAATTCATATCAAACCTCTGTCACAGAAATGTAGCAATATTCGAACAACAATCCGACCTCTTTCGAACGAAACTTTTTTGGCGTTCGAGCTTTATCTTTACCATCGCATGAACGAGGTCACAATGTTTGGATTATTCAAACCCGATGCTCATATTGAGCGGCTGCCTGACAGCAAAATCAACAGCACATATACACGCTTACGTTGGCAACTTTTTATTGGTATTTTCGTCGGCTACGCCGGATATTACCTGGTACGTAAAAACTTCAGCCTGGCGATGCCTTATCTGATTGAACAGGGCTTTAGCCGTGGTGATCTGGGCGTTGCTCTCGCCGCGGTATCGATAGCTTATGGCCTGTCTAAATTCCTGATGGGCAGTGTCTCTGACCGCTCCAACCCACGTTACTTTCTCAGCGCTGGCCTGCTCTGCTCAGCACTGGTTATGTTCTGCTTTGGTTTCATGCCCTGGGCTACCGGCAGTATCTCTGCAATGTTTATTCTGCTGTTTCTCAATGGTTGGTTTCAGGGTATGGGCTGGCCAGCCTGCGGACGCACCATGGTGCACTGGTGGTCACGTAAAGAACGCGGAGAAACCGTATCCGTCTGGAATGTCGCCCATAACGTCGGTGGCGGCTTAATTGGCCCTATTTTTCTGCTCGGCCTTTGGTTATTCAATGACGACTGGCGCACTGCTTTTTATGTTCCCGCTTTCTTTGCCACTCTGGTCGCCGTGTTCATCTGGCTGACGCTGCGTGATACGCCGCAGTCTTGCGGCCTGCCTCCGATTGAAGAATACAAAAATGATTATCCGGATGATTATGACACCTCTCACGAAAAGGAAATGAGCGCCAAAGAGATCTTCTTTAAGTACGTATTTGCCAATAAGTTGCTGTGGTCAATCGCAATTGCCAATGCCTTCGTCTACCTGATTCGTTACGGTGTACTGGACTGGGCGCCGGTATACCTTAAAGAAGCGAAAGATTTCTCTGTCGATAAGTCTTCGTGGGCCTATTTCTTATATGAGTGGGCTGGTATTCCCGGCACCCTGTTGTGCGGTTGGATTTCCGATAAGGTATTCAAAGGACGTCGTGCACCCGCGGGTATTCTGTTTATGGTTCTGGTTCTTGCTGCTGTGCTGGTTTACTGGTTTAACCCGGCTGGTCACCCTGGTGTCGATATGGCGGCCCTGATTGCCATCGGCTTCTTGATCTATGGCCCTGTCATGCTGATCGGTTTATACGCTCTGGAACTGGCACCGAAAAAGGCAGCCGGCACCGCAGCGGGACTTACGGGTTTGTTTGGGTATCTGGGCGGAGCCGTAGCGGCCAACGCCATTCTTGGTTACACCGTCGATCATTTCGGTTGGGATGGCGGATTTACCATTCTGGTCGGTTCATGTATCGCTGCAATCGTCTGTCTTATTTATGCGTTTGTCGGCGAACGTGCGCACCATAAACAAAAACAGGCGCAGCAGACCACCAACGCTACGGTTTAGTTTCTGAATACCAATTCAGCTGTGACACTCTGCTCATCCTCAGCAGAGTGTCATCATCTTTCAACCGACTTATGTTGGAGTATTCTCCTGACCGGGTCGGTTATTCAACAACCGGCCCCCTGAGGTTTATTGGCTTATAGGAAGTTATTTATGTTTAAAACCACCAGTTTGTCTCTGCTTGCCCTGGCTTGCAGCAGCGCTGCGTTTGCCAACCCGCTGGTCATTGCCCACCGTGGTGCGTCCGGATACCTGCCGGAACACACCTTACCAGCCAAAGCAATGGCCTATGCGATGAAGCCGGATTACATTGAACAAGACGTGGTCATGACCAAAGATGATCAACTGGTCGTACTGCACGACCACTATCTTGACCGGGTCACCGACGTTGCTGAGCGCTTCCCGGACCGGGCGCGCAACGATGGCCGTTATTACGCTATCGACTTTACTCTGGCGGAAATCAAAACGCTGCGGGTTACCGAAGGATTCAAGCTGGATGAGCAAGGCAATAAAGTCGCCGGATTCCCGCAGCGCTTTCCGATGTGGCAGTCGGATTTTCGTGTACCGACACTGGCTGAAGAGATTGAGCTGATCCAGGGCCTCAATAAGAGCCTGGGCTACAACATCGGAATTTACCCTGAAATCAAAGCGCCCTGGTTTCATCGCCATGAGGGGAAAGATATTTCTAAAGCAGTGTTAACGACGCTTAAGCAATACGGCTATGACAGTAAGGACGACAAAATCTATCTACAATGCTTCGATGCCAACGAGCTGAAACGCATCAATGATGAATTACTGCCGCAAATGAACATGGATCTCAACCTGGTTCAGCTCATGGCCTATACCGACTGGAACGAAACCATGGTGTATCAGAACGGGCAAGCTAAGCCGTACGACTATGACTGGATGTTTGCCGCAGACGGTATGGAGAAAGTCGCGCAGTATGCAGATGGCATCGGCCCCTGGAAACCTATGCTGGTTGATGAGAAATCAACCCGTGATCATCTGATGATCAAACCACTGATGAATCACGCTAAACAAGCAGGCCTGGTGGTGCACCCTTACACTTTTCGTGCTGATCCGGGACGTATCGCGACTTATGCGACCGACTTTAATGACATGCTTGATGTGTTTATCAATCAGGTCAAAGTGGATGGTGTGTTCACCGATTTCCCAGATCAAGCGGTCTCGTTTTTACAACACAACACCATGTAGCTGTGCTTGTACCATCCTATTCCCAGACAAGACACCATATAGAGAAAAGGGACGCACGTAGAGAAAAGGGACGCACGCGCGTCCCTTGTTAATCGCCTAACCGGCGATAAACTCAGGCCACTGCAAAATGGTTGCGGATAAAGGATTTGATCAAGTGGATAAAATCTTTCTCCGCCAGTTTGGCGCAGCGCAGTGTCTGTTCGTGCGACAGTTCGACATCACCCAGGCCCTCTGCCATGTTAGTAATCGCACACACGGCCAGAACCGGCAAGCCGCAGTGGGCGGCTGAAATCACTTCCGGCACCACAGACATGCCGACCACATCACCGCCGATGATTTGCATCATGCGGATCTCCGCAGCAGTCTCAAAATTGGGTCCGGTATAAGAGACAAACACACCTTCATTGAGGTGGATGTTCTGATCCTGGGCCACTTTCAGAGCTTCATCACGCAGCGTCTTATCGTAGGCATTCGCCAGGCTGAAGAAACGCGGGCCGTACGCGTCATCATTCGGACCGGTCATTGGTGATTCCGGCATGGTGTTAATATGATCGTTAAACACCACCAGCGAACCTACATCAATCCGTTCCGGACGCAGTGAACCCGCCGCGTTAGTCACCAGCATAAATTCACAGCCAAGGCGTTTAAACGTGCGGACCGGATTGGTCATCACTTTCATGCTTTGATGTTCGTAATAATGGCCACGCCCTTTCATGCACACTACTTCAATACCAAACAGAGTCCCCATCACCAGTTCACCGGAGTGGCCCTCGACCGTACTGACCGGAAAGCCGGCCAGCTGCTCGTAAGGAATCACCACTTTATCTTCCAGCTCATCGGCAATGACGCCCAGGCCAGAGCCGAGAATAAACGCGGCTTGTGGTTTAAAGTCTGCTTTGTGTGCGTAAATGGTTTCCAGTGCTTGGTTTACCGGATCACAGGACATGATCATCACCTCATTGTGTTGTTTGGTTCACTTTACCCCAATAACCGTACTGACAAAATCTCAAAATTTGGCACAATTATGCTCTTTCCCAGCACAATCAGGCACCTTATGACCGAGCTCGATCCCCGTATTACCTTGAAAATGTTGCGTTACTTCTACCAGGTCGCGCAGTGCCAGCAGTTTAGTCAGGCAGCGCAACAACTTAATATCACCAAATCCCCGCTCAGCGCGCAGATCAAAGAGCTGGAAAACATACTGAACGTGACTTTGTTTGAGCGCGATACGCGCAACGTGAGGCTGACCCGTGCCGGCCAGCAGATGCAACTGGAGTGCGAACGCATCTTCGATATCCTGGACAGCTCTCTTAACCGGGTTATGCAGTACGGTCGCCAGGAAAAGCAGACCGTCAACATCGGCCTGATGAGTTCGATTTTCTGGGCAGGTTTTGGCGATGCCCTGCACCGACTGCAACAGGCTTATCCGCAGGTCATGTTAAATCTGCTGGAACTGCCGCCGGAAAAACAAAAACAGGCCCTGCAGCAACACCGGCTCGATATCGGCCTGGTGCGTTACGCCGACAGTATTAACACCGCGCCACTGACAACCCACACCTTGTATAACGAGCAGATGGTGGTCGCCATCCCGGCCGGCCACTCGCTGGCTAACCAACCTAATCTCTCCCTCAGGCAGCTGCATCATCAGCAGTTCGTTATGCTCAAACAGGAAAACTCGGCCGCGACCCAATGGATTCGTCAGCACTGCCTGAATGCCGGGTTTGACCTGAAGATTCTGCAGCAGGTGGTCGAGCCCAATACCCTGCTGGCGGTCATTTCGACCCGTGGCCTGCTCTCAATTGTTCCCGCCAGCTATGCCAGCCTCAGCTGGCCACATGTGCGGTTTGTACCGCTGCAGGAGCCGATTTGTGCTGACATCTGCGCACTTTCTGCGGCAAAGCCGCATCCGCTGACCGAACATATTCTGGCCGAGCTTAGCCGTGCACTACAATCTGAATAGCAGGCCAGCACATTCCAGACTGCGCATGACATAACGGTTTCGCCTCAAAAAAATCGTTTAAAGATGCCTTTCTTCTGCCCCTCAGCGTGTCAATCATTGAAGCGCATCATTCTAACGGTCAGATAACATAAAAATCTTTTATGGTTTATTGATGAAATTAATTATCGTTTGCATTAGTATTTGCATCTAAATTTACAAGGAGAGTCCCCATGGCACACTCACTGTCATCGAAAAACCTATTATTACTTGCCCCTTTTGTCTGCAGTCTGCATGTCTTACCCGTTCTTGCCTCAGAGAGCGAAGAAGCCGATATGGTCGTGATCGCCTCCAGCCGGACTGATTCGATCAAATCTAAAAGCCCACAAGTCGTGACCGTGATTTCACGTGAACAGATCGAGCAGCAGCTGACCATCACTACCGACAGTTCTCAGGTTCTGTCCAATTTGCTGCCGGGATACTCTCCTAATACCCAAAAACTGAATAACAGCAGCCAGACCTTTCGCGGGCGCTCAGTGCTGTATATGATCGATGGTGTCCCACAGTCGAACCCGTTACGTGAGGGCAGCCGCTCGGCACATACCATTGATCTGTCAATGGTCGAACGGATTGAAGTGATTCACGGTGCCAGTGCGATTCATGGCTTGGGCGCCACCGGCGGCATCATTAACTTTATTACCAAATCCAACAGCAGCGCCCAACCACTCAAACAACATGTCAGTATTCAGGCCACTTCGGCAACGGAGAATATCAGCAGCGATACCACGTCGTATAAACTGAATTATCAGGCTCAGGGTGCCACGGAGCAGTTTGATTACCTTATCGGCCTGAGCGGCGAAACCCAGGGAGTTTATCTCGACGGCAACGGCGATTATGTCGGTGCAGCCACGGTACGCGGCGATATCATGGACTCACAAAGCTACGATGCCTTTGCCAAGTTCGGCTACTGGATCGATGATGAACGGGATATCCAGTTCTCTTTCAACCGCTATCAGCTGAAAGGCCAGAAGAACTTCATGGGCGTCAGCGGAGACCGGGACAATGGAGTAGCAACCTCGTCGGTGAAAGCCACTCCGGTTGGTAAAGCCCCTTATAATCAGGTCAATACCGTCAATCTGGTCTACACTGACCGTGATTTAGCCGGCATGAAACTCAATGTGCAAACCTTTTATCAGGACTTCACTGGTCGTTACGGTGCCACCACTTCATCCAGCTTTCAGGATCCGAGCACAGCTGAAACCATTTACGATCAGTCGCAAAACGAGTCCGAAAAAATCGGCGCTAAACTGCTGCTTTCGAAAGGCGGCCTGCTGGACGATACCCTCAAAGTGACCACAGGCCTCGACTTGCTCAGAGACACCACCAGCCAGAAACTGATCCTGACCAATCGCAGCTACGTTCCGGAAACCACCTATAAAAACTATGCGCCGTTTGTACAATTGGAACTGAGCCCGATTGAACGCCTGACCATCCAGGCCGGAGCGCGCTATGAAAAGGCAGAACTGGATGTCGCTGATTACACAACCGTCGCGGCTCGTAACGGAGTCAGTGTGAACGGCGGCACCCCGAAATTCAGCGATACGGTTTACAATGCCGGTGCCGTATTCGACTTGACACCTGATGTCAGTGTATTTGCCAACTATTCACAAGGATTCGGGATGCCGGATGTCGGCCGGGTGCTGCGCGGCGTCAACACACCCGATCAAAACGTCGATGACTTGATTGATCTGTCACCAATCGTCACTGACAACTACGAAGGTGGCTTGCGTGTCAATAAAGAATCGTTTGATTTTGAAATCAGCTACTACGAGTCCAATTCTGATCTGGGCAGCCGAATCGAAGAAAATAATGGTTTGTACACAGTCAAACGCGAGAAGAAGGAGATTCATGGCCTGGCAACATCCCTCGCGGTCAGGATCAACCCTAAGCACACTGTTGATGCCGGATACTCCTATATTCAGGGGAAATCTGATACCGATGGTGACGGTTCGGTTGACACCAAACTGACCGGGGCAGATATTCCGCCCAACAGACTGCGCGTCGCCTGGACCGCGCACTGGAACGACACCGTATCGTCAATGCTGCAGGCCAACCACGCTTTTGACCGCAGTTTCGATGATGATGAGCTGGAATTTGAAGGTTATACCCTGGTTGATGCTTCACTCGGCTATGCCCTGCCAGTCGGTAAAGTCACCATGTCGGTCGCGAACCTGTTTGATGAAGACTACTTTACCTATTACTCGCAAAGTGCCTATAAAAATGATGACTTCTATTTCAAAGGTCGCGGCAGAACCGTCACTCTGGCTTATGCCCTGAACTTTTAAGCAACGAGAGCATGGCCAAGGCCATGCTCTTTTTTATGAGCTACTTGCGTTTCAGCAATAGCGGGCAATTGGAGCAGAACTCAGGAGGCTCGGTGGCCTGATAATAGTAGCAACAGGTTCTGCGCATTCTGACCGGTTCAGCGTGTGCTTGCCAATGGCGTTTGGTGCGATAAAAACGGGTTAACGGATTTTCATCCAGCTCAAACACTGATCTCGTGCTCTCATCCAACAGGTAAGCCAGATCGCCTTCTGCCTGCCGCCGGCGCTCAGAATCCAGAGCCGGAAGAATGCGCCGCTCATAAATACTGAACACCCGCACCGCAACATTTTCCCACAGTATTCGCGGTGAAACCCCGCTCAGGCGCTGCAACTGTTCAATCAATGGGGTTAAATGTCCGGCAAAAGCGCCGCTCAGAATCAGCTCGCGCCAGGCACTGCGATCATGCTGGCAAGGGAGCGCCTGAGTCTGTTTCAGTGGCATACCTGAACGCCATAACCGGTTGTGCAACTGATATTCAAATACGCAGTTGTCGATTGAGGCGTCCAGTCCCTTATCAAATACAGACATGGCATACAGCGTCGGCGCCAGCAGTAAAAACGCGCTGCGCTTAATTACCAGCGATGCAGTGACTTTAAGATCAGGGGCGCCAAGCTCTGGCATGATGGCGTTTAGTGTCGCCAGACATTGCTCATCATCCAGTAACAACACGCTGTCCAGCGCATACTGCTGATCCTGTTCGGCCGCAGGTTTTAATCCGAACCCGGTTAACTTAGCCCATTGCAGGTCGGTTAAACTGACCGTCTCGGTCATGACGGACATTTGAGCAGACGCCCTTTACCGCGCGGCACACACATCGGCGTGCCAAACAGCGGATCCTGGGTTAAGTAACACTGCATATCAAACACGGCTTGTACCATCTCTTCATCCAGAATGTCTTCCGGTGGCCCTTGACGATAGATCTTGCCCTGCTTCACCGCAATCATCTGATGCGCATAGCGACAGGCCAGATTCAAGTCGTGCAAAACCATGACTATCGTGGTGTGGCGAGTCCGGTTTAATTCAAACAGTAAATCAAGAATCTCGATTTGATGGGTCAGATCCAGATAAGTGGTCGGTTCATCCAGTAACAAGATATCGGTATCCTGAGCCAGCGCCATTGCAATCCAGGCCCGCTGGCGCTGGCCGCCGGACAGGGTTTCAACCGCCCGGTCAGCAAGTTCCAGCATATTGGTGTCTCGGAGCGACTGCATCACCAGACGCTCATCCTGCTCGCTCCAGCTCTGCAACCAGTTTTGATGCGGATAACGCCCCTGTCGCACCAGTTGTAGGACGGTCAATCCCTCGGGAGCCGCCGGCCCCTGTGGTAAAATCGCCAGTTTTTTTGCCACCTGTTTACCCGGCATTTGATGCAATTTTTGTTGCTCCAGCCAGATGTCACCGGATTTAGGCAGCAGCAGGCGGGCGAGCGATTTGAGCAGGGTCGATTTGCCACAACCGTTGCCGCCAACCAGCACGGTAATCTGATTCGGCTCAATCGACAGATCGAGCGATGAAATAATGGTGGTGTTCTGATACCCCAGAACCAGACCGGACGTTTGCAGTGGACTGCGCTTTGGAATGGTCATCCTTTCTGCTCCATAACAAATAGTGAATTAAGTCCGCTGCCTAAACAGCAAATAGATAAAGAAAGGAGCACCGATAGCAGAAACAAATACCCCGGCCGGCAGATCAAGCGGCACAAACAAGACCCGCGCCGCTAAATCGGCGGACATTACCAGACATGCTCCGACCATCGCCGTCACCGGGAGCAAGAGCGCAAAACTGCGCGTCACCAGTTGACGGGCAATATGCGGTGCGATCAAGCCGACGAACCCAATCGCTCCGGCATAGGCCACCACCGGTGCGGCAAGAAGAATACTTAACATCACCAGCATGAGACGCAGCTTTTGCACCGAGATACCAAGCCCGGTGGCAACCGGATCTCCCAACTCCTGAGCATTAATTTGGCGGGAAAAGCAGAGCGCCAGTGGGAACCCGACCATCAACCAGGGCAGCAACGACTGTACATCGTGCCAATTTGCACCATAGATACTGCCGGTCAGCCAGATATAAGCAGACAGGCTACCGGAGGACGGGCTGATCGCAATCAACAGGGTCGTCACGGCTCCCATCGCTGCAGAAACACCAATACCGACTAAAATCATCCGCATCGGCGTAACACCCTGACGCCAGGCCAGCAAATACACCGCGCCCGAGGCAAAAAAAGCACCGCCAAGCGCAAAGAGCGGCAGCCACCCAATACCATAGCTCATCTGGAAAAAGGCCAGAAACCCCACCGCAGCCGCACAAGCGCCGCTGGTCATTCCGACCACATCCGGTGATGCCAATGGGTTGCGGATCACAGACTGCAAAATCAGCCCAGAACACCCCAGCCCCGCACCAACCAACATCCCCATCACGATACGCGGCAGCCGCAGTGTTTCCACCATTGTGCTCAGTTCCCCGTTCAGAGAACCTGACATCAGTTGCCAAGGATTGATCCATTCACTGCCGGAGGACAACGAAATTACAGCAATACCCAGGGTAAGCAACATCAGACCAACAACCGCTCTCAATGCAGTGGATGGCAGACTAAACGACCCTAAACGGCCCCGGTATATCAATGGCTCAGGCATTGCGGTTTCCTTTTCGGGCCAGGAAAATAAAGAAAGGCGCGCCGATTAAGGCAGTCATCACACCAATCGGAATTTCCTCCGGTGGCAGAATGATCCGGGTGGTCACATCGGCCAGCAAAAGCAGCGTCGCCCCCCAAATGGCACTAAGCGGCAGTAGCCATTTGTGATCATTGCCCACCAGCGACCGCGCCATATGCGGTACGATCAAACCAATAAATCCGATGTTGCCAGCCATGGCAACAGATATCCCGGCCAACGCAACGATAAGCAGGCTTAACGCTACCTTAAGCAGCCAGGTATTCTGACCCAGCCCCTTGGCAATATCGTCACCAGAGAGCAGAATATTGATGTGCGGTGCCAGCAGCACTGCCGCGAGCATTGCTGCGAGCAGATAAGGCATCACCGGCATAATGTCCCCTAATTCACGTCCTGAAACAGAACCGGCAACCCAGAATAATACGCTGTCGACCCCGTCCTGGCCGATCACCAGTAACCCTTGAGTGAAAGCCATAAACAGTGCAGAGATCGCCGCGCCTGCCAATACTAAGCGTACCGGAGACTGAGCATCACGGCCCAGATTGCCTAACGCATATACCAGTCCACCGGCTACGCCCGCGCCAAAAAGAGCCACCCAGAACAGCATCGACATGTCGCTGAATGCGAACACCTGGCTGCATAACACGATAAAAAATACCGCTCCGGCGTTAACGCCGAATATTGCCGGAGAGGCAAGCGGATTGCGGGTCAGTGTCTGCATCAATACGCCGGCAATCGCCAACGCAGCGCCGACCGCAATCGCAATAATACTGCGTGACCAGCGAATGGTATTAATCACCACATGTTCGATGGATGTCGGTTCAGGATGCCAAAAAGCAGGCCACACTTGTTGCACCGTCACCGGATATTGACCAAACACCAGACTTGCAAAAACGGCACCGCAGAGTACCACCAGCGAAATAACGAACAGACTCAGCCGAGCCGAAGGAGAAGAAACGGATATTAACATCATTGCGTACTTGGGGTGAGCAGCGGAGGATAGATGGTACTCAGTTGATCCAGCATCAGGTTGGCCCCAAGAATACCGCCGGACAGCAGCCAGCTGACCTTATTGACCTCGTATACCTGATTCATTCTCGGTGCTTTAAGCACTTTCCAGATGGGATGGGTGCGCCAGGCATCATAGTTGTGCACCACCGCTGGTTGGTCTGAATCCTTGATAACAAAAAACACATCCGCGTCAGCACTTGGCAGCGTTTCTTTGCTTTTAATTTTGATTCCCCAGCTCGCATTTGGCACCGCCGGCAAGCGAAAGCCGATACTACTCAATACCTGACCGGCAAAACTGTCGCGCAAATACAAACGCAGGTGATCAGCGCGAATATCTAACACGGATGCGGTCAGCGGCCAGTCAGAATAGCGGGACGCCAGCTGCTGGCGAAATACAGTTACATTGTGTTGCCACTGCTGCCACAACGCCTGCGCCATGGCTTCACGCCCGGTGGCTACGCCGGTTAGCGCTAATGTACGCTGAAAATCATACACGTTGTCGGTCAATACGGTAGGTGCAATCTGCTGTAGCTGCGGATAGATTTTTTCATGTCGGCTTCGTGCGCCGATGATCAGATCCGGCTTGAGAGCGACAATTTTTTCCAGGTTAGGTTGCGTTTCCAGGCCAAGATGCTGCACACCTTGCAGCGCTTCACGCAAATAATCATAAGTCGGTGTTTCGGCCCATGAATCAACTACACCCACCGGACGAATACCCAAGGCAACCGCGGAGTCGGTGGCGCCCTGAAATAAAGTGATCACACGGTTAACACCGGAGACAACCCGGGTCTGCCCCATGGCATGCGTGACAACACTCGTCGAAGCTTGCGCCGGCAACACAACTCCACACAGGATCGCCAACACACAAATCAGCACAGCTGAGCGATAAGTCAGGCTTCGAAAACAGGTCAACGGCAAGCCAGCAATCCTTTTGGGCAGATTAATTATTCAAACAATGAATATTAATGATAATTAATCTCATACGCAATATAATGTTAAAGAAAGCAGGCTCGACCGCGGAGCATGAGGTGACGTCGTTAGCTCGTTAGCTCGTTAGCTCGTTAGCTCGTTAGCTATGCTGCACTTTCTCTACACTGGTGCGTACCACCAGTTCCGGCTCCAACTGCACTACTTGCGGATCACGCTCCTGGTGCGCCAGTTTATGCAGCAGAGTTTCGACTGCCGCTTTGCCCAGGCGATATTTGGGCTGGTGAATGGTGGTCAGAGGTGGGGTCATAAATTTCGCGATATGAATATCATCGTAGCCGATTAGCGATACATCCTGTGGAATTCGCACACCCAGTTCGCTGGCGGCGTTAATAGCGCCCATCGCCATCATGTCGTTGGATACAAAGATAGCCGTGGGTAAGGCTCCCCGTTGCTGCATGGTATTGAATGCGGCATAACCACCTTCACACTCAAAGTCAGACTCAACAATCCAATCCGGATTGATCGTCAGTCCGGCCTCAAGGACTGCGCGCTTATAACCTTCATAACGTTGCTGCGCCTGCTGGCCAATCAGCGGCCCGGTAATACAGCCGATCTCTTTGTGGCCGCACTCAATCAAATGCCGGGTCGCCATGTAGCCCCCCTGAAATGAGTTATCCTGAATTTTGTCCGCAGCAAACAGCATCGGCCCCCAGTCCATCACCACGACCGGAATATCCGGGTAACGTTCAAACATGTCGATACGCTGCCCGATCAGGGTCGGACACATCAGGATGATGCCATCGACCCGCTTTTGCAGCAGCGTGTTAATCGAGGCATGCATCCGTTCCGGGTCACCTTCGGTATTACACAAAATCAGGTTATAACCCTGATGGTAGCAACTGCGTTCCACCCCTTTCACCACCTCGCCAAAAAACGGGTTGGTCGAGGTGGTCACCAGCATACCTATGGTTTTGGTACGGTTCATTTTCAGGCTGCGGGCAAGCGCAGACGGCGCATAGTTCAGCTCCTGCGCTGCCCGGTTCACCCGCTCGGCAATCTCATCGCTGACAAAGCGGGTTTTATTGATGACATGGCTAACGGTCGATGTGGAAACACCGGCCAGTCGTGCAATATCTTTCATCGTTGCCATGTCATTTTCTCCTGTGCGCTTATTCGGGCTTTCCTGCCCAGATCAGAACCTGCCGATTGTCGGCTCGTTTACACTTGCTGAGACAGAAATGCTTCAACTTCGGTACGGCGCGGAATCGAGGTCTGAGCGCCAAAGCGGGTCACCGAAATCGCCGCGGCAGCATGGGCAAAACGAATCGCCGATTCTAGCGGCATATCTTCCAGCAGGCCAGTCACCAAGGCGCCGTTAAAGGTATCACCGGCAGCTGTGGTATCGGTTGCCTGAACACGAAAGCCGGGAATAATCTCGCCGCGGCCGTTCTGGCTCAGCCAGACACCTTTAGCGCCCAGGGTAATCATCACGATTTCAATCCCTTTGGCGTGCAGAGCATTGGCGGCCTGCTGCGCTGACTCATCATCATTGACGGTGATTCCGGTCAGCACTTCGGCTTCGGTTTCGTTCGGCGTAATGACATCCACACAGCTTAGCAGTTCATCCGGCAGCGACTGTGCAGGTGCCGGGTTGAGAATCACATTAGTGCGCGCCTGCTTGGCAGCCTGAGCCGCCGCAACGATTCCATCCATCGGGGTTTCCAGCTGCATGAGCAGATAATCGGCGGCGCGGATACGCTCTAAATCACCTTCGATGACCTGTGCGGTCAACTTCGCATTGGCTTCCGCCGACAGACAAATGGTGTTTTCGCCACTGTCGGAGACCTGAATCATCGCAATGCCGGTCGGACAGTTTGGCTGCATCTTGATGGCGCTGATGTCCATACCGTCGAGCTTAAAGCTTTCACGAATATTGATCCCGAACGGATCGTCGCCCACGCAGGCAATAAAACCGATGTCGGCATTCAAACGGGCAGCCGCTACGGCCTGATTGGCCCCTTTGCCACCTGGGATAACTTGATAGTTGCGACCGTGCAGCGTCTCGCCGGGGCGAGGAAATGAAGGCACTTGAAGAACATGGTCAGCATTGACACTACCTAATACCACCAACTTGTTCATAAAGGTTATCCTCAGTCTGATAGGAAGTAAAAAAATAGATAGATGATTGAGAAACAGAGAGATTTAATGCTTCAGTGTGCTGCACAACCGACCCATCACCAAGCGGTCATATACGCCGGTATATCTGAGTATTTGGCCGCTTTAAAAGCATTAAAGCTGTCTGTACTGCTCTCCCCTACAGGGAGAGCAGTGACGTTCAATCAACGCGAATTATTCAGCGATGATTTTCAGCGGAACCGGAATGTATTCATCCACTTGTTCGCCTTTCAGTACCTGGTCAGCCGTTTCTACGCCAAGCGCACCAATCAGATCCGGTTGCTGAGCCACTGTTGCGGCCAGTTTGCCACGTTTCACCGCGGCGATGCCATCGTCAGTACCGTCAAAGCCGACGATGACAACGTCTTTACCTGATGCCTGAACTGCGCGTAGTGCGCCCAGCGCCATCTCATCGTTCTGGGCGAATACAGCCTGGACATCCGGGTTGGCTGCCAGCAGGTTTTCCATTACGTTCAGGCCTTTCGTACGATCGAAGTCAGCAGGCTGGCTCGCCATCAGCTGCATTTCGCTGCCGTTCACTGCGTTCATGAAACCTTCGCCACGCTCACGCGCTGCAGACGTACCGGCAATACCTTCCAGTTGAATCACTTTTGCCTTCTCACCCACTTTTTCCATGATGTAGTGACCGGCCATTTCGCCGCCAACCACGTTGTCAGAAGCAATGTGGCTGACCACTTTCCCACGGCTTGCGCCACGATCCAGCGTCAGAACCGGAATGTTGGAATTGTTGGCAATGCGAATCGCATTGGAAACCGCATCAGAATCCGTTGGGTTAATCAGGATCGCTTTCACACCACGAACAGTCAGGTCTTCCACGTTCGACAGCTCTTTGCTCGGGTCATTTTGTGAATCAAGCACAATCAGGTTGTAACCCAGCTCCTGTGCTTTGGCTTCAGCGCCATCTTTCATCGATACAAAAAACGGGTTGTTCAGCGTCGAGAGCACGATAGCGACAGTGTCCTGAGCCTGAGCTGAAACAGAAACGGTTGAAGAAAGAAGAGCAGCAGAAATCAAGGTTGCGAGTTTTTTCATTTTCATCGTCCTTATTGTAGGGGGCCGGGTCAGCCAGGCTGAACCCGGTGTGTCACATGCATGTTAAAGTTTCACAGTTATTTTAAAGTTTTACTTATACATCAAGCTTAACTATTTATTTTCAAACGGTTATCCCTCTAACTTCGATTGATAACCGCTTGCTTTGGAACGCTTGGAGTTACTTGTTCTTGTTGTCGACCAGTACCGCCAGCAGAATAACCACCGCTTTAGCGATCATCTGGTAGTAAGACGAAACATCGAGCAGGTTAAGGGCATTGTTGAGGAAACCGATGATCAGCGCGCCGACCAGAGTCCCCATGATACGGCCTTTACCGCCCATCAGGCTGGTACCACCGAGCACAACCGCTGCAATCGCGTCCAACTCGTAACCCATACCCGCCGTTGGCTGCGCTGATGACAGACGAGAAGTAACGATAATGCCAGCCAGTGCCGCCAGAGCGCCACAAATCGCATACACACCCATTTTTACCCGGTCAACGTTGATACCTGACAAGCGGGTTGCTGACTCATTACCGCCCAGTGCATACACGTAGCGACCAAAACGAGTGTGATTCAGCAGATACCACACCGCAGCAAACACAACCACCATCAGCCATACCGGTACCGGAATACCCAGCGCATAACCGGTACCAAACCAGGCAAACGCATCCGCGGTATCAGTAAAACCCGTAGAAATAGGACGCCCGTCGGTGTACACCATGGTCACACCACGTAGCAGAGTCATGGTCACCAGAGTGGCAATAAACGCCTGCACTTTGCCTTTGGCGATAATAATGCCGCTGATGCCACCCAGTACTGCACCCGCCAACAAGGCAGTCGGCACCGCGACAAAGACCGGGACTTCCATTGCAATCAGGCTGGCAGCGAATGCGCCGCACAGCGCCAGCACCGAGCCGACACTCAGGTCAATACCGGCCGTCAGGATAACCAGCGTCATACCGACCGCGATAATCGCATTGACCGACGTCTGACGCAGAATGTTAAGCAGGTTATCAACGGTAAAGAAGTTGGGATTTAAAAAGGAGACCACCACTACCAGAAACAGTAGTGCAATCAGTGATTTCTGCTCAATCAGCCACTCTTTACTCAGCAGTTTCTTACCGCTGTTTGGGGATGAATCGGTCATGGTTTTACTACTCATGCTGCGTCCTCGTTTAACGTTTTGCCAACGGCACACGCCAGTAAATTTTCTTGGTTGGCCTGGGCGGCATCGAATTCCCCGCTGATGCGACCCTCGTGCATCACCAGAATCCGATCGCTCATGCCCAGCACTTCCGGCATTTCAGATGACACCAAAATGATGCTCATGCCTCCTGCTTTGAATTTATTAATCAGTTGGTAGATTTCTTTTTTCGCGCCGACATCCACACCGCGGGTCGGCTCATCCAGGATCAGCACTTTTGGCCGGGTCATCAGCCCTTTGGCAATCGCGACTTTTTGCTGGTTACCACCAGACAAGTTGCCGATGATCTGATCCCGTGACGGTGTTTTGATATTGAACAGCTGAATGAAATCCTGCACCGCAATCACTTCTTCGCTATGCTGGATTTGTACGCCTTTACTGAGCTTATCCAGTGCGCACAACGACATGTTCTCTTTCACTGACAGCCCGAGTACCAGGCCATCACCCTTGCGGTCTTCAGAGATATACGCGATTCCGTTTGCCAGACCATCCTGCGGGCTGACCGGATTCACCGTTCTGCCGTTAAGATTAATCACGCCACGTTCAGACGGCAGCGCACCGTAAATCACTTTCATCAGTTCAGTACGGCCTGCACCCATCAGACCAGACACGCCGAGGATCTCACCGCGTTTCAGGTTGAAACTGACGTCATGCACGCCCGAACCGGTCAGGCCAATCACTTCCAGACAGATATCGTTACTTGGATGGACATCGATACGCGGGTACTGCTCATCCAGCTTACGACCGACCATCATTTCGATCAGTCCGTCTTCGTTAGTATCCTCAACCTGGCATTCTCCGATGAATTTGCCATCGCGCAGTACGGTGATGTCGTCGCAGATTTCAAAAATTTCTTTCAGACGGTGTGAGATATACACGATGCCACAGCCCTGCTCCCGCAACTCGCGGATCACGCTGAACAACGATTCGGTTTCGGTATCGGTCAGCGCATCGGTCGGCTCATCCATGATGATCACCTTGGACTCAAACGACAGCGCTTTGGCGATCTCCACCATCTGCTGTTCACCCAGGCTTAAATCGCCCAGCAAGGTTTTCGAGCTGTGTTTGACGTTGAGGCGAGCCAGCAATTTGTCGGCATCGGCGTACATTTGCGCCCACAGAATCCGCCCCATCGCACTGGTCTTTTCCCGGCCGAGATAGATGTTTTCAGCAATAGTCAGCTCAGGAATCAGGTTAAGCTCCTGGTGAATGATGCTGATACCGGCGTGCTGTGAATCGCGCGGTCCTTTGAAGCTGGCCGTTTGTCCCTGATATTCTATCGTGCCGGCATCTTTGGAATAGATGCCAGTCAGCACTTTCATCAGCGTTGATTTACCTGCACCGTTTTCTCCCATCAGCGCCATCACGCGCCCCGGATAAACGTTCAGGCTCGCTTTATCCAACGCTTTAACACCAGGAAAGGCTTTTTCAATCTTGCTGAGAGCCAGAATTGGTTGAGTCATAATGAGTCCTCAATCGAGTTTGGCGGATTAAAAAACAACACCAGCCTGGAAAATAACGTTGGCGTACGGTGTGCATTCACCGGTTCTGACTACGGCGCGGCTGTAGTGGGTGCGCGCTTTAAACTCTTCGTGAGAAACATAGCTAATGGCAATGCTCTTACCACAACGCGCTTCCTCGTTTTTAAGTTCATCGAGAAGCGCCGCGTGCAGCTCCGGGCTCACTTCAGCAAACTCTTGCGCCATCACCACGCCTTCAATCTGTGATTCAGACAGGATGGCCTGCACGGTTTGCAGGAAACTCGGAACGCCATGAGTCAAAGCAAGATCAATACGTTGTGATTCTTCTGCGATCGGTAAGCCCGCATCACAAATGGTGATTTCATCGGTATGACCCAGTGTTGAAACCAGGTAGGACAGATCGGAATTGAGTAGGGTACTTTTTTTCATCGTTTTACCTTTTTATGCGCTTACGTTGGGCTGTTTCTGCGTTGGCAGCTCGCTCAGGAAACAGTCATCGAAACGTTTCGATGGCATCCTATTCTTTCGGTTTTTGAATTGCACCCGGCAGCAAAACAGACTGTGAGTTAGATCGTCCAATTTAGCCGACAGCATGAATAAACAGTGAGAATGATCACTGAGAGTTCTATCATCAACATCCGGTTTGGTACACATATGTCATAATTTGCTGCACAAACCGTGACTTCATAGCCAATCGCCCCATCTGTATATGGGATGAACACCGGCCAAAATGCATCGAATTGCGCTTAAACACTGATATTTGGCGGAGATTTAACACAACTGGGGCCGGTTTCGGTATAGTGACGCGCAGCAAGCTTAGATAGCGTAAAGGAAGATTTATAATGAAAAAATTCGCCGTGGTAATGTTGGGAGCATTGGCCCTGGCCGGCTGTGAAAACGAGGTCGGCAGCAGCGGCTGGTGTGAAGAGATGCGTGATAAACCGACCAATGAGTGGAGCGCGCAAAACGCGGTCGATTTTGCCAAGCACTGCCTGTTCGAGCAAGAAGTCGGCACTCCGCAATGGTGTGAAGCAATGGACGCCAAACCTAAAGGCGACTGGACAGCAAACCAAGCCACGTCCTACGCCAAGCACTGCATTTTCTAATAAGAAAGTGATCTAAAAAACGCAAAACGCCGCCGGATACCATGGGGATCAGGCGGCGTTTGAATCAAATACAACATTCGTTAATAAATAACATCTCCCCAAGCACCGGATATTTCATCAATATAAATCACTGGTTTCTGTTTGTTTAAATACGTTTGATATAGCAGATCCGCGTTCTTTTTCTCATCATCAGTTAAAGCAGTAATACCCGACTTTTCAAGCTGATCCTGGTACACTGTCGTGAGAATTCCATATTCATTACCCTCATAGGTAGCGAACAACTTAGCCACTGCGTATCCCTGTACGACAAACTCTCTATGTTCTTTACCCTTGGCAACGAAGTAGTCGAAGGTCAGAACGAAGTGTTTATTATCCAATACTGATAAATTTCTTCCTACCGATTGATTAAGGTAACGTTCCGAACTTAATACATTTTTAAATCGTTTATTAATAACATTCAACGAATCAATATCATTATTATCGGCAGCGTAAAATAATAATTTGAGTAACTCTTTTTTATCCTTTTCGGATAATGGGTTGACGCTACTATCAAACGGGCTTAAGTGCTCTCGTTTTAAATACATGGATATTAGGTGTCTTAAAGGGCGAAAGTAGTTCTCATTCATCCCCTCTTTCACTGTATTAATAAACTCATAAAAGTATTTTTCATCTGCGTTATCAAAACGAGCGTAATATAAAAGTGCATACTGAGCGGATAGATCGCCGGAACTCGCTCTCTTTGCTAATAAATCTATCCCGATTTTACTCCATGAATCATCACAATAAGATGACATTCTCATTTCGCATTGATATTGATTATACTTTGGCGACAATCGAAGCGCAGCATAAGGGTTACCAAGCTTTGCGGACTTTTCAAAAAGCGCAGCGCCACCACTACCAGAAAAAGCGCTACTGCGATAGGTGATTTCCGCCAACCAAAACATTGCAGTAGAGTTACCCGTGTCTACCATCGGTTTTAACAACTGCTCAGCTTTTGCCCAATTGCCCTGCTGAATAGCCAACACAGGATCATATAACGTATCATCAGGTCTATAACGACTCGAAGCATAAGGGTCTGGATTTATCTTTTTCTCTTTGTCAGCAAGCACAATGAGGCTTTGTATTGTTTGATCGACAGGACGAGATAGCTCGACATCAACACCCGTTGGCCATTTGACATAGAGGTAATATCCAATCCATGCGGCAATCAATAATAAGAAAAGTACTAAAATATATCTTAACTTAGTCATCATACTTCCCATATATCAAAAGATTCCCAACGCTTATCTGAATCGTATACTGCTTGTATAAATTTTCTATCCTTAACCATAACGTCATTGTCTTCCTCACTTGCTTTTTTATATGCCCGATAGTGCATTTTGCCGTCTGCAGCGTGATATTGATATCCAACCATATTTCCAGCCAAAACTTTAACACTAGCATTAAATCTGACTATAAAATCATCAGAGCCTCTTTGTTTTACGCTGAGCAAGAATTTTTTTATGCGGCCCCAACTTTCTGCAAACCTTTGCCATTGCGCAGCCGGACTACGAGCCTCTTCAAGATTTCCACCAATCCGAATTAAAGTCTCTTCAAATTGTCTTCTCCGAATCATAATTTCAGATTTATCTAGTTGGGGAGATGAGGGTGATAAAATCATATTGAACACGATGGATAAAGCCTCTGCCTTTGACTTCTCTTTCGAAGAACGTTTTATATTTTCCAAGTCACTTTCAAACCAAGGTATATCAATTGGATTAATGAGACATGTAACTAGTCTAGACAGTGTTTCCGGTGGTAAATTACTAATCCAATTGTTTCTTTCATACTTGGTATATTTTTTAATATGTTCTGATATCATTGGAGCATAATCTTCTTGGAGCACATCGTTTTTATACTCATCATAGACAACTGGTGGAAGCAACATAACCTCCCCAAATGTTAAGCCGAGAGCGACAGCTATAGTCAACCTTTCATTAAATTTTTCGAAGTCCTCATTTCTTCTATTTTTATCATAATCTCCAAACATTTCGACATAACGGAATCCACTCTCTTTTAACACACCTAAAAGGCATGCTAAAAATCTGTCCATCATAACTGGACTTAATGTTACAGAAAATTTTCCAGAGAAGCCTGGTCCACACACAGCTTTTGCTGATGTGATAAGAACGATTTGGCCATTTTGAAAGGTAAACCGAAATTCTCCAGAGTATCCGATACCATAATTAGCCGCCATCTGAGCACTGATACTGCCCAATTTTCCTAGTGATTGCTCCACCTTATTATTGTTTATCATCACCGCAGGCGGCTTCCAATGAACTTCGGCATCAATGCTTCCTCCGGCTTCGACACCAGCAAATACGTCTACCTTAACCCCAGTTTGTGCCGCCGCTTGTGGAATAAGAGCATCACCATCCTTTAATACTCTTGCTTTAGGTGAGTTTTCGCTAGCTTGGTTTGCGTCCAGAACCTTGATAGATTTTCCTTTAACACCCAACCCACCGTTGGTTTCTGAAGGACCGAAGGATAAATTCCCAGAGAGTTGACAACTTGCTGCCGCCAAACCATAGACTTTGGCGCTAAGTTTTACAAAACACTCTCCCGCATCGTATTCTCGTTTTTTATCCGTCATAGACTCATAATCCAGAGCTACGTAAGAAATCGAAAGCCCATGCCCCTTATCTGGGCGCACGTTTTGATCCTTATCATTAGTCGGAAACCAAGACGAAAATCCTATTTGACCACTTAATAAGGTAAAATTGGCTTGAATCGACGCTCCTGTAGTCAAGTCTAAGTTAGGACGCAATGCATCTAATTCGCTTAACGGCAGATTCAAAGAACCACTGGCACTTGATGATAAGCGTAAAAATTGCGCCTGAGCATTCGCTATATAGGCTGACGAACCGTTGTCTGCTCTTCCGCCTTGCCAGTGGTAGTGGGATTGCCAGAAAGCACTTGAATCATACTTTTCTATTGTCTTATTTAGATTCAACGGTCCTGTGACAAAATTTGCTTTCGTAAAAGTACCTGCTAATTGCTTCTTAATTTCATCTAAAGCTTCAGATAATGTCTTACCTGCAGCATCTGCGTTGACTAACGGATCAACCATTACGACTTTTTCCGTTATATCCTTACAGTGACCTTTACTAAGGTTTTTTTTCGCCGTTGGTAAAAACCAACTTGGTCCTCTAACCCAACCAACTTCTCCCTCATTTGATAACAAACTACATTCAACAGCTTGAAGGTCAGCATCACCAGCCTTGTTAGAAAATATCCCTAGTTTTTTTTCCAAAACCTTATAGTTCTTTTCATCCCATAAAAGAGTCATGGCAGATAGCTTATCTTTATTAAGATAAAAATTAATGACTTTACCTTGTAAAGCTGACGCTTCAGCCCTTCTCTTAAGTTGTTCTAGTCTCTCGAGTGCAACTTTCTTTACCCAGATTAGGTCAGAAAACATATCAGGAATAGAACGTCCACCCATAATGCTACGAATAGAGCTCAGCCATTCAGAAAGTGTCGCATCAATAAAGCGAATCAGCGCCAATGTCGGATAATACGCCCATTGACTGGCGGAACATTTATTAGAAGAAAGAATAGCTCTAATATGCTTATCATCTCTTACTGTGTCGTCAAATGTTAGTAGTTCTGTCAGTAATCCCGAAACTACTTTGTTATAATCATCCGGTTCAATAGTCAGACTAGCGTCATCTCGCCAATTTTTGTATTTACTACTGTTATAAAGGCTTTCCGGTCCCAGATGCACTTTATCCGTGCCAATTAACAACTCTTTAGGCAGACACTGCTCTTTGACAACAAAGCCATAATCATTTAATTTCAAAAGATAGAAAGTGAAACTATACGCGCTCATGGCGTTTGATGGTATGTCACTACCGCGTTTAAATTCTTCCAATGCATTAATAAATTGTGCAGAATTTTTGACATCTTGATTCCAAAATCTATCCAGTTTAGAGTTCAATTCTTCATGATTTTGTTCAGATAACTCTTCATCAGACCAACGACGATAAGAATTAACTTTTTTTATACATTTAGCGATGTCATCTTGTTTTTCACTAGTAAAGTAACTTTCCTTTTCACTGTAGACGAAGTTTGTACCGTCATCAGTAACTACCTTTCCTGCTGCTTTTACTGCTTTTTTCTCTAGCAAAGCAATTTCGTCTTCAAGATAGTCTACAACTTTTAATTTTGCAGCACTTAAAGCTTTCTCCCTTAGAATATATTCTTTGTTTTCCTCATCTACCTCATCAATAAAACCTAATGATTTACCAATGTAATAGGAAATAGGGGCAGTACGTATTGAAACTTTAAATACAAAATCTTTTAGCTTCTCCCAAGTAAGGCTGTCACTAAGAATACTATAATAATCTATGCCATCTTCTTGTTCTGCAATAGAAATGATAAATCCATTTTCTCCTCCATTAAAATAGTTCTTAGCAGCGCCTGATTGAATAGTTACCAACATCCAACTCACAGTTCTTAAGCGTTCGATATCCGTGTCTGACAGGAACATTTCATGTGGTTTATGTTCAAATTTAGATAATATCCCTAGTGTATTAAGGTTGTTAAACGTCGTTTGTCTGTCCGTTGTGACTGCGCTTTTAAACAAATCAATTTCAGACATAACCGCTTCTTGAGCTGTTTTCGTTAGTGCATACCAAGTTTTCTCTCCCGTTTCCGGATGAGCAGGTACGTATAGTATATCAACAAAATCAGGGACTTGACTGGAACAGAGTTCATTCCCACATGCTGGTTTTTCAGGAACTAGAGGAAGTGTAGTACGTGTACCTAAGTCTACTTCGATTGGAGACCCTTCATTACCTGATAACTTAAGTGTGTTACCAGCATAAATCAGATCAATATCTTTAATTTGATCACTATTTAATTCTTGGAGTACACTTTTTGAAATATCAAACTTTTCCGAGATCAGATCTAAACAATCTCCCGGAAGAATTTCATAAGTTTTTACTGTAGTCATAATTATAGATATCCCAATAAAACAGATGATGTCAAAGAAAGTGGTGTATTTCCGTTATTTACGTATTTCTTGTTTTCATCTCCAACCAAGCTCTTCCATTCATCATCCTCACCGACCCAAGTTAAGGACGAAAAGGGACCTAATATATTTTTCTTGTCTTGATCGTTTAATCCTTTGTGAACACTATTCAAGAAAACCGAGGAATAATATCTAAAAAACCTCATATCACCATTAATTATTACTGTTAGCAAACTTCGGAGATGATTTAACCTATCTTCTTGTTTTGTATTTTTCTTAAATGAAAATACTACTGTGCTTGTCTTCAAAGCAAAATCGTATTTAATTAAATTAGTCAGTTCTTTTGAACCGGTGAAACAAAAAACTACCGGACTAACTTCAACAAGATGGTGAAAATCACTTCCATAGAACAGTTTTATCATTTCAGGATTGTTCTCGTACCGATATGCCAAAATATCAATATCAGGTACTCTTATTTTGTCGACGACTACCCAATGGGTATATTCGTCAGATTCAAAAAACTCGGTGAACTGACTCATACATCCTCTTTCATTTCACACGGACAATCAGTTCTGGGACAATTGCCATCTGGTTGACGCTGACACAGTCTGGCTATTGGGATATCACTAATTGCAATCTGAACTAACGCTTCTTCTGAAATCAGTGATGCTATTGGTTTTATGAATGTCAACTCTTCAGGTACATCTACAGCCTCAACGCCGCCGGGTAACAAGGCTGCCTGGCCGGCGTAGCCAGAGGCGCTGCCTGCGCTGCCGCCGGCGTTTAGATTAATAGCCGGGCCCGACAAATGTACGCCACCGCCGTCAACTTTGACGAAACTGCCGCCGGCTTTGAGGGTGACTTCGGCACCGGCTTCGACCACTAATTTAGCGCCGGCTTTGAGGGAAATTTCCCGTCCTGCCTGAACCGCGATGAGATTGCCGACTTTGTGCTGGGCTGAGCCATCAACTTTCAGGCTGCTGTCCGCGCCGATTTTACTGCGGCTCTCACCACCGATAGTTTGGTGCTGATTGGCCACGACTTGGCTGAAACGATCATTTTCGACCGTGACATGGCGGTCGTGGCGGATTTCACTGCGGTGGTCATTCTCGACTAAGCCATCGAAGTCTTTCTGAGCATGCAGGTAAACCTGTTCGTTGCCGGCTTGATCTTCAAAACTCAGTTCATTAAATCCTTCACCCTGATGAGTTTCACTGCGGATCACGGTTTTGGTTTTGTTTTCTGGCAGTGGATACGGTGTAGTATTGGTCGCATGGTAAGTACGGCCGGTCACGATCGGCTGATCCGGATCGCCATTCAGGAATGAAACAATCACCTCGTGGCCAATGCGTGGCAGCGCCAGCATTCCGTATTGACTGCCGGCCCAGCCTTGCGATACCCGGACCCAGCATGAGCTGAGTTCATCAGCATTGGAATAGCGATCCCAGGGGAAATGCAGTTTGACCCGGCCATGCTCATCACAAAAGATCTCCTCGCCCTGTGGGCCGACCACAGTCGCAATCATCGGGCCATCGACCTGAGGTTTTGCCTCCGGTGTTCCCCGCCAACTGATATGGGCCGGGATCAGCTTGAACTGGTTCGCGTAAGTGGTGGCACCGCTGCCGCCCTCTTCCTCCAGGGCCTGGGGCTGAGTGCCCTGGTGATGAACACTTACCACCAGCCAGTCACGGTTGAGACTCTCATTTAAGTGCTCTTGCAGATCAAATTTCATTCCGGCGCGCAGCAAAGGCTGGTTACTCTGACCACTGGCAGTGCGCGCCTCGCGGCGCAGGAACTCAAGCCGAATCCGGCTAAGCGCTTTACCATTGACGTCATCTTTGAAGCGGCCCGGCGCGTCATAATGCTCGTAAGTCGTGTGCTGGTAATCCATGTCGCTACCCAGCGCACTTTGCGCAAAAGAATAAGCCGGCTTTTTAAAGCTGTAATCCTGCATCGCGGTCTGGCTGACTTCAGCGCGGGTGTTTACCTGCAGCGCTGAAATAAACGGAGTCTCCATCACGCCACCGGCCAGGCTGTTATAAGGTACCGGCTCGCCCAGTTTAGGCAAGCTGTCAGACGCATCACTGAAGAGCAGCGTATGCTGGCCTTCCTGATGAATGAAGCTGTACACCAGCCCCTCTTCCGCTGCCAGACGGTGTAAGAATTCGAGATCGGTTTCTCGATACTGCACACACAGCTCGCGCTGCGGATAATCGCGGGTCAGCGCAAAGGTGTAATCATCGATGTCCATTTCCTGCAGCAGCACAGACAGGATTTCAGGAACGGTTTTGAGCTGAAAAATGCGGCTGTTGTGACGCAGTGATAAACGCTCCAGCGCCGGAACCAGAGTGAGAGAATAGAAGGTGTGATGGTGGCCGGTGTCGCCACAACTGAAAGCGCGTACCACGCCATGCACGCGCTGCACCAGCATCTCGTCTCGATATAGAGTCAGTTCTGCGCTTTTATCCACCACCATTTCGGCGCTGATGCCCGGCTGGCGGCTGGCCAGCGCAAGTTCATAACGAAACCCGTAGCACGGACGACCATCCATGAGCTCACAGGACAGCGTTTCCTGCCCGTCGAAGGCATGCACCACCAGGGTATCTGTTTCCAGACCATCCACCTGGAACTTGTAACTTAACGTTGCCATGCTGCTATTCCTATCTCTGACCGTTGATAAAGTGCAAACTTGAGTTTACAGCAAGGGTAATGCCAATCTTATTTTTATTATTAATCAATTGGTTATATTGAAAAACTCATCATCAGGGCAATCTACCGCCACAGTGGAGCAAGAAGCTGCCCGATACGCAACTTTTTGCCCGCTGTGTAATGGACGTGGAACGCTCAGCGCGCCAGATCTGCGGATAGGTTTTCTTCCAGCTGAGCCATGGTCCAGCTCAGGTTATTGAGACGCAGTTTCAGGATCTCCAACTCCTTCCGGGCGTCGTCAACCTCGCCCTGCTTAATCAGGCTCTGCACGTAATCCACCCGGCCATAAATCGGTGACAGACTCACGGCAAAATCTTGCAGAGATTTGGTTTGACGCTGCAACTCGTTCCATCGGCCACGTTTCGCCAGCAGTGCGATGTTAGCCATGCGGGTACGCATTTCACCGAAACGTTGCACAAAAATATCGGTTTGCGCCAGCGCCTCCTGCTGTGCGGTAGAAAATGCCTGTTGCGATTCAGCCACCTTAGGATCCTGCGGATAGAGCGCCATCAGCGCTGACATCTCATGCATCGCTTCGCGCTTACTCTGTTCAACAGATGCGGCACTTTTTTGCACAATCGAGTGCTGATACAGCCCGACCAGATCTTCTTTCCAGCGCACGACCTGGCCCGGGGAGACATCAAGCTGGAACTGATGCAGAGCCTGGTCGCTGTTTAGCGTCGCTACTTTCACCTCAGCCGAATACTCACTGTGACTGAACCATGGCAACACCTGATAAGCCCAGATTCCGGCACCAAACAGCATGCCACCCAAGATAAATGCGGCGCCAACCCATTTGCGGTGCAGGCTGCGCAGCACTTTAGGCGGCTCCTGAGCCTGCTGCTGCATCTGGCGTTTCACCAGGCTGTGGTACTGAGTTTCAATCCGGTCAATATGTTCGAATAGCACAAAACCGACACTTTCAAAATCAACCGGGTAATCCGGCTGCTGCTGCTCCAACTGATGATGAATCCGTTCGCACAAGCGCTCACAACGATAAAGATCACGCAGTGATTCGTAGTTGGGCTTGATGGCTTTCAGCTCCGGCACCACTTTGCCATTCACCCAGTCCAGCACCTCTTTGTGCATCTTGGCATACTTAGCATCCGGCTTGTTCTGACTGTTGAGACAGGCACTGAGTAATTCCAGTCCGTTGGCATATCCGGCCAGACCCTGGGTTTTCAGACTCGCGACCGCGAAGTAGCCGCTCATCATCAGATCCACCCCCGCCTTTCTGGCCAGAGTGTCACAACAATCGCGCACCAGTTCCCAATCTGTCGATCCCGCCAGCGGGTTAAAACGACGATTGATCTCATCTCTTACTTTTTGGTACTCATCGAGATGACGAATCTCATCCACATGCTCGCAAATACGGTAGTAAGCATTATCAATAAACAAAATATTGGACATTTACGGCTCAGTCCCAGAGTAAAGGAGCGGGTTACCCCGCTCGCTTAATTAGATTAGTAATATCGAAAATAAACTTTTTAATACAAGGTATTGGATAGCTTAAACGAGTTAAACAAGCGCTCGGTGAACGGGTTAGCATTCGCTTCTGAATTGATGCGGTAAATCATGTCACCGCCATCAACATCAAATTTGTAGTCCACCGAAGTCGCACTGGCTGCCACCACATCCCCCTGGTCCAGCAGACGGAAGAACGCCCACGGTCCCTGAATATCAATACTGCGTGGTGACATATTGGACTGAGTCGGCACCAGCGTGACTTTAGAAACCGCAGAGTCGCGCAACGTGTTTGGCCAGATCAGCTCCACGCTGTCACGCGGACCATGGCTGTAGGCCAGATACTGACCGTCGACGTTGAGCACACTGCGGCGCTTGTTGCCGCTCAGACGCAGCGGCTCCACCGAGAAACTGACATCAAGAATGCCTTTGCGGTTAAAGAAAGCATCGCGGATCTTCTGCGCCTGCTTGATCTGATTGAGCACATCTTTACGAATCAGCGACTGGGCATTTTCGCCATCATTGACTGTGATGTTCTCCTCAATAAACATCCGTAACTGATTGTTATAGAAGTTGTCCAGAGTGCCATTTGGCGCAAAGAAGGCTTCAAAATCCTGCAGTGACGCATCTTTCTTCGCCTTCGGATTAAACGGATAGCGACCAGCCAGCTTGCGCTGGAAGGTGTTGTAAACATCATCGTGCCAGCGCACTTCCAGATGGCGGATCGCCTCCTGCTTAATCACATACCAGCTCTCGTCAGCAATTTTGGTCATCATGCTGTCGAGTGGTTTCGGCAGACCGGAAGCAATCCGTTTCAGGGTATAAATCGGATCCGCATTAACCAGTTTGACTCGTGCCTTGGTTGCATCAAGAGCGGCAGTGCCGACATCCGGTGCGGTCTGAATCGCTTTCAGGTAATTCTGCAACTCTTCCACCGAGGCCAGTACTTCATTCATGTAAGCCGGTTTGTCGCCCACCGGTTTAAGCATGTCATTCAGCTCAGCAAACGGTGATTCGATCATCGACGCTACTTTATATTTCGGACTCTGCAACAGCGCTTGCTGTGCCGCATCATCATCAGGCAGAGAAGCATACAATTCAGTATTGGTGTCCAGCGTGCGCAGCAGACGCTGCATCGGTTCAATATTACCGGTCAGGTTATCCAAGACAGCCACGGCATCATTGATGTCACTGAAATACTTCACATCGATTTCGTTCAGTGCAGCACGCCAAGTGTTGGTGTAATCGGCGACATATTGATCGCGGATCTTATTTCGCAGTGCCTGCTTATCTGCCTCACTGAACTGAGCTGACTTTGACTGGCCCAGTACCCAGCTGTCGATCAGTGCCAACTCCGACACCGACTCAGAACGCGGCATAAAGTACTCTTCAAAGCCACGCTTAGTCAGCATCTGCGGAATGTACAGGCTGCTGCTGTTCATCACGCGTTCTTCAAACACTACATCAAACACCGGCCCCACTAGGTTACGCAGGTTAATCGCCGGGCCTAATACGGTCTGAGCATTGAGCTTGAGGTTGCGATACACGCGCTGATCATTAGGCATGCTACCCAGTTCTGCCTGAACCTTGGCAATGGTCGGCTCATAAGGTTTCAGCACCTTGGTCGCCGCCTTGTTACCATGCTGGCTTTCACCTGCCAGATCGGTATGGCGCATCGCATAGTCGAGGTGGCCCAGCAACTCTTCCTGAATTTCACGCCGCCCCGAGAACTCCTGCTGCCAGTAACGTGAGAAATAATCCATCACGTAATCCTGATAACGACCGCTTTTATCCACCATCATGCGATACACACGCAGCACTGCCAGTTTTTCTTCATCGGTTTGGGCCTGATTGAGATCCATCACCACATCAGCCATTAACAGTGGCAAGAAGCGGGTTTCCAGCAGATTCAGATAGGTCGCTTCCACCATAGGGCCGATGGTGTGTCCTTGATACAGACCGAAATCTGAGATGTATTTGGGCTTTTCACGGAAGAAGCCAAACTCCAGCGTCGCTTCACGGATTTTGTTCAGTGGCTCCAGCACGTCTTGCTGTGAGGCCAAACTCGCTTTGGACGGAAATTCATCCCGGTACTGGTTCACCTTGGCCAGTACGGCATTGGCATGTTCTACGTTGGCGAGATAATTACGGTGCCAGTTACCCACTAAAAGCAGAGTTGCAATACTACCAGTCACCACCGACAACACCATCAGACGGCGTTTCTGACGCGCAATACGAAAGTTATCCGAGGCCAGTCCTGCTTCAGGATAGATGATGTTAGTGAACAGCTTCTGAGTGAAATAAATGGTTGAGTTTTTCGCCCGCTGCGCGGTGTTAACCGCATGCGACAAGCCATAGCGACGCGACGCCGCATCATCAAATGCGTTGGTCGGCACCCCTTGCTGATACACCGAGGTAAAGTAGGCGCCGCGCACCAGAGCGGAGGTCGAAAACTGATCACTGGCCAGCGCATCCTGGAAAAACTGCCCCAGGATCTCTTTCAGGCCGGAGACCTGACGGGTGAAGCTGTAGATCGCATTGCGCTCTTCCAGTGACATCGGTGCCGACACCGCATGTGGCAACGCATTATTGATACGTTCTACAAACTCGGCATAATCTTTAGCAAACTCTTCCAGCCAGTTGTCGAGGTTGTCGATTGAATCGAGCGAAAAAGTAAAGCCCAACACTTCCTCACGTTGACTTTTGGTATAGTGCTTGAAGAAAGGTTCAAAGCCATACAGTAAGTCCAGCTTGGTCAGAGCAATGTAGACTGGCAGACGCGTTGACAACGTTTCCATCAGTTCGCGCAGACGTGCACGCAGCAGGCTGGCGTAGGCTTTGCGCTCAGACGCCGTCGCGGTGGCCAGATGTGACACATCCAGCGCCAGTACAATACCGTTGAGCGGACGACGGCTGCGGGTACGGTCCAGCCACTTGACGAAGTGCAGCCACAGACGGCGCTCCATGGCACCATCGTTATCTTCACTGCGGTTACCCTGCGTCAGCAGTTCACCGTCCGGGTCGATCAGGACAGATTCATCACCAATCCACCAGTCAAACGAATATGGGTTTTCACTCTTCTGCCCGGAGGCACGCATGACGGAAGAGAAAACAAACTTCTGCCCCGAGCGGTTGATCAAACTGGTTTTACCGGCATTTTCCAGCCCAAGAACCAGATACCAAGGTAAAGAATACAGATAATTACGCTTGTTCAGGTTCTGGCGCATATTAACCATCACCTGATTCAGTTCAACTTCCTGGCGCTCTTCATAAACCCGAATCGGATCCTGACGCAGTTGTTCATCACGCTTTTGCTGCGCCTGATAGTTTTGCAGTTTACGCCACTGCAGCAACCCCCATAACGCCAGAGCGCCCAGAGTGAACAAGCCACTGGCGACCACGCGCGACAAGACAGACTGGAGTGGCTTAGTTTCAAAAATCTCTAACCACGGTCCCGCCCACCAAATCGCAACATTCAGTAATATGAACAGGGTAACGAGCAAAATAGGTAATGCGGCCAGCATGCCTGGCTTAAGCCTTCTTACTAACCCAACAATAAATCTCCACATGGATGGTGTCCTTCGTTTACTCTGACGTTGTATATCGTTCTAATTGTTCCACCAGCGACGGTTCCCAGTCGGTCACCTGCATAGCAGATATTTGTGTATGTAATGTTTGGTACTGCTGCTGAGCCATGGCATCCAGATGATTGGCCTGCATCAGGTCGGCAGACAGCAGGCGCCAATAGAACTGGTCTCGCGGCTCAGTCGCCGCTACCAACCCATCGTTCAGCATCGACAATGCCACCGCGATGCCGCCGTCTTTGGCCAGAGTGAGAGCTTCCTGACGTTTTTCCTGCCAGTCACCAACACTTTGCGTGGCCGTTGTGTGCTGAGTCGCTGCCAGCCAGTCTCTGACTTCTTCTGACACAAACGGTGCACCGCCTTTGAATTTGAGATCGAACAAGGACGGCATGCGCTGCAAAAACTGCTCAGTTTCTTCTAAAATCGCACAGCACCAGGTCTCTTTGCCCAGGCTGCGCGCGATGTTAAAGCTCATCAACTGGCCGTCGAACCAGTACGGTGACAGAGTCAGGCTCTGCTCAACCTTACGCCATAATGTCAGATCAGGATGACGCATCTGATCCTGATAATCTTTGATTCGATCCTGCTGCATGCCCCTCAGCATGGTCTCCCCGTCTGCCTTATGATCAGGCAGCGAAGTGATCGCTCCCCAGACCGCATAGCGACGTAAACGTACTGACAGCGCAACCCCGAACTCCTGCTCGGCCAGAAAGTCCGCCACTTTTAATAGGGTCTGCTTGGCGGCTTTATCACTCGAGTTATCAATAGCCAGAGACGGACTGCTGCTGGTCGGCGCTGCCGTTGCAGCCGCAACCGGCTGCGCCGACGCTGCTGGCTGGGTTTGCTGACGCTCTTCTGCCTGACGTAACTGACTGGTGATACTGCGCACGACCAAATCGACCGCCTCAGAGCTGAGTCCGTGGCTCTCAATCACTTTTTGCCAGCCATCAACAGCACTAGCGAGCGCGTCACGGTCGGCAGTGTCAAAGCGGTTGAAGTCAACTTTGTCCACTACCAGCGCAAAGCGCTGCGCGATCTGACTGAAAAATTTACGCCGCGGCAGATTACCGCGCTTACCCGGCGCCGGATAACTCTCCTCCCAAAATTCAGCCATGAAGTCCGTCATAACCTCAAAAGAGAGAATAAAACGCGCGGCTGTAAACTGGTTGTGCAGGCACTGCAGCAGATAAACCAGCAACTTGATATCTTTGGTTTTCTCACCCAGCAACTTGACGACGCTGTGCTCAACTTCATCCCACTGCACGCTGCCGTGGGAAAGAGAGCCGACCTTCATCATTTGGTCTTCAACAAAATCAAACAGCGGGTCATCAATAAGACGCTCTCCAACCCGGCTTTCGCCCTTGATCGGCTGCGCGACAGACTGGCGGTATTCGGTCAATTCCATCTCTTTCTCCTACCAGCCACAGCGTTCACGTAATGCACCGAGTGCATGCTTCAACGGCTCGGTGTCAAACTGCAGCCCGTCGGCAAACGGGGCATTCGAACGCAGTAATAAGCGAGATTGTCCGGCCATTGATTTCATCATGCTGATCGCCGGCATACCTCGCGCCGATGACATCAGCGTACCGCTGTCGTCACTGCGCATATATTGCGAGTCCAATCCTGCAGCCGAGATTTCAATTCGGGCGTCTGAGACACCACTTGGCAATGCCAGCTCAACCCGGCTGAGGTTATCGATACAGCTCAGCATCAATACCGGTTTAGCATTGTCGGCAAAGCGGGTCTTCTGGTTGAGCGCGGTCAGCGTGACCCAGGCATTGCTGCCTTTGCCCTCGCCTTCCGTGGTCAGTGTCCAGTTTTCATTACTATTTTGCACAGCCTGCATCGCTCGCTGCCAGGATGGCGGCAGATGACTCTGCACGGTTGGCATTGCCACCTGTACCGGAGTTTCAAATACGCGGTCAAAACAGGCCAGGCGCTCAAGACGGGCGTCAATCTGCACACATTGCGAAGCTGCTTCGAGCGTCTGCCGTGCCGTCTCTGCCCGGGCCATACCTGACAGGCCAAACAGCGATGAGCCTGCCAGCACTAACAAGATTGCTCGGTTCATAGCGCTTTGATCTCCAGCTTTTGGCACTTATAAGCCAGGGTACGCTTAGGAATACCCAGGCTTTCCGCTGCTTTGGCGCGGTCACCGGAAAAATGACTCAGACGCTCGCGAATGATTTTTTCTTCAAAATCGTTCAGCGCCTGCTTGAGATCGTTAATCACATTAAAATTCTGCTCGGATGCCGGTACATCCTCTGACGCGATATCGGCCGAAGCGCTTGGTGCGATTGACGAGGCAGTAGCCGGACTGGCCGCAGGTACAATACGCGCAGTGAAACAGTGTTCTTCAACCTGAGTTCCGTCGCTAGTCTGGGCGCAGCCAAATTCAATCAAGTGCTTAAGTTCACGTACGTTACCCGGAAAATCATGCATTTTCAGACAATCCAATGCACGGTAATGCAAGCCGCGAATATTCTTGCCATGCTGCTGATTAAACTGCTGAACAAAATGCTGACTGAGTAGATCGATATCATCCAGACGCGCCGCCAGACGTGGCAGGGTCAACGGATACTGGAACAAGCGATAGTAAAGATCCTGACGGAACGCTTTACGACGCACCTGGTCAAGCAGATTAACGTGGGTGGCAGACACCAGGCGAAAATCCGAAGTCATCTCCTGCTTACCACCGACCGGGCGAAAGGTTTTTGACTCCAGCACCCGCAGCAGTTTGGCCTGCAGCGCCAGCGGCATATCACCAATTTCATCCAGGAACAAGGTGCCGCCGTTGGCCTGGGCGATCAAACCCTGCTTGTCACTGTCTGCACCGGAGAAAGCGCCTTTGGTATAGCCAAACAGTTCGCTCTCCAGCAAGTTTTCCGGAATCGCGGCACAGTTAATCGCGACGAACGGCGCACGCTGTCTTGATGACAGGTCATGCACCGCTTCGGCCACCAACTCTTTACCGGTACCGGTTTCGCCCTGAATCATGACCGACAGATTGGAGCTGGCCGCATTGACGATCTGTTCACGCAGTTTTTGCATCACCGCACTGTCACCGATCAACTTGCGCGACAGATCTTTGACCAGCACGCGCTGGGCTGAATCACGTTCGAAATCACACAAGGATTCTTTCAGTGCCTGACGCGTCTGCTCTTCACGTTCCATATCGTGCAGCAAAGACCATTGCTGGGAGAAGACATCAATGAATTTTAAAAACGCGGCATCGCTGAAAATCTTACCCACTACATGACTGTCACCCATCAGCACCAAAATCGATTGCACGTGACGGTGCCCCATCGGCAGCGGCTGGATCCAGACTGAATCAAACATGCCGACCTTAGCCACCAACTGGCTGAAGGTGCGGTTTGATTGCCAGAAAACCAGCTCTTCCGCCGTCAGATGCATGGCTTTGGAAGACTGCAATACATGCGAAAATGGATTTTCAAAATCCGTTACCGACCAGGAACAGCTGAGACGGTCATCATGAGGCACCAGCAGACGTCCATTGGCATTTGGCAACAGCAGCAGAGCGTTGGATAAACCCAGTTCGCGGCTGATAATGCTGACAAACTGAGTAGCCAGTTGCTGCGGCTTTCTCAGCCCGACTAAGTCTGCAGTGAAAGTAAGCCAGTTACTCATGCTCAATCCACCTCACCGATAAATTCACCCTCCACCGCATCCAGGTGAATGCGATGTACCGGCTGCTGCTCAGCCAGTTTGCTCAGTAGCGCCAGCGATACCGGCGGCAGCAGCTGGCCTTCGATAATGGCTTCGAGCATACGGGCACCGTTTTCACTACGTGTCGCACGATTAAGGATTTCGTCAATCAGGCGCTCTTCAATCACCACTTCAGCGTTGTAACGGTCACGGAACAAGGTTTCCAGGCGATTGAGTTTGCCTTTAACAATTTCCGCCAGCACCTCTTTGCTAAGCGGTTTGTAAGGAATCACTTCCATTCGAGCCAGCAAAGCCGGTTTAAAGAAAGCCGCCAGTTCAGGATACAAGGCTTCATCAAGTTGTTTAGGCTGTTCGGCGTAATCCACAATGGTTTGATAACCAAGGTTTGAGGTCAGGAAGAACACGATATTCTGACAATCAATCAGACGACCTTCGCCGTCAGCCAGCTCACCTTTATCAAATGCCTGATAAAAGATGTTCAGCACTTCCGGATGCGCTTTTTCCACTTCATCCAGCAGTACGACAGAATAGGGCATCTTACGAATCGCTTCGGTCAGCACGCCGCCTTCACCGTAACCGACATAACCCGGAGGCGAGCCAATCAGACGTGATACGGTATGCTTCTCCTGGTACTCGGACATGTTGATGGTGGTCAGGAACTGTTTGCCGCCATACAACTGCTCTGCGAGCTGGACCACGGTTTCGGTTTTACCAACCCCACTCGGACCAACCAGCAGGAACGCCCCTTTCGGACGCCCCGGACGGCGCAGGTCTGCACGGGCGGTGAGCAGATTACGGTGCACACGTTCAATAGCGATATCCTGACCTTTAATGGAGCGGCCCAGGATCTCAGTTAAATGGGTGATTTTATGCAGTTCATCGCTGTTCATTTGATCAACCGGTACGCCGGTCCAATCCGCAATGACTTCGGCTATCTGCTCGGCGTCGACTTGCGCATGCATCAATACTTCCTGATGCGGAATCGCTTGCAGGGCCAGATAATGTGACTGCAGATCAGCATGCAGACTGTCACGAGTCTCTTCATCCGCATCCTCCTGTTTGGCCAGATCCAGCAGTTGCGCACGCAGGTCAATAATGGTCTCAACCCGCTGTTTTTGCTGTTGCCAGCTCTCAGTCAGAGTCTGCTTCTCAGCTTCGTCCGCCAGCTCTTGCGAGCGCAGTTCATCCAGACGGCCCAAGTCCGCACTCTGGCCGAGGTAATGGGCACGTTGCAGCATGTCGATTTCCAGCTGACGCTGGTGACACGCAGTTTCTAACTGCGCCAGACGTTTTGGCGGCGTGGTCATGTTAATCGCAATCCGCGCGCACGCGGTATCCAGCACATCAATGGCTTTATCCGGCAGTTGACGACCCGAAATATAACGCGCCGACAGCTCAGCAGCGGCTTTGAGCGCTTCATCAGTGATCAGCACGTTGTGCGCTTTCTCATACACACTATTCAGGCCACGTAAAATGTCGACCGCCTGCTCAATGCTTGGCTCCTCCAGCTTAACCAGTTGAAAACGACGGGTCAGGGCCGGGTCTTTTTCAAAGTACTTCTTGTATTCTTTCCAGGTAGTCGCCGCGATGGTGCTCAGTTCACCACGTGCCAAGGCCGGCTTCAGCAGGTTAGCGGCATCACTGCCGCCTTCCTGATTGCCAGAGCCAATCAGGGTATGCGCTTCGTCGATAAACAGAATCACCGGATTTGGCGCATTCTTGATAGCGTCAATCACGCCTTTCAGGCGTTTCTCAAATTCACCTTTGACCGAAGCCCCCGCTTGCAGCAGGCCAAGATCAAGCGACAGCAACTCAACTTTCTGCAGTTGAGTCGGCACCGTACCCGCCACCACGCGCAGTGCCAGGCCCTCTATCATCGCACTTTTACCCACACCGGCATCACCCACCACGATCGGGTTGTTTTTGCGACGGCGACACAGGATATCGATCATCAGATTCAGCTCATTTTCACGGCACAGGACCGGATCGAGTTCCTGCTTACGTGCCTGTTCGGTCACGTTGGTGCAGTATTTGTCCAGCGGCGATGTGGCACCGGACAGCGCTTGTGCCGCCGCCCCTTTAGCCGGTTTCTCCACCTCAGTTTCCGCCGAGTCTGCGACGATGGCATCAAAATGTTTCTTCAGACTTTCGCGGTTAATATCGGCCAGCAGAGACGCCAGTTTCGGGGACAGATAACGGTCAGCCTGAGTCAGGGCCGCGACCAGCATGGCACCGGAGCGCAGTTCAGTCTGATTCAGTTCGGTAGTCGAAAGCAGCCACGCTTCTTGCAGCAGTTCCACCAACAACGGGGAGAATGCCGGGTAAGTATCCAGCGCCTGCTCCCGGGCATAGCCGGATGTTATCGCCTGCTTGACCGCTTCAACATCCAGACCAGCCTGTTTGATGACCAGTCGCACATCAGAAAGCGGGTTATCTGTCACTACATCTAAAAAATGGGCGAACGTCACTTCCGGATGCTGACGTTCAATACACAAAGACGCCGCTTGTTCTAATGCCAGTTTACTTTGGGCATTTAATTTCGAAATCAACGTTGGGAGTTCAATACGGATCACGGCGATCACCTAGCCTTATAATTTTTAAAGTATTTGATTTAATTGAGTTATTACGTCGCTTGATTTGCTATGCAGCAGATAGCTGTAACCAAGAAAGATGCCGACCCACAACACCAGGAATCCGGCAAACACGGACCAGAGCGGTACTTCACGGCTTAATTTATATTTCGCTTTCACCACATGATCCGTCGCACGGGTCAAATCCTGCGGCTCTTCATCATCGAGCGTGGCCAGTACATCATGCAACCGGCTGATCACACGCTCGCGCTCTACCTGTCCGCCATCCATCACGCGGTATTTGCCTTCAAACCCCAGCACCAGACACTGATAGATAAATTCCAGCAGGGCTTCATAACGCTTAGGTTCCCCTTCCAGACGACCAAGAATGGTAAACACCTTTTCGCCACCCCAGGTTTCGTTGTGAAAACGCGATAACATGGAATGCTCCGCCCAGACGCTGGAAGCGCCCCATTCGGTGCCCATGACCGCTTCGTCGAGAAAGGCACACAGGATGTAGCGGTAAGCCATTAAGATCGCGTGCTCAAAACCCTGCTCCGAAAGCTCAATTTCGATCGCTTTAATCTCTTCCACGGTTTGGTTGTAGATCTGTTCGATGTTGTGACATTCCGACAATGAACGAACTCGCAGAGACAAACCAAACAACGGGGTTGCTGCGTCAATCAGTACATTCGGGTTATCACCGCGCAGCTGGAACCAGTAGTCCTGGTCATGGTTGATCTGCTCGACATCGTCAAACAGCAGGCTGGCGTATTGGCCCTCTTTTTTATTCTGTGCCATGGTTAGCTCCTTATCGCCCAGAACTGCAGGTCAAGATCATCAAATGCCGCGGCAACGTGGAACGCAAAGCCACTGGAATGATCCAGCATCGCCCAGGCAGGGCTGCTCTTATCCAGCTGGTAATAGGTATAGCCGGCGTGGTACGGCAGTTGACGCGGTGCAACAGGCAATGAAATCAGTGGAATTCCCGGTAACTGCAGTGAAATCAGTTCGCGAATCTTCTCAACCGATGACACTTTAGTTTGCTGGGTAAACAGGCGACGCAACTCGTCGAGTGGCATACGGGCTTTCACTGCGATAATGAATTCGGCGCTGTCCATCAGTTGCGGATCATGCACCGGTGCGACCATCAGGCCGTACTTACGCTTATCAAGCTGGATTGAGACCGCACGAGGTTCAAGAACCACACTCAGGCTCTGACGCAGGCTGCGGATCAGCGGACCAAACGACAGGCTCGGCATATCGTGGTTGTAACTTGGTAATGAAGGCGGAAGACGACCTTCATCAGTGAAGGTGGCCAGCTCACCGCAAACAGAAGCCAGACACTCAAACAGACGCTCCGGATGCAGGCTGCGCAGTTCCGCCAGATGCTGCATCTGAGGCTGCAAACGGTTCAGAGCCTGCAGTAACATAAAATCTGATACATCAGCCACGCCACCCTGAGAAGGTGCGCTGATACGTTGGGCGATGTTTTTCGCGCGCTCACGCATCAGGCCGGACATCTCATTAATAAAGCGGTGCAGGGCAGCATTACCAACGACGTTGAGATGACAAGGGATAAAGTCCGGATCCATCACCACACTGCCATCCGGGCGTTTTTCCAGAATGCGGGCGATGGCAATCGAGGCAAACGAACTGCGATCTTCTTTTTCCAGCATTAACTGCATGCGGATTGGCGAGACATCAATGGTGGTGTTGTCACCCTGCACCGTATGCACATCGCGCACTTCAAGGCGGCGACTGACGTAACGTCCCGTCCCCTGCTCTTCCGGCCAATTGATTTCCATCAGGGATTCGCTGCGCAGCGGTACGGCCAAATACACCAGTTGATTGGCCAGCGATGCGTCGTCAATTTCCAGCGCATCCGGCATCGCGTCTTCCTGCGGAATACGAAACGCAGTGCCGTCAGGCATGATGCCTACCGCACGCTCTATCGCGATACGACCAAAAGACAAATATTCAGGATTCAGTGACAACTCTGAAACACCATACAGGTAACGGCTGACCGCACTCATGCGCTCATCGATGTGGTATTCCGTATAACGTTGCTGCTGCTGGAAATGCTGGGGTTTAATGAACAGCCCCTCATTCCAGATCACGCGGTTTCGAGCAAACATCTTGTGTTATTCCACCCTATCCAGTTTGACGTTGTAATCTTTAAAAAACATCAGCAGGTGGTATTCCCTGCCTCTATTGAGCACTTTGACTGCTTTTTTCCATTCACTGATTTCCGGATCAGAAAAATGCGCCATCACACCGATGTAATGGGTGTTCTCATCCAGTTCAAATGCATTGACGAATTTGAACTGTCCCGGCATCAGCACGTAGTCGTAGTTTTTAACAAAGTTACTGCGCAGTGCTTTTTTATAATCATCTTTGAGTTGGTCATAGTCGGCCGACATGAACATCGAGTCGTCCTGCAATTCAAAAACTTGGATTTCAACCGGTGACGCTTCTCCCCAGATACTCGGGTTCACCCCTTCATCGGTCAGCAGACTGAATGTCACCTTGGTCGGCTCTTTCGCGGGCTCGTAAGGCTCTGTCGAACTACAGGCCGACAACAGCAGCAGCGAAAGCAGCATAAACAGCAGCTTGTTCACGATTACAACTCCAGTTGCTTCTCACGGATTTTCTTGTCGTACGCCTGCTCGAAGATTTCCCAGAACAGCTTGTCAAAACCACGCTGGCGGTTAGAAGTCAGTTCCTGGTAGTAATTGCAGTACATGTTCCAGGCCCAGGCTTCATCAGAGCCGGTCTGGTTATCGCTATTACGCTTGTAGTGATTAAAACGACGCAGCAGGACCTGAGGCGAAAAGGCATTCAGGATCTGACTCAGCGCTTCGGTGGTAGCGTGTTGCATCGCTTCATTATGGTCGCGCACATTTTTCAGGCTTTCCGAGATAGCCGCCGGTGCAGACAGGTGGACCAAGCTTTTATCCGCGTCATACATGGTACGGATGGTGTCAGGGTAATTCAGGCCAAGACGCAGCGGGTTATCTTCAATCGGCTGCAGGTTACGGTTCATGGTGCCAAAACGGCCTTCACTCACCTGTTCGTGCAGTTGCAGTAAGCCTTTGACACACGCCTGCAGCGATTCTCCGAGTTCGTGGGACAACATGTGCATGCGTTCCATATCATTATTCTGACTCAGATCAATACCCAGGCCCTGCAACATAGGTCCGGTCAGCAGATGCTGGCCGCCAGCGGCCGTTGTGGTGGTGTGGTCGGTCGCAGGTTGCATACTTTTGGCAACTTCTTCTTCGAGAAGATCCAGTACGTTTTCATCCATGGTTAAGCCCTCTGATTCGTTGTTGGTGTTTATATCTGTTGGTGCTGTATTATTTTTAAATAGCGTGCTATTTCTAAACTGATCGTTTCCAGACTGTTCGTTCGTTTTAAACGGATCATTTGCTTGATTGTGCTGAACATCCTGCTGATGTATGGCAGGCTGCTGTGACGATTCATTTGCTAAAACTGAACGTCCGAAGCCAAGAATTTTTTTCAGACGGATTGAGGAGGTCATCTCATACTCGCTGTCCGCCTGCGGGGTGAAAGAGGGATCATTGAGTACCAGGTTATCCTGCGGAACCAGACTGGCTGGCTGCTCGCTGTCCGGTGCTTTTTCGACTTCCTTTAGCAAAGATTCGCCGTCATCTTCGCTGCTGACCAACGCATCCAGCGCGGCCAGCGGATCGTGATTGGCTTCTTCTTCGTCCGCCGCGATGAGCTCACTGTCATCGAAAACGTCATCCGCAAGTAAATCAACTTGCTGCGACTTAAACATCGCATCCAGCGGACCATCACTGTCTTCACTATCCCGGGATTTATCCAGCAACACGCGCAGTTGGTAAGGGCCGATGGTGACTTCGTCTTTATCTTCCAGACGCGCCAGTTGGTTGCGGCCCAGTGGCATGTGCGAACCGTTGACATAAGTGTCACCGCACAGGTCTTTAACGCAAAAAGCACCATCAACCGACATCACTTCACAGTGCAGAGGTTTCACCTTTCCCTGGGTATCTTTCAGACGCCAGGTGGCGTAAGCATCACTGCCGATCGTGCCGCCATCGACCGTGATTGTCGATTGAGCCGCCAGTCCGGATTCGAGGATCTGGACATTGGTTACCAGAAGAGTCACCGAGGGCTGTGTCATGGCATTCATGTTATTGTCTCACTTGAATCAAAACGTATTTGTCCTCGGTGTGCTTACCGAGGAATGAAGTCCAGCCTAGTGCGACACCGCTTTCAGCCCGCAGGGTGAGCGGTGGCGCTTCTTCAGCGTCCATCGACAACTCAAGGTCATAGGCCATCTGCTCACGCAAAATGAATTCGACCAGTTTGCACAGCGGCTGATACTCTTTTCCTGAGGGCAGAAAATCGGCAAAACGCGCACGTGACAACTTGCCGATACAAATCGCGAACTTGCCGTTACAGTCCATGACCGATTCACCCAGCATGGTATTCATCCCGAGCTCGCCATTCTGGCGCCCCAGAGACAGTTGCTGAGAGGGGTCAATGCTGACTTTGCGACGGACCCATTGTCGAATCTGCACATCCTCAAGATCAAAACAGTGCGCGATAATGCCCGCCACCACCTGCGGAGAACGGCTACGGCCAGCCAGCGTGCCGGCATAGGCCAACATCTTGCACCAGTTAATCGGTGTTTCACCGCGCAAATCCGGGTCGCCCAATCCGACCAAAGCAAACAGCTGCGCCGAAAAGGTATCCTGTGCATCCGGTTGAAAACGCACGTAATAACGGTATTTGCGCCAGATGCGATAAACTAGGTTGATCAGGCGGTTATTAAAAAAATCCATAAACGGCTGTTTAATACCGCCGGGTTCTTCATTCACCAGCTGTTCGATAATGAAACCGGGCAGTGGTGACTGCGCACCGGACAGACCAAAAAAGTTGGTCAGCATCACCAGCCGGTCATCCGGCCTTTCCAGCAGTGCATTGACATCGCTGGGCGAAAAGCCGAGGCTTGGATTCGCACTGAACACCAGCTGACACTGGCGTTCCCACTCTTCCGACTCCGGGTTCAGTTGATGAAGTTTTTGCAACAACTCCACCAACTGGTAAAAATTGTAAGAGCGTACATCCCCGGGTAAGTGCGACTGAGGCACAACCGGACTATCGGCCGTTATATCAACGGCTGCATTCCTGTCTGTGTTCCCCATGTGTACTTCTCTTGATTGGTTAAGTTGACCACCACCAACTCATGAAATGAGTTGATACTGGCGTAAAGTGCGAAGAAATGACTTAGAACTGTACCGAACAGGTAAAGATCGCCTTCAGACCCGAAACCAGCCTGATCGATGTACAGCGTCGACTGCAATCCACGTACCGGCAAACCGCGCAAAATTTTATCGACCGGTTTCGATTCGATTTTGCTGATCCCGTCCAGGCGCAGACGCGCCACGCGCTCAGCCTGACGATCCACCAGAGCGCGGAAATCGTAAGCACGTAACACGCTGCTTAAAGCATCTTTGGAAAGCAGCGACAGATAGTTCAGTGACAGATTGGAAATCAGGGTCCACAGCAGGCTGCCGTCCAGCACCGGACGCAGTGACTGCGACGGAATGGTGATGTTATGAAAGTCCGCATAAGGCGGTGACGTATCCGTCGGCTCACAGATATCGCCGATGCCCAGTTCCAGTGGGAGCAGGCGATTGGTACAGGTCAGTTTGAGAGAAACGGCTTCGTCCACGTCGACAGACAAGGTTTCATCGCCACGCACAAACGACATAAAAGAGTCAAAGCCATCACCACGGATACTTTCTTTGACACGGGTACGGTAATACAAAGCCTGCCGGTCACGTGCCCGCTCAACTTCATGCTGGAAGGTTTCAAACGCCGAGTAATGGCGTTTTTCGCCGCGCATACGCTGACCATTCTGGCTGCTGTCCTGCCAGCCGGTCACACTGTCCACACTGAACACTTCGTAATGCGCCGGATAACGACTCGATGGCACAATGCGGTACTCGGCTTTTCGGCCATTGAGATCAATAGGATCAGCATCGTGCTCAAACAGGTTGATCACAGGCGTACAGTAAAGCTGGAAATTATCCTTACGCACCCGTACATCAGCTGGCAAGGTTTTCGAGAAATGAATATTCAGCGTGAAGTCACCCTGCACCGATTTCGGCACAGTGCGTCCAAGCGCTTTAATGTCGAAAAAGTGGAAAGCTTCCGGAAAAGAGAGATATTCCTGCAGAATACGGTAACCTTCATAAACATTGCTCGGATAAGGCAGCAAAGATTCGTCGCTGCCAAAGCCAACCGTGCAAAACGCACTGGCCGGAAGAATAAATTCGGTACCGTTGACTTCAACGCTGATTTTTTGCAAATAGTGGTTGAGCCATAAATAGAGCATTTGTGAACTGTATTTATCGCCCCCCAAATAAAAACGCAGATCCTCAATACCGGCGTCACCAAAGGCGATGTCACCGTTCATTTTCATATCCAATTTAATGGTGGTTGCTTCGCGGGTGTGTTGCGCGTGCGCATCCAGACATTGCAACGGATAAAGCTCGATATCACGGCAGGTACGAAAATGACACTTAGTGCCAAATACCGGTTTACTGTCGAGCTGGGTACCGCGCGAGACGGTCTGCTTTTCACTGACACTTTTATCTGGAGTGAAAGTGACAATACTCATGCTGGGGACCGGACGCAGATAGTTCGGCCACAGCATGTTAATGATCGAGTGAGTAAGTTCAGGGAATTCATCTTCCACTTTCTCACGCAGGCGCGCAGTCAGAAACGCAAACCCCTCCAGCAGACGTTCTACGTCCGGATCAGTGGTTTTAGCCTGCAAAAAGCGTGAAAGCTGGGGATGAATTTCGGTAAAGGCTTGGCCCTGCTCTTTAAGAAAAGCGAGCTCTTCCCTGAAATACTTATCTTGAGTCATAAACTTAATACACTCGATACTTTCTATTTTGATCCAGTAACAGACTGAACTGAACTTTCTTGTGTAATGCATCGCTGTTGATGCTGGCGGCAATATGGAAACGCAACGTAAGCGGATTGTGATGTTCGTTATCTGAACGAACCAAGACATTCTTTAAACGCGGCTCATAACGCTCCAGGCATTGCTGGATCGCCAGCTTGATACGTAACGATAAATCCATGGTTTCCAACGTGGCGTCATTAAAATCGACCAATCCCAAATGAGGTGCGCTTTGCGCACCACCAATTCGGGTGTTGAGAATGTTGGATACGTTACGTTTAACGGAGTCGAGTACATCCCATGCATCCGGACCTTGAGTCAGAGACACAGGTTTAGCGTTGGCTTCTAAACGCTCGAAGAAGCCAACCCCAAAAACACTCTCTTCAGGTGCTATATATGTCATGATTAAGCTTGATCCAGACGGCCTACCAATGACAACTCAAAATTTGCACCCATGTATTTGAAGTGCGGACGTACCGCCAGAGAAACCTGGTACCAACCCGGGTTACCTTCAACATCCATAACCTCAATCTTCGCGGCGCGTAGCGGTCGGCGGCTGCGAACGTCTGCTGGTGGATTTTCCTGATCAGCTACAAACTGTTTGATCCACGCGTTCAGTTCACGCTCAAGATCCTGACGCTCTTTCCATGAACCGATCTGCTCACGCTGCAAGACTTTCACGTAATGTGCCAGACGGTTGATGATCATCATGTAAGGCAACTGGGTTCCCAGCTTGTAGTTGGTCTCGGCTTCTTTGCCTTCTTTGGTATTCGGGAATACTTTTGGCTTCTGAATCGAGTTTGCTGAGAAGAACGCGGCGTTATCGCTGCCTTTACGCATCGTCAGAGCGATAAAGCCCTCTTCAGCCAGTTCGAATTCTTTACGGTCAGTGATGAGAACTTCAGTCGGGATCTTGCTCTGCAGTGCACCCATAGACTCAAAAACGTGCACAGGAAGATCTTCAACCGCACCGCCACTTTGCGGGCCGATGATGTTCGGACACCAACGATACTTAGCAAAGCTGTCAGTCAAGCGGGTTGCAAATGCAAACGCCGTGTTACCCCACAGGTAATGTTCATGCGACTGGCTGACATTCTCTGCATAGTTAAATGATTTAACTGGATTTTCGGTGGGATCGTAAGGAACACGCAGCAGGAAACGTGGCGCAGTCAGACCGATATAACGTGCATCTTCTGAATCACGCAGAGCACGCCACTTGGTGTACTTCGGACTTTCAAAGATAGACTTCACGTCTTTGACGTTTGGCAGCTCTTCAAATGAGTCAATGCCAAAGAACTGAGGTCCGACACTGGAAATAAAAGGCGCATGAGCCATAGCGCCCAAAGAGCCCATGTACTGCAGCAGTTTCATGTCCGGTGTTGACGGTGTGAACGCAAAGTTACCAATGATGGCGCCGGTTGGTTCACCACCAAACTGACCATAACCTGATGAGTAAACGTGTTTATACAGGCCAGACTGGCTTGTTTCAGGAGCAAACTCAAAGTCTTCCAGCAGCTCTTCTTTGGTGACATGAAGTAACTCGACTTTGTTGTTTTCGCGGAAATCAGTCCGGTCGACGAAGAGTTTCAGACCACGCCAGGCCGATTCCATCTGCTGATACTGCTCATCATGCAGAATTTCGTCCATCTGGGCACTGATTTTTTTATCCAGTTCAACCAGCATTTGATCAACCAGAGATTTGTTGACCATTTCTGAATGGTCACTACCAATCAGGTTTTCGATAAAGGCTGCCACGCCTTTCTTTGCTACATCGTACCCTTCTTCGCTTGGCGCGATACGGGTTTGAGCCATGATTTCATCCAGCAGGCTGCCTTCAGCCAGCTGCGGTCTTTCCAATACCGATTCAGTAGTAGACATCTGTTAGTTCCCAATTCCGAATTAATGTCAAAAGTATCAAGTCAAGTTATGCCTGAGTCTGCTCTTCTGCGTCGCTGACCAGATTAAGTTCCGCCAACAATTTCTCGCGCGACTCTTCTGAGTTCAGCAGCTCTTGCAAACGATCGCGGAACGCAGGGATGTTACCCAGTGGACCTTTCAACGCCACCAGCGCTTCACGTAGCTCGATTAACTTTTTCAATTCAGGAACCTGAGATGCCACAGCATCGGGCGAAAAGTCAGCCAGAGACTTAAAGCTCAGCTCGACAGGCAGTTCTGCACCTTCGTCTTCACCCAGTTTGTTCTGCACTGTCGTGCTCAACTTAAGGTCACTTTCACGCATCACGGCTTCGAAGTTGTTCTTGTCGACTGAAACCGTCGAGCGCTCTTCGACAGGCGTCTCTTCAGCGTGACCTTTGAAGTCACCGACCACCAAGGTCTTGAGCGGTAACTCAACTTCTCCCTGTGCATCCCCAGTTGCAGGAATATATTTGATATTAATGCGCTCTTTAGGAGCGACACTTCCTTCTTTAGACATATAACGTCTCCAAATACCTATGCCAATCGTTGTGATAAATTAACTGTGCAGATGCCTTGCGGACTCTGCACAATTAACAATAATAAAAATGTTGTTATTTATAATATACTAAACACTGCCGATTGATATTTAACTAGTCGTTGTGTCAGAGGTTCAATAGTTGCGGCTACAACTTACAGAAATCCCTGCCCCGGCTGTCTTTGAATTATTTTCCTGAAGAATTAATTCAATCTTAAAGGCTTATCGGCTCGTGCCAGTTTTATTTATATTTTTCTTAATTAAGAAAAAGTGTCTCTGACGATGTTTCAATATTTATTTTTTGGGACATTCTATTCATTTGCGATGTATTTGTTGTACAAAAAAACACAAAAACATGACCTTGCTCCAAAAAACTCTTGCTATCGCCATTCTTATAATTAATTACTAATATTAAAATCGATTAAATATCCCAAAAGCGATCATGGTTATAGTAATCCACATTATTCCTAAGCTTTTGTTCGATATTTTCAGCACGTTTTTCCTGGGTCACATTCATGCGCTGAATAATGTTTTTATTACTCTCTTCAACGGAAAGATAGAGATTTTTCAGTCGGTTGGTGCCCGCTGTTTCAATGTAAATATCCATATAGGCCCGTGCTTTCGCCAGGTCCGTTGGCACAAACTGATAGTTTTCGCTTTGGCCGGCATAAACAAAGCCGAGCGCAGCCAGAGAAGTCAAATCACCGGCCTGAAGCGCCTCTTCACGCCAATGCAGCGCTTCCTCATAACGTCCTTTGTCTTCCAGCAAACCGATATAAGCGCGCATTGCCGGGATATAACCAGTTTGTGCAGCTGCGAGATACATTTTTCTCACTTGCGTATCACGCTCACCCGGTAAAACAAAATAGCCAGCACCAGCCTGGTAGCGTTTGGCCTTTTCCATCAAGGCCTGAGGCTGCTTAAAATCGACGGCCATGTTTAAGTACTGCTCTGACAGCGTCGGGTCAATCGGTTGATAATACTGAGCCAGTTCGTACAACGCTTGCGGCGCATCTTTCTGCCCCAAAGTCACCAAAGCATCATGATATTGCTGTTGCCAATATGCCTGCTCATGATCTGTCAGCCAATCGCCATGAGTATAGAGATGGTGCATAGCATGACGGTTACCGCCATTAGCAGACTGCAACAAATAATCTCTCGCTCTGGGTGGAGTACGTATCGTGGTATTGTAGTTCGACAGTTCCATCGCATACAGATACGCAGCGTCAGCATTGCCCATATCGGCCGCGTGTTTGAGGTAATTACGCGCTTCAATATTCTTAAACTGCGCCCTCAATAAACGTCCGCTTTCCAGCGCCTGCTGAGCGGAGAGAGTGTCGACATCGTAACTGTCTGCACTTGCTCCGAAACTCGCTACAGACAGACCAAAGACGACGGAAAAAAGTAATTTTTTAGCCGATGTTAACACTGCTGCCACCTTGTAATACGCCGCCACAATCAATAGCATCACCCGCTCGGGCTGCTGGTTTTCCGTCAATCATTACGGTTGCAGAGCCCGCCGCAATGGCCCGCGGATGCGGGGGATGCAAAGGTTTACTGTGCATTTCCAGTGGGTCTCCCATTCTTGCCGCAGGTTTGCCGTCAATTTTGACCGACCCGGACCCCGCAGTAACTGGGGTCGGCGCAAAGCCCTCATGGTCGGTCCCCACGTGGCCTACAATTATTCCATTTCCCATAATAAGGTTTCTCTGATTTATCGATAAAAAATAGCTGAGAAGCCTAAAAGCAATTTGTATACCTGAATCTGATACAAGCGGTAGCGGAATTCACCATCACGCGAGCAACTTCTTACCTGATCCAGGCAAGAACATGCCCAGGCCAATACAATAACTTGTACAATAACTTGCCCAGGTTGAATTAAATGTCAGAAAAAAGAAAACAATTAAAGTATTTACTCTAAAAAAATTCACCTAATAACAATTAAATCACTTACCGATCAATTTTAATGGCTGAATATCACCAAATTAAGCTAAGGACATATTTTCATCATCTCAATGTTGAGAATATATTATTTTAACTCCATTAACGTTAACTGAAATATCCGATTTATTATCATTTGCTAATTAAATTAATACTTATTTTAGTATGCTTTGATATATTGATTTATTATTACTCACGCTCATCTTTTGGCGAATCCATGACCACCATAGTTGTAATCGATTGCACTTGTAAACACTCTCCTAACACATCGGCGTGAAAACGTTTATAAGCACTTAAGTCTTTGGTTTCGACCCGCAGTAAATATTCGTTCATGCCGGTAATGTTATGGCATTCCACCACTTCTCTGGCCTCACTAACGTGCTCTTCAAAACTAAGCTGCGATTGTTTGGTATGGCTGTTCAAGCCAATCGACACATAAGCGATAAAGCCGACCTCAAGCTGGGTCTTATCCAGCACAGCGCGATAACCTTTAATGATTTTCTTGCGCTCCAGCTCCTGGACCCGCCTCAGAGTCGCTGAGGGTGACAAACCGACCCGCTCGGAGAGCTCAACATTGGAGATCCTGCCGTCTCGCTGTAGTTCACGCAATATTCTGTCATCAAACCTATCCATAACACACCTTTGTTGCTTACATTCATCATTCAACACAAATATAAACACAAAATTGCGCCCATTAGCCATTACTATTTATCCCATGTTCAATCGCTGAGAAGTAGCACAATGGATTACAGTCAATGGGGCCCTTTAGTGGCATTTGCGTTTGTTTCAACTTTTACTCCGGGTCCGAACAACATTATGTTGATGACCTCCGGAGCCAACGTCGGCTTTCTGCGAACGATTCCGCACATGTTAGGAATTACGGTCGGATTTAGCCTGATGGTACTGCTGGTCGGCGTCGGATTAACCGGTCTGTTTCAGGCTTATCCGCTGCTGCAACAGATCCTGCATGTGGTATGTCTGGCGTATCTGGTCTATCTGGCGATTAAGATTGCGCGCAGTCGCCCATCCAGCAGCTCACAGCAGTACCGGCCGATGTCGTTTATCTCGGCGATATTATTTCAGTGGGTTAATCCGAAAGGCTGGTCAATGGCACTGACCGCGGTCAGTGTCTATAACGAGAGTGCCAGTTGGCTGCAACTGCTGTTTATCTCTCTGGTGTTTGCTATGGTCAATATTCCGAGCGTCAGTGTGTGGACAGCAGCCGGTAAACAGCTCAGCAGCTGGATGACACACCCCAAATATGTGCGCTGGTTTAATGGGGCGATGGGAGGGTTACTGCTGGCATCGACCCTTCCGATGTTGTAATCAGATAGCCGAAGGTGATGGCTGGTTGGTAGAACAACACATCCAAATGCTCAAAATTCGTGGTTCATACTGGCCAGCATGCTGGCCAGTTGCTCGCGCTGCTCTTGGGTAAAATGACGGGTCAGATCCTGGGTCAGCGTTAAATGCAACGCATTATGCTGACGATACACATCCTGGCCCTGTTCAGTCAGATCAACCAACACTGAACGACGGTCTCCTTCAATCGTACGACGCTCGATCAATCCGGCCTGAACCAGCTTTTCAACCTGCACCGTCAGAGTGCCAGTGGTGATGCCCAGACGGTTAGCCAGCTCTTTCATGCGCATAGCACCATGACTGCCCAGCACTTCCAGCGTGTGGATCTGTGCCAGAGAATAGCCGGTCTCTTTCACCACCGACATTTCCCAGGAGGACATTTTGTCATAGAACTCGGTGATCAGATTATTCAGTTCAGTCAGGTGTGGCATATCGGGACCTTGTCGCTTTACTTGGCATTGACCTCTAAGGTGAGGTGGTGCAGTTTATCAAAGTCTTTCAGTTGCTGTCTAAAGTACTCCGCATCTTTATCACTGTCAGTTTTAAGGCGAATCGTGGCCGCATAGTGGTTGGCGCTCACTTTCCACATATGCATATCCATGACATTGACTCCATCATCATCCAGGCGCTCCAATATCCGCTGCTCATAATCCGCACCAATATGGGCATCAAGCAAAATAGGCGCGGTCTGTTTCATCAGTCCCAGCGCCCACTTGGTGATCACCAGCGCGCCGACCATGCCCATAATCGGGTCCAGCCATACCCAGCCGAGATATTTACCAACGATCAATGCCGCTATCGCCAGCAGCGAAGTCAACGCGTCTGCCAGCACATGCATGTAGGCAGCCGTCAGGTTGTGATCATGCTGGTGCTCATGCCCATGAGAATGAGCATGGTCGTGGTCGTGAGCATGATGATGACCATGGTGATCTTGCAACAGAAACATGCTGGCCACATTAACTAACAGCCCGACAACTGCCACCAGAATCGCTTCATTGAACTGGATCGAGAGCGGATTAAACAAACGGTGCACCGATTCACCGAGCATGATGATTGCGACCAGTCCCAATCCAATCGCACTGGTATAGCCGCCCAGCACACCGACTTTACCGGTACCGAAAGTAAATTGGCGTGTGCCCTGATGCTTACGCGCGTAACGCAAAGTAAACAAGGTGATACAAAAAGCGGCGGCATGCGTGCCCATATGCCAGCCATCCGCCAGCAGTGCCATCGAGCCATAAATGGTCCCGGCGACAATCTCGGCCACCATAGTCACCAGGGTAAGTAACAACACATAAATGGTGTTCTTCTCACCTTGCCGGTTAGCGTATGAAAAGGTTTGTACCTGTGGGCAGTTCGGTGATTGCATAAGAATTACTTTGATTATCAAATTTTCTACATGGTAGTTTGTTTGATAATCAAAGTAAAATAAATTGGCCATGTTATGCATTTTCGCATTAAATGTTGAACAATTAATAATCCAACGACATAAGGAAACTGACCGTGCCAGTGAGCCTTGTCACCACCATCACCATGCTGGCATTTGCTGCCAATTCCATCTTATGCCGCCTGGCACTGCAGGACGGTGCGATTGATGCCGGATCATTTACTGCATTACGATTGGTGTCCGGCGGCGTGACTCTCATCGCTCTGCATGCATTGGTCGTTCCCAAAAGCCGGCGCGTCTATCAATGGCGCTTCTCACTCAAAGCCGGACTGGCTCTGTTTGGCTATGCACTGTGCTTCTCGATTGCCTATCTGCAACTGTCTGCGGGAACCGGCGCTCTGTTGCTGTTCGGCACCGTACAATTGGCCTTGCTTATCGCGCACTGCTGGCAGGGCAATGCCGTCAATCGTCTCGAATGGCTGGGCCTGGCGATTTCCGTCGCCGGCTTTATTTACCTGATGCTACCGAGTGCGCAGCAGCCGGATCTCTGGTCTGCCGCGCTGATGATCCTATCCGGATTATGCTGGGCAGGGTTTACCTTACTTGGACGGCAAAGTGACAATCCGACCAGCGCGATTGCGCAGGGGTTCTGGTGTGCCAGCCTGCTGTGCGTGTTGCTGGCTCCGTGGTTAATTAACCTCAATGCCCTCACCACGACTGGCATTCTTCTGGCGCTCGCTTCCGGATGCATCGCCTCTGCCGCCGGTTATATCCTTTGGTATCAGGTGGTGCGCCGCCTGACGATTTTACAAGCCTCCGTGGCGCAATTGTCCGTCCCGGCGATCGCCCTCATCGCCGGCAGTGTGCTACTCGACGAAACCCTCACATGGCGCCTGACCATGATCAGCCTGCTAATTCTGGGCGGGATTGGCCTGGTGTTTATTGCCCGCCAGCGTGCCGGCACCTAGTTTCTGTCCGGAGAAACCCAGGCTGGATTTTCCCTCGCAGCCAAGTACAATTCGCAGCGTCGATCACCAGCAAGAACCTCATTATGTCATCTACTCCGCCCAAGACCGCTGCCTGCTTTACTCCGTTCCAGCGCGATATTTCCGCCCTTGCCCTGCCAGAGCGGTTTACCTATCCGTTCTGTTATGAACCGCATCCGCTCAGTATCATCGCCGCCGAAGAGTTGCAGCAGCACATCATGACTCAGCAGGACTGGTCCCATCCATTCGGCCTCAACGACGAGCAGCAAAGCGGTGCCAGCGGAAAAATGTTTGGTGTGCTGGTGGTCAGAAAGCCCGATGGAGAGCTGGGCTATCTGAGCGCCTTTTCCGGTCAGCTGGCCGAGCAGAGCCATTGGCCGGCTTTTGTGCCGCCAGTATTTGACCGCTTTGCTGACCCGGATTTTTTCCGCGCTGAAGCAGATCAAATCAACTTGATTAATCAGCGGGTTAAAGCACTGAAAGGCGATCCACGCAGGGCCGGACTGGACGCTGAAATCAAGCAGTGCCAGCAGGATGCTCAGCAGGCGATCGAAGCCTTCCGCCAGCAGATGATCGCCGCCCGCGCAGAGCGTAAAGCACAGCGCGCCGCGGGGGAGAAAACGTTACAGCCGACTGCCTTGCAAGCCTTGCTTGCTCAACTTGGCAGGCAGAGTGTGGCGGAAAAGAATCAGTTGAAAAAGCTCAAACAGCAGTGGGAAACTCAGCTCAATGAGCTACGCAACCAGTCAGACAACCTCAATCAGGAGCTGGAACAGCTCAAGGAACAACGCAAACAGTTGTCCGCTGCCTTGCAGAGTAAACTGTTTGGTCAGTATCGCTTTCTTAACCGTGCGGGGGACGAGCAATCATTGAATGCGATCTTTGCTGATAGCAGTAATCCGCTCCCGCCTGCCGGTTCCGGTGAGTGCGCTGCGCCAAAACTGCTGCAATACGCGTTTCGCCATCAGCTACAACCGCTTGCACTGGCTGAATTCTGGTGGGGCTGCTCACCAAAATCAGAAATCCGCCAGCATAAGAAATTCTATCCGGCTTGCCAGAACAAGTGTCATCCGATCCTCGGCCATATGCTGGCAGGGATGGATCTGGATCCCAATCCGCTGCTCGACAATCCGGCCCAAGGCAAAGAGATCGACATCGTGTATCAGGATGAAGCGATTGTGGTGGTCAACAAACCGGCCGAATTTTTATCCGTGCCCGGTGTGAACGTGAAAGATTCCGTTCTGACCCGGCTCGAACAGCGCTTTCCTGATGTGGAAGGCCCGTTTGTCCTGCACCGACTAGACATGTCGACCTCCGGCCTACTGGTGTTTGCTCTTACTCGCCGCGCGAATAAAAGCCTTCAGAAACAATTTATTACCCGTGGAGTTGAGAAACGTTATGTCGCCCTACTGAGTGGGGAAATAGCCCAGGGAGAAGGCTACATTTACCTGCCGCTGCGGCCTGATCTGGATGACCGTCCGCGCCAGATGGTGTGTGAGCAGCACGGTAAACCAGCAGAGACGTTCTGGCAAACCATCCGTACTGCGCAAGGCCAGACCCGGGTCTATCTCTATCCGAAAACCGGTCGCACCCACCAATTACGGGTACACTGTGCCCATACGCGAGGCTTTAACACCCCAATTGCCGGTGACGACCTGTACGGTGAAAAAGCCGACCGCCTGCATCTGCATGCCGAGACTCTCAGCTTTGATCACCCCTACACCAAACAACGGATGACATTTCAGATTGATGCCGATTTTTAAGCTCCGGCCACAAACAAAACCGTATCCGACATCAGTTGAGACAAAAGATCGCCGCGTGCGATCTTTTGTCTTACTGCTGCTAATTTTTTCTGACTGCTACTCATTTTTTCTGACTGTTACTCATATAGTTACCTGAACAGGAAAAATCCGTCCCAAACGATAACTAGACGACCGGTCTAATTTCAATTACAGTGCCTGTCATGAACACGAAAACCCAAGATACGCGTCAGCATATTCTCGAAGTCGGTTACGAACTGGTGGTCAATAAAGGCTTTACCGGGGTCGGGCTGTCCGAGTTGCTACGCAGTGCAGACGTGCCCAAAGGCTCGTTTTATCACTACTTCAAATCCAAAGAGCAGTTTGGCGAAGCCCTGCTCGTTGCCTATTTCGACCATTATCAGTCCCGGCTTGATACCTTGTTTATCGACAACGAGGAATCCCGCTATGAGCAATTAATGCGCTACTGGTACTACTGGACCGAATACAACAGCCAGCGCTGCAACGCATCCCGCTGCCTGGTGGTAAAACTGGCCGGTGAAGTGTCGGACCTCTCCGAACCCATGCGCCAGGCGCTGCTCAAAGGGACACGTCAACTGATCGACCGGCTGGCGCGGTGCATTGAGCAAGGTATCGCGCGTGGTGAACTGCAGGTCAATGACAGCCAGAGCACTGCCGACCTGCTGTATAATTTGTGGATTGGCGCCAGCTTACTCAACAAAATTCGCCAGGATGATGTCAGCCTGCAACAGGCACTGCGCAGTACAGAGCAGATCCTGCAAGGCCATGCGCCTGACTGATATATCGATTCGACCCGCTATTTCGATAGCGGTTTTTTTGCAACCTTTACTAGACGACTGGTCTAATTGAAAAAGGACACCAGAGATGACTCAAGCAACAAACCGACGCATCGTACTCGCTTCACGCCCGGTCGGCGCACCAACGGCCGACAATTTCCGTACTGAGAGCCTGCCAGTCGCAATGCCTGGCGAAGGTGAAGTGCTGCTGCGCACCATTTACCTGTCTCTTGACCCGTACATGCGTGGCCGTATGAGTGACGCCAAGTCCTACGCCGATCCGGTTGCAGTGGATGAGGTAATGGTAGGTGGTACCGTGTGCCAGGTTGAAGTCTCTAATCATGCAGACTATGAAGTCGGTGAATGGGTACTGGCTTACACGGGCTGGCAGCAATACGCCATCTCCAATGGTGAAGGCCTGCTGAAACTTGGCAAACACCCCTCCCATCCGTCTTATGCACTGGGCATCATGGGCATGCCGGGCTTCACCGCCTACATGGGTCTGCTGGACATCGGTCAGCCAAAAGCAGGTGAAACCATCGTAGTAGCGGCTGCTACCGGCCCGGTCGGCGCAACCGTGGGCCAGATTGGCAAACTAAAAGGTTGTCGTGTGGTGGGTGTCGCTGGCGGCGCAGAAAAATGTCGTCATGCGGTGGAAGTGCTGGGGTTTGATGCCTGTATCGACCACAAAGCCGACGATTTTGCCGCGCAGCTGAGCGCTGCGGTGCCACAAGGCATTGATGTCTACTTTGAAAACGTCGGCGGTAAGGTATTTGACGCCGTATTACCCCTGCTGAATTCTAAAGCTCGTGTACCGCTTTGTGGCATGGTATCGATGTATAACAACACTTCACTGCCGGATGGTCCGGATCGCATGTCAAGCCTGATGGTGCAACTGCTCGTCAAACGTATCAAGATGCAAGGCTTTATTATTTTTGATGATTACGGACACCGCTACAATGAGTTTGCGGCCGACATGACCCAATGGCTGGCACAAGGCAAAATGCAGTACACCGAGCAAATGGTGCTAGGACTAGAGAATGCCGCAGATGCTTTCATCGGCCTGCTGGAAGGTAAAAACTTTGGCAAACTGGTGATTGAAGTGAACTCTCCGTTATAAATTCAAACCGTTATAAGTCCAAACCGGCATTCGCTGCGTACAAGGCAGCGAGTGCCGGTACATTGGCACATACATACACAAAGACAAGGACATAGCATGATAACCCTGCACCACCTCAATCAGTCACGTTCCAAGCGCATTATCTGGCTACTGGAAGAACTCGGCGTAGAGTACCGCGTCGTGCCTTATCTGCGTGACAAAGCGACTTTCCTCGCCCCGCCGGAACTGAAAAGCATTCATCCGCTGGGTAAATCACCAGTGATTGAAATCGACGGACGAGTGATGGCAGAGTCCGGTGCCATTACCGATTATCTGATCGAACGTTATGCACCGCAGCAACTGGCTCCGGCTAAAGACAGTGACGAATACATTGATTATCTGCAGTGGCTGCACTTTGCCGAAAGCTCAGGCATGCTGCCTTTACTGCTCAAGCTGTTCATTGGCATGGAGAGTGCGCAAACCGAATTTCTGGAAAAATACGCCAATGGCGAAGCGGCCAAAGTACTAGGCTATGTGGATGCCCAACTGGCAGGAAAACAGTATCTGGTGGCCGGCAAACTGACCGGGGCTGATATCATGATGTCCTTTATCGCCGAAGCGGTGTACATGAGCGGTATGCAGGATCACTTCCCCAATATCAAAGCGTATCTGGCTCATCTGTCGACCCTGCCGGGCTACCAGAAAGCCAATCAGACTGAAGCCGAACTGAGCGCCTGAGCTTACGTTCTGAATAACAAAGCCTGCCACGCGGCAGGCTTTGTTATTTTTAATTGAATCGGGCTCATCACTGAACCCGCGTTGTGACTGCACAAGATAACTCCGGCCGCCATCAGGCCACCTCCGGCACCGCCTTGGGCGGCGCATCGACCGGCGCTTCTTTTTGCACTTCAGGAATTTGTCCTTCCTCAACCGCCTGGATATAACAGCCACTGAGTTTAATCGCCAGATACATATCAGCGCGCAGCACCATACCACCATCGCCAACCGGCACCCCGCTCAACTCACACCATTGGCGCATACTGCGCTTGCGTCCGGCCAGGATCAGCCGGATACCGCGTTTTTTCAGCATGGTCTGCACATCACTGAGCATCGCCATCACACTCAGGTCCAGATGGGTAAAGCTCGCCACTGCATCTATAACCACACAGGTTACTTCCGTGTCGTTACCTTCAACAACCTCCAGCACCCGGCGTTTGAAATACGGCGCATTAAAATAGGTCAGCGGCGAATTAAACCGATACAGCACCAGGCCCGGGATCGCGGTCGCTTTGCCGCTGCCGTCGATGGTACGAATGATGCCGTCTTTATCCAGCCCGAGCCGCTGATCACTCGGGCGCATCACCACACGTAAGAACTGAAACAGCCCCAGCAGTACCGCAAGGGTAATGCCGGGAATCACGCCGACCACCAGCACCGCGATAAAGGTGATACCGGCCAGATAGAATGCATCTTTGTCGCGTTTACGTAACGTCCATAATCCTTTCAGATCGATGAGCGACATCGAAGCGATGATCAGCACCACACCGAGCGCCGCAGTAGGAATATATTGCAGCGGCCGATAGACAAACAGCGCAATGATGCCGATCAGCACTGCCGCGATCACCGACACCAGCTGCGATTTACCGCCGTTGGCATCGTTCACAGCGGTGCGTGAATCGGCCCCGCTGATGGCAAAGCCCTGCGAAAAGGCACACGCAATATTGGCAATGCCCAGCGCTCGGAATTCTTTATCGGCATCAATATCGTAGCCGTTTTTGGCAGCGAAACTGCGCGCTGTCAGCATCATACTGACAAAGCTGACCATAGCCAGGTTGAGCGCCGGCACCACCAGCTCACGGCTGATCCCAATATCGAATGCCGGAGCCTGAAACACCGGTAAACCACCTTCAATCGCGCCGACAACGCTGACGCCGCTGGAGTCAAGCTGGGTCACCCACACCAAACCGCCCGCGGCTATGATCGCCAGCATTGCTGCCGGCCAGGCCGGACGCAGCCGTTTCGAAACAAAATAGACCACTACCGTTAACACGCTGACCAGCACCGTTTGCCAATGCACATCGAGCGCCCGTTGCGGCGCTTCAAGCAACCGCTCCAGCAGATAGCGCGCCTGATAATTGACCCCGGCCACTTTACTCAGTTGACCGACAATAATCGTCAGGGCCACACCATTAATCAGGCCAAGCAGAATCGGCCGCGACAGGAAGTCCGCCAGAATACCGAGCTTGAATTTACTCGCCACAATGCACCAGATACCGGTCATGGCAGTCATGGTCATCACCAGTTGCCAGTGCTTGGTCGCATCGCCGCCTGCCAGCGGTGTCACTACCGCGGCAATCACCGCACACGTTGCGGCATCCGGCCCGACAATCAGCTGACGTGACGTACCAAACAGAGCATATACCAGCATCGGCACTACGCAGGAGTACAAACCGACAATCGCTGACACGCCGGTCAGCTGGGCATACGCAATGGCCACCGGCAGAGCAACCGCGACCACCGACAAGGCAGCGCGCACGTCGTCCTTTAACCAGACACGTTGATACTGTTTTAACTGATAAAATCCCGGCATCGTCTGCCGCAACCACGCTGTTCTCAAGGCTTGGTTACCTCTATGTTATGGACCGCCCCTGCGGCACTTATATCATTAAGCATAAACCAAGATTGACTAATCACGTATCTAATTTGCTGATTTGTATAACAATGATCAAAGGCATGTTCGGCATCAAGCCGCGTACTGGATAAATTGAAACAGAGCCGCGGCTAAATCTCAGTCGCTGCAACTGTCGATGGTGATGACCACCGAATCTGGCCGCCAGTATTCAAACTCACAATCCATGATCTGGCCATGCTGATTGTAGTTCACCCGGCAGATTTTCAGCACCGGCTGACCGGCGGCCAGATTGAGCGCCCTGGCCACATGCAGCGGCGCGGCGGTCGGCACCACATCAAAGCGCGAGCGTTGAGTGCAATAGCCGTATTTACGTGCGTACAATCCGGTCAGTGAACCGGCCAGATTTTCAGCTAAAATATCCGCAAACAGACCGGCGATCAGACAGTTTTCGACAAATAACACAGCGCGCCCATCAATAAAGCGCAGCCGTTCAATGATATGTACCGGTGTCATCCGGGTGATCTGCAGCGCACGCGCATACTCCTGAGTCGCCAGCACACTGCGTACATTCAGCACCCGGGTTTCCGCAATCCGGTTCTGCTCAGCAATCATCTGATGAAAGTGGCAACGTGACAGTGGGTTGTAACGCACCCGCTCCGGCGACACAAACCAGCCGCGCCGCTCTTCGCGGTAAATCAGCCCTTCGGTTTCCAGTGACACCAACGCATCTTTAATTGTAATGCGGGTGGTTTCAAACAGCTCACTCAGCTCGCGCTCTGACGGCAGCTTCTGACGCTGGTTCATCACTCCCGAGCAAATCTGATCACGCAACGTCGATTTAATCGACCCCAACTGCGTGCTCGTCTGTCGCTTCATCCTGATCTAGTCCAGTCCTTATTCATCCGCCCAGCATAGTCAGCGCAGATAACAAATTTATGACAGACAATTGCGGCACAATCACCGATCATTACTGCTTTTCGCAACATAACTGCCATAAAAGCGCCGTAAAAGCGTCATCTGACTGGCGCTAAATCGTCATATTCGCTGCCTAGGATAAAAAACGTACTTACTGACCTAGTCCAGAAGGATAGAGACAATGAAAACGTTACTGCACCGCTCGGCCATGATCACCGGCGCCACTTTACTTGCCACCACACTTGCCATGCCTGCTTTCGCTGAACAGGCCAACATCCAATCGTTAATCGATGCCGCCAAGAAAGAAGGCGCGGTCTACAGCGTCGGCATGCCCGACAGCTGGGCAAACTGGAAAGGCACCTGGCAGGATCTGAGCCAGCATTACGGTCTCAAACATCAGGATACCGACATGAGCTCGGCACAGGAAATCGCTAAGTTTGCCGCGGAGAAAAGTAACGCCACCGCAGATATCGGCGATGTCGGTTTTGCTTTTGCGCGCGTGGCCGTGCAAAAAGGCGTGACCCAGGCGTACAAACCGACCACCTGGAGCGATATTCCGAACTGGGCCAAAGATAAAGACGGTCACTGGGCGCTGGCCTATACCGGCACTATTGCGTTTATCAGCAACAATAATCTGGTCAAAGACGCTCCAAAATCATGGAACGACCTGCTAACTGGCAACTACAAAGTGACCGTCGGTGATGTTGGTGTGGCTGCTCAGGCCAATAACGCGGTGCTGGCGGCGGCTTTTGCCAACGGCGGAAACGAAAGTAACCTCGAACCGGCACTGAACTTCTTTGCCAAGCTGGCCAAGCAAGGCCGTCTGTCCTTTACCGACCCAAGCCTGGCCAACCTGGAAAAAGGCGAAGTGGAAGTGGCCATCATGTGGGATTTCAACGCCCTCAACTATCGCGACCAGATAGACCGCAGCCGCTTTACTGTCACGATTCCGCAAGACGGCTCGGTGATTTCCGGTTACACCACCATCATCAATAAATACGCGGCCAATCCAAACGCCGCGAAACTGGCACGCGAATACATTTTCAGCGATCAGGGTCAAATCAATCTGGCCGAAGGCTATGCCCGCCCAATCCGCAGCAACATTACCCTGCCGCAATCAGTGCAGGATAAGCTGTTGCCTAACTCGGCCTATCAGAATGTTCATCCGGTCACGGATTTCAACGCATGGGAAAAATCCGCACGTAAACTGCCACGTCAATGGCAGGAAAATGTGCTTATCCACCAGCAGTAAGAGGTCATAATGCGCAATAAGGTTATCCTTGTTGTTCTTGATGGACTCAATCTTCAGGTAGCCCGTCAGTGCATGGGCTACCTGCACGGTTTGATTGAGCAGCAAAGAGCAACACTTTATCCGCTGCAGTGCGAACTGCCTTCTCTGTCCCGTCCGCTGTATGAATGCCTGCTGACCGGCGTTGCGCCGGTTGAAAGTGGTATTGTCAGCAACCAGACAGTACGCCGCTCTCAGTTTGAATCGGTATTCAGCCTCGCCACGCAACAGGGTAAAACCACCGCCGCCGCGGCCTATCACTGGTTCAGCGAACTGTACAACCGCGCTCCTTACGATGCGGTGCGTGACCGCTTTACCCATGACGAGTCGCTTAACATTCAGCACGGCTGTTTTTATCACTGGGATCACTATCCGGATGAAGCGCTGTTTCTTGACGGCGAATCGCTGCGCCGTCAGCATCAGCCGGACTTTCTGCTGATTCATCCGATGAACATTGATGACTGTGGCCACCGCTACGGACTCAACTCCCCCCAGTACCGCAACAGTGCCCGCCATGCTGATGTGCTGCTGTCGCATTTTGTTCCGGCCTGGCTCGCCGATGGCTATCAGATTTTGATCACCAGTGATCACGGCATGAATGACGACTGCACGCATGGCGGGACGCTGCAAGAAGAGCGCGCAGTGCCGTTGTTTGTGCTTGGCGATCGCTTTTCGCACCAACCGGAAGTGGCGCTGCGTCAGACTGACGTCTGCGGCACCGTGTGTGAGCTGCTGCGCCTTAATCACGACAAACCGTGCGCGCAAGAGGTACTGGCGCTATGAGCAGTTCCACTTTGAGCCAAACGACCACTCAACCTGCCGCAAGCAACCCACCCCGCAGCTGGCAGCGCTTTATGCCACTGGCCTGGCTGTCGCCGTTTGCGCTGTTTTTCTATCTGTTTCAGCTCGCTCCTATGCTGTGGGTCATGGTCAACAGCTTTCAGGTGGATGAACAGTGGTCACTGGATAACTATCGCGAAATATTCAGCTCCGGTTTTATCCTGCAAGGCTTTAGCAACAGCCTGTGGCTGGCGTTGTGGTCGGGCCTGGCCGGGCTTGCCATTGCGGCTCTGCTGGTCAGTTCGCTGCGCCGTGTTCCAGGGCGACTGCGCGATGCGGTGATTGCCTTTACCAACATGAGCAGTAACTTCGCCGGAGTGCCGCTGGCGTTTGCCTTCATCATCATCCTCGGCACCAATGGCGCGCTGACTCTGCTGCTCAAACAATACGGCCTGATTGATGACTTTAATCTGTATGGTCAGTGGGGCCTGCTGGCGATCTACATCTATTTCCAGATCCCGCTCGCGGTACTGCTGCTCTATCCCGCCTTCGATACGCTGAATGATGACTGGCAAGCCGCAGCAGCGCTGCTTGGCGCGCGTAGCTGGCGCTACTGGGCGCACATTGCCCTGCCGGTGCTGTCACCAGCTCTGCTCGGCACCCTAATCATTCTGATTGCTAATGCCATGGGCGCGTATGCCAGTGTGTATGCCCTCACCTCCGGTAACTACAACCTGATCACCATCCGCATCGCCAGCCTGGTATCCGGCGATCTGTTTCTCGAACCGAATCTGGCGGCAGCCATTTCAGTACTGCTGATGGCACTTCTGGCTGCTATTACCCTGATTAACCAATGGCTGATTGCCCGGAGCTATCATGCAACACGCTAATTCCGTTTATCACAAAAGCGTGGTGTACGGCATCGTCGCCCTGATGCTGGTGCCGATCATCGCCACGCTGGCTTACTCACTGTCGTCACGCTGGGGGGCGACCATTCTGCCGGACGGCTTTACCCTCGACTGGTACCGCCAATTGCTCAGTGATGTACGCTTTGTCGAAGCGTTCGGCCGATCACTGCTGGTGTGCGTGGCTGCGCTGGCACTGAGCACTGTGTTGATTCTGCCGGCGATCTTTGTGGTGTTTTACTATTTCCCCCAACTCGACAAGCTGATGAATCTGCTGATCCTGCTGCCGTTTGCCGTGCCGCCGGTGGTCTCTTCAGTCGGCCTGCTGCAGCTGTACGCTGACAGCAGCGTCCCCATGGTCGGCACGCCGTGGATTCTGATCGGCACCTATTTCACCATCGCGCTGCCCTTCATGTACCGCGCGATAGCGAACAGCTTTACGGCCATTAACCTGCGCGATCTGATGGACGCCGCGCACCTGCTCGGCGCGAGCACGCTGCAAGCCTTCTGGCATATTGTACTGCCCAACCTACGCAAAGGATTAATGGCCGCGCTGTTTCTGTCGTTTTCGTTCCTGCTCGGGGAGTTTGTGTTTGCCAACATTCTGGTCGGCACCCGCTATGAAACCTTGCAGATTTATCTCGATAACATGCGCCAGACCAGCGGTCATTTCACCTCGGCGTTAGTAATGACTTACTTTCTGTTTATCTTTATCTGTACCTGGCTGGCAAGCCGGATTGGAGCAAAATCATGAGTGACGTTTCTGTCTCCCTGCTCACCAAGCGTTTTGGTGACAACACTGTATTTGAGGCGATCGATTTTGATATCCGTCAGGGCGAGTTTATCACCCTGCTCGGTCCGAGCGGCTGTGGTAAATCCACTCTGCTGCGCTGCCTGGCCGGGCTCAACCCGGTCGACAGCGGCCGCATTTTAGTCGCTGGTGAGGATATTACCCACAGTGCGCCGCAGCAGCGCGGCATTGGTATGGTATTTCAGTCTTATGCCCTGTTTCCCAACATGACCGTGGCCGGCAACATCGGTTTTGGTTTAAAGATGCAAGGCGCGAATAAAGCGCATATTGAACAGCAAGTCGGCCGGATTATCGAACTGGTCGCGCTGCAGGGTAAAGAGCAGTGTTATCCGCATCAGTTGTCAGGTGGCCAGCGCCAACGCGTCGCTCTGGCGCGCGCTCTGGTGGTCAAACCGCGTATTTTGCTGCTCGATGAACCGCTGTCGGCACTGGATGCCAAAATCCGTAAGCACCTGCGCCAGCAAATCCGCGACATTCAGCAGGCGCTCAACCTGACCACCATCTTCGTCACCCACGATCAGGAAGAAGCGATGACAATGTCAGATCGCATTTTCCTTATGCATCAGGGTAAGATAGTGCAGCAAGGCTCGCCGGAGGCAATTTATACCCAGCCGGCCAATGAATTTGTTGCCGGTTTTATGGGGCATTACAATCTGCTCAGTGCTGCGCAGGCAAAAAAACTGTTTGCCCTCGATAGCAAGCATAAAGTGGCAGTACGTCCGGAGTCGATTTATGTGGCCGAAGCAGGCCGCCAAGAATCGGGGGGCCACTATAGCGGTGGCGCGCATATTTCTGCGCCGATGCGCGGCGTTCTCAAAAGTCAGCAACTGCTGGGCAACGTGATCCGTTATCAGGTCGCGCTGGATGACTGCGAGCTGACCGTCGATCAGCTCAACCGCTCTTCCGAGCGCTTACTGCCTGCAGGCAGTGTGCTGGAGCTGCGTTTTAATCTCAATGAACTACAACCTGTGAGTGCCTGATATGTCTCAACCCCTGTACGTGTTCGATATGGACGACACCTTAATCGACGGCGACTGCGCCATGATCTGGAACGAGTTTCTGGTCGACAAAGGCATCGCCACCGACCCGGAATTTCTTAATCAGGATCGCTATCTGATGTCACTGTACGCGCGCGGTGAAATGGATATGGAAGACTATCTCGACTACGTAATGCAGCCCCTCGCCGCCCTGCCGGTTGAGCAGGTGCATGCACTGGTGGATGAATGTGTCGACCGCCGTATCATGCCGCGTCTGTTTGATGAAGCGCGTAACCTGATAGCGACGCTCAAAGCACACAATACCACCATGCTGATCATCTCGGCCTCTGTCAGTTTTCTGGTCGAAGCCGTGGCCAAACAGGTCGGTATTCCTCATGCTCTCGGTATTGATATGGCGGTCAGCAACGGTCATTACAGCAGCGAGATTGTCGGCGTACCGAGTTATCGCGAGGGTAAAGTGGCCCGGTTAGAGGAGTGGTTACTTACTCACCCGCAACACCTTGATGAAGTGCATTTTTTCACCGACTCGATTAACGATTTACCGCTGTGCCAGCACGCCGATTTCGCTTATCTGGTGAATCCGTGCCAGCGTCTGGCGGCTCATGCTGGTCAGCCGCACTGGCAGGTACTGCGCTGGGGTCAGGCTTAAGCTGCTGTCGCTATCACTGTTCCTGAGATAGCGCGACCCTTATCACAAGTAAAAGCCCCGGCCATCAATACAACGGCCGGGGCTTTTCATCTTGATCAGCGTGGTTATCTTAACAACTCAGTATCGCAGTCACGCGACGCGATCAGTCCCACTGCGGAGCAAAGTCCGGATTAGCCAGACGATGGTTGCGATCCAGAGTCGCAATGCGCGCCATATCCTGCTCACTGAGAGAAACATTGACGTAGCCCAGGTTGCTGTCGATATTGGCACGTTTGGTTGACGACGGAATGGTGACAAAGTGATTGGCTGCCATCCAGGCCAGAACCACCTGAGCCGGTGTCGCCTGATGCTGCTCGGCAATCTCAACGATCACATCATCTTTCAGCACATCGCCGTAAGCAAACGGCATATAACCGGTCACTATGATGTCGTGCGCGCGGCAGAACTCAACCACAGCCTTGTTTTGCAGGTAAGGATGGACTTCCACCTGGTTGGTGTACAAAACGCCCTCGCCCAGGATCTCAATCGCCTGTCTCATCTGTGCCACGGTAAAGTTCGACACGCCGATGTGGCGGGTCAGGCCCTGATCCTGCGCCTGTTTCAGGCTGCGCAGGTAATCACCCATCGCGACACTGTCATCCGCCAGCGGCCAGTGAATCAGCAGCAGATCAACATAGTCGGTGTTTAAGTCCTGCAGGCTCTGTTTCACGCTTGGCAAAAACTGCTGGTCCGAGAGTTTATCCATCCACACTTTAGTGGTGATGAACAGCGCTTCACGCGCGATACCACTTGCACTCACCGCCTGGCCAACTTCTTGCTCGTTGCCATAAATCTGCGCGGTATCAATGTGGCGATAACCCGCCTCAAGTGCCATCGCAACCGACTGAACCGCTTCATCGCCTTTCAGACGGAATGTACCTGCGCCAAGCTGAGGAATTTGCATGGAGTTCGCTCCTTATCGTGGTTGTTCAATGTAATTAATCCATTGATATAACATGGATTAATGAAGAGTAAGTCAATAAACTGTCATCCGTTAATGGTAAAGCGTGACCCGTACATGACCGGGCACGCTTTACCTCTTAATCAGTGGCCGTGTTACACCGCATCATAGGCCGGATAATCGGTCAGCATGCTAACAACCGAAGCGAAAGAGATTAACTGGTGCAAAGACAAAACTTTTTTGTCAAATTTGCAAAAACTAATATCACCTGCCGCTGTCAGGCTCGCGGCCAGACATAAGCCAAACTCACGCTATCCGCTCTACAGGGTGAATTTTGGCTGAATAAAATCGATAAACGCAGAGATACGACGCGCAACGTTAGAGGACTTGTAATACACTGCATTCACCAGCTCACGCTCTGAATTGAGTTGGCGATATGAAGCAAGCAGGGTCACCAACCGGCCGGCGGCCAAGTCTTCATGAATCATAAAGCCGGACAGGCAACCAATACCATTGCCGGCCAGCACTAACTGGCGCACGGTTTCACCACTGCTGCAGGCAATGGTCGGCTCAACGTAATCACCGCCCTGCAGCGGCCAGACATTCAGCGCACGCGGGCTGGTGAAACCGACAATTTCATGCTGTTGCAGCTCAGATGGTGTCGCCGGGAAGCCGTGTCGGGCAAGGTAGTCCGGCGCAGCGACTACAAACAGCGGACTTTTTCCCAAAGGCCGGGCATGCAAAGTGGAATCATTGAGCTTGCCAATCCGGATCGCCACATCGGTGCGCTTTTCCAGTAAGTCAACGTAGCCTTCATTCGAGGTCAGTTCCAGCTCAATATCCGGATAGGCCTGATGAAATTCACGCACCAGCGGCACCAGTTGATGAAGCATCAACGGGCTGGCCGCATCGACGCGCAGCTTGCCTTTCGGCAGTTCACCGCGCGACACCACCTCTTCTTCCGCCTGGCGCAGTTGCTGTAGCCCCGCTCGGATGGTTTCACTAAAACGACGGCCTTCTTCAGTCAAATCCAGGCGCCGCGTGGTGCGGTTTAAGATGGTCATCCCGAGCTGCTGCTCAATCCGGCTCACCGCACGTGACACCTTGGCCACCTGCACATCCAGCACTTCGGCCGCCTGGGAGAAACTGCCGCTGTCGATCACTGCCAGTAAGATTTCCAGATCATCAGAACGGGTCAGCATAGGCGCTCCATTTTTACATAAATGACAAAATTATTTTGCCAATACTAGCGTTTTTAGCAAATAAAAGCTCATCAATAATGCGCCTATCTAAACACAGTCAGCCCGTTGCCGGACACATCTCCACTCATTAGACGGCAGCGGAACTTCAACAGGAAAATTGCTATGCCTATTGCTTTATTTGCCTTAACCCTCAGTGCGTTTGCCATCGGCACCACTGAATTTGTCATCGTCGGCCTGCTGCCGACCATGGCCGCAGACCTCAACGTTTCTCTGCCCTCGGCCGGTTTGCTGGTCAGCCTGTATGCGCTCGGCGTCGCCATCGGCGCGCCGGTACTCACCGCCTTAACCGGCAACTGGAATCGAAAACACGTGTTGCTTTGCGTCATGGCGCTGTTTGTCGCTGGTAACCTGCTCGCCTGGCAATCTCCGGGCTACAGCACGCTCATCCTAGCGCGTATTCTGACTGGCCTGGCGCACGGTGTGTTCTTCTCCATCGGCTCAACCATCGCGACCGGCCTGGTAGCAAGGGAGAAAGCCGCCAGCGCGATCGCCATCATGTTTACCGGCCTGACCGTTGCACTAGTGACCGGCGTACCGCTTGGCACTTACATCGGCCAGCATTTCGGCTGGCAGACCACCTTTTTAACGGTCGCGCTCTTGGGGCTTATCGCCCTGATCGGCAGCGCTCTGCTGGTACCGTCAACCCTGCCGCAAGCGGCTAAAACCTCGCTGACCGAGCAAGCCAAAGTACTAATGCAGCCGCGTCTGCTGCTTGTGTTTGCCATTACTGCACTCGGCTATGGTGGCACCTTCACTGCCTTTACCTTTATCGCCCCCATCCTGCATGAAGTGTCCGGTTTTGCCACATCCACCATCAGTATTCTGATGCTGGTGTACGGCGTATCGGTGGCGTTCGGTAATATCTGGGGCGGCAAACTGGCCGACAAACACGGTCCGACTCAGGCGCTGAGTGTGATTTTCACCGGCCTGAGCCTGGTGCTGCTATTACTGACCTTCGCCGCGCCCAACCCGGTGACGGCGGTGATCATCATGCTTATCTGGGGTATGTTCGCCTTTGGTAATGTGCCCGGACTGCAGGTCTACGTGGTGAAGCTGGCCGAACACTACACTCCCAATGCGGTCGATGTCGCTTCAGGGCTCAATATCGCCGCCTTTAATATCGGCATTGCCCTTGGCGCCTGGGGCGGTGGCCTGGTAGTGGAGCAATCCGGCCTGATGACTACACCCTGGGTGGGCGCGATTGTGGTCGCGGTTGCCCTGCTGCTGACCCGTCTCAGCCAACGTTTTGATAAGCGCCAGCCCGAACTGGCCCGCTCACTGTAACGGCACCAAACTCAGGGGAAGGGAGCTAAGCTCGCAGGAATTGCACCAAGCCCTCCGACGAGGGCTGGTATGCGCTGAGGCATCAATTTGATGATTTACTGAACCGATATCATATTCTCCTGCCATCATGCGAGATTACCGTTATACTGAATATCAACAGTCACTAACATAATTACCCGCAATACATGCCAAGTGATATTGAACACCTTTATCTGGGACAAACCGAAGCTCTGCTACGCAATGATTCATTGCGTATGCGCTGTCTGCTGGCCGTGCAAGCGCTCAATTTACCTGACTGGTATTTGGGAGCCGGCTTTGTGCGCAACGCGATTTGGGATCACCTGCACCACAAGCCCGAAATGACGCCACTCAATGATGTGGATGTGGTCTATTTCGATCCCAGTGATGTTTCACCGCAAACAGAAGAAGCACTGCAAGCCCGCCTCTGCGCAGTCATGCCGGACATTAACTGGGAAGTGCGTAATCAGGCACGCATGCACGAAAAGCACGGTCATGCCCCTTATCGCAGCACCGCGCACGGCATTGCGCAATGGGTGGAAGTGCCGACCTGCGTCGGTGTGCGGCTCGAAACCGATGGCCGCCTGACCTTCTGCGCGCCGTACGGCCTGCGTCAGAACTGGTCACTGACCATCGCGATTAACCCCTGCAACCGTCAGCCGGAAGTGGTACAGCGTCGCATTCTGGAAAAGAAATGGCTTACACTGTGGCCGCATTTGCATTTGATTTAATCGTTTCAGACTGGTTATGTCTTTGAGTTACACACAAACCGGCGGCCGAATCCGATCCGCCGCCGTATTTTATTCCGCTTTCAGGCTGGGCTTGAGCGCTGCACGCCGCTTGGTCAGCAACTGCTTGATCCAGCCATGACCGCTGACCAGTACAATGCCGCCAATCACCATCGCCGAACCATACAAAAACCCGGCTTCAATCCGCTCCCCCAGAAGCAAAGCCCCGAGCACCACACCGTACAGCGGCGTCATAAACGACAACACACCAAGACGCGAGGCAATATAGGTATTGAGCATCCAGAACCAGAGCAGAAAACCACCGAACGAGATAATCAAAGTCTGGAACGTCACACTGGCCAGCGCCAGCGGCGTCGGATTAATCGCCAGCTGATCACTCCACGCTGCCGCGCCAAGCAAAATCAGCGCGCCCATCACCAGTTGGTACAACAGCGTTTGCTCGGAAGAGACATTGGCCAGTTTCGAGCTGCGGATCAATACCGTGGTCAGGCCCCAGGCCACACCGCCGAGCAGAGCGAGAAAATCGCCCCACAGCATATTGGGCTGCATCTCTGCTGCTTCTTCACCGTGCCACAGAAATGCCACCGCGATGCCGGAAAAGGCAAGCAGAATACCTACCCACTGCACAATTTTCAGCCGCTCACTCTCAACGAGAAAATGCAGGATCAGGGCGCTAAAAATAGGCGAAGTGTAGAGAAAAATAACCGAATGGGCCGCTGAGGTATAATGCAGCGCTGCGCCCAGAAACAGATATTCCAACGCAAACAGAGTACCGACCAGGATACCGGCTTTCCAGTTTCCGTCCGCAAACTGGAGTTTTTTGCCGCGTATCACCACGTACGCCAGCACCAATACCGCCGCGATGGCGGAGCGCAGGCCGATTTGCAGGATCGGCGCAATATCCTCTCCGGTCGCTTTAAGTGCAATTTGTTGTAAGCCCATGGCAAAGCAAAACACCACCATGATGCCGAGCGCTGTGGCGTCGATTGGTTTGCGTGTCATCATTCTCGTTATCCAACTGTTATTTTGTTATCGCTATGTTTACATTATGCGTTGTCGTCATTAAGACATATAGCTAAAATCAGACAACCCATAGCGATGATATGACAGAGTCAACATGAGCATTCCAGGCCAACAGATTCATTTCCCGCCATTCAGTACCGAACTGCCGGCTCCGCTGGTGTTTCGCTCCGCCTGTATGCCCGCCGACGCCGCCTATCCGCGCCACAGTCATCGCTGGGGCGAGTTCGTTTATTCGTTCAGTGGCGTGATGGAAGTGAAAGTCGGCAGCCGCCAGTATCTGACTCCGTCACAATACGGTTTATGGCTGCCGCCCAATGTCGAGCATCAGGGGCTCAACCGCTACGAAACTTGCCATGGCTCACTGTATGTCGATGAAAGTTTGTGCCACGCCATGCCGCAGCACACCTGCGCGCTGGAAATCAGCCCGCTGGTGATTGCCCTGCTGGAGCACCTGCGCCAGAGTTTAATTACCCCGCCCTACAGCGAAGCCGAATACCGCCTGCTGCAAGTGTTAGCCGAACAACTGACCCACGCCACACCGATTGGCAGCTACCTGCCCACCTCCGGCGATCCTTTGCTGAGCAAAGTGCTCAGTTGGCTGGAGCAAAACCCGGGCAGCAACGAATCCCTGCGAATGTTGGCCCAGCGCGCGCACACCACCGAACGCACTCTGACACGCCACGCCCAGCGTGAACTGGGTATTTCGGTCTCAGAATGGCGCCAGCGTCTGCGCGTCGTGAAAGCGATGCCGATGCTGGAAGCCGGCGCGAAAGTAGAAAATGTTGCCCACGATCTCGGCTACGCCAGCGCGTCTGCATTTATTGCGATGTTCCGACGTTTAACCGGGGTAACGCCGGATGAGTACCGGAGGAATTTAGGGGGGTGATGTTTTTCTCCGCGATCACGCGATCAAAGGTGCTGCAGTTAGTCTGTATGATGGCTTCCGCAAATAAATGAAGTTGCAGCATGCAAGCTCTGATCGTTTGCATATTGATTAAAGCGAGAGCCATATCCGCCATAGCCAATTTCTTCTTTGGTAAAACTATGCTGAACTCCCCCTAGCATCAGCATTTGCCAGCAACAATTGGCAAAGTCCATTTCATGCATAAACTCGCTTACCGCGTTCAGTGGAATATGAGGATCACGACTTCCTTGTACCAATAAAAATCGAGTATTGACCGTCTTTTCAAGCGGTAGGAATGAGGTTGGTGTGCCATGAATCGAAACAGCCGCATCCACGCCAATATCAGCCCGGCCAGCTTCAAATGCAATCGAGCCACCAAAGCAAACGCCAACAAACGATATTTTTTTACCCTCAGCACCCAAGGCATCCCTGAAAACAGGGAATAAACCAGCAAGTAGCCTCCTAAGCTCTTGGGGTTCTGTGAGTGTTTTTCGTATAAACGCTTCAGCCTTTCCAACGTAAGTTTTGGGCTGATGACCTGAACCATAAATATCGGTAAGAAGTACTTTTCCGTTGACATTTTTTGCAAGTTGTTTCGCTTTACGATGAGCATATTCGGTGTGGCACCCTTCCCAATCAGGGAAAAAAACGACATGTGCCTCATTGCCAAAATCATATATGAACGAATCAAAATGCTGATCTTTATGAACTAATGTTTGCTTCATCCTATCTCCTTGCAGAAGCTCCCTTTCGAGAGCCCCCGATTGTTTTTAATAATATGTTTCTAGGCGGTAACGAGCTCTGGTGTCTCTCGTTTTGTTCGTACTGACAACGCGAGTAGTAGCCCAAAAGCGGTAACTGCAGCAGCTATGATTGGCAACATTGGTAACGACAATCCGGCATCGATAACCTCCCCGCCAACCCAGGCTCCGCCGGCGTTACCAAGGTTGAATGCCGCGATGTTAAATGCAGAAGCAAGAATCGGCGCTTTGCCTGCTTCGGAAAGTACATAGGTTTGAAGAGATGGAATGGTGGCAAACATAGCCACTCCAAACAGGAAGGTGACCACGACCATGGCAACGGTTGAGCCCATAGCAAAGTAAAGCGCGACCAGTACGACCATTAAAAGAAGCAACGTACTGCGCATACCGAACACCACGCTTTTGTTAGTCAGGCGTGCACCAATTGGGTTTCCGACAGCCATGCCAGCACCGAACAGCAACAACATAGCGGGCACGTAATCTAAAGACATACCGGTAATGTCGGTCAAAATCGGAGAAATATAGGTAAAAGCAGTGAAAGTGCCGCCAAAGCCAAATATGGTAATTAATAAAGCGCGAATCATGCCTGGCTGAATGAGTGCTGCGAATTCTTGTTTCAGATTCGTTGGGGCTTCACTTTCAATGTGAGGTAATAACTTAGCAATAGAGAGTGCTGAGATAACACCTAGTGCCGCAATAATATAGTAGGTATTTCTCCACCCAATTATCTGGCCAATATATGTACCAAACGGTGCCCCAAAAATATTGGCTAATGTAGCGCCCAAGAACATGGCAGCGATTGCACTGGCTTGTTTCTCTGGCTTAACCAATCGGATGGCAACCACAGCGCCTAAACCAAAAAACGCGGCCTGAGCGAGAGCGGTAAAAACCCGGGCAATTAACATAGTGTTGTAGTCCGGCGCAATGGCACACGCCACATTACCAACGGTGAATAATAGCATTAAACCGATCAAAACAGCTTTACGCTTTAGCCCGACTAAGAAGGGAGTTAAAAAAGGGGCTCCTAGTACTACACCACTACATAGCCGGTACATAAGAGATCAGAAAATGCCGCTAAGATTACGAAAATTTATTGATTTTTGTATGAGTAAGTGGGGGATATAACCCCAGCTTAGAAATGAGTTATGCCATTTGGTAAGGGCTTCTCAGGAAGAGCGAGGAACCAGAAAGTGCCTTTGTTTTTTTGGCGCTGGTTGCAGTGATGAATTGTTTCGTGGCTTTGTATGTCACGCTTTGAATTCAATAATTTCTTTTGGCTTGGTGTAAGCGTGCCAGTCACTCTTTGTCTTGCCAAAGAGTAACCAGAAAGGCGCTTGGGTTCTTTGGCGCTGTCCGGGCCGGTTTTAGGCGTTCCCTACGCCAGAAACCTAAAAAATCGTCCTGATTTTTTGCCCTGGTTTTCGAGTTTCTAAAGCACGCCACTTGAAAGATTTGAAAAAAACTCACTTCTGTTTGCCCCATTACATAATTTGTTACTACACATGTTCTAGAGCATTCGCACTTGTTCAACCATACTTATTTGAGTTTCAATTCTGAGAGGTAGCTATGTTTGGAGTTAACTGGAAAGCAGCGGGGCTGGCGTTCGTGCTGGCTTTGCCTTTGGGTCAGGTGTTGGCGAGCGAGCGGGCTGAGCAGGCTTGGCGGATGATAGATAATGGCGCATTGGTGATTGATGTGCGCACGACGCAGGAATACGCTGACGGCCACTTACCCGAAGCGCGTAATATTCCTCTCAGTGACGTTGGCACTGGCTTTCATGATATCGATAAGCAGCAACCGATTGTGGTGTATTGCCGCAGCGGTGGTCGTGCTGCGATGGCAATGGAAGCGTTGCAAAAACAGGGCTTCACTCACGTGCACAATGGTGGCGGACTGAACGAAATGCAGGAAACTCAGATGAACACCGGGCCGCTGAATTAGCCCTGTTTAGCACAATGATTTGATTTGAACGGGCCAAACCGCCCCGTTTTGGCTTTATCACTCTCCGCTTATCCCGTTACTGCTTTGTGACGTGAGCAATCAGCGTTGGCTTTGCTGGCTGCTCCAGGCTTGACCCAGGCGTGCCAGAGCTTTCAGTACTTTAATCAACCAGCTATCACTCCCGATATAACAAAGTAGGTTGTGAACAGCGGTCGCGAGCAGTAGACTTGCACGGGCTAGAACGCCTGACAGTGTCTATCGCACGTTGATATGTCCGGCGTTGAGCAAATCAGAAACGTCCGGTTTAGCGATATCAAAGAGTAAAAGTAAACATTATCCTTTCATTATGCTGCCGTAAAATCGATATTAAATTTGATGGAGATAAACAATGAACAGCGGTTGGGCTAACTTCTTTCCGTACTTTGCCGGAGCTCTCAAAATTATCGTAACAGCGATTGGTGCCTACTTTGCGATTAAATGGCATTTTGATGAAGATCGCAGAGTGAAGGAAGCGGCAGGTGTGGTATTTGAACCACAAAGCTCTTTGAAAAAATTGTTAAAGATGCTGGCTATCCCTGTCATTCTGACCGTTCTGGTCGTTGCCGTGGTTTACGCGACGAACTGGTATCTCGACTGACCACCTGTGTGAATACCATCGCTGCTTAGCGATAGTAAGTCGTGTATCCAAAGTATGAGGTAAGGTCCATGAGACATCTTTAGACTGTGACTCATCGTTTGTCAGCTAAATCATTTTTGGACAGAAACGATTTAGACTTTATGATCTAAAACGTTTCTGTCAGATTAGGAAAAGTACGTTGATACCTTGTTAGTTTATTAACTTATTTCCTGATACTAGATGAGAGCTTGAATTATTTCACCACGAACGGCTCGGTTACTTCGGTCATTACTGCCTTGTAATGCAGACTTGTAGTATTTTTCCGCAATCGCATCGTCGACTGTTCCTGCAACCGCTTGATCTACACGACAATAAAAGTCATCAAGCTTGTTACGCAAGTCGGCTATGTTTACTCTTTTTCCCAATCTATAGATTGCCTTGTATAGCTCTATAAATAGAGTGAAAAAATCTGCCTTCTTGAAACAGCGAGAGTTTGAAGGGAAATTCAACTGTGTAATTATCATCAAGACTTCATCAATTTTAGTCTCATAATCCGCTCTCTCCTCAAAAGCCTCATTGTACCTCTCAAGATAGGCTTCAATCTCCTTATCACGATTAAAATACGTACTCAACATTGTCACAATTAGTGTTAAGCAGTATCGGGTGTCGTTCATACGTTTAATATCGGTCGTACTAAAAATTTTGTACTGCTCAAAAAAACTCTTTTGAGATACTTCTTCTGCAAAAGTTTTCAACTCGCCACCATACCTAGCGTTATGAATTTCCATTGCGTTCAAGCCATAGCTAGTCGAATTGATTCTTTGGAATATTTCTTTTATATCTTCAATAGGTTGATTTCCTAGATCCCTAACTACCACTTCATATTCAAGAAATTCTATTTGTTTCTTTTCTTCAAGTTCTGCGTAGTTAGGCACATCTGAAGGCAGTTTTAGATCAGGAGAAGCTTTAAAGTACTGATAAAGAGTAGTGATTCTTTGTTGACCATCAACAAGAAGCTCGCATCCTTCACCTGTTTTGGGATCTACTTTTCCGGCAGCGATATAAATTTCAGGGAATGGATACCCTTCAAGTACAGTCCTTATAAATTCAACTTTATCTTTATTTGACCAAACAAGTCTGCGTTGAAAATCTGGTTGAGGCACTAGTACTTCTCGACTGATAGCCGTTAACAAAACTCTAAGTCTTCGATTTGATGCTGACGTATTCATTTTTCAACCTCTTCCATACACTGTTCTACGCATATTTTCTGATACTCTTCTAGAAAAAACCATGATTGGTATAATCCTGCTCTAATTTTATATGGTCCATACTTAGCAGATTTGGTGAGTTCATTAAAGAAATCCCACCAACGTCCAGTAAACTCGAAGTGCTGACTACACGGGAGCTTATCAGGGCGAACCCAACCAGTTGATAAAAATTTGAAAAATGAATCGGAACGCGGCCAGTATGTGCCACCCCTTTTATATTCAAATGCTTCTTTCCAGACCTTTTGAAATAGATGTGGTGATACGATCGCTATATCCAAATCAGAATCGTCATTAAACTCTCCATAACGACGACTCGGTTTTATGCTAAACCCCATTTTCCCTGAGCCAACCAATTGTACGTCATTGAAATCTACGTCAAGGTAAGAACAAATTTCCTCTTTTAGTTCGTAAACCATAGCATCGCAGAGGATCTTACTCTGCCCATTAAATACATGCTTTCGCACAATTTGAAGGCTACTGAGTTTTGTCAAATCAGCTTTAAATTCTTCCATATTTTGTACTCGTTGTACTTCATAGGCCAAACACCGCATTAATGGTGAATTGCCACCAAATGCATAAACACCCAAAATCATACTAGAGGGATTAGATAAATGAAGTCAAAAGGAACATTGTAGAATTGCAGCGATTATTTACTCTAACTGGCAACGGGGCAAAAGCGACTTAGAACTCACCTGAAACCACCAAATCAGGGCAAAAAATCAGGACGATTTTTTAGGTTTTTGGCGTAGGGAACGCCTAAAACTGGCCCGGCCTGCATCAATGAACCTAAGCGCCTTTCTGGTTACTCTTTGGCAAGGCAAAGAGTGACTGGCACGCTTGCACCAAGCCTAAAAGAAATCACCAAAGCGTGACATACAACCCCACGAAACCATTAACCCTAGCAACCAGCGCAACACCACGACGATATTTAGCTTTTTGGCATCGGGAACGCCTAAAACCAGCCCGACCATCGCCAAAGAACATAAGCACCTTTCTGGTTACTCTTTGGCAAGGCAAAGAGTGACTGGCACGCTTGCACCAAGCCTAAAAGAAATCACCAAAGCGTGACATACCAATTCTGCCTACGAACTTATCTACAAGTAAATTAACCAGTTAAAGAAGTAATAATCAAACTGCCAAGCTGACGAGTGTTGTAATAATTTCCGTTACTGTTTAAGAAAGAAATACTCAGTGATCGCGCGATTGTGCGTAAGTGGGGTTTAACAGGTTTTACCATTTCCCCATCAAGCATTACTTCGATTGTCCCATTTTCAAGTTCAATAATCTTATAGTTGTTCCAAACAGCTTCCTTAATCTTCGGAATATCTCGCTCGATTTTGGGGGATTTAGTAAGTTTGCTGAGAGAAATACTTAGTCGCCCCCCAGCTTTAGGCTCACCCCACAATGATCTTGCATTGTAGACGGTATCATCAAAAAGTGTCTCAATTTGCATTTCTTCAGTGTTGATCCGTAGGATAATAATCCTATCGACTTGAGCCAGAGTATTTACATTGAAAGATATATGCCCAGAATCTACTTGCCGGCCAGTTGTTTTGACCGAAACTCTTTCCCCCAGCCCACTAACAATATCATATCCGGCTTGATTAACTTCCGTTGCCATCTGCCCATTAGTAATCAAAGCTGAATAAAGTTCACCGATACGCCCGGTTAAGTGTCGTAACTCAGTAATTGGCACACCCCATCCTAGTTCTCGTTCAAGCCAAGACATAGACTCGCCCAAAGACTGAATAATTTGAATCTGAGTTAATGCCATCTACACCTCATTTGATTAGCTATCCATTGATATCTGATGAACATATTAAGATTAGATGTTCAAGCTTCCACTAGCGATGTCCGACACGTATCACTTTCAAAATCCTTTGCCACTAAGCCACACAAACTTACCTTTTATCAATCTGATCAATCACTTGCACATTTCAGTATGAACTCATATAATTCCGTGATAATGGTTCCAATAATACAATAAAGGTACATTATGAAAAAAGTTATGTTGTCTATCGCGGTTGCTGGCTCACTACTTGTAACAGGTTGTGCTCAGCGCGTCGCTGATTTCACTCTAGCGTCAACAAAAAATGTTGAGCTAAATGGTGGGGAATTTGTTAAAGGACCTCGTGTAAGCGGCGAAGATTCAAAACCCGTTGTTATTTTTCCGCTTGGAGTTCCGAGCGTAAAAGAAGCTGCAGATAAGGCTATTGAAAAAGATAGATGTGCCGTTGGCTTAACCGACGTAACCGCTGATTCTAAATTTTTCTCATTCCTGTTCGGCTTTATTGCTTATGAAGTTGAAGGCGATCTTTTGATCGATAAATCAAAGCCTGGTTGTGAAAACTGGCAAGGTTAATTTTTATTTGTGAGAAGTATTTTCAATGCTTCTCACTTTTATCTATCAAATAAAATCACGATTTTATTTACACAGAAAATAACACAATTTAAAACACAAAATTTTAGTGTCAATTAAATCCAACTTTTACAAAACGATTACTATAACTTCTATCCTTATTACGCACTTTCCAATATATTTCTCACGAATTTCGTCTAATGTTTTTTACCAAAAAATTTCATTGGATGGAACAGCACTGACATAGTCTCTGAGTTTATGACTGTCACCTACGACTGCACAGACTATTTCGCACAGGCGTGTCCAGCTGTCACTCATATCGATAAAACAGCCAGACCTCAAGTCATCACACAGCAGAGTGATCCATTTATGTATCGAGTATTGATTGGCTGGGAATCGATATCTGGGGAACCGGCTCTAATTAATACGTCATTCAACATGCACGAAGAGCCGATCATCTTGAACATCGACAATGCGTTAAAAAATCTAGAGCGAGGAGTTGTTGATGTTTTGGTTATTAACGAGCAACTGCTTGTTTGGAAATCTGATTCAAGTAAGAATGAGGAGATCATTATGACTAAATCTACATTCGCGTTCATTAAATGTCAGGGACAGGTTATTGCCCAAGATTTATATAGCCAAGATGCGGGCCCTACGCTTCAGGAAGTATTGAAGCAAAAAGCCATCGTATTACCCATTACGTGTATGGCTTCGGACTCTAATGAGGCAATGGATATTTATCACGACCAAATCGAAACCAACATGGATGTCATTAGCCTGTTTGGTGAAACGGAGTCATTAAATGTTAATTAAGCACAAAGCGGTTCTCTTTGATATGGATGGGACGTTAATCGATTCCCGACATACGATAGAACAAGCGTGGTTACATGCTGGAAATGCTTTCGGTGTGGACATTAAGAAAGAGGACATAGAAGCGCACATCCATGGCCGTTCCGGTGGCTATACTCTCGACTATTTTTTCGGCCACTTGGACGACTCAAGCAAAGCTATGGCAAAAAAAATGGTCGATGCGTTTGAAGAAACCGCCAATACTCCATTGATCTCAGGTGCCATTGAATTTCTTGATCAACTAAAAGAAAACAATATCAAAATGGCTTTGGTAACCGGTAGCTGGCAAGCTCGTATTGACCACGTTTTTACCCTGCACAACCTAAAACCCTATTTCAGTGCCATCGTGCACCGACACGATGTGACAGAGGGGAAGCCGAGCCCAGAGGGCTTCGTAAAAGGCGCATCGTTATTGGATACTGATCCAAGAGACTGTTTGGTATTTGAAGATTCGATAAGCGGCTTTTTGGCCGCTGAAGCTTGCGGTGCCGAGTGCGTCGCTGTCGGATGGAACGGCGTAGCAAGGACGCCCAACGTCATCGCGACTATCGTAGACTATAGCGCGACCACATTTAAATTCTAGGATGTGAAGCGAAACGTGTAATCGTCTAAAGCCTCATCGAAAAGGCAGTGACCACTCAGGGTATCACTGCCTTCTTAATACCTAGTAATTCTTCTCAACCTTACCCACCCTCTGATTAGTGACGACTAGTTCGTTAAGTCTACCTGCTGGTATCGTAACTAACAATCGGACAGAAGTGTTTTAGATCTGATGCTCTAAAGCGTTTCTGTCAGATTAGGAAAAGTATGTTGATTCTTTGATCGTTTGTTATGCCACTAGCGCTCACTGATTGCGACTTTGCCTGCCAGCCCAATAAGCAGAACTCCCGAGACACCCTCAAGTGCTCGTGAATAACGCTGAGAATTTGATCGACTAAAAACCCAACTACCGACTGAGGCATATAAAACGTTACACAGCGTAGCTAATGCGCTGAAGAGCAAACCAAGCACTAATAATTGCATTGATGCGGAGCCCGTAGATGTATCGACAAACTGAGGTAAAAATGAAAGGAAGAATAGTGCTACCTTCGGGTTCAAAACACTAACAATAACGCCTTGTATAAATACATTTTTGTTGGTTTCAACACTTTCACTAACCACTATTTTACTGCCTCCACGCCACATAGATAGCAGAGACTGAACACCTAAATATACTAAGTAAGCGGCACCCAACCATTTTACCGCACTAAAAGCTACAGCAGAGCTGAGGATTATCGCGGACAAACCTAAACACGCAGCTAATGTATGTACAAAGTAGCCAACACCAAGACCAATTGCAGCTTTAAATCCAGTTGCAAGCTTGCCTTTCATTGTATTTGAGACGATGTAGATTACGTCTGGGCCAGGTATCATATTGATAGCCAGACAAGCGACTACAAATAGTAATATTGCGTTTAAATCCATTTCTTTTCCTCCATGTTGAACGTCTTGTGGCATAACGCCAAATTAAGGGGTGAACAACGCCACCACCCAAACCTAAAGCATTGTGCCATAAACACTAAATTTGAAATAAAAGCAAAAATGCCAAGCGTTGTGAATCCCTCTTAAATTGCTTGTTATGAGGCAACTTGAAGCGACAAAGAAAGGAAGTTTTCATCGCATTCAGTCACCTTATAGCCGAGAGATTTGTAAAACCTTACCGCTGACTCATTTCTAGTGAAGCTTGATAAGGTTACGTGACTACGCCCTTGATCTCGCGTCATTTCGTGAACCATATTCATGACGCTTTCACCCAATTTTTGATTTTGAAATTCTGGAAACACAATGAGTAAATGTACATGATATGCGTTTTCGTAAGGCTTGAAGCATAGCATTCCAACTTGCGTGTTATTGATATAAACCCAGTGAAACCAATGCGGCTCGTAGTCATTTTTTAAACGATTGACCTGGAACTCATCACACCAGCCAAAGACGGCATCAACATGCGAATAAAGTCCCTGTTTCACAACAGAGAACAGACTTTCAAACTCATCATTTTCTATTTGTATTAGTTGAATATCCATATGCCTCATAACAGTGCTTTTTCAGCAGACACTGTCTGTATAATATTTTCAGAAAATATAGACACCATATCAGCAACATACTGTTCTAACTGTCTTTATAATCCTTGCACCCACAAATTACAGAACATGTCTGTATAAATGCAAGTGCTCAACTAGGCTCATAGTCTGCTATTAGTAAATGTAGGTCAAGAACTGACATGAGAAAGTGGTCAGGAATTGGATGCTGAATGATTTTGGGGCAAAAGCGACTTAGAACTTACCTGAAACCACCAAATCAGGGCAAAAAATCAGGACGATTTTTTAGGTTTTCGGCGTCGGGAACGCCTAAAACCGGCCCGGCCAGCACCAAAGAACCGAAGCGCCTTTCTGGTTACTCTTTGGCAAGGCAAAGAGTGACTGGCACGCTTGCACCAGGCTCAAAGAAACCAAGAAAGCCAAAGCGTGACATACAACCCCACGAAACCATTAACCCTAGCAACCAGCGCAACACCACGACGATATTTTCGCTTTTCGGCGTAGGGAACGCCTAAAACCGGCCCGGCCTGCACCAAAGAACCGAAGCGCCTTTATGGTTACTCTTTGGGAAAGCAATGAGTGATAACCAAAGCTCATGAATAATTGCCGACCGGTCTAGAGCAGAAATAAAACACACCTCTATCTGAAAGAATGAACGTAGATAATTCCGTTCTTCAGGCAAATTCTGGCCTGAGCGAGCAAATTCAAGCACGCCAACAAAATGGTGAATATGATGTTTCTCCTGCAGGTCAACGTGTTAATGATCGTTTAAAATTGTCGATGGATGAACAATGCTCTCTTGAAGATGAAATGGAAAAAAATCATCAACATGTTGTAATTGCTGACTTAGAAGATGCACATAAAATACTGCACAATCTTTGGGCTGAGGCTGGTCGTGATACAGCTGCGATATCAGCTAGCATTAACACGGCAAAGTCTTGGTTTAATCATACAGAACCGATGTTTAACGCTCACTCCATAGCAAAGCAATTTGGTGACTTGGGAGTTAAAGCAGATCTCGTTGAAAGTAAAGGACGTACATTCATCGCCTTTTCAGGAAGCAAGAATGGTGCGCCGCTAAAACATGCAATAGTCAACGGAACTCGAATTAAACTAGACGGTAAAAAATACCCATTGAATTCATTCAAAGTGAGTCAAGCAGGCTTTAGCCCAAAAGCGAGAGCTTCGAATTTTCGGGGAGCTGCGGCTCTTACTTTTATCGTATCAGCAAGCATTGCAACAACAGACCTTATTTTCAAAGACGATTATCATCTAGTAGATTGGTTTGGTCATGTCGGCTCAGATATGTTCAAAGCTCTTGTCCAGTTTGGGGCAAGAGAAGCAGTATTGTTTGCCTTAGCAGGAGCAGGCACACCAATCTTCTTTGGTGCTTTGGCTTGCGTTGCTGCTTATGTCGCTATTGAGTGACTTTGGGGAGAATATAAAATATCTAATTCAATTGTAAAGAGGTTAGAAAATGCTATCCAAGACTAAAGTGCGCCTTTGTATCTCGTTTATATTGTTGTTTTTCTTCCTGATTTGGTTTTATGTCTCCAAGGGAGTTCTAGGTGACTACATCGACCTATTATCTCATGCAACAGTGGTACAAGTTTCCGTGATTACTCTTTGGCTGCCGGTTGGTTTTTTAGGCGTGCTACTTTGTATGCTTTGGATGTCTCCTAAAGCTCTGTGGAAAGGCAAGAAAATCAACCAAATCTACTCACCTAAAGCGATGCAGCGAGCGAATAGAATTTCTATTTACTTTGCATTGGCAGGTATTGCCTTTGCAGCAGGCTGGACCTATCACTCGCTGGACCTGCTCGATCGATATGGCTACGTTTACAGCTCAGATCTAACTAAGTTTACGCCTACAGGCATTCATTTAGTCTATGTTCTGGCGAGATAACCAATCAAACACAATGCGTAGCGCTAGGCTGAGCTTTTGAAACCACCAAATCAGGGCAAAAAATCAGGACGATTTTTTAGGTTTTCGGCGTCGGGAACGCCTAAAACCGGCCCGGCCAGCACCAAAGAACCGAAGCGCCTTTCTGGTTACTCTTTGGCAAGGCAAAGAGTGACTGGCACGCTTGCACCAAGCTCAAAGAAACCAAGAAAGCCAAAGCGTGACATACAACCCCACGAAACCATTAACCCTAGCAACCAGCGCAACACCACGATGATATTTTCGCTTTTCGGCGTAGGGAACGCCTAAAATCGGCCCGGCCAGCACCAAAGAACCGAAGCGCCTTTCTGGTTACTCTTTGGGAAAGCAATGAGTGATAGCCAAAGCTCATGAATAATTGCCGACCGGTCTAGAGCAGAAATAAAACACACCTCTATCTGAAAGAATGAACGTAGATAATTCCGTTCTTCAGGCAAATTCTGGCCTGAGCGAGCAAATTCAAGCACGCCAACAAAATGGTGAATATGATGTTTCTCCTGCAGGTCAACGTGTTAATGATCGTTTAAAATTGTCGATGGATGAACAATGCTCTCTTGAAGATGAAATGGAAAAAAATCATCAACATGTTGTAATTGCTGACTTAGAAGATGCACATAAAATACTGCACAATCTTTGGGCTGAGGCTGGTCGTGATACAGCTACGATATCAGCTAGCATTAACACGGCAAAGTCTTGGTTTAATCATACAGAACCGATGTTTAACGCCCACTCCATAGCAAAGCAATTTGGTGATATGGGAGTTAAAGCAGATATCGTTGAAAGTAAAGGACGTACATTCATCGCCTTTTCAGGAAGCAAGAATGGTGCGCCGCTAAAACATGCAATAGTCAACAGAACTCGAATTAAACTAGACGGTAAAAAATACCCATTGAATTCATTCAAAGTGAGTCAAGCAGGCTTTAGCCCAAAAGCGAGAGCTTCGAATTTTCGGGGAGCTGCGGCTCTTACTTTTATCGTATCAGCAAGCATTGCAACAACAGACCTTATTTTCAAAGACGATTACCATCTCGTGGATTGGTTTGGTAATGTCGGGGCAGACATGTTTAAAGCACTTCTACAATATGGTGCAGGAGAAGCTATGTTACTTACCGTCATCGCAACAACTGGGTCGATTTTAGCGGCAGGAGCAGCAGTTGCATTTACTTATCTGATTATTGAATGGACTTGGTCAGAAGTGCATGTAAACAAAAATGTAGTTAAGGCTCTAAAAGATGTTATCGAAAACTAAAATCCGAATACTTTCCGTTTTAATGCTGACTTTTACCGTAGGTGGCTGGCTGTGGATGTCTACTGGCTTATACGAAGACTATATAGACATTCTAAACCGACGTCCGGAAGTCACACTGTCAATTATATCTCTATGGGTTCCAGTAGGCTTTTTAGGCACACTGTTATCATTGATGTTTATGGGAAGCGTAGCCATTTATACTGGCAAACAAGCGCGATTGGTTATTGACGCTAAATGGATGAAATTGGCGAACAGGGTGTGTATTTACTTCGCATTAGCCGGGATAGCCTTTGCAGCAGGCTGGACCTATCACTCGCTGGACCTGCTCGATCGATATGGCTACGTTTACAGCTCAGATCTAACTAAGTTTACGCCTACAGGCATTCATTTAGTCTATGTTCTGGCGAGATAACAAATCAAACACAATGCGTAGCGCTAGGCTGAGCTTTTGAAACCACCAAATCAGGGCAAAAAATCAGGACGATTTTTAAGGTTTTTGGCGTCGGGAACGCCTAAAACCGGCCCGGCCTGCATCAAAGAACCTAAGCGCCTTTCTGGTTACTCTTTGGCAAGGCAAAGAGTGACTGGCACGCTTGCACCAAGCTCAAAGAAACCAAGAAAGCCAAAGCGTGACATACAACCCCAAGAAACCATTAATCCCCCCCCTCAAAGCGCAGCTTCATCCACGCCATGAAGCCCTGCCACAATACTGGCGAAGATATCCCGCCCGACTGGCGTCAGGACATCGGGAAAATCGTAATCCGGATTATGCAGTTGCGGGCTTTGCTGGCCGGAGCCGAGCACAAACATCGCCCCTTCTTTCGCGACCGCAGTGAACTGGCCGAAATCTTCTGACCAGCGCATCGGCTGATCCAAAATCGTACATGGCGTGCCGGTTTCCTGGCAGGCTTGCACTACCCGTTCGCAGCCCTGTTGTGAGTTTACGCTGGCCTGGAATACATCCTGCCATTCGAGTTGGCAGCCTAAACCATATTTATCGGCATTGGTTTGCGCCAGTTTGCTGGCAGCTTCCACCAGGCTTTGCATGGTTTGGTTACTTTCGCTGCGCAGGGTTGCCATCACCACCGCTTCACCCGGGGCGGTGCCGAAGGCCACTTCGCCTAGTTTGGCATGGATCACCGTCACCCAGCAGCGCTCGCTGAGGTACTGCGGCAGCGCGGTGAGCTTAGTGACGATCTCGCACATCGCCATGGCCGGGCTGACACCGTTTTCCGGGTGCGCCGCGTGGGACGTTTTACCGTGCAGACGGATGATCATGCCGCGCGAGGCGCAGTTAAACGGGCCGGCTTTGACCGCCACATGGCCCAGCGCCAGGCCGGGGTAGTTGTGCAGCGCAAAGGCGTAATCCGGCATCAGGCTGGCAAAGTTAGGATCATTGACCATATTAATCGCCCCTTCACCGGTCTCTTCGGCGGGCTGGAAGGCGAGTATAACTCTGCCCCTCGCCGGGCGGCGGGTACTGAGCTGCTCGCCCAGCGCGCTGACAATCGCCATATGGCCGTCGTGGCCGCACTGGTGTGACACGCCGCTGTGAGTGGAGCGGTGAGCAAAGGTGTTAGTCTCTTCGATGGGCAGTGCATCGAGTTCACAGCGAATCAAGGTTGTCAGCCCCGGCTGCCGGCCCTGATACACAAAAGCGAGCCCACTGCCGCCAAGGCCGGTGAGGACTTGATCAGGCTTAAAATGTTCAAACTGCGCCACAATGCGCTGCGCGGTCTCCTTCTCCTGATTGGACAATTCAGGAAACTGATGCAGGGTATGACGAAATTCGGTCCAGCAAATCTCTGCCATAAATAATGTCCTCCGTGACCATGGCATAAGTGCATTGAGCCAGAGTGCCGTAAGTGTGTCGACAATAGATTGAGCGAGTTCACACTTTATCCTTGATAACGGCTCAGCTTGACACTCGATTTGCCCGCCGCCAGCAGGCATACTGGGGTAAAATTATAGCTTCAGTCACACGCAAGGGATGCTCATGCAGGTCAGTTATCAGGAATACCACGCACTCGGTGAAGCGATCAGCGCGCTGCACAGCCCGCAGTTCAGCTCGCGTCTTATTGACGTACTAAAAAGCGTACTCAGCTTCGATTGCGCGGTGATTCTCGGCCATCGCCTGGATAAACATCCGATCTATTTGTATGACTCACTGCCGGCCAGACGTGAACTGTTGTTCCAGCACTACCTGACCCACGCCTATCAGCATGACCCGTTTTATCTCAAAGTGGCGCGCGAGCACAGCGAAGGTGTGTTTCACTGGCGCGAGGTGGCGGGCAGCGAGTCGGCGCAGCGCGAATATCAGCATCAGTTTTACTCCGCAACCGGCTGGCAGGATGAAGTCACCCTGGCAGTCAATCTTGCAGGCCAGCGCAGTATAGTGATTCATCTCGGTTTTCTGTCACAGCACCATCCTGTCACCAAAGACGAGATACATGCGCTGCAACAACGCTTTGTCACGCTGGCCGCATTATGCCGTCAGCACTGGAATCCGCAGCCGTTGCTACTGGCTGAAAGTGGTCAGGCGCCGCAGGATCTGCGCCACTGGGTAGAAGCGGCAATTGCCAGTTTCGGACACGCCCGGCTCAGCCCGCGCGAGCAGCAGATCACGGCGCTGTTGATTCAGGGCCTCGACTCACAAGACATCGCCGAGCAGCTCGGCATCCGTCATGGTACGGTGAAAAACCATCGTAAACGCATTTACGCCCAGCTCAATGTCGCCTCGCTGAGCGAACTGTTTCAGTTGTTTTTAAATCACCTGATCGCAGCCGGCTACCCATCAACGCCCAAAGCAGACTAAAACAGCGTGATTGTCCCTTTAGGGACATCGCCCCGCGCGCATCGTTTGCTTATGCTGCCAACATCAATGATTGGAGGCAGTATGAATTCAGATATTTTGTTTAATGACCTGAGCGCGCGCGGGCTGATCGCACAGAGCACCGATTTGGCAGAGCTGCGCCAGCTGTTTACTACACCGCAAACCTTATACTGCGGGTTTGACCCCACGGCGGGCAGTTTACACATCGGCCATCTGGTGCCCTTGCTGATGTTAAAGCGCTTTCAGGATGCCGGACATCAGGCAATAGCCCTGGTAGGCGGTGCCACCGGGATGATTGGCGATCCGAGTTTTAAAGCCACTGAGCGCAGCCTGAACGATGCAGGGACTGTCGGGCAATGGGTTGCGGATTTAAGCGGCCAGATTACGCGGCTGATGACCCCGCATCTCAATCAGCCTATCCAGTGCGTCAACAACGCCGACTGGATGAAAGATATGGATGTGATTCGCTTTTTTCGCGATATCGGCAAGCATTTCTCAGTGAACAGCATGGTTAACCGTGAATCGGTGAAGCAGCGGCTTGAGCGCCCGGATCAGGGCATCTCGTTTACCGAATTCAGCTACTCGCTGCTGCAGGCGTATGATTTTGCCCATCTCAACCACAGCCGGCAGTGTCAGTTACAAATCGGCGGTAACGACCAATGGGGTAATATTGTCAGCGGTATCGACCTGACCCGCCGCCTCCATCAAAGCAAAGTTCATGGCCTGACTCTGCCTTTGATTACCAAATCCGACGGTACTAAGTTCGGCAAAACCGAAAGTGGCGCGGTGTGGCTGGATGCAAGCAAAACCTCGCCGTATTCGTTCTACCAATTCTGGCTCAATTGTGATGACAGCGATGTGTACCGCTTCCTCGCCTACTACACCTTCTTATCCATGGAGCAGATTGCCAAGATTGAACAGCAAGACTCACAGCGCCAGGGCAAGCCGCAGGCGCAGCAGATCCTAGCCAGTGAAGTGACCCGCTTTGTGCATGGCGATGAAGGGCTCGCCAGTGCGCAACGTATCAGCGCTGCGCTATTCCGCGGTGAATTGAATCAGCTCAGCGAAGCCGAGTTAGGTCAGTTAGAGCAGGACGGATTGCCATGCTTCAATATGACACGCAGCGACATGACACCCGGAGAGGAAGTGGTTGCCATGCTGCTTTCCAGCGGACTAGCCGCTTCCAAACGTCAGGCACGCGAATGGCTGACACAAGGGGCGATTCGGATCAACGGAGAACGCTGCGAAAGCGCGCAGATTACCGACCACTTCGCCCTGTTCGACCGTTACTATGTGCTGCAACGTGGCAAAAAGCAGTTTGTACTGGTCAAGCTGGGCTAAGTTTACACTGTAAACAGCCGCCGCTTAGTGCAACAAAAAAGCCCCTCGCGGGGCTTTACACTTTGTGTATCGGATAAGCTTTATTACACAAGCTTTAGTTCTACAAAGATTATTGCTGGCTGAGCACGTTTTGCAGTGCGTCTGCCACCAGCTGATGGTCTTCTTCCTGCGGCAGGCCGGAAACGGTCAGCGCGCCGACCAGGCCGGAGCCTTGGATGCGGATCGGGAACGAACCGCCGTGGCCGCAATACTCGTTGGCATCAACATGCAGCTGCGCTTCAAATTCACGCTGTTTCTGCGCGTTGTACAGCGACAGGTAATAGGTACTGTGGTTGTACTTGAGCACCGAGTTGCGCTTGCGGCGTACCCAATCAAACTTGTCAGCCGCCGTGCCCGGCATCGCATACTGGAACAGTACCTGACCAAAACCAAACACTTCAATCGCTACCGCCGCGCCGCGTTGCTCTGCCGCCTGCTTGAGTGCACAGCCCAGTTGCCAGGCTGTCTCGTGATTGAAGTGCTTGAGCTGAATTGTCGCTTCCTGCGCCAACACATCATCCAGAGTCAGGCTCATAGATTCACCTGAATCGTCTGGCCGGTTTTGCTGCTTTGCAGCGCCATTTCAATCAGCGCAATATTATGCAGCGCTTCTTGTGGCGGTACCGGGTTGGCGGTGCCTAAGCGAATCGCATCGGCCACCGCTTTGAAGTACAGCTGGTAGCCGCCCAGCTCGGTTTTCACCGGCTCAGAACCTTCTTCGCTGTACAGCACGCCGCACAGGGATGCCTCTTCAGCAGCCCACTCAGGCGCTTCCGGCAGGAGCCCTTGTTTCAGGTAACCTTCCTGCGGATCCAGACCGTATTTTTCAAATTTGGTCTTTGAACCCAGCACTTTGTAGCGCAGGTTGGGCTCCGGGCTGTACAGGTTAGAGTGCAGGTGCACAATGTGCTCCGGGTAGTGCAGGATCAGGTTGTAGTAATCGATGGTGGTAGAGCCCGGGCGCATCAGGCGGCACTGAGCGTTGATCGCCTGTGGCAGGCCAAACAGTATCAACGCCTGATCCAGCAGGTGCGGTGCCAGATCAAACAAAATGCCGCCGCCGTCTTGGGCCTGTTCGCGCCAGCGCTGACGGATTTCCGGACGGTAACGGTCGAAGTGCGATTCAAACAGTTTCACTTCACCCAGCGTACCTTGTTCAATCAGCTTTTTCACGGTCAGGAAGTCACCATCCCAGCGGCGGTTGTGGAATACGCTCAGGGTCAGACCTTTTTCATCGGCCAGCGCAATCAGCTTTTCGCCGTCTTCGATGCGGGTCACGAACGGCTTTTCGACAATGACGTTTTTGCCGTTTTCCAGCGCGCGTTGAGCGAGCGAGAAGTGAACATCATTCGGAGCCGTGATGATCACCAGCTCGGCATCGCTGTTATCGAGAAGCGAATTGGCATCAGCAAACCACTCAACTTCCGGCCAGTCAGCTTTGACGGCATCCTGCTGACTGGAGCTGATCGCGCTCAGCTCCAGCTCCGGCAGGGTTTTAATAAACGGCAGATGGAAGGTTTTCGCTGAGAAGCCGTAACCAATCACGGCTGTTTTTACCGGGGCGTAAGTCATATTAAAGCTGTCCTTCTTGTGGGGTTGCCACGATGCATTGAATATCGTGACGTTCAAACAGTTGTTGTAGTGCGGCTGTTGGCGCTGCGTCGGTGATCACCATGTCAATGGCGGCGATATCACATACATGATGGAAGTTTTCGACGTCCATTTTCTGATGTTCACACACCAAAATCACCTGCTCGGCCTGCGCCATCATGGCCTTCTTCATCGCTGCTTCCTGCTCATCGTTGGTGGTCAGGCCGCGTTCAGATAAAGCGCACACACCGATAAAGGCTTTGTTGACATGATAGCCGGCCATCTGTTGCTGCGCCTGAGCGCCAAGTACCGCGCGGCTGTATGGGTCAAAATGGCCACCGAGCAAATGAACGGTCAGCTCACTGCTCAGCTCTGTATTGGCGACAATATTAACGGAATTGGTCACTATGGTGGCCGGCACGGCAAGATAGCCCGCCATCAGCGACAAGGTAGTGCTGGTGTCGAGCACCAGATAATCCTGCTCATCCACCAACTCGGCGGCGCACAACGCCATGGCATGTTTGGCCGCGCTGATGGTTTTACCGGCGTAAGGCTCAGTTTTGGCGGAGACCGGCGCCGTCATCGCACCACCACGGATACGCTGAATACCGGGCTGCTGGGTAAGCTTGACCAGATCGCGCCGCGCCGAGTCACGCGATACACCAAACTGCTGGCAAATTTCGTTCAGGGTAATTTTACCCTGCTGCTCAAGCAGCAGGGTTAAGTGGATCAGGCGTTCGTCTTGGGTCATTTACTTATAATTACGTAAGTGGTTTTAATGCATTATGCCCAGTTTCGCGATTTGATGCACGAAAAATATACCGTACACAGCTTTGACGTTACGTACACTGCTTTAACGTTAAGTGAGGAACCCGCTTAATGGGCAGATTTCGCGCATAAAAAAGCGGCGTTAAACGCCGCTTGATTGCTGGATGTGGATGTGTGGCTGTGATTCAGTCGCTGTGTTGACCGCACTCGATTAGCGCGAAGTCAGCGCATTTATCTTGTCTAATTTATCTTGTCTATCTAAGCCGCGACGAAAGTCGGATCAGGCGGCTGCGATATACTGCCGCTTAAGCTGCTTTTGCCGACGCAGCTCCTCAACCAGTGCATCGACATCCAACTCAATATTGAAACGACGCTTGAGGTTAGCGAGGAAGATTGGGTCTTCACACATCGCTTTTTCCGGTTCATCGCTGATTTTCGCCACCGGACGACCGTTACATTCAGTCAGCTTAATCACAATCGACAGGGGTTGATACGCCTTGCCTGCCTGATTTTTCCAACCTGCCAGATCGTTGGTCAGGAAGGTGCCGATACCAAATGAAATCCGCACCCGGCCGGCAAAGTATTCACACAACTCCAGCGCTTCATCAAAGTTGAGGCCGTCGGAGAAGATAAACACTTTCGAGCTTGGATCAATTCCCATGCTAGCGTAATGCTCCAGCATGCGATCACCCCATTTAAACGGGCAACCGGAATCATGGCGGATCCCGTCAAAGGCTTTCGCCAGGTGCATGTTGAAATCCTGCTGGAACGCATCGATGGTCAGGGTATCGGTCGGCGCAATCGACAGCTGGCCGTCAAAGGCCGTCAGCCACTGCTCCAGCGCGACGCGCTGAGAATCACGCACGTTGACCAGTGCCTGATGTCCCATAAACCACTCATGGGCGATGGTGCCAATCGGTTTGAGGTCAAACTCACGGGAAAAATGATAGTTACTGGTGCCCAGCAGCAGCTCCGGGATCTCCTGCTTGAGGTACGCCATCACGTCGCGCTGTACCTGGCCGGAAAAACGGCGTCGGGTGCCCATTTCAGTCAGTGAGAAGTTGCTGATGCCGCGCTTGGCGATTTCCGCTTTGAGTTTCTCTACTTTGCCGGCCAGCACCTCGATTGGCAGTTCGGCCGGAACGTCAGCCCAGCGGCGGCGGTTACGCACCTCCGATACAATCGACATAATGATGGTTTCGTACAAAATGGTGTCGCGCCAAGTGCCTTGGATCCCAATCCGCAACTGATGTTTACCCTCTTGCTTGACCACGCCCATTTCAATCTGACGCTCAGGCTGGAAATGGAAATAACGCAGAGACTGCAAAAACGAGCTTTTCAGATGCGGTGAACTCTGTTTGAGGTAGACAATATCGGCATCGGAAAAACGCAACGACGCCAGATGCGCGATCTCATCGCGCACTTCATCCAGCAGGTCACTGACGTCTTCATCACTGCGCACAATCAGTTCGTAACGCACCTGAACATCAGGATAGAGCGAGTGAATCGCCTGCATCATGTTGATTTTATAGGCGTCGAGGTCCAACAAACTGCGGATAATGCGGGGAGAAAACAGGCCAGCGTTCATAGTGCTTTCCTTTGGTTCACGGCAAGGATAACTCATGTTAGTAACATTGTGTTCTTAACTCATGCCGGAACAATAAATGAGCACATCCTGTTTGTCAACTTTTGTGACAAACCCTGCAGCCATTCATATCCATAAACTTAGATGGTTAAGCAGAGGAACCCGCCTATTTACAGCCCTTTAACCAGTAAAAAGCGCCCTGAGTATTTGGACAAAATCAGTTTGTCACAATTGGTTATTTACATTTGACCACGCCGTCGCGCTTGCCTAGAATGTGACTCGTTGTTTGCCAGGAAAGCTAATATGATCGTCACCATAGATATGATTTGTCTCCGTCTTGCGCCACAAGGGATCCAAACCCTGCTGGTCAAGCGCCGCAACCCCAATCGCCCGGATTGCGGCAAATGGGCGGTACCGGGCGGCCTGGTGTACGATGAAGACATGACGGCATCCGGCGGCGAACCGGCCGATGAGGATTTTGAATCCGCCCGGCGCCGGATCTGCCGCCAGAAAGTGCACACCTTTCCCAACTTCATCAGTGACCCTCTGGTAGACGGTAACCCGAAACGCGACCCGGACGGCTGGAGTGTGAGCATCTCCCATTACGCCCTGCTCAACCCGTCCAATGTGCGTCAGATTGAAGACTTTGGTATCGACAGTGAGCGTGCGGGCTGGTTTGATTTGGCCCCGCTGCTGCGCGGCGAGAAAGAGCTGGCCTTTGACCATGTGGCGCAAATTCAGCATGCGTGGAAAAAACTGCGGGCCGCCGTGGAGTACACCTCGGTGGTGCTGTTTTCGCTGGAAAAAGAGTTTCTGGTCGCCGACATCATCGAAGCCTACGCTAAATTCGGAGTGGAAATGAACCGCATGACGGTCAAACGCCGCCTGATCGATACCGGAGTGATTGTCAGCGCCAATAAAATCGCCGCGTCCTGCAAAGGCAAAGGGGGCAAACCGGCCACCATTTACCGACTGGCGAGCAATGAAGTGATTTACTTTCAGACCTGCCTACGCGGTTGACGGAGCGCTGACTTTCCCACGGGCATTTCGCCTATCCGCTCTGATGCCGCTAAACTTTTGCGCAATACCTTGCTTAAAATTCAGCCCTTGACTATTGCGTAACTTAAAAAGCTTTGATAATGATCACATTCGTTGTTGAAGTTTTGATCACCATCCTAATTTAAGCTTCAAAGACTGCAAACACGAAGCCGGATTCAGACACCAGGTCTCTTATTCTCCCGACTTTCCGTACTCAATCACATTAAGAACGCTATGACGCCTTTTATCGCCGCTTCCGGCGGCTGGCTGCTGATGATCAGCCAGGTAATCTCTCTTTGTGCCCAGATGACCGGGCTTATCAGCGGCTATTGGGCCGGCGTACCTATCTGGATCGCCGCCGCTCTGTTTATTACTTATATTAAGCCCGCGCAAAAAAAACAGATTGTCCTGCTGCTGGTGATTGGTCTGGCCGGCCTGATTTACGGCATGAGCCACGGTGCCGATATGCTGTATGTCCGCAAAGCGCTGGAAGCAAACCAGAACGTGGTCACCATGCTGATCGGGGTCGGCTTTCTGCGCATTTTTGCGGTGGAAAGTGTACGCAGCGGCGAAACGCTGCCGCAAGGTAAATCCGCCCTGCTGCGTACTTTGTTTGGAACCCATCTGTTTGGCTCCGTCCTTAATATGTCTTCAGTGATCATTGTCGGCGATAAGATCGCCGCTCAGGGTAGGCTTTCCACCACCCAGGGGCTGGTGCTGCTGCGGGCATTTGCCGCCTGTGCATTCTGGTCACCGTTTTTCGCTTCCATGGGTCTGGCGCTGATCAGTGCGCCCGGTGCCCAGCTCAGTACTCTGGTCGCCTACGGTATTCCGGTAGCCTTAGTTGCCCTTGGCCTGAGTGCCTGGCACATCTGGCGTCAGCCTGACAGCGATTCACTGGCCGGTTATCCGGTCACCCTGTATTCACTATGGATGCCGGCCCTGCTGGCGGTGATCGTGATAAGCGCCCATGAGCTGTTTCCGCACGTCAGCGTGCTGTCATTAGTCACCCTGACCGCGATTACCTTTACCGCTGGCTGGCTGCTGTTGAAAAAGGGCAAACCGGGTGTGCGCATCGCGCGCAATCACATTAATGTCGGTATCGCCAGTTCGTGTGGCGAAGTGGTGCTGTTTGCCGCCGCAGCGATGCTGGCCTCCGGTGTCGCGGCGACGCTGATGGCGCTGGATATTCAGCTCGCACCAGCCCATTTCGGCGCCTTTGAAGCCTGTATTACGGTACTCGTACTGATTGTTCTGGCGATGACCGGCATGCATCCGGTCACCAGTGTGGTACTGGCCGGCAGTATCCTTGCCCCTTCGGTCAGCGACCCGAATCTGCTCGGCATGACGCTGCTGATGGGCTGGTCGCTGGGTATCACTCTGTCGCCGTTTTCCGGTATTCAGCTCAGTATCCAGTCACGCTATGCAGTGGGCACCAAAGCGCTGCTGAACGCAAACTGGCGCTATATCGGGATGATGTATCTGGTGTGCAGTGCGATGATCGGCTGGTACAGCCTGTAACCTGTGTTGCTCTCATAGATACCATTTGACCCGAGCGCCCTGCGTGGCAGCCGCAGTGATAGTGTCCGCCAGTTCAAAAAGCAGCCGCCACTGACAATCCACCGTCCACCACCCCGGCATCGGAAACGGCGCTCGCCTTGTCGCCTGTTGCCGTTATCAGCGCACCACACACATCGGTGTGCCAGCGATCGGGTCCTGATGGATTTCCGCATCCAGCTCAAACACACTGGCCAACAATTGCGGGGTCATTACCTGCGCCGGACGGCCTTCACTGACTATGTGTCCGTCCTGCATTACGATCAGATGATCGCAGTAACGACAGGCCTGATTAATATCATGCAACACAGTGACAATGGTTTTGCCCTGCTGATTTAAGCTGCGCATCAGCTTCATTAGTTCAACCTGATGGTTGATATCGAGGTACGTGGTCGGCTCATCCAGCAGAATAAAATCGGTGTCCTGCGCCAGGGTGAGTGCCAGCCAGACCCGCTGGCGCTGACCACCGGACAGATCTGACACCGCTTTATCCGCAAAAGAAGCAACACCGGTCGCCTGCATCGCCTGCTCGACTATCTGCTTGTCTTGTGCCGAGAGCTGGCCCCAGAAACCGGTGTAAGGACTGCGCCCGTAAGCCACCGCCTCACGCACTGTCACGCCTTCCGGCGGCTCCTGTGACTGCGGCAGCAGCGCTAGATGCTGCGCCAACGTACGCGATGCCACCTGTTCAATCGGTTCACCCTGCCATAATACCTGCCCGCTCTGCGCTTTGAGAATGCGCGACAACGTCTTGAGCAAGGTCGATTTTCCGCAACCATTCGGGCCGAGCAGTGCGGTTATTTTACCCGCCGGAATATCGACATCGACCCCTTTCACGATCGGGCCTTTGCCGTAGCCGACAGTCAGATTTTCAGTACTTAAACGCATCGGTTATCTCATCTTAGTTAGCAGGTATAAAAAGTAGGGCGCGCCGATAATAGCCGTCATAATGCCGGCCGGCAGCTCAAGGGGCGGAGCAATGATGCGCGCCGCCAGGTCAGCGACCAGCAGCAGCAAAGCCCCCACCAGCATCGCGGTCGGCAGTAAGTTCTGATGCCGCCCGCCGACCAGTTGCCGTGCCAGATGCGGTGCCACCAGACCAAGGAAACTGATCGGTCCGCACACGGCAACCGCCGCCGAAGTCCAGATCACTGCCACCAGCAGCGCCGCAGCGCGTACCCGGTTGACCGAAATACCGAGGCTGAGCGCACGTTCATCGCCCAGAGTGAGCAGATTCAGGGCGTGACTGAGCCACAGCATGACAGGCAACGCGGCCCACCATGGCCACAACAAAGTGAGCTGATCCCAGCCGCGTCCCCATAAACTGCCGGTCAGCCACAGCAGAGCATTGTTGATTTCCAGTGGCTGGGTCAGGATAAGAAAGTCTATTCCGCTGCCGTACAAAGCAGCCAGCGCGACACCTGTGATGGCCAGTTTGACCGGAGCGGTCTTGCCGCCGCACACCAAAGCCAGCACCAGTGCCGAGGCCATACCGCCGCACAAAGCGGCCAGCGGCAGCCAGTAGACCGACACCGTCGGCCATAAGGTCATCAGGGCCACCGCCGCCAAACCAGCGCCATGGCTGACACCGAGAATATCCGGCGATGCCAGCGGGTTACGAATCACGCCCTGGATCAGTACCCCGGCGCTGGCCAGCATAGCACCAACCAGAATCGCGATGACAATCCGTGGCAGGCGATAATCATGAATGGTGAAATAGTGCTCACTGCCGGGAAACAGACCGTCCCACACCTGCGGTAACGGAATATGTACCGCGCCAAGACTCAGGCTGGCCACGGACAGCACAACAATCCCGCCCAGCAGCAGGCATTGCGTTTTGATTAAGGAATTCATGCGCGATTTCTCACCAGATACAGAAAGCAAGGTGCACCGATCAGTGCCAGAACAGCACCGGCCGGTGTTTCGGTCGGAAACACCACCGCCCGGCTGATGATATCGGCCAGCAGGGTCAGCATCGCACCAATCAGCATTACCACCGGCAACAGACGCCGGTGATCATAGCCCACCAGTAAACGCGCCATATGCGGCACAATCAGGCCGACAAAAGCGATCGCTCCGACCGTGCTGACACACAAGCCAACCAGCACCAGCACTGCCAGGCCAATCAGCACCCGCAGCAGAGTCAGATTAACGCCTAAGCTTTTGACCCGCTCATCGCCCATCGCCAGCACGTTAACCTTGGGAGCCAGCAGCATACTGAGTACCAACGCTGCGCTCAGGCCCGGCCAGCTCATCTGCCAGGTGTCCCAGCTGACATGAGCAAACGAGCCCGCCAGCCAGGCCATCACACTGGCGGCCTGATCTTCCTCCAGAATGACGCTGGCTTTGGTCAGAGCGCCACACAGGGCTGAAATTGCAATCCCGGCCAAAACCAGCTGACCGCGCTCTGAGCCCATTTTCCAGGCGCCGCCAAGCAGCATCACTAACCCCCAAGCCGTGAATCCGCCGATCATAGCCGCCACCGGAGTCGTCAGAGCTGAAGACGCTGCAAATACGGTGCTGACCAGTGCCATACCCAGTGCCGCGCCGGCATTGACGCCAAACAGGCTCGGTGACGCCAGCGGATTGCGGGTCAGCCCCTGCATTAATGTACCGGCGCAGGCCAGACTCGCACCAACCAGTGCTGCCTCCAGCACCCTTGGCAGACGAATTTCGCGCACAATCATGTGCGACATCACCTGCTCATCCGGCGCCCACAAGGCCGTCAGCGCTGCAGCGCCCGAGACCGGCACCGCCGAAAAGGCAAACAGCGCCCACCAGGCAACCAGCAATAAAAACACAACGAGCGTGGCAACCACGCTCGTCTGTTTTAGCTTGTCAGCCCGGCTCATCAGGCGTTAACCAGTTTAACCAGATCGGCCGCCATATATTCCGCCGCCAAGATACCGCGGCAACGCGCCCACAGGTTGCCGTCAACGTGCAGCAGATGCTTGGCGCGCACTGCATACAACAGTTTCCACAACGGTTGCTTTTCCCAACGGGTAATGATGCTGTTTTGGGTGTAATCTCCTACCACCAGATAACCGGGGTTGAGTGCCAGCAGTTGTTCCAGACTGATCTGACGCGACGCATTTTCGTTTTTCAGTCCGGCCGGAGAATCGAGGCCCAGAGCGTGAATCACACCGCCAGCGTAAGAGTCCGCTGAGTGAGCGTAAAAACCGTTTTCACGCGCGACACCAAACTGCACCACAGGCTGTTTAAGTGTCGACAACTGCCTGGCGTAACCTTGCATAGTCTGCTGGTGCTCAGCCAGACGTTGCTGCATCTGCTTATCTTTACCCAGGACTTGACCAATAATCGCTGCTGATTTGAGGTTATCCTGATAGGTTTCGCGGCGTGAAGGCAGCAGCAGCGTCGGCGCAATTTTCTGCAAATCACGGTACACCGATGAATGACGATCGACATCAGCAATAATCAGATCCGGTTTGAGCGACGCAATCACTTCCAGGCTTGGCTGGGAGCGGGTACCAACCGATGTCCACTGCGCTAGCTTATCGCGTACCGCAGGCAGCAGGCGATTGGGGTCATTATCATCGGCAATCCCGACCGGGCTGACATCCACCGCCGCCAGAGCATCAACAAAAGAAAACTCCAGCGTGACAACGCGCTGCGGTACATAATCTAAGGTGAATTCACCGTGACTGTCCGTCACGGTCACGGCAGAGGCCATAAAGCTCACCCAACATCCCATTAGCACCAGACTACGTGCTATCCAACAAGACCATTTCATATCTATTTCCTAATTTTCGTGATCATCAGCACCTTAATGCTGCTCTCGATTGTACTGATTTCGATTTCAGATGAAACGAAAATTGCAGTGAGAATTATTTTTAGTTACTCACTTAACTTACTCTTAATGAGCCACAAAAAAGTCCGGCTAATGCCGGACTTAGGTTAAAAATCGTAGCTTGCGGTCAGATAAACCCGACGCTGCTCGCCCGGGAAATGTCCGGTACGATCGATAAAGCCACTGACGGCATACTTCTTATCAAACAAGTTCTTTACGTTGAGCTGCAACAGCCAATCCTGCCAGCGTGTCTGCCAGGAAGCATCAAACACAGTATACGATTTGACTATCTGGCCGCTCTGGTTGTACTGCTCGCTGACATGGTCGGCGCCGAAACCCACCGACGAATCGATCGCCGTCAGATCGTAACGGGTCCATAGCCCCAACTGATGGTGCGGCGCGTTCGCAAAGCGGGTTCCCACTGTGCCGCTGATACCATCGTAAGCCTCTTTGACCCGGGTATCGTTGTAGGCATAGCTCAGATTCGCAGTCCAGTTATCAGTGACATCGGCCAGCATATCCACTTCCACACCCTGGCTGCGCACCTTACCAAACGCCACTGAGCGTGTATCGTCATCCGGGTCTGCCTGGAGAATGTTCTCTTTAGTAATATGGTACAGCGCCAGATTGACGTTTAGGGCATTATCGAACCAGTAACTGCGTACCCCGGTTTCAAACATCAGGCTTTCTTCCGGATCAAACGGACCACCGTTAGACGACGCCTGATCCGCGGCATCCTGCGGGACAAATCCGGTCGCGACCACGGCATACGGGTGCCATTGCGGGTTGATTTTGTAAGTCGACCCCAGACGGTAGGACATGCCAGAACCGGTATAGTGCTCTTCGGTCGAGTTCTTGATGTCGTTCACTTCATCCTTAAAGCCATCAATGCGCAGTCCGGCCAACACATTCCACTGCTCGCTAATCTGCCATTGATCTTGCGCATAGGCGCCATAACGTTCAGAGCGTGAATCGGTCTGTTTAGACAAACTTAAGGTATAAGCGGAAGTGTCAGCACCATACACCGGATTGGTCAGACTCAGGCCACCGACACTTTTGGCGCGGTAATAGACATAGTCTTCATCAATGCGGTAGTAGTCTCCGCCAAACAGCAGCGTGTGATCACCCAGTAGCGCAACGAGATTCGCCGATACCGAACCTGCTTTATTATCGCGAACCTGATCGCGGAACTGACGCTTGCTCCAGTCAGCCACACCATCACCATCGGTATCTTCCAGCCCGTTCGGCTCATGGTATTTCTGATCTTCGCTGTTTTCGTAGTAACGCAACGTTACATCACCGCTCAGCCAGTCGTTGAAGCTGTGATCAAGACGCAACTGATATACCTGCGCTTCCAGATCCTGAAAATCGGACGCTTCGTTAGCGTTCCAGTCGATGTCAGCCAGAAAGTTACCCGCATCATCGGTCGGGATACCACGCAGACGGGCACCGCCGTAATGCTGGATAATATCGGTGAACTGAGCCGTGACCGTGCTGTCTTCGCTCATGTCCCAGCTGTAACCAAGATCAATGATGCGGTTGCGTACATCAGTATTGGTGCGGGACGGATTTTCATGATCCTGGTAAATCGCCACACGATAGCGCTGGCTGGCATCATCGTTAACCGGCCCCGACAGCTCAACGCCGCCACTGACAAAATCCTGGTTGCCCGCCGTCACAGAAACACGGCGCTGGGTAGTATAAGTCGGTTTCTTGGTGACATAGTTCATCACCCCGCCCGGTTCGCCACTGCCCATCACAGCAGAGGACGGACCTTTCAGCACTTCCACCCGTTCGATATTAAACAGTTGTGGAATGGCAAAGCCGTTAAACGGGTCTCCGCGCACACCATCATAAAGAATTTCATCCTGACGAAAACCGCGGAACGTCACCCCGGAATAGGAATACTGGCTGACACCACTGACAGAGCGATACAGATCCGTTATCTGACGCGCGCCCTGATCTTCGATCAGTTGTTGCGGCAATACCTGAATAGATTGCGGCGTGTCGTCAATCGCGGTCGGCGTTTTGGTCGCCAGGCTGGTTTCATTCGCCCGGTATAAAGAGAGCGCACGACCATAAACCGTCATAGTGTCTTGATCGGCAGAGCTGGTTTCAGCATCGGCAGAAGAAGTCACAGGCTGCGTGGCAAGCTCGATTGAAGTTGCATTATCTGCGGCAAACGCTGCGGTGCCCAATCCTGGCGCACCTAACCCGGCAACAATAGCCAGGCAAAGAGGATGAAGTTTTGTTGGGGCTTTCATTAAATTTATTATGATGTGGTTCGCAAAAACAGGGCAGGAATGTAACTAATTTTCATTTGCATTACAAATGGTACATGCATTCATCATGGGCATTATTTCGCCGTACAAAATAGAAACGCTGATTATTTGTTCGATATTTTTGAAGAAGTCGGACAACTTTATCTTATCGATAAAAGTGTGACGTAGATCTAATATTTCTTCCAAGCACTACGGTGCTCAACAAACTTAAATCAAGAGGAAATGAACCATGACTAAAGTCACTTCAATCATCACAGCTACTCTTCTTTCAACCACTTTTGCCGCTGGTGCAATGGCTGCCGATCTGAGCATGGATGTCGCTACTCAAGATAACCTGGCAACGGTATCTCTGACTCAAAATGGTCAGGCTGTGGCAAACTACCCGGTTCAAATTCAAGGTCAGACTTACCTGACTTCTGAAGATGGTACGCTGACTTACAAAAACTACGCACCAACTGCACGCACGCTGAAAATCGTCGCGGAAGACAGCGCAGGCAATCTGATTGTGAAACAGGGTTTCGTTGCTCGCGATGACGGCTAAGCCGATATTTATGAGAAAAATGGAAGGAATATTCAATGGATTTGAATAAGACTATTTATCTTCGGCAGCTGAGGACTTCCCGGTCCGGCTGCCGATTTTCTTCCCCAAGCCGAAATTTCACCCCGGCTTTCATGTCATTATTTGGCATCCCATCAATAAAATCATTTCCCTTTCACCCAAGACTTCAATCTGATTCAATGCGTTAATGCTGCTGGTTAGCGGCAACCTGCTCACGTTCCTCCACTCGGTTGGTGCTTTCCTTTTGTGCTGGCAGTGGTTAAATTGGTTGTCTGATCCTTGGCATTGAATTCGCGATGAAAATTATCATATTGCACGGTTTGTATATGCATGGCCTGGTTATGCAGCCACTGAGCCAGCGTCTCACCAAACTCGGCTATACCACTCAAGTGCTCAGTTACAACAGTGTGGCCATCGATGCAGGTAAAGTGTTTCGCGCTATTGATGCAGCACTCGATTGCAAGCAGACAAATATTCTGGTTGGCCATAGTCTGGGTGGCTTGATGATTAAACATTATCTCGCTTCACGTCAGCCTTCAGCACAACAGATTAGCCATGTGCTGGCGATTGGCTCCCCCCTGCAAGGCGCGTCGATCGTCGCTAAGATTCAGCAACTCGGTTTGGGTGCTTTGCTTGGCAACTCAGCCCGTTATGGTCTGCAAGCGCATGAGGATAAGTGGCGATTTCCGCAGAAGCTGGGCAGCATTGCGGGAACTGTGCCTATCGGGATGCGCCGTTTGCTGATGGGCAATGAGCCGCTGTCGGATGGGACGGTCACGGTGGAAGAGACTAAAATCGATGGCATGACCGACCATATTGAAACCCGCACTACCCACACCAGTATGATCTATAACGACTATATCGCGCGCCAGATCGATCACTTTATCCGCAGCGATACATTCAACCCAGACCTCTAGCACTTTCCTAAACACCAAAAAAAAACCGGATAAGCGAGCATGGAGTGAATCGCTTATCCGGCAACCAGGTGATTGGCTTGCGCCTTATCGTCTAAAAAAGCTTGAAAGCGCCAATATCTGTGGCGCAAAAAGCCTGCTGTCACCGCTAATCAAGCTCGGACGACGATATTCATCCAAGGAGAAATAGTCACTTCCGAGCAACAACCACGGGCATAGGGCAGTGCGAACCATGTGTCCGGCAAAGAGCAAACGGCTATCAGTGTTTCGCTGTCAGCACTTTGCGGACTGGAACAGCGGCAGTTATGACCTCTGCTGCTGTTATCAATGGACCCCGCCACTATAACCCTCTTCAAGCGGTCAGGCAGGCTGCTTTTGGCTATTACTCTGATAGAGAAAAACGATAACGCCGCGGGTGAATACACGGGTGCTTATTGATAAGGAGACTCATGGATACGGTGGTATAAACGACCTCTGCGCCGTACAGCACGTTTAACTTAACGTCGCCTGATAACCGTCCACCAGCCAGTTCTGGAGCAGATCGAGCATGGGATTATCACTCTGCTTGGGAAACAGAATCGAGTAGTTGTAGCCGGACGGCACCGCATCACTAAAAGGTGAGACCAAGCGGTGCATCGCCAAATCCTGCGCGGCCAGTGTTACATCCCCCACGGCAATGCCAAAGCCTTGCTGCGCGGCATTCATCGCCTGGTCCAAGGTAGAAAAATGCTGGTTACTGCGGCTTGATAAGCCGCGCTGACCATGATGGGCCAGCCACAACTTCCAGTCGCTTTGCTCACTGTTAGCATGCAGCCAGGTCATTTTGGTCAGCTGTTCTAACGACAAGGTCTCCTGCCCTTCGGCAAGCAGTTCCGGCCGGCAAATTGGCGTCAGCCGCTCTTCAAACAGTAACTGGCTGACCAAATTTGGCATCTTAGTCGCTTTGCCATACAGGATTACCGCATCATACCGATCAAAGTCAGGCTCAGGATGATGCTTAATGGTTGAGGTCAATGCCACATCAATTTCAGGATGCGCTTCCTGAAACGCCATCAGCCGCGGCAGTAACCACGAAGTCACACAACTCGGCGCATTGAGTTTAATACTCGACGGCGTGCTGGAGACATCATCAATCGCCATACGCAAGCGGCGCAAAATATCTTCAGCGTGCGGGACAAATTTCAACCCCTGCTGAGTGAGGCTCAACCCGCGCGCATGACGATAAAACAGTTTTACTCCCAGCAACTCTTCCAACGACTGGATCTGCCGGCTGATCGCCCCCTGGGTCAGATTCAGGGCGTCCGCAGCTCGGGTAAAATTCAGGTACTCAGCCGTGGCCAGAAAGGCCTGCAGGGTTTTGGTAGAAGGAAGATGCATAGTTCGCCTTTAGCCATGATTTTTTATCATGGCTAGTATGTATTTATTTCGATTCCTTTTACAAATACTTTTTGTTTGAATGAATCATCTGTTGATTAATTTGCAAATAAAATCACTTTAAATGCAATTAACAGCATAAAAAATCATTTAATGCGACAAAATAATAGCAGCCAGAGGGCATTCATGTCATCCATCGCATCTACACTGGCACCAGAGGCCATAAAAAAATTAATACCTTACCAGTCTGCTCGCCGGATTGGTGGCGCGGGTCGGGTCTGGCTGAATGCCAACGAACTGGAGCACGCAGTGCAATACGGTGAATCGTCACAGAATTTCAACCGTTACCCGGATTTCCTGCCGCACGACATTGCCAGGGCTTATCAGGATTACTGCCAGGTCACTTCACCTGTGGTTGCCGTGCGTGGTGCCGATGAAGCGATTGATCTGCTGATCCGTACTTTCTGTCAGCCAGGCAAAGACAAAATCGTCGTCTGCTCGCCGACTTATGCCATGTATGAATTCTGTGCCGATGCACTGGCGATTGAAACCTTGCATGTACCGCTGGTTGGCGATGCATTTGAGTTGGATACCCAGGGTGTTATCGCTGCGGCTAAGCAGGCCAACCTGGTTTTCCTGTGCTCACCAAACAACCCGACCGGTAATCCGCTGTCGCAACCAGCGATCATCGAGATTCTGGAAGGCACGCAGCAAGACGCCCTGGTAGTGGTTGATGAAGCCTATATTGAGTTCGAAATTGACCAGAGCGTGGCAGCACTGATTGCGCGTTACCCGAACCTGGTTGTGATCCGTACGCTGTCAAAAGCATTTGGCCTGGCGGCGGTACGCTGCGGTTTTATCATCGCCGATGAGAGCGTCATGGAATACGTTGCCAAACTGATTCCACCGTATCCAATGCCGGATTCAAGTGCCACTATCGTACTGGACGCCCTGTCCGAGCAAGGCCTGCATAAAATGCGTACCGTAACCAATCAACTGATTGAAACCCGCGATTGGTTTATCAGCCAACTGGGTCAGTACGATTTTATTGAAAAAATTTACCCGTCCGCGACCAACTTTGTCCTGCTGCGCACTCGCGCCGGAGAAACTCTGTTTGCGTATCTGCTCAAGCAAGGTATCGTGACCCGTAATCAAAGTCATGACCCAGCGCTGAGAGACTGTGTGCGTATCACTGTAGGTAGTCAGCACAGCATGCAAGAAGTTGTTGCCGCACTGAACGAATATTCGTCACAATCATAGATGTACAGAAAAGGAATTTACTCATGAAAAAATTTGCTGTTGGCCTGGCTTGTATTGCCACCCTGTTCTGCTCTGCGACCTTTGCTAAAGAAGTTCGCCTGGCGTCCGACTTCACCTACCCGCCGTTTAACTACAAAAACAGTGAAGGTCAGCCGGTCGGTTTTGATATCGAAATCGCAGATGCGCTGTGTAAACAAGCTCAACTGGAGTGTACCTGGGTATCACAAGGCTGGGATTCCCTGATCCCTAGCCTGCTGGCACGTAAGGTTGACGTGATTATGGCGTCGATGCGTATTACCGAAGAGCGCAAGAAGAAAGTCCTGTTTACCAACAAGTATTACCAGACTCCGGCCCGCTTTGCCGCCAGCAAAGACGCGACCTTCACCATTGATAAAGAAGGTCTGAAAGGTAAGGTGATCGGTGTACAACGTGGTACCACCGTTGACCGTTACGTCACGGACAAATTTGCCGATGTGGCAGAGATCAAACGTTACGGCGGCCAGGATGAAGTTTACATCGACCTGCAAAACGGGCGTCTGGATGTGACTATGGCAAACGCCGATCAACTTGGCCTGGCGTTCCTGGACAAACCAGAAGGTCAGAGATTTGAGTTCAAAGGCGAAGCAGTGACTGATCCGGCCTACATTGGCTTCGGTACCGCCCTGGCGCTGAGAAAACAGGACCAAGCGCTGGCAGAGAAGTTTAACAAAGCGATCGCGGAGATTCGCGCCAACGGCACTTACGACAAGATTGCGGCCAAGTACTTTAACTTCGATATCTATGGCGCAGACCTTTAACCGCTGCGGCGCCAAAGAACCGCTTATAAGCACAAGTTCCCTGCATAACTAAGCTTATATTGACCTGATCGATGATGATTAAGCCACGCACTGCGTGGCTTTTTTTATTTCCCTTCAGCAATGCTTATTCATCACCCCGGCCAGATTTCAGCCCAAACCACTTATTCTGCATGCCAATTGGTCTTACTTTTTATTGTGATTTTACTCACAAAATATTTACTTAGCAGGCTAACTAAATTATATTACTTAGCCTGCTAAGTATTTAAGGCCCATTATGATCCAAGACATCAACAATCTGTATGAATTGACCCTGGCCGAAAAGCTCGCCCGCGTCTCCCGCCTGTGGAAGATGGTGGCGGATCGCGAACTGTCTCCTTTGGGGTTAACTCACCCGCGCTGGACCGCTTTATGGAAGCTACAGCGTCTGGGGGACAACATCAGCCAGAAACAATTGGCGGATTCCCTCGAGATTGAACTTGCTTCATTAATGCGTACTTTGAAACAGCTCGAAGAGCAATCACTGATAACCAGACATCACTGCATAAGCGACAAACGGGCACGCATCATCTCGCTCACCGATGAAGGCCGTTTATTGATTCAGCAAATGGAGACGCGCATTCTTCAGGTCCGCCGCCAGCTGCTGAGCGAAATCAATGACGATGAGCTGATGAAGTTGAGCCAGATCCTGGAACAGATCTCTGAAAACGCTCTCGAAGCCCTTAGCACTCTGTCAGACCAACCTTCAATTTAAGAGACATTTAATTCTATGACACCCGATCAAAAATTCGCTCGCTGGATCAAATACTCCTGCATTGGATTTGTTTTCGTCTTCGCGTATTTTCTTATTGCCGACCTCACCATGCCGTTGACGCCACAAGCCTTAGCGACCCGAGTGGTGACTAAAGTGGCTCCGCGTATCAGCGGTCAAATTACGGCGATTCACGTGGAAAACAACCAAGTGGTGCATAAAGGTGACATCTTGTTCGAGATCGATCCGCAGCAGTATCAACTGGCCGTTGACCAGGCTCAGCTCAACCTGGAACGCGTCATGCAGGATAACGATCAGCTGGATGCTTCTATTATCGCCGCCAAAGCCGATGTGGATGCCGCTAAAATCGTGCTTGAACAACGCGAACGTGAATACCGTCGTTTAAACACGCTGTTATTGCGTAACGGGACATCGCGTCAATTACGTGATGACGCTCTGAGTGCCGCGACCGCGGCTAAAGCCAACCTGGCGGCAAGTCGTGCGCGTCTGAAAGAACTGGAAGTCAGCCGTGGTGACATTGACGATGACAAAAACGTCAATATCCGCGTCGCGCAAAACCAACTGGCCCAGGCAGAGCTCAATCTGTCTTATACCAAAATAATCGCAGACAATGATGGCATCGTAACCAACCTGCAACTGGATACCGGTACCTACGCGGCGGCCGGTAACCCGCTGCTGGCACTGGTGGATAACCAAGTGGATGTGATTGCGGACTTTCGCGAAAAGAGCCTGCGTCATTTCGGTCACAACAGCCAGGCAATGGTGGCGTTCGACAGTAAACCGGGTCAGGTTTTCACTGCTGAAGTTGGTACGATTGACGCTGGTGTAAGCTCAGGCCAGTTTGATGCCGACGGCCGTCTGGCAACCCCGACCACATCAAACCGCTGGGTACGTGATGCGCAGCGTATGCGCCTACACCTGATCATGCACGATGAAGAGCTGCAGAAACTGCCCGCTGGTGCACGTGCGACGGTACAGTTGCTGCCAGAATCTCCGGTTCTGAACTTACTGGCGAAAGCGCAGATCCACTTTCTCAGCACCCTGCACTACATCTATTAATCGGGAGATGGTATGAGACTTTGGGATCATCCATTATCAGGAAATGATTTGCGCCAGTGTCTGCGTATCGCGACCGGCGCCACGCTCGGGTTTACTTTTAATAAAGTCATGGGCTGGGATAACGGGGTGTTTTTTACCGTTACCCCAATGCTGCTGCTCGGTATGATTCCAGTCATCAGTGCCCATGCCGCACGGCAGGTGATGGCTTCTGCCGTGGTGTGTGGCCTGGAGGTCGGTATCCTGGGCGGCCTCTTTGGCGGTCACCCGGGCATGATGACCATCATTGCGTTCTTCCTGTTCCTGAGTAAATTTGCCTGCATGTCCAAGGGGCCGCTGTTCCTGTTTGGTGCCAACAGTGTGATTAACCTGAGTATCATGCTGCATTTTGCCAGTTACCCGACGACCGATCTAAATGTTCTGATCACGGATAACATCGTAGCCTGTTTCCTGTCAGTACTGATTGCCTATCTGGTGACCTTTTTAATTCCGGATCTAGAACCGCGTCAGCCACCCCCACGCCCAGCCGAACCGAAAAAGTCGCACCGTCTGCGCCATGAAGCACTGATGGGCTCGGTAATGGCAACACTCTCATTTGTGGTGTTTCAGATTGCCGATCTGCAGGACTCACTGTCTGCCCAGGCCACCACGGTTCTGATGCTGTTTCCGATGCACTGGAACGGCGCTATGGGTTACGCACGTAAACGAGCAATGGGTACCATCATGGGTGTGACCTTTGGTCTGATAAGCCAAATCTTACTGTATGACTGGTCAGATACCCTGCTGTTCGTGATCCCGCTGCTGTGGATTGGCCTGATGATTTTTGGTTATATGCACTGTAAAGAGTCGAGTGGATCCGGTGCCGGTTTCGGCGGTATGACCACGTTAGGCATTCTGTTCGGGCAGTACCTGGCTCCGGATGGCGATTTGGTCTTCAGTGCCCTGTACCGGGTCAGCAGTATTTTTGGGGCGATCGTGATCACCCTGACGGTTGCCTACGCTGTACACCGTATTCTGAACCGTTTTGCAGCGACCCGCTTTGGTCCGGTAGAAAGTTAGACTGAAAGCAACGTAGCGCCAAACATCCCCATGATGCTCTGCAGCCTGTGCTCAGAGCATCATTTTTTTGCGCCCGTTCAGCCTTCTTTATCCGCCATTGGCATCTTAAAACCGTGCTCAGCTATACTAGGTCTTCTATTCCGATGACCAACAAGGATCCCGGTTCGTCATGATGCATCCGACCCAAAGCTTCGTGGAAGCTGGCGTGCGCTATACGCCTCACACCTTTTCTGTCCCTCTGGACTACCAGCAACCGAAAGCGGCTCAAATCCAAATCTTCGCCCGTGCGGTGACCGCCGCCAATGGCAGTGATGAGAATAAACCCTGGCTGGTTTACTTTCAGGGCGGGCCAGGCTTTCCTTCGCCTCGCGCCAGTGCCAGCAGCGGCTGGATGAAACGTGCTCTGCAGCAGTTTCGCGTCTTGCTGCTCGACCAACGCGGTACCGGGCTGAGCAGTATGGTCAATCATCAAACCCTGACTGGCCTCAAACCACGCCAGCAAGCTGACTACCTAAGTCACTTCCGCGCCGACAATATCGTGCGTGATGCCGAATTCATTCGTCAGCAATGGAAGATTGAGCGCTGGGCAATATTAGGCCAAAGCTTTGGCGGCTTCTGCTCCCTAACGTATCTGTCGCTGTTTCCGGACAGTCTGCTACGCAGCTATATCACCGGTGGAGTACCTTCGTTGTCACGCCATTCCGACTGCGTTTACCGCGCTACTTTTCAGCGTACCAAAGAAAAGAACGCCGCCTTCTTCACCCAGTTTCCCGAGGCGCAGAAGTTATGTCAACGCATCGCCGATCACCTGCACGATCACGAAGTACTGTTGCCAAATGGTCAGCGTTTTACCGTCGAGCAATTCCAGCAACTCGGTATTCGTTTCGGGATGAGTGACGCGTTTATGCCCACTTACTTCAGTCTGGAAAATGCATTAATTGAGGTTGATGGTAAACCCACCCTGCGCTACGAGTTTCTACAACAGATGATGATGGAGCAAGGGTTTCACACCAATCCTATCTACGCCATCCTGCATGAAGCGATTTACTGCCAGGGCTTTGCATCAAGCTGGTCCGCCCATCGTATGCGCGATGCTTTTGCTGAATTTCACTATCAGCCGGGCAAGCCTTTTCTTTTCACCGGAGAAATGGTGTTTCCGTGGATGTTTGAGCAGTACGTCAATCTTAAGCCACTGCGTAAAGCCGCTAATCTGCTGGCAGAAAAAACTGACTGGGGCCCTCTATATAAAGAGGAGGTACTGGCGCATAACCGGGTTCCGGTCAGTTGCGCGGTCTATGCGGATGATATGTTTGTCGACATGGATCTCAGCCGGGAAACGTTACGCCAAATCGCAAATTCGCGCGCCTGGATCACTAACCAGTATGAACACAATGGGTTACGCGCCGATGGCGAACATATTCTGGATCGACTGATTGCAATGGGCGAACAGACGGCCGCGAATCTCAATCTCGATTTGCTGTAATTGGTAAACAGAGAAACCATCCTCTGCCGGTCACGATACAACTTAGAGTGCAGCCAACACTACTGCCGCTTCAAGTAGGAAGGGGATAATATGGGAATAGCTATTTAGCGGTATCAACTTCGCGCCAGAGGATCACATAAATATTTTTTCATCCTGCAGAAATCTGGTTAACACTTATATAAGGCGGCTCCCTATCCGGGAGCCGCGCCGGGAACCAGAGGAGGAAACCATGGAACAGGTATCACTGACCCAACAGCTCTACTTATCGCTGATGCAACTGGATGATTTATTGGCGATAATGGATATCAACAGCCCGCAATACCAACAACTTTGCCAACAGCAGGCGGTGTTGCGCAGCCAGTACTCGGAGTTGGTGGTCAGTGCCGTCAACGATACCAGCCGTATTGAGGACCTGTTGCAGACCATGGAATGTCTGTGTGACGAAAGCCATCGGCTATGTGGTCAGCTGCATCACCGAAATATACAATGCCCGAATATCAATACTATTATCCAGTACGCCGATCAGGTCAGCGAAAGCCTCGATAGTATTACAGTATAGCCTACTCCCTTGCGGCTCGACTTCTCCCCGCCAACCGACCTGATTAAGCACCTCAAATACATCGACCTCATCAATAGATGAGGTCTTTTTATACGCTAAATAGCCGAAATCAGTGATGCCAATCGATTTCAATCGCAGATTGCTGCTTTTATCAGCACTCCAATCCACTGATAAATCAGCTAATAATAAATCAACGGCGACAAAAAACTCCACTTTCCCGCAGTGAAAATTGTTGCATTACTAAACTTATATGTTAACAGAAGGGGATTAATTGCATTTTTTAACTGCTTATTTGTTATATCCCAGTAAAAAACACTGCACCAAAGGTGATACAGATCACGCAAAGGGGGCATTATTGTGAAATTGCTTTTTTATTTTCACTTCTGGCTGCTACTCTCCCGCTCGCTTTGAAATGATGTCGAAGTGGATAACTATAAGGAGTGTTCTTAATGAATACCAAGAAACCTATGTCGCTGACTGCCAGAGTCATTCTGGGTATGGTCGCGGGTATCTTGACCGGGTTTGCGATTCGCGCCCTATTTGCTGACAACGGATTTGTCGACGCATATATTGTTAACGGACTATTTGACGTTGGCGGCAAGATCTTTATTGCCAGCCTGAAAATGCTTGTCGTGCCACTGGTGTTTGTGTCACTGGTGTGCGGAACAAGTTCACTAAAAGATCTGTCAACGCTGGGCCGCATGGGCGGCAAAACACTGGCGTTTTATATCACCACCACTGCCGTGGCAATCACGCTGGCTCTGACTATGGGTGCCATTTTCCAGCCTGGTTCCGGTGCAGACCTGACCGCAGCAAGCAGCTTTAAATCTGCCGATGCGCCGTCACTGGGTCAGGTGATCATCGATATGTTCCCGACAAACCCTATCAATGCGATGGCAGAAGGTAAAACTCTGCAGGTCATCGTGTTCGCGGTTCTGTTCGGTATCGCTATCAGTGCTGCCGGTAAGCCGGGTGAGCGCATCGCGGCTCTGTTTGAAGACCTGAATGCGGTCATCATGAAGCTGGTTGCTCTGCTGATGAACATCGCGCCTTACGGTGTGTTCTTCCTGATGGCAAAACTGTTCACAGGTTTAGGCCTGGGCGCGATCATGAACCTGGCGGAGTACTTCGTGGTTCTGACGGCGACACTGCTTATCCACGGTTTCGTGACTTACGGCGTGATGCTGAAGAGCTTCTCTGGCCTGAGCCCGATCACTTTCTTCCGTAAAATGGAAGATGCGATCATGTTCGCGTTCTCAACCGCATCATCTAATGCCACCATTCCGGTGACGATGGAGACAGCGAAAAACCGTTTTGGTGTCGATAACAAAGTGGCCTCGTTCACTATCCCGCTGGGTGCAACCGTCAACATGGACGGCACCGCAATCATGCAGGGTGTGGCGACCGCATTCATTGCTCAGGCATTCAACATTGACCTGTCGATGGGTGACTACCTGACCGTCATTCTGACTGCGACGCTGGCTTCTATCGGTACAGCCGGTGTTCCGGGTGTGGGTCTGGTCATGCTGGCCATGGTTCTGAACCAGGTTGGCCTGCCGCTGGAAGGTATCGCCCTGATCATGGGTGTTGACCGTCTGCTGGATATGATTCGTACCGCCGTTAACATTACCGGCGACAGTTGTGTGACCTGTATTGTGGCGAAATCAGAAAACGCGCTGGATGAAGCCCGTTTCAACGACCCACAAGCTGGCGTCAAAGAGGAGCAGGTTCACCTTAAAGGTGCCTGATCGCTCAACGCACGTTGATCTCTCAAACCCCGCATGCGCGGGGTTTTTTATTGCTTTACATCAGACAGATAGAGCTATCTCACACTCACGCTGAAAATTTGCTTCTAAAATTTGGTTACTTTCTATCAGTCGGAGAGCTGCCATGTCCCTTTTCAGGCCGGTATTGATTCTGTTGACACTCCTGTTCTCTGCGCAAAGCCTTGCCTCCACCGAACCCGGCGCTTCCCTCGCCCTCACTCAATCCGGGATTGGTTATACCGCTCTGGCGCTGTTTACCGTCGCGTATATTCTGGTGATGCTGGAAGAGTACCTGCAGCTGCGCAAATCCAAACCAGTGCTGCTGGCCGCAGGAATTATCTGGGCCATGATTGGCTATGTATACCAACAGCATGGCGCGACAGAAATCGCCCAAAAAGCACTGGAATACAACCTGCTCGAATATGCCGAGCTGCTGCTGTTCCTGCTGGTCGCTATGACCTACATCAGCGCAATGGAAGAGCGACGCCTGTTTGATGCGCTGCAAGCCTGGATGACCAGCAAAGGATTTAACTTTCGCGCCCTGTTCTGGCTCACCGGTTGGCTCGCCTTCTTCATTTCACCGATCGCCGATAACCTGACCACCGCCCTGCTGATGTGCGCTGTGGTGATGAAAGTGGGCGGACAAAACACTCAGTTTATCAACCTCGCCTGTATCAACATCGTGGTCGCGGCCAATGCCGGTGGCGCATTCAGCCCGTTTGGTGACATCACGACCCTGATGGTATGGCAGGCCGGTCACGTGGCGTTTATGCAGTTTATGGATCTGTTTCTGCCTTCGGTCATCAACTATCTGCTGCCGGCGCTGGTGATGTCCTGGTTTCTGCCAACCGGCATGCCAGATGTTATTCATGAGCATGTCGAGCTGAAACGCGGCGCACGTCGCATTGTCGGGTTATTTATTCTGACCATCATCACCGCTGTCAGTTTTCATGCCCTGTTCCACTTCCCGCCGGTGATGGGCATGATGATGGGCCTGGCCTATCTGCAATTTTTTGGTTACTTCCTGCGTCAAACGCTGGCCGGTTCATTGGCTAAAAAAGCCAAACGGGCCATTGCCAACGGCGATGAAGCTGCGTTGCGGAGGCTGGGCTCAGTGGTGCCGTTCGATGTATTCCGGCGTATCTCCCATGCCGAATGGGACACCCTGCTGTTTTTCTATGGTGTGGTGATGTGTGTTGGCGGCCTGAGCCTGCTCGGTTATCTGGGGCTGATCTCGGAGCTGATGTACAGCCAGTGGGATCCGATGTGGGCCAATATCAGTGTCGGGGTACTTTCCTCGATTGTCGATAACATTCCGGTCATGTTTGCCGTCCTGACGATGGAACCGACCATGTCGATCGGAAACTGGCTGCTGGTAACGCTCACGGCCGGTGTGGGCGGCAGCCTGCTGTCTATCGGTTCCGCGGCCGGAGTGGCCTTAATGGGCGCTTCGCACGGCAAATACACCTTTATCAGCCACTTAAAATGGTCGCCGGTTATTGCGCTGGGCTATGTAATGAGCATACTCGTGCATTTATGGCTTAATCAGGCGCTGTTTGCCTGAACATTGCCAGCTTGCAGCTGGGTGATCAATGCCCTCTAACTCGAGCAGATACGCTTTGCGCTCCACTCCCCCGGCATAACCGGTCAGTTTGCCGTTTTTACCGATCACACGATGACAGGGTACAATAATCGAAATCGGATTTTTGCCATTGGCCAGCCCGACCGCCCGTACGGCTTTCGGGTTATCGATCGCATCAGCCAGTTGCTGATAACTCCGGGTCTCGCCAAAAGGAATGGTGCCCAGTGCCTGCCAGACCGCGCGCTGGAACGGCGTTCCGGTCGCCGCCAGCGGTAAATCAAACTCACGGCGCTGGCCGGCAAAGTATTGATCGAGCTGACGCATGGTTTCCACCAGAAGAGGAAATGCCGGATTACACTCGCCCAGCTCATCCGGCTGAGTGGTCTGGGTACTAAACCAGGCACCGAGCAGTCCCTGCTTAGAGGCTTGCAATGTCATCGTCCCAAGCGGACTTTGATAATGGGTATATTGATGCATGTTACGGCTCCTGCCATCAGATAAAATGAAACAATCACTGGTTCCAGCATTGGAAAGTGGCGTAGCTGCCCCAGGGGGCAACCCGCTCCGCGGTCAATCCGGGGTGCAATGCCAGCGCTTTTTTGACAATCAGGTCCCCGCTCAGAAAGCAGTTAGTGTCGGACTGGCCACGTAATCGCGCATAATCCACCGTCCAGGGACCAATGCCTTTCAGGGCCAGCCATTCATCGACGGCTGCGTGCGGATTTTGCTGCACAAAGCCAGCTAAACGGGAAAGCGTCTCTTTGCGACTTTGCGGCATACGCAGGAAACTTAAATCTGCACTGGCCACTTGCTGTGGGTCTGGAAAATACCACGGACGCGGCTGACGGTGATTGAGCGTTCTCACTAGCAGGTTGAGTTGACCGATCGCCGCTTTAATAGATACCTGCTGCCCCAGAACGGCACGCACACCGGCTTCCCAGGGACTCCACACGCCGGGTATCCGCAGTCCAGGGTGAATCACTAACTCAGGGGCTGCCTTAGCAAGCTGGGCTTCAATCGCCACCATATCCGCATTGAGATCAAACACCCGCCGCCAGATACTGACCAAATAACGCAAATCCCGCAGCGATTCGAGTTCAAATTCAATCTCCATATGGGTATCGGATGCACAACGCGCGGCGAACCAGGCGCGGCTGCCATTGAGCATGACATGGCGCTGATAACGATCAGCCTGCACTTGTTCGATGCCGTCTATCGCCCGTAGCTGATAAAACGCCAGCATATGCTGCCAGTCAAACGGACCACGGTAAGCCAGTGACACCGTATTGGTGGCACTGGCGCTGCCCGGTTCACGCCGCTCCTGACTCGGCGTCAGGCGCAGACACTTCTGAAACGCATCATTAAAGCGCCGGGTGCTGTTAAAGCCACAGGCAAACCCGATATCTGTTACCGACAAATGGCTGTGATGGAGCAACTGCTTGGCAAACATCAGTTGCTGATACTGGGCATACTGTTTCGGTGACATTCCCAAATAGGTTTTAAACAACTGGCGCAAATAGCGTTCACTGATGCCGAGCCGTTCCGCTAAATCTGCCAACGATTTGCCCTGCAACGCGCCATGATCAATCAGGCTGACCGCACGCTGGAAGGTCGTTTCGGTTCCCTTCCACGCCCATGATGCGGGCGCGCTATCCGGGCGACAACGCAAGCAGGGCCGGTAACCAGCCTGCAGAGCCTGTGCCTGATGGGCAAAATATTCCACATTCTCTTCTTTCGGCAATGTTGCCGGACAAATCGGCCGGCAGAAAATACCGGTCGATTTCACCGCGATATAGAAACGGCCGTCAAAACGCGCATCGCGGCTCATTCGCGCCCGTTGGCATTGCTGAGGCGTCAGTTTAGTTTGGCTGTAGAGAGTCATGATTCGGCTTCCTGATACGATATGTCCAGTGTACGACGCACCACACGGAAAACTAGCCATTTTCGGCACTGAATGATCAAAACGGAAAATAACCGATCTCACCCGCAATCTATTAGCCACTGAAAGTCATTCAATTTTTTTGAACTAGTATGTCAATCTAAAGCCACTATCAAAATTGTCTGGCTCATCTAGAATTACTCCATCGGCACGCAGACAGACTTGAGCGCTGTACACACTTATTTCACATTATCGAATGTTAAGGAACACGACAATGAACGCACTATTAAAAAAACTGATGAGCACTAATGCAGGTTTTGCCCCACTGGCACTGCGTATCCCAATCGGTATCATTTACATGGCCCACGGCTCACAAAAACTGTTTGGCTGGTTTGGTGGTTACGGTCTGGAAGGTACAGGTCAGTGGATGGCTTCAATCGGTATCGAACCTGGTGTTCTGATGGCGTTTCTGGCCGGTAGCGGTGAGTTCTTTGGTGGTCTGTTACTGCTGATCGGTCTGCTGACCCGCCCTGCCGCGTTTGTCACTGCCTTTGCGATGATTGTCGCTATCCTGAGCGTTCACATTGGTAACGGTCTGTTTATTGCCAACAACGGCTACGAATTTGGTCTGGCTCTGCTGGCAGCAAGTGTATCACTGCTGATTTCAGGTGCCGGTAAAGCGAGCCTAGACTCAAGCATCAGCCAAAAATAACGCTGATGGTGAAACTTCGCGTTGGCACGGGGTTTTATATTTCTAATCCTTGTTGTCTAGCTGAATAATAAGAAACGGGGCGAGTTGTTAACTCGCCCCGTTTTTCTATTTACACGTTTTCTTTTTACCCATCAATCGGGCTTAATTCACTTCACCCGCTTTCTGCAAGCTGAATGCGGTCAGCGGATCAATGTTTTTAACCAAACCTTCAACCTGAGTAATCGCGTCAACCGATGAACTGTTTTTACGGTAGCTCAGGTAGATCGGACGATGCCAGTCTTCGACCCCGGCGACACGATGCAATTGGCCTGAATTCAGGAACGGTTCCACCACTGAAGCGGGCATGTAAGCACTGCCACCTTTTTCCAGAATAAAATCCAGTGCAATGCGCGCCGTTGAGGTGCGCAGAAACGGTGCAGGCGCTTTGGGGTGCCTGTCAGCGTGTTCGGATGCAAAACGTGAGCCCCAGTCGACATAGACGTACCTGTTGTTAAACACGCTGTCTGCGGTGTCCGGACGGGTCGAAACCATCACCAGCACCAAATCGGCAACTTTCTTGCACTGTAGCTCTTCTGCTTTGATCTGGTCAAACGCAAAGCCCATATCCAGGGTACGTTCCAGCAAATTACGGCTCAGTTGCTCACGCCCCATCACTTCAGCCATAAAGCCATAACCGCTGAAAGCGTCAGTGATCACGCTCAAGCAGTTTTGCAGATAAGCATCCCAGATGTTGGGCGTACCGCCAATCGTCAGTTGCAGCGCTTTCCCGTTATCCAGCGACAACTCAAATTTTGCCTGTTGCAAGGTCGCAACCATCACTTCAGCGTAGCTGACCAATCGTTCACCTGCCGAGGTCAGTTTGATGTTGTTCCGGTCACGGGTAAACAGTTGGGTATCGAAATAATTTTCGAGTTGTTTAATTCGCGCACTCACCGCCGCCTGAGTCAAATAAAGATTCTCTGCGGCCCGGCCAAAATGGCGTACTTTGGCCAATTCAAGAAAGGTGCGAAAGACTTTTACGTCCATATTGAATCCTCTGATATTCCTCGTGAAGATTAACAAGGAAGTACAATAATGACGATAAAAAATTTTTGTTTTTCTTTTCTGGATTTTACGCCTAACTTTCGCCGTGAACCACGGCAACGTAATGGTAGCCAATAGACACACGAGGTTGACATGTCTGAGACAGTATTTCGTCTAGGAAAAAAACATTTTTTCGATACTAAGAAATTCCCACGAGGCTTCGCGAAATCTGGTGATTTCACTCTGGGTGAAGAAACCCTTCTGACCCAATATGGTGACACCATGCTGGGTCTGGAATCCGGCGTATTACAACCAGAAAACGCCGAAGAGCAGCGTTTCCTTCAGGTACTGGATAATCCGGATCTGGCCGAAAGCAAAATTGAAAAGGTATGGATGAAGTATGTCCGTCTGTCGCGCGGTCGTAAGCGTTTCCACACGCTGAACGGTCGTAACAAGCCAGATGCGGCAGACGACTATACCGATGATGAGCCAAGCCTGACCGAAGAAGACTAATTTAGCGGGGCTTTGTCGTTACCGCAGCCCCTGTTTCTCACTGACGTTTTCTCACTAACGTTGACGTCTTCTTTAAGGGTCACCCATGGCCAACCCGGTTTCTAAAGTTTACACTTTGGAAGAGATGCTCTCGCTGATTCAGCGAGGGCAACCTTTTTCCGGCGAGCTCGACTCCGCTGGCTGTTTTATCAAGATAGAACAATATCTGCCGGTGGTGTGCACCGCCATTCATGCAGGTAACCGCCTTCGCGCCGAATTGCAGCCCCTGTGCCAGCTTTCCGCTGCGCAGCGTCGTCTGGAAGAGGCACCGTTTTCCGACCAACTTATCGCCTCCCAGCCCATCACGCTCTGGAGTCTCGACTCGCGTTTTGAGTACGACCTCAATCGTGCCCGCACGCTGAGCACACGCTATAAGTCGGCCTGGAAGCGACCACTCAATGATCGTCAGCGCGCCATCAGTCACGAAAAGCACGCCCAGTTTTACCGCCTGTATGAAGCGCTGATTGCCAAGCTGGAATCCATGTTTGGTATGGTGATTGTGTTCGACCTTTATACCTACCAGCCGACGTCGACCGAGCCGTCCGCGCCGGTATTTAATATCGGCAGCGCACAAATCGATATGCAGCGCTGGGGTAATGTGGTCAAACGCTTTACCAGCGAGCTCGGCAAAATCCAACTGCCGCACATCGAAAGCGATGCCGCAGTTGATGCGGTGTTTGAAGGGCGCGGCTATCTGATCGCGCATACCAATGCCCATTTTGACCGCACTCTGGTTTTGCCGACCGAAGTGAAAAAAGTGTTTCTTGATCCCGACAGCGGCACCGTGTATCCCTTAGTACTCGATGCAATGAAAAGCGGCCTCAAGCAGGCATTCAGCGAAACCAGCGCCTATTTCCAGCGTCGCCATAACCGGCGTCGTACCACCAAAGCGAAAATGCTCAGCTCGTCGATTGAACCGGCGGTACTGGCTATCGACAAAGCGCTGTCCAAGCTGACGCGTAAAGTTGAGACACTCAAGTACATCAACCCGACCAATATGACCAGTGAACGTAAACGCTTTGATGCGGCGCCAAGCCGCTACCAGCCGGACTTTCGCTACAAGCAGTTACCGATTCACGCCAATGAGTTTAAACACAAGCTCTATCAGTTGCCGATCGACACCATTTCCGATCCGGATCTGAAACAGCTGTACAGTTCAGTGGTGAATAAACTCAGTGAAAAGATAGATCTGCTGACCAGTATCGGCCAGGACAGTTTTCTGTATAACTCGCTGCGTTTCTATGGCCGGCCGGATGCCAATGCCATCAGTAATGCCCAGTTCCTGCTCTATGCCAAAACGCTGCCGGAAGAAAAAGGCCCGCAGTATAACGCAGAGCAGGCCGCCGAAGTCATGCTGCAGGCCGCAAAAGCGTGGGGCATGAAATGCAATGTCACGCCGACCGCCTCGCTCGCAGCGCGTGCCATGGTAAGCGGTCAGAAACCGCCGACCCTGTATCTCAACAGTAAAGTGACCTTCTCGCATGCTGAAGTACAGCGTCTGATTCAGCACGAATTGGGCGTACATATGGCGACCACATTCAACGCGCGCAGCCAGCCTTTGCGTATTTTTTCGATTGGTCTGCCGGGAGCAACGGAGTCGCAGGAAGGTCTGGCGATTTTAGCAGAGTACAAAGCGGGCTACATGTCACATGATCGACTGCAAACACTTGCTACCCGCGTGCTGGCAGTGGATTCTATGCTCAAGGAGCAGAATTTCTATCAGACCTTTGATTATTTGGTCGATGAACTGGGCCAGGATCGTGACAGTGCATTTGTCACCACGACACGGGTGTATCGCGGCGGTGGCTTTACCAAAGACCACCTGTATCTGGAAGGATTTCTGCATACCCTGTCCCAGTCACAAAAACGCAGTATAGATAACTTGCTGGTGGGTAAATGCAGCCATGAATATCTGGATCTGATTGATGAACTGGTTGAGCGTGGCTGGTTACTGAAACCAAAACATCGCTACGATGATAAAGGCGTGGAGCCGGAACCGATTCTCAAGTATCTGATTGACTCGTTGCGCCACCGTTAATCCCTGCGGCTGTTAAACGCAGTTAAGCAGCATACCGTCAGGCCATAATCACCGTGTACCGAATCTTTCTCCCAAAGCCCCGCAGCGCAAAGTGCCCGGGGCTTTGTTTTACTGCGCACAACCCATTTTTGCTTCTCAGAACAAATGCCGCTCCGCTTTACGACTTCGCATCACTTTCCCAGCATCGCGACTTTCTTGAGGAAAGAGTCACGCAAATGCTCCTGATCGTACTCAAGATGATAGGTATTGTGGAATCCGACTTTCAGCTCTACCCCGTTCCCGCGCAGGTAGACGTTATAGCCGTCATAATCTGAGAACGCTTCAATACCCTCATAAATTTTGCCATATTCGGTCGGGGTCCCGTTCGCCATAACCTTTTCATAAGCGTGCAAAATTTTGGTCGGGTCTAGTTCATTTTTCATCGCTACCGCTCCGTTATTCTGGTTCATATCAAGTATGGATAACGATTGTGTGCTTCGCCAATCCAACCCGGCAAAACAGTCACAACACGCACATTTAACCCAACTTATTTTTACTTGTGAAATTTCACACACTAAAAACAAAAGTTAATGCAAAAAAACCGATGAAGAGGTTCAACAACGTGCTATTTACGAGCAAAAAGGTAAACATGAAAACATTAATGACAAATTTCGCCTAAAAGGATAGCGAAAAACCAATACTTTTTTTATACTGTGAATTAACCAAGTTCATCACAGCTAATTTTTGCAGTAAGGGTTACAACATGAGACTGATTCCATTAAACAACGCTGCCCAGGTCGGTAAATGGGCTGCCGCACACATTGCGAAACGCATTAATGATTTCCAGCCGACAGCGGAGCGTCCTTTTGTTCTCGGCCTGCCAACCGGTGGCACACCACTACTGACTTACCAGGCACTGATTGAGCTGTATAAAGCCGGCGATGTCAGCTTCAAACATGTGGTGACTTTCAATATGGATGAGTATGTGGGTCTGCCAAAAGATCATCCTGAGTCATATCACTCATTCATGTACAACAACTTCTTCAATCATGTGGATATCCAGCCACAAAACATCAACCTGCTCAACGGTAATAGCGATGACCACGATCTGGAATGTCAGCGTTACGAAGAGAAGATCAAATCTTACGGCAAGATTGATCTGTTTATGGGCGGCGTGGGTAATGACGGTCACATCGCGTTTAACGAACCGGCTTCATCGCTCTCTTCACGTACCCGGATCAAGACCCTGACCCACGATACCCGTATCGCCAATTCACGCTTTTTTGACGGGGATGTCTCACAGGTACCTAAGTATGCGTTGACTATCGGTGTCGGCACGCTGCTCGATGCCAAAGAGGTGATGATTCTGGTGACCGGTCATAATAAAGCGCTGGCACTGCAGGCCGCCGTTGAAGGCTGCGTCAACCACTTGTGGACCGTATCCGCGCTGCAACTGCACGCCAAAGCTATCATGGTCTGCGACGAGCCGGCGACTCAAGAACTAAAAGTAAAAACGGTAAAATACTTCTCTGAGCTGGAAGCGGAAAACATTAAGGGCTTTTAAGCCAGATGGATGACAAGTACACCAAGCCCCGCCAAAGCGGGGCTTGTTTTTATCAACCTTCTGCAGCGACTTTAACTTCGCTGATGTCGACCAGCTCAGCCACTCTCGGCTGGGAAGCCGAGTGGGTAACGCCATTAAAACGGCCGCCCTGTTCAATACTGAGATCATCGCTGTAAATATGGCCGTTGACACGTCCTTTGCTCAGGATCTCAATTTTGTCAGCATGACAGGTGCCCTCAAACTCACCATTAATGATGACATGTTCGGCAATGATATCGCCGCTGACATAGCCACACTCACTGATGACCAGGGATTTCTCAACCTGGATCTGACCTTCGATTGAACCATCAACCTGAATATTACTTTCTAACCGGAGTTGTCCACTAATTGAGCAACCCTTTGCGATGAGAGTTGTAGCTGAGTGCTGACTCTTAGCTCGACTTTGTTTACTAAAGATTCCCATCGGATACCTCTTACTTTGCTGAAGACCGACTCGAACTCATTGACGCCCCAATCGACAAAAGGTCTTGGGTCTAATGAGCGGCCGACAAATCGAATTTCATAGTGTAAATGCGGACCCGACGAGAGGCCGCTATTACCGGAATAACCTATCAGATCACCTTTCTGGATAAACTCCCCGCTTTGCACGGCAAACTTACTCAGGTGTGAGTAAGAGCTGGTAAAGCCATAAGAATGTTGCAGACGCAGAAAGTTACCCGAGCCTTTATTGCTCGGCCGGGTGACCAACACCACGCCATCCGCCGGCGCATATACCGGAGTGCCGATGTTGACCGCAAAATCCTGGCCACGGTGAAACTTCACGTTCCCCGTTACCGGATGAACCCGTTTACCATATCCTGACGAAATTCTTGCATCGTTAACAGGCGCACCACTGGGGATTTGGGTTAACATCACCATTCTGACTGAAGAGGTGATCGCGGCGGCATCCAGGCGTGATTCCAGCTCGGCACCGCTGTCATCAACACCAAGGACTTTTTCCAGTTCGCCGAGACGATCAGACACCAGCTGCATTTTTTCTTCACGTTCCAGCAGGTCGCTTTCCAGATTGTGTTTGAGCGATTTGAGCGAGACGACTTCTTCATTGAGAGACATCGACTGGCTTTCCAGCTCCTGTTGTTTCAATTTGGCAAAATCGACTTCACCGACCAGATAGTAAATCGCACCGCCGGTCGCCAACGCGCCACAGAGCAGAGCGTAACCTGCCCCTTTGAGGCAGTGTCGATACCATTTGCCAAGATGAAAGTGTCGTGTTCCGTGAATAGACGAAACCGAAACAATGACGTTTTCTTTCATGTGCAAATTCTAATTGTCATTATTGAAAGTGGCAGAATACTAGCAAGGAACGGTCATTGACTGAACTCTTTACCCCTGACGCACTGCGCCACTTCCGCTGTTATTGTTCAGTTTGAGAAGCAGCGCAAAAACCGTTCACACCGTCAACCAAACCCTTTAAATTCAGATTAATAACTGATTAACACTCTTACTGATCTCACAACCCGCTTCCTGCCCGCTCAACCGGCATTGGCTGGTTTAAGGGTTGTGGTGCATCGACTAAGCAGAGCTTGCGGCCACTCTTGTACAGGCGACCCATTTCCGGCACCGATTTAATCGCCTGCCGATACAGGCAAGCGAGCAGAAGATGAGCCAAAACCGTTCCACACCTGCAAACAGCCTCTCGCTTTTTGCTCGCTGTGCTCATGCCGCGCCCAGAGCCTGTCATAGGCCATTGATGAATTAATGAACACATCAAGTATGGTGGTTGCGATCGCTGTAACTTGCCTGTCGTAATTTCGTATCTAAATTACATTTTCATCAACAGGATTATTGCCTATTTATTTCGACTTTTGAAATAAATAGTAATGAGTGATGTAGATCACTTAGCGTTTTTAACCAAGCTAATAAACAAATCATTTCGTGATCTTTGTCACTTTATTTTTATTTTATAAAATATCACAAATGTGACATCAAGCATCAAAAATACATTGCAAAACTTAATTACAGTGTTTTGTAGCAAAATTACATCATAATTAAATGATCATGATCACTAAAAAAGAATTTGGATAACCCTAATTTGGTGATCCTTATCACTAAAAACCCGCCCTACATTCCGACTGAAATTTGTGTGTTAGATTAATTGTGTACTCATTAATCAACGGTTTTTGGCGAAACCGTTACAACAACAAAATTTCATCAGAACATCGAACGGGGAAAACATATGTTATCACCAGAAGCGAAGGTCAAGGTACAGAATTTTGGCCGGTTCCTGTCCAACATGGTAATGCCGAACATTGGTGCGTTTATCGCCTGGGGTTTCATTACCGCATTATTTATTCCAACGGGTTGGTGGCCAAACGAAACACTGGCATCCATGGTTGGTCCTATGATCACTTACCTGCTACCACTGCTGATCGGTTATACCGGCGGTAAAATGGTTGGCGGAGATCGCGGTGCGGTCGTCGGTGCCATCACCACTATGGGTGTTATTGTAGGTACCGATATCCCTATGTTTATGGGTGCAATGATTGCAGGCCCTCTGGGCGGTCTGGCGATCAAAAAATTCGATGCGGCTATCCACGGTAAAGTGAAAAGCGGCTTCGAAATGCTAGTCAACAACTTCTCAGCAGGCATCATCGGTATGCTGTGCGCGATCATCGCTTACCTGGTTATCGGTCCTGCGGTGAAAACGCTGTCAACCGCACTGGCTGCGGGCGTAAACGTTCTGGTTGATACTGGTGTCCTTCCTCTGACTTCCATTTTTGTAGAGCCAGCGAAGATTCTGTTCCTGAATAACGCGATCAACCACGGTATTTTCTCACCACTGGGCATCCAACAGTCTGAAGAAATGGGTAAATCTATTTTCTTCCTGATTGAAGCGAACCCGGGTCCGGGCTTAGGTCTGCTGCTGGCTTACATGATGTTTGGTAAAGGCAGTGCGAAACAATCCGCTGCAGGTGCTTCTATCATCCACTTCCTGGGCGGTATCCACGAAATTTACTTCCCATATGTTCTGATGAACCCGCGTCTGATTCTGGCCATGATTGGCGGCGGTATGACCGGTGTATTCGTTAACGTGATGTTCAACTCTGGTCTGGTTTCACCAGCATCACCGGGCTCTATTTTTGCCGTGCTGCTCATGACGCCTAAGTCAGCCTTCGTTGGTGTGATTCTGTCGGTTATCTGCTCTGCAGCAGTATCGTGTGTGATTGCCTCTCTGCTACTGAAAACTCAGAAACAGACAGCGGACGATGACGACTCGCTGGAAAAAGCGACCAACCAGATGCAGGGCATGAAAGCGACGTCGAAAGGTCAGAGCGCTCCGGTAGCAGACATCGATATGGCAAACGTACGCAAAATCATCGTCGCGTGTGACGCAGGTATGGGGTCAAGTGCAATGGGTGCCAGCTTGCTGCGCAAGAAGGTCCAAGCCGCTAACCTGAACATTGATGTTACTAACCTGGCGATTAACAGCCTGCCTGGCGATGTGGACATCGTTGTTACCCACCGCGATCTGACGGACCGTGCCCGCCAGCATGCCGCCAACGCGTACCATATTTCGCTGACCAATTTCCTCGACAACTCCCTGTACGACAGTCTGGTTGCCAAGCTGATGACAGCCATGGACAGCGGTAACAAGCAGGAAGAGGTTGTGCAAGAAAGCGCAGCTGAGCAAGGCGGAACACTGAAACTGTCCAACGACAATATCTTTCTTGGCCTGCAACCAAAGAGCAAAGAAGAAGTGATCAAGTTTGCGGGTGAGCAACTGGTGAAGCTGGGCAACGTCGAGCCTCAATATGTGCAAGGTATGCTGGAGCGCGAAAAACTCGTGTCGACCTACCTGGGTGAATCGATTGCGGTCCCTCACGGCACTATCGAAGCCAAACAGTATGTGAAGAAAACCGGCATTGTTTTCTGCCAGTTCCCGGATGGCATCCAGTGGGGTGAAGAGGAAGACGATATCGCCAAAATGGTGATTGGTATCGCCGCTCAGGGTGATGAACATATTCAGGTTATCACTGCCATCACCAACGCACTGGATGATGAAGAAGCCGTCGAGTTACTCAAGAGCACCACCAATCCGGACGATGTGCTACGGATTCTGAATGGCTAACTCCTAACCACAACCATGCTCCTTTAAGACGAAGGCCGGTCTCCCCCGACTGGCCTTATTTATTAGATTGCTAATTTTATTGGGTGGAAGAATAGTTATGAAAGCGTTACATTTTGGCGCCGGCAACATTGGCCGGGGATTTATTGGTAAGCTACTGGCAGACGCAAATATTCACGTCACCTTTGCCGATGTCAACGACGTGGTGGTTCAGGCACTGAGCGAGCGTCACGAATATCCGGTCAAAGTGGTGGGTGAGACTTGCGTAGTGGAAACCGTGACCGGTGTGGATGCGATTAACTCAACTGACGCAAAGATTGTCGACTCCATTGCAGAAGTTGATATCATTACCACCGCTGTCGGGCCGACCGTGCTGAAAATCATTGCAGGCACCTTGGCTCAGGGTCTGGAAAAACGCCTCAGTCAGGGTATCACTACACCGCTGAATATCATCGCCTGTGAAAACATGGTACGTGGTACCAGCCAGCTGAAAGAGGCGGTGTTTGAAAAACTCTCCGCACAAGCACGAGCCGACGTTGAAAAACGGGTTGGCTTTGTCGATTCGGCCGTAGACCGCATCGTACCACCGGCAGAAGCCGGTGAGACCGATCCGCTGGCCGTGACCGTTGAAACCTTCAGTGAATGGATTGTCGACGAAACCCAGTTTAAAGGTGAGATTCCGGCTATCGCAGGCATGGAACGCACTGATAACCTGATGGCCTTTGTTGAACGTAAGTTGTTTACGCTCAATACCGGCCACTGCGTTACCGCCTATCTTGGTTGCCTGAATGGTCATAAAACCATTCGTGAAGCGATTGAAAACCCGCAGATTCGTGCCGAGGTTAAACAGGCAATGCAGGAAAGCGGCGAAGTGCTGATTCGTCGTTACGGCTTTGATAAAGACAAGCATGCCGCCTACATCGAGAAGATTCTCGGTCGCTTTGCCAACCCTTATCTGGTGGACGAAGTGGACCGTGTAGGCCGCCAGCCAATCCGTAAACTGGGTGCCAACGATCGCCTGGTGAAGCCGTTACTTGGCACCATCGAGTACGGCGTGGACAACCAAACATTATTAAAAGGCATTGCGGCCGCGCTGAAATACACCAACGACAGCGACCCGCAAGCTGTAGAGTTGCAGCAATCTATCCGTGATCAGGGTGTGCGTAAAACACTGGCACATTACACTGGCCTGGATGAACACAGCGTGGAAGTAGAGACCGTTGAGTCGTTATACAACCAGCTTTGATGATGCAGCTAGATTGGAGGGCAGTTTGCCCTCCTTCCTGAGACGTAGCTTAGAATCATATATGGTAGATAAAATTAACGAAACTGAGATCCTGGAACGACTGAACGATGCACCATCAGTACGGGGTTTTTTCATCCAGACCGTCGAAGTATTCAGCGAAGCCATTGACGCCCTGATGCAACGCATCTTTCGTAAAGATAATTTTGCGGTGCAGTCAGTCGTCGGGCCTTTGCTGCAGGACACCGGCCCGCTGGGCAACCTGTCGGTACGTCTCAAATTATTGTACGGTCTGGGCGTTATTCCGGACGATGTTTACCATGATATTGAAAGTGTGATTAAACTGCGCAACCAGCTCAACAGCGATGGTGCCGAGTACAGCTTTACTGATCCCAACATAGTGGCTGCCATTCAGGCGCTCAATCTGGTTAAAAAGATGGGTATGGTCCAACTCAGCCCACTTGACGAGCCGGAAGATGACATTGATCTGGCCTTCTATAACCTGCATCTGCAACGTCAGCAGCAAATCATCAAGTCAGGAATGTCACTGGCGATCATTGAAATCTGTAACACGCTCAATCGTGACAGCCCATTCTGAATGAGTCAGCTCATCAGCCTTCATGGCCGTTCTCGCGGTCACCATTCCGGGTTACATGCGTGCCTTACCGTGGATCATTGACCTAATTTCTCTGTGTTGATCTAAGATCCCGGTGTTGACCTAAGATCCCGGTGTTGACCTCACACTTTCCGGCCTGCTGAACACTACGTCTTTTTCACCTTGTATCGAGCTCTCTCAAGCGTTAGCCTTGATTTTGTTATCAATTCTCAGAGAGCTCATCATGAAAATCGGCCTGATCGGTCTGGGGGATATCGCCCAGAAAGCTTACTTACCCGTTATCGCCCATTGGCCTGGCGTCGAAGTCATTTTTTGTACCCGTAACACTCAGACTCTGGCCGAGCTGGCCAGTCGCTATCATGTGACACACAGCTGCACTGACTACCGACAGCTCATCGACATGCAGGTCGATGCGGTGATGATCCACGCTGCGACAGCGGTCCATCCCGAAATCGCGGCATTTTTCCTCACCCATGGCATCCCAACTTTCGTGGATAAACCGCTGGCAGACAGCGCTCACGCCTGTGAAACCCTGTATGAAGTCGCCGCTCAGCACCGCCAGCCTCTGTATGTCGGCTTTAACCGCCGTCATATCCCGTTGTTCAATCAGCACCTTGCCGGCGTGCAGAGCGCCGCCCGTGACGATCTACGCGCTCTGCGCTGGGAAAAGCATCGCTACAATCATAGCGGTGATGTCCGTACATTTTTGTTTGATGACTTTATCCACCCGCTCGACAGCGTCAACCTGTATGCCAAAGCGGACATTGAGGATGTGTACATCACCCACCAGCTCGATGCGACGAAACTGGCCCGGGTGGATGTTCAGTGGCAACACGGCCAAACCCTGTTGCATGCCTCAATGAACCGCCAGTTTGGCCAAACCAGCGAGAGGGTCAGTGCGCAGTTTGTCAATCAAGGCTACGAATTTGACTCTTTTGTCGCCGGTAAGCACTGGCAGGCCAACCAGCAGACCACACTGGCGTTAAAGGACTGGACGCCGATGCTGACCGCAAAAGGCTTCGCCCCTATGATTCAGGACTGGCTGAACGTGGTACAAAGCGGCAAGCTCGACAGCGCCGTCGTTAATCGCAACATTGCCAGCCATCAACTGGCGGAAGCAGTATGCCAGAAAATACTCAACCAGATGCGCTGATCTCGATTGCGATGTTCTAACCCTGCTCAGAGAGACGGTCCTGCTGATGCCCGGCCCCAATCAGCTGGTGTCGCCTATACTTAGGTTGCTGTTGATGTCCAACACTCACTCAAGGAGACGGTATGGAGCTACGTAATAAAGCCGGTCAGGTCACTCATCTGGCTGACAACCTTACCCTGAAAGAGGTGCGTGATATGGGATTTACCATCGACCTGTGCGATGAAACATATGATCGCGAGGAGCATTGGCGCACCCAATCTACCCCGCAAGGTCGTCAGAGAGACTATCCCGACCAATCCTGACCAGCGGCCAAGTTAAAAACGGGGATCACCAAGCCGGGTATAATGCCCGGCTTGTTATTTCAACCCTGTTTATTGTAACCCTGTTTATTCCAACCCAGTATAACGGTTTGGTTGCATGCTGATGTTTGTTGGCTGAATCACTATTAGCAACACTAATAGTTTGAGTAGTAATCCGGTTTGTTTGCCATGTTTCAATAGTGTTAAATCCTTCTTAACGAAAGGGGAGAAGCATGAACATTATTGAGGTTTTACAGCCTTGGGTCGCTGAGACTATTAGCATTCGCCATACTATCCACCAGCATCCTGAGCTGGGGTTTGAAGAAAACCACACCCAGGCTCTGGTGGTGGCTGAGCTGCAAAAATATGGCGTGGATGAAATCTGTACCGATTTTGCCAAAACCGGCGTTGTCGGTGTGATTTATGGCCAACTGGGCGACGGCAACACCATCGGCCTGCGCGCCGACATGGATGCGCTGCCAATTCATGAAGAGAACACCTTCGCACACCGTTCCAGCCATCACGGTAAAATGCACGCCTGTGGTCACGACGGCCATACCAGCATGCTGCTGCTGGCCGCACGCTATCTGGCGTCCACCCGCCAGTTCCGCGGTAAAGTGGTGCTGATTTTCCAACCGGCGGAAGAAGGACGTGGCGGTGCGGAAACCATGATTGCAGACGGCTTACTGCAACGTTTCCCGCTCGATGCCTGTTACGCTCTGCACAATATGCCGGGCCTGCCGGAAGGCCATTTCGCCTTTAAAACCGGGCCGATCATGGCCAGTTCCGATCGCCTGTTTGTCACCATAAACGGCCAAAGCGGACACGCCGGACTGCCGCATACCACCCAGGATCCATTGCTGGTTGCCACCCATATTTATCAGGGCATCCAGGGCATGGTCAGCCGCCGTTATGATCCGTTCGATCCGATTGTTGTTTCCGTCACCCAGTTGCACTGTGGTGAAACCACCAACGCGATTGCCGATCAGGCGCATATGAATGGCACCTTCCGTACCTTGCGTCAGGAGACGCGTGATAGTCTGGTTGACAACCTGACACAGTTGGTCGAATACAGCGCCAAAGCGCAAGGAATGAGCGCCGAGTTTAAACTGGGCCCGATTTCTCATCCGCCGACGGTCAATACCCCGCACGAAACGGCGCTGGCAATTAAGGCCGCTCAGGCGGTGGTCGGCGCCGATAAGGTCAATCCTGGCTGCGAAGCCAAACTGACCAGCGAGGATTTTGCTTTTTTCCTCGAGAAAGTTCCGGGCTGTTATGGCTTCCTTGGCAATGGTAGCGGCGAACACGGCACCCGTTGCGTTGGCCTGCACAACAAAGGCTACGATTTTAACGATAATTTATTGCCGATTGGCGCGGCCTATTTTATTCAATTAGTCGAACAGCAATAGCAGGCTTCAATCATAGCCAATTATTTAAATATCAATCAATTATATAAATAGCAGAAAAATGGACCATGGGGGAATGATTCCCCCATTTTCACACAGGAGTGTACTGACCATGTCGACCGCAATTTCTCAAAAAACGGCGTCGCGGACGTCGATGATTGATCGCATCGAGCGATTCGGGGATAAGGTTCCCCACCCGTTCTATCTGTTTATTTTTCTCTGTCTCGGCGTGATGGTGCTGTCCTGGCTGCTCTCGATCAACGGTGGCAGCGTCACTCACCCGTCCAGCGGTGAAGTGGTGCAGGTTAAAAACCTGCTCAGCGGCGACGGACTGGTGTATATCCTCCAGTCCACAGTCAATAACTTTGTCTCATTCAAGCCTCTCGGCTTGGTGCTGTGCATGATGCTGGCAGTGGGACTGCTGCAGGAAGTAGGCCTGGCCGACAGTGCCATTAAGCACTCCCTGCTCAACGCGCCGCGCCAGTTTGTTACCGCCTCCATTTTTATTACCGGCATTATCGGTAACCTGGCGTCCGATGCCGCTTTTATCCTAATCCCACCGCTGGCCGGGCTGATTTTTGCCGCCACTAACCGCAACCCGATTGTCGGGATTGCGGCCGGTTTTGTTGCGGTCGCAGCAGGCTTTACCGCCAATCTGTTCATCGCCGGCACCGATGTGCTGCTGTCCGGCATTTCAACCGAGGCGTCAAAAATTGTTGAAGCGGTAGAAGTCAGCCCGGCGGCCAACTGGTACTTCATGCTGATTTCAGTGCCTATTCTGGTGGTGACCGGAACCCTGCTGACCGACAAATATATCGAGCCACGTTTTGCCCACAAAATGCCGGCCAAAGCCGACAATGATGAGCTCTCCTTTACCGTCACCGAGCAGCAGAAAACCGCTCTGCGCTGGTCCGGTATTGCTTCGCTGCTCTTTATCGCGGCTTTAGTGGCCCTGATTTGGCCGGAAGACTCTGCGCTGCGTAATGCTGAAGGCGGTCTGGTACCGTCACCATTTCTGAAAGGAATTATTCCGGTCATTATGGCGTTCTTCATCATGAATGCGGTGGTGTACGGCTACAAAGCGGGCACGATTAAAAGCGCCAGTGATGTGCCGGATTTGATGAGCAAAGCGCTGAAAGGGGTCGGTGGCTATATTGTGCTGGTATTCGTGATTGCTCAGTTCATCGCCTGGTTCAAATGGTCGAATCTGGCGATTTACATCGCGGTCAATGGCGCAGAATGGATCTCGTCAGTGGATATGCCTAAGCTGCTGATGATGGCCGTATTTATGATTCTGGCCGGGCTGATGAACCTGATCGTATTCAGTGGTTCGGCACAATGGGCCATTATGGCACCGGTGTTTATCCCGCTGTTTATGCTGTTGGGCGTTGAGCCACAAGTAACGCAGATGGGCTACCGGATTGCCGACTCCACCACCAATATTATCTCACCGACTAATCCGTATATTCCGATGGTGCTGGCGTTAATCGCCAAATACAACCCCGAGGTGAAGTTTGGCACCTTCCTGGCCATGATGGTGCCGTATGCTCTGGTCCTGTTCTCCGTCTGGGGCGCCTGTTTCCTGCTCTACATGGTTTCCGGTCTGCCGGTCGGTCCGATGTAAACGACCGGCGACGCAAGTTCAGGTCACTAGCATAAAATGGGTGCATCTTCGGATGTACCCATTTGCGGATCCGCAGCCAGTAAATTGGAATCGCCGACATGCTGTTTGAGGATCAGGGTAAATTCATCCACCAGAGCGCGTTGCATCTCTTTGCGCGTAATCAGCCCCACCAAACGATACTGAACCGGTTTAACAATCGGAATAAAGCGAATATCCGCACTGTGATTTAATCCGCCGATGGTCGATGACAAAATCGCACACCCCAGACCGCTGGCGATCATGCCCAGCAGCGTTGACGTATGCGACGCACTGAATTCCGGATCGTAAGTCAGACCAATGCGTGAAAACGCTTCGTCCGCCAGGGTACGCAGGCTGTTGCCCGGACTGACGCCAATCGAGGCAAACTGATGCGCCTGCTCCCAGCTGATGGCATCGAGCTCAGCCAGCGGATGGTCCTGACGACACACCAGGCACAGATAGTCACGAAACAGGAGATCAAAATTGAGATCGGGGTGATTGGGATTGGTGTTAATGCCGATATCGGCCCGTCCTTCCAGTACCGAGTGCGTGATATCGTCGACCCGCTCTTCGATCAGACGAAAAGTAAAGTCCGGATAACGACGCTTAAGATCATTGAGTGTTTTCGGCGCCAGTGAGGCACACAAAGTATAGAGTGATGACACCACCAGAGACTTGTTGTAGCCATGCTGACGGTCGTGATTCTCCTGCACCAGTTTATCGAGACGGTTCACAATAAAACGCGCCTCCTGATAGAGGTGGTTACCCGCTTCCGTCAGCTCGATTTTACGCCCCTTACGCTGATAAAGTTCGCTCGCCAGCTGCTGGCTCAGCTTCTTCATCATCTGGCTCAATGCCGATTGGGTAATGTGCACCTTTTCAGCGGCATAGGTAAAATTCTGCTCTTCAGCCAGCGCAATAAACGCTTTGAGCTGACGATAACTGATGTCCATATTCGGTCGCTGTCCCTTCCTCTGTGCAAGCCCGCTATTATACTCGATTTTACCATACACACGGGCACCATAATTGAGAACAGCAGCAGATCATTCGAGCACTTCAACCGCACCTCCTGTGAGAGAGGAATAAAGTCTCATACCAAGTATCAAAGATTCATACTGAGTATTAAAGTATCATACTAATATGGCAGCGATCACAGTCGATACTGCTACCATTCCTAAATCGAAAATGCCCCATTCCTTCTCAGCGCGAAAGTCTACTCACAATCTGTGATTGTACGTTTGCCTTACCTGTAGTTATTCGAGGAAGTGTCGAAGTAAGCTTTTTAAAAATTATGCGTCATCTTGCAATCTAATACCCATAACATCTCATTAAACTATTGATTGTTAATTGAACTGTGATTGGAAAGGCTACATGATAGGAGTATGAAAAGCGGCTAAAAGCCGTATAGAAAGCTATGAAGCTTAAACTACATCAATGTATGTATTATGGAAAGTAGATATCTTTTAATTTTTAGGCTGGCGTCTCGTTGTGAAAGAGAAAATAAAATTCTTAAAGTTAATAGCAATTATCTTTTGTTGTTGGTTGCTTCTGAAAATAATTTATCAACCGTATATCCCTGACTATTACGGCGACTTTATTAGAGATATAACCCCATCATCCTCTATCGAGGTTACTTATGGTGATAATAAACTTTACTATAAAGGCAAGTTAGGTTGGCAGGGACTAGAGTGTTTGTCTTCATTTAAGGAGGAAGGAATGCTGCCACATGGAATTGACCAAAAGTTCTACGTAAAGGTTAGTGGCACGCATAATGTTCATTACATTACGATTAACATACTTAGAGGACAGGCTCGAAGCTATCAGCTATGGGGTAAGTATTCGAACTCAGATGGCAGTTTTTATGCGAAATCAGCCCGAGTTGATTTGGTTAAAAGGTGCTTGGTAACTTCCACTGGCATAGCAATAGATGTTAAGTAGATCGTGGTGTCAGGCACATACAAGCGTTAAAGACGGATTCGCAACGCGGCGTCACTTTTCAATACGAAAAGTTATCCGTACTTTACTAATTTAGGAAAATCACTAAAACGCTTCTGTCCAGAAGTGAGCTACAACGAGTATGATACTTTACTACTCGGCTGTAGCTCGATTCGGGCGTAGTAGTAGCAATTAGTATGAAACTTTATTCCTATCCTACACCTCCGTTGCGAACCTAATAAGGACACGCACCGTTCACTGCGTGCAGCTACAGCGGCTCAGACTGAGCGATAAAGAAAAACCGGGTCCAGGACCCGGTTTGATTTTGACTAGCCGTTAGTGGAAAAGCTCGGTACCAAAACGCAGTTTTCGGCTGTGGCTGAACTCCATCAGTTGGTTGAAAGCGTCTTTGTCGAGGCGAATCAAGGTCTCATGGTCTCCGGACTCAAGATACACATGATCCAGTTCCATCAGCGAGGAATCACACACCATATTCATGTGGTATGCACTCCCCAGCGGTGGCACTGCGCCGCGATCGCAGTCGTCAAACATCTGATAGATATCGCGTTCCTTCACCAAATGGTACTTGGCTTGGAACTCGTCGTTCAGCACCGACAAACTGACTTTAGCATTCGCCGGTAATATGGCCATTAAGTGTTTGCCATCATGATCTTCCAGTACCACGCCTTTAGCCAGATGCATCGGTTGAACAGCAGCAGCATGAGCACTGTGCAGAGAACTGTTGCTATGGCGATGCACAATCCTGCGATACGGAATGTGGTGATCTTTTAAATAATGGTCCATTCGGGTATGTACAGTCATACTCACCTCCGCATGTCCTGTCCCCGTATTGAGTATAGAAAAAGACCCTGTATTTAGCAGGGTAAAAAATAGCGCGTCCAATCAGATCAACTGACTGCATATCAATAAGATATGAATGTCACCGCATACAAAAAAGCCTTCCGAAGAAGGCTTAATATAGACACGGTATCGTAACAGTCAGGCAAAACATACCTGCGCCCAGCGCGCTAAACCTGCGGTGACCGAACCAAAGTAGTTACCACTTACCACAGGCACAGTCGGTAATACTTGCTCAACCCCGGCACGCAGAATCGGTGACCGCGCAGAACCACCGGTCATAAAGATGGCATCCGGCGTGACACCGCCTTGTTGTACCGCCTCGCTAACCAATTCAATCATCTTACTTTTCGGCGCTTCAATCGCTTCGATCATCGCATCGCGCTGCACCTCTATCTCGAGTTGCTCAGCAAGAACCTTGAGCTGTGCCGTTACACTCGCCTGCTCTGACAAAGCAATTTTGACCTCTTCGCCTTTTTTCACCAGGCTGTAACCCAGAGTGTCATGATACACCGCGAGCAGGCGGGCCAGTTTCTCCGGCTCACGCGCTTCTTTGTGCAGACGTTTCAGATCAGCCAGATTTTCACGGGCGAAGAATTTGCTCTGCGCGCTGACATCATTAATCGCAATCGGATTCCAGAACTGAGTAATCGGCATTTCCAGTCCGGATTGTGTCTGGCTGCCATAGCCAAACGGCGCCATCAATTGCTTGAAGGTCAGATGGATATCCAGATCGTTCCCGCCAACCCGCTGCCCGCTGTGGGCAATCAGGCTCTCAGTGCGATCTGCTTTACCACGCCAGGTTGGTCCCATCTGAATCAATGAGCAATCGGTCGTACCACCGCCAATATCGACTACCAGTACCGTCTTGTCTTCATTGAGAGTCGCTTCATATTCCAGCCCTGCCGCCACCGGTTCAAACTGGAATTCAACACTGCCGAAACCTGCCCGTTTAGCAGCTCGGCGCAGGATCTCTTCCGCCTGACGGTTAGAATCTTGCCCCCCGCGGCCATGGAAGTTAACCGGGCGGCCAATCACAGCATCACGGATTTCTGCCTCACTGCGCATTTCAGCCTGGCGCTTGATGTTGTCCATCATGGCGCAGACTAGATCTTCGAAAAAGCGCAGCTGGATATCATGCAGGCCCATCGCACCCAGAAAAGATTTCGGCGATTTAACGTAGTAAACCTCATGCGGATCAGACAGATAAAGATCCAACGCAGCCTGACCAAATACCAGGTCATCCGGCTGCAGGTCGATATCTTCATCGCGGTTAGCCGCTACCGAACGACGCAGCAACTGCTCACCCAGCGTATCCAGCGGTTTAATCTGGCGATGGCGAAACAGATGTTCCGAGACACTATCCCGGGTCGGTGCCGCCAGGGTTGAGGGGATATAGAGACTGTCTCCTTCCACAGCAATCAGTTCCGGCTCTGTCCCCTGCATTCTGGCGACCGAACAGTTGGCCGTACCGTAGTCAAACCCTATGAACATCTGCTAACTCCTACTCTTGTACCAAAAAGGCCGGCGATACTACCGCATGCGCAGGACGAACTCCAGTGACGCTTGAACCAGCACAAGGATTTTCCCCTGCTCAGGCAAACCGAGTTCTCTCCTGAGGCCAACAGCGTCGATCTCTAAGAGTAAAAGAGTCCTGTCGTTAGCTCTGGTCCGCCAGTATCTGCAGCAAAATGTGGCCGGACTTGTGCTGACTGATGCAGACAGAGCTCGGCCGCGAAACCATCACTCCGTACGCGACATCGAACAGCGCGGTGAACATGGTCTGAGCGCACAAGCAAAGCCATCTTCCTTTATATCAGCAGACTGCTGTTGAGAATGACCAGATTACTGAACCTGGTACATATCCAGCAAGACACCCGTGGCACTGCGCTGAGCGCTGCAGATGAACACACTTTCCGTCAACCACTTCAGCTCTGAGCTATAGACTTCAAAGTTTGGGGTGGTTTTAAAATAGATCTCTTCCGGCGCGAGTTGATTGAAGAAACTCATATCATCCGAAAACAGTTGCTCGCGCCACTCTTGAGGAATACGGCGAATGCCGTTGTTTTCAATATAAAATGTCTGCCCTTGATCGGTTTCAATCGCATAACGGGCCGATAAGCGACACAAGCCGTCTTTATCAATGATCTGGCTGTCGATACCACCAGGCAGCACTTTGCCGCTCAGCGCACCGCTGACCACTCCGGATTCAATCGGGATCAGTTGGCGTTTGCCCAATTCTTTATCGTTGCTAACGACAATAGGTTTAGATACCTGGATTTCAATACGGAAAGAAAATTCGAGTCTTGGTTGTGGCATTTTTCTGGAATTAACAGTGGAACCTAATATATAGGTAACACAAGGTATAAAACCAGACAAGTTGAGACAATTTTATATTCACCCCACCTATCAAGCATAAAAATTAAATTAAAATAAAGCATGCTTTTTCGTCGACTTTAAATATTCTCATCCCCTATTTTATCAGGTAAGAAAACCCCAACCCATTCAACAAAATAATACATCAATAAAATTAAGTTACTAATGTTAATAAACCAAAACACATAGGGATCAAATGTTCTTATTCTGTTTATTTTGTATTGTATTTTTTAGGGCTGTTTACTAGTATCGCTACCGATTTGATAGTAAGCAGGCAAACGTTTTTGCCACAGTGACACATTCATAGGGTTAAGGTCATCCATAGGGTTAAGTTCATCAACGTCCACCATTGCATAGCAGTGCATATCGGTGACCAATCTGTACCGACAAGTTAAAACTGAATTAATAATAAGCGGTTCAGAATAATAATCCGAACTCAAATGCAAAGGATGACATCAGAATGGCCGGAAGCAAGTCATGTTTAAACTATCAAAACGCCAAAGAATCAAATACAGCGATAATAAGATGACGCTCAATGAGTCACCCGCATTTCTGTAGGTGGCACACCTTCACTGGAAACTATTATGACAAACTATTCACGCCGTCGTGTGCTGAAAATGGTCGGGGTAGTGACAATTGCCGGAGCGGCTGGACAGCTGCTGCCTTTGTCTTCCCTGCATGCAGCACAACCGCCAGCCAAGCTGCCTCAACTGGACGGTTTTCTCCAGGTGTCACGTTTACTGACCGGTATCGACACACTTAACGAAACTGTCGCACACGCACTGGTTATCGCCCTGGATAAGACCCAGAAAGATTTCGCGGCCAGCCTGATCCAACTCAAAACTCTATTCCAAAGCCAACCAGAGCTGCTGGAGCAAGAGCAACTGGCTTTCGGTGACATCCACGCCAACAGCGAACAGTTAGCGAAAGAAATTCTCAGCGGTTGGTACAACGGCGTTGTCGGCACCGGCTTTGATGCCCTGTATGTCACCTACATCAACAATCTGGCCAACCAGTTGGTAAGTGACAAAGTCGTACCACCGAGCTTCTCGTACGGTCCGATTGGCAGTTGGGCACAACAGCCTTAAATCCATTACAAGAGTTATGTCGTTATGAACAATAAAAATTCTGCTGACGTTGTGGTTATCGGCGCGGGCATTAATGGCTCGTTACTTGCCACCCGTCTTGCCAAAGCAGGCAAATCTGTCCTGGTGCTGGAGTCAGGGCCAAAACTGGACCGCGATGAGCTGGTTGAGCGCTACCGCACTTCCGCCTTCAAATCGGACTTCATGTCGCCTTATCCTTATTCCGAGAAAGCACCGCACCCTCGTTACACGCCAGAACCAAACGATTATTTGCACCAGGCGGGCCCAAATCCTTTCTCTGCACAGTATATCCGCATGTTTGGTGGTACCAGCTGGCACTGGGCTGCTCAGCTGTGGCGCTTTCTGCCCAACGATTTCCGCCAGCGTAGCCAATATGGTGTCGGTAAGGACTGGCCGATCGGCTATGAAGACCTGGAAGATTATTACTACCAAGCGGAAGTGATCGCCGGTGTCGGTGGCTCACCGAACAACGGTTCGCCGCGCAGTAAACCATTCCCGATGGAAGCCGTTCCAGCCTCTTACCTGCAACGCCGCGTCACCGAGCGTCTGGCGCCTGAGTTTGAGGTTATTGATGACAGCACCGGCCGTAACAGCCGCAGTTATGATGGCCGTCCGGCTTGTTGTGGAAACAATAACTGTATGCCGATTTGTCCTATCGATGCACAATATCACGGTGGTCTGGCCGCGCAAGAAGCGGTCAACAGCGGTGTTGAAGTGATTACCGAAGCGGTGGTGTATCAGTTGGAACACGACGAGAAAGGCAACATTGTCGCAGTGAACTACTATGACTGGAACAAAGTCAGCCACCGCGTCACTGGTAAAACTTTCGTCCTGGCGGCCAACGCGATTGAGACACCAAAACTGCTGCTGATGTCGGTCAGTGACAAGTTCCCGCAGGGTATCGCCAACTCACACGACAACGTGGGTCGTCACCTGTGTGATCACCCGGCAATTGGTATCACTTTCGACGTGGATGAAGAAGTATGGCCTGGCCGCGGTCCGGTCAGCCCTTGCTCTATCGGCCAGTTTCGTGACGGCGAGTTCCGCAGTGAACATGCACCGTTCCGCATCGATATTTCTAACTCGTCCAAACTGGCATCAGTCACCAAAGAAGTATTGGCTGAAGGCTACTTCGGTAAGAAACTGCAGGAAGAAATCCGCTTCCGCGCAGCACGTCGTATGAGCCTGAAAAACTGTCTGGAACAACTGCCGGATCCAAACAACCGCGTGACACTGAGCAGTAACAAAGATGCGCTTGGTCTGCCGACACCGTCCATGTTCTGGAACGTGAAAGACGCCGATGGCTACGTACAACGCGGTACAGAGAAAACCTACCAATACTATGATGAAATCGCCACCAAACTGGGTGCCACCAACATCAAACACAGTAAAGAAGGCAAGTTCAAAAACCGTCAGCACATCACTGGTACCCTTTCTATGGGTCTCGATCCGGCCACCAGCGTCACCGACCAGTGGGGCCGCTCACATGACCACGAAAACCTGTTTATGGTTGGTACTGGTGTGATGCCAACTGTCGGAACCTGTAACGTAACGCTGACCGCAATGGCGCTGGCACTGCGCACCGCAGACAAAATTCTTCAGGAGACTCAACATGGCTAAATACTGGCGAAGTTTGTTTACTGCAGGCGCACTGACTCTGGCACTGGGTCATGCTCAGGCGGCCGATCAGGATGATCTGATTAAACGTGGTGAATACCTGGCCATCGCCGGTGACTGTGGCGCCTGCCACACCGAAGAAGGTCAGGCTGAATTCAGCGGCGGCCACGCGATCGGCAGCCCGCTGGGCACCATTTACAGTACCAACATTACCCCGTCTAAAACGGCCGGTATCGGTAACTACAGCGAAGAGCAATTTGCCGCGGCACTACGTGAAGGCGTGCGCGGCGATGGCAGCCAGCTTTACCCGGCAATGCCTTACACAGCGTATGCCAAGCTGACCGACGAAGATGTCTCTGCTCTGTACGCGTACTTTATGCACGGCGTAGAGCCAGTGGATGTGAAACCGGAAGAGACCCAACTGCCGTTCCCGTTCAACCTGCGTTTCAGCATGGCGGCGTGGAACCTGCTATTTCTGGACGACGAGGTATACCAGCCGGACAGTACTCAATCTGACGAGTGGAACCGCGGCGCGTATCTGGTACAGGGACTGACCCACTGTAGTACCTGTCACACTCCGCGTAACTTCCTGATGGCAGAACAACAGGATAAGTACCTGCAGGGCGCATCACTGGGCACCTGGTATGCACCGGACATCAGCGCTGAAGCGCTGCAAGGCAAGCCGTACTGGACCCGTCAGATGCTGACCCAGTATCTGGCCACCGGCCATGCCGGTAATGGGGCGACCGCCGCAGGTCCGATGCTGGAAGCGATTGATAAAAGCTTTTCGCGCATGACGTCACAAGATCTGTCAGCCATTGCAACCTACCTGCTGCCGGAAGGCGGCGAGTATCATGCGGCGGTGGCGGGTACACCTAACACTCTGACCAAGGTCGAAGGTGACGATACACCGCAGGCACTGGCCAACATGAGCGAAGGTGAAACCCTGTACGTCAACAACTGTGCGTCGTGCCATAACTTGTCAGGCCGTGGCCTGAACGGCTTGCCTCCTTTGCAAGATCATCCAATCCTGAACAAACCAACCGCCGATAACGTGGCGATGGTGATTCTGGAAGGGGTGTGGCCTGAGAAAGATCAGGGCATGCTGGGGTTTGAGTCCGAAATGACTGACGCACAAGTCGCTGCCGTGACCAATTATCTGATGTCAAAGATTGGCCAGAGTGATGTCACCATCAGCACTGAGCGGGTCAAAACCCTGCGCGCCGGTGGCGAGACATCACCACTGCTGATGCTGTCCCGAGTGGGTATGGGCGTTGGCGCTGCAGTGGTCGTGTTGGCACTGCTGTGGCTGCGCAGACGTCGTAAAGCGAAGTAACCTTATCAAACACCGCTTCACTGAAGCGGTGTTTTTTTATCCCTTTCAGATGGGCGGTAATCGTCATCCACACATTTTGAACCTAGAGGACACATGAAAAAATCAGCTGGCATCATCATTCAGAACGATTCTCTGCTGGTCGTTCGCTCCCAAGGCAAAGACGTCTTTTTTGCTCCCGGAGGCAAACCTGAAGCCGGAGAATCGACTCAGCAGACCCTTGTCCGCGAACTGAATGAAGAAATTGGCATTACCCTGACTGAGGCCGATATTTCGTTTTATAACGTCTACACCGCCAACGCGGCCGGCCATGATCAGGTAGAACTGGAGATGAGCGTGTTTACGGTTCATCATTATCAGGGCGAAATAAAAGCCAGTGCAGAAATCGCCGAAATAAAGTGGGTTAACAGCACCAATGTCGCTCAGACCCCTATCTCGACCATTTTCAAATCTTACGTCTTCCCTGAATTACTTGAACAAGGGTTGATCCGTTAGCTCCGGTGCAACCGGCAGGCCTATGCGCGACTCTCGCTTAGCTGTCACCCTGCATTGCTTGAATTTCCGCCCCATTGCCCAAACGTAAACCGATAAGCACTTCATTACTTATCAAATAAGCACTTACCAAGGAGGCACAGTGATCACCTGTCACGTCAGATACGTTATCGACCCGAAAAAAATCGCTCAATTTGAACGTTATGCGCGGATGTGGATTCCGCTGGTGGAGAAGTTTGGTGGCACACACCATGGCTACTTTCTACCGGCCGAGGGCGCCAACAATATTGCTCTGGCCCTGTTCTCATTTCCGTCCTTAGCCGCCTATGAACAATATCGTCACGACTCCGTCGCCGATACTGACTGCCAGGCCGCTTTTGAGTATGCCGAGCAGACAGATTGCGTACTGAGTTATGAACGCAGCTTCCTGCGCCCGTTGCTGGCGCAAGACACAAAATAACATCAGTGCCTGCGCAACGTCGGTCTGCATCATATACACTTTGCAGAGGCTATCGCTAAGCCCTTATTGCGAAACAAGAAAGGATTCACTATGACCACACTGCGCATCAGTTCCTGTTCTCTCAACCAGACTCCAATGGACTGGAGTGGTAATCTGGCCAACATAAAACGAGCCATTGAACTTGCCCATCAGAGCGGTGCGACGCTGCTGATCACGCCTGAACTGTCGATATCCGGTTACGGCTGTGAGGATTTCTTCCACAGCCCGCATGTCGCCCGGCGCGCCCTTAAAAGTGTCGGCGCTCTGGCCCGTTTCATTCCGCGCAGTATGGCGGTCTCCGTCGGCCTGCCGGTGATGATCAACAACCGCATTTATAACGCGGTCGCCCTGGTGACCCGCAAAGGCGTTCACGGCATGTCGTTAAAACGCAATCTGGCAGCCAATGGCCTGCACTATGAGCAGCGCTGGTTCACGCCCTGGACCGGCAGCAAAAACAGCGCAGTGCAACTCGACGGGATGCAAACAGCAACACCGATTGGCAACCCGGTTTACCAAATCAACGGGGTAAAAATCGGGTTTGAAATCTGTGAAGATGCCTGGGTTGCCAACCGCACTTCAGAGCGCTTTTTTAACCAGGGTGTCGATGTCATCGCCAATCCTAGCGCCAGTCACTTCGCGATCGGTAAGTTTCGAACCCGTAAACGCCTGGTTGAAGAGTCCAGCCGCGTCTACTCCGCTTGCTACGTGCTGTCGAATCTGTCCGGCTGTGAATCAGGCCGAGCTATCTACGATGGCGGGGCTATGATTGCGGTCGACGGAATGCTGGTTGCCAAAGGAGAGCGTCTGCACATGAGTGATGTGGAAGTCATCTGTGCCGATGTCGATTTGTCACGCAGCCGTATTGGCCAGCTCAGTAACAGTCAGCGCTACTTTGAGGTGCATGATTTTGATTCCGAGCAGACCATTGAGGTTGGATTAAGCGACAGCGAATTGATGCACAAACTGACACCGACACCCTTGAACCAACCCTGGGAGGAGAGCGAACACGAAGAACATGAAGAAGCGTTGCGAGCCATCGCCCTTGGCCTGCGTGACTGGCTGAAAAAAACCGGCACTGACGGTTACGCCTTGTCGCTCAGCGGCGGCGCCGATTCCGCCCTGGTCGCCAGTAGTGTGTACTGCTCCGTGGTGTTTGAATTAAGAGAACGCATCGCGAAAACCGCAGCAGGCAGCCAATGTCGGTTACCAGCACATCTGAGTAAATTTCTCACCAGCCAGCGCATCAGCGAATTTGACAAGCACTCAACGGGCGCAGATTGCCAGCAAGTCGTACTGAAAACCGCGCGCGCCATCATGGCCAATATGCTCACCACCGCTTATCAGGCCAGCGCCAACAGCGGGCCGGTTACCCGGGAAGCGGCGCAGAAAGTCGCACAATCTTTTGGCGCAAAGTTTCTCAGCCTGGATATCAGTGCAGCAGTTGATAACTACCAAGCGATGGTAGCCAAAGCCACTGCGCTGGATCTCAACTGGGAGGAGCATGATATCGCCCTGCAAAATATTCAGGCACGGGTGCGTTCTCCGAGCATCTGGTTTATCGCCAACCTCGAAAACAAGCTGCTGCTGACCACCAGCAATATGTCTGAAGGCGCGGTCGGTTACTGCACCATGGATGGCGATTCATCAGGCGTGCTGGCGCCCATCTGCGGCGTCACCAAGACGCGTATTCTCAAGTTACTGTTGTGGCTTGAGCGCCACGGCTTCTGCTATCAGGATGGTCAAACCATGAAGCTCAGTGCCTTGTCCTACATTAATAATCAGCGTCCGACCGCTGAGCTTCGCCCGGGAGAGCAGCGCGATGAGGACGACTTAATGCCGTTTGATGTCTTGGATCGCATGGTATTTCTCACCCTCGAAGCCGGGATGCCACCCCGTGATACTTTTGAAACAATGACCGAAGAATTTACCGCGATAGACAAATCGCTGATGGCTGATTACACCGTGAAGTTTTTCAAATTGCTGTTTCGCAATCAGTGGAAACGCGACCGACAGGCACCGGGATTTCATATTGAAGTCAACAGCCTGGATCCGAAGACCTACAAGCGTTTTCCCCTGCTTAGTTCTGGCTATCAGGAAGAACTGGCCTACCTTGAATCCGGTCAGTACCAGTACTTGAGGTTAGATCTGCCGGGGCTGTAAAGCCCTCTGAATATGACCTTTGATCCCGACAGCAAAGGTCATATTGTCCGCGGCAGGAAAGGTATTATGACTGCTTACTTTTCATCAGCAGAAAATCTTCCACCGCTTGCACCACTTCGGCCCGGTTGATGTATTTCCCAATGAAATAGGGCGGAATAAAAAACACCAACAGATAGAAAGATTCATGCAATAGTAATGAGGCATGGCCTGAATCATGATGAAGATAGGCAAACAACGCAGTCAGATCTAACAACAGACTAAACAATGCCAGCACCGTAGAAAGAATCAAAACTAACCCCAGCAGATCTCTGAGAAATACTTTGAATGTGGTCATCTTTACTCCCTCAAATAAACCAATCCCATCCAACCTACTCCTGTTCCAGCGGCTATTTTTTGATTTAAAATAATATTTATATTTGAAGCCATGCAAAATTAGATTGACTAACTGCTGCAATTTCATCCGCGGAGAAAATATTCCATCCACTAAGAAGTCACAACCGGTATGATCACTTCGCTGCAATATCCGTACGCTAGCCTGCTCAGGCCAAAACCTAATCAATCGGCTGAATTATCAATAAATCTCGCCAATCCAACCCAGACCTCTTACTATGGCATTAATGTTAATGATATGGATGTAAAGCAATGGAATCGTCACTATCGAAAAAATTCACCCAGCTGTTTCTAAAGGTTTACCATATTATCGAGGCCGTCTTACTGGTCGCGATAACACTGGCGACGTTATTCGCCATCGCCAATGAATTTAAGCATATCTTTACTGCCCAGGCGGTATTGTTAACCGATATTCTGCTGATGTTTATCTATCTGGAAGTGCTGACCATGGTGCACCAGTTTGTCTCGCACGGTAAAATACCGGTTCGCTACCCTATCTATATCGCGATCATGGCTATCGCCCGTTACATCACTCTGGGGATGAAAGAGATTGATGGGGTATTTATTGTCTGGCTGTCTCTGGCCGCGTTGATTCTGGCGCTGGCAACCCTGGTGATCCGAGTGGGTCATCATTACTGGCCGTATAAACCGACCCGCAGTGGTTTCGCCGCCTACTTTGATAAACCGGACAGCGAAGTCACACCGCCTAATCCGGACAAACGCTCATCCTGATATCCTGTTATCCGGAATAAGATACAAAAGCGCCCGGACTTATGCTGTGCGTCCGGGCGTGTTTACAAGGTTCGTTATTTCATTCCTGTCTAGTTTTTCGTATAGCGTGAATTCTGCCTTACCTTGCTAGCTGCTGCCATGTTCTGCTTCGCATCACTATCCGCTCTTCATCCTGTTTACACTCTGAATTTCGACACTTGTTCATCCAGTTCACGGTACAAATTCGATAATGCGCTAAACTGGCGATGAATCTGTTTGGACGCCTGGTCAACCCCATCGGTCTGGTCTTTCATGGCGATCATGTTCTTGTTGATGTCATTCGATACCGTCGCCTGCTCCTGAGTCGCCAACGCAGTCTGTTCCGACAATTCACGTACATTGTTCATCGACCGGCTCAGTGCATCAAACACCTCAACAACCTGGTTGAAGCTATCGACGGTCTGGCTGGCATTTTCCTTACTCATTTTAATGCTGGTAAAAGCCTCATTGACGCTGTGTGTCAGGTGGCTGATCATCTCTTCAATCTTGTTGGTGCTCTCACCGGTTTGCGTGGCCAGGGCGCGAACTTCATCCGCCACCACCGCAAAGCCCCGCCCGTATTCACCGGCACGCGCCGCTTCAATCGCAGCATTCAGAGCGAGCAGATTGGTTTGCTCAGCAATACCACGAATAACCTCCAGTACCGATGAAATAGACACTGAATTGTTCTCCAGATCCTGGGCTTTATTCATGGTCACTTCGATATTACGTACCAGCTCGTCAATACTTTTGTGCGATGAACTGATCACGCCCCGCCCCTGCTGAATATGCTCGGCAGCATGGCTCGATTCATTGGAAGTCTCAGACGCCACATTCGCCATCTGCTCATTGGACGCCGACATCTCGCTCGCCGCACTGACAATCGAATCACTGGAGTCAACCAACACCGGGGTAATCTGATTCACGGTATCAGCGACTTGTTCCAGCTCATGGGTCGAGTCCCCCACCGCCGCGCTTTTTTCCTGAATAATGCGCATGATCCCTTGCAGATTAATAACAAACTGATCGAATTCCCGTGACAGATCGCCCAGTTCGTCTTTGGATTGCGAATTGATCCGCGCAGTCAGATCGCCGTCTCCCTCTGAGATCTCTTTGATCCGCCGTGATACGCTGTTGACGTTTTCGGTGATGCGTTTGGGCATGTAATAACCAATCCCGAACGCAATCACAAAACCAACGGCAACAATGATGAGCGCCAGACGCTGGTAACTCGCCACTTCCTGCGCGGTTTCCTGTTCCATCAAACGGGCGTGCTGGCGAACCGCTTCTCCGCCCTTGTCCAGCAAATCACGAATGGCAGCAAAACTCTCCTCACTCTGACTCAGGATATCCTGATGCTCCGGCGATAACGCCAAAACTTTCGAATCAAGCAAGGCTTCACTGCGCTTAAACCAGGTAGAAAAAATCTCGTTAAACCGGGCATACGGCCTGACATAATCGGGCTCATTGGACATCAATGTCATGTAAGATTGTACCCGCCCCATTGCTTCTAACGCATTCTGCTCAAATTCTTCACGGTTTTGAGCCTGATCTCCGATATGGGTCAGCGCTTTCTGCTGAGCCAGTCTCGCCTGATAAAGATCGCGGTCAGCATTGAGCACTTCGGCAACGGCCTCCAGATAGCGCTTCATCAGATCATGGTCAACGACAGCACCATCCGTTGCGACTGCGTGAGCCCTAAGCTCTTTTTCAGCCACATCGAGTAAATGGCGTAACGAGTAAAAGTCTTGATCGATGGACTCCATTTGAGCAATCAAAGTCTGATTGGCGGTAAACATCTGGTTGAGGCTATGGCTGCTTGAGATCCAGGTCTGATATAAGCCTTCAAAATTGCTAAAAGGCGCAATCAGTTGCGGTTCATCTTTGAGTAAATGACGAAAACGCTGAAAGCGGTCAAAAACTTGCTGAGCATTCTCGTCAAACACTTTTTGCTGCTCGGCACGATTACCATAATTGGATAACATTTCCGCCTGGGCCAGCCGCGCCTGATAGATATCCCGGTCAGCATTCAACACGGTGGCGATCGCTTCAAAATAAGACTTAGCCTGCTTATCCATCGCGCGTTCTTCTATTTTAGTGATGATCTGCATAAAGCCGACCGCCGCCAACACCAACACCGCCAAAATTAAGATGGGTATCATCATCTTCAACCGAATTGAGTGAACTCGCATGCCAACCCCTTCAAGGAAATAAAATTAGTATAAAAACTCGTCGTTATTTTCGAATTGAGTGTAGTTAGACATATGCGACTTATCAAATATATAGATAGCGTACAACACATGGTTAAATCGGATTTGGCCGCCGGCAATACCTAATGCCAACCAGCGTGTGATTCAGTATAATTTGCGGTTTTCTCCTGACCGGATATTTACCATGTCTCACCCTGCTCATTCCGTTATCGTGCTCGATTTTGAAACCACCGGCCTCTCACCGAATATGGGTGATCGCGCCATTGAAGTTGGGGCAGTGAAACTGGTGGATGGTGAAATCAGCGCAACATTCCAGCGCCTGATGAACCCCGGTGTTCGGATCAGCGGCTTTATTGAAAGCTATACCGGTATCAGTAACGCCATGCTGAGCCAGGCAGAGAGTGCAGCAGAAGTGATGGCGGAATTCACCGACTTTATCGGTGACAGTGCGCTGGTAGCCCATAACGCCAGTTTTGATAAGCGTTTTCTGGATGCAGAGCTGGAACGGATTGATACCCGCTATGGCGGTCAATTTGCCTGTTCAATGCTGATAGCCAGGCGCCTGATTCAAGACGCACCTACCCACAAACTGGGCGATTTAGTCCGCTTTAAGCAGATTGAAAATGACGGTACCTTTCACCGTGCGTTGGCGGATGCGCAAATGACAGCGCGTTTGTGGCTGCTGATGCTGGACGAACTGAATGTAGCCGGCGTGCATAATCCCAGCTTTGCTCTGATGCAAACTATTGCTACCACCAGCAAACCGTCAATACCTGCCCTGCTTAGACGCAGCGCAGGCTTATCAGCCACCGATTGATTGGCAGTCAGAGCGTGCAGAGCGGTCATCGCAGCGACATGCACTGCGATGCCTGACTGACATTTTATGGGGTTAAACAGGAATGATAAGACGGAACACGGGATGTTCATTACATCCCGCCGTTCTAGAATGAAAAACTCAGCAAGACAACGTTTTGCGCCCCCAAAGACGTTTAAACCAGTGCCAGGGTAACCAGATCAGAGCCGCCAGGACGATAAACAGCATGAGCAACCAGTGTGGTAACTGCAGCAACCATTTGGCCAGTAGCCGCAACAAATCACCTTTATAGGCGAGTTTTGCTGACCGGCTGACATACTTGGTAAATCTGACCGCACCGAGATTATCCAGCACTCTCAACCCGCGCTGGCCGAATGTCGCCGCCAGCATTATCGTGCTTTTACCCAGTTGCGGCGCCCGATGGGCCATCTGCAGCGCCACATCGCCACCAAGGCGATACAGCATGGCGCTGTGCTCGCCGAAGGTCTGCACAAATCGAGCCATTCGGCTCAATTCGGCCTGATTACCGGTACGACTCAGCAGCCGCAGCCCACCACGTGTATTGGCCAGCACGCTGACATCCCCCAACAACTCAGAAACACCAGCCAGGCTTTTTGACTGCCGGGCCAGTTTAGCTTCACTGGTCAGGGTTTTAGCCAGCCAAGGCGGTAATTTGCCTACTTTTCTGGCCGCTTTGAGTGTGACCAGCGCACTTTTACTGGCGCTGCTGGCCAGCAACACCGGAGTCGCAGCGCCGGCGGTTTCTAACGTACCAACACCACTCATGATTTGAGCGGCACTGGCGAGCAGTCCGAGCGACGCCAGTGCAACCAGAGTGTCATCCACTTCTTCGCCCCGAACAAGATTCAATCCCTGCCGGGTCAAATCACGTACATCACCAATCACAAGAAAATCCGTCACTACCGCCGCGGTCAGACCAATGGTTTCATCACTGGTTCCGTCCACTAATCCCTGCTGCAATTTCGCCAGTTGATAGCGCCATTCACTGCGGGTATCTGCAATACTGGCCGCCAGAGACTGGGCTTGGGGATCGGAGCTGACATAATCATACTGCATAAAGAAGCCGAGATACTCAGCAGCCTCTGCATAATGCTGTGCGGCTACCAGTTGACGAGTGTATGGCAGAGGGTCAATGCGTGCCATGGCGAGCACAGCAAGCTGCGCCTGCTGCCACATGACGGCGGCCGACACCAGTGCCAACAACAGTAACATCACTTTTCCTGCTCGTTTGATCATCCGCTTGCCTCTCACCACACTAACGCCATGCTACCAATCAACCGGGCCAAACGACAATCACCTCGCGCCAGCACAGGCTGGTTTACAATGTAAATCATTCAACCTGCTCACAATTTTCCTACACTAATCTGAGAGCGCAATCAACGCGGGTTACACTTACAACAACACATCAGGCAAGGCGGATTCTATGGCAGACAAACTCTCCACTTCAGCGCTGGCGAAACAGAGAAATCTCGATACCAAGCAGTTGTTCGCCGATTTGAAAAAAGCCGGCTACATCAACCGTTGTGAAGATCAGTGGATCTTAACCGACCTCGGCGCCAAATTCGGTGGCGAGTACGCCCGGCACCCTAAATTCGGACCTTTTATCGTCTGGCCGAACAATTTGCTCATCGATCTGAGCGCCACCAGCGGACAAACCATGAGCGCGACGCAGGTGGGTGACTATTTCAAACTCAATCCGAAGAAAATCAATCAGCTGTTCAGTGAGCTGGGCTGGATGACAAAAAACGATGCCGGCTGGATTGCCACACCATCCGGTTTACGAGTCGGCGCGCAGCAGAGAGAGGATAAAGGTTCTGAGCAAAAGTTTGTCGTCTGGCACGACTCCATCCGCCACAACCCGCATTTACGCCAGTCGGTGATTGAATTTCTCGGTCAGGACGCCGATGAACATGCAACGGATCAATCGTACGCCAGTTTTCGCCACAAGTTTGCAGCCAAACACCGCACACTGGACGGCCATTACGTGCGTTCGGTCGGAGAGCTGTTGATCGACAACTGGCTCTATCTGGCTGGTTTAGTGCACGCCTATCAGCGCCCGTTGCCGATTGAACAAAATGTGATGAGTGACTTTTATCTGCCGGCCGGGAAGGTGTACATCCAGTACTGGGGAACAGACGGCGCTCCTATTGAGGAGACAGACCGTCAGCAAACCCGCGCTTTATATACTGAACATCAATTCAACCTGATTGAAATTGATCCAGATGAAGTGCAGCAGTTAGACGATATTCTGCCTGCACGGCTGCGTACTTTTGGTATTCACGCTTATTGAGCGATCCACTCACTGAGAGTTAACGGCGCTGACCATATCTGGCGCGCATTGCGACCTCTTTCGGCACCACCGTCTGACCAATCGGCGCCAGGGAAATCACCGCCAGTTTGAGATGCTGCAGCGCAAACGGAATACCGATGATGGTAATGAAACACGCCACGGCTGAAGCCAGGTGGCCCAGCGCCAGCCAGATCCCCGCCAGCAGAAACCAAATCACATTACCAATCACACCAAATTCGCTGGTACCGATATCGTATTCACCGCTCAGTTCCCGCCGTGAAATCGCCTCCTGACCGAACGGGAAGAAGGAAAAGGTCCCGATCACAAAACAGGCACGTCCCCAAGGGATTCCGATAATGCTGATAAACGCCAGCAAGCCGAAAAACCACCACGCCAGGCCCATCACCACGCCGCCGCATAAAAACCAGATAATGTTACCAATTGCTCTCAGCACTGACTGTTTACCTCTCTGTCATCAAGATTGTTGTTCGTCTTTTCATTGTAGGCGAGTCATCGATTATCCGGGAGTATGATTAACACACGATGAACGCCAGAAGGTACAAGTAGAGTAAACACTTACATCAGGCCTTTCATCAGCGCGGTCAAGCCACTCAGTAAACACAATACCAGCGCGCCGGATCGGATTTTTTCTTTCGGCAGCGTCTGAGTCGTTTTGCGCGCCAATACGTAACCGAGCCACGCTGACGGGATAAGCGGAATCGTGATCAGTAAGTGGTGCACGGTCAGAAAGCCGGTCGGGATCTGAACCAACAGTGAGATGATGGAACTGAAAACAAAAAAGGCCGATAAGTTGCCGCGCAACTGATTGGCTTCCTGATGCTGCAACAGCAAAGCCATCGGCGGACCACCAATCGCGCTGCTGGTACCAAAAAAGCCGGAGAAGAAACCGGCAACGCCCATCCTGGCCGGGGTCGGCTCAATTCGAAACGGTAGCAGGCTGACCGCTACCGCAAACAGTACCAGCAGTCCAAGCCATAAAGTCAGTACTTCTGTGGAGACCCACACCAGCAGCATTCCGCCGGCAATCGAGCCCGGAATACGACCGATCAGCGCCATTTTCAGGCCGCCGATGGAAATATTGCTGCGATGTTTGAATGCACTCAACAGCGAAATAAACAGTGCCACCAGACAAATCGGCGCTGGTACATAGTCAGGCGATACCATGATCAGCAGCGGTGCAGCAACAATCGCCAGGCCAAATCCAATCGCCGTTTGCACAAACGAACCGACAAAGATAAGAAACATAGCAAGAAGTACCGTACTGCTGAAATAGTCCATGATGATGCCTTTTTATAATCAGAATAAACTGCTGTTAAGCCGCGAACGCTAGAAAGAAATGAAAAAAGTCATGCTGTTGCATGACTTTTGAACGTTAACAGGTTAATGGATTTTCGCAATAAAAACGTGTCGCATTGAGATTTATTCAGTGCCGTTCATAGCCTGAGACACCCGTTTGCCTGTTAAAGCGCCCACCTGTGGGAGAGGAGTAAAGCTTCATACTAAACAGCCAAGTAACCCTGTTCGTACCGTTCTAAATGACACGTAACCCCAAAAAAAGGATTCATACTAATTTCTACAACCAAGTCTGAATCGGGCTACCGCTGAATATTAAAGCATCATACTGGTTGTCTTCATCATCCGTTGAAAAACGTTTCTGGACAAAAGCGTGCTAGCAACTTTACTAATTTAGCTCATGACGAATAACTAGAAGTATGGCAAACGTACAATTAACTGCCAACAGGCCGCAACTACTATACTTACTAACTTATATGTGAGAAATTCCATATTAATGCAATCGGATAGTGTGGATAATCACATGGGATTCAGAGTTAATACTATAGCAAATCATGAGCTTTGGCATTTGGGGCCAACTGAAGAGAACGCTTTTACTGTAATAATAGGAAATAACGGGTGTGGAAAAACGCAACTGTTAGTTGATACTTGTGCTTATTATCAAGAAATGTACTCTCAGTTGCTCAATAGCGACAAACCTAACGTAGCTACAGCAGTCCGTGATGTAAAGGAATATTCTGCTCAGTGGAGTCTATTAGGGGAAAGGTTCGGCCTTCCTTTACCAAGAAAGTTGATTGCAGCGTCAACGAGTCAGTTTGAAAAGTTCCAACAAAGATGGAAGAACAAGAAGGACATTCGACAAAACGGGTTTTATGCCTACGTAGGTTCTAAACCTTATTCACCATTTCAAGCACCTTCAACACGTATCGCATCGAAAGCAATTCAACAATTATTGGGCAACGAAAAATTTGAAACGAGAAAACTTGCTGCGTTAACAAATTTCCTGCATAAGTTCGATTTTGGTGGTTTATTGCGTTTGCGTTTTAATGTGGCTATTTCTAGCGATGACTTTACAAATTTGCAAAATGGCCAACAATTACAGCCAAAAACAGCTCTGATACTGAAGGAAGCCCTAGAAGAATATGAACAAGAAGAAATCCTTGGACTAATCGGTAGTGTTTAGAAATCTGTGTCATTTCAGTATGATATACAAAACAGGAATGACACATGAACAAAGACTTCGATCTAGAACAAGCTATTAAAGCCCTTCAGTCAGGCCAAGACCTGACAGGTAAAGATGGCTTCTTAACTCCGCTCATTAAACAAATCACAGAAGCTGCTTTGAAAGCAGAACTCGAACAGCACCTTGAAGGTGATGAGCAACCTAACCGTAAGAACGGCTCAAGCAAGAAAACGATTAAGTCTTCTGTCGGCACGTTTGAACTGGATACCCCACGCGACCGCTCTGGAACATTTGAACCCCAGTTAGTTAAGAAGAACCAGACTAAATTGACCGATGAGATCGACCGTAAGATCCTATCCATGTTCTCGCTCGGTATGAGCTACCGTGATATCCGTGGTCACGTCGAAGATATGTATGGCATTGATGTCTCTGAGGCCACCATCACAGGTGTTACCGACCGTTTGATACCTGAACTGAAGGAGTGGCAGCAACGTCCGCTCGATGCGCTCTATCCGTTTGTCTGGCTCGATGCAATCCACTACAAAATTAAAGAAGACGGACGCTATGTCAGTAAAGCGATATACACAATCCTAGGGTTAAACATTGAAGGTAAAAAGGAACTTCTTGGGCTGTACCTATCAGAGTCAGAAGGGGCAAACTATTGGCTATCAGTGCTGACAGATTTGTATAACCGTGGCGTTGAAGATATCTTGATCGCCTGCGTAGATGGGCTAACAGGCTTCCCAGAAGCGATAGCAACCATCTATCCTGATACAGAAGTTCAGCAATGCATCATTCACCAAATCCGTAACTCTATGAAATATGTTGCCTCTAAGCATCAGAAGGCGTTTATGGCCGACTTGAAGCCAGTCTATCGGGCTGTGAGTAAAGAAGCGGCCGAGATGGAGTTGGATCGTTTGGAAGCCAAATGGGGACAGCAATACCCAATAGTGATTCGTTCCTGGCGGAACAAATGGGCAAATTTATCGGTTTACTTCAAATATCCAGAATACGTCCGAAAGGCTATTTACACGACAAATGCTATTGAAGCCGTACATCGCCAATTCCGCAAACTGACCAAAACTAAGGGAGGGTTCCCAAATGAAAATAGCTTGCTCAAGCTACTGTATGCTGGGATATTGAATGCTTCTAACAAATGGACAATGCCAATACAGAATTGGAATATGACATTGTCTCAACTGGCGATTCATTTTGAAGGTCGCTTGGATGACGTCTTAGATATTTAGCCAAAATTAGCTGACACAGAATTCTGAACGCCCTCGACTAATCCAATATTGTGAAGAAATCTACAAACAACCAGAATTCCTTCTTTCTTTAGATCGCAATGCTTTTACATTAAAACACTTAAGAAAACACGAAGAGACCTTTTCTGACGTTGACATTGATCGTCACGTCGTTTCCACTCTGCTTAGGGCTGGACTTATCGAGCTAGAAAATCTTGAGACAGTTCGTCACACAAAAAGTCCCTCAAATTATGTAGACGATCTTGATATATCAGATGTACCTCTGACGGGCTTAGCTAAGCGTAGTTCTGGCGAACAATGCTTATTCTTGCTCTTTTTGGGTATTATTTCTTCTATAGAAGATGATGCACTGATCTGCATCGATGAACCTGAAATCAGCCTTCATCCGCAATGGCAAGAGAAGTTTGTAGACATTCTTAAGGACTCATTTTCAGGCTATCAAGGGTGCCATTTTCTTATCGCAACGCACTCTCCCTTAATTGTATCAGACATCTCCGCTTCAAATAGTTGCGTGTACGATATGGTTAATCGCAAGTTAATTGATGCTCGCCCTCATAAAGAGCGCTCCGCAGATTATCAGTTGGCCACGTTGTTCCATAATCCAGGCAATAACAATGAATATTTGATTACTCAAATTATTGAGGTCTTGGATTCTGTCTGTAAGAGAGAAAACCCTCCCGAAGAAACGTTAATAACTGCGAATTGGCTATTGAGCTTTGAATCTCAATTGGAAGAACACGATAAAGTCAGAGTCTTACTGGGAATTATGCGCTCGACTTTGTTGGCAGGAGGGTATCTATGACCCCTTTTGCTCTGAACGAAGATGACGAAGCGATCATCACAAGCGTGTTGGAAAAAAACGTATCCCCTGATGAAAAATGGGCGGATCCGGCGGTGACAGAACTCAAAGCTAGAATGAAACGACATTACATCGAACAGCAAGAATATTGCTGTGCTTATTGTAAGGTTCACAAACCTTCCTTGCATGGTGGGGATTGGGATTTAGAACATATCATGCACAAAAACAATTTTGATAAGTGGATGTTTCACCCAGAGAACCTCTGTGTCTCCTGTAAAGAATGTAATGGATACAAAGGTACATCGTTAATTACCAAATCCCCTACTTATAGCAAATTCCCCGCTCGGTCATCGAGTTACACTATCGTCCATGCACACTACGATAGGTACGAAGACCACATCACCGCACTGGTGCCTGGGATAACCTATAGGCATAAGGGGGACAAGCATGGTAAAGGATGGAAAACCATCGAAGTGTGTGGGTTGTTGCGCTACCACGAAGAGGGAGGCCGAACACAGGTTGACCCAATCATCCAAGCTGTATTGCGTTTGGCTGCTGATGATCAGAGACAAGAAAACTTAAAGCTTGCTATCGAAATGTTACAAGACAAAATCAACGCGCGAAGTTAGTTTGAGTTGCACTCTTAACTGATTGTCTCGGAAAAGTTCTTTGGTATTAGAAAATCTATGAAAAACTATTGAAGTTAGACGGGGCGCATTTACCTTCTCCAGCACGAAATGGGGCAAAGGTGAGCCAGCTAGGAAGCAGCTGACTCTAAACTGGACTAATTAAGTTAGTTAGTATTTAGCTATAGTTGTCATGATAACCATCAATTGCTGGGCAATACTGTATATCATCTCCGAGGTCTAACGCTAAAGTTCTTTCATCATCGATGTGGTTATTTACATATTTTCCATCGATGAAAAAGAATTCACGGTAGCAAGAGCCAAATTTAGATCCTATACGTTCTTTTGCAATTTTATTAGCGTCTTCAATAGTCCAAGGGTTGTTTTTGTTTCGCAAGAACTCAACACAGATGTATCCCCACTCGTGTAATCTTGAACCGTAACCTATATCCAAGTCACGGTGCTTAACTTCAGCGAAACTTAGTATCCTTGCACCTATATCAGTTGCAAAACCTTTATCGAGATACTCGGTCTTAAAGTTACGTCTAATAAGTTTGGGAGTCGTGCCTTCATACTCTAACTCATTGACCATTAGATCATCATCAAAGGTCACCAATAGAGAGCTGTACTGATTTGGATTAAGCTGCTTACCTCTATTGCCTTGAGCCATCGCGAATTCTTTATTAACACCATCCATACCTTTATTTGCATTAACTATGTTAGCTTTGTGGTTGTTAGCTTTTTTAGAATGCTGTAATAGTGCATAGTAATTGGGAAAACCAGCTTCTTTTGCCGCTAATTCAAGTGCTTGGGTATGCTTAATATCTGAATCAACTTGAATTTTTTTAGCTCGTTTTTTGATATTTGAAATGAAAGATTGAGTAATATTCATGTTCTTAGATCCCTAGACGAAAAGCCAAGTAAATCCACTCCTAATTTTCATCTTCCCGCCGAAACAAATAAGAACAAAATATACAATTTAGGATTATGGTTCTCGAAAGAGTTTGCCTTATTGGAGTGAGCAGGCTTCCATCTAGCCTCAAGTCAATAACTTATCTCATGCTAACTCATTAGTCAATCTGACAAAGCCTATACCTTTGAGGCACCGCATGGATGATAAAATCTATGTCAAACTTTCATAACGAGACTGAACGAATCGTCGTTGCTAACAAATTTTGGGGCATTTTCGATTTAGGAATGGTAGCGTATCGACTGAGAACGCTGCCATTTTAGTATGAGACTTTATTACTCTCTCACACCACCAGTGGAATTATCGCCCCCTGCTCTATCCTCCGTTTATGGCAAACGTGATGGCAGCCCTATCTGACACACGACGCCAGATTTTAAGGCGCGGACAAAAAGTAAGCACTTACTGCTTTGATTGCAACTCAAGTTGAGCAGATACGAAAAAGCCAGCCTTGCGGCTGGCTGCGTCTCACTCAATTGGCAAATCGGGTTACCAAACAGGCGGACGAATCTGTGGTGACGAACTCTTTGCGTTCGACGTAGCTTACGATCGACGTGACTTGCTAACCAATTATTAAGCAACACCAATCCTAGTAAGCAAAACCAATCCGCTGACGTAGATGGTTGCCACTGTCGAGCTCATCGACCAGCGCCGCCGCGTAATCAGCAACAGAGATGCGGCTGTTGCCTTCTGCGTCAGTCATAAACTGGTCGACAGTCACGCGGTAAGCGCCTTGTTTATCGCCAGGGAAGATCTCTGCAGCCGGACAGATGAACGTCCATTGCACGGCACTGTCGCTGTTTTTGAATACTTGCAAAGCGTCACCCTGAGCCAGAGATTCAGACTTATACTCAGCCGGGAAGTCAGGTACGGTGAACAGCTGAATACCCGGAGCCACTTCCAGTGAACCGGCGCCGCCAACCCAAAGCAGACGCTCAATACCGGCTGCAGGCAGTTGCTCAAGCATGTTTTTCGCTGTATTGGCAACGATTTCGTGGTTACCCGCCGCACGGCCGCCGATAGAAGCAATCACCGCATCCACGCCTTCCAGTACCGAAGCCAGCTTCGCATCACCGCTCAAATCAAATTGGCGCACTTCGACACCTTCTGCGGTCACTTTAGACGGGTCACGGGCAATGGCAACCACGTCATGACCATGTGCTTTCACTTCTTCAACGATGTGGCTGCCAATCCAACCTGTTGCACCGAATACTGCTACTTTCATCTTGATACTCCTCAATGGAATCGAATTAGATTTAATCAACGCAAACCAGTATAGTCGCTCGAGATCTGGTGATAAATGCGCATAAATGATGTAGATTGTATCTATCTAAGTTACTAATCAGGCATCACTATGGATCGACTGACCGCGATGCGCAGCTTTGTTGAAGTGGCCAATACCAACAGTTTCACCAAAGCCGCCGATAATCTGAATCTGAGCCGTTTACAGGTCTCACGCCATGTACAGGAAGTGGAAGACTGGCTGCAACAACGCCTTTTACATCGCACCACACGTAAGGTCAGCCTGACCGCTGCTGGTGAAGAAGCGTTGAGACATTGTGAACAGATCCTCGACCAGACAGCAGAACTGGAGATTCGCGCGCTGGAACAGGCGCAGTCACTGAACGGCAGCATCCGCATCTCAGCGCCGATAGGTCTCGCCCAGCACCTGCTGCTCGATACCGTGCAAGCATTTACCGAACTGCACCCTCAGGTAAGGATTGATATTCTGGCCTCAGATCGCCTGTCACAACTGGTCGATGACCGGATCGATGTTGCGCTGCGCTTTACCCAGCAACCGGATGCCAGCCTGATCGCCCGCCGCTTAATCATCGTTGATACCGTGGTCTGTGCCAGTCCGCAATATCTCGCAAGCCATAATCCAATTGTTGAGCCGAGCGATCTGGCGCGGCATAACTGCTTCGTCCATCTCACCGGGCATGAATGGGATTTTGTCAGGGATAACCAACATTTTTCCGTCAAAGTGAGCGGAACGATCAGTGCCAACGATATGGCGATTTTGCGCCGCGCCGCACTCAGCCACAACGGCATTGTCTGGTTACCCTGTGATTTGGCTAACCCCTATCTGGAAAGCGGCGAACTGATGCGGGTGCTGCCTGAGTTTCATTCCCCGAGCAGTGGCTTATGGGCGGTCTATTTATCGCGCAGCTACCAGACGCCACTTGTGCGCCAGTTTATCGATTTTCTTGCCCAGAGCTGGCAACACGATATAAAAGTCGCCGGATAACACACAGTCAGAGATGAAAAAAGGAAGCGCTCGCTTCCTTTCTACACAATTCCTGCGCTGTCGTATGTCATTCAGCCTCAGCGAAAACGCTGCAGTGAAAACAGCGAGAGATCGTGCTCGGTTGCCCCTTTGGCAGCCAAGTCACTCAAAATCTCACCAATCACGCTGGCAAACTTGAAACCGTGACCAGAGAAACCAGCCGCAATAATCACATTGTCATGTTGCGGGTGGGTATCAATAATGAAGTGTTCATCGGCCGTCATGCTGTACATACAAGTTTTGCCATACATCAGACCCTGCGTTTGCGGCATTACAGTCGCTAAAAATCGTTCCAGATCCACACTGTCAGTCAACGTATCATACTCGGCAATCTCCTGATCCGGATCCTGACGTTCACCACCGTCATGACGCCCCATCTTCAGCCCCGCGCCGTCAATGCTCGGAAAGCCGTAGTAGATCCCTTGTGGGGAATCGAACGAGAAAGCAGGAAATACAGTTTGTCCGTAAATCTCTTCATCGGCTTCAAACCAGGCAAACGTTTTGCGGTTGGGTTGCATCGGCAGGGCAAAATCAAGCTTGGACATCAGTTTGGTCGCCCAGGCCCCGGCTGAAATAATCACTTTATCGGCGCGAATGATTTTATCTTCGCTGTATAAGGTTACGCCTTGGTCATCGGCTTTAATATCCTGCAGCGGATGATAAGCCAGCAGCTCTGCACCGTGCGCCAGAGCGAGATCGCGATAGGCGGCGATGCAATCTTCGCAGCGCAACACACCCGATGTCGATTCAAAACAGCCGATGTAGTTTTCTGGTAACGTAATGCCCGGAAAACGCGCGTGCACTTGTTCGGCATTGAGAATTTCCAGCGGCAGTTGGTATTTTTCAGCGCTGGCAATCAGAGTCTGAATGAAGCGCGAGCTCTCTTCGCCCATATTGAGCACACCGGTCTGCAGGAACAGCGATTGGCCACTGTGCAGTTCCAGTTCTTCCCATAACGCCTTTGCCCGCAATGCCAGCGGAACATATTCTTTGCCTTCGCCGTAAGCGTAACGAATGATGCGGGTTTCACCATGGTGACTGGCATGATGGTGAGGCGGATCAAACGCATCCATCAGCAGTACTTTTTTACCTTGTCTGGCCAGGAAATAACCTGCTGCCATTCCCATCGAACCGGCCCCGACTACCACGACATCGTATTTCAAATCCCTCTCCTTTGACGCTGTGACAATAAAGCGACAACCAGTATGCCGCCAGTCCTTATACTTTATCGTGCAGAGAGGAAGATGAATAATGAAAATTATACTGCATGCGTTATATATCAGCGAAAAACTGCAAGTTGTGCATAACTTAAACGATTTACCGCAACACTGTTTATCCGCTCACTGGCCTCACGTGGCTTGTCATCGGTTGCTTCTCACGCAGAACGGATCTGAGGCACGTCGTCCCCCGGAGTCATCAGAACCTGAATGCCTTTCTCTTCGAGATCTTGACGAACACTGTCCGGGAATGCGCTATCGGTAATAATGGCATCGAAAGTTTGAATATCGAGTGCATGGAACGCGGCCACTTTGCCATATTTAGAAGAGTCAGACACCAGAATCACTTTTTGCCCCGCAGCCGCCACGGATTTTTTCACAATCACTTTCGGCTCACTCGGAGTGGAAATACCGCGCAGGTTCCAGGAAGAAGTCGAGACAAACGACACATCCACATTCATACCGGCCAGAAAATCCGCCACTTTGCTTCCCACACAGGATTGGTTCTCGCGGTCGATTCGTCCGCCAGTGTGATACAGATCGCTGTCGCTGTTATGCATTAAATAAGCTGCAATCACAAAATCGTTGGTGATGAACAGCAGATCATCCCGCGCCGCTAAATGATGTGCGATCTCCAGCGTCGTGGTACCGGCATCTAAATAGACGGTCGCATTGCGAGGCACCAGCCGACTGGCTATCTGGCCAATCTGGGCTTTTTCATCGGCGTGCTGGGTCGCCTTAGCATCATGGGAAGGTTCATGATGTAACACACTACTCAGTTGCACTCCTCCCGACACAGACAGCACCTTGCCCTGCTTTTCCAGCTTGGCGATATCACGCCGAATCGTCATGTGTGATACAGCCAACTGCTCAACCAGCTCATTGATGCTGATGACTTCTTGCTGTGAAAGGAGGGACAAAATGGTTTTGTGGCGTTCTGCTGGAATCATAGTGGCTTACGTGACAAGTAATGATAACCCCATCTTATCAACCAAGCTGACATCTGTGAAGTTGTGTTAACTATTGTGAAACAGTCCCTCGAAACATGCTCTACTCTGCTCATATCACTGTGATTCAGGGGCTATTTTTCACATTACTGTTACTGGATGGTAATTTTTGTGAGTAACACCACAGGAAAATGCGCACAAATTCACATATAATCACACCAAAGAACACAAATTAACATTTTTAACACGATTAGAGCGAGATATTCACATGGATAATCAAACAGTTAAATCAGTTGCTGTTATCGGCTTAGGCTCGATGGGAATGGGTGCAGCGAAATCCTGTGTGCGCGCCGGACTGGATGTATACGGTGTCGACCTCAACCCGACGGCACTGGAAACGTTAGGTAGCTACGGTGCCAAAGCCGTCGCCAATGATGCCAAGCAGTTCGCTCAAGACTTAGATGCGGTACTGCTGCTGGTGATCAACGCCAAACAAGTTAAAGCCGTACTGTTTGATTCTGGCCTGGCTGCCAGCCTGAAACCGAAAACCGCGGTGATGGTATCAGCGACCATCTCAGCCCAGGATGCAAAAGAGATTGAAGCCGGCCTGAATGCCTATGATCTGTTGATGCTGGATGCGCCGGTATCCGGCGGTGCGGTCAAGGCCGAAGCCGGTGACATGACCATCATGGCGTCAGGCTCAGAGCAGGCGTTTGCCAAACTGGCACCGGTACTGGAAGCCACCGCGGGCAAAGTTTACAACATCGGCACTGAAATAGGCCTGGGTGCCACCGTGAAGATCATTCATCAACTGCTGGCGGGCGTGCACATTGCCGCCGGTGCTGAAGCGATGGCACTGGCCGCACGTGCCAATATTCCACTCGATCTGATGTACGACGTGGTAACCAATGCCGCCGGTAACTCCTGGATGTTTGAGAACCGCATGAAACACGTCGTCGACGGCGACTACTCACCAAAATCCATGGTCGATATTTTCGTCAAAGATCTCAATCTGGTTGCCGACACGGCGCAAGATCTGCGCTTTCCTCTACCGCTGGCCAGTACCGCACTCAACATGTTTACTTCGGCCAGCAACTCAGGTTACGGCCAGCAAGATGACAGTGCCGTGATCAAAATCTTTGATGGTATCAACCTACCTGGCACGGAGAAATAATGATGTTACTCGGAGTCATCGCAGACGATTTTACCGGCGCTACTGATATCGCAGGCTTTCTGGTTGAAAACGGTATGCGCACCGTACAGCTGAATGGCGTACCGGACGCACAAACTCAGGTGGATGCTGACGCAGTCGTGATCAGCCTTAAATCACGCTCATGCCCGGCCGAACAGGCGGTCAGCCAGTCACTGGCGGCATTGCACTGGCTCAAAGATCAGGGCTGCCAGCAGTTCTATTTCAAGTATTGTTCGACGTTCGACAGCACCGAGCAAGGCAACATTGGTCCTGTGACCGATGCCCTGCTCGACGCCCTCAATGAATCTTTCACCATTGTGTGCCCTGCTCTGCCGGTCAACGGCCGCACGGTATTTAATGGTCATCTGTTTGTCTTGGGCGAACCACTCAATGAATCCGGCATGCGTCATCATCCGGTGACCCCAATGACTGATTCCAGTGTGATTCGCCTGATGAATCGCCAGTCCAAAGGTGAAACCGGTCTGGTCAACTATCAAGTGATCGAGCAAGGCGCGCAGGCGGTAGTCGAACAGTTCGCAACGCTGCAGCAAAGCGGTAAGCGCTACGCGGTGGTGGATGCTTTCAACAGTGCACACCTGACCACTCTGGGTCAGGCAGCCAAATCACTCAAACTGATTACCGGAGGCTCTGGCCTCGCGGCAGGCATTGCTCACAACTGGGCGCAGCATCTGGCCGATCAGAGCGATGCCAAAGCGGCAGGCCTGCCACAGGCCGCCTCCAGTGTCGTGCTGTCCGGCTCCTGCTCACTGATGACCAACAAGCAGGTCAAGCATTACCAAGCATTAGCCCCATCACTCGCGGTTGACGTCGAGGCTTGTCTGAACGATGACAATTACGTTCAGCAGGTGTTTGAGTGGGTTACCGCCAACCTGAACAACGCTCGCGCTCCTATGGTGTACGCCACTGCAGACGCAGACAAACTGCAACAAATTCAGTCTCGTTATGGTTCAGCCGTATCCAGCCAAGCGGTTGAGCTGTTCTTCAGCCGTCTGGCTCATCAGCTGCAGGAATTCGGCGTACGCAATTTTATTGTCGCGGGCGGAGAAACCTCCGGCACCGTCACCCAAAGCCTGGGTGTCAAAGGTTTCCATATCGGGCCGCAAATCGCCCCGGGCGTGCCTTGGGTGAAATCTATCGATGGCTCACTGTCTCTGGCACTGAAGTCAGGCAATTTTGGCGATGAGCCGTTCTTTACCACTGCGCAGGATTTTTATTCATGACCGAACAACAACTGAGAGAACAAATGGTGCGTCTTGCGCGTTCTATGTTTGAACGCGGCTACGCAACCGGCGGGGCGGGAAACCTGTCTCTGAAACTACCGGATGGCAATTTTCTTGCGACACCAACCGGCTCATCGTTTGGCCGCCTGGTGGCTGAAGAGCTGTCGGTGGTCGATATTGAAGGCAATCTGATATCCGGCAGACGCGCATCGAAAGAGGTCGCGTTTCACCTGGCAATTTACCGCAATAATCCGAACTGCAATGCGATTGTGCACCTGCATTCTACTTATCTGACCGCACTGTCGTGCCTCGATAACCTGGATTCAGATAATGCTATTCGTCCGTTCACGCCGTACTACGTGATGCGCATCGGTCAGCTGCCGGTGATCCCTTATCTGCGTCCCGGCGAACCACGCATCGCCGAGGAACTGGCTAAACGCGCCGCCGATTACCGTGCGTTTCTGCTCGCCAACCACGGACCGGTGGTGACTGGCTCCGACCTGGAAGATGCGGTCGATAACGCCGAAGAACTGGAAGAGACCGCACGTCTGATGTTCCTGCTTGATAAACATCCGATCCGCTACCTGACTGACGCAGAAGTGGAAGACCTGAAAGGGAGAGGCAAATAATGGCTAAATTTGCAGCAAACCTCACCATGCTATTTACCGAAGTTCCGTTCCTGGAGCGTTTTGCCAAAGCGCATCAGGCTGGCTTCAAAGCGGTTGAATTTCTGTTTCCGTATGCGTTTGAGCCACAAGTGCTGGCCGATGAACTGGCTAAATATGGCTTCGAACAAGCGCTGTTTAACATGCCCCCGGGTGACTGGGATAACGGCGAGAAAGGTCTGGCTGCCCTGCCTGGCCGCGAAGAGGAATTTAAGCAAAGCGTAGCCACGGCGGTTATGTACGCCAAAGCGCTGCGGTGTAAGAAAGTGCATGCCATGTCCGGCATCATTGATCCGGCCTACAGCCGGCAGCAGCATGTCGAGACCTTTATCGCCAACATCCGCTATGCCGCTGACATCTTAGCCGAACATGGTATTGAACTGATGATAGAACCACTCAACAGCCGTGATGTGCCGAACTATTTCGTTGCCCATCAGCGCGAGGCGGTGGAACTCATCAAGCAGGTTGACCGCGCAAACGTCAAACTGCAACTGGATCTCTACCATGCCCAGATCATGGACGGGGACTTAGACATCTTGATCCGCGATTTGGCACCGTTTACCGGTCATATCCAGATTGCTTCCGTGCCACACCGCAATGAACCGTGTGATGGCGAAACCAATTACCCATACCTGTTCGGTGTGCTCGACGACTCCGGCTACGACGGCTGGATCGGTTGTGAGTACAAACCGAAAACCACCACAGAGCAAGGTTTGGATTGGGTTAAACCTTACCTGTAACTCATGAGCAACTCCCCTGCGAATGCCTGCCCTGGCGGCAAAGGCAGGGCCATATGCAACCGTAAGACGGACAAATTATAAAAAGGACAGAAAGATGGACGCTGCTTTAATTGGTATTATCCTTGGGATCCTGGCCATGATGGTTATGATCATCAAGACTCGTATCCCGGTAGCACTGGCAATGATCATCGCCAGTATTATCATGGGCTTATTTGCTGGCATGGCGCCGACTGATTTGGTGAATGCGATCAAATCCGGCTTCGGAGGAGTGCTCGGTGGTATTGGTCTGATCATTGCCTTTGGGGTGATCATGGGCGCCTGTTTTGAACGCTCCGGCGCGGCGGTACGCATGGCCAAAACCTTTGTGAAACTGTGCGGTAAAGGACGTGAGGACGTTGCTCTCGGGTTTACCGGCGTGCTGGTTGCTATACCGGTTTTCTGTGACTCTGCCTACATCATTCTTCATTCCCTTGTTCGCGCTATTTCGCGCAATACAGGCAAGTCTGCCGTTGGCCTTGGTGTAACACTGGCTCTGGGCCTGCTGATCACCCATGCTATGGTCCCGCCAACTCCGGGCCCGGTCGCTGTTGCGGGTATCCTTAATGTGGATCTGGGTGTGTACATGCTGTGGGGCCTGATTGTGTCAGTACCTATGATGCTGTTGTCCCTAATCTACATCCGTAAAGTAGGCAAAGAATACTACCGTGTCCCGAATGGTGAAAACTGGATTACCAGCCAGGCCGACTGGGCGAACCTGGAAAAAGTTCAGGAAACCGACGACCGTCATCTGCCAGGTAATTTCCTGTCATTTGGCCCGATTCTGCTGCCTATCGTTCTGATTTTGGTAAATACACTGGTAACTAAAGATGATTCACTGTTCTATGCCATAATCTCTTTGCTGGGTAACCCGGTCGTTGCGGTCGGTATTGGTGTACTGCTTGCTCTGTATGGCCTCACCCGCAATATCGATCGCAAAGATATGGTCGGTTCGATGGACGATGCTTTGTCGACCACTGGCCTGATTCTGGTCGTGACCGGCTGTGGCGGCGCTATGGGCGCGGTACTGAAAGCGTCTGGTGCCGGCCCTCAGGTTGCAGAGGCGATTGCCAGCAGTGGTATTCCGCCCCTGTTAGTACCGCTGGCGATTGCATCCATGCTGCGCCTTATCCAGGGGTCTGCAACCGCCTCTATGATGGTCGCCGCCACTATGACGCTGCCACTGGTGGAAACATTAGGTCTGGATCCGGTCTTTGTCGCTCTGGCATGTGCGGTAGGTCCGGTAGGTTTTTCTCACCTTAATGACTCCTACTTCCACATTATCAGCCGTACTCTGGGGATTACCGAGCTGTCGGATCAACTGAAAATCTGGTCGGTATCCTCAACCATTGCCTGGGCAATTGGTGCCAGCATCGTGATGCTCCTGAACCTGATCTTCGGTAAACAGGGCACACTGCTCGATCCTGTCGTGCCATTTGTGGTACTCGCTGCTCTGATGTTGTGGATGAAAAGCAAAGAGCCGAAAAAAATACTAAAAGAAGCTCGTTAATCAACACGCTGAAGCCCCGTAAGGGGCTTTTATTTTGTCACTGTTTGCGGCAACGCCACCTGATGCTTAAAGCACTCCAGTAGCATGTAAGAGTGCATGCCGGAAATAAAACGGGTTTGCAGAGTTTCATTAATCAGGCGGTTAAATTCGCTCATGGTAGTGCAACTGACCTTGAGGGCAAAATCGTTGTCGCCGGTGATGGAATAGCACTCATGAATGATCGGCGTCTGCGCGATTAAATCGAGTAACTGCCGGCGCGCATCCGGTTCAGATTTACGATACTGCACCATCACCAGTGCGTTGATATCAAAGCCCGCTTTCGCACTGTTCAACACCACGGAATAGCGTTCAATAATCCCCGATTCTTCCAGCCGTTTCAGACGGCGAAAGCACTGCGATGCCGAAAGGTTAACCGCTTCCGCCAGTTCAAGCCGCGCAATACGGCTGTCCTGCAACAACAATTCCAGAATGCGAACATCCTGGCGGTCTAACGCAATAGATTGCACGATGTATACCTTATAAATCCATTTTATGACTGATTTATCGCATTCAGCCTTGTATTTCAAGTTCAGGTTGCCAAGAAAGCGGCATATATCAAAGCGTATACTGAAAGCTAAGTTACCGCTTGCTCTCATGACCACCAGCAAGCCTTTCACCCTTTCAGCTCCAAGGATAGAAACCATGACTACACTCGATATGGATTTTGTACGCCAGCAATTTCCGGCGTTTGCCGAACCTTCTCTGCACGATAAAGCCTTCTTTGAAAACGCCGGCGGCTCTTATTTATGCCGTCAGGTACTGGAGAAATTTGACCAATACTTCCACCAGCTCAAAGTGCAGCCTTATTACCCCAACCCGGTTTCGGCTAAGGCAGGTGAATGGATGGATGCCAGCTACCAGGCGCTTGCACCGTGGTTAAACTCAGCGCCAGACGAGATCTATTTTGGCCCGTCAACCTCGCAAAACACGTATGTACTGGCCAATGCGGTCATGGGATGGCTGCAACCCGGCGATGAAATCGTAGTCACTAACCAGGATCACGAGGCCAACAGCGGCGTTTGGCGCCGACTGGCAGAGCGCGGTATTGTGGTCAAAGAGTGGAGCGTCAATCCTGTGAATGGCATGCTTGAGCTAGACACCTTGCAGCCCTTGTTGACTAAAGCAACTAAGTTACTCACATTTCCGCACTGCTCCAATATCCTGGGTCATATCAATCCGGTCGCGGATATCTGCGCGCTGGCCCGTCGACATGATGTGCGCACGATAGTGGATGGCGTCTCTTTTGCAGGACATGGTCTGCCGGATGTCAAAGCACTGGGCTGCGACATCTATCTGTTTTCCCTTTACAAGGTATTCGGCCCCCATCTGGGCGTGATGGTCATTCAGTCAGACATGGCGTCCAAGCTGGCTAATCAGGGCCACTATTTCAATGGTGAATTTCGTGAAAAACGTCTTTATCCGGCCGGACCAGATCACGCGCAAGTGGCAGCCGCCAAAGGGGTCGCCGATTATTTTGCCGCTATTTACCAACATCACTTTCCCGACCAGCCAGAGGCCAGTGCCACGCAAAAAGCTGAGGCGGTACGCGATCTGCTGCATCAGGCCGAACTGACCACTCTGCAGCCGCTGCTTGAGTTTCTCAATCAGCATCCGGCGATCCGTATTATCGGCCCGGCCTCTGCAGCGCAGCGTGCCCCAACAGTATCCATCACGGTTAATGGCGTACTGCCGGCTGACCTGGCTAAACAGTTGGGTGAAGAAGGCCTCTTGTGCGGTGCCGGCCACTTTTACTCCTGCCGCCTGCTCGAGGCGATGGATATCAATCCGGCAGTCGGTGTCGTACGCTTTTCTATGGTTCACAACAGTTCGCCAGCCGAAGTCGAGCGCCTGATCGCGACATTAGCGCGTCTGTTACCAGCGTAATCAGCACTGCAGAGCAAGGTCAGCTTATGGTTCCTTGCTCTGCGTAGCCGCCGGTTATTACGCATGATTATTTTCACTGAAATGACAACATTCACTTGGTCCGTCGGGCGATTACTGCGACAATGGAGGCCGTTTTTACCCAATTAATGGTTCAACATGAAACTTCTAGTCCGCAACCTGGCTCGCACCACAACCGAGCACGAAATTCGTCAGCTTTTCTCTGTTCACGGTACTGTAAAAGAATGCACTCTGGTGCTTGATCAGGAAACGGGTCAGTCGAAGGGCTTTGCGTTCGTTGAAATGCCTGAACTGGCAGAAGCCAAAGCAGCAATCGCCGCACTGAATATGACCAGTGTTGCCAAGAGCACCATTCGCGTCAAAGCAGCACAAAACTGATTCAGAAGCCAGCCCTGAACGCTGGCTTTTTTGTTTCTCCACCACCTCACGGCTCGCCTTCTTGCGCTTCCAATGCGAGCAGGATTTTTCTCACATTCACATCCTGCCCCACCTCACAATGATAATCAGGCAAGACTTTCTGCAGCAGATCTTTTTCGATGTAACCCGCCGAGATCTGAGCGCGTAACCGCCTGATCAATACTTCACGCGACGAGCGTGAGGAGTGCAAAACATTCTGTGATGGTTTCACATGCTTTGTAAACAGGTACTCAAAAATGCGTTGTTGCCAGTCCATGCGATGAGTCCTCGCAGTTTATTGTCTTAATCCTGCTGCCGGCGCAGCGTATCAACCTCGGGCATGTGTATAAACGGGTACAGTCAACGTTTAATCACGACTTACGACTATTTCGCCTCTTTTAGAGTAAAGTTACCAATTTTTTACGGCGAAATTCCTGCAAGTATTGAACATGAACAGCAGAGAATCAAACCGGTTAATTCAATCCATTCGCCGATTATTATCTTGCCAACGGACTGGTTTGAGTACTCGGTCATACTGGATCCTATCGCCAGCTCCCTGAACAGATGATTAAGCAGATCCTGATAAAATATTGAAACAAAAAGGGCCGCGCAAGTTTTGCCTGCGCGGCCCGATGTAAACCGTTACTAGCTGGTCAGCAGCGAAAGCCGCTTATGCCTTCGGCTCTCGTTTACTTTTTGGAACATAATTGAGAATGGAAATCGGCACCGGCTTTTTCGGTTCAAAGCCTTCCACGACTCTGCGCTCGATCAAATGACCAAGACGGCTTTCAATCATGCACAGATTTTTAAAATTGTCTTTGGAGACAAACGAAATCGCTTCACCACTGGCATTCGCCCGTCCGGTACGACCAATACGGTGCACGTATTCATCGGCCGGGAATGGCAAATCGTAGTTCACCACCCGCGACAATTCGTGGATGTCGATACCGCGCGCACCAACGCCGGTTGCGATCATATATTTAATCTTGCCGGCTTTAAAATCTTCCAGTAACTGAACACGCACCGCCTGGCTGCGGCCGCTGTGAAACGCTTCAGCATGAATACCACGTTTTTCCAGCTGCGATGCCAGCTTGGCTGCACCATGCTTGGTTTCAATAAAGATCAGCGCCTGATCCCAGTCGTTTTCCTGAATCAGATGGCTCAGCAGAGCGGATTTCTTGTCTTTATCCACCGTGACCAGCCACTGTTCAATATTCGCTTTAGACGCCTGATTAGCAGCAATACTAATCTCATACGGATCATTCACAGCCGTCTTAGCCAGATCACGCACTTTGTGCGACAAAGTGGCCGAAAATAGCAGGAACTGTACCTCAGTTGGCAGACGATCGATGATTTTATTGATCGGCTCAATAAACCCCATGTCCAGCATGCGGTCGGCTTCATCCAGCACCACCATTTCGATCTCTTCAAAATAGACCGCACGCTGACCATACATATCCAGCAGACGACCCGGCGTCGCCACCAGCACATCCACTCCTTCAATCAGGCGTTGTTTTTGCGCTTTTTCATCCACGCCACCAAACATCGCCATCGACGTTAAACCGGTGTGTTGGCCGTATTGGGCTACTTTTTCCGCCACCTGAATCGCCAGTTCCCGAGTCGGAACCAGAATTAAAGCGCGTACGCGTTTCTTGCGCTCGGTCTGACGGCCCTGCAATTTATGCAGGATCGGCAAAACAAAGCTGGCGGTTTTACCAGTACCGGTCTGCGCCGCCGCGATCAGATCCTGACCTTGCAGAATGACCGGAATGGCTTTGGTTTGAATGGTAGTAGGTTTTTGATAACCAAGTGCTGCCACAGCTTGTGTCAGGGCATCACTTAACCCCAGTTTGGAAAATGACATGGACGAACTCTGAATTAGTAACCGAAATTGTAGAGCCAAGCTCTACCTTAGCGTGCGATTCTAACATGAAGGCGGCGATTTCCTGAATGATTTACCAAAACAGAATCAGCATTAGAGCCTAAAGAGGACACGCTTTCATCTGGCTGGTGCATTAAAACGGGACACACATCAGAGTCAGCAGCTCAACGTTGCGCGTCATCCATTTTCTTTCGTTACTCTAAATCCAGTAAGTATCAAACTGAATCTGAAATACATTAAATATGATACTTTAAGAGATGAAGAGCATTCACTTAGCCCCTAAACTGATCCCAAATCAAAAGGAGCATTATCATGAATTCATTCGCTACATCCATTTTCGTTGCAGGCCTGATGGCAACCGCTTCCGCTCAGGCGTTGCAAATCACCAGTCAGGATATTAAAGAAGGTCATCCGATGGCCAAAACATTTGAATTCTCAGGCTGGGGCTGCGACGGTGATAATCTGTCACCGCAATTAAGCTGGACAAACGTTCCTGCCGGCACTAAAAGTTTTGCTATCACGGCTTATGACCCCGATGCGCCTACCGGCAGCGGTTTCTGGCACTGGATAGCTTATGACCTGAACGCCTCTGTCACCTCGCTGCCACGCGGCGTCGATATTGCCAAATTAGGTGGTCAGGAAGCCCGAGTTGATTATGGGAAAGCAGGCTTTGGCGGCGCATGCCCACCAGCCGGTGATGGCATGCACCGTTACCAATTCACCGTCTGGGCCCTGCCAACAGATAAACTGGACGTGACCACCACCACGCCGCCAGCAGCGATTGGTTTCACGCTCAATAAAATCGCGCTGGACAAGGCAACACTCACCGCGACGTACACTAAATAGCTGCCAGTCCCAACACAAGACGTTTACGGCAGGCAACATTCCTTGCAGGGGGATCGATGAATCATCATTATCAAGTGACGCCGTTTAGCGCCCGGCAATCACAAAAACTGCGTAATGTGCGTATTCACTCTCCCTGCCTGGTGCAGATCCTGACCGGCAGCAAGCGGCTTTACTGGCGTGAAACGGCGGTTGAGTTGTCAGCGGCGCAGTTATTGATTTGTGAGCCGGGAGCATCGCTGAGTTTTGAAAACCTGCCGCACAAAGGCGCGTTTTCATCACGCATGTTCAGTTTTCACTGTCTGCCTGAGCGCAGTATGCTGGAACTGAGCAGGCAGCGAGCTGACACCGGGCGTTCAGAGGTTGTCGGGTTAGATAGCGCACTACGGGAGACCTTGCACGCTCTGGCCGGGTTTAATCTGGACGAGATGAGCCTCGCAACCCAGACCTATTGGTTGATGGGGCTCTATCAGCAACTGGCGGAAAGAGGAGCGCTACATCGTCTGTTCCCAGATTCTGAGTTGTCATTCAGCCAGAAGTTAAGTCGATATCTGGCTCTGACGCCAAGTCAGGATCATCCACTGGAAAACGTGGCCGAGCGGTTTGCTGTCAGCCGGGCGACCCTGATACGCAAACTAAAGCAGGAAGGTACCCAATATCGGGAAATTCTGGCTGAAGTGCGCCTTAATCATGCGCTGGGGTTAATGCAGAAAGGGGATCACAACGTGGCCCTGCTGGCGCAGTTATGCGGTTATCAATCGGAGGGACGCTTCAGTCAGCGCTTTAAAGCCAAATTTGGTTTAACGCCGCGCGAATATATTAAAACACTGCACTGCGCGAATTAGTTAGCAGATACAAAAAACGGACGCTTCAGAAGAAGGGTCCGTTATTACCATGCGACAGAATAAGGTAGCCGCGATACATCCCGGGCGGCTACCCAAACACTTCCATCTTGTTCAATTTCATTGAATATCATCCTGATAAAGCACGCAGATTAGTTATCAGTAGTCAGATAACGACGATGCTCAATCAGATTACCTTGTGAGTCTTTGGCGACGAATTTATACACGTGTGGCACGCTATCATGGTTAACAATACTCACGGTACCATTCTCAGAAGTGAGGTACTGCTGACCTTGAATAACAACCGGATAATTTGCCACACCCTGGCCGTTCGAAGTCAATGTGACTGTGGCTTCGTTGTCCAGAGTGAAGATATTCATATCCAGATCAGCAGCCATAGCACCAGCGGCGAGAGTAGTAGAAAGGGTTGTGGCAATCAGTGCAGAAACGAACTTAGTCATGCTATTTTCCTCTTAGTTTTGTTTATCGATGCGCCTTAGCGCTTGAGATAAATATTACGACTAGATCACATTTTGTTCGATAGGATAGATTTGATTGGATTGTTCATGAATTTTGAACAAATAAACAGAAGTTATACTATAAAATCCAAATTATTCACCACTAATTAGCGGTCCTATCAGCAGCAGACCCTAGATCAATTACTGTCAGCCACACAATCAAACACTTAGCAGGGGTAAGGCTAAGCAGCCTTACCGCCCGAAACCATTACTTATGCTGCTGACCTATTCGATCGGTTGCAAGGATTGCCTAGATAAACCTTTTTAGCTTGAATAGTACTACAGGGGCAGTAACGCCTCAGACAGTATCCGCAGCGATCTTTCCCGTCATTTCTCCGCCTGCGCAAAAGAGACGGTTAAAACGTTGAAATGTAGATGAATACCGGAGCATATTTTGTCAGTGTTCAGGCTGAACATTGACAAAAAAGACAGAGAGACAAACGAATGGTAAACTGCAGATACAACAACGCCCGGATAAACCGGGCGTTGTTGTCATTAATAAATTAATGGTGTCAGCCGATGCCTAACTAAACGATACTTAACCCTTATGGTCTGACCTCGTTTCACGGTGCAAGCTCGGGCTCATGAGCTTTCGCTCATATCTTCTTTAAAGACCATAGAGCACATGTACGGTCTGTGTATCTAATTATACGTCCCTTTGTTACCGAGTCAAGTCACCGGGCCCAGCAACGACAGGCATTCAATATCCACTTCCGGGTGTTTGTTTTTCAGCGCCCGATAGCCTGATTTAAACGTTGTGCCGGAGGAAACCAAATCATCCACTAAAAGGACCCGGCCTGCGGGCGTAAAAAACGGGTTCAGCCGGACAGGCTCAACAAACTGGCGCTGAAACTGCGATAAATCTTTCATGGTGAAAACCGCATTCGGTTTACCCGCTTCCAGTGACTTCCTCAGTTCAATGATCTCTTTGTGACTCTCCACCTGCTGCAGTTGGGTCAGCACATTGGCATTGGTCGCTTTGACAAACGCATTACGCTCAACCGGTACGCCCAGGGCCTCATGACAAGCCTGAGCCACCCAGAAAACCACAGGTTTTGAAGAGGGCAAAGGCAGAATACGATCAAACACTTCTCCCTGATAATGGCGTGCAATAATAGTTTTCATCAATCCAGACAGATGCGCTCTGTCTGCATCCGAAATGCTGAATCTGTGCATCTCCTTCAGTGCATAAATCAGCGGGTTTCCGTCTCCGGATCTGTTCCGGGCTTTCTTACGCTGAAACACCGCCGTCAGGTATTTCTCTAAACCGATGTCATACTCCACCGGATTTTTATCCGGATGGGTGACAACCAGCCGTTCATGGGCATCGGTTAGTGACACCAGTTTTGATTTGGAAACGTTAATGCCCATCGCACTCTTCTAGCTGCAAACAACCTATCAACCAAGGAGTTAGGGTAATGGAATCGCGGCCGAAAGCCAAAATATATTCAGCCCAGGCGGAGTGTATCAATACTTGTGGGCACAATTATTCTTCGACTACCTCAAGCCAATCCAATGCAGATACTAAGTCGACAAGATTCCGATAACCTTGAGCAGAAATCGTATTAAACTGCTCTTTGATATAGATGTACTTTAGCCACTGAACGGTCACTACAGTGCTTGATGACCAGTCAAAAGATATAGGTCCAGCCATAGTTTCTCCTACCTATAGGTTGCCAGCATATTCGCTCATCGATAGAGGATAATTTTTGAACATAGGCTCAATAGCTAAAATTCACCGTACAGATCAGAAATCTGATTGCTTAAAATTTGGCATGTCCAGTTCAATATTGACAAAGTATGGCGCAGCGATAAACGCTATTACCTCATATCAGTGATAACAGTTAATGCCTTGTCTAGCTCTTCAGAGAGCCAGTCTGTGATCGTATCGATATTGTAATTTGACTCTAGCAGCTGACTAATCGGTAACGATTGGAGAAATATTGTCGACTCTACATCAGTACGTTCTCCGACTGTGTAGCCTTTTGTTAAAAATGCGTCTAAAGCTTGCTTGGTATATTTTTCTTCGGTTGTACTGTACCCAAACACTAACTGAGGATAAGACCCGTTTTTAGGAAATATCTCTGTTGTACCCCACTCACTATCGTATTCTGGAAATTGAATGCCCCAAAAAAAATACTGATAAGGATTTTGATTGATGATGACCCAACTCCAGCATATTGCCGCCCCCCAATATGCACAGCTTCTGCGATCACGTCCTTTGTTTTCTTTGTTCCAGTTAAGTAGAGAATGGTCAGAGTATTTGTCCTTAACCCTCTGAAAAACCGATTCCATTAACCCATCTAACCGTCGTCCTGCGCCACTGTATAATAGCTCCATTACAGCAAAGTCTTGCCTGGTTGGTAGGTCCATTGCTAATCCTTGTTGTTTTAAAAATTGTTTGTAGTCTTCAATGTGATGAATATCAGGTAATAGATGCAGGTAATCGTATACCTCCTGCCAATAAACAACCCTGCGATCTTTGACTGAATAATTTTTCGATTTCAGGTCTAAAAATGGTTCATCGCGGCTTTCCGGGGAAAGCCGCTTTTATCTTTAAAAAAAAGTAATCGATATCTCGGTAACCGTAGCCCATTCGTTTGATTAACTTTATTTTGTTGTTTATCCCTTCGAGCGTACAGGTATTGAGTGGGTAGCTTGCAGAAGCAACGATGCCATGAAGATACGGTTTGAGCTTTCTCGCGAAGTCCATAAGCGGCTTGATCCCGCTTTCTTGAACTTGCTCCCACCATACGTCCCATAAGTCTTCCGCTTCTCTTTCCGACTGGCACCTCCATAACTCTTTAAGCTGAGAGCCAAGTAAATACGTCACCATTAAGTCCTTGTTCATGCTCAGTATCTCACTCAGATAGCTCTCCTGCTTACCGTCTAAATTAGCTCTGTTTTTGAGGAGAACCCAGCGTGAACGTTTCACCCATTGGCGCGTTTTCTTGTCCTGTTTGAGTTGATTAGCTTGGTCAACTCTGACTCTATCCATCACTTCCCGGCCAAATTTGGCGACCACGTGGAATAAGTCGTACACAATGCGGGCGTTAGGACAATGTTGCTGCACTTCAAAGTCGAAAGCCGTATTCATATCCATTGCAACCGCTTCTATGTTCTGGCTATGCTCACCGAGTAATTCAAAGAAGGGACGGATATCTTTTCGGCTGCGTCCGACGCCTATCCAAAGCACTTGATGCGTCTTAGCATCCGCGATAACAGTGGCATAACGATGTCCCTTGAAGAGAGCAAACTCATCCATGACCAGTTGTCTCAGCTCTGCCCAGTTAACCTCTGGCACCACATGTTGCAGCCGACGCTTATCTATCGCCTTAATCGTATGCCAATGAACCCCCGTCATCTGGGCAATATGTTTGATAGGAAGAAGAGGCAACAACTGCTCAATGTAACTTCTTAAGCGGTTAGTCAGGCGAGCAAAAGGTTCAAGCCAAGAAATAGATTCGGTTTTGATACCGCAGTCAGGGCACTTGATACGCCTTGTTTGTAGGGATAGCTCGACGGGTACGCCGAGAATCATCGCTTCCTTAATCGTGCGCCACTGATAATCATGTATGGCTTGAACATGTTGCCCACATGAACATCGAGCAGTTGTGCTGGGTTGGAGAGTAATCGTGATGAGAGAAGACGTTTGTACAGACTTTACGACATGAAAGCCTTCCCAGAACGATGATAGGAAAGTATGATTCGGCATGAAAACGGTAGTTTGTGTAAGGTTGTGTTTGGCGATGTAACCTTATCACTTACTACCGTTTTTGTTTTAAGTTCCCGCTAATCCGCGATGAACCCTAAAAATTGGCTCTCTGGTAATGTTTTATTGGTGAGAAGAACTAACGCTGGGCTATGGCTTGCTGAGGCATGCTTAAACAGCCAACTATCATAAATTTCCAACTGAGAAATACTATCTCCAACCAAGTCAGTTCCCGTAGTAAATCGGGCATCAATCTTCACTTCAATCACATAAACAACTGCGTTATCGACCAATCCCACCAAATCAGGATAGCGGATAGTTCCGGTATCAGTAATGATGGAATATTGGGTTTGCCAGATAACTTCTTTATCAAGATCGCATTTGATTTTTAGCTTTTCCAGTAAATCTTTTTGCTGTGTCATCGTCATTCGGTTCAAAATGTCACACAGCCCTTCAGTACAAAAGTTTTCGAGCTGACTGCGTGAATCCGAGGCTTGATATTTATACAACCTAGAGAACAAATTCATATGTTAATACTTGTCAGGTTCTGAAAGCACAGATAGACCCAAAATCATAAAGTACAGTCTCACAGGGTTACTCAATTAAACACATAGTGAATTATCAGATAAACGGTGTAAACATAAATAACGAGATGTAAGATCACTCATCTTAATGCAACTCCGGCCAGAGTATCATTACACCATGTATTATGCCTCAGATCGTATCCGCAGCGATCTTTCCTGTCACTTCTCCGCCTGCAAAAAAGAGGCGGTTAAAACGTTGAAATGAGCTTGAATACCGGAGCGGGTATTGCCAGTGCTCAGCCTGAGCATTGACAACTTTCCAACTGAATCAAGGAATGAGAATTTAAACACAAAAACGCCTGAAACCCTTTATATATAAGGCTTCAGGCGTTTTATGGCAAAAGGAAATTTTCATCTATTTGGGCGAAATCAGCCGAAATCGGTGACAAGGTTTTTATGCCTATTTTTCCAGGTACCCGTCACCGTCAGTCACTGTATTACTCTCCGAAATGCTTGACCGTATTACTGACCATTGATGCCATATCGATGACTTCAGCCCCGCCCAGGTCCGCGATGATCTGCAGGAAAGAATGCAGGTTTTCTTTGCTCATCTTATCAGCAGATTTTTCGCCCCCCATAAACAGGTACGGCGTAAACACCATGACTTCATCTTGGTTAACTGGCCCATGTTTTTTTACAACGGACGGAAATAACGGCTTGGAGTTTACTTTGATATCCACATTTCTTGGTTCTTTAACTCCAAAAAAACTTTCTATTGCACTGTCTGCCTGGAGACTCGCAATCTCTTGCTCATCACCAACACTAGTCTTTATCCAGTTTAAATGCGGCATAATAGTCAATGAGTGACCTGTACGTTCTCCCCACAGATAAAGCACTCCATACGCGTTACGCGCGATAACGTGATAATTATCAAACTCAGAGAAATCGGTCCCTTCAAGAAACGCGTCAACTATCTCTTCGAATTCGGCTGGATTAGTGATCCAGAAAAGCCCGTTCTGAAAACCAGAAAACCCTGTATTCTGCCAGTATTCAAGTAACCTATCAGGCAGAATACCACGGTAGGGTTTCACTTGTTCCTCTGTCGCTTCGATGTATTCAGTAGGTTGACCAAACTCATCCAAAAACATTTCAAAATATTCATCAATCATCGTTTATTTCTTTCCGTTTAACGGGCAACGCTCCAATGCAACATTCATCTTCGCATCAGGCCCGAGAGTATCCAGGGCAGCTTGTGCGTACATTTGGGCGCTTCAGGAATATCTATTTGCCGGGCCACGGGAACAGAGGTGCCTCTATTTCCCATGTTGTGTGCTTTTGCAGTATTAAGTGCCGCTCTCGATTTTGCCCAGTCTCGGGCCATATGACAGCTGGAACACCTGCATGTTTCAGGGTTCGGATTAGAGAATGGGCATCGATGAGGCTTGCTCTCATCAAATACGTCATAAAGCATTCAATTGTTCCGTTTGATTAATAATGAACAGGAGAATACCTCAATAAAATCAGGGGCCAAAACCTGCCCGGGCCAGGCCATTTTTTGTCTGCTCTCAGGCAAAAAATGGCCTGAATTCCTTCTGGATAGCCAAACTGTATTAGAAACAGATATAACAAAGCGGCCAGCAAAAGCTGGCCGTTACCTAGGTAGCTACACGAAGGCATGTAGACCTCCTTTCTCTCCCGCCTGAGACTTCGGCTAAGGAAGTTTGACGTCAGCGATATCGAAATCAGCCGGTAACTGGTTATTCTCAAAGCGCCAGACGCCAGGTTCAACAAAGCGACCACTTAACGGTTTATTTTTGTAAGTCACTGTCGGGCCAACAGATTGCTGCAAACGATAATAATGTGCGTACTGACCGGTCGCGTAACTGCGGCTCCATGATGGATACGGATCAGTATCTATCACCTGAGACCAGCAGGAAGTATTCGACGTCCCGAACTGTGCGGCCCACATTAATGTGTCAATGGCCCACAGTAAGCCAAACGTGCTGACCGTAAACAGGATACAGTCGTCCGGATTACTGCCACTGTAGCTATAATTCATCACACCTTGTTGTTCCATGACTTTGGCAGAGACACTCTCGGCGATCCCCAGATGAGAGTAGTGCCGGCCCTGCTGACGAAATACGATTTCCCATCCCTGCTTATTGACCTGATACTGATCCAGTGACTGCTGGAACTTCCCTTCAACCGGTTCCTCTACCCTGCGATACTGACTACTACAACCAACAACGCTGGCCAGTGTCAGACTGATCACTGACGTTTTAATAACGGATGTTTTCATACTGCTTAGCCCTGGTTACAGTTATCACGGATGGTGGTACGTAAACGAGTCGTCCCGTTCTCATCGTCAATGCCATATTGCTCAAATGCCTTCAATTGGGAGTTGGCGCTAAAGCACGCCATTTTGCTCCGCAGGCTGCGAGCCTCCTGCTGAGCCGCTTGATCAATATCGGCCTTTTGAGTGAAAGCACGTTTGGTTTCAGCACCGAGCTGCTGTTTTTCCACAGAATAAATAGCGTCAAAACGCTCAAAATCCAGCGCGCGGAACCAGCGCTGCAATTTATCCAACTGCGCGCGATGAGCATCAATAGTGGTTTGCTCAATCAGATTAAAGCGCAATAACTGGGTCACGCTGGCCAGATCATGCTCCAACCGGTACAAGTTCTCTGAACGCGAGAGCAGAGCGCCGGAATAACGTTCCAGCCGGGCTTTACCCTCTTGTGCCCTAGTCTGCGCGGCATCAAACTGCTGGCTTTTGATCATCTGCTGCATGACCGTACTTTGCTGCGCCGCCCATGCCGACACCTCTTGGTTAGTCAGGCGTTGCTTTTTCTCCTGTTTAAGCCAGTCACTGCGACTGGATTCAAATTTTTCCAGCGCGGCTTTGGCAGCTTTCGAGACCTGAGGCTCTAACTTCTGATGCAATTCGAGGGCTTTTTGATAGTAAGTACCGCTGCGCCCGGTCAATGCGAGGTAACGGTTTATCTCGCTCCAGGCCTTGCTGTACTGATTGCTGTGATAACCCGACATGGCATAAAAGAAGTGAAAACTGTCGTCCAGAGCCAAACCGACCTGTTCAACTGTGGCAAATTCCTCAAAGGCTTTACCATAACGCCCGTCTTTATAAAAGGTCTGAGCCGCCAGTAAAGACTGATCAACCTGCTGCTCTTTGGTTAATGCCCATGCACTACTGCCGGAGCAAAGCATTGCCACCAGCAGCCAAGTTCTGATTTTATTCACCAAATCCATCCCATATTGTGTGTTGCAAATTCGAGCTCGCCGACGGAGCGGACGGCGTTGCATCATACGAACCGATTAACGACAGAATGCCCATCGCGATCGCCGCGTTTTCAAAAGTCTGTGACAGTTGGCTGGCCTTCGCTGCCGCTGCGTAATCACCGCCACTTTGCTCTGCCAACTGTTTGAGGTCACGCGCCGCGCCGGAGCCACTGTTCAGCTCCAACCCAACCGTCTGATGACGAAACAAAATGCCGCGGCTTTTCAGCTCATCCACCACAGGAGACAAGATCTTGCAGCCATCATCACCATCGGCGAGCAACAGAATCATTTCGCTGCCCGATTGCCGGCTACGGTTATTGGCCAGATAAACATTGGCATATTCCACCGCAGCGCTCATCGGTGTGCCCCCGTCCGCCTGCAGACTGGCGACAAAAGTGCTGAGTGACGCGCTGTCCACACTAAACGGGTGATGGTTGGTTATTGGTGCGTCACAGGTGCCGCTGAATGCCAGAACAGAGACTTCGGTATTACTGCGCACTGACTTTTTAATTAATTCGATGGCGGCGTGTTTAGCCTCTTTCAGTCTCGTACCACCCATGCTGCCAGAAGTATCTATCAGCAGTAACATGCTTGCAGCCGCTTGCGCGCTGCTTGGCTCTGACGGAACAGACGCACCACTGATAGTGGCCTGATGGGTTACACGCCCGGGTGAAGCAGAAGAGAACGGGTTGAAAGCAGAAGATTGCGATGCATTATTGCCTGCACTAGAAGAGTAAGTGCTCACTTTATCAGAGCCGGATGCAGACTGACTTTGCCTCTTCTCGCTGCCTGGCACGGCCGCTTGCAATGATGGCGTGCTTGGCGATTTGGATTGGTTTTTCTCAGCCCGCTGTTTAGCCCCGGCCAGAAACCAGCGTTTGATTCCGCTGATATCCAGCTGTGCATCGACCAGCTTAACGTCCCAAAACGTCAGGTTTCTGCTCTGCCCCATCAGGCGCTTAAATAACGGTTTGGCCTGCGATTCGTCCAGATAGCTGCGACCATCACGCTGCTCGGTGCCAATCAGTGCAGAGGAAAGAAAAAACTGGTTCCAATTCGGTGAACCCGGGCTATTAAAGCTCGCTGGAGCCGGGATTATTTCTGTACCTAACAGACCGCGTAGGCCAGGTTTGCCTACTGCTCCGCCATCACAACGAACCTTATTAACGCTATCGATACTGACCTCAATATCACGAAAATGCAGGCGAGCTTTCATCAGCACATCGCGTGGCGGGGCAACGGTTTCAATCTGCTTCGTATACGGATTATACAAGTTGAAACGTGCAGACTCGCTCAGAGACCATTTCACAATGCAATGCTCGACCGGCTCCCCCATCAATGACCAGGCTTTATAAGCATACTGCAGCCAGATACGGCTTGAATCTGCGTCGCTGTACAAAATGTCTTTGTGCCATTCGCCTGTAGCCCGGAAACTGCGCTCCTGCTTGCTTGACTCATCGGCATACCCCACAGCATGTAACGCCAGCAATAAAGACAACAAACCAAAGCGAATGCTTTTCAAACCGCGCACCATACCCAGATAAATGACATAACTATTAATAAATAGGCAGCGATATTATTTACCTGGTGAATAATTGTCAATTATTGAGCTGTCACGTTAATAAGAATATCCGAGAGTTAAGCGCGCATAACCGTTAACGGTTAGCCGAATTTATTTGCGACACACGCCTAAAAATGTGAGTGACATAAACGTGTGTCCCGCTCAGCCATTACGCTGAAACACAGACAAGCGGCGAAAATCCCATCGATACATCAAAAATATGATAAATGGATGATCAATCATCTCAAAAATGAGAGACTCGCAGACTCAGAAATGAATCAAATAATAATGACTATCCCGATAAACTTAACAATAATAGAGCTATTCATATGAAGTTATTCAAAACAGCAGCAGTGGCTGGCGTGATTGTTTCAGCGCTGACAGGCTGTCAAAGCACCGGTAATACGCAGAGTTCGGCGCCGGATACGACGAACCCTCAGCAAGTTGCCACTCAAACCGATGCGTTCACGCTGTTCGAGCAAATCAAAGCCGAACAAAGTCAGTGGCACGAGACTCTGGCCGACCTAGAGTCATTTAAGCTTTACTCACCAGGAAAAGTTCGTGATCTGCAGGATGCCTGGGAAGAGACCACTGAGGTTTACAACGATATTGTTGAGGATCCGAGTGAAACCACCGAAGACTATTCCATCTTCAGCTCTGCGACTTATGCTGAAAAGTACATGGAGCTGTTAGGGGAAACGAAAGCTCTGTACCAACAATTAACTCAGCTGAAAGCACAAGCCGATGAGTTACTTGCCGATTCCATCTCGCAAATGGATTATCTCGACCAGTTGGATACCAAAACAGCGTACGCCTCAGATTACAGCCAAATCCACGCCAGCTACCTGAAACTATTCAGATATATCGACGAAAATGAGCTCAACGACGCTCAGTTTGCTCAGGTGAAATTTCTGGATAAGGCCAAGCAGCTGGAAATCAAAGTCGTCCTGAAAAAATACGTCACCCCGTTAAAAGCAAAGCTGCTGGAGTTTCGCACCACTAAGCTGAATTTCCAGGCGCCGCTGACCTATCAACAGGCAGAAGCGGAAGTCGCCAAAGTTGAATTGGCCATTAAAACCGATTCGCGTGATTTCAAAGCCATCGAACAAGCAGTGAAAACAGCAGAATTCGAATTGAATCATACGGTGAACGTGGCGAACGAAGTCACTAAACTTTCTCTGGTAAAAAACCGTAATTTTGAACCGGTCGTGCTGAACTATGAGAAGTCTTTACTAGAGATTTCCCAGCAAATCGACGGAGCAGACTACCGCGACCAGTCATTCGGCAAGCAAGCAAAAGCGATCCTCGCTTCACTGCAGGCAAATAACAGTGAGGTTTCCGGCCAAAACGATGAATTGGCACAGCAACTGAGCAGTCGTACGCAAGAGCTCAATGTGGTCCAAGCGAAACTGCAAGCAACGCAAGCCGAACTGGCGGCCAGCCAAACCGCATTGCAGCATGAAAAAGAACTGAGCGAGCGCTTGTCGAAACTGCTGGAGTCATACAGCAAAACGGTACAAACCGTGATTACCGCAAACTCTGCGCCACCAAAGCCAACAGCGACTGGTGAGGCCGGTAATACCGCACCCGCCACGCTCCGTGAGGCCGTTTCGCCAACGACCGGCAGCATTGAGCCACAGTCATTGAATCCGGCGCCAACCACCACAAACTAACCTCAGACAGTTAGCTTAATTCCAGATAGTGCGCGCAGTCGGGCGTACTATCTGCTCAGCGTCCCTAGCCAGCGCTGTCTGGCTGACACATCACCATTTTCTTTTGCAGCCACTGCAAAAATTGCTGCTGGCTCTGAGTGAGCAGCATGGAACTGCTGAGCAGGATATAGCGATGTCCTGAAGGGCTAAATCCCCAAGGCGCCACCAAACGGCCACTGTGTAAATCATCAGCCACCAGCGGGTATGATCCTATCGCCGCACCTAATCCATCAGCGGCAGCTTGTAAGCAGAAATAAAAGTGACCGAAGGATTTAGCATTGCGCAGTGAAATCGCCTGCGCACATCCCTTCAGCCATTCTTCCCAGGCTGCAGGCCGGGTTTCACTATGCAACAACACCATATCGTCCAGATTATGTCGCACTCGATTCCAGTATTGAGGTGAAAAAACCGGCCCAACCCACTCGGGTACTAAATCATGAATGCCATAATCACCATCGATGGCAAAATCATCACGCCGAATCGCCAGATCAAGGCCGGACTGTTCAAGATTCACCGGCCCGCCGGCAGTAGACAGCCGCACATCAATGCCAGAATGCTGATAAAAGTCCGCCAGTCTGGGCATCAACCAACGCATGGTCAGAGTCGGCTCACAGGAAACTTCCAGTGAACGATGACTCGCGCGAGCCAGTTTTTTCACTCCGGTATCCAGTGCACTAAAGGCAGTATCTGTATACTGCTTAAGTAGTTTGCCTTCCGTACTAAGGCGCATGCCGCGCCCCTGCTTATAGAACAGCATGTGACCTAAGTGGTTTTCCAACAGCTTAATCTGCTTGCTCACCGCACCGTGGGTAATGTGCAGTTTTTCCGAGGCCTGGCTGTGATTCGCTGACTCCGCAGCAACATGAAAAACATAGAAAGCTTTCAGATGTCTCATGTGTGAATTTTCCTCACATATTAGCAGCGTTTAATTCGATTATAACCTGACGCCAAACCGATACAATTCATCCGTCTGATTTAATCGTTAAGGAGAAAACATGGAATGGTTCAGTCTTGCCATTTTCGGGCTATTAATCGTTATCAGCCCTGGTGCTGACTTTATTTTGGTGTTTAAGAACAGTAGCCGCTATGGCAGGAAAGCAGGCCTACTCACCGCATTGGGCATCGGATTAGGGGTATGTATTCATGTCACCTATTCGGTGATAGGTATCAGTCACTTGGTCTCACAGAATGAGTGGCTGCTCAACATAGTAAGATACACAGGCGCAGCCTACCTGATTTACCTTGGTGTCAGTAGTTTGCTCAGTGCAAAATTCAGCCTACCTGGCGGGCAAGAACCGGGCTCGCAAAGTCGAACTGGCGGCTGTTTGTTACAAGGCTTGCTGTGTAATACTCTGAATCCCAAAACCATGCTGTTCTTCCTTAGTGTATTTAGCCAGCTCATTTCTACCGCTCCAGACACCCCGTCCATGGCGGTGGTTTACGGCGCATACCTGGCTCTGCTGCATATAATTTGGTTCGGTTTAATGACTTACCTCATCACCTCTGCCCGTATTCTTGTCTGGCTGCAACACTTTGGCCACCGGATTAATCAGGCCTGCGGGTTTGGCTTGATAACGTTTGGCATAGTCCTATCCACTTCCGCGTAATACGAATAAAAAAAGGCGCCACAGATAAATCTGCCACGCCTTTTTCTTTGTATCTCCGCATAAACAAAAAACTAAGAGTTACAATGCCATATCCAGAGTGACGAAGTAGGTACGGCCGACGACATTTTCAGAATAATCCTGATCATCTGACTCCAGGTTCTCATCAAGCAGATTGGTAATGCCTGCCTTAACTGTCCACTGCTCATTGATATGGTAACTACCACCAAAGTTCGTTACTACATACGGATCCAGCCACTCATCGCCATCCCACTGCTTACCGGTATAATTGGCAGAAGTATAAAGAGCAATACGCTCGCTGGCATACCAGTTAAGGGTCAGGTTCGACATCCAACGCGGCACGTTTTCCAGACTGGTATCATCACTTTTGTCTTTTGCGTTGGTGTAGGTCGCGTTCGCAGTGACAGCCCAGTCCTGACTGAGGTCAAATTCGCCTTCCAGTTCAACGCCTTTGGTTTCCGCTTTATCAATATTCTGATAAGTAATCCAGCCGCTTGAACGGGTAGAAGTATCCCGGTCAATCATATCCGTTACTTCATTAAAGAAAGTGGTTGCCTGAACGAACCAGCTGTCGCCACTGTAGCTCGCGGCCAACTCATAGCTCTTAGAGGTCTCCGGGTTCAGAGCCGGATTTCCGGTCAGAAAACAGGAACCGCCACAACTGACTAATGCAAACTCAGGTGATGACTGATAAATAGTCGGCGTTTTAAACCCTTCAGCGTAGCCGCCTTTAAACGTCAAGCGGTCGGTTGCGCTGTACACCAGATAAGCCCTGGGCGTAAATTCACTGCCAAAATCGTTATGATGAGTCAGACGACCACTCAGTGTCGCGGACAGGGAATCACTCAAGCTGATCTGGTCTTGCAGAAAAACGGCCTGCTGGTTCGCTGTCTGCGTTCCGTCGTAGTTCTTATCGATATCAATCGCTGTATGACTGGCATCGAAACCGGTAGTGATCACCTGGCGGTCAAAGTTATCGAATGTCACTCGGGCGTCAAGTGAATGATTTTGCTGTTTCGCATTGGTCACACCCAGCAACGGATGCGGGTTGTCATCGTAAATTTTTGAACGTTCATACAAGTAGTAGACATCGCTGCTGCCCCAGCCCCATTCTCCCTGATGACCCAGCCCCACAGTGTATTTTTTACTGTCGGTAGTGATATCGTCACTGCTGTCATCTTTATCCGATTGAGGGAAAATACGATCGTTTTTCATATAGCCAAGATCAAGCAGAAGGGTATTGTTATCGTTCACCAACCAGCTTAAAGAAGAGTGCAGTCCGCTTCTTTCTTCATCGGTATTCCCGGTAAAATCATTGCTGCTGGCGACATCATCCGGAAACCACTCATCCTGCTTACTCACTTCCGCCGTGACGGTATAGAGCAATTTGTCCGGTATGGCGCTGCCACTGACAAATACATTGCCCTTTTTCATAGTACCGCCACCATCCTCCGGTTCAGAGTAAGTCAGACTGGCATTAACCCGTGTGTCCTCGGTTAGCTGCTTCAGAATCACATTGACCACACCGCCAATGGCATCACTCCCGTATAGCGACGACATTGGTCCGCGAATCACTTCTATCTGCTCGATGGCACTCATGGGAATACTGGAAAAATCAAAAGTCGCACCACGAACCATAGTTTCTGCTGAGGTGATGCGCCGGCCGTTGATCAGCAATAAAGTATAATTATCACGAGCAGAATTATTATTTTTCAGGCCACGAATAGTAATAAAAGGTTCACTACCCGATGTCCGGGCCACTTGTACTCCGGGAACACGTTCCAATACACTCGCCACATCGTTGACCGGGAGGCGATTGATTTCCTCATTATCGATGACACTGACTGACGCTGGGGCATCACGCAGAGAAGTCTGGTTTTTGGTGGCCGTGACCACCATCACTTCGGTATTGTCATTCTGGACACTCTCGGCTGCTGCCGCAGCAGAAAAACAAGCGGCAACCACTGCGCAGCTTAATAGTGATAATTTCATTGTGTCTGACGTCCTTATAGTTAGTATTTAAAGAGCTGAATTAATCCGTGGGACAACATGACCCGCCACGAGAAGTAATCGTGTCCTCCGGAGAATTCTTCAAAGGTCACGGGGTAGCCTTTGTCTTTGAGCCCGGCATACGCAAGCCGGTTGGTCTGCAAAATTCCGCTGTCGCTTGCGCCTTGCTCAAACACACCGGCGTTAAGGTAAATCTCAATATCCTTTGTGGTCTTATCCATCAATTGCTGCGTTATCCATAACTCATCCTCCCCTTCCTGACGCCACCAGAACGAACCAGACTGACTCAATACTTTGCCAAACGATTCCGGGTGCTGGAGTGCTATCGCCAATGAGGCTAGGCCGCCAAAACTGGAACCAGAAAGAATGGTGTCTTTGGCCGCCGGACAGATTTGATGAACATGACATAAGTAAGGTTTGAACTCGCGCGCCATAAAGTCCGCAAACTCGGTATTTGGTGTCAGTTCCTTGCCACGCAGGCTGGGAAGCGGGTTGTTGATAAACACCGCTCGCATAACCGGAATTTTTTGCTGCGCAATCAGGTTGTCGAGAATCGTGGGGGTCGGCACCCGGCCCAGATAAGTCTCCCCATCGAACAAAATCAGCAGTGGTGATTGCGGCGTCAGCGCATATTTCGCATTAGGGGTATAAATGCTGATAGAACGATCATTGTTTAAGACGGCGCTGTGATAGCGGTAGTGAGTTACGCTGCCCGGCGGGTTGCCCTGCTCAAGAGTCATTTCATCGTCGGGCGCCTTGGGTAAAGTTAGAGTCGATGCGGTGCCAAAGCGTGTGTCCTCGTTGGCAAACTGAGGCTGGTGATTAAGCGGATCGGCCTGGCTGGTCGCCAGCACCGCCCTGCGTTGTTCATAACTGTTTGGTGCCAGTTGTGATGGGTCGAGTTGCGGCACATCAGGAGCAATACGATAGGAGAAGCGGGCATCATCCGGTACCGTATAACTTTTGTACCAGATATCACTGTCCGGCAGACGGCTCAGATGGGTGTGTCCGTCGTAGGGACTGCCTAGCACGCGAACGTTGGCAGCCTCTCCGCGCCACAAAAATGTAACCAGTCGCTGTCCGTCGTTTGCAGGCTCAACCAAAGGTGTACCCGAGCGTTCAATATGCTGCCAAAACTTCGTCAGTGCTCCGGCCTTATCAGTGGCGATATCACTACGTGTAGAGCGCAACAACGGGCTGATCAACTCTTGAGGCGGAGAAACCGTCTGATCATCTTTCAGTTTGAGTGTGGTCAACTCGAGCGAGATTTGCGCCGCTTGTTGTTCAAATGGATGAATTTCCAACAGATAGTCGTTTGGTCCTGGAGCCAGCCAATAAATCTCACTTTCCTGTTCTCCCTCGGCCAACAGTGACTTGATGATCTGGCCACCAGGATTGCGAATCACAGCGGATTTGAGGGGTTTATCACTACTCAGAATGCCTCGAAAATAGTTAAGTTGATTGGTTTCAATATTAATCGATACTGGTTCCGATACCTCAAATTGCCGGTTCACCGGCGTCGTTGTAAGAGAGGAGGTAACCAACACAGAGAGGAGAAGTGAGTTCAAGACAGACACCTTGCTTTAAACACAAATAATAACCATTATCATTCGCATTGTACATGATGAATTTATAAGGTAAAGCAAGCCGTCAGGTATTTATTAATAAACTAAGTGAATCTTATAAATGCAAACGATCTTGTCGTTGCTGGAGGAGCAGAATGTGAGAAGGACACACACCTTTGTGAGCTTCGCGCTCAGTCAAACGCGTTCGACACCAATTAGCCGAGATGTTGTGAAGTCACTCGAAAACGGCCTCATCACCTGCGGCGCTTGGAGACAACATACTTCATCCTTCAATGAACTTGTTGCATCTGGAGCATGTATGACTACCGCCCGCAGCCAACTAATTCGCCCGGAGATTACTCTCTACTACCACTGCGTATCGCGTTGCGTAAGACGCTCTTACCTGTGCGGCTATGACCCACTTTCCGGGCAATGTTACGAACAGCGCCGCGACTGGGTAGAACAGCGTATTCTGTCCCTGGCGCAAATATATTGTATTCGTATCTGTGCTTACGCCGTGATGAGTAATCATTACCATTTGGTCGCTTATATTGACCAAGACACTGCGGCGTCGCTGAGTAACATTGAGGTAATTGAGCGCTGAGCTGGAAAGGAAGTTTCGGCTCTGGATTGGCAGCAAACAAAAATTGCAGAACGCAAAATTAACACTCAACCGTAAACGATTGGTCGGTATTTCGATTTCGTAACATTTGCCTAACTCAGTCCCATAAACTCAACTCCTGTAAGCGTAATAAGCAGCACCATGAATAAACTCCATTCACTGCAATTTGCATCGAGTGATAATAATTTAGAGAATTTAATGCTCACATCAAGGCGTGGGTTTTGTCAATCAAGGTGACGTGTGCTGTCACTTAGAACCTATTGATGGATCTGTTCTAACCATTTGGTGTGTCCTTTAAATCATTAACTTGATTAGATCACCCAATCGTTTCATCTCATCCGCGCAGTGAGCACTCAAACCTCGGTAGCAATGATGGGCTTGCGGATTATTCATATCTGATAACGTCGTGCCTCTTATAACTCAGCAGTTTTGCCGATAGAATAACGCCGAGTTTATCCACGCATTCAAGCACGAGAGTACCCCTCAATGAAAATTTTAGTTAGTTTAATCCGCAACCTACTCGGTGGCATCATCATCGCTGGTGACTTGCTGACTCGTGGCAGTAAGAAAAAACGTCCTGCCCAGCAGCAGCAAGAAGTAAATCAGCAAACACAGAACCTCAGTTTATACCAATTTACGGCATGTCCTTTTTGCACCAAGACTCGCAGAGCTATGTATAAATTAAATTTACCGATTGAGAAACGTAATGCGTCTCAGGGTTCGAAGCACCGTCAGGAACTGCTCGAAGGTGGTGGCAAAGTCAAAGTGCCTTGCCTGCGCATTGAACAAGATGGCAAAGTGGAATGGATGTACGAGTCTTCTGAAATCATACGCTACCTGGAAACGCGATTTGCGTAACTTAGATAAAACGGTGCTTTAGGTACCGTTTTTACTTCTGTCCCGGGTTGCTGAGCATTTTTCAGTTCAGAGTGTATGCCCTCACTAATTCCTCAGATCTGCTGGGGGAGTCCCGTAAACGGGGGACTGATTGACAGGACTGTCCTGATTATAATCCTGTGTGTCCCCGAAACAGCGGGATCAAAAAGAGCGCGTCGATGCGCGCTCTTTACAGTGTAAAACGACTTAAGCCAGCTTAAGGTCGTATTGCATGCGGTACGTGACCATGTCTTCGATGGTCAGCACCGGCATGTTGTGCAGTTTACCAAATGCAACGATCTCCGGCGTTTTAGCCATAGTGCCGTCCGGGTTAGTCACTTCACACAGCACACCTGATGGCAGCAAACCAGCCATTTGCATTAGATCCACCGTGCCTTCGGTATGACCACGACGAGCCAGAACACCGCCTTTACGTGCGCGCAGCGGGAACACGTGACCAGGACGGGCCAAATCTTCCGGCTGGGCAGTCGGGTTGGCCGCCGTTTTGACTGTGGTCACGCGGTCTTTGGCAGACACACCTGTTGTCACGCCGTGACGTGCTTCAATCGAAACGGTAAACGCGGTCTGGTTTTTGCTATCGTTGACACTGACCATAGGTGGCAGCTGGAGTTTATCCGCTTGCTCATCAGTCAGACACAAACACACAATACCGCTGCCTTCGCGAATCATCAGCGCCATTTGTTCTGTCGTCAGAGTTTCTGCTGCGCAGATGATGTCACCTTCGTTCTCGCGATCTTCATCATCAAGCAACAGGACACCGCGCCCTTCACGTAAAGCTTGCAGCGCATTTTCAACACGGGTAATTGGGTCGCCGAATTCGGCAAGTAGAGATAGCTGATTCATGGTTACTCCTAAATAATGACCAGAATCAGGGCTGTTTATGAGGGATCAAAAGGCAAAAACTAAGTCACCAAATCCAAGGCGCAGGAATCCCGACGCAGGATGGCTGGTGTATTTGTCATTCTCTCTCATCCGGACTATGACCGTCGGCTCTGGCGTCTCACCAGATCTGCTGACCTCGATTGCTCGAGCGCTCGTGGGCTCACCCTTAGGGTATACCACCGGTGGGGAATTTCGCCCCGCCCTGAGAATAATATTCAAATTAAACTGTATACAACTTCAGCCGAGTATTTCAACCTGAAGCTGACGGCTATGGTAGTGCTTTCATAGCCGATTGAAAAGTAGTGCAACAGTGAAATTTAGCAAAAAGTAATAGAAGCTATTACTGGCTACCATTATTGCCACAACTTGATATTGGCCAAGTTAATCAGTGCGACTTATTTTGATATTTTCGCGACCTTTGCTTTTAATCACACCACTGTGAACGATTACTCACGACGAAAAAAGGGCACCGATAGTGCCCTGATTCGTCCATGGTGGTGAAGACTTCGCGTTAAAGTCGGAAACGGGAAATCTCCTGATCCAGCTCCTGAGCCAAATTGTGCAGCGATTTGGCCTGCTGCACCGCATCGGTTGCTTCACTGGCCAGTTGGTCACTCACTTCACGAACAGATTCGGTATTGCCGTTGATATCTGCGGTAACCAGAGATTGCTCTTCTGCAGCTGAAGCTATCTGCGTGGCCATATCGCTGATCAGTTGAATCGCTTCACTGATCGCCTGCAGGCTGTCGCCCGTCAGATTGACGTCCTCCACACTGGTTTCGACCAGACGATGACTGTCCGTCATCACACTTACGGCCTTGGCGGTCGCTTTTTGCAGCCCTTCAATCTTGGTCTGAATTTCTTCCGTCGACGAGTGGGTGCGCTGTGATAACACCCGTACTTCGTCGGCAACCACAGCGAAACCACGGCCCTGATCGCCGGCCCGGGCCGCTTCGATTGCCGCGTTCAGCGCCAGCAGGTTGGTCTGCTCAGCAATAGAACGAATCGTCGACAAGATGGTGGAGATCTCATTCGCCTGCGCTTCCAGGTCGCCGATAATATTGACCGCACCATTAAGCTCTTGCGCTAGCTGATCGATAGACTGTTTGCTTTGCTGCATCTGTTGGTAACCACGCGCACCAAGATCGACCGATTCATTGGCCTGCTTAGCGGTATTGTCAGCATTACCGGCAATTTCTGCTGTGGCAGAGGCCATCTCAGTCACCGCGGTCGCCACCATGGTAATTTCATCCTGCTGGGTGCGGATGCGCTCTCCGCGCTGCCCTGCCGAACGCGCTGCATGATTGGCGCCCTCATTCAGAGCCACGGAAACAGAGTGAACGTTTTTCACCATCACGTGCAGACGGTCAACAAACTTGTTGAACTTGTCAGCCAGAATACCCACTTCGTCTTCGCTTTTAACGTCGAGGCGACGAGTCAGATCACCGTCGCCCTCGGCAATATCGCTCAATGCCGCCGTAATATTACCGAGTTCATTCAGCTGGCGCGCTACAAACCAGGAAGTAATCAGCGCCATCACCAGCAAAATGCCCAGACCAATCAGCAACTGAGTCGTCAGCAAGCTATTCAGCGGCTGCGCCAACACAGCTTTATCCATCACCATGACCAGGGTCCAGTCGGTATTATCAATACTCTGGGCCATCAGCAGCTTCTCACGGCCATCAATGGTCAGATCGAGGGGAGTGTTTTGCTTAGCGGCCTCGTTCAATGCCGACGCACTAAATCCCGTCGCCATATCCTGAGTGGGTTTAAGGATCAGCTCTTTATTCGGGTGCGCGACGATATTACCTTTCTGATTGACCAGAATGGCATAACCTTTACCCGGAACCGGAATGGCCAACACGTCCTCAATCAGTTTGTTCAAGGCGAGGTTGGATGCCGCAACACCGGCGAACTGACCATTAATGCGTACAGGATCAGCCAGAGTCACAACCAGGGTCTGCATAGTGACACTGACATAAGGATCGGTAGTAATAGGCTGGCCGGCTTGTTTGGCTTGTTGGTACCAGCCGCGCTCACGGGGATCGTAACCGGCTTTGTTGAGTGACGGGTCCTGGCGATACATTTCGCCCTGTTCATTGCCGTAATAGCTCAGGCCAAATGAACCGGACTGCAAAGTCTGGCGTAAATGCGGAACCAGATCGAGTTGCGGATTAGCTTCAATTTCCTCACGCAAGCCTTGCAGTGCGTGTTGCTTATCAGCAAACCAATCGCCGATACCTTTAGCGTGGGCACGCAGGGTGTTGCGACTTTCACTTTCAATCGCACGCCAACTGTCCTGCTGAAACATATGATAACTGGCGATCACCAGAGCGATTGCCGTCAAGCCAATCGCAACCACCACAGAGAAAACCATTTTTCTCTTCAAACTTAACCGCATTGCTCTACCTCTATTTGTTATTTCACTGCGTGAATAACATACAGATTAGCGGAAAGGCCCGGGTTTACGTAGCGAAACATGCGGCCAGAGCAGGCAGGACACGCACGGGTATTCAATAAGGTGATCCTGCTCGAAGTATCAACAGATAAATTAACAGAACGCAGTTAATTGACCGCAATAGCCGTCAATTTTTCACATTGTCAAATAACCCGTGCGCGGGAAAAATCCGCTTCGGACAGCTCAGACGGTTGATTACACACTCGGCAGAAACCGCGTTTCTCCATCTTGTAATAATGCTCACCATTAACGAGCGCAGACATGAATTGCTGGAACCCCTGCCATCCTGACGACACTTCCGTCTGACAACGCCTCATTACAACTTTGTGCGGTGTGGTTTTTCGACAACAGCTGCAATACGCTTCTGGCATGGGAATTCCTCCTGTTAAGTTACTCAATTAATTACAATTGACGCAGTTTGAATCGATTGGTTCCATTGTCCCAAACTTTCCTTTTTAAATTGTGAGCCAAGTACAAAAATTAACACCCCAAGTACGAACTGTTTCTGCTATGACCGCTCGCTGACACAGGTACAAAAAAGCCTCACATCGGTGAGGCTTTGTTCAGTCATGTCAACTTAAGGCTGCTTAGTCGAGCTCAATCAAGTGCTTTTTGAATGTCTTGTGCTGCTCTTGAACCGTGACTTCCGGCTCACCAGTTGTCAGGCTGACAACCACAATGGCAAGCACAGAGAAGATGATTCCCGGAACGATTTCGTACACATCAAACCAACCGCCCGAAAGCTGCTTCCAAACCACGATAGTGATACCACCCACCAGAATACCGGCCAATGCACCGTTACGGTTCATACGAGACCAGTAAAGGCTCAGTACCAGTGCCGGGCCAAACGCGGCACCGAAACCTGCCCAGGCGTAAGAAACCAGACCCAGTACCGAACTGTCAGGCGTCATCGCCAGGACCAGAGCAATCACAGAAATCAGGATAACTGCCAGGCGACCAACACGAACAATCTCTTCTGATGTCGCATCTGTTTTGAATACTTGCTTGTAGAAGTCTTCTGCCAGTGCTGATGATGAAACCAGCAGTTGTGAGTCCGCTGTACTCATGATTGCCGCCAGAATCGCCGCCAGCAGGATACCCGCAACAACCGGATGGAATATCGCGTTCACCAGCAGCATGAAGATTTTTTCGCCGTCATCCAGTTGCAGACCACCAGTATTAGTGACGTAAATCAGACCAACCAGACCCACCAGCATAGCGCCAACCATTGACAGGCCCGTCCACAGAACCGCAATACGGCGCGCTGTGGTCAGATCTTTGTTGGAACGGGTGGCTTTAAAACGTGCCAGAATGTGTGGCTGACCGAAATAGCCAAGACCCCAGGCAACCAGAGAAATAATGGCGATACCGCTCAGTGGTTCGCCTTTTACGTCGTTCCACATGGTCAGCAGTTGCGGGTTGATTGCCACAAGATCGTGGTCAAGTTTCATCAGACCGCCATCCATCGCCGCAATCGGCACGATCAGCAGTGCGGCAGACATCAGCAGACCTTGTACCAGGTCAGTCCAGGATACCGCCAGGAAACCACCGAACAGCGTATAAGACACCACACAGATGGTACCAATGATGACCGCTGTGGTGTAATCCAGACCGAATACCGTTTCAAACAGTTTGCCGCCTGCAACCAGGCCTGAACTGGTGTAGAAAAGGAAAAACAAAAGGATGAAAAACGCTGAAATAGTTTGAATCAGTTTCGATTTGTCATTAAAACGACGTGACAGAAACTCTGGCAAAGTAAGGGCATCGGTGGTGATACTGTAAGTACGCAGACGCTTCGCCGTCACCAGCCAGTTCAACCAGGTACCGGCCAGCAGACCACCCGCTAGCCAGAAGGCTTCAATACCCGCCGCGTAAGCATAACCCGGCAGACCCAGCAGCAACCAGCCACTCATATCAGATGCACCCGCTGAAAGTGCAGCAGGCCACGGACCTAAAGAGCGGCCACCCAAAAAGTAATCAGACGAGTTTTTCGTTCGCTGATACGCATATACCCCAATCGCCAACATCAAAATGAGGTAGACGATAAAGGTGCTCGTAATGGCAAAACCATTTTCCATTGATATGTCCTCTTGTATAAGATCGCCTTCCATGTCCCCCACCAAGAGTGGGGGAGTACTTCAGAAAGGTTTAGTGGGCCTCGTTTCCAAGCTCGAGCAAGGTCGCGTTACCACCCACTGCTGTTATATTTATTGTGCGCGTGCGTTCGGTAATAAAACGCAGCACTAAATGTGGATCGTTCGCCACCGGCAGGTGGGCCAAATCCGTTTCAGACACCAGGCTGACAATCGCCCCCTGGCGTTTGGCTAACTGACGGTTGAGGTTACGCTCAACCGACGTTGTTCCGACATAGCCCATGCAACGGATATCTGAATCCATCAATTGCTGATAAGCATCCAGAGTAGCAAATTGCAGCAGGTTGGCCGGAATTGTTGACTGCTGGTAAGCAGCCTTCAATGCGGCTGTCAGCTCAGTGTCGTCACTGCAAAGCACGACGCTGTTGCCTGCGATTAACGCAGCACATAACTGAGCAGCGACAGCCAGTCTTGCTTCATTACTGCTGTCGTCGTGAACGACCAGGGCAACACCGCGCCCTGCAGTATAAAGTTCGTTGGTTTCTCCGGTCGGGCCATTAAGCAGATGCGGTTGCGCCAGCATAGTGGCCGCCTGACGAAGATGAAAAGCAAACACACCCGCCACTGCCGGCATCGTGCGTTGCAAATTATTTTTCAATGACTGCAATGACTCATTTTTTGAGTCAAAACCGGTCAGATTCCAGTTTTCCCAAGCCGAAAAAGCGTCAGAAAAACGAGTTACTTGATGCACCATGGTCTATCTCCTTCGCTGATTCGATTAGCTGTACTGAACTTGAGTAAAACGGTACAGGTAGTGCGGGCCACCTGCTTTTGGTCCGGTGCCGGACAAACCCTGGCCACCAAACGGCTGTACGCCAACCACAGCCCCCACCTGGTCGCGGTTGATGTAGCAGTTACCCACGCGAGCATGTTTTTCAATCCAGCGATAGGTGGTTTCATTACGGCTATGGATACCCATAGTCAAACCAAAACCGGTATCGTTGATTTGTTGTACCACCTGCGTCAGCTCACTCGCTTTAAAGCGAACAATGTGCAGGACAGGGCCAAACTGCTCTTCAGTCAGACAATCAATCCCTGAGATTTCAAACGCGCTTGGCGCAACAAAATCACCATGGGCGCAAGCCTCACCCAGCTCAAGCTGAGCCACTTTTTTCTGACTCTGACTCATACGTTCAATATGTGCCAGCAACCCTTGTTTCGCTTTGCCGTCAATCACAGGGCCCACATCCGTGCTGTGCAGGTAAGGTGTGCCCACAGACAGCTCCTGCATCGCTCCTTTAATCAGACCGATGATACGGTCAGCCACGTCCTGCTGAACAAACAGCACACGCAGCGCCGAACAGCGCTGACCGGCAGAGGCAAAGGCAGAGCGCAGCACATCACGCACCACTTGCTCCGGCAAGGCGGTACTGTCGACAATCATCGCGTTCTGGCCACCGGTTTCGGCGATAAACGGCACCGGATCCGCATCACGTTCCGCCAGAGTCTGGTTGATCCGCTGCGCTGTCGCAGTTGAGCCGGTAAAGGCCACGCCAGCGATCGCGCTGTGCGAGGTCAGCGCACCACCGATAGCAGCGCCACGTCCCGTCAGCAGTTGAATCACCCCGCCCGGGAAACCGGCTTCCAGCATCAGTTCAACCGCGCGAGCCGCAATCAGACTGGTTTGCTCGGCAGGTTTCGCCACCACCGTATTACCCGCGACCAAAGCGGCAGTGATCTGGCCAAGGAAAATGGCCAGCGGGAAGTTCCACGGACTGATACAGACAAACACGCCGCGCCCTGTACGGGTCACCTGGCGGCTCTGGCCGTCGAATCCTTGCAGCGTAAACGCCGCCAGATCATCAATTCGTTGGGCATAGTAACGGCAGAAATCCACCGCTTCACGCACTTCATCAATCCCGTCATGAACGGTTTTACCGGCTTCCTGATGACACAGTGCCACCAGCTCGGCCAGATTGGCTTCCAGCAGATCCGCCAGTTTGTCCAGTTTCTCGGCGCGCTGACTAGCCGGAGCTTGACTCCATTGCGCAAACGCTGCCTGAGCAATCTCGATCGCTTCGGAAACATGATCAAGGTTGGCATGCATTACCTGGCCCACTTCGATCCGGCGATCATACGGTGCCGTCACGATCTCGGGCTGCTCTTCAGCCTTGATCATGCTTTCGAACTGAGACTGACCATTAATGATCGGCGCCGCCTGCCACTGCTTGCTCAAAAACGCATTGACCTGATCTTCGAACGGCTTAGCTTCACTTTCAATATCAATATTGACGCCGTAAGAGTTCGCTCGCTGGTTAAAGATTTGCGGCGGTAACGGGATCTGGCGGTTATCCAATGACTCATACTCAAGCAACATATCAACCGGGTGCTGAGTCAAGGTGTTGATCGGGCAACGAGCATCAACCAGACGATGAACGAATGAGCTGTTGGCACCGTTTTCCAACAGACGGCGCACCAGATACGGCAGCAGATCTTTGTGACTGCCCACCGGCGCATAGATACGGACCGATTGCTTGTAGGTCGCCATGACATGGTTGTACAAAGCATCACCCATGCCGTGCAGACGCTGGAACTCAAAATCTTTATGCTGAGCCATCACTGCAATCGCGGTAACGGTCTGCGCGTTATGACTGGCAAACTGCGGAAACAGATTACCGCGCACCTGCTCGCTGAGCAAAAAACGTGCACAAGCCAGATAAGAGACATCGGTCGCTTCTTTACGGGTATAAACCGGATAACCGGTATAGCCGCTCTGCTGTGACCATTTGATCTCGCTGTCCCAGTATGCTCCTTTCACCAGACGCACCGGGATAAGATCGCCCTGCTCTTTTGCCAGTGCAGTCAGCCACACCAGTACAGGCAACGCACGTTTGGAATACGCTTGTACCACCAGGCCAAACTTACCCCAACCCTTAACTTTGTCGCTGCGATACACTTTCTCAAACAGTTCCAGTGACAACTCAAGACGATCTGCTTCTTCGGCATCAATGGTGATCGCCACATCCAGTTCGATCGCTTTGTCCAGCAGCTGGATCAAGGTGTTATACAACTCACTCATCACCCGGCTGTGGTTTGCCACTTCATAACGCGGGTGCAGAGCAGAAAGTTTGATCGATACCGATGGCGCCGGGCTGGTCTCCAGTCCGTACTTGTCGCGGCCCACCGCTTCAATCGCCATCAGGTAATCCTGAAAATATTTATCCGCATCCGCCGTCGTCAGCGCCGCTTCACCCAGCATATCAAATGAGTAGGTGAAACCTTTATCACGCATCACGCGGCCGTTTTTCTGCGCTTCTTTGATGTTACGCCCCAGAACAAACTGATGGCCCATCACCTTCATCGCCTGATGCATCGCTTTGCGGATCACCGGCTCACTGAGTTTATTGACCAGGCGATTCACTGCCTGAACCGGGCTGGTGCTCTGGCTATCAGACAGGCCGACCACTTTCCCGGTCAGCATCAGACCCCAGGTTGATGCGTTGACAAACACAGAATCAGAATTCTTCAAATGAGATTTCCAGTCCGCCACACCCAGACGATCTTTGATGAACGCGTCCGCGGTCTCAGTATCCGGAATGCGCATCAGCGCTTCCGCCAGACACATCAGCAGAATACCTTCCTGGGTATCCAGGCTATATTCCAGCAGCAACGCATCAATCATCTGAATCGCTTTTTTGTCTTTACGAATCGCTTCGATCAATTGCGTCGTTTTGACCGCCATCGAGGTTTTTTCGTCCTCACTTGGCGTCGCCAAAGGCAGAAGCTGTTTGAGCCATTGGGTTTCGTCCACCATGTAAAGTGGCGAGATCTGTGACCAAAGTTGGTTAAGCGGCTGCTCAACAAACTCAGCGTTCAACACATCAGTTGCAGTAAACATGCGTTTTCCTCAATCTCATACCCGATATCCGTTGAGTCGGGTTTTCCTACAATGGCTCGCAGTGTATTTTGAGCGCGTCGAGAATACTTGTCAAAAACTCCGAGCTTTTTGCCAAAAACTTGGCTTTTTAACAAAACAAAAACAGAATCACAGCATTATTTATAAAATAAAATGCTGTTCATTTAGCTTATTACGCAAATAAATAACCCGGCGTTGATGGATTCACGCCGGGTTATAGAATAATTCTCATTAAAACTGGAGTTTTGTAGTGATTAGTTGCGGCACGTCTTTTTGTAGCGCGACGGAGAAATGCCCTGCAGACGGGAAAAAGTATGGGTAAAGGTGCTCTGGTTGGAAAAACCGCTTAACTCAGCAACCTGACCAAGTGTTAAATTTCCATTTTCCATCAATGACTTGGCCATATCCACGCGTTTTCCGAGCACATACTGATGCGGCGTGATGCCCATCTGTTCTTTAAACAGCATATGAAACTGACTTTCGCCGAGAAACACGCTGCCAGCCAGTTGCGCCACCGAAATGCGTCGGCTGATATGCTGTTCGATGTAGCGATCGATGGCATCAAGATCAAAGCGCGACTCTTTCCGCTGGGCATCAAATGCCGAAATATGGCGCTGCAGAAGTGCCAGCACCGTATCACTGCATGCCCGGCTGAGCAGCATATCATCCGGACTGCTTTGCATTTCCTGCACCAGCATCTGAACCAGTTTCTGAATCTGGTTATCGAGCTTAAAATAGGTATCCTGACCTGTCAGCTCATTGAGCTTGTGCAATGTGAGCGGATCATCGTCGCACGGCTGAGGCATATTGAGCACCAGAATGTCGGATTGCCCGACTATGCCACCAAACGCATGGCCGGTGCCAGAAGTCACCACGCAGCCCTGACCAGGATTAACAATATTCCCCATTCCGCCGACTTCGAATTCGGCCTGGCCTTTAAGGCCGATAACTATCTGGGTGTAGCTGTGATCATGACAGTGCATGTAAGAAGGCAAAGTGATCAATTGCGCCGGACGCGGCGACAAAAGTTTGGCTCTTTGCTCGCTGATGAGCGAATTGGCTGAAGATAACGTACTCATGATCATTCTACCCGACGAAACAGACATGCATTTTATTACAATTTTATCATAAGCGACAATCTGTGCTGCGTCAGCACACTTATAAGCAATCTGGCGCACATTTAAATTTTGCCGTAAAGCCGGCGTGGGTTTTGTCGCACAACCGGAACAATGATCAAGTGCACATAAATTACGGTCAATGTGTGTTCAATCAGGAAAACGGTAAACCAGATCGGAAATCGGTGCTTGCATATTTCGATAATCTGCTCAAAATGGAGTTTGCAGAGTTATAAGATTCACAAAATCAGCGACCTAGTGTCAGATGAATGTGACTTTTCCGCCAGAGAGCTGGCAATTTGCATGGCCAGAGCCAGGGTATTAAGCCATTTAATACCGCTGTCAAAAGTTTGTCTTTCCCACTGCTTGCAGTGGATTCATATAAATGTTGCAGGGACCTATGATCAAACATCGCCTCCCAGCGCTACTGCTTGCGCTAAGCCCAGTTTGGGTATCAGCATCGGTGTACGCGGATGAAGTTACACAGGTCGATCCTGTGACCGCCATCGATGAAAAAATCAGTACAAAACAGAGCGAAATTGATGCTATCGCATCTGAGTTCGACACTGAAAGTTCAATGCTTCAACAGCTTAAAAACGACCAGGCTCGCCTGAAGCGTAATGGCGACGAGCTGGATGCCAAGCGTAACCGCGCGAAGTCGGCTCTGGATAAACAGTACAGCCGCTTGCTGGAAGACCCGGAGACCGATCTGATTACTTTCCAGAAGCAGTATCAGGACGCCTGGGCAGCAGTCAAACAGAATCAGTCAGAACAGCTGTCTAACCAACAGGCCATCGCCGAAAGTGAAATGCGCCTCTCTCAGCTTAAGCAGAAACAAGCGCGCCTGAAAACCGAATACACCAACCTCGAAGAGAGCAAGATCGAGGCACGGGTAAAACGCCTTGAAGCCGAACTGCGCGAAAGTGCTGTCGTGGAAACCAGCTATAAAACCACCTGTTCCACCACGATGACACTGGGTGAATGTTCCAGCCAGGGCCTGCACCTGACCAAACAAAAAGCGGTCAAAACCTTCCGTGCCCAGTTGCTCGACAGTCTGAGTGAGTCAGTGATCGCTAAGCAAAATCTCAGTGGTGTCGAGCTGAACATTCACGTTCAGGACAGCCAGATTCAGCGGGCCGGATTTGAAGGCAACAGCGAGTACTTTACTCAGATGCAGGCACAGTTGCAGGCCAAACCGGAAGCAGTCGCAGCGTGTAAAATGCTCAATGTTTCCAGCCGTTACTGTCTGCAGGGCGCCGCTGAAAGCAAAAGCAGTAAGCAGAGCAAGGCGTGGGCCAACGTCACGGTACGCTCAGATCAATACAATGATTCCGTCACCATCAATGGCATCAACTATGGCAGCACGCCGGTTGAAATCGTTCTGCCGGCAGGTCGCCACCAGGTGACCGTAGCCAAAGACGGTTTCGAAAGTTACAACCGCGTGATCACCGTCAACGGTAATGACACGGTGTGGGTTAAACTCAGACCCAATAAAGACAGCTGATAAAACGGACTGACTGCCTTGGCTGCGCCATTACCGCCTGTCGCGATAACGCCATTTTGTCATCAGGTTACTGAAAGCTAATTGATGACAAGATGGCGTTTACATTTAGAATAGCGTCAGGATTTGTTCAATTTTAACTGAAGTAGACACTCATGCGACAAGGTTTACCCGCTCTGTTATTTGCACTTTCGCCATACATGCTCGCAACACCTTTGATGGCAGAACAAGCTTCGGCATCCGACGTTGTCAATGTATCCAACGTGGCCAATAGTTCCAACGTGGCGAGTAGCTCCAGCGTAGTCGCCATCGACGATGCGCTGTTCAGCCAGCACAGCGCATTGCGTGAGGCCCAAAAGAGCACTCAGGCTCAGCAAACGGCTGCAGACAATCAGCTCAGTGAGGTCAACCGCCTGACGCAGCAGGCTGCCAAGCTCGACAAAGCGCTGCAGCAGGCCAAAGCCACTCTGGCGAAGCAGTATCAGGCGATGATCAATGAGCCGGATCTGGATATCTCTGCGGCTCAGAATGCCTATCAGGCAGCCTGGGCTGAGGTGAAACAGAATCAACAGGCACGTCTGCAAGCAGAGCAGCAACTTCAGGAACAGCAATCCGCGCTGAGCGAGGCCAAAGCCGCACAGCAATTAATTGAGCAGAAAATCGCCCGGCTTGCTGAAGACAAAGTACGCGCCCGGGTTGAACAGCTGAGAAACGAACTGAAACGTGAAGGCGAGCAGACGGTCAGTTTCACCAACGCCTGCCAGGCCGACATGACCCTGGCCCAGTGTGCCCAACAGACCACGGATCTGGCGCTGCAAAAAGCAGTCACCCAGTATCAAAGCTGGCTGCTCGATCAAACCACAGAATCCAAACAGGTCAGACAGCATCTGGGGGATGTCGCGCTCAATATTCACGTGCTGAGCCATAAAGTCAGCGATGCCGGTTTCTTTGACGGCAGCCGATTCAGAACCGTGATCGCCGCGCAGCTGAATGCCCGCCCGGCGGAAAATACCCCATGTAAACTGCTGGACGTCGAATCACAGTACTGTTTTGCACCCGGAGATAGCGCACAGCCCCAACCACAACAAGAAGTCGCCTGGGTCAATTTGCTGATACGCTCGAACCAGTACCAGGATTCCGTTTCAGTGGATGGCGTCAGCTACGGCAGCACACCCGTCGATATTATGCTGCCGGTCGGCAGTCACATGATTACGGTGGCCAAAGAGGGCTACCGTGCCTTCCATCAGGAACTGAGTATCAACTCGGACCATACGCTGCGTGCTGTGCTGCGCGAGCAGGCTAACCCGCTTAAAGCGGGACATACTTTTGCCGACTTGCTGAAAGGCGATGTCAAAGCGCCGCAAATGGTCACATTACTGAGCGGCGAATACCTGCTGGGTGAGAATGCATCGCGTCAGGTTCACCTTGATCATGCTTTCGCAGTCAGCGCCACACCGGTAACCGTGGCTCAGTTTGAAACCTTCGTTAACCAGACCGGCTATCAGACCGATGCCGAATTGCAAAAACTCTGCATTACGGTCGATAAGGCGGAAGTCGCACCGATGCCGGGCAGTTACTGGCGCAATCCTGGCTTTAAGCAGTCAGGGCAATCCCCGGTGGTATGTATCAGCCAGAACGATGCCAAGGCTTATACTCAATGGCTGTCACAACAAACCGGCTTCCATTATCGCCTGCCAAGTGAAGATGAATGGGAAGCAGCCGCCCGCGCTGGCAGTAAAACAGCGTACTGGTGGGGTGAGCGTTTTGGCAGCGGAAAAGCCAATACTGGCTGGGGCGGTACACCGTGGTCAAACAAGAGCACTTCTCCGGTCGGCGCTTTTGCTGCTAACCCACTGGGGCTCTATGATGTCGTCGGTAACGTCTGGCAATGGACCACAGATACACGTGGCCTGGCGAAAGGCGGCGCCTGGAGCTTCTCTCCGGAGATGGCTAAAGCGGACAGTCAGCTGTTTATTGCCCCTTCCGCGGCCGCTAATTACGTTGGCTTCCGGGTTTTACGTGAACTGTAACGCAACTATTTGCGCAAAATAGCCAAAAGGGGGGATTTCCCCCCTTTTGCGTTACTGGCAGCTTTAATATAGTTGTCGCCAGGCGTTAAGGGTCCCTTGACGCCGGGTATCTTATTGATGCCTCTGTGTTTTCGGCAGACCCTCGCTGAATTCATAGAACCTCTTCTACACGTCGACAAGATATGTTTCTTGTATTTGTGCCAGCCCGTCTTCAGGCTGGCTTTTTTTATGTTTTCGTCCCGTAAACCCGCACTGAGTACTTACTTTAACCCACCACCTTGGTATCATAATCCGGTTGCATACAAGGGAATTATGTTGTGTCAAATCCACTCACCGCAGAACAGTTATCACTGTTTCAACAGTTACCCGGTTACTGGGGCTGTAAAGATCTGAACTCTGTTTTTGTTTATGCCAATGAGGCCTATTCTGCGCTGATCGGTGTGGAGAGCATGCAGCACTGTGTTGGTCTGACCGATTTTGATATGCCAAGTCCGACCGTGGCCTGTGCCGCTGATTTTCAGGAGCAGGATCGCTACGTGATCAAAACCGGCCGTTCACTGAAAGTGCTCGACATCCACCCATACCCGGATGGTCGCTGGCATGCTCACATCTTTACCAAAAGCCCGTGGCGCGATGCACAGGGTCAAGTCCGCGGCACCATTTTTTACGGCCAGGAACTGACAGATACCGCTATTCTTGAAGTCGGACACTGGGTATGTCGCGTAACAGGCTTAAGCTCAGCGCTCAAAAGTGCCAATCATGATGACTTGCAACTGCCCAAGCTCACAACCCGTGAATCGGAAACTCTGTTTCTGTTGCTATACGGCAAAAAACCGCAACACATCGCGCGCGTGATGGGAATTTCAATCAAAACCGTGGAAGGCTACGAGGCACGCCTGCGCACCAAATTCGGTGTCCCCAGTAAAGAGAGCCTGCTCGACCGGGCTCTGGACCTCGGTTTTGGCTCGGTGATCCCGCAAACCCTACTTAAAACCCAGCTTTCCGTGGTGCTGAACAACGAACACGCCGCATAAAGCGGCGTGTGAAAACGATATGACCAAGCAAAGCGTGTCGGCTACGGTGCGAGACGATCCACGTCCCAACCGTTCTCCTGACGGGTGTAAATGAAACGGTCGTGCAGGCGATGTTCGCCACCCTGCCAGAACTCAATGCTGTGCGGACGAATCCGGAAGCCGCCCCAGAAACTCGGTACCGGGATCTCACCTTTAGCAAACTTCTGTTTCAGCTCAAGGTACTTGCCTTCCAATACGCCACGGGCAGAAATACGGCTGCTCTGATGGCTGGCGATCGCCGCAATCTGGCTCTCTTTCGGACGTGAGGTAAAATACTTGATGTTTTCCAGCGCGCTGAGTTTTTCTGCCGTACCCGTAATATGGACCTGGCGCTCAAGCGGGTGCCACGGGAAATGCAGGCTGATTTTGTTATTGTGCTGGATATGTTGCGCTTTGCGGCTGGCCAGGTTGGTATAAAACACGAAACCGTCAGTTTCGACATTTTTCAGCAGCACAATACGTTGAAATGGCTGACCCTGTTCATCCACTGTGGCAACTGTCATCGCGGTCGGATCGGTTAACTTCGCGTCGATCGCCTGCTGCAGCCATAAATTAAACTGTTGCACCGGATCGGCCAGCAAGTCTTTGCGGCGCAAACCGCCTTGAATGTATTCACGGCGAATGTCTGAAAGTTCCATTTCTACTCCTCGTTATTTTTTGCCGATTGTGCGCCTATACGACGTATAACTCAAGCCACGACAAGTGAAAGCCTGTATCGATCACTTCACACTCTGTGACAGTTGCACGGCTCTTAACGTATTCCCCGCTTAAACGACAAGAAACGGTCTAAACTTTAACCACGCGCAATAATCTTGAGCAGCAGCGCTCCGAAGTCAGCAATACCATCAATACGATCGGACTGGCATTGGCTCCTTATCTGGAAAATAAAGATAGCGTAGCCGCTGAATCGGTGATCCGCTACCAAGCCCGGACAAGACCGCAGTGGCCGCCTCTAACGCCAACCCTGAACTTGATTATGGTTTTATCGCCAGCTCCGATAATCAGTTAGTGCTGGGTAAGCAACAGTGGAAAGCTTTGGTCGAAGAAGCTATTCAGCACGACTGGTTTACGTTCCGTTTCCAGGCCGCCAACGACGAATCACAACACACGTTTCACCGTGAAGTGTGTTCTGCGCTTGAAAAAGATCATGTCCGATACAGCGCGAACCAGTATCTTTTCGCGCTGGAGCAACTGCACGCCACTCATCTGTTTGATGAATATGTGTTGCAGACCATGGTCGATAAACTGCAATCCGCTGAGCCGCTCTTTCATACACCTGCCTACAGCAACTCAGCCCGAAAATGATTGGGGGAAAATGACAAAAGGGAGCCGGGCTCCCTTTTATGCAGTCAGATGGGTTGGAGGTCATGACCGATTTCTCTGCTCATAAGCACCGAGTTCTGCGTTGCTCCAGTTGCGACTAAACCCCGATATCTTCCTCATCGAGTTTAGACGACAGCTGAATTTCATATTGATTGTAGCTGAAAATGGAAGGCCCATGGACCCGCTTTGTCGTCACTCGTTCATCGCCAAATTGTACGGTAACATGGGTAAATACCTTACCCTTCACGTCAACCACGTTATTTTCCAGTGCGATTTGAAATTCATCGTTAAGAACATCCAGCGCCGATTTGACTTTTTCCAGCCTGGCGTTGGCTTGATCCTTGGAATTATCAATCTCAAGTTCTTCTTCATCACTACGTTCGGCTTTAGGGCGTTTTTTGAATTCCAGCTCGCGACGAATAATGTCCATGGTCTCTTCCTGAGCCAGTTTGTACTGCTCCTTGTGCTTAACCATCCGGTCTTTGTACCAGGCAAAGCGTGCAAACGCTTCAACGTTCATCGCGGTATCTCCCTCAACGCCTAAGTTAAGGCAGGTCACTTTCCCCCCCACTTTAGTCACACCACCGCTTAACGTGCCCTGCTTTTCTCCATCGTCCAGGACCAGCAAATCTCCCCCACAGCGCACATCCGCGCCCATACAGTGGACAGCGATCTGAATATTTTCCGCCGCCTGCAATTCACAGAACTGAGCGTAGTTTGCTTTGATACTGACACCGGATTTCACCACACAGCTTTTCGCTTCACCTTCGGAGACGGTATGACCTATGATGCCTTTGCCAACTTCGATGTCTCCCTGAGCTTGCACATCAGCCGATTCAATAAACCCGCCAACGGTGACTGAACCTGTGGCTCGGACGACCATGCCCGGCTCAACATCACCGGCTATAACCACATTGCCTTTGAATTTTACGTGCCCAGTCGCGATGCTGACGTTATTGAGGCACAGCGCGTTATCGACATCAATCGTTTTGCCTTTAATGATGGGCAGGCCAGACTGACTCGCCAGTAAAAGGTTGGGATCCTCAGGAGAAATGTGCGTACCACGGCCTGGCAACAGCTCACTATTGATACCGGGTCTCGGCGCAATCACTTTGCCCTGCACCGTGTACCCGGCTTCCCCCTCGGTCGCAGGCTGACGTCGCATGACCGGCTCGTTTTCGCTAACGGTCACCGTCTCACCGAGGTTGCGCATATCAATTTTATCGTCACTTTTACGCTCTTGCGGCGCCAGAATGCGTTTGCTGACATCCTCCACCAGCGCAATAAACTGGCTGTCCTGCCCCTGTATCGCTTCTTTGCCACGCGCGACAGGCTGAGTGAAGGTTTCTCCGGGCTTGAGTGTGTTACCCATCAGCAGGACTTTCTTCAGGGCTAATTTATTTATCCCTTTCACTACCTGAGCATCCGCTAACGCCTGCACCAGTTCACTGCCATACAAACCTCGGCCGCCATACGCGCCGGTGACCAGCATACTGGCCAACATATCCTGCTCGGTCAGTACGACTTCCACCTGAGCATTACGCTGCAGCGCCACGACTATCCCGTCGTAGGCTTCACTTTTCATTTCCTTGGCACAATGAATAAAACGTTTCACTGAATCCTGGTCAACAAAATATTTTCTTGCCCCGATCTGACCCAAAGCATCGCTCAATCCCTGCTCAGATAACTCCTTGGCGATGGTTTTGTCGCCATTCAGTTTTGCAATCACCTGGGTTTTGTCCTCGGAGAGAACAATCAATTCATTCCACATCCTGAATAACCTTCACGGCATACCTGTCGTTTTGAAATACAGTGTATAGAAATTGAGACAAGGTCGGAATAAAACGAGTAGCAAAGTCAGGCTTACGTCACTTCTTAACCGCAGTGTATCTTGCAGAGAGAGTCAAGCCGCAGCCTGTCACCAGGTTTACAGTGTAAATGTGTCAGCCTCCCCCCGATGCGCAGCGCGCTCTTGCTGTCGTTAAATCACCATAAAAAATAGTTAAGTCACTATGAAAAATAGTTAAGTCATCAGGAATAATAGTTAAATTATCAAAAAGGACCGTGAAGTAATCAAAAGGAAGAGTTAAGTAATCAGGTTAGGGAACGGTTGCTCCTCGTTAAACAGGTACACGGCATGCACACATTTACCTTCATTGAAATAATGCAGTGATTCACACAGTGTCGAGGCCAACAGGATGCCACGCCCATAAGATATATCGGGGTTTTCAGCCCGATTTTGCTGATAATCAAAACCCACGCCACTGTGCTCAAGCATGAATTCAATCCGCGACCGCTGCGGCTGAAAATCGATGTCGAGCCGAATCGAGTGCGATTCATCCAGTTGCTGTAAACGTTCTTCTCTTTGTTGGTAATAGAGTAAGAAACCGTCCGGATCATCTTTCATCTCAGAATTAAGGCCAAGCAAGCCATGATCGATAGCATTGTTGAACAGCTCTGAAAGCAGCGAACACAGTAAGTCGAGATGTTCACCACCCAGCACGATCCCTTTCAGATAAGTGCGTATTTCATTCATTACTGCGATGCGTTTCAGCACCAAAGCGGGAAAGCTAAGTGAGGTTTTCAGGGGAACGTTGCCCAGCATCAACGGCTGATTCACCTGGCCTTGATTCACATTCACCAAGGGAAACGTCATGGTTAATACCGATAGATCATCGGCTTTGCCCGGTTTAGCAAAACGCTGCACTTCTTCGTACAAGGTAGGGATCAAGGCACCTTGCGACACCTTACTCAACAAGGCCTCCAATCTTTGCTCACCGAACCGTTCCCCGACGTCATTTTGCGCTTCGGTAATACCGTCTGTATAACAGACAATGCGCTGGTCCGGATCGAGTTTAAAGTGCATCACATCACTTTCAAACTCATCCGGTTTAAGTACGCCCATTGGCATGTGAGACGAAATCAAACGCTTAGCCACACTGCCGTCGCTGTCGAGAATATAGCCATCCGGCAATCCGCCTCCCCACCAGGAGACTTCAAAACCATTGGCCCTGATTTCAAATACGCTGGCGGCCAGCATCATCCCAGTTGGCAGAAAACTTTCCAGAGAGCGATTAAGTTCTGAAACCATCTCTCCTAAGGACAAACCTTTCGCTGCCGTTGAGAAAAAAGTCCGAGTGGCGGGCAGAGTTGAAATCGCAGCCGGAAGTCCATTACCGGTTGCATCCGCGATCATCACATAGATACCACCGTAAGGCCGGCTGGCAATCACTATCAGATCGCCGTTAAAAATAGTCGATGGAGTCGAGATGTATTCAATACCGAAAATGTGTTCGACCTGCTCGCCCATCTCCTCCATCAGATTGGAAAAAATGGACTCAGAAATAGCGAAGTCATATTGCACCTTATCACGAAATCGTTGCAGCTGGTCACGTTGTTCCATCACCTCTTTGTGCATTTTTACCACCCGGTAATGTGCCTGAACCTTAGCAATCAATACACTGCGCTCAACCGGTTTGAGAATAAAATCATCGCCAAGCGATAAACAGCGCTCAAACGAGTCATGATCATCCAGTACCGTGAGGAAAATGATGGGAATGTAGTGGTTGGGAAACGACTCTCTTATCTCCTGCGCGGTAACAAAGCCATCCTTTACCGGCATCATCACATCCAGCAAAATCAGATCCGGCAGCATTTCCATCTGCTGCATGGCAGCCACCACACCTTCACCGTTCTCAAAGACATCAATATGCTCCGCGACGTTCTCGAGCATAAAACGGCACAACTGACGGTTGGTTGCATGGTCATCCACAACAATTACGCGCATAGGTATGTGACTCTCCCTGCTTATTCGATAGTCAGGCGTTTATTCGATGGTAAATTTCTTATCAAAACGCGAAATCATCAATACTTTGCGCACCTGAGGGAGCGTATTGACGATGCGAATCATGCCATCGGGCTGCTCAAGATAGTTCTTCATATTCAACAACATTCCCAAAGCGGTACTATCGATATAATCAACTTTACGCATATCAACCGTAAACTGATGATCAAACCGTTTAGCATAACTACTACGAAAATCCTGCACCAGGTTGAAACAAAAGGTCCCTTCCACCGCAATGGTGACATGCTTGTTATCGTTATCTATCCTAGTTTCAATGGCCATATCTCGTCCTTAAAACGCTCATTTTTAATACGTCCGTCCTTAAAACAGTTCAACTTCCCCCTCATCCATACTGCTTTGACTGGCCGCCGGTGCACTGCGATTAGAAGTTTTCTGTTCCAGTTGTTCGAGGTGTGCACTCTCCACGCCACCGTGGTGAAGCTTATCGAGTAACTGCAACGCCTCTTCCAGATAATGCAAAGAATCCTGCGCATAATCGCCTTGCTGCATCACGATGTCGGCAAATTGCAGACAACGTACTCCATCGCCCACATGCTGCACCAGAATCTGACCCAGCTCCTGTATTTTCTGCACTTCACGTTCGATTTCAGTATTGACTTGCTGAACCCCCTGCAGCATGTCATCGACCGACTGCTTCGACGCTTCGATATGAGACATATCGATGGTCGCCATCTCACCCACTGTGTGATTGGCCGCTTTTACGGTCTGCTGCGCAATCTGAATTTCTTTTTCAATCTGGTTATTGAGCGCTTCCGCTTTAACTGACAAATTGCGTACCTCCTGCGCGACCACAGCAAAGCCTCGGCCGGCTTCACCGGCGCGGGCCGCTTCGATTGCCGCGTTCAGCGCCAGAAGATTGGTCTGCTCAGATAATCCACGAACCTCGTTGAGCAGCTTAAACACCACATCCAGCTTGTCCGACATATCATGAATACTGCTCACGGCTGACGTGCTTTTTTGCGACACATTGTGCAGGGTCGCAATAAACTCATTAATGATGGCTTCGGTGCGTGGCAGGACCGTTTTCAAGTTGTACTGACTGTTCTGATTGGCGAGCAGATTGTTCACTAAGGTGCTGGATATTTCCGACTGCTGCTCACTGACCATCTGCAAACCAAAAAAGCTTTCATTTAAAGTTTCGGCCGACTCATCCACTATATTGTGCTGTTTGATCAAAGGCTCTTTGATACGCTCGATATTCTGATTAATCACGGCCTGCAAACGTTTCACCTGAGCGGCATCACCTCGCCCAGACTGGGAAGACGAAGCGACAGCAGATTGGGGGTTATGTTTGTCGCTGGATTTGGGCTGTGCCGAATCCGCCGTTGAAGCAGCGCGGCTTGCATAAGCCGAGGAAGGCGACGAGCCTGTCAGCAACCAGGGTAAAAGCGCAATCAGCACAATCGCACTCCCGAGCCCCGCTGACACATCCTGCGTCAGGATGCCAGCCAATAGCCCCAGCTGTAACAACGCGACGCCGCCTGTTTTGATAAAGTTTTTACTTTTCCGCATACTGACTCCTGCTGGCCGCTATCGGTTAATTTTATTTAGGTGAATATGTTCACCAATCCATTGCGGCATCGCGCTGAGTGCCCGCACATCCTTGGCTGCCCCCAGTTCAATGGCCACTCTGGGCATTCCCCACACCACACAACTACGTTCATCCTGGGCGACGGTTGCCGCGCCCTTCTGGCGCATTTTAAGCATCCCCTTAGCGCCATCTTGTCCCATTCCGGTCAGTAACATCGCCAACGCCTTATCTGCGAGCACTTCTGCCACCGAATCAAACATCACATCCACTGAGGGTTTATGACGATTGACCGGATCGCGGTCATCCAGCAACGCGTACAACTCGGCACCGCGGCGAGTGACCACCATATGTTGATCTCCGGGCGCAAGATAGGCGTGACCACTTTGCAGCAATACCTGACGCTGTTTGACCTCCTCCACTTCAACCGCGCTATTGGCATTAAGCCTTTTAGCCAATGAAGGGGTAAACTGGGCACTGATATGCTGGGTGATCACGATGGGCGGTAAACCTGCCGGTAATGCAGATAAAACGCTGTTCAGCGCCTCCGTACCGCCGGTTGAAGCACCAATGGCCAACAATTGGATCCGGGTTGAGCAAGGCGTTATTGTCACAGGAGCTTTTGCTGACGGCTTCGGGCTGCTGGCCACATTCGCCCCGGCCGCCATTTTGAGTTTGTCATTCACCAGCGTTTTGTAATTCACCATATCCGCCGTGTTATCGACTGAAGGCTTGGGAAAATAATCCACTGCACCGGCTTCAAGTGCCGCGAGTGTTGCATCAGCACCATGCTGGGTCAGGGTAGAGATCATCACCACCGGCATCGGACGCAGACGCATCAGATTACGCAGAAACTGTACGCCATTCATTTTGGGCATCTCGATATCCAGCGTCAGCACATCCGGATTGAGGCGCTTGATCATATCACGCGCCTGATAAGGATCCTCCGCGCTGCCGACAACTTCAAGATCCGGATCGGATGCGATCAGCTGGGTCAATAGCGCTCTGAATACCGGAGAATCATCCACGACCAACACTTTGATCATTTTGCTCATTCGAATAACTCCACATTCTTGCCCGTATCAGGCATTTGCTGCGCCACCTGGCTGGAGTAACACTCTTCACTGCGGCGAATCTGCATCACTTCCGCACACGGAATACGTTTCAGCCAGGCTCGGCCCGACTTAGGGTCAAACAGTACGCGGCGCGGGTCGACTCCGCCCAGATCTTTAGCGACCACATTGAGGCCTTCACGCTGTACATAACCGAGAACAAACTCCACATTCTTAATTCCAATCAGTGATTTGAACCCCAGCAATTGCGCGCCGCCAAACAGTTTCACATTCAGGCGACCGCGTTGCGCACCAATGTTAAGCAATTGATTAATAATATTTTCCATTGCATAACACCCGTAGCGGGAGGCATTCGATAACAGTTCATCGGCTTTCCAATGATGCAGTTCGGCGGTGGTATCAAACGGCAACAGAAAATGGTTCATCCCACCAACACCTGCGCTGGGATCCCAAATGCAGGCGGACACACAAGAGCCAAGTCCTGTGGTTATGATTTCATGATTCCCGGTCACGTATACCTGACCGGGCGCAACCTTAACCCACGGCAGGTCGGACCTATTGTGCGGGAAACGCTCAAAAGATGTCTGCAATGACGGTGTATGGGTTACGACTTCACTTACCATGGTTTGTCCTACATTTTGACGTAAATTGTCTGGCCGAGATGATGGAACAACGAACTGCACCCTCCCAATCCTTCAGAATGGCCGAGGAACAATACACCGCCAGGCTTGAGGCGAGCATGAAAACGCCTGAGTATCTGCTCCTGAGTAGGTTTATCGAAATAGATCATCACGTTACGGCAAGCGATCAGATCAAATTGCTCCGGCAGCGACCAGGGTTCGATCAAGTTGATCGGCTGAAACTGAATAAACTGCTGCAACCGGTTAGCCACTTTGATCTTCCCACTCTGCGCCTCTTTACCACGCATAAAACATTGCCTGAGGTACTGTTTCGGTATCGTCGCCAACGCTTCCTTCGGGTAGACGCCGCGTTTGGCATGCTCAAGTACCTGAGTATCGAGATCCGTGGCAAAGATTTTCACTGACTGAGCAAACTCAAAAGCACCGGCATGCCACAGGGTCGCGGCTATGCTGTATGGCTCCTCACCGGTTGAACAGCCGGCAGACCAGATCTTAATCTCGGTATTACCTAAACTGCGCCAACCTTCCACCACCACTTTTTCAAGAAACTCAAAATGATGAATTTCACGGAAAAACTGGGTTTTATTGGTCGTCAGTGTGTTGATGAAATGCACACATTCCTGCTCATCATTCTCTATCAGTGCCCGATACTCTTTAAAACGGGTTAATCCACGCCGCCTCAGCTGGCGGCTGACTCTGCCATACACCATGGCACGCTTGGTGTCCGCCAAATAGATGCCGACCCGCTTATGCATGAACCATTGGATGAACTTAAAATCCTTATCCGTCAGTTCAAATTCTTGTTCACTCACCGCCAACATAGCCTGAACCCTTTATTAGAACTCTTCCCATTCATCACCATCGTCACTGAGATTCATCTTGGCGTTGGCAACTTTTCCACTGGCACGTAAATCCCTGACATTGCCACGCTTGCCGGTTGGCTTGGCTGCGATTGGAGATCGTTTGGTCTCAAAGGTCGTAATGTTGCTGTCGGTGGCAAAGAAGTTCATCAGATTAAGCAGCTCTTTACCTTCGTCTTTCAGCGACTGGCTCGCCGCCGAAATTTCCTCAACCAGCGAGGCATTTTGCTGCGTCATCTCATCCATGGCGGTTACCGCGCGATTGATCTCATCAATACCGGTCGACTGCTCTATACTCGATGACGTGATCTGGCTAATCAGTACCGAAACTTTCTGCACCGCTTCAACTAACTCATCCAGCGTAGCACCGGATTCATTCACCAGGCGTGAACCTTCATCCACTTTCTCGACACTGTCTTTAATTAAGCCTTTAATCTCTTTCGCTGCCGCGGCACTGCGCTGTGCCAGGTTACGTACTTCACCCGCCACAACCGCAAATCCACGCCCTTGTTCACCGGCCCGCGCCGCTTCGACAGCGGCGTTCAGCGCCAGCAGATTGGTCTGGAATGCAATCTCATCAATCACACCGATGATGTCAGCAATCTTCTTGCTCGCGGTGTTGATTTCGCTCATCGCGTTAATAGCCTGCCCGACCACCTGGCCGCCCTGACTGGCTTTTTTCGCCGCATCGTTTGACACGGTGTTGGCATCTTTAGCGTTATCAGCGTTCTGGCGCACTGTCGCGGTCATTTGTTCCATACTGGCTGCCGTTTGCTCCAGATTTGACGCCTGGGCTTCAACGCGCTGACTGAGGTCATTATTCCCGTCGGCAATTTCGGTCGAGGCAGTCGCCACCCGTGCCGAGGATTTCGTGATCTTATCGACCATATTGCGCAAGTTGATGATCGAAGTATTGACCGCTTCAGCCAGTCGCCCAAATTCACCCTGATGATCAGACGGCATCTGATTATTCAGGTTGCCTTCAGCCACCTCACTCATCACGTCAATACACTGGCCAAGCGGTTCAACCAGAGTATCAAGCAGATTATTAATACCATCGCCCAGCTCCCGCATAAATCCACTGTAAGCGGCCGTGTTGATGCGTTCATGCAACTGACCATCAATCGCTTTCTGAATCAGACTTTCCACCTGACGCTGGCCATCCTGTTGCTCGGTGATATCCACCCATTGCAGTGCCGGACCAATGTAGTTGCCTTTGCTGTCATGCATCGCAATACAGGTCAGATTGAACTCCAGCGCTCCGACCGCAATATTGGAACTGAATGGCAGGCGATCAGGATTATTAATGATATTACGCTGATGGCCTGGGTTTTTATGGAAAACATCAATGTTGCGTCCGACCAGATGATCAACATCAAAACCTGGAAATGCTTGCTGCAACTCCCGTTGTCGGCTGCGCAGTAATTCCGTCAACGACGGATTGAGATAACGTATGATGCCTTCAGGGTCAGCCATCATCAGGTTGGTGGTCATGCCCTCAACGGCAGAAGCAAGACGACCGATTTGCATGTCCATCGCACGCTCTTCGGTCACGTCACGCCATTCCAGCGTGTTGCCAATATAGGCACCGCCCTTATCGAAAATTGCCGCAACATTGAGTTCTATTTTGATATCGCTGATGGCGATATCAGTACTGTATGGCAGATTACCCGGGTCGCTGAGCATCTTGCGCTGGTGGGCCGGATTGCGGTGGAACTCATCAATACAACGCCCCATCAGCCAGTCTGACGAAGCGGTAAAACCAGACCAGACAGTGCGTAGTTTCGCTTCATGCTTACCAAACAGATTCAGCGTTTCCTGGTTGATGTAAGTGATATTGAAATCACGATCAATCATGACCATCGCGGTTTGGGCCTGATCGATGGCCGCGCGCAGGCGTGCCACTTCATTTTCCTGCTGCCGTTCTGCCGTGACATCACGCCACTCCAGGGTGTTACCGACATACTGTCCGTCATGATCGAGTATCGCGCCGACGTTAAGTTCGATCTTAACGCCGCGAATGTCTATGGTCGTGATATAGGGCAGACGAGCCGGTGTTGATAACATCTGACGCTGGTGGGCCGGATTAGCATGAAACAGATCGATACAATAGCCGAGTAAAAAGTCTTCCTCAGCACGAAAGTTAGGCCATACCGATTTGAACAGGCTCTCATGCTGTTTGAGTAACAGCATCGATTGTTTGTTGACATAAGTGATTTTGAAATCACGGTCGATCATCATTAATGCCGTTTGTGCAGCATTTAACGCCGACAGCAGATGTTGATTGGAAATACCAAAACTCGCCTTGGCCGGAGTCTCATCTTGCACCACGTGACTGACTGGCGCGCTATCGTGTTTTTGTTGTTGGGGTTTGCGGTTCCAGAATGGCATGAGTATTCCCTCACATGATTGCAGCTTCGACGGAATGGTGTTGCAGCTTGCTCACATCAAACAGAGCTTCAACATCAATCAAAATTAGGTGGCCACTTTTGACCGAGGCGATGCCTTTAATAAAAGGCTGCGGCTGTGAACAAGATAAACCGGGCGCAGGTTTTATCTGCTGTTGCGACAGTTCGTACACTTCAGCGACACCATCCACGATAAGTCCGAGCGGCTGTTTGGCACTGTCATTAAGGACAATCACCACGGTGGTGGCACTAATGCAGGCCGGTTCCAGATTGAAACGACGCCGTAAATCAACTATCGGCACATATTCACCACGAATATCCAGAACGCCGAGTAAGTAATCCGGACCGTTGGGGACGGAACGTACCTCGCTCCAGCCACGCACTTCACGTACATCTAAAATGGGTACGCCATATTCATCTTGTGCCAGAATGAAGCTTAAAAATTCCTGACTGTGCATCACGCCTCCTCGCCCAGTAAACGCTGGATATCCAGCAGGGCTTCGGTATCCAGCAGCGACATCACCTCTTCACCGACATTGAGCAGGCCTTGCAGATACGGAGCAATTGACGTCTCGCCGATAGCGGGAAACAACTCGTTGTCACCCTGGCCGATGACGTCACTGACCGCATCCACTACCAGGCCCATCAGACGAGTTTGTTCACCGAACTCACTGCGCACCACTAACACCACGGTAGTCGGCAGATAATCGTTAGAACCGATGCCGAAACGCAGACGCAAATCCATGATAGGAACTATCATACCGCGCAGATTAATCACTCCTTTGACGAAATGAGGCGCGCGAGGAATCGGCGTAGGATGCTCCCAGACGCGGATTTCTTCAATGTCGCAAATCGCCACGCCATACAATTCACTGGCCAGACGAAAACTGAGAAAGTCGGCATTCATTGCCGAAGCATCATGACTGGCCATCAACGCAGCATGAACCACGGATTCATGTTGCAGCGGATGCGCATGTTCGATATCCATTCCTAACTCTCCTTGTTATCAGGCAGCAATCACTTTCTGGGTCTGACTGCGACGTTTCAGATAATTGGTAATCAGCCCCTGAATATCCAGGATCAAAGACACCGAGCCATCTCCAAGAATGGTTGCTCCCGAGATACCGGCCACCTTGGCATAATTGGACTCCAGGCTCTTGATCACCACCTGTTGCTGATCAAGTAACTCATCAACCAGCAAACCGACCCGGTTGCCCGCCGCTTCAACAAAACAGAGCAAGCGCTTATCCAGCGGGCCGCTGGCACCCATTTCCAGTTCATCCTGCAGGCGCAGTATCGGAATATTGTCTTCCCGCAAGCGATACAGTTCGACACCGCCGGAAGCCAGTTTGACGCAGGCGGGGTTAATCTGGATCGATTCGATGATAGTCAGCAGAGGAATGATGTAGACCTCCTGACCAACCTTAACCAGTTGGCCGTCGAGGATAGCCAGGGTCAGCGGCAGATTGATAGTAAAATGGCTGCCGCGTCCCAGTTCAGAATCCAGCTCAATATGCCCGCCAAGCTCTTCAATGTTGCGTTTCACTACATCCATGCCCACCCCGCGGCCGGAAATATCAGACACCTGTTCTGCGGTGGAAAATCCCGGAGCGAAAATCAGGCTCATCACCTGTTTATCACTGATATCTTCGCGTCGGCTGTCTGCGGGTAACACACCTTTCTCCACCGCCTTGCGCCAGATTCGCTCACAATCAATCCCGGCACCATCGTCTTTGACTTCAATAACAATTGAGCCCCCCTGATGGTAGGCTTTCAGTTCCACACAACCGGTTTCTGATTTACCGGCCTGCAGCCGCTGGTGTGGCTGCTCTATACCGTGGTCAATGCCGTTACGCACCAGGTGAACCAGCGGGTCCACAATACGCTCCAGCACGGTTTTATCGAGTTCGGTATTTTCGCCTTCAATTTTAAGCTCTACCTTTTTCTCCAGCCGGCCACACAAATCACGTACCAAGCGGGGAAAGCGACTAAACGCAAAACTCATTGGCAACATGCGAATATTGAGTACGTTTTCCTGTAGATCTTTACTATTTTGCAGTAGTTGCGCCAAGCCGGATTTGAGTTTTTCCAGCTTATCCATCGAAAAGTCGTTGCCAATTTCGGTTAACATGGATTGGGTAATCACCAGTTCGCCGACCAGATTAATCAGGCTGTCAACTTTATCGATATCCACCCTGATAGAAGTGACGCTGGATTCAGATTTGACTGGTTTCACTGCCGCTTTGACTACAGGCTCAGCCGCTAGAATAGGCGCCGCACTCACCTTAGCTGCAGCACTCACATCAGGCGTGGCGACCTTCGCTCCTTCCTCAACCTGCCCAACACGCGTTAAGTCACCAGCGGTATTGACTGCCGGGGTTGATGACGAAGCTGCACCTTGCGCATCATTGTCACCGGCAGCCATGTCCTCGCTGCCCGGCAGCTCAGACGCTATTCGATTAAGATGCAGGTCACATTCATCTTCAACCCATTCAAATATCTCCCGAATGTCACTCTCTTCGAGCGCTGCACTGAGCCGGATCCGCCACGCCAGATAACACAGCTCAGGCTCGAGTTCGAGCAATTCAGGTAAAGCACGGCTATCGACGTCGAGCTGGCATTGCGGGTCAAGCTGTTGCAACTCACGCAAAATACGCAGCGGATCATTACCACTGAAGAACAACTCGCGATGAGGTACAAACTGTAATTGCCATTCTCCGGGCGCGGAGTGGGCAGAGGAATCACTGCCGGAACGAAGTGGCGTTGCGGCTTGTTGACCACTTTGTCCCGTTTGATGTTCCGTGCCTTTGAGCAAGGCGCTCAATTCGAGCCCGACTTGATGTGTCATTGCCGTGTCACACGGAGAGCCCTGTTCATGACCATGAAGTAACTCGCGTATCATGTCGCAACTTTTCAATAGTACATCGACGCTGTTACTGCTGAGTTGCGTCTGATGGTTGCGAACCAGGTCAAGATAAGCCTCAACGGAATGGGTAAACTCGCTGATATCGAGTAAATTGAATGTCGCGGCACCGCCTTTGATAGAATGGGCGGCCCGAAAAATAGTATTAATGGTTTCATCATCGGCCTGTTGCGGGTCGAGATGTAGTAACACATTTTCCAGCACTTCAAGATTTTCACGACATTCCTCGTAAAACATCTTGCGCAGTTGCTCCATATCTAAAGCCATACCCTGCCCTACCAATTAACGTTATTCGTGACGCCCAAATCGCTTATCTTTTCTAGTACTGCTTATCTGATGTTGAGCTCTGGGTTGTTAACCAGATTTTGATTTAACAATTTATCCTTACCCGTAGAATCTGCGTTTACCCAGTGGTTACAGGACTCGTTGCAGCGTTTTGAGCAGCGTGTCCGGATTAAACGGTTTGACTATCCAACCGGTCGCACCGGCCTGTTTGCCTTGCTGTTTTTTCTCGGTACTGGTTTCAGTGGTTAACATCAGAATAGGAATAAACTTGTACTGTGGATTACCCCGAATCGCTTTAACCAATTCGAAGCCGCCCATGTTAGGCATGTTGACATCGGAAATAATCACATCAAATTTAGTACGCTGCGCCTTGATTAGCGCATCCTGGCCATCATTGGCCGTTTCTACTTCAAAGCCAGCGTCTTTAAGAGTATGACTGACCATCTGGCGAATAGAGATCGAATCATCGACGGCGAGAATTTTAGTCATCACGTTTTCCTTCTCATTACTGAGCACCCATAAGTATGCTGTCCAGTCCCAAGACTTTAAGGCCTTCCTCAAGCGTCTCAGATACGTTTTGAAACTGTAAATCTTTTCCGGCCACCCGAGCAGAATGATGAAATGAAACCAGCAGCTGCAATCCAGCCGCATCAACACGATTCACGCAGGCAGCATCAAGCACAATGACATCATCACTGTGCTGTTGAAGCCACTGGGTATATTGAACCTTGCAATCAACGACATTGCTGATATCCAGACTTTCATTGAGAGAAAACATGAAGTTTCACCTTACTGACGTGCGTGGATGCGAATTTTGGTCTTATGAAATGAGTGTAGAAACTAATGCTTAATTAGCAAATTCTCCACAACGTTTATACGGGATGCAGCAACCGGTGCTTTTAAACAAGATGCGTTATAAGCGATTAAATTAGAAAGGAAATTTTTATCTGATTAGCAAATCAAAAAGTCCTACCGGTTCAATGAGACCAATAGGACTTTTTTGTTATGTCGGGTTGATCACACCCATTTACAGTGTAAATCGGGTAACGCGATTTACACTCGAATAACTTCAGGCTGTCAGTTTACAGTGTAAATTACTCAGTAACTTAGCCAACTCCGTACGGATGTCCTGTTCGGCCTGTTTACGACCAGTGTAATGATAACGTCTGGCACATTCTTGCCATGACCGTTGCTGGACCACTTTCGCAATCATCAGCTCAGATAGCTCCAGCCACTGCTGCGGCGCTAAAGCCAGTAAAAGTTGCTCAATCCAAACGGCAACACTTTCGTAGTTCGCGCCACCGTGAGCATAGCCGGACAATAAGTGATAGGGGACGGTCTGGTCAGAACTTGCTGACTGGCGTGCCGCCATCAACGCTTGCACCAGCCCCGTATCCAATCCCTGCAAACTATCTTTTAATTCATAACACAGATGCTGATAAAACTGCTGCTCAGCTGATGACATCCAATCACCACCAGACGCCCGGACCATTAACAGTGAATAACAGCCACTGGCTTGATCGCGCTGCGAGCCGAGCTTGACCGCTCGAAATTGGTTGCTGAGCCAAAAGTGAATCAGATGCTTGGTCGCGCCAAAGCTCGTCGCGTAATAGTCCGCCGGATTGTGCGCAATAAAGTGCTGCAGTAATTGAGACCCAAGCCCGAGTTGCTGGCACTGTGGGTGCACAGCAATCCGCATTACCCGCCAACAGGCTTGCTGCGCAGCCTCAGTCAGCCCGAGTTGATTGGCTAACGTCACTGGCGCTAACTGACCTCTCGGGCGCCGGGCGCCGAGCTGAATCTGAGTAATCAGCTCAGCATTCAGGCCACCTTCGCGCACCGCAAGAATGCAGCCCACGATCTGTTGTCCAAATTTAGCCTCCTGTTGCCCAGATTTAGCAACATACACCGACATGGCCTCATCACCCAGCAGATGCAGCAGGTCGTTAGGTGATGTTTGATAATGAGCATTGACCAATAAAGAGAAGATCTCAGACAGCAGTTGTGGCTGCTGCAACAGTTGCTGTTTACTCACCTGCTGATAACCAACCGCAGCGATGGAGAAATCTGCAGCCAAAGCTGGAAATTCATAATCAAGTAAAAACGCGCGTCGATGCCATGCTTCCAGCGGATCACCCAGGCTCCAGCGAATCGGTTGGTCAATATGCTGACTGCGAAATTGCGGACGCTCTTGCTGTAGCCAGTGAAGGAATTTGAGCGTAAAGCCACGCCCGCATCCTTCATAACCATGAATCGTGGTAGAAAACACCGCGCGATGATAACGGTCCACCAACGCAATTAACCAAGGCAGTGGCAGCGCCGCCGCCTCGTCGACCAACAACAGATCGCAATCCGGCGTCTGACTGATTAACTCATCCGGTGCAACAAAACGCAAACTCGACTGTCCGAATCGAATCTCCCCTCTTTTTATCACCGCGTCTTGTAAACCGAGCTCGGCATGTCGAAAAAGCGGAGCCACACTGGCTAAAGACGGCGCCGTAACCAGGATGTGCAAATTACGGCTTTGCATTAAACGCGCCGCCGCCATGCCCAGTGCACTGCTTTTCCCGCGTCCGCGATCGGCGGTTAACACCAGTGGCCGCTTACGGTGCCCGCTGACTACCCGTTCGACATTATCGATTGCGTCATTCTGCTGAGAAAAATCGATATCGCCGAATGGCTGTTGCCGGGCAGGCATTAGCGGTAATTGTCGCGGCGTAATCACTGGCAGTTCATCCAGACAGCGATTCAGCCACTGCGTGGCGGGACTGTTTTTTTGCGGTAGCTCCCCTAGCACAATCAACAGCCCGCCGCCGACTAAAGTCCCTAACGCCGCACTGAAACTATTTGCGTCCAGCCCCGCCGAGACATCACAAATCAGCAACTGGCATTCACGTCCGAGAAACTGCTGGCCTTTGTTAAAGGCAACATGTTCAGCATGCGTCACATGCTCACCGCCCAACTGAAAGACAGTTGCAACCGAAGATTTGTCACTCAGACAATCTGCTAATATGGAGTCATGCCATGGCACTGTGGCAGCAATACGCACCCCAAAGCGGCAATGCTGCTGTTTGGCTTGTTGTGATAATTGCAAAAGAAAGTGAGAAATGTCTGCACTGGAAATTGTCATAAACTTTGCTCTGAATAACCCTGGCTCCATGTTAGCACACGCATCAGCAGCGATAAGAGCGCTATCGTTGCGTAGCAACAGAATCGCGCTCCACAGTGAAAATTTTTTGCCAAAACGACAAATTATATTTGCTTTATTAAGAACCTGATTTCACTAATGATGCAACAGAAATCCAGTATGGTGCTGGGCCAGAGGAAAGCAAATGCAATGAAACATTTCATCAAAGGATTGGTATTGGCTGCGGCCGTCGCGGCGTCGCAAGTCAACGCTGAAACACAAAGCCTGAACGTGTATGCCTGGGGCGGTTACCTGCCTGAAGCATCGTTGAAAAAGTTTGAACAGCAAGAAGGTGTCACCATCAACTATTCTACTTTCGAGAATAATGAGTCGATGTATACCAAGCTCAAACTTCTCAAAGGCAGTGGTTATGATGTGGTGTTCGCCTCCGCCTATTTTATCGAAAAAATGGGCCGTGAAGGTTTGTTGAGCGAACTCGACCACAACCAAATCCCGAACATGAAGGATACGGTGCCTGCCCTGCTTGGTCAGGCTCATGATCCACAAAACAAGTATTCATTGCCGTACATCTGGGGGGTGACCGGATTAAGTTACAACGAAACAGCCATCCCGCAAGGCATCACTAAATGGCAAGATTTATGGGACAGCCAATACCGCCAGCAAGTCATGCTGATCGACGACATCCGTGATGTGTTTGGTATGGCGCTTAAAATGAATGGTTACAGCATCAATACCAAAAACGAGCAAGAAATTGAAAAAGCGTACCAATCTCTCGCAGCGCTGAAAGATAACGTTTTGCTGTATAACTCAGACGCGCCGCATGTACCTTACGTATCAGGTGAAGCGACCTTAGGTATGCAATGGAACGGCAACGCCTATCAGGGACAACAAGATATGCCGGAACTGAAGTTTGTTATGCCGGAAGAAGGGGCGGTATTGTGGATGGACAACTTCACCATCCCGTCCGGCAGCCAACAAAAAGCCCTGGCACATAAGTTTATCAACTTTATGTACCAGCCTGAAAACCAGGCCGAAATCGTCAACAGCCTGGGTTATGCCTCAGCAACCAAAGGCGGACGAGCCTTGCTGCCGGAAGCGCTGCGTAACAACACCACTATCTTCCCTTCTGATGAAGATATGGCGAAAGGCGAATTCATCAATGATGTCGGCCCGCAAGCGCTGGCTATCTACGAAAAATACTGGCAGCGCCTGAGAAACTAAAGCTCTGGCCGTAACCTACACCTATCAAAAAAGCCCGCTTCATAAGCGGGCTTTTGCACAGGCGAGAGCCAGGTTGTATCAACTCAGTTTCTGCTCAACAAATTCCAGAATCTCTTTCATCAACGCATCGTCGACTTTTTTCAGATTCAGCGCCAGATTAGAGCCTTTGCGCGCATAACTTGCACGACCTTTGATAAGATCAACCTTGTTGCTCACGGCACGCTTGGGGGGGACCAGTTCCTGAATCCAGGATTCCAGCGTCTCAGTTACTTCTTTGGTGATACGGGCAACACCCTGAGCATCACAACGCTGCCAGACGAAACCATCACTCTGATGACACTTAGCCAACAGCTCGCGCTGCTGGGCTTCACTCAGGTCATTAAACTGCTTATGCAGCTTGACGATGGTCGGCCGACCCAGTTCTACCACATTAGGATAAGCCTGCAGCAACTCAAGTGGCAGTGCCGCGGCTTTCAGCGCGCCGCTGACCAGAGCTTCACTGCACTGGAATATCTTAGCCAGCGCTTTCTGATCTTCTGCTTCACCGCTGTCGAGTTTGGCCTGCATTTCACGCCCTTTCTCATACAGCGACAGAGGTTTATGCGCATTCGCTACGTCAGACAGGAACTTGGCGTGTTCGCCATTAATGTGCTCACCAACGTAAATCAAGAACTCTTGGCCGGCCAAAATACAAGACATACGACGACGGCTGCCATCGAGAACCTCAATACGGCCATCCTCACAACGGCGTCCGACCGCCGGATACTGTTGCCCACGTTCACGTAAGGTGGTCAGGACATCCGACAGGGCATGCTCGTTAAGAAAAGCCTGTTCACGGGCGTTTTCGGCAAATACCCGGGTCTGACTCTCTACTTCGTCAGCAGGTATACGTACCAGTTCGAAAGTCACCAGCTCTTCACCGGCCACAGACAGTTCAATCACCTGCGCCTGCTCTTTGGCTGCAGCCTGAGCTTCCGCGGGTGTTGACGCACGACGTTTATTGGCCTTGCCAAACAGTTTTGCATTCAGATCAGACGTTTTAATTGCCATGTGTTACTTACCCCTGGTTAAGTGAAGTCCAATTTGAGTGAAGCACGCGTTCCAGTTCCAGCGCACTCTTTTGCACTGCATCCTGAGCCGTGGCCAGCGTTTTCTTACCGCCTTCAAAATCACCCGTGGTGAGATCGAATACAGTGCTGTAAGTATCGGCACAAGTTTCAAAAGCACGGCTACGCGGAATGGTTGCCATCATGACCTGATCACCGAGCAGGTAGTTCATTTCGGTCAGGACTGACACTTGTTTCTTGTTGTCATCTTCAAACATGGTCGGCATCAAACGAACAAATTCCAGCCCTTTCCAATCATCCGGAAACATTTCATACACGGTCGGTAAATGCTGAAAGAAGTTCACGGTCGATGCCCAGTCGAGACGCTTCGCGGCACATGGAATCAATAACGCATTCGAAGCATACATCGCATTCCACACCAGCGGGTCGACGTGCGGGCCAGTATCAATCATGATGACATCGAACTCGTCAGCAATCTTGTCAATCAGCTTTTCTTTTAGCAAACGCACAATATCCAGCGACTGATTCTGAGACAGGTATTGCCACGCTTCCGCGTTAAACATCGCATCTTCCGGAAACGCAGAAATGGTTTTCAGGTTTGGATACTGAGTCGAAAGCATCACATTTTTTTGCAGGAATGCTTTGTCAACCTCAACTTCTTCCGGCACATTGTCGAGCATAATGTCGACCGCTGAATAGATGTTGTTGTGCTCTGCCAGGCTGATCTGCGGGTTAAGGAACAAACGCAGTGAGCCTTGGGGATCCAAGTCAATCAGACAAATGCGATAACGTTTATCGAGGTTGAGTGCCAGACACGCCGCCAGATGGACCGCTGTCATCGACTTACCGGTACCACCCTTCTGATTCTGAACGTTAATAATCCACGGTTTATTATCCGTATTTTTCTTACGTTGGTGGAATTTGGGGATACCCGCCGCATCCATCAGCATATGTGCTTCAGAGAGAGAAATGGAGTAGTGGTTGGCGTTGTTTTTTGTAAACTGATGCCCGGCCTCTTCCATTTTTGCTATTGCCTCATCCAGTTTACGACGTGTCAAACCTGAACGGGTTTCCATTAGCGCCTTGGACATCGGAGGAAAGTGTTCGTCACGACGTTCCTCCAACACAATCTCAATTCGGTCAGATTGGACTTGCTGTGTCTGTTCCGCTAGCTGGTAGAGATTGTCTATCGTTTGTTCTCTTTTCATAGCCAAATTCCGTGATTAGTGCTTTAAGTCGAATTGTACAGCAATATTAACTATATACAATAAAAAGGTGAACAATCACTTTTAGATAACAATCACATTAAATAGATTTTTAACACAACTTTTATCGAATAAGACTTAAAGGCTGAAAAATCATCGTTTAAAACTAGCGTAATAACATAATCAAACCCGCAAACTTTTAAAAAGTCACAGCGTCACTTATTTACAATGTAAAACCATTACAAAGTACATCAATTCGCCCACTGCGTCTCTCTGGTGATGCACTCGCCTAATTTTACCGGAACGATTATCTGTGCGGCTTAAATTACGGAGCCTGTCATTTCAATTTCAATCATTCACCTACCAGAACAAAATCCGAGCATAAGGTGCGTATCTTGATCATTAGACCGAATTGAGCGCACTCAGCAAGTTAGCAATGAAAGCATGATCAAGGCTACAATGATGATCATGCTTCCGGTCACTATGGCTGGTACAGGAAACATGATCAAGGTTATTTTTGATCATCTCGCAGCGCCAATTCATCCCCGCCAAGTTGATCCTGGATCGGATCAATGATCAAGAGCAATGCATTTACGGAAGCATGAAAAATTCCGGCAGAACTACGGACAACGTCAATTACAATCAGGGTTAGCGACGAATACGGCCATTCAAAGCCCGGTGATGAATCCTATTCAAGTAACAGCGTTGACAGTATACAGGCCATGATCATGCTTTCGATGCAGTTTCACACCACAATAAGCAAGCGCTGATAAGTACGAGCCTGTCGATGGATTCAGAAAATGGCGATTTTAGCCGCACACTGACCCGGATTGATGAAACTCTTGATCATGCTTCCGCTAAGATCACGAACAGAAAATGAGAAACAGCTCAGGTTTAACATACTGTTATTTCTCAGCTTGTGGATAAAGTGTGTATCGGCCTTGATCATCGTTTGCAGAATGCGTTGATCATTGATTCATGCTGTTCATGATCATGGTTTCAGAGAAGTTTGATCATGCTTTCAATAAGTTAATGATCATCGTTTCGAAATTACTATGATCATGCTTTCGAGAGGTGTAAAAAAAAGACAAGCTAAAACAATGCATTAGAGGTAACTTTGGACTCAGATCATATGATCACTCTAATCATCTTATATCAATATAATCAGAAAGATCAGTTATTTAAAACCAACAATTTTTTCTTTATTTATGATCTCTTTTTCTTTATTCTCTTGGAACTATAGCGATATTACGGCTAGTGTGATACGGATCGAATAATGGCATCAGAAAATAAATTGCTGATAAAGGCACCCAGAAGCCACAAAGATGGACATCTCTTTGAGGTTTCTGAAACAGCAGTAGACTGGATTGAACAATATCAGCATTTTAAAGGTGTAACTAAGAGTATTGTTGAACTCCTGAACTTGATCTCACTACGAGGCTTTCGTAGTAGGGATGGCTTAGTTTCAACCACTGAATTGATCGATGCCACCGATGGTCAGCTGACACGTGCTGCGATCCAGCAACGCCTGCGCGCTGCGGTATCGATCGGTCTGTTTAAACAGGTCCCGGTGCGTTTCGAAGAGGGCCTGGCGGGGAAAACCATGCTGCACCGGTTTGTTAACCCCAATCAGTTGATCTCAGTATTAGGATCAACCAGCCTGATGACAGAATCCGTTAAGCAGACCGAAAAACGCAAACGCTCCAAAGCGCTGGCCCAAACTCAGGTAAATCAACGTTTACTCACGGAACACGGCTTGAATACGCCACCAGCAATGAAAGATGAAGCAGATCAGTTCGTTGTTTCTCCAACGAATTGGGCGGGTATTATCGATCAGGCGCTGGCTCCGCCACGAACGCGTAAAAGTTACCAAAAATCCATGGTGTCGATCTCCGGTACCCGAGCTGTGATCGAAACACGATCGTCAAAGAATATCATGACGGTTGACGATCTGATGACTCTGTTTGCTCTGTTTACCCTGACCGTTCAGTATCATGATCATCATCATGAAGACTATCAACTTAATGCCAGCCACGTACCGAATAAAACACCGCTCTATATCACCGATATTCTCTCATTGCGCGGTAAAAAAGACAGTGGCCCGGCGCGCGATTCTATTCGTGACAGTATTGATCGAATTGAATTTACCGACTTTCAATTGCACGAACTGACCGGACGCTGGCTGAGTGAAAACATGCCGGAAGGCTTCAAAAGTGATCGTTTTCGTTTTCTGGCCCGCACCATTACCGCATCCGAAGAAGCACCGACGGAAGGGAGTGATGGTGAAATTAAGATCAAACCGAATTTGTATATTCTGGTATGGGAACCTTCATTCTTCGAAGAGCTGATGACCCGGGACTACTTCTTCTTGTTCCCGCCGGAGATCCTGAAGCAACACACTCTGGTATTCCAGCTCTACTCTTATTTTCGTAGCCGTATGTCACGTCGCCACACGGATGTGATGCTGCTGAGCGAACTTAACCAGAAGCTGGCGCGTAATATTGAATGGCGGCGCTTTTCAATGGATCTGATCCGCGAACTCAAGCGCTTGTCAGACGGTAAAGGGACCGACGATCTGTTTGTGGTGAATTTGTGGGGTTACCATTTGACGATCACCACTTCGATCGACAAAGGTAAAGTGATCGATTATCAGGTTGATATCAAATGTGATGTCGAAGAAGTACTGCGTTACTCACGAGCCAAAACCACCAATGCTGGCAAACGTAATATGGCGCCAACCCTTCCGAATCCGCTGAGACATGAAATGGTGTCACGTCAGAAACTGGATGAACTGTCAGAAATCATCGATGGCGAATTTGAACCTATTCAGCGTAAAGCGCCTTCTCCGCGCGGTAAACTAGGGCGTCGGGTTAAGCAACGTAAACACCTGGTAGAGATCAACGCGGACGAGATTACCATAACCTTATCCAAATATACCTCTCCAGAGGCTCTGGAACGCAGTATAACGGCTTTAGCCGCTATGACAGGGCATTCCCCTTCCTCTATCCGGGAAGAGTGTGTGGAGCTGATAGATAAGCTGGATTGGCTGCGTGTGGATGACAACGTTATTCCGTACGAGACACTGAGTAAGGTGATTGAGTTGTATAACACCCAAAATCAGAACAAGCATCTGTCGGTCGAGCGGTTGATTTCTGGCCTGGCAGTGCGACGCAAAGTGTGTAAGCAGGTGTTTGAAGGCCATCTGGATGACATGGTATTCCGCGCCCTGGATGAGGTCGCAATCGGAGTGTGAAAACCTCAACCAACACTGAACACAACCCTGACAAAGGCCTGACAAAAGCGGTGACAGGTTTGCGTATCGTTATTAGCGAATAGACAACCTTTTGCCCTATCTGATGAATTAATAGATTGGCTCATATTGTTAGATTCATTCTGAATTATTTTGCGAGTTCTCCCTAAGAACTCGCTTTTTTTTGTCTTAAATTCAATCACATCACTTTAATCCGTTTTACCTTCCTGGAGCGATTTCCTTGATCATGTGTCCGTGAATTGCTGATCGTTGCGCTATATCGCGCAATCTTCGAGCACCAAAAATCGATCCCGCAACAGGCAACTGTCCCGGCTGAATGAAGGGATCGGGGTAAACAGACCGGGCATTGCTCTTGATCATTATCGCCTTGATCATTGTTCCGTCTAGCGAGTTTCGGGTCGTTAACGCTGAATCTTATCGCAGGGGAGGGTGATTGATCTGCTGTTTCTGCCACTCCTTGATCATGCTTTCGTACGTTCAGGAACTGTGGTGTGTAAGAGCAGTAAAACAGCAGTTGGTTATGCAGGACCAAATATGCTCAGGACACGGATGATAGTGGCACTGGAAAAAGTTTAGGAGTCTTGTTGTATAACGGCTGACACGGTGTTTTGCTGCGCTGGTGAGCAATCAACGGGATGAGAAATGAGAACTGGATCGGCTTTATTTTCAGGCGACGATTTTTAAATGTACTTCGAGTTTTGCGGGTCGGCAAAAGATAAATGCAGGCGGACAAATTTAGATTTCTGAACTATCGTTTGAATCACATTCTGGTCTAAATCTGCTTAACAACGATTTACCCGTTTGCTACAGATTAGCTGTCCCTGGCATGGTTTGTTCGGAGGTTAGAATGTCCATCAATTCAATTGACCATGATGAAATGACACATATTGCAAGTAGTTGGGATCTCGCTGAAGAAGTCGAGACTCAACGTCCGGTGAAGAATCTGAAATCAGCGGAAGCGCGCCGTCGTATCGAAACACTGCGCGAGATCCGGGAAAGCGGATTATCCATCGAGGAAGCCAAGGAATTAGGTCTGTTGCATTAACACAACCTGATCGGCATATTGACAAGGGTGGCGTAAGCCACCCTTTGTATTTTTAGCGCTTTTATTGATGAAAGCCGCTTAAAGCGACATTTTGACTCTTAATTTTTACCATTCCTATGCTATATTTCGCCCCACCTTATCTATCTACTGTGGGCTTACTAATGTCTTTCAACCTTGCGCTGCTGGATGCTGCAGAGAAAAACAAAATTGAACTCGATAAACAGGCTTCTTTTTTAGTTTGGAAGATGAAGCAGGCAAAAGGCGGACCGGAAGAGATCACTAAGCAACTAGCCAAGCTCAGCTCCGAGGCGGAGAAAGCGTGGTTTCAACAGTCGGTTGATAAGTACAAACGAGTGATGGGCGTAATGTAACGCTTGGCCCTCTGCAGAAATTTGATTTTCTGCTAAAATCCGTCGCATTAAATTTTGAACTAGAGAGAACATCCCGATGGGAAGAAGTTTTGAAGTGCGCAAAGCCTCAATGGCGAAAACTCAAGGCGCAAAAATTAAAGTTTATTCCAAATACGGTAAAGAAATTTACGTGTGTGCTAAGAACGGTGGTTCAGACCCTGAGATGAATCTGTCTCTGCGTCACCTGATCACTAAGGCGAAAAAAGACCAGGTACCAGCACACGTTATCGAAAAGGCGATTGATAAAGCCAGTGGCGGCGGTGGTGAAGATTACCAACCAGCACGTTACGAAGGTTTTGGCCCTGGCGGTATCAGCGTGATCGTTGACTGTCTGACTGACAACGGTAACCGTACTTTCCAGGATGTTCGCCAGTGTTTCGTTAAGACCGGCGCTAAGATTGGTACGCCAGGTGTGGTTTCACACATGTTTGATCACCAGGCTGTATTCCAGTTCCAGGGCGACGATGAAGAAGCCGTACTGGAAGCGTTGATGATGGAAGATGCTGACGTGACTGATATCGAGCTGGAAGATGGTGTGATCACTGTCTTTGCTCCAAACACGGAATTCTTCAAAGTGAAAACTGCTCTGGGTACCGCATTCCCGGATCTAACTATCGACGTTGAAGAAGTCACGTTCGTTCCTCAGAACCGCACTGCGATTGCCGGTGAAGATGCTGAGAAATTCCAGAAGTTCCTGGATATGCTGGATGATTGTGACGATGTTCAGCAGGTTTACCACAACGCTGAAATCTAATCATTGAAGAGCCGGGCTGAGCCCGGCTTTTTTGTGTCTGCAATTTGTGATGGCAGCGCGGTGAAAAGGGCAGCCTCAATAAGGAGTCAATTATGAATGTCAGTTTTATTGGTTTAGGTGTGATGGGCTATCCGATGGCCGGTCATCTTGTCAAAGCTGGTTTTACCGTGACGGTTTACAACCGCACCGAAGCGAAAGCCAAAGCGTGGGCTGAGCAGTTTGGTGGCCACTATGCAGCGACGGTTGAAGAGTGTGTGCGCCATGCCGAGGTAGTATTGACCTGCGTTGGGAATGACGATGACGTGCGCTGCATGACCACCAGCGCCAGCGGTGCTTTAGCATTTATGCAGCCAGGTGCAATTTTGGTCGACCATACGACTACCTCTGCATTGTTGGCTGAAGAACTCGCCGCAGCGGCGCAACACGTTGGTGTGCGTTTTATGGACGCGCCGGTTTCCGGTGGCCAGGCCGGGGCTGAGAATGGGGTTCTGACCATTATGTGTGGCGGTGAAAAAGCGCTGTTTGATCAATTGCAGCCGGTGTTTGATGCTTATGGTCGCTCGTCGGTGCTGATGGGCGCGGTAGGGCAGGGGCAACGTGCCAAAATGGTCAATCAGATCTGTATTGCCGGAGTGCTGAACGGGTTGTCAGAGGGGCTGATTCTGGCTGAAAATGCCGGGTTGGATATTGCTACTCTGGTCGCTTGCCTGAAAAATGGTGCTGCCGGCTCGTGGCAGATGGAAAATCGGGCGCAAACCATGGCCGAGAATCAGTTTGATTTCGGTTTTGCGATTGACTGGATGATTAAAGATCTCGGTTTCTGTCTCGATGAAGCTGAGCGGCAGGGAATCCGTTTGCCGATGACCGAAAAAACCGCCCAGGCGTACCGGGCATTGTCAGCGCAAGGCGATGGCAGAATGGACACATCGGTATTGATTAAGGCCGTTAAAAACGATAGCCAAAAAACAGCGTAATTAACAGATTGATGTTACACGAGAATGGTTATTAACTATTTGATAACAAAGAGATCTTGTTCAAAGTTTTAATGTTCCAGAAGCGACGGTTTACAGTGTAAAACCGTCGCTTTTTTAAGCGCTGTTGTTGGCCAATAAGACAGGCACAAATATTAAAATATGGCGTCTATCGACCACATTGGTTGTTGTCGCAGCGGCTTTGACCTGTCAGCCAGCGTGATATGGTGTAACGATGCTTAGCAAACAGAAGATAACACTGGTCGGCTAACGTCTTAATAAGCGGCCAACGTGTCGGTGCATAAATCCAGCCTTTTCCGACCAGTCTCCAAGCCTGGTGTAATACATCCAAACCGCGAATCAATTGGTTACGGTTATTGTAAGCAAGAATGATTCGCTGTGCCTCGGCCGGATCGATGTCGGGATAGTCCGCCATCTGGTCGCTGTTGATATCGATGAGCGCAATCAGATTGTGATCGTCGTAGCGTTTTAAGGCACGCATTTCGCGTACACAAAGCGGACATTTGCCGTCAAAAAAAATCGTAATTTGTGACATGTTTTAAGAATATTTATTTTCCTTTTCTTTGACAAAATGATGACAGTTATTGACTGAGGTCAAAGAAAGTTTATTTAAATAACAGGAAGTTGACGTCCTTAACCATGGTTTGATAAAGGTTTATATTTGCTTATGATTCCATTTTTGCAAGATTAGATTGCAATTTCGTCTACTGTGATCGACAAACAATGACCGCATAATGCGTCGGATGTAACAATTTGTATGCGGCTGTGGCATTTGGGTATATGCGCGAATGGCAGAGAAAATGACGAATGTCGGAATTCTGAGTGGCGTATACATAAATGTTACATGAAGTAAACATTTGTGCAAGCTCAATTACACATAAAAACTCATAAACATCAACCGCGGGTTCTTAAAAGTGCCAACTTTTGTCTCTGGAATCCCGCAAATACAGTCGAGAAAGTCAATGGAAGCCTCAAGATATAAAAACATCTTGTCGAGAGCCGGATTGTTCATTGCAATTTTGCTCCTCTCGGGATGTCAATCTGCTTTGCTTGATCCAAAGGGCATGGTAGGGGTACGTGAAAAGGAGTTGATCATCACAGCTCTTGTTCTGATGTTGATTGTCGTGATCCCTGTGATTTTGATGACAATCTACTTTGCCTATAAATACCGTGCGAGCAACACTGACGTAGAGTACACACCAGATTGGTCACACTCGACCAAGATCGAAGTGGTGGTTTGGACGATTCCAATCATCATCATCGCGATTTTGGGCGTGATTACCTGGCGTTCTACCCATGAGCTCGAGCCATCTGTTCCTCTGAAAAGCGACGTCGATCATATGACAATCGAAGTTGTGTCACTGGATTGGAAATGGCTGTTTATCTACCCTGAGCAGAATATTGCCACAGTCAACTATGTCGCGTTCCCTAAAGATGTGCCGGTGGAGTTCAAAATCACCTCTGACAACATCATGAACTCATTCTTCATCCCTCGATTAGGTAGTCAAATTTACGCTATGCCAGGCATGGTGACCCGTTTGCATCTGATTGCTAATCATGAAGGTGAGTACAAAGGTATTTCTTCCAGCTACAGCGGCGAAGGTTTCTCCCACATGAAATTCACGGCCAGTGCCCTGCCTGATCAAGCAAGCTTTGATGAGTGGGTACAAAACGTGAAAGCTCAGCCTAAGAAGCTGAACGATTTCAGTGATTACCAAACGCTGGCTAAGCCGAGCGAAGACGTTCCTGTGACTTACTTCTCTGAAGTTCCTCAAGACCTGTTCTCATCTGTTGTGATGCAGTTTATGGGTTCTCTCAATGATGATGAGAAAAAGGAAGTTCACGGTCATATGAACATGGCAGAACACAAAGGGTAACAAACAATGTTTGGAAGACTTACATTAGATTCCATTCCATATCACGAGCCTATCGTCGTAATTACTGTAGCTGTAATTGCGCTTGTTGGTCTCGCGCTATTGGCTACCATTACTCGTATGGGTAAATGGCAGTACCTATGGAATGAATGGTTTACGTCAGTAGACCACAAAAAACTAGGCTTTATGTATATCGCCGTTGCAATGATCATGTTGATTCGTGGTTTTGCCGATGCGGTGATGATGCGTAGCCAGCAATTGCTGTCGTCAGCGGGTGAAGCAGGTTACCTGCCTCAGCACCACTACGATCAAATCTTTACCGCGCACGGCGTGATCATGATTTTCTTCGTGGCGATGCCGCTGGTTATCGGTCTGATGAACATCGTCATTCCGCTGCAAATCGGTGCTCGTGACGTTGCATTCCCATACCTGAACAACCTGAGCTTCTGGCTGTTTGTGGTCGGTGTTATCCTGACCAACATGTCGCTGGCTGTGGGTGAGTTCGGCCGTACTGGTTGGCTTGCGTATCCGCCACTGTCTGGCATTGATGCCAGTCCGGGGGTCGGGGTTGACTACTGGATATGGGCGCTGCAGATATCCGGTGTAGGTACCACGCTGACTGGTGTGAACTTCTTCGTGACAATTCTGCGTATGCGTACGCCGTCTATGCCACTGATGAAGATGCCGGTATTCACCTGGGCATCATTCTGTGCCAACATCCTGATCATCATTTCGTTCCCAATCCTGACTGTAACCATCGCGTTACTGACTCTGGACCGTTACTTGGGCATGCACTTCTTTACCAATGACATGGGCGGCAACATGATGATGTATGTCAACCTGATTTGGGCATGGGGTCACCCTGAAGTATACATCCTGGTTCTGCCGGTGTTTGGTGTGTTCTCAGAAGTAACAGCAACCTTCTCGCGTAAGAAGCTGTTCGGTTACACCTCTCTGGTTTGGGCGACAATCGTTATCACCATTCTGGCCTTCGTTGTATGGCTGCACCACTTCTTCACCATGGGTGGCGGTGCAAACGTGAACGCGTTCTTCGGTATTGCAACCATGATCATCTCTATCCCGACCGGGGTTAAGATCTTCAACTGGCTGTTCACTATGTACCGTGGTCGTATCAAGTTCACTACCCCTATGATGTGGACCATCGGCTTCCTGATTTCGTTCTCTATCGGCGGTATGACCGGCGTACTGATGGCGGTTCCTGGTGCTGACTTTGTACTGCACAACTCAGTGTTCCTGATTGCGCACTTCCACAACGTTATCATTGGTGGTGTGGTATTCGGCTGTTTCGCAGCGATTACTTACTGGTTCCCGAAAGCAACAGGTTTCATGCTGAACGAAGCATGGGGCAAACGTGCGTTCTACTGCTGGATCACTGGTTTCATCCTGGCATTCCTGCCGCTATACGCGCTGGGCTTCATGGGTATGACTCGTCGTATCAGCCAGAACATTGACCCAGAGTTCTTCCCTCTGCTGGCGGTTGCTGCCTTTGGTACTGCTATCGTTGCACTGGGCGTACTGTGTCAGTTCATCCAGATTTACGTAAGTGTCCGTGACCGTAAAGAGAACCTGGACGTGACCGGTGACCCATGGGGTGGCCGTACTCTGGAATGGTCAACCTCTTCACCACCGCCGTTCTACAACTTCGCTAAATTGCCGAAAGGCGATGAACTGGATGCCTTCTGGTACCAGAAAGAGCGTGGTGAGCACGACCTGAACAAAGAAGTGGAATACGAGCCAATCCACATGCCGAAGAACACCCCGACGGGTATGTACGTATCGGCTTGGTCTCTGGTCTTCGGTTTCGCGATGATCTGGTACATCTGGTGGCTGGCCGCGATTGGCTTCATCGGTGTGGTTGTGACTTGTATCAAGCACAGCTTCAACGAAGACGTGGACTACTATGTTCAGGTTGATGAAATCAAAGCAATTGAAGAAGCGCACCGTAAGCGTGTGGCTGAAGCTAACAACACCGCAGGTCAGAAAGACGACGATATGGAGGTGACCTATGCACGCTAATGCTCATGATGCGCACGCGCATGATCATCACCACGATACCGGTAGCAACAAGCTGTTCGGCTTCTGGGTTTACCTGATGAGTGACTGTGTACTGTTCGCAACTCTGTTTGCAACGTACGCAGTACTGGCGAACGCAACTGCGGGTGGCCCAACCGGTAAAGACCTGTTTGAACTGCCGTTCGTATTTGTTGAAACCATGCTGCTGCTGTTTAGTAGTATCACGTTCGGTTTCGGCATGATTGCGATGAAACGTCAGGACCTGGCTGGTCTGAAACGTTGGCTGGCTGTGACCTTCCTGCTGGGCGCTGGCTTTATCGCGATGGAAATCTACGAATTCCATCACCTGATCGCCCATGGCGCGGGTCCTGACACCAGTGCATTCCTGTCAGCGTTCTTCACGCTGGTGGGTACGCACGGTCTGCACGTAAGCTTTGGTCTGATCTGGCTGGCAGTGTGCTACTGGCAGCTGTCGACTAAAGGTCTGAACGACATGATGCAAACGCGTCTGAACTGCCTGAGCTTGTTCTGGCACTTCCTGGACATCGTTTGGATCTGTGTATTCACCATCGTCTACCTAGTGGGAGTAATGTAATGAGCAACCAACATGTAGATACTGGTAAAAAGGATTACGTCAAAGGTTTTATCCTGTCACTGATCCTGACCGCCATTCCGTTCTATTTCGTTGCAGCACAAACTCTGCCTGCAGCGGCGACTTACGCGGTAATGTTCGGTTGTGCACTTGTTCAGGTGTTTGTCCATTTTGCATACTTCCTGCACATGGAAACCCGCACTGAAGAAGGGCGCTGGAACTTCGTGTCGCTGATGTTTACTGCAATTGTGGTACTGATCCTGATTGGTGGTTCAATCTGGATTATGTGGAACCTCAACGTCAATATGAAGATGTAGGCGTTTCATGATTAAAGGTTACGTTTCTATCACTAAGCCAGGCATCATCATCGGTAACCTTATCTCTGTGGCTGCGGGGTTCTTCCTCGCAGCTAAATCAGAGACGGCCGATGTGGCGCTGCTGGCCTACACCCTGGCAGGGGTGGCAATGGTGATTGCATCAGGTTGTGTGGTAAACAACATTTTCGATCGTGATATCGATTCGCGAATGGATCGCACCAAAAGCCGATTACTGGTGAAAGGCGAGATCAATGCTGACCATGCGTTTGTGTTTGCCATTGTGTTGCTGTTAGCAGGCACAGCTGAGCTGTACCTGCTGGCCAATCCGCTGTCGACAGTGGTGGTGTTGCTGGGATACGTGTTTTACGTGTTCTTCTACACCATGTGGTACAAACGTACCTCGGTGTACGGTACGTTAGTCGGCAGTGTGTCGGGAGCAGTTCCGCCCCTGGTCGGCTACCTTGCGGTGACCAACTACATCAGCCTGGAAGCTGTGTTGCTGTTCGCGTTGTTTGGTCTGTGGCAGATGCCACACTCTTACGCAATCGCGATGTTTCGTATGCAGGACTACAAATCGGCGGGCATCCCTGTGTTGCCTGTTGTGTCCGGCATCGAGAAAGCGCGCAAGCATATGATGGCTTACGTTGTGGCGTTTAACGTTGTGGCGTTTGCTCTGTTCCTGGCCGGTGAAGGCGGTTACGAGTATCTGGCCGTTGCGTCAGCCGTATGCTTCATGTGGACCCGAGTGACATTCCGCCCGGTGACCGAAGACAATTATGTCCAGTGGTCAAAATCGGTGTTCAAAGTGTCATTGTTGGTCGTGATGGGGATCAGTTCGGTTCTCGGACTGGAACTTATTCCTATCTCTATCTAACGGTCCCGCCATTTAAAGCGTCCAAAGGCACCCAATCGGGTGCCTTTTCTTTTTTACAAATACCACTCTGAGCGGACCTTTGTGCTATACTCCGTGCCCGTTTCACGAAGAGAGTTTTCCCATGAGTCTGAAAAACGACATTCAACAACTGAACAACCGCCTGGATACTTGCCGTCGCAAGTTGGATGCCGCTAAGACTCGCGGCGACAGCGCGATGATCAGCAAATTCACTGATGACCTGGATCAGCTGAGCAAAAAGCTCAACGGCCTCAAAGGCAAAGAAGATTACGAACTGAATAAAGAACGCAAGCAACTGGCGGATATGCCGTTCTCGCGTGAGCTGACCAAAGCTGAACAGTCTGATTTGGGTAAGCTGAAAAAATCAGTGAAAGGTCTGGTGGTGGTACACCCGATGACTAAAATCGGTAAAGCCCTGCGTCTGCAGGCGATGACAGGTTTCGCGCCGAAGTCGTTTTAATTGACCAATGCGTCCTGAGGGCCTGTAAACGGGCCGGAATAAAAAGAGCCAGCAGATTGCTGGCTCTTTGCGTTTTAGCGGCTCTGATGGCACCTCGGGGCTTAATATCCCATCAGCTGCAACAGATTCTCCGCGGTACGCACCGCTTCTTTACGATTGGCGATGTTGAGTTTCTGGTACAGATTACGGATGTGGGTTTTGATCGTGGTACCGGCCACATCGAGTTCCTGCGCAATCTGCTCGTTACTCAGCCCGGAGTAGATAAGACCAAGCACCTGCCACTCACGCTGTGTAAGCGGGCTGGTGCGCACCAGCTCAGGAATGTTCGGGTGATTGATCAGATTCTCAACAAACTCCTCGTCAAAGTGCACGGAGCGGCTGCGCTGAGTGGTGGAAATCTCTTTCATCAGTTGCTGAGCGCGGTGACGTTCCAGATCGCCCAAATCAACCCGGTGGGAGAGTTTTTCCAGCAGATGACCTATCTTGTTCCCGTCGATGAGGAAATTACCGATCATGCCAGTCTGGTTGGTCAGGCGCAGTGCGGCTTTGAGTTTGTCGCGTGCCACGTCATCCTGCGCGCAGGAAGTGGCCAGACACGCTTCGACGATCAGGTTACGGTTGGTATCGGTCACCAACTGGTACTGCTCCGCTTCACTTTGCATAAACGCCAGAGTCTCGCGTGCTTCATCATATTGACCTTGGTTTATCTGCGCGCGGGCTATGTTGCGCCACTGCATCTGCTGGAAGTGGTTGCGGGCATGCTGCGGACGAATACTGCCTTGCAGCCATTCTGCAATCGCGGTTTGATCGTCGCGTGCCTGCCAGTACAGGAGCAGGGATAGTGACGCATTGGCGGTCCAGTCGACATGGTAATTGGACTGCTTGAGCAGATGCTGAATCTGTTCGATAAAGCGGCCGGCCTTATCGAGTTCACCCCGGCCTATCGCAATGCGCGCCAACATGGAGTAACTGTGCAGGTGCTGGCTGGGTGACTGTTTACCCAATACATCCAGCCCTTTATAAGCGCACTCTTCTGCTTCATCAAGGCGGTTCCAGCACCACAGGATCTGAGCGCGGATACGCAGCAGGAATTCATGCAGCGGCAACTGGTGCAAATGCTGATCTTCCACCAGTTTAAATGCGTTATCCTGCACTTCAAAGGCAGCCTGAACATAACCCTGGGCAATCAGAATTTCACTCTGCTGCAGCAGTGCCCATAGCGCCTGATGGTAGACCTGATACTGGCGCGCCAGCTTTTCCGTCTGTTGCATCATAGACAGAGCACGGCTGAGATTGCCGAGCACATGGTTGACTTCGCCGACCACCGACGTGGCGACAATGCGGCTGCGGTAGATGGTGTTATCGAGTTGGCCCAGTGCCTGCTCCGCTAGCTCAAGCGCTTTCTCCGGTTCATTCTGGTTGATGGCGACCTGGGCACGCAGAGCGCAGAACTCACCCTGCTCTTTACTGCTGGGCTTGATATTCAGGGCGCTCATCTCCTGATCCGCACGTGCCAGCAGATCGCCGACGGCATTGTAGCGGTGCTGACTTTGTGCCAGCCAGGCTTGCAGCAGGCACAGTTTCGGCTGGCTGTAGAGCTGGGTCGGGCTGAGCAGATTAATCGCTTCTTCGAGAATTTCCAGTTCACCTTCGTTAAACATTTTCCAGCCATGTTCAACCAGAATTCGTGCCAGCAAATCTGAATCCTGGGCTAAGCGGGCATGGAGCAGGGCCTGATGCGCCGTATTGGCTTCCAGCCAGGCAAGCGCGGCAGCCCGATGCAATTCCTGCTCCTGCTGCGGAATATTAGCCAGGCGCTGGTGAGCCAGGAATTCGGCAAACAGGTTATGAAAGCGATACCAGTTATGTTCGCCTTCCAGCGGATAGATAAACAGACCATAACGGTTGAGCTGCTCTATCATGTTGAGTGCGTCATCACGTTTGGTTAACGCGGCGACCAGCGCATCGTTAAAGTGATCGAGGACCGAGCACTGCATCAGGAAGTGGCGGGTCTCTTTGTCGAGCAGATCAAACACCTCCTCGACCAGGTAGTCCCACAAGTGGGCGTGATTAAACTGAGAGACAGATTCGGCCGACTGGGCCAGGGTGCGTCTCTGGTGCTGAGCCTGCAACGCGATCAGCTGCAGTGCGGACGGCCAGCCTTCGACATAATTTCGCAGGCTGACTGCGGTGCTGTCATCAATGCCTTCGGCAACACGCTGATTGAAAAAGCGTGTGGTCTCCTCATTATCAAACGCCAGCAGATCGTTGCCGATTTCGATCATCAGATCGCGTACCCGCAGGTTGGCCGTACCCAGCGGTGGGATCATACGGCTGGTGACTACCAGGGTCAGGTTATCCGGCATATGCTTGAGGAAGAAGCGCATTACTTCATGGATATCTTCGTCACTGATCAGGTGATAGTCGTCTAAGACCAGATAGCACTCTTGCTGGAACTCGGACATTTCTGCAAACAGTTCGCTCAGCAGCGAGTGCAGGGTAGAGAACTGACGTCGCTCGGCCAGTTTCTGCGCATTCGGGCAGCTTTGATGAGTGGCTTTATTGAGCGCCTGCAGCATGTAATTCATAAAGCGAAACGGATCGTTATCACTTTCATCGATGCTGTACCAGCCGACGTTGGGCTTATCGGCCAGCCACTGCGCTGCCATGGTGGTTTTGCCGTAGCCGGCCGGAGAGCGGAACAACACCAGTTTGTAGTAGGGCGCCTGCTGGAGCAGTTCCAGAACACGTGGCCGGACGATGGCATTATGCAACCGCCCGGGACGCGTGAGTTTAGAAGGTATCCACATGTTAATACGTTCCGTTCTGTCATTTTTGTTATATGAAGTGAGTCAGCTCACGTCTTGATGTAAGAATGTTACTTGATGTCATTGCCTACGTTTATTGATCCGCGGCGAGATTTAAGCAGGATTCACACTTCTTACCGAACTACGCCCTGTAAGTGTGAGTCTGATCACCAATTTGATGCAGTTGTGCACCGTTATGGCGGTGGTCTTCCACCAAATCGCGCGCCATTAGCGGTTTCTGCTCTGTTTGAAATGTGAGCAATGTTGCATTTTGAGCAACGGGTCCATCCATCAATCACCTTGCTTTCATAAAATCTCCGTACGCTTTAAAGGCAGTTTGCTGTGATCCTGGTCACTCAGAAATTCTTACTGGCTGGTTTCTGTGAGAGATGGATCACTCAAACCCGGGAGCTCCTCCTCTACGCCCTTACTCCTACTCCCGTGGGAGCGGTGTTGTGGGAGGATGTTTTGCTGGCGCGCTAGATGCAGGATATGTCCCAGCTGGATTAGAACCATAAGTGAGATTTCTCCATGAAACCTACGCAACAAAAAACATTTGATAAAGCTTTATTCCAAGACAACGTGAAACGCCATCTGACTGCCACCTACGCGAGTACCGTTGAACATGCCAACAGCCGTTTGTGGTACCTGGCGATGGGACGTGCCCTGGCTGAGCTGACCACCTTTGACCTGCTGGAAACTGAGCAGGATGAGCGCATTGTTAATGCTAAGAGCCTCAACTATCTGTCTCTGGAATTCCTGATTGGCCGCCTGACCGGTAACAACCTGATCAGCATGGGTCTGTATGAACAGATCGCTGAAGCTATGGCGGAGCTGGGCCTGAGCCTGACCGATATCCTGGAAGAAGAGCGTGACCCTTCACTCGGTAACGGCGGCCTGGGACGTTTGGCGGCGTGTTACATGGATTCTTGTGCTGCGCAGGAGTACCCGACCGTCGGTTACGGTTTGCATTATGAATACGGCCTGTTCAAGCAGTCATTTGAAGATGGCCACCAGAAAGAAGCGCCGGATGCGTGGGGCGGGGTGGAAGGCTACCCATGGGAAGTGGCCCGTCCGGAACTGAAACAGGAAATCGGTTTTTACGGCCATGTCGAAGTCACCCAGGAAAACGGAGTCGAGAAACGACGCTGGGTGCCGGGTATGCTGGTGCAGGCGATGCCGTGGGATTTGCCGATTGTCGGCTATCAGAGTGAAACCGTTTATCCGCTGCGTTTGTGGGAGTGCCGCGCGATTGCGCCGTTCTCACTGGAGAGCTTTAACAACGGTAACTACTTTGAAGCGCAGCACGCGCTGATCGATGCGGGTAACATTACTAAAGTGCTGTACCCGAACGATAACCATGAAAAAGGCAAAACTTTGCGTCTGATGCAGCAGTACTTCCACAGTGCGGCATCAGTGCGCGACATTCTGCGTCGTCACGAAGCGGCCGGTTTTGCTCTGGCTGATTTGCCTAAGCAGGAAACCATTCAGCTCAATGATACCCACCCGACCATCGCCATTCCGGAACTGATGCGTATTCTGATCGATGAGCGTGAGTTGTCATGGGATGAGGCGTGGGCTATCTGTTCGCATACGTTTGCTTACACCAACCACACCCTGCTGCCGGAAGCGCTGGAAACCTGGAGCGAATCTTTGATCCAGCGTTTGCTGCCGCGCCATATGGAAATCATTTACCAGATCAACCACTTGTTCCTGCAAGAAGTCCGCGCTAAATGGCCGGGCGATGTGTCTAAACAGCAAAAACTGTCGGTTATCGAGGAAGGTTTCCACCGTATGGTGCGTATGGCCAACCTGTGCGTTATCGGTTCGTACGCGGTCAACGGGGTGGCAGCACTGCACTCTGAGTTAGTCAAACGCGATCTGTTCCCTGAGTTTAATGAACTCTATCCTGGCCGTCTGCAAAACGTCACTAACGGTATTACCCCGCGTCGCTGGCTGAAATTCTGTAACCCGGGCCTGTCAGCCCTGATCAGCGCTAAGATCGGTGACGAGTGGCCGGCGCATCTCGACCAGTTGGAAGCCATTTCGCAGTACGCGGATGACAAGACATTCCAGCAGCAGTTTATGGCGGTCAAGAAAGAGAACAAACAGCGTCTGGCGGATTGGGTCAAAGAGCACATGGACATTGAGCTCGATACCAATGCGATTTTTGATGTTCAGATCAAACGTCTGCATGAATACAAACGCCAGCATCTCAACATGCTGCACATTCTGTCGCTTTACCATCGCCTGGTGAACGATGCCAGTTTTGATATGCACCCGCGGGTATTCTTCTTCGCAGCGAAAGCGGCGCCGGGTTACCACCTGGCGAAAGAGATCATCTACGCGATTAATAAGATTGCCGAGAAGGTCAATAATGACCCGCGTGTCAGTGACAAGCTGAAAGTGGTGTTCATTCCGGATTACCGGGTCAGCATGGCGGAAATCATTATCCCGGCCGCTGATGTGTCCGAGCAGATCTCGACCGCCGGTAAAGAAGCTTCCGGTACCGGCAACATGAAGATGGCACTCAACGGTGCGCTGACCATCGGCACCATGGATGGCGCGAACGTTGAAATTCGTGAAGAGGTCGGTGATGACAACATTTACATCTTCGGTCTGGAAGTGGACGGTGTGGAAGCGTTGCGGGCGCAGGGTTACAACCCGTACGACTTCTATCATGCTGATCCGCTGCTGAAAGCATCACTGGACTTGCTGCTCGGTGACGAGTTTACCCCGGGTATGCCGAGTAAACTGCGCACCACGTATGACAGCCTGCTGGATGGTGGTGACCCGTATCTGGTGCTGGCTGATTTCGCTTCTTACGTTGCGGCGCATCAGGCAATTGATGAGCAGTACCGCGATCAGGCCGGTTGGGCTAAGAAAGCGATTCTTAATACGGCGCTGGTAGGTAAATTCAGTTCCGACCGCAGTATTCGTGATTACGTGAATAACATCTGGAAACTGGAAGCGATCAAACGCTGAGCCTGATTCCAAACCAGTCCGGGCCAACGTCCCGGGCTGTGCCTTCATCATATTAATTACAATAAACCCTACATGATTTGAAGGGTGGCAATTCCCTTCGGAGAGAGCGATGAAAGACAATAATGCGTTAATGCAGGTCGCTGAAATGGCGAATATATCCAACCGCTATATCAGTGCCTGGGGCGACGAAGCGCACGTACAGGATGAGACGATTCGCCATTTACTCGGTTGCCTGGGTTATGACACCAGTAGTGACGACGCACTACTCAAATCGGCGGAGAAAAAGCACAAGAAAGATGTGCTCGATCCTGTGCTGGTGATCCGCGACGGTGAAGCGGTGGAAGTGCCGTTATACCTTGGCGTTAGTGCGCGTGAAAGTGAATTTAACTGGCGCCTGGAAACCGAGCAGGGAGAAGTACTTGAAGGCTATCTTCAGTCGCAGATCGTTCGGGACGAGCGTGCCGAGGGTGGCCCTCTGGTATTTGCTTTGCCCAGTGATTTGGCCTGGGGATATCACACCCTGTTGATCACCCGCAAGCGTCGTAAAGCGCCCTATAGCATGACGCTGATTATTACTCCGTCAGCCTGTTACAAGCAGCCGGCTCTTGAGCAACACAAAAAACTGTGGGGCCCGAGTGTGCAGCTCTATACCCTGCGTACCCAGCACAACTGGGGTATGGGCGATTTTGGCGACCTTAAACAGCTGGTAGCGGACATTGCTTCACGTGGCGGTGATTTCGTCGGTCTCAACCCGATTCATTCGCTGTTTCCGGCTAACCCGGAAGGGGCCAGTCCGTACAGCCCGTCATCGCGTCGCTGGCTCAATATCCTCTACATCGATGTCAGCTCGGTACCGGAATTTGCGCTGAGTGCTGAGGCGCAGCAAAAAGTCGGCAGTCCGGATTTCCAGCAGCGCCTACAAAAAGTGCGTGAAGAGCATTGGGTCAACTACAGCGAAGTCGCAGCGATGAAGATGAGCGTGCTGCCTTTGTTGTTTGCAGAGTTTAAAACTCGTCATCTGGATAAAAATAGTGACCGCGCTGCCGCGTTTCTGAGCTTTGTTGAGCAGGGCGGTGACAGTTTGTTGCATCAGGCCGCGTTTGATGCGCTGCACGCCCAGTTGCATGCCGAAGACAGCAACGTCTGGGGTTGGCCGGTGTTCCCGGAAAAATATCGCCGCTTTGATCTGGCGGCGGTACAGAAATTTATCGAAGACAACCAGGACAGCGTGCATCTCTATATGTACCTGCAGTGGATTGCCGATACTCAGATCAGTGAAGTGCAGACTCTGGCTGAAGAGAAAGGCATGGCGGTCGGCCTGTACCGTGACCTGGCGGTCGGTGTGTCTGATGCCGGTTCGGAAACCTGGGCGGATGAGGGGATTCTGGTGCAGGATGCCAGTATTGGTGCACCGCCGGATATTCTTGGTCCTCTGGGGCAGAACTGGGGCCTGCCACCACTCAATCCGCAGGTGCTGGAGCAAACCGCGTATCGCGCTTATATCAATCTGCTGCGCTCTAATATGAAGCATTGCGGCTCGCTACGCATTGACCATGTGCTTGGCCTGCTGCGTCTGTGGTGGATCCCGAAAGGTGAAAATGCCAGTAAAGGTGCTTATGTCTACTATCCGGTACGTGACATGCTGGCGATTCTGGCGCTGGAATCGCATCGTCACCAATGCAGTGTGATTGGCGAAGATCTCGGCACCGTGCCGGATGAAATCGTGGAGTTACTGCGCGATGCCGGTGTGCACTCCTACAAGGTGTTCTTCTTTGAAACCTCCAAAGAAGACGGCGGCTTTATCTCGCCGGTTCATTATGCGGATCAATCCATGGCAGCGCTGTGTACCCACGATATGCCTACCCTGCGTGGCTTCTGGCACTGTGATGACCTGAAAATGGGGCGTGAGATCGGCCTGTATCCGGACGAAGAGCAGCTTGAAACCCTGTTTGCTGACCGCCTCAAATGCAAGCAGGGCATTCTTGATTCGGTGGCCTGGCATGGATTTCTGCCAGCAGGTGTCGGGCGTGATGCCAGCCTGGTACCGATGGACTCTTATCTGAGTGAAGCGCTGCAACTGCATGTGGCAGCGGGTTCCTCGGCGCTGCTGAGTGTGCAGCTTGAGGACTGGCTGGAGATGGATAAGCCGGTCAATATTCCTGGCACGGTAAATGAATATCCTAACTGGCAGCGTAAATTGTCGATGAATCTGGATGAGATTTTTGCTCGCGAGGATGTAAACCGCATTGCCTCTAAACTGAGTGAAGTCCGAGCCACAGCGAGCAAGTAAATGATTGTGGAGTGATTTATGATTTCTCACTACTTACGCTGAGAAGTTTAGCCTGGGTCACTCCACGACCAGGATGAGTTCGATAAGATGGTTTTATGCTAGCAGCCCGCTTCTTAGCGGGCCTTTTTTTCCTTAGGTAAGTTCAGGTTTAGGAGTAGGAATATTGAAACCGACCAAAAAGAAGCCGTCCAAGCTGCAATTGGCTTATCAGCAACTTGCCGGCGCTGCCTTTGCTGATCCCTTCGCATTTCTCGGTCCTTTTATTCCCGCACAGCAGGGAGCACTGCGGGTATGGATGCCCGGAGCCAGTAAAGTAGAACTTCTGATTGAGGGTGAAGCGAGAATTGAGCTGCAACGTGAACTGGATTCCGGCTTTGTGCTCAACGCAGAGCGTGATTTACGCTTTACCCATTATCAGCTGGCGATTGACTGGGATGGGGTCGAGCAGATCATCGATGATCCGTATCAGTATCACGGGATTTACGCCGAGTATGATGATCTGCATACGCCCAAAGCCATGTATCACCATATGGGCTCACAGTTTGTCACTGTGGAGCGCGACGGCAACCAGATTTCCGGGGTACGTTTTTTAGTCTACGCGCCGCATGCATCCGCCTGCAGCCTGGTTGGATCATTTAACCAGTGGGATGGTCGCCGCCATCCGATGCAGCGTCTCGATTACGGCATCTGGGGCCTGTTCATTCCTGGCTTGCAAGCCGGTGTACAATACAAGTTTGAACTCAAGGGCCCGCATGGAGAAGGTTTGCCACACAAAGCCGATCCGTGGGGCAGTTATGCCGAGCAGTATCCATCGTTTGCCTCCGTGGTTTATGATCATCAGGGCTATCAGTGGCAGGATGAGGCGTGGCAGACGCGCGCGGTAACCGAAAAACGTAAAGAAGCATTGTCGTTTTACGAGCTGCATGCCGGCTCCTGGAAACGCGGTGAAGATGGCCGCTTCCTTAATTACCGCGAGTTGGCCGATCAACTGGTGCCTTACTTGGTTGATATGGGCTATACCCATGTCGAGCTGATGCCGGTCTCGGAGCATCCGTTTTACGGCTCGTGGGGCTATCAGCCAGTCGGACTGTTTGCGCCAACCAGCCGTTTTGGCAGCCCGGATGACTTTAAATACTTTGTCGATGTCTGTCACCAGGCCGGCTTAGGCGTGGTGCTCGACTGGGTACCGGCGCATTTCCCGTCTGACGATCATGGTCTGGCTAATTTTGACGGCACGCCGCTGTATCACGATCCGGATCCGCGCCGCGGCTGGCACCAGGACTGGAACTCGTTTATCTACGATATGGGGCGCGAGCATGTACGTCGTTTCTTAGTCTCGAACGCCTTGTACTGGTTTGAGATGTTCCACATCGATGGCATTCGTGTCGATGCGGTGGCCTCTATGCTATATCTCGATTACTCGCGCAGCCACGATCAGTGGATACCTAATATTGACGGCGGGCGGGAAAACTACGATGCGATCGCCACGCTGAAATGGATGAATGAGGAAGTGTACAAATACTTCCCGAATGCAATGACCATTGCCGAAGAGTCGACCGCCTTTCCGGGCGTGTCCGCGCCAACCTTTATGGGCGGGCTAGGTTTCGGTTTTAAGTGGAATATGGGCTGGATGCACGACAGTTTGTCGTACATTAAAGAAGATCCGGTGCACCGTAAGTACCACCATAATACGCTGACCTTCCCGCTTATCTACGCGTTCAGTGAGAACTATGTGTTGTCCTTGTCTCATGACGAAGTGGTGTACGGCAAGCGGTCGCTGATCTACAAAATGCCCGGAGACGAGTGGCAGCAAACGGCCAACATGCGCGCTTACATGGGCTATATGTATGGTCAGCCGGGTAAAAAACTTAACTTTATGGGCGCTGAATTCGGCCAGACTGCAGAGTGGAATCATGACGACCAGCTGCAGTGGTTCCTGCTGGATTTCCCGCGTCATAAAGGCGTGCAGAGTCTGGTACGCGATCTCAACCACCTCTATCGCAGTGAAGCGGCGTTGCATGAACTGGACTGCGAACCGAAAGGCTTCGAATGGCGTCTGCAGGACTCGGCTGACGCCAGCGTGATTGCCCATGAACGTTTCAGTGCGGACGGCGAGCGGATTCTGATTATTACGAACTTCACTCCGGTGCCGCATGACGCATTCCGACTCGGTGTACCGGTAACAGGACGTTATCAGTTGCTGCTCAACACCGATGCAAGCAAGTATGACGGCAGCGATTTTGAAGTCAAAGATCTGGTCGCGACCGAAACAGTCGCGAGCGAGGATTTGCCGCAGTCGCTTGAACTGCGCGTACCGCCGCTGGCGACACTGATGTATAAATTTATAGCTTGATTCTCAGGCGCAATAGATTGACCATCGCCTGAATGACCGGCCCGATTTATAGTGTAAATCGGGCTTTTTCATATCTGTCTCAATCCATCAGCGCAGGAAGAAGTTTACCCGCCAAGCAAAATGTTGCTCACCCGGAGGCAGTTTGTTGCTCTAACAATAGTTAATTCAATATAACTAACTGATTTTTAATGGTTGTATTTTTGGCATTGACCTTGCTCCCTTATGACTGAATTCGCGCCCGGCGCATATTTCAATCATCGTCGCTTTAAACGACATCATCAGTTAGAAAGGAATTAGCAATGCCAACTCCATGTTATATCTCTATCGAAGGTCAAACCCAGGGTCTTATCACTGCAGGCGCTTGTACTGCGGATTCTATCGGCGATTCATTCGTTGAAGGTCACGAAGACCAAATGCTGGTTCAGCAGTTCGATCACAACGTAACTGTACCAACTGACCCACAATCTGGTCAGCCTTCTGGTCAGCGTGTACACAAGCCGTTTAAATTCACTGTGTCTCTGAACAAAGCGGTTCCTCTGCTTTACAACGCACTGGCGTCTGGTGAGAAGATGACCAACGTTGAGCTGAAATGGTACCGTACCTCTATTGAAGGCAAACAAGAGAACTTCTTCACCACTAAGCTGGAGAACGCCTCTATCGTGGATATTCACTGCGAAATGCCACACTGTCAGGATCCGGCGAAATCTGATTTCACTCAGAACCTGACTGTGTCTATGTCTTACCGCAAAATCACCTGGGATCACGTTAACGCGGGTACTTCAGGTTCTGATGACTGGCGTAAGCCTGTCGAAGCGTAAGTCACGCTCGAACTCAGTTGCCCGCCGCTGGCGGGCAACTTTGTCAGCCTTAAACCCAAAGTATCTGACCCGCGCCATTCTGTTTCAGCATGGACACGGGTGTTTTGCGTTTAGGGGTGAGCAAAAATTTGTCCGGCTGAGCGCACAGCGCCAACCGGTTTAACTCAGCAGTTACCCACCTTTACCGAGTAGCAAGGAATGGCAGCATGGCGACGTTAAGTTATCAAATTCAGGTCGAAGGGCTGGAAGACGACACCCTGGTGGTGCATGCGTTTAACGGGCAGGAAACCTTGTCCAGTGAGGGGCAGGGCAGTGCGCCCTGTCATGGTTTCCGCTATCAGATTGAACTGGCCAGCCGGCAACCGAACCTGAGCGCTGACGCCATCGTCGACAAAACCGCAGAGCTGACGTTTTATCGCGACAATGTGCTGGTCCAGCGCGTCAACGGCATTGTGCGCCGCTTCAGCCGCGGCGATACCGGTCATCACCATACCTTCTACTCACTGACATTGGTGCCGGCGCTGGAGCGTTTGTCACTGCGTTACAACAGCCGGATTTTCCAGCTTAAAACCGTGCCGGAGATCATCGCTGTGCTGCTGCAGGAGATGGACATTAATGAGTATGCCTTTTCCATGACCCGCGATTGCGCGCAGCGTGAGTTTTGTGTCCAGTACCGCGAATCTGACCTCGATTTCGTTCATCGTCTCGCCGCCGAAGAAGGGCTGGTGTACAGCTTTGTGCATCAAGAAGGCAAGCACACCTTGTTATTCAGTGATGCGTCAGACTCTCTGCCGTCACTCGGCGTGCCGGTGCCCTACAACACGTTAGCCGGCGGCGTGATGGATACGCCTTACATCTCCGCACTCAGCAGCAATACCCAGGCGGAAGTCAGCGACACAGCGCTGCGTGACTACAGTTTTAAAAAGCCGGCTTACTCGTTTGCCCAAAGCGCGACCGGCACCGAGATGGCCTATCAGCAGGACGGTTACCAACACTTTGATGCGCCGGGGCGCTATAAAGATGATGCCAACGGCAAAGCGTACAGCCAGATCCGCCTCGACTATCTGCGCCGTGACGCCCACAGCGCCAGCGGGCGCAGTAATCAGCCGCTGCTGCGCGCCGGGGTGAAGTTTGCCCTGACTGAGCACAGCGATGACAGTCTCAACCGCGAGTGGCTGGTGGTCAGTATTGCGCATCAGGGCAGGCAGCCACAGGCATTGGAAGAGGCTGGCGGCAGCGGTGCCACGACTTATGCCAACCAGTTTAAGCTTATTCCGGGCAATATGAACTGGCGCGCCACGCCGCAAACCAAACCTCAAGTAGACGGCCCGATGATAGCCACTGTGGTCGGCCCGCAGGGTGAAGAGATTTTCTGTGACGAGCATGGCCGGGTCAAACTGCATTTCCCCTGGGATCGCAATTCCAACCGCGACGAGCACAGCTCATGCTGGGTGCGGGTTGCTCAGGACTGGGCCGGCAGCCAATACGGTATGTTGGCTATCCCGCGTATCGGCCATGAAGTGATCGTGTCGTTCTTAAACGGCGACCCGGATCAGCCGATTGTCACCGGACGAACCTACCACGCGACGAATGTAGCGCCGTACACCTTGCCGGACAATAAAACCAAAACTGTGTTGCGCACCCAGACCCATCAGGGCGAAGGCTATAACGAACTGAGCCTGGAAGACCAGGCTGGTAGTGAGCAGATTTATCTGCATGCGCAGAAAGATCTCGAGCGCCTGATTGAAAACGACCAGACCTACCGCATCAAGCACGATAAACATCAGACCATCACTAATGACAGTTTTACTCAGGTGCACAACAACCAGCACCTCACCATCGGCGGCGAAAGCCGGACCAATATTGCCCTTGATAACAGCGTCGACATTGGCGGCGGACTGCAGCTGAAAGTCGGCGCCAAATCCATCTTTGAAGCCGGCAGCGAAGTTCACCTTAAAGCGGGCAACAAACTGGTACTGGACGCAGGAAGCGAGATCACCATTCAGGGCGGCGGCAGCTTCATCAAAATTGACCCGGCTGGCGTACACGCGGTCGGCTCAGCTATCAACCTCAACTCCGGCGGCAGTGCCAGTTCAGGCTCTGGCTACGGCGGCCTGACGGCTGTATTGCCAGGGGGGATAGAGGCGGTGGCTGCGCCGGAAGCCGCTGAAGCGCAGAGCATCACCGCCAGTCAGCAATCGATGTCGCCGCTGCTGAAAAGCCGGCAGATTGAAGCGCTGAAAGGTAAAGACCCGGTTTGTGAAGTGTGTGAAGAGGCAAAAGAGCAGGCATGAAAGCAAACTTAGTGACCACAGTTCCAGATATGACTATCGATTCACATGAGGTGCTTTACCTTTTGGTCGATGGTGCGCAGATTGAACATCTTGCGGTTAAGCTGTATGGCCTCAAAGGTGAGCTGGATCTGGAGCCGATTTATCTCGATGCTCCGTATCAGGAATTGCTGCCGGTTTCGCCGTATGTCATCAGAGCGACACAATCGGTAACAGATTGGTTTTTAGAGTTAAATGAAGCGATGGCGGGGTATTTCTTTTCCTCATCACTGACCCTCAATCAGGTCGCCGATGGGTTACGAAGTCTGATTAAGGTCGAATCCCCCTATGGCTCTTTAGTATTTGCCAAAATGGCGAACACAGAATGTGGATACATATTGCTCAGTACCGGAGTGGCCAATTTGTGGCAGGTGATGAATCAGGCCTGGCTACCCACCCGAAAAGGCTGGCAGCACTTGGTAAAACCTGACGCGCTGCTTGCGGCGGAGCAAGGCACCTACAAGCTTTCTGATGAGCAGTGGCGCTTATTGGGTCAGGTAACCTGGTGTAATACCCTGGAAAGTATCGAAAATCATATGCTGCGCTGGTTTCCGGAAACACTGGCTCAACAAGCCTCTCAGCCTGACTGGCTGGCGTTACAGGCCGAAAATGCCTATCAGCAAGGTTTTAGCTCTGAGCGTGACCTGTTGATGTTTTTTAATGTCATCGGCTTTGTCGGCCTGCAGGCCGTTCAAGAGCCGCTTTATGCGGATATTTACCAGTTGATTCATCAATCTTCGCAACAAACCCCATCACAACGTATTGAAGCAGCAGCAAACCTGGCATACCAGTATTCACAATCGCAGGAGAGACAAGCATGAGTGGCGCAATGAATTCAGCCAAATCCGGCCAGACAAAAGATTCTCAGGATCCGGCCGGTACTTGTCCGCTTAAGCTGTCTATGTTGGGTATTATTCCGGTTCGATATGCGTTTGATGATAATGATGAACATGGTGATCAGCTGCATCCGTTCCCCGACGATGGCAAGCGATGGCAAGGACGGTTCAAGTCTGACGAGCGCCACTATACTTTGAGGCAATTGCGTGATGGCTGGATTTACGTGTTTGATCAAACAGCCAATACTTTTCATGAATATCAGGTGCTTGGCTGTAAGTTTATCAAGATTGACTGGTCATCAGAGGAAGCGACAAAACCCGCTGCTGAGCGGGGGAGTGAAGGTGAGACAAAAAGTTGCCTGTTTTATCCCTCAACACATATGCTATTTATTGGTTACGCGCATCAGCGCTGGACCTGGCGGGTTTGCGAGCATATGCGCTCTGACTCAGGTAGTCGCAATGCTTTAATGCGCAAGTTAAGCTTAAATCAGTGTGATGAAAATTCAGCGCTTCCTCATGCTCAATTCGCCCGCTATTTAGGCGATTATGTCGCTGATATCGATGTTTCAGATCAGAATAAACTATTTGACGATACGTGTACTCCGCTATCCGCTTCTGAGCAGCAAGACGATACCCCGAGCGAGAGTGAGTTTAATTTGGTCGCAGTTAAACCTGCCGCAGCCAGTAGTGAATATCTTAGCGATCTGCCAGAGCAAACCAGTGCGGTTTTTGTGGCCTTGGATGATCCATTGGCAGACACCTCAGATCTCTTTATTCAATTTGCTAAACAAGTTGGGAGTCGTAGTCAATTGATGGGGGATGAAGATAAACAGCATAAGCTGCAAATGGCGGCATTAACGCGTTCTCTGGGGCGAGTGACTGTTGAAGAGAAAGACCTGCCTGAATACATAAAGCAAGATCCGATTCGTCTCTTAGAGTTTGAAAAAGCGCTGACCGAGTACGTTTCTACCGCTGAGTTAGCTGAAATAGAATTTACCGATGCCGCCAGTCAGGGGGTAGTGCCTATCTTTGACTCTCCCATACATAAAGAGGCTGATCAGCAGTTGGCGGAACTGAAGAGAATGTACAATTTCTCGCCTAGCAGCCAACAAATGCGTGACTGGAAGACAAAAAACAATGTGTTCCATGATGAAGTCCGGTGGGATGACCTGGATAATTTTCTTATTGAGCATTACACCCAATTAGAAGGATTGGATGAACAAATACAAGCCCATTATGCCAAATTTATGGCTGCGTTTAATCAGCTTGGCACTGATCCTGTTTCACTGGGAATCGATAATCAGGATGCGTATCAGCAAGCCTATTTAATGGATTTGGTGAGTCAATTTTTAGCAGTGGTAACCCAAGCCAACAGCAGTGAGAAGGGGCTGGCAAGGCTTAAGAAAGAGTTATCTTTCGATTCGCCGAAAAATTTGATGGCATTAGCCTCTGCTGGCTTTTCTGCTGAAGCCAATAAAGCAATTAATGAGCATGTCAAAGATTTTAGTACTTCGTTTCTCTCCCTCTCGACGCCGAGTGATATGGTGGCGCTATCCACTGCTATTGCGAACTGGGATACTTTCACCGGCGATAGCCGTATTCAGGAGAAGGCTTGGTTTAAGTCCTTAATTGATCCGATTCAACTTAGTTTTTCTGCGATGCAAAGCGCCATTGCTAACCAGGCAAAAGACAGCTGGGGAGCGTTGCAGGAACTGCTGTTCCCGTATCAATATGCACGCAAACCGGGTACACAGAGCTTGCTCTCAAACATCAGGCTGATTTTAGTAGAAAACATCGTTAATGAAGATGCGGTTCTTAAGTCTAACCCCAACTATGCAAAAGAATTGGGAAATTTTGGAGTTAAACTGAACAATATACTCAAAGAGATCGATGGGGCGATTAATCTCAAACCGGGAAAAATAAGTCCCAAAAATCATCAGGTTGGTATGGCTAACGCAGCCAGGCGTAAGCTTGAAAATTTGTATAGTAAAGAGTTACCTATGATGGTCACGCTCAAAGAACAAGCGGCGATGAAGACTTTCCAGCAGTCCGTAAATGAAAAGCTTGAAGCTGTGTGGCAAAAAACAAAAGTGAACACTACTTCTGTCAGTAATTCTTTAGGAGGCCTGGGTGGATTGGTGTTTGCCCTGAACTTATGGAACACCATGGCGGTGCTGGAGGCTTTACCTCAAAAACTTGCCGACAATTCGAGTTTAGATCCGCTAGATAACCCTGCAGTGGGAGAAGCGATATATGCAACTGGTTATACCGTGGTGGCAGCCGGAGCCATTAGTGCTGGGAGAGCTTGGGACACAATTGTTCAAAAAGATCTTCTAGACAAATCATTGAAGGAAACAATTAATAAAGGACAATCAGTTAGTACAAAGAGCGCGCTAAAGGTATTTTCTAAATCTATTGCATTAGTCTCAACTATCGGTTTGATTTCCAGCGCATTAGAAACATGGGAAAGTTATGTGCGATTCAAGGATACTTCCAGAGCACCAATGGAAAGAGCTGGTTATGCTCTAAAGTGGTCTGCAACTCTCGCACAGAGTGCCATATTTGGTATACAGTTGGGAGCTTGGTTAGGTAGCCGTTTTTTTGGAATATTTACTATAGGTTGGATCAGCGCTGGTTGGATGTTAACGGGCATGGCTGTTATCGGTGTTATTTATCTGATTGCTGTCATCATAACCAATGTTTTTAAGCGTTCTGATTTAGAAAACTGGCTAAGGGATTCAACTTGGGGAAAAGACCCGGAGTCTTGGACAGCAACGGAAGAGTTGATCAATTTGGAACGGTTGGTTCATCGCCCCGTTATTCGGCTAAAATCAGTGTTGAAAGATCTCCCTCATAATCAACGTTATAATTTTAACATGCAGTGGCAGATTGAAATAAAAGTTCCCTCATATCTTAAAAATAAGGTAATTGGATTACAAATTACACGCTCTCCAAAGCAGCAGACACTTTCATATCAGATACCGAAATCAAGCTCACCAGTACTTATTAATGAACAGTTGGGAAATTGGGAATCTGAGGATGATAATTTGGTGTATCGATTGAATTTAGGTGGCAGTGATAAAGATATTATTGGTGTTTGTATTTCTTTACCATTTAACTGGATAAATCAGGATAATCAAGCGATGAAATTTTGTGCGCAAGGTTCCAGTAATGGTGAGTTGGAATTGGAGCCGATAAACGAAAAAGATTTTTCAACAAGAATTGTAAATGTAGAGAAAAGTAAATGATATCAGAGAACGAGTTGCAACAATTGAAAGAAAAATTATATAGCAGTGAAAGTATTTTTAGCTGGGAATATACCGGTATAGGATCACGTATTGCTATTATCTGGCGTTGGTTATTAGTTATTGTCGCGGGTCTAATTCCTTTGGTTTTTCTTGTGGTAAGTGATCTTAATTTCAATGATATTTTATTTTGGATTAATATCATTATTTGTGTTGGTATGATGTTTGCCACGAGGTATCTATTCTTTTCTGATAGAAGTTTTCATTATTATTTGACATCTGTAGGTATTCATTATTCAGAGCAAGTAGCGGTTCCTGATACGGCTTACGCTGTGGTGAGGGGATTTGCATGGGTGGGGATGGCTGTATGTATTGTCGCTTTAGTTCTGATTGGTCCTCTAGCTTTTGTTGGCGTTGGAGGTTGTGCATTGCTTTCCTTTGGTTTGACAAACTTTAAGCCAGAAGTTTTAAAAAAAGAACTTTATTTTTCTGATCATTTAGTTATTTTTGACCCGATTAAAGATACGATAATAAACTTAGATACAGAAACGACAAATCATCCAAGGTTTAGTCGGACACTGTTTTTCAGTTCTTTTGATGAGAAAAATAATTTTATATCTGAGATCAAAAAGGTTCATAATAATGTTGAGCATAATCTTCTGAGACGCTTAAATGATCAATATAAGCACCCGATATTTAATCAAGAATTAACAGATGACTAGTTTAAATTTTTCTTGGTAGAGTTCATCTAGCTAGATGAACTCTACAGTCCTGTACGGGTCTAATTAAAAATAAATCGGTCTCGAGTAGCATTATGCAGCAGAATATATATTTTCAATATCGAATAAACAGCTGGTTCAAAACTAGATAGAGATAGCTCAATGATATCAGAACAAGAATTAAACCAATTAAAAGATGAATTATATAGCAGTAACGTTATTTTTAGTTGGGAATATACCGGTTTTGGAGGACGTCGTGCAGCTATAGCAAGATGGATAGGTGCAATTTTTTCAGGATTGATGCCTTTCATTTTACTTTTAGTCATGGGAGCATCTACAGACGATATTCTTTTTTGGATATTGAGTCTAATTTGTTTGATTGGAGTGTTTGCTGCGAGATATCTATTTATGGCTGATAGATACTTTCGATATAATTTAACCCCTGTGGGTATTCATTATACAGAGCAAGTAGCGGTTCCTGATACGGCTTACACAGTAGTGAGGGGATTTGCATGGGTGGGAATGGCAGTATGTATTGTCGCTTTAGTCCTGATTGGCCCTTTAGCCTTCGTTGGCGTGGGAGGTTGTGCATTGCTTTCCTTTGGTTTGACAAACTTTAAGCCTCAAGTGGAAGAATTAGACGTTTATTTCTCTGAACATTTGGTTATTTTTGACCTTATTAACGATACAATAATAAAAATAAACACAGAAACGATGGATCATCCAAGGTTTAGTCGGAAATTTTTTTTCAGTTCTTTTGAGGAGAAAAATAAATTTATATCTGAGCTAAAAAATGTTCATAATAATGTTGAGCACATTCGTCTAGAACGTTTAAAAGATCAATATAAACATCCAATGTTTAATCGAGAATTAACAGATGACTAGTTTAAATTCGTTTGCTTGATAGATGTCGTTTAACAATATTAGATATGCTGGATTTTCATGAATATGCCCAAGGTCATACCCTTTTTAGTATCGGTGATGCGTGTAGTCTCTACATGCAGGCGTGGTAAGAGAAACAGGCCTGATATTGATGCTATCTACACTCATACTCAAAGCGTTGCCGAGCAGCGCTTTTCGCTTTCTTTTCATCTACACTTATCTCCTCAATTGATACTAAGGAAATCTTATGGTTACAGCGTTGTATGCCGTCATTTTGGCTGGGTTGATGATTTGGTTGGCGGTGCAGGTCATCAAGCAACGTCGGCGCCATCGAGTGAAGTATAGGGACGGTGGTGTGAATGCGTTGACCCTGGCGTGCAGTGCGCAGGGCAATGCGACTGAGTATGTACCGATCACTTTGATTTTGATGGGGCTGGCCGAAACGAATGGTGCCGCCGTATGGTGGATTCATCTGTGCGGGATTGCTTTTATGGTCGGTCGCATGCTGCATGCTAAAGCAATATTAAATGATCAGCTCAAAGGCCGCGTGATCGGCATGAAGCTGACGTTTGGGGTGATGACGCTGTTGATGGTGCTGAATCTGATTTATCTGCCTTATGCCAAGCTGTGGTAATTACTCACTGACTTGAGAATGCTGGCGCTGCTGGTATTTGGGCAATTGCTGTCTGAGGCCCTGAAAGGTATTAAAGGCGCTGGAGACGGATAGCTTGTTGGCCATCCAGTCTGGCAGGTTGCCGCCCGGATCGGCGAAGGCAATGTAGTCAATATGAGTCAGACCGTTGGTGAGTTTTTCCAGTGTCCAGGTCGCTTTGACCCCTTTAATGCGAATATAGTCCGGCTGTGGCGGGTAGCGCTTTGAAGCATCTTCGATGGTGAGAATAAAAGCGCCGTTCGGTTGTTCAAAGCGGGAATAAGTTACCATATCGCGATTGCGCGCCGGCCAAGGGGCGCTGAAGCGGGTATAAACAATATTCTCATTGAGTGAGAGCTGTTTGAGTACACGGCTGGAAGAGACGTTATCTATCCAGTTCGGGAGATTGGCGCTGTCTTCCAGCAGCGCCAGAAAAGCCGCATAGCTGGTTTGCTCAAACATCTGGGCGCGGATTTCGACCAGACCATCCTGATGATGGCGGGTGTGAATGGTAATACCATCCTCGTTTTTGGCTATTTCCCATCGTTGTGGACTGTCAGCCTGTGCTGTACAGACTGACAGCAGCCATAGCAAACATAACCAGCGGATTCGCATTGTTGCTCCCTTACGCTCTGGGCGGGTTAAAACTTGTATTTGTAAAGCTTAGGGGTTTCAGCGCTGCTGTGCCGTTTTTATCTGGCTGATTTCATCAGGCAGCGCCTCACAGCAACTGGAAGGTCGACAGCAGAAATATTCCCAGGGTACAGGTCACTAGTGAAAAGACCGTGGTCATGGCGATAATATTGGCCGCCAGTGCCGCGTTGCCGCCCATCGCGCGCGCCATGACGTAACTGGCGGCGGCGCTTGGGGACGCGCTCATCAGGAAAATCAGGCCCAGTTCCATATCGCGGAAGCCGTAAATCATCGCGGCGACAGTGATCATCAGCGGTGCCAGTACCAGTTTGTAAGCCGTGGAAATCCATGCCGCGACTTTATCATCCCGAAGAGAGCGAATATCGAGCGAGCCGCCGGTGCACAGCAGCGCCAGTGGCAGTGTCATGTTGGCAAAGTAGTGGCCGGCTTTTTCAACCACCTGCGGGATTGGCACGGCGAGAAAGTAGCAAATCATGCCGAGCACAATCGAAATGATGAGCGGGTTTTTGGTCAGGGTTTTGACCATCAGTTTCGCCGCCTGCAGGCCGCTGGTACTGCCTTTTGGCGTCAGGGTGATCACGGCCTGAATGTTGTACAGCATGGTCATTGAGGCCACGTAAATCGCCGCCAGCGCTACGCCGCTGTTACCGTAAGTGTTGGCCATGTAAGCCAGACCGATAATCGCGGTGTTGGCGCGAAAACCACCCTGAATCACCACGCCCTGATCTTTCGGGTTCGGTACGGTGCGTTTGGTGGTCCAGGTGGTGAAAAGGAAGAAGGCAAAATTGGCAATCAGACCAAACAGGATCAGCGGCATACTGGATGAGAAGTCATGCTTAGAGCCGACTATGCTCAAAAACAGCAGGGCAGGCAGGGTAACCTGGAACACCATGCGTGATGCGACGTCGATAAAATTCTCATTGATTAAGTTCATCCGTTTGAAGATGACACCGAGCGCCAGCATTAAACAGATTGGTCCGGTGATAGAAGCAGAAAATTGCAGTTGTTCGAGAATGCCTTGCATATCCTTCCTTAAACGCGGGTGAAGTTTGTTCATTGTTTCATAGTTTCAACAGGGCGAGAAATGCTATTTGCAAAATAGAACGAACGTGCTAAAAATGGAGGGATATTCGATAATAGTGGTCAATATGAGCAAAGGTAGAATCACCCGCGATAATATTCTCGCTACGGCTTTTGAGCTGGCGAGCGCCAATGGTCTGGAGAGCCTGACGATTGGCGAGTTAGCCAAGCAGTGCGGGATGTCCAAAAGTGGCTTGTTTGCGCATTTTAACGCCAAAGAGAATTTGCAGCTGGCGGTGCTTGACTATGCCAATCAGACCTTCGTGGCGCGGGTGATCGCCCCGGCGCGTGAATTGGATGACGGCAATATGCAGGGTAAACTGCGCCATATCCTGGCCAACTGGCTCAACTGGAATCAGTCTTTTCAGGGCAGTTGTATGTTTCTTGATGCGTGGCGTGAAGCGGGACACAGCGAATGTGCCCTGCAGCGAGCACTGAAAGCGACCATTGCCAGCTGGATAGAGTACCTGAGAATCCAGATTGGCAAAGGCGTGATCAGCGGTGAGTTTAAGCGTGATCTCGCGATTGAGCAGGCCAGTTACGAATTGTATGGCTTGTATCTCAGCGCGCATCTGTTTTACTCCCTGTATGGCCAGGAACGAAGTGAGCAGCATTTCTGGCAAGGGGTGGATAGGCTGTTTGCCAGTTGGTTAGGTTAGGCACGGGCCGGAGTCGTCTGGTGGCCTGATTTCATTCTTCGTCTGAGGCGAAAAAATTTAGGATTAAAAAGCACGAGCGTTCTTTTGTTGAGCCCTCGTCAAGGACAACATAATGAGTGACAAGATTTACTTTAATACTTCCCGTGGTCTGCATCTGCGCCGCCGGATGATCAACTGGACCACCCGTCTGCACCACACGCTGGCCCCGGCCCATGCCCGTAAAACCGCGCGCAAGCTGCTGCTGACACCGGCACGCATGACGGGCAAAAATGCGCTGCCGCAACGGCTGATCAAATCACAGGTCGATTCTTCGGAGGGCAAACTGACGACTTACCGTCTTGGTCAGGGCCCGGTATGGATTCTGACCCATGGCTGGTCCGGATCATCTAGCCAGTTCTTCCCTTTGATGGAACACATTGCGGCGCAGGGCTTTACAGCTTTGGCTTACGATCACCCGGCGCATGGTGAAAGTGAAGGTATGTTTGGTCATATTCCTGCGTTCGTCCGTGGTCTGGAGAGTATTCTCGACAGTGAAGATAACGTGGCTGGCCTTATCGGACACAGTATGGGTAACGTCACCGCGCTGGAGTGCCGTCATGTCAAGCTGGCCCAGTGTCCACTGCTGCTGATTGCACCAGTGCTGGACTATCTCGATAACCTATTTGGTACTGTGGCCCGTTCTGGCTATTCGATGCGTCTGTTTGAAGAAGTCGTGAATCAGGTACAGGATGAGTATCATTATCCTATTCATTCTATTCAGCCGTTGGAGAAGCTCAGACAGCGCCAGGGAATGACGATTATTGTTCATGATGAAAATGATAAATTTGCCCGTTACGCCGAATCGGAAAAAGCGGCGCGTGAAATAGAACATGTCATGCTGATTACCACGCAGAATCAGGGGCACGGGCGTATCATGAAAGGAAATGAAGTGCTAAATGCATTTGACAATATTGTTAAATTCATTGATTAGATAAATGTTTTTAAATGAAACGGGTGTTTTTCATTTTTGTTAAATTTTGGATCTTTATTAATTCTATTTATTTCATGATGTTAAATTGGGTGTAAGAGTTTTGATTGGCTTAACAATTTGGCAATAATAATTGCCCCGGAGCTGGCAAACTATGTGAACATAGAACTGCCGTATGGCCTCCACAAGGAAGCATAATAATGAATAGAAATGATAGTGTCCCTTTACCTAACAATACCCGAGAATGGTTTTTTAACCGTAATAGTCTGATCGTGCTGGCGGATGTCGCCCTGTTTGCCATCCTGTTTAATACTCTGCCATTTGAAGCCAATGTCGTGCTGGGTATCAGTATGCTGGCGTTTATTGCCGTACTTTGGCTGACCGAAGCACTGCATGTCACGGTAACCGCGATCCTGGTACCGGTGATGGCGGTGCTGTTTGGCGTATTTGACACCCAGGCTGCACTGAACAACTTTGCCAACTCAATTATTTTCCTGTTTCTGGGCGGGTTTGCATTGGCGGCGGCCATGCATCGTCAGGGGCTGGATAAAGTCATCGCCGATAAAGTGCTGATCATGGCGCGCGGTAAGATGAGTGTAGCGGTATTTATGCTGTTTGGTGTCACCGGCATACTGTCGATGTGGATCAGTAATACCGCGACCGCGGCGATGATGCTGCCGCTGGTACTGGGTGTACTGAGCAAGGTCGATGATGACCGTGGTCACAGCACTTACGTGTTTGTCCTGCTGGGTATTGCCTACAGCGCCAGTATTGGCGGGATCGCGACCGTGGTGGGCAGTCCGCCTAATGCCATCGCAGCCGCGGAAGTGGGGCTTTCGTTTACCGATTGGATGGAATTTGGTCTGCCGACAGCCATTGTCATGCTGCCTATGGCGATTACCCTGCTGTACTTTTTGCTTAAACCGGATTTGAGTGGCCATTTTGAGCTTAACCATGACCCGGTCCAGTGGGACAAAGGTAAAGTGGTGACGCTGGCGATTTTTGCCCTGATTGTCTTTTTGTGGATCTTCAGTAAGCCGGTGAATGCGATGCTGGGTGGCTTCAAGAGTTTTGATACCATCATTGCACTGGGTGCGATTATTCTGGTCAGCTTCGCGCGCGTTGTGCACTGGAAAGACATTGAGAAAACCGCTGACTGGGGGGTATTGCTGCTGTTTGGTGGTGGTATTTGTCTGAGTAATGTACTGAAGCAGACCGGAACCAGTGTTTTCCTGGCCAATGAGCTGAGTTCGATGATTGCTGATCTGGGTCTGTTCGTGATTGTATTGGTGATCGCTGCGTTTGTGGTCTTCCTGACCGAGTTTGCCAGTAACACCGCCAGTGCGGCGCTGCTTATCCCGGTGTTTGCCAGCGTGGCAGAAGCCTTTGGTATCTCGCCTGTACTGCTGTCGGTACTGATCGCGGTTGCCGCGTCGTGCGCCTTTATGCTGCCGGTTGCGACGCCGCCGAATGCGATTGTGTTTGCGACCGGACACATCAAGCAAAGTGAGATGATGCGGGTGGGTATGTTCCTGAATATCGCCTGTATCGCGCTACTGACTGCGATTGCGATGTTCTTCTGGCAGTAAAGCCGTCAAGATTCCCCCGCTACAAGAACGGAGCAAGATGCTCCGTTTTTTTAGCGATGAAATAAAGGTCTTACCTGGAAGTGCGCGACAGGCCATAAATCACATGGTCAACAATTCGCCCGTTGAGATTCTCCGCACGGGTGATGATGCCTTCCTGACGGAATCCAAGCCGTTTTGCCACTTGTTGACTAGGCTGATTACCGTTTGCGATAGCCAGCTCTGCTTTTTCCAGTTGATAGCGGGTAAATGCCACGTCAATTAGCTTTGCCACACAGCGGGTGATGATGCCCTTGCCCTGTTGGTTCTCGGCCAGCCAATAGCCCAGCCGGGCTTTTTGCAGATCGGTGTTGATCTCTTGCAGGCTGCAGTTGCCGACCAGTTCATCGCGGTAAAAGATGGCGCATGTCATCGATTTACCATCGGCATAATCGTGCAGCATCGTTTGGGCGAACAGGCGGAAGTCCTGCTCTGAATGGCAGTAAGCCGGCCAGGCAAGCCATTGACATAGATAGTCCCGATGCGCAGCAACCAAGTAGGCGTAAAGGGGGGCAAAGGTTTCTTCGATCAGAGCCAGCTGCAGATTTTTATCGACCGTTAACGTAAACATGACGGGATCCATGGTGGGTGAAAAGTGTGCAAACTGTAGCATTAACAAGGAGCTGCTCAAACTTTATTAGAATGCTGTTCCAACAAGTTCTCAGTAGCACACAATTACCGTCACAGAATACATCAAAACCTTAATAAAACTAGGGACGGATAACTCAGTTTGTATTAGTCTTTGCTGACATTATTATATAAAAAAGTAGTCAGTTAGCTTTATGGAAACTTGTGAGGAAAAAGTCAGCATTGATCTGCGCCGGGTCTTGCTGAGTATTGCACAGGCTCTGGATGACGTCGGATTTGATACGCTCCATCACAGTCATCGGGTCGGGTATATGGCTTACCGGTGCGCATTACGAATGGGCTGGGATCAAGAGCTGGCTCAGCTCTCTTTTGCTGCCGGTTTGGTTCATGATTGCGGTTCTACTCAGCATTCCGCATTGATGACTTTTGCGGCCACTCGGCGGCCTGGTAGTTTTGCCCGCCACTGTGAAAAAGGATTTAATCTGCTGAGTGCATGTGGGCCGCTATCCCGTTTTGCTTTGCCGATACTTTACCATCATACGGCCTGGTATGAATTGCAAACGCTGGCAATGGATTCGCACGACAAACAAATTGCCGGGTTGATTTATCTCGCCAACCGGGTTGATCATCTCTATTTTCATCAGCATAAAGACCTATTTGGCAACCTTTCTGCCGCCGGTAAACGCCAAATCATCGAACAATTGCAGGCTCATTCGGGCACTCTGTTTGCGGCTGATATGGTTGAGGTTATGGCCGATCTGGTGGGCAATGATGATTTTTGGTTTTCAATGCATCCCCAGCACATTGAGGCCGTTCTGTTACGACTCGAAGCCGCACCTCTGTTCTCCCGTAATCTGAATCTCAATGAACGGATTGAAATTGCCGAGCTGTTTTCTAAGATCGTCGACGCCAAAAGTCCGTTTACTTTCCAACACTCTTTGAAGGTCGCCTTGTTATCACAATTTCTGGCTAAGAAAATGGGCTATTCTGCCAAAATGCAGAAACTGCTCTACCTGGCGGGATTGCTGCATGACATCGGCAAGCTGAGAACGCCAGATTTCGTGCTGCATAAAGAGGGAACACTGACGGCTGAAGAGTATACCTGCATCAAGCGGCATGCGACGGATACGCGATTTATTCTGCAGAACATTCATACCTCATCACTGGTGTGCGATTGGGCATCGAATCATCATGAAAGACTGGATGGCTCCGGTTATCCGCTCGGAAAAACCGCGCAGGAGCTGGATGGCCCGAGCCGTATTGTTGCGGTGGCTGATGTGTTTCAGGCGCTGACCCAGTCACGGCCTTACCGGCAAGGTATGTCGCTCGAGCAGTCATTAAACATTATTGCTGAGCAGGTTGCGAATCATCAGCTTGATGGTGATGTGTTCGCCTGTCTGCAGCATAACGCCGAGCACTGCTACTGGTTATCGGCTGATGAGAATGAAGTTGGGTTGCAGTCGGCGGTGGGCTGAAAAACACGGTGTCGGGCTTAAAAACAGAGATAATAAACGGGCGCTGAACAGCCCGTTTATTTTTTAAATCACGTAGAGGCTTACTTGTTGACGTAAGCTTTAAAGCGCGCTTTGGTTGCCGCATCGGCTTTGTTGTACCAGAAATGCAGCATTTCTTCGGCTGTCGTATCGTTGGCCGCGCCATTGCTCGATTTACCGGTTTTGATGAAGGCGGTGCCGACAGCGGCTTCACCGCCACTCAGGTTGTACTCAAACGTTTCTTGTTTGTAGTCACGACCAATCTGCATGCCTTCTTTAATCAGGCGGTCTTGTGTGACCTGCAGCGCCTGTCCCTTATCATCACGCAGTGACCACTGCATAGATTTGATGTTTTCTTCTGCTTCGGTCGCGTTGCGGTATGTCGGCATGTCGAAGCTCAGAGATTGGTCTGCTGCATCAAATTTGGCAATGACAACATCGCCTTCCACACCAATTCTTTCACTACCCTGGCTGTAATATGGGTGATAGCGGAACACGATTTGTTGTTCGCCGTCTTTCAGTTCCACTGAGGTCACCGATGAAAAAATGCTGCCTGACGTTTCTGGTTTTTGGCCGTTCACGACCAGCATTTCTATCGTATCAGGGATCGCCAGCGTGACTTTTGCCGTTGCTGTTGCACTGAAAGCGATAGCTATAATGCATGTTAAGGGTTTGATTATATTCATGAGTTTTATCCTTTAAACCGCTTTCGCGTAATCAGCGAAAAGGGTGCCGATTGTAGCGAAGAAAAGCAAGTTTTCGGCGCGACTCCAGGCCAGATTTCATCAAAACTTAACCTAACCTCAGATTTATCGGGCTCGTCAGCGCTCACGTTCTGTTATCGCTGAATCATCAGTTTTCTGTCCGGTTTCTTTATTGTCAATAAAAATAAACTCGTTTTTTCGAGGTTATGTTTTTTGGAATTAGGACGTTATTTTGATGATTTATGATTAATAAATTTATCATTTGGTCATTATTTACTGTGATTCCGACTCCGTTTTTATGATGTTTTTTTCTATTGGAAATAAACACTCCCTATAGTTAACAGAACGTCATTCTGTTAATCGTTTATGCAGAGTATGGCGCAGGTTAAGCTTCTATTAACAAAGGAATTTAAAAACAATGATAAATCGTGTCTCATGGGGCGTCATGTGTGTGGCAATATCGATCAGCGGAGCGGCAGTCGCGCTCCCTTCGACACCGAGTATTGACGTTTATGGCTCAAATAATCTGCAGTTTTCCAAAATTGAGCTGGATATGGGGGCGACCGCAGGCTATTCGCAGATGGTACATTATCAGGATGAAGCGGCGATCAGCATCCTTTTCAACCAATGGGGCGCTGAAACCGGCGACCACTATAAAATTTACTTTGATGGTCAGGAAGTCGCGACCGGCCCGATTACCTCGAGTCAGACCACGGCCAGTTTTGGTTACAGTGAGGGGGGTAAGTATCAACTTGAAGTTGCAGCTTGTGATGACAGCGGGTGTAGCGTCAGTGCTCCGACTCAGTTGCTCATTGCCGACACCGATGGTGCTCATTTGGAACCGCTGCCGATGAACATCGATCCCAACAATAAAACTTATGCGGAAAAAGCGGATGGCGTCGTAGCCAGTTATTTCGTCGAGTGGGGGATTTACGGTCGTGACTACAGCGTGGATAACATTCCGGCTCAGAACCTGACCCATATTCTGTACGGATTTATTCCGATTTGCGGTCCGAATGAATCCGTAAAATCGGTCGGCGGCAACAGCTATAACGCTTTGATGACCGCGTGTCAGGGAGTGCCGGACTATGAAGTGGTCATTCATGATCCTTGGGCTGCCTATCAGAAAAGCTTTCCGCAGGCTGGTCATGAGTTCAGTTCACCGATAAAAGGGAATTATGGGATGCTGATGGCGCTCAAACAGCGTTACCCGGATTTGAAAATCATTCCATCGATTGGTGGCTGGACTTTGTCCGACCCTTTTTTTGATTTCACCAGTCAGACCAACCGCGATGTCTTTGTGGCTTCAGTGAAGCGCTTTTTACAAACCTGGAAGTTTTTCGATGGCGTGGATATTGACTGGGAATTCCCCGGCGGGGACGGTGCTTCAGCAACCTTGGGTGATCCGGTAAACGATGGTCCGGCTTACGTTGCGCTGATGCGTGAGTTACGCGCTATGCTAGATGAACTCGAAGCCGACACCGGGCGTTCTTATGAGCTGACGTCGGCTATCGGATCCGGTTATGACAAGATTGAAGACGTGAACTACGCCGAGGCCGCGCAATATATGGATTACATCTTTGCGATGACCTACGATTTCTACGGCGGCTGGAATAATGTTCCTGGTCATCAGGCGGCATTGTACTGCGGAAGCTTTATGCGCCCGGGCCAGTGCCAAGGTGATGGCACCGATGCCAGCGGTGTGGCATACGCAGGGCCGGCTTATACCGCAGACAACGCGATAAAGCTTTTACTCGCACAAGGGGTGCCGGCGGGTAAATTGGTACTCGGTACCGCGATGTATGGGCGTGGCTGGGACGGCGTTATGCCATCGAGTCTGAGCGAACCGTCCGACCCGATGACCGGAAGTGGACAAGGTAAACTGACCGGCACCAATGCTCAGGGTGTATGGGAAGCGGGCGTGATCGATTACAAAGGTATTAAAGCCAATATGTTGGGCAGCGACAATCAGGGGATCAATGGCTTTGAATATGGTTATGATCAACAGGCGGAAGCTGCCTGGGTCTGGAACCGTGAGACCGGACAACTGATTTCATTTGATGATGCACGCTCAGTAAAAGCCAAAGCGGATTATGCCCGTAGTCTAGGGCTGGCGGGTCTGTTCTCGTGGGAAATTGACGGTGACAACGGCGATATTCTCAACGCGATGCATGAGGGACTATCCGGCTCCGGGCTGCCAGTGACCAATCGTATGCCGTCTGCTGACGCCGGTCAGGATCAGGTGGTGATCGGTCCGGCCGTGGTGGTGCTGGATGGGTCCGCTTCAACGGACAGTGATGGTACTATTACACACTACACTTGGCAGCAGACCTCCGGTCCTGTGGTGGCGCTGAGTGATGCCTCCGGTGCTGAGCCAAGTTTTACTGTCGATGAGGTGCAACAGGAGCAGACACTGGTTTTTCAGCTGACAGTGACAGATAACGATGGCGCAACCGCGTCAGACAGTATCACCGTGAGTGTGCAGCCTGCCGCTACAGAAACTGAAAACGATGCACCGGTGGTAACGCTGACTGCCCCGGCTGAGGCTGAGGCCGGAGACCGTGTTGTGGTCGATGCTTCAGCATCCAGTGATGCCGATGGTGATGCCCTGACTTTCAACTGGCAGATTCCGGAAGGGATTGAGGCGAGTGTCAACGGTGGCCGTGTTTCGTTTATCGCTCCTGCGTATAACCAAAACACCACGCTAACCTTCACAGTGATGGTCAGCGATGGTCAGAGCACTAGCGAAGCAACCATTCGGATCATTGTACATGAATCGGCACCCGTCAGCGGAGAGTGCGATAACCTGTGGCAAGCCGGTGCGGTGTATGTTGGCGGTGACCAGGTGAACTGGGCAGGCAGTGTGTGGCAGGCCAAGTGGTGGACCCAGGGTAATGATCCTACGTTGTCCGGCCAGTGGGATGTGTGGCAGCGGATTGGTAGTTCGGACTGTACCGTCAACTGATCACTGAATATTGATTGATACAAAGCTCTGCCTCGGCAGAGCTTTTTGATTTCTGCATCGCGAAAGCTTAGGGTTGCGTATCTGCCAGATTCGATATAGTGTTATATCTATGTATAACACTATATCGGTGTATGATAGTGACTGAGTGGCACGATAGCCAGCCGATTTTTCGCCAACTGGCGGATAAACTCATCGCGCAGATTGCGCAGGGTCTGTGGCCGGAAGGTGAGGCTTTACCTTCGGTGCGTACAATTGCATCGGATTTGAAAATTAATCATTTAACTGTGATGAAAGGTTATCAGTTGCTGGTGGATGAAGGACTGGTCGAAAAACGTCGCGGGCAGGGTATGTTTGTTGCCGAAGGCGCCGTATCGGCACTGCGCTGTCAGCAACGTGCGCAGTTTCTGCAGCAGCAAATTCCGCACATCGCCGCAACGCTGGCCCAAATCGATATGTCGCTGGATGAATTCGTTGAGCAGCTTAAACAACACGTCAAGGGTGAATCATGAATCCATATGTTGAAGTGAAACATGTGTCTAAACAGTATGCCGGTGCTGACACGGCTGCGGCCCTGCAGGAGGTGAATTTTACTCTTAACCCCGGACAGGTGCTGGGCTTGTTGGGGCATAACGGTGCTGGTAAATCGACACTGATTAAAGCTCTGCTTGGGGCTCATCGTTTTCAGGGAGAGATCGCCATTCTCGGCCTGGACCCGATTCAACAGCGTGACAAAGTGATGGAGAACCTGGCGTATATTTCAGATGTCAACGTGCTGCCACAGTGGATGACGGTGCAGCAATTGCTGCGTTATACCGCCGGGGTGCATCCGAAATTTAATCTGGAAAAAGCCAACGCGGTGTTGAGTAAAACCAATATTCAGGCACGCAGCAAGATTCAGTCACTGTCGAAAGGGATGCAGGTTCAGCTTCATCTTGCCCTGGTCATCGCGACGGATACTAAGGTGCTGATTCTGGATGAGCCTACATTGGGGCTGGATCTGATTTATCGTGATACGTTTTACCGTCACCTGCTGGAGTGGTTTCATGACGGGCAGCGTTGCCTGATCATTGCCAGTCACGAAGTGGCCGAGATCGAACACCTGCTGACGGATGTATTGATTCTCAAACAGGGCAAGGTTGTATTGCAACAGAGCATGGCCGATGTGGAGCAGGGGTATTTTGTGCTGGAGGCGCCATCGACGCTGGCGGATCAGATTGCTCCTTATCAGCCTTTGGCCTCTGAGCCAGGTTTAGGCACTACGCGTTGGCTGCTGGCTGCGCAATGTTTGCCTCAGGTGCAAACCCTGGGGCGTATTTACACTGTAAAACTGGCCGACCTGTTTCTGGCGCTGCAAAAGGAGAACAACTGATGCATCCTGCGTTTTATATGCTAGAAAAAGAGTGGCTGGAGCACAAATCTGTCACCCGAATCCCGCTGTTTGTCTTGATTTGCGTGTTGGTTTTGTTCGCCGGACTGCTCAGTAATGGGGGATTATCGGCTAATTTCAGTTTTCAAATCAGCAGCAGTGGCTTTGAAGATTTTGATCTGCAGTTTGTTGATGAGTTCAGCTCGTTGCTGATGGCTGGCGTGGGTTTATTGTCGGTAATGCTCAGTACGCTCTATTTCCCGAAAACACTGCGTAAAGAGCGTCAGGAAGGCAGTTTTATGTTCTGGCGCAGTATGCCGGTCAGTAACTTACGTATTCATTTGGTTAAACTCGGCTTTGGACTTTTGGTGATCCCGCTGATTTGCTCGCTGTTAGTGGTGACGGTTGATAGCCTGTTGTGGGTGGTGAATGTGATGACAGACGATGCGATCACGCTATTTTACAATCAGCGTGATGTGCTGTTCATCCCTGTTCATTGGCTGCTGTTTCTGTTGCGGATGGTGTTAGTGGCGCTGGCACTGTTGCCGCTGGCCTGTTTTACGCTGCTGCTTTCTCAGCTGGTCAGTGCGCCGATTATGGTGATGTTTGTCGGCGTGTATGCGCTGCAATGGGTGACGTTTGGCCTGACGGGCAGTGACTGGTTTGAACGTTTCTTTGACCAAATTTTCGCTTTGCCGCTGCATTTGCTGACCGACAGCGATATGGCAGAATTAATGACACAAATCAGTATGCTCAATTTGCTGATTTATTTTGCGGTCGGAGCGCTGAGCTTTATCGCCAGCCTACGGCTTTATCAAACCGATGAGACCAGTTGGCGGGCACTATTGAAGCGCTAAGCGCAGATTTAATTTTTTCAAAGGGAGCTTTTGCTCCCTTTTTTCTAATCTCACTTTCGAGGGGAGATACTTTAGCGTAGTAATATCGGCTGATTTTTTACAGAATGAAATGCAGATTAGATTTTAGGTCTGGCAACGTAAAGTAATTGCCCGATTCGTAAGCCAGATCTAATTGGCATCAATTCCAAAAAACTATAATTTTATTCGTTATTAGAGCGACTTTGTTGATCAGGTTAAACAGGATGCAAACGGGATAGTCTATGTTCAAAAATCTTTCTTTAAAAAATAAACTGGCCATTTCGGCCAGTGCTGCGATTGTCATCGGCAGTGTTCTGGTGGAAACGTTATCGTTTAACGCTTCACTTCAGCGACTCGATGTTGAAATGGAGCAGCGTTTGCAAAGCACCACGGCGTCTTACAACCAGTATGTGACCGACTGGCTGGAATCCAAGCAGTTGGCTTTGACGTCGTTGTCTGAGGAGATGCAATCGGATGCGATAGTGACACACTTGAAGCAGCTCAGGCATGCTGCCGGGTTTGACAATGTCTTTCTCGCCTATCCTGATGGTTCGCAGCAAAATGCCAATGGTGTGACCTTACCGCCAGATAATAACGACCCGCGTAAATGGGGTTGGTATATCAATGCGAAGGCCAATCCGCAGCAGGTGTATATGGACAATCCTACGGTAGCGGCTGCAACCGGAGCCAATGTGGTTTCTTTAGGGAAAGCCATGCAGCTGCATGGCCAGTCGCTGGTGTTGGGAGCTGATGTGGAGATTACTGATATTCTCAACAGCATGCAGCAGGTTATTTTACCGGGCTCAGGCTATATGTTTATTGCCAATCAGCAGGGTAATATTTTTACTCATTCTGATCCTAGCCTGCTCAATCGCAGTGTTGCTGAGCTTGGTCTCTCTTTTGCCGATATTCAGCGTGCGCAGAACTCAGGGGAAGATATTCAGGTTGAGATCAACGGCGAAACCTATGTTCTGTATGCCAAGGCGATTGCCGGCAGTCAGCTCAGTACGGTGATTGTGATTAATTACCACTCACTGGTTTCCCCTCTGTTTGATGCATTGTGGGGCCAGCTACTGGCGACACTTATCGTGGTGGTGGTCTGTATTGTACTGTTTAACCTGCTGTGTAATGTCTTGTTCCGGCCACTTAAGAATGTCGCCCAGGCACTGGAGCAAATTGCCAACGGTAGCGGTGACCTGACCCAGCGGATTGAGGTCGAAAATAACGATGAGGTTGGCAAGCTGGCTTATAGTTTTAATACCTTTGTGGCCAGTTTACAGCAGTTGATCGGTCATATTCGCCATCAGTCACAGCAGTTAAGTGGCCAGGCTGAACACAGCGCGCAGCGCGCCAATCAGTCCGCTGCGGAGCTTGGCACCCAGCAGCAGGAAATTACTATGGTGGCCACTGCAGTGACGGAGATGGCGTCGGCTACTCAGGAGATCGCCTCTCACGCAGAGCAGACTGCGCACGCGGCGCAGAATTCCTCTACCAGTACCAGTAATGGCCGCACTCTGGTGCAAAATACCCGCGCGTCGATCAGTAATCTGGCACAGGAAGTGGGTCAGGCTGGAGAGGTGATTGTCGCTCTCAATCAGCATGCTCAGGATATTTCTGCTGTGCTGGCGACGATTCAGGGTATCGCCGAGCAAACTAATCTGCTGGCACTCAACGCTGCCATCGAGGCTGCTCGTGCCGGAGAGCAGGGGCGAGGATTTGCTGTGGTCGCTGATGAAGTACGGGTGTTGTCGCAACGCACTCATACTTCGACCGAAGAGATTAAGTCGACAATAGATACGCTTCAGGCGACGACCGGACGTGCGGTGACCATGATGCAAAGCAGTTCTGACCTGGCGGTCAGTTCAGTCGAGGATGCCGATAAAGCTGCGCATGCGCTGGAAGAGATCAACGCCGCAGTCGCGTTAATCAGCGATATGGCGACGCAAATTGCCACCGCTGCAGAAGAGCAGACTCATGTCACCAGCGAAATTACTCAGAATATTACCGCGATTAAGGATGTGACTGAGCAGTTAGCTGAAGGCGCCAGCGATAGCTTGAATCAATCAAATGATCTGCGTCATCAGGCGGCAGAACTGAGCGCGAAAGTGGCGACGTTTAAGTTGGCCTGATTAGCGGTTCCTTCTGTGCAACGGATACCGCCTGGCGTGACCCGTTCAAAAAGCGATGCATTAGCGTCGCTTTTTTTATCGCTGCAAAACGCGGATGTGCTGTCACTTTACACCGATATTGCATGCTTGTTGTTCGTTTGAATCTGGCGCAGACTCGGCAAAAAACAATCCAATTTTATGGATATTCCCACCAGATGAGAATACAATGCTTTAATTAAAATTAAATTCTCGCTATATAGGAATTCAGGTTTGAGCTTATCAAGGATAAAGGCTAAAACATCGTTATGAAAGAAACAAAGCTCACTGCGAATCAGGTTAACGAAAAATCACTGCAGCTGCTGATGCAGGTTGCGGTAAATGATGAACCGGTATCAGCCAAAGTATTAAGCGAGCAACTCCAGGTTCCTTTGAGCAGCCTCTATCGGCATCTCAAATTGCTTAAAGAGTGGAACCTCATTGAGGAAAGCCCGCATGACAAGACACTGATTATTGGTCCTGCCGCGTTATTACTGATGCGCAGTTACGAAACCAGTCAGCATAATTTAGATGCGGTTGATGCGGTTTTAAGCCGGCTGCAGAAGCAGACGGGAGAAATGGCAGCCTACATGGTTCCGGTCGGTTACCGGGCTTTGTGTGTCAGCCAGAAAGAAAGTATGCAGGCGCTTCGATGCAGCTTCGTCCAGGGTCAAAGTCAACCCCTGCTTCGTGGCGCCTCATCCAAAGTCATGTTGGCGTATATGCCGGCGCAGCGTTGTGAAAAGATCCTGCGCTATTTCGGCGAAGAGCACCAGATGGAAAAGTGGCAAGCCGAACTGGAAAAAATACGCCGCCATGGTTATGCCGTGAGTGAGTCTGAAATTGATACCGGGGTATCTGGTATCAGCGCTCCGGTGATGAAAGGGAGTAAATTGATTGGTGCGATCTCTGTGATGGCTCCGGTACACCGGGTTGAGACTCACAAGCAACGGATCATTTTACATGTGTTGCAGGCCGCGAGAGCGTTGCCACCGGAAAGGTAATTCATCATGTTAAGCTTATTCAAACGTTACCGATTGAGCCGCAGTGCGGTTCCACACATTTCGGCTTTTACCTTTATGACCGTATGTGAACGCGTGAAACCCATGTCTCGCGTTGAGTTTGAATTTGCCCAGCATAGCCTTGAGTTATCATCAGAGTGGCTTTATCAGCAGCAGAGCAACCCTAACTATGCCGATGCAGGCCACATAGTGATTGAAGACAAAGCGGATTTCCGCTTTGAGGATCTGATAAGCCGCAATCTGGCACTGAGTTCGGTGCCTGTAGTACTGGCCAACTGCCATGAAGTGCTGCTGAAAGCCTTACCTGTGATTGTGCTGGATAATGATGAAGTTGGCATTATTCATATTGGTCACGAGCTTGCCTTAAAACAGAGCCTGGAACCTCAGGTTGGCTCAGTGTTTCACTTTGCTCTGTCGCGTTTTGCCAATGTACGTCTGTTTTACATGGGGATAGACCCCGAGCGTGTAGCTGGTCCGATGCTGGAATATGCCGAAGATCTGGGTTGTAACTGGGTGACGCATCAGGAGTCTCAGTTCCGTCATCGCAGTCAGCTCAAAACCCAGCTCAACCATTATATGCAGCACTGTGACCAACTGGTGCTCAATATTGATTTGGCTTCTCTGGTGCCGGGACGCAGTCTGGATGACCATGCGGTGTTGGACCTGCAAATGGTATTACGGGTGGTTCGACACGCAGTATTATCCGGTAAGGTGCGTATGATCCAACTGGTCGGGGCCAAAGATAAGCTTATCTACTCCAAACAGACCAAAGCAATTGTCGATGAGTTGTGTGCTCTGTCGGCGGAAGTTACTGTTAGCGAATAACACCACCTATCCAACGCCACCCTGGGGTGGCGTTTTTACTTCATCTCTTTTTGCTTTAAGAGAAAGTCCCTGTTTATTAAGAAAAATATCTATAAGGTCGCATGGCCCGTCTCGCTATCGCTGCGAATTTTTTCACCCTGGCTTGTCATTATTTAGCAATATATCTTTCACTTAAGCGTCATTTATTGCCGCTAAGCTCCTGCCATCATCAAATTGCATTGATGCAACATAAGACTAATTTGCGCAAACAAACATAACGACTGCGCAACTATAAATCACGAAAGTAAGGAGCAACCCTATGTGGAACCGTGATGAGCAAGATTCACAGTTTAGCGCAATGATTGACGCGCGTTTATCACGCCGTCGTTTTCTGACTGGTACTGCCGCCGCTGGTGCGGGCGCTTTTTTGTCTCTGAACCCGGTTGCTAAAGCGATGGCTGCCCAGCCTCAGTCTTCATTACTCAACTTCGAGCCGGTACCCGCATCCACGTCTGATACCCTGGTGGTACCAAAAGGCTATAAAGCGACACCACTGATGTCGTGGGGTGATCCTATCTTCGCTAATGCACCAGAATTTGATCCAAGCGGTAAACAGGACTCCCGTGCCCAGGCGCAGCAGTTTGGTGATAACACCGATGGTATGAGCCTGTTCCCAATCAGCGACGACCGCGCGGTACTGGCCATCAATAACGAATACACCAACTACGAGTACCTGTTCGCTCATCAGGGTAAGGCGATGAGCGCCGATGATGTGCGCAAAGCCCAGGCAGCAGTGGGTATCACCATCGTGGAGATCGTACGTAGCAACGGTCAATGGAGCATTGATCGCTCAGGCAAGCGTAACCGCCGTATCACCGCCAATACGCCGATGCAGCTAACGGGGCCGGCTGCCGGACATGACATGCTGAAAACCCAAGCGGATCCTAAAGGTGTCCTGGCTTTAGGAACGTTTAACAACTGTTCAAATGGTCAGACGCCTTGGGGCACTTACCTGACCTGTGAAGAGAACTTTGATGATTTCTTTGGCGCCAGTCAGGAAGCATCCGTCACGGCGGATCAGAAGCGCTACGGCATTGAAGCCAAACCAAACGACTATCAGTGGTATGTCCACGATGAACGTTTTGATATTACCAAGAACCCGAATGAAGCTAACCGCTTTGGCTGGATTGTAGAAATCGACCCGCATAACCCGGATTCCACGCCAATGAAGCGTACGGCGTTGGGCCGGTTCAAGCATGAAAACGCCGCGTTCACCCTCAACAGCGATGGTCATGCTGTCGTTTATTTGGGCGATGATGAACGTGGTGAGCACCTGTACCGCTTTGTGTCTAAAAATCGTTATCAGGAAGGTAATGATGCGGCTAACCGCGCTCTGCTGGAAGAAGGCACGCTGTATGTCGCCAAATTTGAGATGGATGACAAGGAGCTCAAAGGCCAGGGCCACTGGATTGAGCTGACCTTTGGCAAAAATGGCCTGACGGCAGAAAATGGTTTTAACAACCAGGCTGAAGTGTTGATTTTTGCCCGCCGCGCCGCGACTCTGGTCGGTGCGACGACCATGGACCGTCCTGAGTGGGTGGCGATTCACCCGGACAACAAGCATGTATTCTGTACCCTGACCAACAACAAAAACCGTGGTGTGAAAGATGGCCAGCCAGTTGGCGGACCGAACCCGCGTGCTGAGAACCATTACGGTCAGATCCTACGCTGGATGCCGGTCAATGGCGACCATAGGGCCGATATGTTTGCCTGGGATCTGTATCTGATTGCCGGTAACCCGACGGTTCATCATAGCGATTTGTATGCAGGTAGTGCCAATATCAGCGCTGAAAACATGTTTAACAGCCCGGATGGTATTGGTTTCGATCAATCAGGTCGCTTGTGGATTCAAACCGATGGTAACTACTCCAACAAGGGTGACTTTGCGGGGCAGGGTAACAACCAGATGTTATGCGGTGACCCGATCACGGGTGAAGTACAGCGTTTTCTGACCGGTCCGATTGCGTGCGAAATTACCGGCCTGACGTTCTCTCCGGATTACAAAACCATGTTTATTGGTGTGCAGCACCCGGGCGAAGACAATGCTCCGTCGCATTTCCCGGCTGGTGGGAATAGCAAACCCCGTTCTACGGTGATGATGATTACCCGCGAAGATGGCGGCGTGATTGGTGCATAACGGTGTGCCGGCGTAATCCGCTATCAAGCGTAACCTGAAGATGACAAAACAGAAATCCCGGCTCTGGCCGGGATTTCTGTTTACGCTTTGTTGATTTTCAGACTACTTTTATTGCGCAGATCAAGCAACAAAAGTGGACAAGATACCAATCACACCGCCAAAAATACCCCCCCAAACGACCAGCCAGCCCAGATGCTCTTTGATCATAGTCTGTACCATTTCTTTGACCAACTGCGGGGTTAACTCGCTCAGGCGCTGATCAATGATGTTCTCGATGTTGGTTTTAATTTCATTCAGCATCGCCGGTGATTCAAGCTGCTCTTTGAGCGCGTTTTTCACCGTATCACTCTGGCTGATATCAACCACGGCATCCTGCATTTTTTCGACAAACGGCTGTTTGAGCGGTTGCAGCGCTTCACGGCCGCCAAACATCGCCAGCATGGCGCCAAAGGAAGAGTTTTCAATCACTTCAACCAGAGAATCAAAGGTCGGGTTAAAGTCGATCTTAGCGATCACAGGTTCAAGATCGAGTGCTTTGTCGCCCGCCATTTCCTGATTGAGGAAACGGTCGATGTTGGCGTCACTGAAAAACTGCGTCATCATCAGCTGTTTAATCGCTGCTTTAAAGGCTTCGAAGCGGGCCGGAATCACCCCTGAGCCGTACAATCCGGGCACTTTTTCAAACAGCATATGAATGGCGAGCCAGTTAGTGATGGCACCGGAGAAGGCAAACAGACCGGCATACAGGGCCAGTCGATTGTCGAGAGCGTAGCCGCTCGCCAGCAAGACCAGCGCGACAAAATTGGTAATAAAGCTTTTATTCATAACAACGCATTCAGAGTGAAAAGAAAGAGAACTGAATTTTAAGAGAAAATGTCTGGCGGGAAAAGGGTCAGCGCATACACGCTGACCCGGGTTCTGGGTGAATTGCTGGCTGGCAGCGGTTAAGCGACTTCGCCTTCGGTCTCATCGCAGCCGATAAAGCCACCGGTCTGATGCGCCCATAATTGGGCGTAGATTCCATTTTGTTCAATCAACTGCTGGTGGGATCCCTGCTCAACGATGCGGCCCTGATCCAGGACAATCAAGCGATCCATGGCCGCGATGGTGGACAGGCGGTGGGCGATAGCAATCACGGTTTTGCCCTTCATCAGCTGATTGAGGCTTTCCTGTATCGCCGCTTCGACCTCAGAGTCAAGCGCTGAAGTGGCTTCATCCATGACCAGCAGCGGTGCATCTTTGAGCAATACCCGCGAAATGGCAATACGCTGACGTTGCCCGCCTGACAGTTTAACGCCACGCTCGCCGACTTGCGCATCATACCCAACATTACCGTAGGGGTCGGTCAGGGTCTCAATAAATTCGTGCGCATGTGCTTGTTTGGTGGCGCGCAGCAGGTCTGCCTCGCTGGCATCCGGATGGCTGTAGAGAATGTTGTCACGGATTGAGCGGTGCAGCAGAGAGGTATCCTGCGTCACCATACCTATCTGACGGCGCAGCGAATCCTGAGTAACGCCTGCAATGTTCTGACCATCAATGCGTATTTCACCACTTTCCACATCGTGGAAACGCAGCAGCAGATTAACCAGGGTCGACTTTCCAGCTCCGGAGCGGCCAACCAGGCCGACTTTTTCCCCGGGTTTGATGTGCAGGTTAAGGTGGTTGATAACCCCTTTGTTTTCGCCGTAATGGAAGCTGACGTCGTTAAACTCGATGCCGCCCTTTGATACATTCAATTCGCGTGCGCCGGGCTTGTCTTCGATACTGATTGGCTGGGACAGTGTTTTCATGCCATCGACCACGGTACCCATATTTTCAAACAGACCGCCCACTTCCCACATGATCCACTTCGACATACCGTTGATACGCAGTGCCAGACTGATGGCAATGGCAATCGCACCTACGCTGATGGCGCTGTGCATCCACAGATAAATCGAAATCGCAGCGATGGAAAATACCAGCATATAGTTGGCGATTTCCACCCAGATATTAAAGCCGGTCACCAGACGCATCTGGCGGTATACCGTATCGAGAAAACCCTCCATGCCTTCTTCGGCATACTGGGTTTCTCGCCGGCTGTGTGAAAACAGTTTTACGGTCGCAATATTGGTGTAGCTATCGACAATGCGTCCTGTCATGGTTGAGCGGGCGTCTGCCTGTTCAGCTGAGATTTTTTTCAATTTAGGCACAAAACGAACCTGAATGGCAATGTAGGCCACCAGCCACAATAGCATCGGCATCATCAGGCGCCAGTCTGCCTGAGCCAGCATGACCAGCATGGCGGTAAAGTAGACCGCGACATAGACAAACACATCCAGCGTTTTCATCACAGTTTCGCGCACTGCCAGCGCGGTTTGCATCACTTTGGTGGCGATGCGTCCGGCAAATTCATCCTGATAGAACGACAGGCTCTGTTTGAGCAGATAGCGGTGTGCCAGCCAGCGGATCGACATCGGATAGTTGCCGAGCATGGTCTGGTGAATCAGCATGGAATAAACCGAGACCAGTATCGGCATGCCAACCAACAGCAGGAGTGATAGTCCAATCAGGGTATTGCGATTATCCTGGAAAAAGGTTTCCGGATTGCTCGATGAAAGCCAGTCGACCAATTGACCCATAAAACCAAACAGCGACACTTCGATGATCGCTATGGTGGTGCTCATCAGCGCCATGACCAAGAGTGGCTTTTCGTAGCCTCGGGTGTAGTGGCGGCAGAATGCCCACAACGTATCCGGTGGACGTTGGGGCTCTTTTTTCGGGAAAGCCTGAGTAAAGCTTTCAAACAATTTATACATGAAACATCCTTCTAATTGTCCCGTAACGCGCTTCTGCTTGCCGGACAAGAATGGGCTCACAGTGACGGGGCAAGGGTTTGACGACCCGATGGCTTCGGCTGCCAGTATTATGCAACTGATTGTTTTTTGAGTCGTTACCAGTATAACCTGAATCCGTAGTTACGGGCAGAATTTAAGCGCATAGGCCGGGCTGATAACGGGCGATTTTGTCGCAGAGAATGACAACGCCCGGCTGGCGGGCGCTGTGCAAGGGGGGCAGATAATGTGCCGGCCTCAGGCTTTTTTAGCACCAGAGGCTGGATTTTTCTTAGCGTGCGTCTTGGGCTGATAATGTAAAATAGCCATTGATATCGGCAACTGCAGTACTTCACCTTCGGCATGCCCGGGCTGAACCTGACGCATGTTGGTATCGCAGATGATTTTCCAGTCCTGCTTACGATCATTGGGCAGAACAAATCGGGCCGGAGCGTTGGTCTGGTTAATCAAATACAGCAGTTCTTGGCCTTCTTCACCAATGCCGATGTGCAGTGCCACGCAGCTCAGCCGGTTCCAGTCGTCATGTTCCATCAATTGACCGTCGACACGACGCCAGAATATACGGTTAAAATTGCGCTCCTCACCACTGAAAGCGCGAATGAAAGGCACCATGTAAGTCTGACGGGCTGCGACCATCTCAGCCAGCCAGTTCTTGAAATAAGACTTACGCTCTGATGGTGTCCAGTCGAGCCAACTGATCTCGTTATCCTGACAATAGGCGTTGTTATTGCCCTTCTGGCTGTGGGACAGTACATCTGCGGTTAGAATATGCGGGATACCGAACGCAAACAGCAGGCTGGCCATAAAGTTGCGCTTTTGCCGCTCGCGGATAGTGCGGATAACCATGTTGTCGGTTTCACCTTCGACCCCATAATTATCTGAGCGGTTATCACCGTGACCGTCCCGGTTTTGCTCGCCGTTGGCTTCATTATGCTTGAGCTTGTATGACACCAAATCCTGCAGGGTAAAACCGTCATGATAAGTAATGTAGTTAACGGTCAGTTTATACGGCCAGTTGGCGGCACTGTATAAATCGCGCGATCCCATTAATCGGGTGGCGAACTCTTTCAGGTAGCCCTGATCACCACGCCAGAAACTGCGAGTAATATCGCGTAGTTTGTCGTTTGTCTCGTTCCAGCCAAATGGAAAGTTACCGACCTGATAGCCGTTGGGGCCGATATCCCAGGGTTCAGCGATGAGCTTGACCTGACGCAGTACCGGATCCTGAGCCACCGCTTTAAAGAAAGCGGCGTCACGACTGAAATCATCGCCGATACGGCCAAGAGTCGCCGCCAGATCAAAGCGAAAGCCGTCAACATGAAATTCACTAACCCAGTAGCGCAGTGTATCCATCACCAGGTTGAGTGATGCCTGATAAGAGAGATCTAAGGTATTACCGCAGCCGGTAAAATTAGCGTAATGCTTGCCATGTTTGAGGTAGTAGCTGGGATCAAGCGCTTTAAGGTTAAACACCGGGCCATCTTGACCACCTTCTGCAGTGTGGTTATAGACCACATCCAGAATGACCTCGATACCTTGCCTATGCAGCTCCCGGATGGTGGTTTTAAGTTCGGTGACGGCATCCTGACTGGCATAGCGCGGATCCGGCGCCATAAACAGATACGGGTTATAACCCCAGTAGTTAACCGTCTCCATCTCAAGTAAATGTGGCTCATGCATACATGCGGCAATCGGTAGCAGTTGCAGGGTATTGATCTGCTGCTGACGATAAAACTCCAGCATAGGTTCGCTGACAAGGCCAAGATAAGTGCCGCGCAGCGCACTATCGACTTGCGGGTGAAGTTTGGTCGCGCCTTTGACATGGGTTTCGAACAGGATCATTTCGTCGCGCGGACGATTGGGTTTCGCGACATCCTGCCAGTCAAAGTGACCATCCGTGACCACGCATTTGGCCAGAGAAAAACTATCGCGCAGTTGAAACGGAACTTTGTAAGTCAGGTTTTTGTCCAATGCTTTCGCATAGGGGTCGGAAATATAGAAAAGTTCTTCATCACTCTGGATTAAAAAGCCGTACCGTTGACCAGCCTGAATACCTTCGAGGTAAATGTGCTGAATCCCGGCGTGTTGGTCTGCAAAGGGATGAGTTTGGTAACTGCCGTCAGAGTTGAACAACGCCAGTAACAGGTTTTTGTTAGCCGGTGCATACACAGCGAAATTGCATCCATCTGGATCAAGTGTTGCACCTAAAGGGTAAGGGCGAGAACGAGTCGTTTTCATCATATCCAGTCGTTGTTGTTATTGGCGTAATATTAACCATCATTTTTTAAGTAAAAGGCTTTGGCCGTTCAAGGTCAAGAGCCTGGTCACATATTTTATAATGTAATTTTATTTCAGAAGTGCATGGCTAATGCGTTGAAATTGTGATCAAATATGCATTTTGTATTCCAGGATCCTGGAAGTTAATGATCTCCTCCGCCCCGAAATTCGTGATCAGCCCTAAAGAAAGACCATACCTGTAATTTTCTACGCCTTTCTACTCCCCCTTAATAATCTCAAGGGGTGGAGGAAGTGTGCCTGTCGGCCGTCAAGTAATCTGAGTTGCAGTTGAAACAAACGGGGTTTACCCCATCACCCTCTGACGTTAAACCCATCTTTTCTGCCTTTTAGAGACGTTTAGCCCGCCAGAGAGTGACGAAAATTCCGATAAAAACGACCCTAAATGGAGTTAATGATGAAAAAAGTAAGTGTAATCGCTGCCGCAGTGGCTGCTTCTCTGGCAGCAGGTTCCGCATTCGCAGTGGATTTTCATGGCTACATGCGTGCTGGTGTCGGTGTCAGCGCCGACGGTGGTCAACAAGTAACTTATGAGAAGAATAAAGTTGGTCGTCTGGGCAACGAAGGTGATATCTACGGCGAAGTTCAGCTGGGTCAGGAAGTCTACAACAACAACGGCAAAACGTTTTATGTTGACTCTATGGTTGCGATGACCTCTAACGGCTCGAATGACTGGGAAGGTACTGGTACTAACTGTGGTTTGAATGACGCAGGTGATGGTGTGGATTGTGTTGATGATGCTGAATTTGCGCTGCGTCAGTTCAACGTGCAGGCGAAAGGGGTACTGGGCTTTGCACCGGAAGCCACACTGTGGGCCGGTAAACGCTTCTACCAACGTCACGACATCCACATCAGTGACTTCTACTACTGGAACATTTCCGGTGCCGGTGCAGGTATTGAAGGTATCGAAACTGGTCCGGGTAAATTATCTCTGGCTTGGGTGCGTAGTGATCGCAACGACAATTTTAGTTTAGGTTCAAATAACCCAGGTGATACTCCGGATAGCGGCAACAGTGGCGGCGCTGTGAACGTGAATACGCTGGACGCGCGTTATGCAGGTATCCCTTTGTGGGACAACGGCTCACTGGAAGTCGGTGTGGATTACGCGATCGTAAATGAAACGGACAGCGCTTCTCAGGCTGCAAAAGATGCGAAAAACGGCGTGATGCTGACCGCTGAACTGACTCAGGGTCTGGCGAACGGTTTCAACAAAACGGTCGTCCAATACGGTACCGAAGGTTATTCTAAAACCATGGCCTTCTATGGTGACGGCAGCTGGTACGGTGCAGAAGCTAAGAGTGGCGCTGATGGTTACCGTTTGATCAACATGGGTGTGGTTGGCCTGGGTGACAGCTGGGAACTGGGTCACCAACTTGTGTATGGTGTTGGCCAGGACATGTGGGATGGTCAGGACAAATACGAAGCGATGTCCGTTGTGGTTCGTCCTGTTTACAAATGGGATGAGTACAATAAGACTATCTTTGAGGCAGGCTACGCAGTTGATGACAACGACGGAGACAAAAATAAATTTGGTAAGCTGACAGTGGCGCAAGCCTGGTCTGCCGGTTCAAGTTTCTGGGCTCGTCCTGAAATCCGTCTGTACGCGTCTTACCTGACTAACGATAACGATGGCGATTCCAACGTGTTCGATAATGGTACTTCTGATAATTCATTCCAGTTTGGTGTACAAGCCGAAGCTTGGTGGTAATTATCTGATTTTTAAAACTAATAAACTGTCCTAAACTAATACAGCCAGATAGACTCTGGCTGTATTTCTTTCAAGCAGATATTGAGGTAAACGTTAATGAGAAAATGGCTTACTCCCATATTGTTAGGGATGGTGGTGACCGGTTGTACATCCGTAGATCCTGTTGAAATGGATTCGCAGGGGGCGCAGCAAGTCATTACTCAGGCAGAACAGATCAGCTGGACTCCGCTCGCGGTGCCGGTGACGACTGAGTTTGCGCTCACCGAGAAAAGCCAGATTTTGCTGGATGGTCACAGTGCCGGCGCGATTGCGGGCTTTAAGATCCCGGGCAACCGCGGTAGCCTGGATATGCAGATCGAAACGTTTGTCAGCCAGGATATGCAGTTCTATGCACCAAATGTCGAGGTGCTGAACAGCAAGGGTGAGTCGATTTATCATGCAGATTTTGCCCAGTTTAAATATGTTCCGGCCAAGCTGCTCGACAACGACAAATTTGTTCTAGATTTCAACGTGATTCCTGACATGAGTGGTCAGGACTTGCACGTGCTGATTTACACCACTGCTGAGGATATCAAAGGCAGCAGTACCATCATGCATCCGGCCAAAGCGTTCGCGATTGCGCGTCATACTCAGCCGCCTGATATCGCCGACCCGCAAGCCAAGCACAGCTCATTAGGCCAATTTCGTTTGTCTGTGTCAGCCAACGATATCATCAATCGCAAGATTGTTAACCAGAACGACAATATACCACAGGGTACTGAGCTGACCGGGTATTACCACACCGCGATTGAGCGTTCGGTCGAAGCCAACGATATTCCCAAAGCATTGAGCTTACTCGATGAAGCCAAAGCACTGGGTATCCAGGGGGCTCAGGAAGTGTTTGTTAAAGCGGTGAATCGTAAATCGGCTCAGTGATTTTTTTCTGTCCACAGTGGGTGAACAGTTAATTGCGGTTCACCCTTAATTTGTTTGTCACTAGCCAGACACGTTGCGAGCCCCATGTGTCTGCGCTCAAATCCTATCTTCAATAAGATTGTCAGTACCGCGCTCTAATGGAGTGCGGTACTATGGTCATCTATCCTGCTGGGATGATATTACGCAGGCCTTCATTTACTCAGCACTGTTAGCGCATATCAGACTCAATCTTTTGGCGTTTCAGCCGATACAGTGCACAAAGTACAGATAAAGAATTAATTGTATGAATACCATAGGGATCGCGATTGGCGCGACAGGCTTATCACTGATACTGATTTTTGTCTGGATGATTTCACTTTCGGTGCGTAAAAAGCGCCTGGAAGCTGAGAAAAAAGCGCGTGAAGAAGCGTATCGTAAAGCGCTGGAGCGTCAGCGAGATCTGGAGCGTAAAGAGCGCCTGCAAAAAGCAGAGTCCGGCCATGTACCGACCATGCTGTTTCTGGCCAAAGAAGCGGAACGCAGCAATTTGCGCGAAGCTCTGTTCTGGTATGAAAAAGCGGCCCAGAGCGACAGCATTCCCGGCATGTATGGCATCGTAAGATTATGCCAACGGATGCGTGACGATGTGATTTTAAAAGAAAAAGCCAAGTTCTGGCAGAATTACCTCCGTGGTGTGGAAGGTGACAACGCCGCAAAGTATGAGGCAGGACGTGCACTGTTTCATGGTCGCGGTGTGGAGACAGATGTCACCAAAGGTATCGCTATCATTCAGGAAGCGGCTGAACAACACTATATCGACGCCATGTTGTTTATGGGCGAGTGGTGCGTGTCACACGATAATATAGCGCCAGCTCCGGGTGACTCGACTTACTGGTATTCCAAGGCAGCCAGCCTGCATAGCCTGGAAGGTATGATGAAACTGGGGATGAATTATATCAAAGGCGTCGGGGTAAGCAGTGATTTTGCCAAAGGTATTTACTGGCTTGAGCGGGCTTGTGAAAAAGGTCATGCTGAAGCCATGTATCATTGTGGTCAGGCTTGGATCGAACGTGGTGCTCACGGTAAAGCGAATGCCTACATCTGGTTGTTTCTGTCGGTATTATTCGGTTACGAACCTGCCAAGGCTCTGCGCGATCAGGTAGGCAGTCAGATAGGTGTGGATTCAGTGGTTGGTCTGCAGTCGCTGGCTAAGCCTTTGCAGAAGAAAATTGCCTCCGGTACGGTACGGAAACATTCCATTATCCGTGCGCTGAATAAACTGTATAAACGCGGTGTGCCGATACCCGATGTGGCGGATCCCAGTGAGGATACGCAAGAGCCCGGGCTGCACCGTGATGAGTTTGGCGTTGATGGCGAACTGCTCCAACCGACGCAGTTACCCGCGGATCAGACGGAAACGAAGCCGTCACCAGCAGTGAATTTTTCGCACACTCCGATGGACCGTTATTAGTACCTGAGAGCGCTTCCGGCTTATCGCCGACAGTAACTCTCTTTCAACAGTAACTGTCTTTCAACAATGACTCAGTTTCAACAATGACTCAGGCTAATTGTCGCCTGAGGTCATGACACCGTACCCTGTTTCATTCAGACGCCGATTACTGACCGTTGACCTTGATCAACGGTCAGTAGTGAGTACAAGCAGTGAGTACATAAGACAGATCAAAAATGCCCCGACACAGCGGGGCATTTTCATGTCTAACGAGCAGCTTAGTGATTAAGCAGCCGGTTTATGTTCTGAGTGACATACTGCTGCGGTAAACACAACGTCCGTCGAACTGTTTAGTGCAGTCTCTGCTGAGTCCTGAATCACGCCGATAATGAAACCGACACCGACAACCTGCATCGCAACTTCATTCGGGATACCAAACAGACCACAAGCCAGTGGGATCAGCAGCAGTGAACCACCTGCAACACCTGATGCGCCGCAGGCAGAAATTGCCGCAACCACGCTTAGCAGCAACGCTGTCATCAGGTCGATTTGAATACCCAGAGTATGCACTGCAGCCAGAGTCAGAACGGTAATCGTGATCGCTGCGCCGCCCATGTTGATGGTTGCACCCAGAGGAATCGATACAGAGTAGGTGTCTTCGTCCAGTTTCAGGCGTTCACACAGCGCCATGTTGACCGGAATGTTGGCTGCACTTGAACGGGTGAAGAACGCAGTTACACCGCTCTCACGCAGACACTGCAGAACCAACGGGTATGGATTGGTGCCTGTTTTGATGTAAACAATCAGCGGGTTTACGAGCAGGGCAATGATCAGCATTGCGCCAAGCAGAACCGCCAGCAGTTGCGCGTAGCCAGCCAGCGCGCTGAAACCTGTGGTCGCGAAGGTCGAAGAAACCAGGCCAAAAATACCAAATGGCGCGAGACGAATAATGAAACGCACGATTTGAGAGACGCCGTGGCTCAGATCTTCAAATACCGCTTTGGTGGTTGCAGAAGCATGGTGCAGCGCCAGACCAAGGCCGATAGCCCAGGCCAGAATACCGATGTAGTTAGCAGACATCAGGGCATTTACCGGGTTGTCGACCAGTTTGAATAGCAGAGTATGCAAAACTTCAGCAATGCCTTGTGGTGGCGTTGCCCCTTCAGCACCAGCCACCAGCGTCAAAGTGGTCGGGAACAGGAAGCTCAGTAATACAGCGGTCAGCGCTGCGGCAAAGGTTCCCAAAAGGTATAGAATGACGATCGGGCGCATAAAGGTATGCTGGTTTTTCTTTTGGTTGGCGATAGACGCGGCAACCAGAATAAACACCAGAATTGGTGCAACGGCTTTGAGTGCACCTACAAAAAGGCTTCCGAGTAAACCCGCGTTTTGTGCAGATTCCGGTGCGACGAGTGCCAGCAGGATACCAAGGATGATACCTGCCAGGATTTGCAGCACCAGGTTACCGCGCGCAAAACGGGCAAAAATATTGTTGCTTTGCATTAGTTATCCCTGAGATGAAAATAAAGTTCAGTTTGTAGTTATTTCAGTGAATATCACTGAAGGTAGCCAATATTAACGTCACGGGATAATGTGTCTAGGATTAATTGTTCGTTAGAACAAAAAATTACCGCTTATGTTGGATTGCAACACATTTTAGGATTTTTGTTAAATATTTGTAGTTGACTTGGTTGTGAGCGGATTGGTCAGGTATTTGGTGTGTTGAATTATTTTCAGACTATTGTACCGCTCTCAGAAAAGAGCGCAGTCCCTTGTTCTGACTGCTATGCGTCTGGTTTGTTATTGAGTGCGCAAAGCCAGCACCGAATGACCGTTTGGTTCCAAAAGCGAGTGGAATAAGGTGTCATTAACGTTCTGGTTACATTTTCTGAATGGTGGCGGGGGCAGCAGATATCCGTGGCGTGATGAAGAAAAAGAGCGGGAAGTAAAAGTGCCGGCAGTTCAAGCGCGCGGCACTGAACGCCATATTAATGCTGATGCATTCCTGCCATCACCTTTTTTACCGGGGCATCAAAACGGTAGTGGTCGCCATTTTCTAATTGCAGTTCGACCTCAATGTTCATACCTGCCATCAGGGGCTGGGGTAAATCAAACAACATAATATGAAAACTGCCGGGTTTGAGTTGCAGCGAGCCGCCGGCCGGTAGTTTAAAAGAAGTGACCTGACGCATTTTCATCATGTCACCCTCGGTGATCACGTCATGCAGTTCTGCTTTGCCCGCTGCCGGTGTCAGCGCTGCCACTATGGAATGGTCCTGGTTGTCATGGTTGCTGATAGTGGCGAATACGGCACTGGTGACCGCATTGGGCGGGGTCGCGCGGGCATACGCCTGGCTCACTTCCAGGGTGGTGGCTGATAGTGTCATCGGACTTAGCAGGACGGCCGCTAATAAGCACATTTTGATCATCACTTTACTCTCCTTGTGATGGGGGGATATTCGACGTTGCAGACAGAACTTGCTGAATTGCGGCGATGAGCGGCGCCGGGTTCTGGGTGTGAGGCACCTTAGTGATCAGGCTGCCATCCGGACGAATAAAGTAGAAATAGGAGCTGTGGTCCAGGGTATATTGCAGCTTGGAGTCAGGTAATTCAGTCTTGCGGAAGATCACGCCATATTGATGAGCCAGAGCCGTCGTCACCGCGAGCGGGGCAGACAAACCTTCCAGCATCGGATGGAAGTAATGGGCATATTTGGCCGAGTCGGCGGCGTTATCTCTTTCCGGATCAAGAGAGATGAACATCGGGCGTAATTGATGCAGAGCTGTATCATCCAACTGATTCAGCGCTCCGGCTAACATCGCCAGTGAGGTAGGACACACGTCCGGGCAACGGGTGAAGCCAAAATAGAGAATGCGGATACGGTTGTCGTTTCGGTCAAACACCTCGACCGCTTTATTATTTTCACCATATAACACCACCGACTTAAGCTGTGTTGCGTTCTGTGGCGGTGGCATCGGCTGCTGTTGATGTGTGTCGAGATAGTTTTTTAGCGCGAAGCCAAGCGCAAAAGCCACCACCAGGATCAGAGACCAGTTTTTACTCATCGTTGCATCCTTATTGCCGGATAGACAGTTTGTCTGCCATCGGTCAGAGTACCAAGCCAGGTCATATCGCCTGCGGTACAGACTGGCAGGACGATATCAGCAGTAAAGATCCCCTGTTGATTGCGCTGCAACTTAAAGCGCACTTCTCCCATCTCCATTTCCAGACCTTGCATGGAGAGCAGCAGAGTCTCTGCAGCGGTGTCAGGCCAGTCTATGTGAATGAGGGTTGCAACCAGTGGCTGCACATGGTCGTCGGCCATTGTCATGGTGACGTTGTGTTGCTGGCAACTGATGGTGGACAGGGTGCAGTAATCGCCCAAGTCAGCCGGGCGATGTCCCTGCTGAGAAAAATCGGTCATCTGGGCGGCAAAAAAGCCGCCGGTCAGCGCTAAAAGGATGCAGCCAATGTGAAGTGTTCTTTGCATTCGGACGGCTCAGATCATCGAAGGCTACAGCGACGTTGTCTGCTATTGCCAGGTTTAACATCACAACACAGTTACGCCAGTCACGGGAATGACGTAATTAAGGCAAGACTAGCACATTGCATAATAAGTGGCTGTGAGCAAAGGGGAAAATTGTGATAGTGCGGTAGAAATCTGGGCCTGGCGCAGGGGCGATATGAATAACAAAGGTGGCCGCAGCCACCTTTTGTGTTGGTCAGTTGGTCACATGTCGTGACGGCTGGCATATTTCTCCAGGCCTAATACCAGAGCAATCGCACATACCATGAACAGGATAGCGATACCTAGTTGAGCTGGCTGGGATGTTACGGATTCAAATTCAAAAGGACTGAGATTATGTTGCAGCAGCGGTACTTGTTCACCGTGTGAATTGGTGCGCCAACTGAGAGTCTCTTTCCAGGGCCAGATTTTCGGTAGAGTCCCCAGCATCAGGCCGGTGAGAAAAGACAGCGTGACGTCACGATAGTGGTTCAGCAGCCATGACAGCAGGTGAGAGAAGCAGAGCAAGCCTGCCACACAACCGAGCACAAACAATCCCAGCACACTGCCTTGCAACGATTTCACCGCATCAATAATCGGCGTATACATACCGATCAGCAGCAGGATAAAGCTACCGGATATACCGGGTAGAATCATCGCACAGATGGCAATGCTGCCTGCCAGCAGAATATTGAGGCTGGTAAAATCCATACTAAGAGGCTTGATTACGGTAATCGAATAGGCGAACGCCACCCCGAGTGCCAGACAGCACCAGCGGGACACACTTTTTTGCTGAACCTGACGCAGAATATGGTACACAGAGACCAAAATTAAACCGAAGAAGAAAGACCAGGTCGGGATGGGATGGGTTTCCAGCAGCCAGGAGATGAGTTTCGCCAGGCTGACGATGCTGGTGATGATGCCGCCGAACAATGCGATCAGAAATCCGCCGTTGATATGACGAAAAGCGGCAGCAAAACCTTCTCGTCTCCATAAGCCGAGTAAACGTGGGTTAATGCGGCGAATACTTTCTAACAGGGTATCGTATACGCCGGTAATAAAAGCAATAGTCCCCCCTGACACGCCGGGTACAACATCCGCAGCGCCCATGGCGATACCTTTTAAAAATGTAGTGATGTAATTCATTACTAACCTTATTAGACCAACTGATGACGGCAGTATACCCAAAAAGGCGAGTCAAATCCGACCGATAAATTGAAATTATCGTTAAACAATGTCAGCGTAGATTAAGTGATGAGTTGCGTATCAAAATGCGTGTTTTTGCATTTTGCAATTTTTAAAATGCAAAAACATGCTGAAGATTGAGGTGAATGTGCGCAGAACAGGCCGAAAAAGCGCTTTTCAAGTTGGCACGCTTAATGCATAATATGTATCGACCCTTATTAAGCCGAGGGTCACCTAGCCAACTGACGTTGTTAGTGAATCGATATTTGTTCACATCATATATAAGCCAATCGCACCATTTGCGGTTGGCTCTTTTTTTATCTGTCGTTGGTCAATCCTGCCTGCAACTCCAAGTCGTTTGGGGCTAGTCTTTATTCCACGTTCAAGGTTAATTTCGTACCGTTGAATTTGAGTCGTGCCAGCAAATTTTTAGCGTTGGTCTTACCCTGATCGTTAAATTCCAAGCCGTAACGGGCATAATGCATTGAGCGCTGTAAGTTACAGATTTTACCAGTCAGCGGCGCAAACACTTTACTGCTTCTGCGGTCTGCAAACAGCTCGACGGAGACCAGATCTCCCACCTGATAGGTACGGCCAACCGGAGCGGTAATGAAACGACAGCCACTTTTAGACAGATCCCGGACTTCGCATTCCGCTTTTTGTTCACCCAGGTAAACCTTGCCGGACAAGTTGACCTCGTAACGCGGTTCTTTACGTAGCTGGGTGACTTGCATGGTGTTGGGAATGGACAGCATCGCCAGTGCTATCGGCTCTTGCATAATGTGCAGTAGCTGGCTGCGAAAATGCAGCATAGCGCCTTCCCCACGTGGGGAAATGGCTCGGACGTTGATCCAGAATCCTTCCTGAAAGAAAAAGTTGAGATCTTCTGCTGAGACCTGTGGAATCTCTATCAACAGATAAGTATCAGAATGCGTGCCAATAAAAGGGGTTTTACAACTGAATTTAGTTCCGACCGGGGTAGTGATGCTTAAAGTCAGCTCACTGCCGTGTTCCACCATCGCCAACGCATCTGTGCTGTTGAGAGTCGACACATTTTTTTGTCGGGCGCTGGACTTCGAGCTTCCATGCTCTTGCGGTGTTGCCACTGACTGTGCGCGCATTATGGTCTCCGTATTATTGACTGCTTTTATGCTTTTTTTCTGCAGTTAAGCACATTTTATGTTTAGATAATTTGAGATTCAATGTGATGAGGCGACAATTTCTTTGAGTTATTTATCAAAATTGGAGCAAAAATGAAGCGGAACAGCTCGCATACGGCGTCGGATGAGGCTGGCAATTACCATGAAGTGGTGTTTGATCAACAACAGCAGCAGATTCGGGTGCATCTGGAGGGCGACGACTGGGCCCGGATGGACTATTACCTGGAGGGGAAAGTGATGACAATAACCTCAACCCGAATTCCCGAATCACTGCGTGGCAAGGGATACGGACAAGTCATGATGGAGTGCATTCTACCGTTGCTGGAAGCGAGACAATGGCAGCTGATTCCACGTTGTAGTTACGTTGCACACTATCTGCAGCACCATTCCCGATGGCAGCACTTGATCAAGACGGCGGGATTATAATCTGCCTGAGGCAAGGATCAATGTTGTCCGCCTTGCGATGCTTTAAGGTGAACCGGGCAGTGATAGCGCTCATTATTATTTAAAGCGGCAACTCGCTATTCCCGGCTATGGTTTTAGCGCACTGCAAGGTCACGGCAACCAGGGCGTGATCGCTGGCAAAGCGGTCGGCTTCTGAGTGCGGATTGACCAGATGGTGATCTTCCACATGGTAATCGACCACGGTTGCCACCGGATGGTCGGCGTCCTGGGTAAAGTCGCTGCTGAGCAGGATATAGTCGAGCACCTGACCACTGGCGCCACTGTAATGGGTCGGTTTCCGTGTTCCTGCGTGACTATGGCTAAAGAGCTCCCAACTGTCGTGCAGATGATAGGGCAGTAAAGGTGCAAAAGTATCAGGCTGGCGGAAACGATGAGTCGCGCGCAGCGCATTGAATTCCATGCTGCTTAGCACCTGGTTGAAATCGCCCATCAGTACCATGGGATGGCCATACTGGCGTTTGCGCTGCACCATGGCCTGATGAAGCAGGTGCGCCTCTTGTCCTCGTTGCATCGCGGATTGCCAGCGTCCGTAGAGCTCTGTTTGCCAGGCATCAACCAACCTGGCGTCTTCCTCGCTTTCCAGCATTGAACGTTGGGATTTAAAATGTACCACATACACATCCACCAGGCCGAGCGCCGGATGGATGAGGGTTGCACGTAGCGGCTGACGTTGAAAACTGAACCCCTCCACCGTCACATCGATCTGCTTGACCTCGATCAGTTCGAAACGCGAGGCAATCGCGACGACAGGCGATGAATAAATGTAGCCATCGCTGATTTTGGGTTGATCGACCACCGCGAAATAAGGGTACCCCAACTCCGTCACTTGCTGTTGCAGAGCCTCTGGCGTGAATACTTCCTGGAAACCAATCACATCGGCATTCAGCGCGGCGAGTTTACGATTTAGCCAGGCTTGTTTCTGCTGCCACTGGCCAGCTTCGTAAATATTGTTAAAGTCATAAAACGCGTTCGGCGGCGCCAGATAATTGAGCAGATTGGCAGTAGCAAATCGGATATGCATAGCAGTCCTCGGCAGTCAGGTATGATGTCAGCGTTCGTTCAACAGGTATTGGTGTTAATGTTGTGCTACAGAAAGGTTACAGTGCACAGAAGTTTAGGTAAACTGGCCGCCTGTTAAACGCTAGGATGATAATAATACCCATGGAAGCTAAAAATTGGCGAACTCCTGAAAATTTTCTGCTGATAATTTCGATTATCGTGCCGATTGCATTTTCCAGCTGGATGGCTCTGCTCAACAATTTTGCGGTTGAGCAAGCGCAGTTTAATGGTGCAGACATCGGCTTGCTGCAAAGTGTGCGTGAAATTCCGGGCTTTCTCGCCTTCACCGCCATCTTTGTTCTGCTGTTCATTCGTGAACAGCGTTTTATGATCATCGCGCTGGCGATGCTCACTTTCGGAGTGACCATGACCGGATGGTTCCCGACTCTGACCGGTCTGTTGTTTACCACGTTGATCATGTCGATCGGATTCCACTATTTTGAAACATTAAAACAGTCCCTCTCGCTGCAATGGCTGACTAAAGAAGAAGCGCCGGAAATGCTGGGTAAATTTATCTCGGTTGGCGCGTTGGCTTCCCTCATCACCTATGGCGTTGTCTGGGTGATGCTGGAGCAATTACAGCTCAGTTACAAATGGGTATATGGCATCACAGGAGGGACCGGTTTGGTGTTGGTGATTGCCATCGCATTACTGTTTCCTGAATTTCAGGCTAAGACACCGCAGAACAAGAAACTGGTGCTGCGTAAACGCTACTGGCTTTACTATGCGCTGACTTTTATGAGTGGCGCACGGCGTCAGATATTTACCGTGTTTGCCGGTTTTCTGATGGTGGAAAAATTTGGCTATTCGGCGGCTGATATTACCCTGCTATTTTTGATCAACTATGTGTTCAACTTCCTGTTTGCTAAGCGTATTGGTCGTTTTATTGGCATTGTTGGCGAACGCAAAGCACTAATGTTTGAGTACCTTGGGCTGATTTGTGTGTTTGTTAGCTATGCTTTCGTGACTGATGCTCATTGGGCTGCGGGCCTGTACGTGGTTGACCATCTGTTTTTTGCGCTGGCGCTGGCGGTGAAAACCTATTTCCAGAAAATTGCTGATCCGGCTGATATGGCCTCTACTGCGGGTGTGTCGTTTACGATTAACCACATCGCAGCGGTCGTGATTCCGGTGACCTTTGGTCTGCTGTGGCTGGTTTCGCCAGCCGCGGTATTTCTGATCGGGGCTGCGATGGCCGGAGTTTCTTTCCTGCTCTCTCTCAATATTCCTGGTCAGCCGCAGGAAGGCAACGAAGTGCGCATCCTGCGCTGGAGCTGATAGCGGCTCAAATTGATTGCATAAAAGGACTTTGGGGAATAAGGGCGCCGGGTGCAATCAGTCCAGGCTTAAGAGGTTGGCGAGCGTTGCGCTCGCCGGGAGGATTCAGTTCTCCGTGCAGACCTGATTACGGCCGTTGGCTTTGGCACGATACAGCGCTTTGTCGGCACGATAGAAAGTGCGTTGGGTGTTTTCACCCTCTCGATGCAGAGTGACGCCGATACTGACGGTCAGGCGGCGCTCACCAAGAATACTTTCCCAATCAAACTGGTTAATGCGTTCGCGAAACATTTCCGCATGGCCATGGGCTTGTTCGAGAGTCGCATTTTCGATAATCACCAGGAACTCTTCGCCACCAAAACGAACACATGACGCATTACGAAAACGGAAATAGCGCGCCAGTTCGGATGAGACACTGACAATAGCACTATCCCCGACCAGATGGCTGAGTTCATCATTAATCGATTTAAAATGGTCGATATCGACGACCAGAAAGGCGAATGGTGTTGCGTTGAGCAGCAGATCTTTGAGTTTGCTATCCAGCCAGCGCCGATTGTGCAGCTTGGTCATCGGATCGGTGTAGACGTCTTGCTGCAATTGCGCCACGGCATGTTTCTGATTCTCTGTGGTTTCTTTGAGCTCGCGGTTTTCCAGTTCAGATAAGATGAGTTTCAGTTGCAGTTCAAAGCGAGATAAGCGGCGCAGTTGCGGCGAGCCCAGTTCGCCGATCGGGATCTGTTTCATCAGATCGGATTCTATGCGAAAGCCTTTCTTCTCATAAGCCAGTGCCGTTTTAAACTGTCCCTGCTGCTCGCTGATTTGGCTGAATGCACGATAAAGGCGTTGTTCAAGCACCGAGGTGATCTTGGTTGGCAGGCGTTTTTCCGTTGCCTGCAGTACCAAAGTGGCGTACTGATACTTATCTAACTGCAGCAAGCAGTAGGCTTTTTCGATTCTCAGCATGACGGAAAGCCACAATGAATGCACCTGACCGACCTGGTTCGCGACGCTGCCCAGAGTCGCTATCGCCAGTTCCAGTTTATTCTGCTGGCGATATAACGTAGCCCGATAAAGCAGGATTTGTCCGGCGAGATTTTTGTCGTTGACCAGAATACTCAGCTCTTCGCACTCTTTAATCAAATCGTTGGCGGCGGTGTAGCGATGCAGATGCAGATAGCAGCCCAACATATTCAGCTTGTACCTCAGCCGTAAAGAGCGGCTGGAGATGGCATGATCAATCCCGTCTATTTTCTGGTAGTAGCGCAGTGCCCGGGTATGATCGCCATAGTCATCGCATAAGCTACCCATGCCCAGCACGGCCAGCACGTAGTCGTCAATCAGGCTGTGTTCCACCGCCAGGCCCGACGCAGAAATATACTCTGTCAGTGCCGCGGAGTAGTCGCCAAGTTCAATCAAACGTTCACTGAGGCTGTTTTTCAGTGACAGGATAAGTTCATAGTCATGACTGGCTGCTAATAGTTTCAGTGCCGAACGCAACTCCTCGCTGCTTTGGGCTAACTGATTGAGTTCAGCGCGGCATTCTGCACTGAATATCAGACACAGGGCTTTTTCTTCCGGTGTGGTCGCAATATGCTGACGTACATGATTCCAGAAAATGATCGCACCTTCGCCCGTGACCGACGTGGCGTCCAGTCCCGCGTCCTGAATTTTATTGAGTAGGACTTCCATACGACTTTTCCTGTGTTTGTATCTGTTCTAACTGCTCTAGGGTAAATGGAAAACTGAGAATATCGTACAGCTGAATATCCGGCATCTCGTGATGCAGCCCTTTACGCTGCCAGGGATAGATGTCGATCATCTGTTGCAAGGTCTGATAGAGCTTCTCTGCGGCGCGGTCTTTTTCTTTTACCAGCAGTCCCAGCCGATGAGTGCTCAGTCTTGACAACAAGTCCTGTGAAGCACACAAGGTGTGTACCAGCTCGGTACAAATGTCGAGAAAGTAGGGATCCGGATGCAAAATGGTAATCACCGAGTGATTGGCATGGTTCAGCTCCGCTTTGAACTGAACTAATTGTTCCCACCAGTAGGTTTCTGACACCATATTGGACAGATGCTTTTCCGGGTCGTATTCGAACTGGGTGCGGATGCGGTTAATCAGCTTTCTGGCGCGCTGCTCAAGCTGATCTTTGGACATACGAGCTTTATCGAGCCCGATTTGTACCGTCTGCTCCCGTAGCATGCGGGTCGAGTGGAGACGATAATGACGAAATGCCCGCAAGGCGCTTTGGTAGTCACCGCGTTCTTCGGCGATTAAAGATTGTTGATAACAGATTTGTGCCAACAATTCCCGGTTATCGGCATCGTCGGCTGAGCGTTCGGCGGCATGCAGCAGCCGAGTCGCCTCGTCCAGATTATGGCGTAGCATCTCCAGTCGTGCACGGCTGATGTAGGAGTGAGCGGTCATCCAGACTAAATCGTGTTTGACCGCTAGATCATGCGCGCGTTTGGTGGCTTCATCGGCATCACTGAGCCTTTCCAGCCCGAGTAAAGCTAATGCTCTGAAATCCCATACTTCAGCCTGCCAGGTGCGGTCCTGATGACCTTGCAGTACTTCTTCAGCACCATCAAGTACAGTTAGCATGTCGACAAACTGATTGAGCAGGTAGAGATCCCAGGCCCATAAAATGCGGGCTTTGCCTTCCAGCCAGTGAATGCGCGTGTTGTTGGCGACCTTGACGGCCAGCTCATGGGTTGAAGCGGCCAGTTTATGCTCGCCGGTCGTTCGCCAGACATTACCCAAACCGATCAGACACTCGATCATAATGCCATGTTCATCGACCAGTGCGGCCTGCTCAAGGGCATTGATCCAAAACTGTTGTGCGGTGTAGAACTTTGCTTGTCCCCAGAAATGTAAGGCGTGGATATGCAATATCTCGGGAACATAATCATCGGTGTCCAGGCTGTTCTGGTAACTGAGCGCCTGTTTGATGGTTTTCAGCCCCTGGCCGTGATTGTGCTCAAGCCAGTGGCAACGGGAGAGAATAATCAGTGCCTGGATAATACCATCGGAGTAATCGAGTTGTTTTGAACGCACCAGACACTGCTCAGCCACCAGCAGTGTCTGCTGGGGTTCTGACTCAATTTTATTGCGCAATTGGTCGAGTTCAAGATCGATTAGGTAGTGGTTTTTATCCAAACTGATGAGATCCTTGGCGTTGTGGTCAGCAGTTGGCCGAATTTCCCCCGGGTAAAATGCCGACATGACTTCAAACGTATTAGTGCAACAATTTTAGTTATTTTACAATGAGTCACTGTATTTATTGACCATAGTTCACAAATTTACGTTTGGGAATTCGCCGAAAGTTTAGGACAAAAGTTCTTTTAATGTAAGGGGGTGTTGTGTTACGCCCAGGTTTTGAGCCGCGGTAAAGCCGTGTTTATCCTGATAACAGAGGTTATGCCAGGCACGGAAAATGTCCAGTAACGGCAGCAACCCGCCCGGTCTGAGTTTGCGTCTTGGCTCGTTGATAAAGCCATCGAACAGCAGTTGGAAGCGCAGCTGATAAAATTCAATCTGGCGGATTGAGGCTTGCTCCAGCCAGTAAGTTGGCTCTGGGTTATCGCCGGCCAGATAACAGATGCCTTTGCTGCCTGATTGCTGATGAGTGATTGCCCAGCGGTCACGCCACCATCCCATAAGTACGATGTCGACTTTTTCAAACGTGTGGCCGGTGATCCACTGGCTGTCTTCCTCCACATACATCAGATCCACACGGTTGGTTCTGATTCGTGGTAGACAAACGCTGAGTGCTGCCGAGCGCAGCAGAGGATCCTGCGGCATATAGAGAGTTATCCGCTTGTTCTCATTACACATATCCAACAAATGCAGATAGTGCGCGTAGGCAGTATACGGCGGGTGAATCAAAGCACCTTTGGATGGATACTGAAAACGGGTCAGATTGCCCATCGGATCTTCCACATTGGTGCGGGCTAGAATGGTTTGGTATTTCTGATCGATACGTTGACGCAGATGCGGAGAAGGCGGCTCACTCTCCAGACTGGCTTCAGCGGACTGCTGACGGGACACAAACCGGGCCGGAAAGGCATACGGGTCGTGATCCACCGGGCCTTGTGGCTCTTCATCGGCGGAGTAATTGACATGTTGGCACAAAATGTAGCCGCTACGAGCGTCACCGGTCGTTATCCACAGCGCGCCATTATTACTGTGCGGTTGCAGCGGCATAAAGCGTGACGCAAATTGATAGCTGTCGGTGTGATTAATCCAGCGTGCATCCATGACGGCCAGTTTGCGCCGGCAACGACTGGCGATGTGGTCGACATGGTCATAGAAGGTTTTAGGATTAATGTTTAATTTACGGCAGATTTCGCGCACTGAGTAGCCAGTAAACAGCAGGCCGAGCAGGGTTTCCTGTACCTGGAGTTTGTGATTGGCTCCCGACCATTTATCGACAAACGTCGACTGGCAGGTTTTGCAGCGGTAACGCTGACGATCACCACTGTAACCAAAAGCGTGATACAAGTGCTTATGGGTATGAACCGACAGGCCGAAATTAGCGCACTCAGACTGGCGACACGCGGGCAGGCCGTCACTGTGCAATTGGCGCAGACGGTGCAGCTCGTTGAGTACTTCGCGATTGTTAAGTAAGGGGGGGAAGGCGCCACATTCACGACAAACCATGGTAGGACGCTTGGGGTTTGCGCGTTGCAGAATATAACGTTCAGCATCACTTAATCCAAAGTTGTCACACGCCAATGTTTTACAAAAGTTAAGTTGCAGACCATCCGCATCCACCGGTAATTGGTCGTAAGACACGATCGCCCCCTCGGAGTTTGTCAGCCGCCACTGTTAATTACAGTGGCGGTGAGATAAGTTGAATTTACCTTAGATGTTGATCGCCGTTTCCAGTGCGACCTGCATCATGTCATGGAAAGATTTCTGACGATCCTCTGCGCTGAGTTTTTCACCGCGCAGGATATGATCGGATACAGTCAGAATAGTCAGTGCGCGTGCGCCCAGTTCGGCGGCCACACCGTAGATGCCGGCCGCTTCCATATCTACACCCAGGATGCCCAGTTTCTTCATCTTTTCAAAGATTTCAGGTTCCGGGGTATAGAACAGGTCGGCGGAAAAGACGTTCCCTACTTTAATCGCAACATTCTGAGCTCGCGCCTGATTAACCGCCGTTTCCAGTAAGTCGTAGTCGGCGATTGCGGCAAAATCATGACCGCTGAAACGAATGCGGTTTACTTTGGAATCGGTCGACGCGCCCATGCCAATGACCACATCCATCAGTTTGACATCATCACGCACCGCGCCACAGCTACCAATACGAATGATGTTTTTCACGCCGAATTCTGCGATCAGTTCATGCACGTAAATGCTGCAGGACGGAATGCCCATACCATGTCCCATTACCGACACTTTCTTACCTTTGTAAGTGCCTGTGTAACCAAACATATTACGTACATCGCAGACCTTCTTTACGTCATCGAGATAGGTTTGCGCGATGAATTCTGCACGCAGGGGATCACCTGGCATCAGCACGGTTTCTGCAAAATCACCGGTTTCGGCATTAATGTGTGGGGTGGCCATTGTTGTTCTCCAAAGTTGGACAGTCTTTCGTCAACTGAGATTAATTCACTGACATGAAGGTGTGGTTACCGATCGTGAAAGTGTAATTACCTATATTGTTGACTCATGAATGATTTGTTGTGGCAATACTAATCAGTAATAGCAAGGATCCTTGCGATGTTGGTCACAAAATGGTGTTGGTGATCGAGAATGAATTACTTTGATAACTATTTATGTTGAAAGTGCTAACGTAATCGATTTGCTGCCTATCGATTGGCTCTATATCGAATGATTCAACCGCGATATTTGCAAACTGGCAACCCGCGTTGTCTGGATGGAAACGGGGATGATGCAAACACATCAGACCGAATTTTTATACAAGAAATTTGTTTGTATAACCTTTAGCAGTTATGCTATATCTTATACAAAGTTTTTAATTGTACAATTTGGAGGCCAGTATGGAATCGCAAGGTATTCGAGTCGGAATCAGCTCCTGTGTGCTGGGGGAGCGGGTGCGTTTTGACTCTGGGCATAAAAAGAGCCGGTTTGTGACCGACGAGCTTGCTCCGTACTTTGAGTTTGTTGCGGTTTGTCCGGAGGTAGGCATGGGATTACCTGTTCCCCGCCCGACTATCCGGCTGATTTCGGATCAAGAGCGTATCGCTCTGGTTGAGACCAAAGACCCGAGTCGTGATCACACGGCTGGCCTGCTGGCCTATTCTGAGCAGAAAATTGCTGAGCTGCAGCACGAGCAGCTACGGGGATACATTGTCTGCGCCAAGTCGCCTACCTGCGGGATGGAGAAAGTTAAAGTGTATAAAGAGCATGGCGCGGAAAAAGAGGGCGTCGGACTTTACACTCAGAAATTGAAAGAGGCGATGCCTTGGCTGCCGATTGAAGAAGATGGCCGGCTCAATGATCCTGTATTGCGCGAAAACTTTATTACCCGGGTGTTCTGCCTGCATGATTTCTATCAGAGCATGGGTGATAAGCCGAGCGCAGGCAAAGTGGTCGACTTCCACTCCCGCTATAAATTGTCGCTTATGGCTCATCATCCGCTCTCTTACCGGGCGTTGGGCAGGCTGGTGGCCAATGTCAGTCATCATGATCCGCAAGAGTTTGTGCGTGAATACCGCTTGGGCCTTATGCAGGCGCTGTCACATCGTGCCAGCCGCAAAAACCATACGAATGTACTGATGCATCTGCAAGGCTACTTCAAGCGCTCTCTAAATGCCGAGCAGAAATCAGAACTGGCGGGTCTGATCCATGATTATCGTCTCGGCACCTTGCCGCTGCTGGCACCCCTGACGCTGATTAAACATTATTTATCCATGTATCCGGATGCGTACCTGAGTAAACAGCGTTATCTGGATCCTCATCCTCAGGAGTTGAAATTACGTTATGGCTTATGAAGAGAAGTTGTACGCGATTCGCGAAGTCTCAGAAATTACCGGGGTTAAACCGGTCACGCTCAGAGCCTGGCAACGTCGTTACAACCTGGTGCAACCCCAGCGCACGGAGAAAGGACACCGTTTGTACACCGACCTGGATATTCAGACGATACGTCAAATTCAAAACTGGCTGCTTAAAGGTGTCTCAATCGGAAAGGTCAGCCAGTTGTTGCAGGGAGCGCTGCTTGAACCGGGTGAGCTGACAGCGGCTCAAACGGAACTGGAAGAGTGTGAAGCCCTGTTGAGTGCACTGGCGCAGCTCAATCGTGGTAAGGCTGAAAGTGTGATTTCGACCGTGATGAAAGAGTATCCGCTTGATATCGTCGAGCGTCAGTTCTTGTTGCCGGTGATTGACGCGGTCGACAAGGTAAAAGGTCCGCTGCGCTCGCTGCAAAAAGGTCTGCTGCAATCGATTATGCTGACCAAGTTATCGGGCATCATGGAGTCGGAAAATAAAGCAGCGCATAAAGGGCGCTGCCTGGTGGTGAGTTTCGATCCTGTGGGCAGTGTGCTGGCGTGGCTTTGGGCGCTGACCTGGGCCGAGCAAGGCTATAACGTCACCTTCCTGGATGGTGTTGAGGACATGACGGGGCTGCAGGAGCATGAGTTCCTGGCGCAATATAGCGCTGTGGCGCTGTTCTCTCATCGCAGTCTGGCTGAGAACCAGGTTCAGACGCTGCATCAACTGGTCAGCCGGTTTGGCGAGCAGTTATTTCTGTCAGATGTGTTACAAACCCTGACTCAACAGTAAGCCTGTTTTGAAGAGGAACCGATATGAAGCTGGTGTGGTTACGTCGCGATTTACGCTCGGTAGATAACGGCGCGCTTAATCAAGCGATCAGCAGTGGTGAAGCGGTATGTGCACTGTTTATCGCGACGCCTGCCCAGTGGCAGCAACATGATTTGGCGCCGGTTCAGGCCGATCTCATTTACCGCCGCTTGTTCGCGTTGCAGCGCGAGTTGCAGGCGCTGAACATTCCGCTGCTGTATAAAGAAGTCGATGACTTTAACCAGGCCGCTGAATGTGTTGCCGACATAGCGCAGCAACTCGATGCGGGCCAGGTGCTGGTGAATCGAGATTATGAGCTCAATGAACAGCAGCGTGATGCTCTGGCTGCTGAATTGCTGACGGCGAAAGGAATTGACTGGCACTCGGAACACGATAAATGCGTTCTGGCGCCCGGCAGCGTGCTCAATAAGCAGGGGGCTTATTTTAAAGTGTTCACGCCGTTTAAGCGTGCCTGGCTAACACGTTTCTCTCCGCCGAGAATTGAGTCACCGGCTAAAGCCGCGTGTTGGGAGCTGGATGCCTCTCTTAGCGCGTTGGTATGGGATGACACGCAGCCTTTTTCTCACCCGCGAGTGGACAGCAGCGACTGGCCGGTTGAATTTGATGATTTGCGTCAACGCCTGCGCGCGTTTTGTCAGGAGCAGGTGACGGATTACAAGCAACTGAGGGATTTTCCTGCTCGCGCGGCCACCAGTACGCTTTCCCCTTATCTGGCGATCGGCGCCCTGTCGGCTCGTCAGTGTATTGCTCGTCTGTATGCAGAATCTGATATGGGCGCGTTGTCGGAAGGGGCGCAGACCTGGCTCAGTGAACTGATTTGGCGCGAGTTTTACCAGCACTTATTGGTGTTTGAACCACGTCTGTCGAAGAGCAAAGATTTTCTCGATTGGGGCGCCCGCTTGGAATGGTGGCAGGATGAGGAGAAATTCCGCCGTTGGTGTGAAGGCAAAACCGGCTATCCGATTGTTGATGCTGCGATGCGTCAGCTCAACCAGACTGGTTGGATGCATAATCGGCTGCGCATGATTGTCGCCAGTTTTCTGACCAAAGATCTACACATCGACTGGCGCTGGGGTGAGCGCTACTTTATGCAACAGCTTATTGATGGTGATTATGCAGCCAATAATGGTGGCTGGCAGTGGTGTGCTTCCACCGGTTGCGATGGCCAGCCCTACTTTCGTATTTTCAATCCTGTGACCCAGAGTGAAAAGTTTGATCCGCAAGGACGCTTTATTCGCCAGTGGGTCGAAGAGCTCAATCAGGTGCCGGAAAAGTATATTCACGCGCCATGGCTCTGGTCCGGTGTTAACTCTCTGTTATATCCGCAGCCAATAGTTGATCACAAAGCGGAAAGAGAAGTAACCTTACGCTTATATAAAGAAGCGAAGGATAATAGCGATCATGTTACGTAAGTTATTGCTGTGGGGAGCATTGACCACCAGTTTTGCAACCAGTGCGTGGGCTGCGACTTACGATTTGCCCCATGAAGGCAGCAGCATGGTCGGCCATACTCAATACCATGTGATTGAGAAAGGGGAGACACTGGCCAATATTGCCAAGCACTATGATGTGGGTTTCCTGGCTCTGATGGCCGCCAACAAAGGGGTTGACCCGTTTTTGCCGCAGGAAGGCTATGTCCTGACCATTCCCTCCCAGGTGATTTTACCGGATGTTCCTTACGAAGGCATTGTGGTTAATCTGGCCGAATTGCGTTTGTACTATTTCGAGCCTGACTCAGGCAAAGTCCATATTTTCCCGGTCGGTATTGGCCGGATCGGGCGTGACACGCCAGAAATGCAAACTGTGATCAGTCAGAAACGTCCGGCTCCGACCTGGACGCCAACTGAAAATATTCGCCAGGAATATCGTAAGAAAGGGATCGAACTGCCCGCAGTCGTGCCGGCCGGCCCGGATAACCCATTGGGTGAATACGCCTTGCGTCTTGGTTATGGGCATGGTGAATATCTGATCCATGGTACTAACAAAGATTTTGGCATTGGATTACGCGTCAGCTCAGGCTGTATTCGTATGGAGCCGAAAGACATTGAATGGTTATTCCAGCAGGTTGATCGCGGCGAAAAAGTACGTGTCATCGACGAGCCGGTCAAAGTGGCACTGGAACCGGATCGCAGCGTGTTTGTCGAAGCGCATGAACCACTGACCCGCAGCGACGGCAGTAAGAAATCTCTGGCGATGCCAATGGAGCTGAAATGGTGGATGGATGAATTCAATAAATCTGACACAAAAGCGCGCGCAGTGATTCTGGCTCAAAACGGGGTACCGGTTGAAGTGGTCGCACCGGACCTGAAAACGGAAACTGCCGAGGTCAACTGAGCACTGTTTTTCTGCCGTTGAACACGTTTATCATTTGTCGCCGTGTTGCCGCTGGCCATTTAGTCAGATGTTTTGTCACACAGTCAACAAGTTAGCGCTGAATGCAGACATAAAAAAAGAGCCTCATCAGAGGCTCTTTTTTCAATTCTACAAAGGCTTACTTGGTGTAAGACTGTGCGATATTGTCAATGCGCTCGTTTGCACGTGCAGCTTCTTCCTGAGCTGACATTGCAGCATCAGAAGTTGCATTCAGCTTAGACATCATTTGAGATTGGCTGTTTTGCAGAGAAGATACTTGATTGCTCAGATCGCTTACTTGGTTGCTAAGTTGATCCAGTTTAGAAGAGGTTGCTTCGTCTGGACCTGATGCACAGCCAGCCAGTACTAGTACAGATGACGCTGCAGCTGCGATTAACATTTTGTTCATGCTGAACTCCTTGTTTACATTTATCAAAAACGCCCTATACATTTTTGCCCATATAGTGACGAATTAAAGTGTAGACACTATTTTAGCCTTCGACTACCGGGAAAAAGTCAAAATAATCCAAATTTTTACCAATTAATCAAATAATTGACCTTCATCTCAAGCTGAGTCTTGCTTTGCTTCGTTATCTAAAGGCCGATTTTGGGCTAAATTAAGTATAGATGGTAATCACACAAGCCTTAACGTATAAGGCTTTGAGAGCTTTATCCTTGTTTTGATGAAGGTTCATGGGGGCACTAATGAAGGCAGGAGAGGCTTAACCGTAATGAAAACCAGATTATTTTGTGTGATCTCTATCTATTGATGTTCTATTCGCGTTATCATACCGCGTTTTTAATTTTGACCCCTGCCTTGCGGCGCAAGGCTTGATAACGATATTGGAGAATCCTTTGCAGTTCAAAGACTTAGGTTTAGATAATCGCTTACTGAAAACACTGGCACATTATGATTTCAAGCAGGCGACCCAAATCCAACAGCAGGCTATTCCTGTTGCTATAGCCGGAAAAGATCTTCTGGCTTCATCCAAAACGGGTTCGGGTAAAACGCTAGCCTTTTTGTTGCCGATGCTGCATAAAGCATTAAAAACCAAGGCATTGTCTGCTCGCGATCCACGTGGTTTGATTCTGGTACCAACCCGTGAACTTGCCAAGCAAGTGTACAGTGAACTGCGTTCAGTGCTGTCGGGACTGAGCTATACCGCGACCCTTATTACCGGTGGTGAAAACTTCAATGACCAGGTTAAGGCACTGCGCCGTGGTCCGAAATTCATCGTAGCGACTCCCGGACGTCTCGCTGACCACCTTGAGCATCGTTCACTGTTTCTGGAAGGTCTGGACACCCTGATCCTCGATGAAGCGGACCGCATGCTGGATCTGGGTTTTGCTCCTCAGTTGCGTCATATCCACAACGTGGCAAAGCACCGTCGCCGCCAGACCCTGATGTTCTCTGCGACGTTGGATCATGCTCAGGTGAATGACATTGCGTATGAAATGCTGAATGAGCCGAAGCGCATTGCCATTGGTGGTGCCAACGAACAGCACAAAGATATTACCCAACGTTTTTATCTGTGTGATCATCTGGATCACAAAGAGGCGTTACTGGAACGTGTGCTCAGTGATGCCGATTATCGTCAGGTCATTATTTTTACTGCGACCCGTAACGATACCGAGCGCCTGACGGCCAAGTTGAACGAGCAAAAACTCAAAGCGGTGGCACTGAGCGGTAACCTGAATCAGACGCAGCGCAATACCATCATGAGTCAGTTTGAGCGTGCGGTATTTAAGATTCTGGTGACCACCGATGTTGCTTCGCGCGGTCTGGATATCGCGAATGTCACCCACGTGATTAACTTTGATATGCCTAAACATACGGAAGAGTATGTACACAGGGTTGGTCGTACCGGTCGTGCCGGCAATAAAGGCGATGCAGTTTCTCTGGTCGGGCCGAAAGACTGGGACAGCTTTAAGCGGGTTGAGGCCTTTTTGCAACAGGATCTTCAGTTTGATGTGCTGGAAGGCCTGCAAGGTAAGTTTAAAGGGTTGAAACCGCGTCAGGCACAGAATGACAAGGTTACGGCACGCAACGCGAAAGCGAAACCTCAGGCGAAGAAAGTCGCGAAGAAACCGGTCAAACGCGATAAAGGTTTCTATGATCATGTGGCAGTCGGTGATTCGGTATTTATTCCGAAAAAGAAAGTTGCCCCTAAGGTTGATGACGGCGAGTAATGACTGTTCAGTCAAGCCGGTTGGTTTAACAATTAGTCAGTGTTATCGGTAAATAATAAGGCCGCCCTTTGCAGGGGCGGCCTGATTATTTTGAGTGAAAGCGGGTATTTCTATACCTTAAAATAATCCAACTGCTGTTTCTGCTGTTCGGCCAGGGCGGATAGTTCCTGGCTGGCGGTGGCTGATTGGGTAATGCCGGTGACATTCTGGCTCACCAGGTCATAAATATTGCCCAGGTTACGGTTAATATCTGAGGTAACCTGATTTTGCTCTTCAGACGCTGATGCAACCTGGGTATTGAGCGCACTCAGTTCTGCGATTGCCTGGTTAATCGCTTGCAGTGCACCGCTGACCTGTGCTGACAGAGATTGGTTCTCTTCCAGCATTTTCAGGCTGGAGTTCATGCTGTCGTTGGCGATACCGGATTGATCCTGCAGGTCTTCAATAATGGCCTGGATTTCTTTCGTCGAATCCTGGGTTCGAGCTGCCAGCATACGCACTTCGTCGGCAACCACGGCAAAGCCGCGTCCGCTTTCGCCGGCACGCGCAGCCTCGATGGCTGCATTCAGCGCCAGTAGGTTAGTCTGTTCAGATATGCCCTGAATCACTTCAATCACTTTGCCGATTTTTTCGGACTGCTCTTTCAGGTTGTTCACCACGTTGGCTGCATCACCCAGTTTGTCAGCCATCAGCGCGTTAGCACGGTTGCTCTGTTCAAACATGGCCATACTGCTTTGTGCCTGCTGGTTGGCACTCTTAGCGGCCTGATCGGCCTGAGTCGCGTTATCGGTCACGGTGCTGGCGGCAATTTCCATCTGGTTTACCGCTGAAGCAACTTGCTCGACTTCCTGTTTTTCCTGATCGGAGTTCACGCTGGACTGCGTCATTACCGCAGCCAGTTCCGTTGCCGAAGAGGCCACGTCATCACTGATGCGTACCAATGCGCCGACAGTGCTGCGCAACTGAGTCACGGTACTGTTGATATCGCGTGCCAGCAGCGTCACTTCGTTATCACCGTCTTCGTCTGCGTTTACTAACAGGTTGCCTTGTGCAACTTCACGCACCACACTCTGCAGCTTTTGAATCGGGGTGACGATAACGCCGGCCAGATACCATGCGAACGCCGCGGCAAACAGCAGAACAAAAATCAGGCCGGTTATCGACATGTTCATCACACTGTGATTGTGTTCCTCGCTCAGATGGACTTTTTCGAGCGCTAAACGATTAAGCTCTTTTGACAGAGCATCAATGGCTTTGATCATGACAGCACCTTGATCACGATACACATCCATCGCCCGCGTATATTCGGCGTCAAATGCGGCTGAAGTCTGCTGGTGATGTTTGACGTTAAGCAGGGGAATCATGGTTTTAATTGAGTAATCCACATAATCCTGCATCGCGTTTTTCAGCTGTTGCACTTCTTCGTTCAGTTCAGGAATAGTGCCAATCGACTGCAGGTGAGCCAGGTTGTCACTCTGACGCTGTTTTAATACGGATGGCAGGACTTTGACTTCTTCCGGCTTGAATAAGCTATAGATGGCACTAATACGCATTGCATAAGTGTTGTCTATAATTTTAGTCACTTCGTCTTTGTGATTGATCAGCGCTTCGGTTGATTGGGTCATGTCACGAAACGCATCTTTAAGGGTGGATGTACTGTATATAATGCCGGAGATGAGTAACAGCATTGTCATAAATACCGGTACCACCACCTGCAGTTTAATCGACAAACCGCTGAGTAGCTGGCGCATTGAAATTCCTCTTCTGAAATATGAGATAAAAATGAATTAACACTTAACTAGGATGTTATTTTGATTATTAAAATAATTCGCTGATGATATCGGCTAACTACAAGATATCAATAGGGATTTAATAGAAAAGTCATCTGACTTATTCCTTTTGGTCTTAGTTTCAACAGAGGAATGTTATTGATTTTGTCACAAGATCAATAAAAGCGGGCTGCATCAGAATTCACTTATTAAGTGATTGGTTTTGCTAACGAAGTTAACTGTGGTGCTGATTTACCTTGGTTGCCGGTATGACACTCTGTCATGCACTGTTCAATTTATTGAAACATAATTGTCATATTCGCGGCCTAAAGTGACACTCGTTCAAGTGACACACAACGGCAATAAAGCCACTAAAGGAAATTGTGATGAAAAAGACAGTAATCGGTGCAATCGCTCTGCTAGGTGCTCTGGCAGTAAATCCAGTTTCAGCAAAAGAGACCATCTCTGCAGTTGGCTCGAGCAGCGTAACACCACTGATGGAAGTTTTCTCTGAAACATACATGAAAAAGAATTCAGACGTGTTTATTGAAGTACAAGGCCCGGGTTCGTCAGCGGGTATTAAAGCTGCGAAGAACGGCAGCGCAGATATCGGCATGTCTTCTCGTAACCTGAAAGATTCTGAAAAAGAATCAAACCTGGTTGAAGAAGTCATTGCTCGCGATGGTATCGCGGTTGTGGTTAACCCAAGCAACAAAGTGAAAGGCCTGACCGCTGAACAAGTTTCAGCTATTTATAAAGGTGAAGTCTCTAACTGGAAAGAAGTGGGTGGCGAAGACAAACCAATCGTTGCTATCACTCGTGACACAGCATCAGGTACTCGCGGCGCATTTGAAGAAATCATGGAACTGAAAATGAAAGTTTCTGGTAAAACTGTGTCTGCGATTTCTCAGCGAGCTCAGGTTGCAAACGGTAACGGTGGCCTGAAAACTATGGTTGCTTCTAACCCATACGCAATCGGCTACATCTCTCTGGGTACGGTTGACAACTCAGTACACGCTCTGGCAATCGACGGTGTGAATGCCAGTGTTGACAATGTGAAGAGCGGTTCTTACAAAGTAGCTCGTCCATTCCTGGTTCTGTACAAGAAAGGCCAGCCTTCAGCAGAGACTCAGAAATTCCTGGATTGGATGCTGACTGATGAAGCACAGGAAATCGTAGGTTCTCACCACTACATCTCTGTGAAGTAAGATATTCCGTTACAACCAATCAGTAGTTTGCTCAGCCCGCTTGCTTAGGGCTGAGCGTTTTCAATCCACATCGACTCGCTCGACAAGTGAGATGAATATGACCATCGCGACAAATAGTGATCAGCTTATGAACAGTGAATCGACACAGCTATCCAAACGCACTTTGCGTGAGAAAAAGCGTATCGACTGGAGAGAGCGCATTTTCCACGGTTTGTTCTTAACCAGTGCCGTCATCGGTATCGTCTCTCTGGCGATTATTGCTTATTTTATCATCCGGGAAAGTATTCCCGCATTTCAGGAAGCCGGTGTATCCGGTATCGTTCTGGGCCAAAACTGGCTGCCACCGGCACTGTACGGCGTGGCGACCATGATTGTCGCCTCCGTTGTCTCTACCTTTGGTGCCGTGATTGTCGGGGTGCCAATTGGTGTCCTGACCGCTATTTTTATCGCTGAGATTGCTCCTAAACGTGTCGCGGACATCATTCGCCCGGCGGTAGAGCTGCTGGCAGGTATTCCTTCGGTGGTTTACGGCTTCTTTGGTCTGGTTATCATTGTTCCTCTGATTCAGAACATCTTTCAGGTTCCGGCAGGTAACACCATTCTGGCCGGTATTATTGTGCTGGGTGTGATGATCCTGCCAACCGTGATTACCGTTTCTGAAACATCCATTCGTGCCGTGCCGAAAACTTATAAAGAAGGTTCTCTGGCGCTGGGCGCATCGAATATCTACACCATTTTTAAGTTGCTTGTGCCTGCTGCTCGTTCAGGGATTATGACCGGCGTGATTCTGGGCATTGGTCGTGCTCTGGGTGAAACCATGGCGATCATCATGGTGATGGGGAATGCGCCGGCGATGCCGCAGGGCATCCTTGATTCTGCGCGTACCCTGACCGCGAACATTGCGATCGAAATGTCATACGCGAGCGGTGTTCACGCCAATGCGCTGTATGCCACCGGCGTGGTATTGCTGGTGTTTATCATGATGCTCAATGCGGCATTGCTGTACCTGAACCGCGAGAAAGCGAGGTAATCCCCATGGATCGTGTAAAACTGAAACAAGCGCGTGAATTTAAAGATAACGTACTGCGCAGCTTGATCTGGATTGCGGCGGCACTGACCGTTGGTTTTCTGTTCTGGATCATCTGGTACATTCTGTCTAACGGCCTGCAGCACGTGGACTGGAATTTCATCAGCGACAATTACACTCGTACCGGGGAAGAGCATGGTATCTTCCCGATGATCGTCTCAACCATTTATATGGTAGTGGCCTCTATTGCTGTGGCCGCTCCGCTCGGTATTATGACGGCTATTTACCTGACCGAATATGCCAAAGTCGGCAGTCGCCTGGTTAAGGTGATTCGTTTCTGTACTGAATCTCTGGCCGGTATCCCATCGATTATTTTCGGTCTGTTTGGTATGACTTTCTTCGTTGCGATTCTGGGGCTGGGCTTTTCAATTCTGTCGGGCGCGCTGACGCTGAGTATTCTGATTCTGCCCGTCATTATCCGTACCACAGAAGAAGCGTTGATGTCTGTACCGCAAACCTATCGTGAAGGCTCCTACGGCCTTGGTGCTTCTAAAATCTATACTATCTGGCGTTTGATTTTGCCAAGCGCAATGCCAGGTATTCTGACTTCAGTCATTCTGAGTATCGGTCGGGTGATCGGTGAATCGGCTCCGGTCTTTCTGACCGCAGGCATGGTGGCACGTATTCCGGATTCATTAATGGATTCCGGGCGTACCCTGACGGTTCACCTTTACAAGCTGACTACCGAGCTGTTCACTGTTGAAGAGTGGAACCAGGCTTACGGTACAGCAACGGTCCTGATTGTCGTCGTGTTGCTCATCAACATGATTACCAAATTGATCGCCAAGCGATTCAATACGGCGACTTACTAATCCGTAATTTACTCGTGTACTACGACTGACAGAATTGAAGAGATAACACAATGAACAAATTCAACATTGAAAACCTGAACCTGTTTTACGGTGAAAACCAGGCACTGAAATCGATCAACCTGCCAATCCCGACTCGTCAGGTAACGGCGCTGATCGGCCCGTCCGGCTGTGGTAAATCGACGCTACTGCGTTGTCTTAACCGCATGAATGACCTGATTGAAGGGGTTAAAATTACCGGTAAGCTGACCATGGACGGCGACGACGTGTATGGCAATATCGATGTCGCGGATTTACGCATTCGCGTTGGTATGGTGTTCCAAAAGCCAAACCCATTCCCGATGAGCATTTATGAAAACGTTGCTTACGGCCTGCGTGCGCAGGGTATCAAAGACAAAAAACACATTGATGAAGTGGTTGAAAGCTCGCTACGCGGTGCGGCGCTGTGGGATGAAGTAAAAGATCGTCTTAAGTCGCATGCGTTTGGTCTGTCTGGTGGGCAGCAGCAACGTTTGTGTATTGCTCGTACTATCGCGATGCAGCCTGACGTGATCCTGATGGATGAACCGACGTCCGCGCTGGACCCGATTGCGACCCACAAAATTGAAGAGCTGATGGAAGAGCTGAAGAAGAACTACACCATCGTCATTGTGACGCACTCCATGCAGCAGGCTCGTCGTATTTCCGATCGCACGGCCTTCTTCCTGATGGGAGAGCTGGTGGAACACGATGAAACTCAGAATATCTTTAATGAGCCGAGAGACGATCGCACTCGCGGCTATGTGAATGGGGACTTTGGCTAAGCCCCCTCACTGTTGAACGGATTATAACTATAAAGCGATGGTAACCTTGCCCCTCATCTTGAGGGGCTTTTTTTGTTTGCTTATCGGGCGTTATCGGATCATCAGCCTGTTGTATACAGCTCTTTATGCTTGAACGCATTCATCTGTTCACCGATAGCACAAACCAACGTTTGTTTACCATCCCCGCATGTGGGCTGTTTTAACGATTGGCGGAGTATGATGGCCAAAGCACAGGATATAGAGCGGTTTTCGCTAGGCGCTTTGTTGATAGGAGTGAATGGAAAGTAAGCCGGTGATAAACCAAAACAGCCTCACACAGTGAGGCTGTTTTGCATCGTTTTGTTACAACCGGAATCAGAAAATCAGGTGGGCAACACCAGCGATCACAGGCAGTGTGATCAGGGTGCGCAGGATGAAAATCACGAACAGCTCGACAATGTTGACCGGAATACGGCTGCCCAGTAGCAAAGCACCCACTTCGGATAAGTAGATCAGCTGTGTTACCGACATGGCGGCAATCACAAAACGGGTCATTTCGTTATCGATTGAAGCGGCCAGAATTGCCGGAATGAACATGTCGGCAAACCCCACAACCATGGTCTGTGATGCCTGAACTGCTTCCGGAATGCCCAATAGTTCTAGGTAAGGCACAAACGGCTGACCCAGAATCGAGAACACAGAGGTATATTCAGCGATAACCAGCGCAATCGTACCCAGACCCATCACCACAGGCAGTACCCCGAATACCATATCAACAGCGTTGCGTACGCCTTCAGCCAATACGTGTTTCAGCGAACCAACTTGTCCAGCTTTAGCCAGCGCCAGATCCATGCCCCATGAAAACGCAGTATGCCCTTGTGGTACCGCATCTTGATCTGCTTGCGGCTTACTGCCATCGATGTAGGTATCTTTCTTCAGGCTAAGTGGTGGCAGACGAGGGATGATCACTGCAGCAACCAAACCAGCCAGACAGATAGCGGCATAGAATGGCAAGAACAGATGCTCCAGGCCTACCTGTGCAATGACGATCAGGCTGAAAGTAATTGATACTGCAGAAAAGGTGGTGCCAACGACCGCAGCTTCACGTTGAGTATAAAATTTACCTTCGTACTGTTTACTGGTCAGCAGAATACCGACACTGCCGTCACCCAGCCAAGAAGCCACACAGTCAATCGCACTGCGTCCTGGCAGGTTAAACAGCGGACGCATGATCTTGCTCAGCAATGCACCCATCAGTTCCAGCAAACCAAAGTTCAACAGCAGCGGCAGCAACAGGCCAGCGAAAATAAATACTGAGAACAAGGTCGGTAGCAGGCCTTCCAGCACCAGACCACCGGTGTTTTCTTCCCAAACCGCTTTAGGACCAATTTGGAAAAAGGTCATGATCACTGCCGCGCCGCCAATGATACGTACCACGAGCCAGATCCAGTTCGGATTGAACAGGCCATTCAGAAACGGACGTTGAGTGATCCAGGCCGGCTGGAAAAGTTTGGTCAACACGGAAGCAACCGACATAAAAGCGATGATGATGGTCACGATAGCAACCAGGCTGTCACCCAGTACCGCTTGAATCGATTTGGCCAGAATAGCGACAGGAATCGTCAGAGAGTCCTGATAGCTGATCGGTGCCATAAACAGGAAAAGCCCGATCAGAGAAGGGATCAGGAACATCCAGAAGCTGCCGGAAGAAGTGTTTTCTGCCGGTGATTTAATAGTTTGAGCGTTATCTTGCATTGCGTCTCTCGTGATACCACTGGTTCAAGTAATACCCACTCCCTGGCATAGTCATTCACTCAATATCCCTATTTACTCATGCACGCAAGAATATCTAGTTTTTATGTTTTGAGCAATACTATTCATTAAATATCGTTAAATATTCACTTTATTTCACTAGTGAGTGGCTGCAATATAGTTAATTGTTTGGTTATTGTTACATTGGTGAATGGAATGTTTAAAATGGTTTGTGCTTTTTATGTGACCATGAACACAGTCCCATAGCGCGTTATGGTGAAAGAACACAAAAGAGGTTAATAACTCAGCATTGCGGTCAAAAAACACCCCTGATTTGTAAATTCAGGGGTGGAGAGGACAAAATGGGTAATTAGTAATGTTCAGTTGAAGGATGGATTCTTGTCTGTGGCCGCTTCTGTCATGGCCAGCGCAGCGCCCAGGGCATGATGAAAATCCGGCTGGATATTCTGCTCACCCAGCAAGGCGACAATTCCTGCCCGACGCAGCTTGTGTGCCACTCTGGGATTGGCACCGGAGAGCAAGACATTAACCTGCTGGTGTTGGAAGCGGCTCACCATCTCTTCCAGTGTCTGCAAGCCGGTAATATCCATAAAAGGCACCCACTTCAGACGAATGATCAAAATACGGGGCGGCTGGGCGATACTGGTCATGACTCGCTCAAAGCTCTCTGCGGCGGCAAAAAAGAAGGGGCCGTCCAGAGCGTAGACCGCGATGTCGCGAGGTAATACGGTCAGGTTGTACTCGCGAAGTTCCTGGCTGAGATCCTGACTGGTATTGGCGGTGACCTCAACACTGGCTGCCATGCGTTTGACAAAATGCAGAATAGCAAGAATAACCCCGATATTGACGGCGACGACCAGATCGGCAAACACGGTCAACAAGAAAGTTATCAGCAGGATCACCACATCGGCGCGTGGCGCCCGGCGGACAAGTTTCACGAAGTGGCCTGCCTCACTCATATTCCACGCCACCACAAACAATATCGCGCTCAGTGTAGCAAGCGGGATGTTAACGGCCAGCGGCGCCAGGGCCAGAATAATCACCACCAGAGTCAGGGCATGCACCACGCCGGCAATCGGGCTGTTGCCCCCATTACGGATATTGGTTGCAGTGCGTGCGATTGCTCCGGTCGCGGCGATGCCGCCAAACAGGGGAGTAATCATATTCGCGATGCCTTGGCCAACCAGTTCCTGATTGGAGTTGTGTTTGGTGCCCGCCATGCCATCAGCGACGACCGCAGACAGCAAAGATTCAATCGCACCCAACATGGCGATGGCAAAGGCCGGTCCAATCAGACTGAGAACTTGCGCCAGGCTGACATCGGGGACGGACAAATCGGGCAGGCCCTGGGGAATACCGCCATATGCAGACCCTATGGTTCGAACCCCCTCGAACTGGAGGCAATATTGCAGCACGGTGACCACAACCACAGCGACTAAAGGGCCGGGAATTCTATTCAAGCGCGGAATTTTAGGCGTGAGCAGCACCAAGGCCAGAGATAACAGCGCCAGCAGCGTAGTGGTGAGATCCAGATGCGGCAACGTTTGCAGCAGAGCCAGCAGTTTCTGATGAAAATGTTCGGCGTGAATTGCGGGCAGACCAAAAAATTCGCGCCACTGACCAACCCAGATGATGACACCGATGCCGCTGGTAAATCCGACGATAACCGGATCGGGAATGAAACGGATGATACTGCCGAGCTTACTGATGCCGAGCAGCAGTAAAATGGCTCCGGCCATCATGGTGGCGATTTGTAGCCCCACGATGCCGTGTTCAGAGACTATTCCCGCCAGAATGACAATAAATGCGCCGGTGGGGCCTGCTATCTGAACCCGGGATCCACCGCATAACGACACTATGATACCGGCAAAAATGGCAGTATAAATGCCTTGCTCGGGTTTGACTCCGGACGCAATCGCAAATGCCATGGCCAGTGGCAGCGCCACGACACCGACGATCAGACCGGCAACGAGATTACGTGTCCAGTGGCCGGATTTAAGTAAGCCGGCCTGATAGGACTCATAGATGGCAAACATAAGAAAAACCTTACAAAAGTAATGGTGATGAGCGAGTGGATTCTACGCTCATTGCTAACGCTGTAAAGTGAAACCCGGGGCGCTGCACATTTTGCTTGTGCTCCGGTAAACCGGGGTCAAGATTGAGGTATAGTGCCCGCTAATCGTGGTGTATTGGGGTGGTTAGCGAGGCCAGAATGATGAAGAGCCCGCTTTTTGCAGGCAACCGCCTGGAGGCGAATCGCTTGGAAGATAAACGCTTGGGAGAAAAAACAATGAGAAAACGCGGGCTGCCGATTCCTTTAATATTACTGACGCCACTGTTGTTGTTGGTGTTGGTCGTAGCCGCAGGGGTGTATCGGTTCTCTTTGTCGGATGATGACATTCTGGCCAAATTTCCTTCCCGTCCGGCCAGCAGCGATGAGATTGTCGAACAATTATTTGATGTTAAGGTTAGTGCACCTTTAACGATTGGCGTGCCTGGCTCTTTTGCTTTTGCCTTGATCAATCGTCGCGATGATGTCCGGGGATTGCTATTGGGTTCTTACGATTCAGGTCAGCAACGTGGCGAGGTGGCGCTCGATGCCAGGACTGTGCTCAAACTGGCGCAATACTCTCAGCGGTATGGCTATGCCGGTATTATCCGGGTATCTGATCAGAGCCGTGCTCTGATGTACTATCTCGCCTTGTTTGAGTTTGATGCCCAGCGGCAACGCATGGTGATGACTGACAGTCTTTGGTTAGGCGATCGTATTGTGGTGCAGGCATTAGAACAAAAGGATGACCAACTTAACGTTTCTCTGCTGACTCATGATGAGAATCAGGCTGTGAGTGATGTCCCGACAAAGTTTAAGTCTATACTAGTGGGTATATCGCAGAAATATCAGTTAATTCAATAACAATGAACAGCCAGTGTCACTGCAGGCGTAGTGCCCGGACTGTGCAATATCTGCCGGGTGTCCAAAGCCGCTGATGCGTACTGAACATCTGTGGCTGGTTCGTTTCACGTATGACTGACGACTTTATACAGAGCTGATTTTCTTATCTGCAGATGATGCTTTTTTCTACAGCAGGTTAGTTTTATAGTCAGCGAGCGGAGTGATTTTTTCAAAAATGGAGTTTTGACATGATTAATAAGCGTTTCTTTAAAACCAAAGATGAAGTGGAAGTGACGTTTGAGCTGGACGTTCCGTCACAAGCCTCAACGGTCGAAATTGTGGCTGATTTTCTTGGTTGGCAGCCTGAACCCATGAAAAAAGTGGCCAAAACCGGCACCTTTAAATACAAAACGCGTTTACCTAAAGATGGTGAGTATCAGTTCCGCTATCTGCTCGATACTGAGCAGTGGGTCAATGATGCTGAGGCCGATCAATACATCCCGAACGGTTTTGGCGAAGATAACTGCCTGGTGAAAACGTATCAGTAGCCAATTTATCCGTTGCTGAGATGTCGCCCCCTGCTTAGTGAGCCATTCTATCCGGGTGGGCGAGCATAATATCAGCGAAATCTAACATAAATCTTACAAGGCACTGCGGTGCCTTTTTAATCTGCGATTGACACTGTATGACACTCTACAGGTGACTTTTAGCCAAAAAAAACTTACTCTTTGTGCTCTTTTAACATTATCCACGGGTTAGATTGTGCTACCGAAGTCTTTAATATTACGATTTTCTGAGCTTTCTAAACGCAAGAAAGCATCAGTTGTAGGATTACCCCTACTGGCAGTGGCAGCCATCTCATCTTCGCTTAACAGTCCTTCGTATCCACGAACTATCGAATTGTCGATTCCAGAATCGCAAATCGTGGAGTCGATTCTGTCTGATTCGGCAGACTCACAGCGGGTCTATCCGGATTATGAATATGAGATTCAATCTGGTGATAATCTGAGCTCTATCTTCACGCAACTGGGATTTACCTACCAGGAAATGATGAAGGTAATGGAAACCGATTTAAACTACCTCGCACTGGATACGCTGAAACCGGGCAATATTTTGCGCTTCTGGAAAGGTCAGGATGGTAAGAGCCTGGCCAAAATGGAGCTGGAATTCAGCATGGTCGAGCGCGCGGTGTATTCTCGAACACCGGATGGTGGCTACGAGTTCAAGGACGTTAAAATTCCGGGCAAATGGAAAGAGTTTGCGTTGATTGGTGAAATTCAGGGCAGTTTCTCGCAGTCGGCAAATCAGTTGGGTCTGGGAAGCTCAGATATCGATCAGATAGTGACGTTGCTGAAAGATAAAATTAATTTTGGGCGTGATTTGCGTGCCGGTGACCGGTTCGAAGTTGTGCTATCGCGTCAATACGTTGGCGATAAACTGACGGGCAACCGTGAGATTCAGGCGATTAAGATTTTGGGTCGCAGTAATGAAGTCACCGCGTATCTTTACAAAGATGGTCAGTATTACGATAAAAATGGTGAGAGCCTGCAACGCGCTTTCCAGCGCTATCCAAGTGCTCACAAGTGGCGTATGTCTTCACCGTTTGATCCGCAGCGTCGTCATCCGGTGACTGGTCGCATCGCGCCGCATAACGGCACTGACTTTGCTGCGCCGACCGGCACACCGGTCTTAGCAACCGGTGATGGTGTAGTCGTGATGACCCGCAACCATCCTTACGCCGGTAAGTACGTGGTGATTAACCATGGCAGTACCTATACCACGCGTTATCTGCACCTGAGTAAAATTCTGGTTCACAAAGGCCAGAAGATTACCCGTGGTCAACGTATTGCTTTGTCTGGTGCTACCGGTCGAGTTACCGGGCCGCATATCCATTATGAGTTGATTGTACGCGGACATCCGGTCAATCCGATGACGGCGAAAATTCCAATGGCAAATTCAGTGCCGAAAAAGGATATGGCGAATTTTATCGCGCGTCGTGATCAGCTCGACACCATGCTGGAACAGCAGGAAGGTTTACTGGCCGCAAACCAGGCCGAGACATCGTCCGCCAATGAAGTTTCAGCCAGCGAAGCAACACCGGAATCAGGCTCTTAATGAGCAGTGTGCCGGGTCAATAGGTTGCCGGGTATCACCAGCGTTGTATGACAAAGGCCCTGTATTACAGGGCCTTTTTTTATGCGCTCGCCCGGCCAAACCACGTTGACCACCACCAACCTCGCCGCCGTGTTAACCGCGATGATGAGGGTTAATCGCGATAAATGTCTTGATCGGGATGATTACTTTGATCGGGACGACTGGTCTGTTCGGCGTTTTCTGAACGGGTACCGGCCAGCTTAGCGCGGTTTTCACGCCACAGCTGAGCAATGTGGGCCGGCCTGTCCGGTTTTGAGAAAAAGTAGCCCTGAATTTGCTCACAGCCCATCGAATAGAGCTTGTCTAACTCATCCTGGCTTTCCACGCCTTCGGCGACCAAGTCGACCTGTAACTGTTTGGCGAGCTGGATAATCAGCCAGACGACCCGCTCCGAGTTTTCATTGCACAACATGTTGCGAATAAAGCTGGCGTCTATCTTGATGCAGTCGATCGGATAACTATGGATGTAATTGAGACTGGAATAGCCGGTGCCAAAATCATCCAGTGCGACGGTAAAACCGAGTTCTCTTAGTCGGTCGAGAATATACTTCACCTCATTGGTTTGTGATAATAGCACCGTCTCGGTCAGCTCAATGGTGAACTCATGAGGAGCGAACTGATAACGGTTGAGTGTGTGCATTAAGTGATTGAGATAACGGGTCGAATTGGTTAATTCATACGCAGAGCAGTTGAGGCCTAACTTAACTTTGTAACCCAGTTCCGCCTCTAACGCGGCCTTGGCTTCACAGGCCAGTTCGACAATACGCTCCCCAAGTTCAATGATCAGCCCGGACTGCTCGGCCGCTTCGATAAACTCAACCGGAGAAATGAAGCCCATGCTGTGATGGTTCCAGCGCGCCAGGACTTCATAATAGTTCCAATCGCTCTGGCCACGCTGCACGATGGGCTGTACGACTATAAAAATTTCCGCCTCGGTGACACTGGTTTTATCCAGTTCACTGCGCAGAGCGTCAATGATTTGAGTGCGGCGGTGATACTGACTGCTCAGGTGAGTGTCATAGCAGCGAATCTGGCTGCTGCGGCTCTGTTTACAATCTTTCAGCGCCAGGCTGGCATTGAGTATCAGCTGGTCAGCGCTAATCGCTTCCGGTCCTTTTTTCGCAATACCGATACTGAGGCTGACTTTGATGCGATGGGACGGATCGAAGTAGCCTTGTTCGAGTTTATCGAGAATGGAACGGCAAATTTTGAGTGGGTCTGATGAGTAGGTGATAAATGCGAACTCATCGCCGGCAATCCGAAATGTCAGGTTCTCCTCACGCACGCATTGCACGATCGAATTAGCGACAAACCGAATGATCTGGTCGCCAATATAGTGCCCATACAGGTCATTGATGGCCTTAAAATTGTCAATATCAAGGTAGGCGAGCGTAAACGGCTCACTGCTGGTCTCGACCAGACGCTCTAATTTATCTGACAGATAATTGCGGTTCATCAGGTTGGTCAGATTGTCATGCGACACTTCATAACTCAGCTGATTGACCAGGCTGTCAGAGCGCTCAGATAACCATTTGTTACGCAGCGAATGGACGATGATGCGCGCAATAATACGATGGTATTCCACCATGCTCCCTTCATCGTGCATGGTTTCGGTAAAGGTTGAAATCAATATCCCCAGCACTTCGCCATTGTTGGTGCGCAAAGGTACGCCGATATACGACTCAATCTGATTGTCTGCCAGAAAATCATCAAACGGAAAAATCTTACTGACCTGAGAGGGAAACAGGCAAAACTCCTGTTTAGATTTTGCCACCTGCTCACAAGGGGTGCCTTTCAACTGGTAGCACGGGCTGACTTTCAGTTCCTTGCCGGCCGCATAGGAGAGAGGATGGGCCTTGTAATGAGATTTATCGAGTTCGACAATGCAGGTACAAAACGTGCTGAAATGCGAATGCAGCACTCTGGCCGCTCTGTCCAGCAATGCGTGCTCTTCCAGCAGAAGCAATTCGTTTATGGTTTCCAGACTAACGGCGTTTCTAGCCAGTGACGTTGTAGTCATAATTCGCACTCACGTTGTCTCAGACAGACTGATGGGAATTAAGTAACTGATATCATATTATGCTCTTGGTTACTATGGCTGAAATTATCACAATTTTCCACTATCTGCGCGGCTCTGCGCAGATAAGTAGTATTAGTTATCGCAAATCAACATGTTACTTAGTTTTACCTGAATGAATGCTTTTTTCGGTTTGCGACATTATCCAAAGGTGAGCATTTTGTCCTGTGACTGAGCCAGTTTCTGTTTGAGGAAATTGAGAAACAACTGGGTGCGCGTGTGCTGATAATCCAGTTTCGGGTAGTAGGCATAGACCGTGGCCTGATCGATAGTAATGTCAGGTAAAATACGCACCAATGCTCCTTGTCTGAGTTCTTCTTTCAGCATGACATGGTTGGAGACCACAATACCCATGCCACATTTACCGGCATAAAACAGGGCTTCAGGGTTGGTCGTCGCAAAGTTACCCGATACCGTGATACGTTGATTATTACTGGTTTTCATCTCGCGCCGGGTCTGCTCACCCCAGCATAAGACATTGTGGTTATTAAGATCTTGTAGCCGGGTTGGCATGCCGTTCCGCTGCAGATATTGCGGAGAGGCGTAAAAGCCGGCGTGATGCTCAAATAGGGCTGTCGCTTTAAAGCTGAGGGAATTGAGCTGCTCGATTTCACGGCTGATGAACAGGTCAAGATGCAGTTCAGGTAACTGGCCTGGCGTTGTGGTCGTCAACTGGATACGAATATCGGGATAAAGATGAAGAAACTCGTCGACATATTGCATCAGGAATTTTGAACCTACCGCCAAAGTGGCACCGATTTTTAGCAGTCCGGCCGGGCTTTGGTTGAGCGAGCGGGTTTCATCGACGACAGATTGCCAGCTTTCCAGCTGTGACTTGGCTCGCTGATAAAAAAGTGCACCAGCTTCGGTCTGGGTGACCGAGCGGGTAGTTCGCTTGAGCAGTTGAACGCCAATGCGCTCCTCTAGCCAATGGATACGTTTGCTGACCGCTGAGCTGGTGGTATTGAGCTTGCGTGCCGCACCATTAAAGCTGCCTTCCTCAACCACGCGGGTATAAGTGGTAACACTTTGCAGCCAATCCATAACATATTCCTATCGAGCGCTCTTTTCGGTGGGGAAAACTGAGCCAATGGTTAAAGAGCACCACTATAAACACTTTTCTCCGGGAATAAACCCTTAGCCGTACGGAAAAATTTTGCATCAGTTGAAATATTTATCGCAGTCTCCGGGTCTTGTGATGGGCATATTCATTACAAACAGAGGTAACTATAAATGGTTAAGCAAACACCTATGACCCGGTTTATTCAACGTAGCTTGGCGGCTGCTGCTTTATTGATTAGTGTGCCAGCTTTGGCTGATGTCAGCGTGCATGTGCTGGATACCAATCAGGGTTTACCAGGGCAAGGCGTCGATGTGCGTTTCTATCAGCAGTTGAACGGTGAATGGCAGTTACTGTCCGAGCAAACCACTAATGCTCAGGGACGCATCAACAGTTTTGCTTTAGGCGACGGAGATCACTACCGGGTGGTTTTTGATGTTGCTCCATTCTTTGACAAGCAACATATCGACAGTTTCTACAGTGAAATTCCGGTTGAATTCAATGTGACGGATAAAGACGCACATTATCACATTCCTCTGCTATTGAGCCCTTACGCTTATTCTACTTACCGCGGCAATTAAGTTAAGCTTGAGCGATAACGCGTGGGTGGCTTTGGCCACCCATTTTTAATGCCCGGCGGTTCGCCCAGCGCAAAGATAATTACCGGGGATGTCGTATTGCTGATGCAGGCCGGGCACCTTATCGTTATAATCCGGCACTGCAATCAAAGAGGAAGCAAGATGCAACAGAATGAGTTTGAAGCGCTGGTAAAAGAACTATGTGCGAAAGAATCACTGCCACAAGCGCTCGAATTGCTGAAGCAATCGGATGACGCGGATATCGCGCAAGCGGCACACTCTCTGAGTGGTCAGTTTGCTCTGGCTGATATTGAAGGTGAACAACGTATCTATCATGTGTTTGTGCAGACTGATGAACAGGGCGTAGAGCAGGAATACGTTGAGCACATCATGAACGAAGGTGAAGATGTGATTAAGTTTGTAGCCTGGTTCTTTGAGGCGCTGTTTGATGTCAAAGTGAAGGACACTTATCAGGCGGCGGGTAAGACCTATAAACAGCCTAAACGCAGCTAATTTGTTGTGTAATTACTGCTTTTCGTTGTTTAATTACTTTAAAGTGTGACCTGTGTCTTGTTTTATCCCATTTTGATGCTATATTAACTTCAATATGTAGTTAAATTACATCTTAGTGTGGGAGGAAATCATGGGTAATGATTTAGGTGCACTGTACATGAGTCAAGTGATCGGTCAGCAGCTGATGCATGCAGAGCTGTACGGCAAAATTAAGCCGAAGAAAAAGTCTTTCATCAAAACATTGTGGAAGAAGATCAGCCGCTAACGCGAGCCATCAATATTATCGAAGCCCTGGTTGTCACAACCGGGGCTTTTCGTTTTTATCCGGGGTTGAAACTATATGGCATCGAAACTATATGGAATCGAAACATGGGATGGTAACTCCAGAGCAATGCTGTGCTATTCACCACTGACCGGGCTTGAGAAGTGGATAACATTGTTGCTGTCCGTATGGCTTTTGAGCCAATCTTCAAGCGCATCACAACCGCCAATGTAGTCACCGTTAAGCCAGATCTGCGGTACGGTGACCGGAGTTTTACCACCGATATGCGCTTTGACTTCCGGGATCATACGATACAGGGCGGCACTCTCTTTCACAACATCATGATACTGATAGCGAATACCAGCGGTATCGAGCAGCTTCTTGGCTTTTTGACAATATGGGCAGTTGTATTTACCAAAGACAATATTGCCCTGTAATCTGTCGCGTTTGACCCATTCGCTGATCACAGCCTGAATAAACGCTCCCCGGTTGAGGGCTTCTCCCTGGCTGACGACCCGATTTTCCACCGTCACAATAGGTGCGTGCCATGCGCCGAAGCGCAGTGGCTGCCACCAGTTGCTGAGCCAGTCTTTGATTTCCAGATCGACCGGTACATCCAGTAGTTCATTGCGTAAACTATCTTCCAGGATATCTTTGCTTAATGTGCATTCACCGCATGGTATTTTGACTTTAAACGGGCCAAACTGCCCAGCCCACCGATAAAGTGTCACTTTAATTGGCTTGGTCATCCTCATTCCTCTGAATCTTGATTTGAGCCCGATTAATCATCAGCATAAGCATTCGCTGTCAGCTGTGCAATCGGGTGAGTTAAAGGTTAAGACAGAGATTTTGGTGTTTTTCTTTCAGTTTATTTTTAACGCAGGATTGGTTGACAGAGACAGGTTGCCGCAAACACAGCTCGCTATCGGTGCTAAACGGGATTTTTATTATGCAATTGATTTTGTATTGGTCTGATCTGCGCCACATTTGTCGATGCCATTTGTGTTTCAGGAGGCGTAGATTTTGAAAATATTGATGCCGCTCAAATAACGAGCAAGCTAAAGCGACTAGTATCCTTTCGGTGTCAGATACATGACACGCAAAAAAAAACCTCCCAGAGGGAGGTAAAGAACATGAAGTGATCAGTGATTTCTGCCATATCACTGAAAAGAAGCACAAACGCTGCCTGCATTTGTAATTATAGCAATGCATTCTCTATGCCAATTTTATAAAGCCAATAAAATCAGATGATTGAGGTTTTTATCGCTGAGGTAGAACCAATTTTGCTGCTTGGTTTTAGGGCATGAGAGTAAACTTGGTGCAAAAAAAAGACCTCCCAGAGGGAGGTCAAAGAACATGAAGTGATCAGTGATTTCTGCCTTACCACTGAAAAGAAGCACAAACGCTGCCTGCATTTGTACTAAATAATAAAGCATTTAGTGTGCCATGTTTAAATTTTGATTAATATCAAGTGGTTAGAATTACTCTTATCGCAATGGTACACAGATGATTGCTTTGTTTTTGGGCAAGGTGATGAATTTGGTGCAAAAAAAGACCTCCCAGAAGGAGGTCAAAGAACATGAAGTGATCAGTGATTTCTGCCTTATCACTGAAAAGAAGCACAAACGCTGCCTGCATTTGTACTAACTACTAAGCATTCCTCATGCCAACTTTGAAAAGCCAATAATATCCGTTGATTAACCTGTGTGGTGAATCTTGATTCAGCGGCTGAGCATTTTCTCAGCACTGTTTCGGCTCATACTGCACTCACGAAGTGCAAAAAAGGCCAAGCGAAGCTTGGCCAATGGACAGTATCCCACAAGATTAAGGGAGGGATCAGAAGTCGTAGCGCAGACCCAGGCGAACGGTGTCGTTTACATCGTAACCAGTGTCTTCTTCATCCAGGTTGTTTAGCATGTAAGACAGGTAACCACGGAAGTTTTTATTGAAGTCGTAGCGACCAGTCAGTTCGAAAAAGTCAGCTGTGTCTTCATCAACACCGTTGGTCTCTTCAGTTTGTTTCTGGTACGCCGCAATCATGCGAAATTCTTTGGTCAGTTTGTACTGAGCAACCAGTTCCACACCATCAAACTCCTGGTTCGCATCGTCGTCCAGGTCACCCGTGGTGTAGGTTGCTGCCAGGTACAGTTGATCAATGGTGTAGCCCAGGCCTGCGATAACTTGGTCAGCAGAACCGTTACCTTCACCATTGTCATTGAATGAGTAGCCCAGACCGATATCCAGACCAAATGGGGTGTTGTAGATTGCAGAGATACCAAAACCATCAGTATCTTTTTCTTCGCCGGCAATGTAGCTTGCTTTCAGGCTGACAGCGTCGAACTCGTAGCCATAAGCAATCGTGTTGTTGATTTGCTCGTTACCTGAGTTGATGAATGCCTTTTGGTCGCCAGTAAAGGTAGCAATATCTGACATGTTAGAGATTTGCACGCCAGCACTGTCCTGACGGCCGAATGAGACTGCGCCGAAGTGGCCTTTCAGACCCACGTACATATAACGTTGGTCAAAATCAGATTCTTCGTCGTTATCAGCAGATGAGTTAACACCTTGCTCTGCTTCCCAAACTGCAAAGCCTTTCATCTCGTTAGCCAGTTCCGTTTCGCCTTTCACGTTCAGACGCATACGGCTTTTGTTTTTCATTGTGCCTTCGATTTCTTCGCCTTTGGTGGTGCCGTTGAAGTCACCACGGAACTCCATACGACCGCCAACTTTCAGTTCGGTACCATCGGCTTTGTAAACGGTTGCTGCCATTGCTGAGCCTGATGCCAGGGCTGCGAAAACGGCGATTGCCACTGCTGCTTGTTTCATTGTTATTACCTTATTCATAGTTCACGAGCTTCGGTGCTCTTTCGTTTGGATGTGAGTAAGGTAGGATTTTTAAATGACGGTTTGATTTCTGCTTTGTGACGTTTAGGTTTTGTTTTTATTGAAGAAAAATGAATAAAGCCGCCAGGTGGCGGCTTTTTGTGCAATTTTGCTCCCAATTAGGCAATTTTGATACCGTTGGCAGTGACGCCGACGGCAATGTTGCCGCGGGTTGCATTGGAGTAAGGGCAAACCTGGTGTGATTTAGTTACCAGTTCGACTGCCTGTTGCTCCGGCAGTTCCAATGTTGCCGCTAAATTTACCGTCAAAGCGAAACCGCCGTTCTCGTTCTGGATAATACCGACTTCCGCACTGACCGGGGCCGACTTGAGGCTGATTTTGGCTTCTCTTGCGACGTGTAAAATCGCGTTCGAAAAACAGGCTGCATAACCTGCGGCAAATAATTGCTCCGGATTGGTTGCGGCTCCGGTGCCACCCATCTCTTTCGGGTAGCTTAAGTCCAGGGTCAGTAATCCGTCATCAGTACTGACTTTGCCGTTACGACCTGCTGATGCGGTGGCTTTGGTTGTGTATAGAGCACTCATCTTTCTTCTCCTATAGGGTAATTTAAGTTGTACGCAATTTAATTGTAAGCAATATTAGATCGATCTTTGCTCATAAGGCAAGTATATTGTGCGCAATTTAATTGCGAGTGATAAAAATGAGTGATTGCCGTTCCTCTCAAACTGATTTACCTGCCAGTAGCGATGACATGTTGGTGCTGGATAACCAGCTCTGTTTCCCTCTTTATAGCGCGGCTAATGCGGTAGTGAGGGCTTACCGACCACTGCTCGACGCCCTGGATCTGACGTATGTTCAGTATCTGGTGATGATGGTGCTGTGGCAGCAAAATGCGATCAGCGTAAAAACGCTGGGCGAAAAACTTTATCTCGATTCGGGGACCTTAACGCCGCTGCTGAAACGCCTGGAAGGGAAAGGTCTACTCGAGCGCCGTCGCAGTGCGATTGACGAACGGGCGCGTGAGTTGTGCCTGACCGAAAAGGGACAAAGCCTGCGTGAGCGGGCACTGACGGTGCCGGCTGCGATGATGTGCAAATTTGATCTGGAGGTTGCAGAACTGGTTCAGCTCAAGCAGTTATGTGAAAAAGTCATCGGCAAGATTGCGAATTAAGAGTGGGCGGCAGATCTTAATTTTGGCATCGCATCGACAGAATTTGATGGGAGTGCCTGTCGGATCCGGTACACTTTTCCTTTCACCATAGTTCAAGGAAGAGAGATGAATTCGGTTCGTGTTGATGAGAGGTTGGTCTACCCGTCAAAAGTGGTTTGTGTCGGGCGTAATTATGTTGAGCATGTGAAAGAGCTCAACAATGTCATTCCGGACCAGATGGTGGTGTTTAATAAGCCCAATAGCAGTATTTCCAGCACTCTGCACGCGTTTCATCAGGAAGCTCTCCATTATGAAACTGAGATCTGTTTTGTGGTCGAAAATGGCCGTTTTAGCGCTGTCGGTCTGGGTTTAGATCTGACCAAACGTGAACTTCAGTCACAGCTGAAAGGCAAGCAGCTGCCGTGGGAAAGAGCCAAAGCATTTGATGGTTCTGCGGTTCTGAGCCGTTTTATCTCTTTACAAGGCCTGGACATCGGACAGCTCTCACTGGAGTTGTATATTAACTGTGTACGAGTTCAGTGCGGTGGTGTGAGTCAGATGATGTTCAAACCCGACGTGATTCTGGATGACCTGCAATCCTATACGACGTTAGCCGATGGAGACATCGTGATGACGGGCACTCCGTCCGGAGTTGGTGTGGTGCATCAAGATGACCTGTTTCTGGCGCGCCTGAAATGCGCTGATAAAACCCTGATGGAAATTGAATGGGTTGCTGAGTAGCAACGGAGCTGAATAACGTGTTATTTTGGTGAATAACGGTTTATTTTAGTGAATCGCTTTCTATGTCATTGAATGGCATTAGAAGATATCAGTGTTGATTGAAACCACCGCTTCGCGGTGGTTTTTTGTTTTTGGCAGCCACTGATTTGCGTCCGTTGCTGGTTAAGCGGCAAAGGTAACCAGATTAAGGAACAGAAAGACAGCCATACTCAGTACGGTGGTGAGCAGAACATTTTTCGTTTTCCAGGCCAGCAGGGCAGCCAGTGCCGCAGCCCACAGATAAGGGTTGTTTTGGCCAAGCCACAGTGTGTGCTCATGAGTAAAAACGATAGGAGCCCAAATTGCCGTCAGAACCGCCGGGCCCGAGTAGCTGAGCAGACGCTGCAGACGCGGGCTGAGGCGCAGCGGCAGTCTGGGTTCGAGAAAAACGTAGCGGCTGACAAACACCAGAGCAGTCATGGCGAGGATTGAAAGCAGGATCATGCGCGGCCTCCCATTAGTTGTTTAGTGGCAAAAGTTGTTCAGTGGCAAAACCGGCCAGCATGGCCCCGATACTGGCAATCATCAGGCTACCGTCTATCTGTAATACATTAAGTGTTACCGACAGCACCAGGGCGACTATCACAGACACCAAAACCGGCACACTTTTGATATTGGGCACGACAATCGCGATAAAAGTGGCTGCGACCGCAAACTCCAGACCAAGATCAGTCAGCGCCGGGATGTAACTGCCGGCAACGATACCTGCCAGTGTGGCCAGATTCCAGCACAGATAGAAGCTCAGACCTGCACCGAGTGCATACCAGCGATTAAATTGCTGTTCATTTTGTTGTCCGCACAAAGCAAATAATTCGTCCGTGAGCAGAAAGCCCAGAATTAAGCGCCATCGGGTCGGTAACGGACTGATTTTACTGCGCATTGAAATGCTGTACAGCAAGTGACGTGAGGTGATAAACAGGGTGGTGATCAGCATGGTCAGCAGACCTGCGCCCGCTTTAAACATGCCAGTGGCCACCAACTGCGCCGAACCTGCAAACAGGATCGCTGACAAGGCCTGGCTTTCGAGTGAATTGAGACCCGCATCGATGGCGAACGAACCGGCTAACAGTCCCCAGGGCAATACCGCCACACTGAGCGGAAGCATGGCAACAGTGCCCTGCCAGAACAGGCGGGCGCGAGAAGGATTGGGGTTGGCATGTGACAAAACGGTACTACTCATAAATCATCCTGATTGTGAAGGCGACATTATACTAATTTGGCTGCGTAATGCAGCGTAACCGGTGGTGTTTATTGTTCCGAGTTAGCCACATGGAACAGAGAAAAACTTGGATGAAATTGCTCAGCTTTGCAGATATTGGCGCGGAGTGATGCCCATGGCTCGTTTGAAATGGCGGTGCAGGTGGCTTTGGTCGTGAAAACCACACTGCTGAGCGGTATCGGCAATCGAATGACCTGCACGCAGCAGGGTTTTGGCGTAGCGTAAACGCGACTGAATCTGATAAGCGTGTGGCGGCAGGCCAAACATTTTCTGAAATGCTCGGACTAAATGAAACGCGCTGATACCAGCCAGCTGTGCTAATTCATCCAAGGATACATCGGCTTGCGGAAAGTCATCCAAAAATTCTTTTACCACTTTAAGCGGTTGCTGCAGTTTGCCTGTGTCACGCGCCTGAGGTGTGTGTTTACCATGCCGGGTCATCAGTTTTACCAGGCTGGCGTAGATCAGCGTTTCGCGCAACAGGCGGTTATCTGAATGCTGTAGAGTATCAAACACCAGACGAAACTGATTTGCGAGGTCGGCATCGTTGACCACGGCACTGGGGAAATAGGGTGAGCCGTAGCGGGTGGCGCCCATTTCACGGGCTATAGTGGCAAACTGTTGTGGCAGAGGGTACATCGCCCGATAAGCCCAGCCACCTTCCACGGCTGAATGGCCGGTATGCACTTCATCGGCGTTAACCAGAATAATGCTGTCCTGAGGTGCGACGTGTTCTCCGCCGGTACGATAAAAACGCTGAGCCCCACGTTCAATGACGCCCACCGTGAACCCTTCGTGACTGTGACGGGAGAAGTTCTGCTTATGATATTCAGCATCAAGTAGCTCGATACCGCCCAGCTCGTCTGCTCTCTGAAAGCGGGCGCTTTCTTTGCTGCGTTCGTCGTGTGGCTTATTCATCGTGGCCTCGTAATGGCAGGATTCACCAGTCTACTGCATCAGCGGGCAGAATTTTTGTACAAAATTGCTCTCAATCGTTCATATGAAACTATAGTCTTTTTAATTGAATTTTTTCAGTTAATGGTGTTGTTATTGCGTCTGTTATTAATATAAGATCCGCCACCTTTTGATTTTGACAACATGATAACTATGATTGATCCGACTGTGCTGCCGGTGTATCTGACCGCTGTGATTGCGCTGTTACTGCTGCCCGGGCCTGACATGCTGCTGATTGCCAGTTCCAGCCTCAGCTATGGAAAAAAAATCGGCGTATTTGCCAGCCTGGGTAATGCCACCTCAGGCATTATTCTGACTTTGCTGGCCGCGTTAGGCGTGTCGGCACTGATTGCCGTCAGCCCGTTAGCGCTAAGCGTACTGCATCTGTTGGGGGGCGCGTATTTACTCAAGTTGAGTGTGGATTGTCTCAGCGCCCGGGCCGAACACGCTCCGCAACTGGACGATAAACATCAGTTGGCGACCACGTTTTATCAGCGAGCCTTGGTCAGTAACCTGCTCAACCCGAAGGCGTTGTTGTTTTTTGTGATGTTTTTACCTCAGTTTGTGTCAGCCAATATTGCCGCCAGTTCTGCCCAGCAGATGCTGAGTCTTGGTCTGCTGCTTAACTGTCTGGGATTGGTATTTAATCTGCTGTTGGTTGCTGCCGTCGGGGTATTTGGTCGTCCGCTACTGGACAATCGTCGCTTTCGCACGTATCAGCATAAAGTCATGGGCGTTATCTTTTTACTGCTGGCGGGCTGGATGCTGAGTGACGGCTTGTTTTAAACCAATGAGTTCAACCAACCATGGATAATCCGGCACAGGATGTGCCTTAGCTATACGGCTATATTAGTGGTTCATTTACTGGGTTTTGATGGTTGCCAGCAGCTGTTCAGCCATCTTACACAACAATTCTTTTCTCGGTTTACCATGTGCAAAGGTGCGTAATCCATAGATGCCCATCACCAGATAATCAGCCAGAAAATCGCAATCCGATTCCGGACTGATTTCGCCCCGCTGACGAGCAAGTTGCAACTGATCACGCAGACCCTGTTTCCAGATATTGAGCGTGTCACGAATCACAGATTCCACTTCATCATCCTGCTGCGATAACTCACTTTGCGCTTTTTGCAGCAGACAATCTTTGACCGTGTCCTGGGCACATTCGTCGATGACCATACAGAAATAGCTGTTCAACCCGTCCATGACACTTGGCTGCGCGGCAAAGATGGCGTTGAATTCCGCTTCACGTTCACTGGCGTAATGTTCAAGAGCGGCGAGCAGTAAGCCACGTTTATTTTCGAAAGCGCAATAGATCGACCCCGGATGCAGGCCGGTGGCTTTTTTTAGATCTTGCATGCTGGTTTTATTAAAGCCCTTCGACATAAATTCATACATCGCAGAACGCAATACCTGCTCTCGGTTAAATTCGGCTACGCGCACAACGTTTCTCTGTTGGAATGGATAGGCTGATTCTACTCTGAATTTGTCAGGCTGACAAAGTATCTTGAACGGTCATTCAAAATATATCTTGAATGATCATTCAAAATTGATCTAGCATAGTGGCACGCAAGTAAAGTAAGCATTCAAATACCAGGATAGTTCTATGACCGATTTATTGTTTCAACCTTATGCTCTTAATGAGCAGATCACCTTAAGCAACCGCATTGTGATGGCGCCGCTGACGCGTTGTATGGCCGCTGCTGGTCTGATACCCACTGACGAAATGGCGGCCTATTACGCGCGCCGCGCTGACGCGGGTTTGATTATTTCTGAGGCCACTATTATCCGCCCCGATGGTCAGGGATATCCGGATACCCCGGGACTGTTCAGCGATGAGCAGATCGCAGGATGGACTAAAGTGACTCAGGCGGTGCATGAGCGTGGCGGCAAGATTTTCGCCCAGTTATGGCACACCGGCCGTGTGGCTCATCCGGAGTTTTTTGGTGGTGCTGAGGTGATTGGCCCGTCTGCGCTTGCCTTTGATGGCAGTGTCCCGCGTCGTCGTGACCTGACTTATGTGGTGCCGAAAGCCGCCAGTAAAGAAGAGATTGAGCAACTGATCGAAGATTATGTGACGGCTGCGGAAAACGCACTTGTGGCAGGTTTTGATGGGGTGGAAATTCACGGCGCTAACGGCTATCTGCTTGACCAGTTCCTGCACTTTGATACCAACCAGCGTGAGGATGAATTTGGTCAAACGCCGGAGAATATGGCGCGTTTTCCTCTGGCGGTTATTGATGCGATCATCGCTCGTATCGGTGGTGAGCGCACTGGCCTGCGTTTGTCACCGGGTGCGTATACCCATATCAACCCGGATGCCCGTGATCGTGCGGTGTTCGATTACCTGCTGGCTGAGCTTGGCAAACGTGAACTGGCTTACCTGCACGAAGGCATGTTTGATGACAGCATGGAATTTGACTATCTGGATGGCAAAGTGTCGGAGTATATGCGCAAACACTATTCAGGTACGCTGATGGCATCAGGCGGCTTTACGGCACAAAGCAGTGCACAAGCGATAGAACAGGGCAACTTCGAGTTAGTGGCGATTGGTCGTCCGTTTATTGCTAACCCGAACTATGTGGAATTGGTTCGTGACGCCCAGCCGCTGCAAGAGTACGATGCTAGCATGTTGGATGTTTTGGTATAACTGACGGCTGGTCTGATACCAAGAGCAAAGCCCTGCCTATCTGGCAGGGCTTTGTCGTTGATGGCTCAGGTCAGGCTGTGCTGATGTTCACTCATGAGCAGCGAGAGTAGTTCATCAGCCCGTTCCTGGGCACTGGCATAGCTCTCGTTGTGAGAGAAGCTGCCCACCACCTCGTAGTAACATTTTAGTTTCGGTTCAGTACCGGACGGTCTGACGATGACACGCGCCCCCCCTTCAAGATGGTAAATCAGCACATCACTGGCAGGCAGGTCGATTTTTTCTGTGCTGCCATCAGCCAGATAGCGTATTGATGATTTCAGATCTTCCATCACAGTGACTACCCGACCGGCAATCTCGTGCGGAGGCTCGGCACGCAGTCTGTCACCGACCGCTGGCTGAGTTGGATCGAGCGCAATACTGCACTGAGCGGTGACGTACAGGCCGTGCTGACGATAGATGGCTTCGAGCTGATCCCAGATGGTTTTACCTTGACTGTAAAGCTCGGCGGCAAGCTGGGCAAATCCAACCAGCGCTGAGAGGCCGTCTTTGTCCCACACGGTTTGCCCCAGGGTATAACCCAGCGCTTCTTCATAAGCGAACAGGAACTGATGCTGCGGGCTTTGTTGCTGCATCGCGACATTGGTCAGCCATTTGAAGCCAGTCAGGGTCTGGTAATATTGTGCGCCGTGTGCCGCAGCAATTTTGCCCAGCAGGCTGGAAGAGACGATGGTATTGCCGACCAGCTGCTTGCTGGCATCGGTGTGACTGAGCAGGTATTCGGCGAACAGCGTTCCGACCTGATCGCCGGTCAGCATCTGATACTCGCCATCGCTGCGGCGCACTGCGACGGCAAAGCGGTCAGCATCGGGATCGTTGGCGCAGGCCAGCTCGGCCTCAACAGAATCGGCCAGGGCGATCACCATATCCATCGCGCCGGCTTCTTCAGGGTTGGGGAAATTGACGGTCGGGAAGCGGCCGTCCGGCTCACGTTGCTCAGCGACGCTCAGGACATTTTTAAATCCGGCATCACGCAACAGACTTTCTGCCATGTCCGCGCCAACACCGTGCATGGCGGTATAAGCCAGGGTAATACTTTGCGGATTCGTATGATTGTTGAGTAACTTACTGCTTTCCAGAGTGCGGCGATAGGTCTGGTAATACGCATCATCTAACCACTCCAGCAGGCCTATCTGATGGGCATCATCCAGTGCCATCAAGGGGACGGCACGGGTTGCAGCCAGCTCTATTTCAGCGGCGATACCACCATCATGAGGCGGTATGATTTGCGCGCCATTCTCCCAGTAAACCTTGAAGCCATTATACTCTGGCGGGTTATGACTGGCGGTAACAACTACGGCAGCGGCCGCTTTGAAATGTTTGACCCCGAAGGCAACAACAGGCGTCGGCGCGACTTTATGGGTCAGATACACTTTGATGCCAAGGGCAGTCAGCACCGCAGCGGTATCATGGGCAAATTGCTCTGAATCAGGGCGTCCGTCGTAACCGACGACTACACCTCGCATCTTGGCATTATCGACGTGTTTGATGAGGTATTCACCCAGTCCGGTGGCTGTTTCCTGAATCACCAGACGATTCATCCGGTTTGGTCCGCAACCGACTTTGCCGCGCAGGCCAGCTGTACCGAATTCGAGGCGCGCTTGAAAGCGTGATGCCAGTTCCTCTGTGGCCTGAGTATCAATCAGGCGTTGCAGTTCTTGGCGCGTTTTCGGGTCGGGGTCTTTTGCTAACCATTGCGTGACTTGTTGCATCATGGCGATCACCTTGTTGAATGTATTGTAAGTTTTAGTCTAAGTGATATTGATTCTCGGTTATGAGGGCGCAATCGCTAAACCGACTGCAAGCGAATGGAGTAGCCGCCTGCCAGTATTGTCATCCTAACCTATAGCAATCTTAGGACAAATTTTCAGTTACTTATCTGGCCGCAAGACTTTCCGTGCTACGTGCTTGAACAAAATTGAAACACTTACTAGTCTTTGGTTAACATAAATATAACAAGTCGTGTTGAGTTCGATGTTCACACGGAGTGGATCCTGAAACGCGCAGTTTACGCTGGCTTAGCGAAGGAGAGATCTCTTGAGAAGGTTCGTCATCAACCTGTGGCTGCTGACTGATGTATTGCTGATTAGTTTGGCTGCTCCTGCTATTTCTGCTGAACATTCGCTGAATATGACACAAGGTGTAACCGAGATCAGTGGCAAGGTTTACCATTTGCACATGCTGATTTTTTATATCTGTGTCGTCATTGCTTTAGTGGTGTTTGGCGCTATGTTCTATGCCATTTTCAAACATCGCAAGTCCAGAGGCGCAGTCGCGGCTGATTTCCACGAAAGTACTAAAGTCGAAATCATCTGGACCATCATCCCTGTACTTATCCTGATTGGCATGGCGATTCCTGCCTCCACCACACTCATTGCGATGGAAGATACCTCACAGTCGGATTTGACCATTAAAGTGACCGGCTCCCAGTGGAAGTGGCACTACAGCTACTTCGATCAGGATGTCGAGTTTTACAGTCTGTTAGCCACTTCTCAGCAACAGATCGAGGGCAATGAAGAGAAAGGCGCGCATTATTTGTTGGAAGTGGATCAGCCACTGGTGCTGCCCATCAACCGCAAAGTCCGTTTTCTGCTCACCTCAGATGATGTGATCCATTCCTGGTGGGTGCCTGATTTTGCCGTTAAAAAAGACACCATCCCCGGTTTTATCAATGAAGCCTGGACCCGGATCGACAAACCCGGCGTGTACCGTGGTCAGTGTGCAGAACTGTGCGGGCGCGCCCATGGTTTTATGCCCATTGTGGTACATGCCATGACGGAACAGAATTACGAAGCGTGGTTGGCGGATAAAAAAGTGCAGATTGCTGCCGCCCGGGCAGAGGCACAGCAAGCGCTACAAAGCTCCGTTTCTCTGGAAGAGTCGATGGCCCTGGGCGAAAAAATTTATCTTGAGCGTTGTTCGGTGTGCCATCAACCGACCGGTATGGGGGTTCCCGGCGCTTTCCCTGCCATTAAAGGCAGCCCGGTTGCGACAGGCCCGCTGGAGCAGCATCTTGGTGTTGTGGTAAACGGCCGTTCCGGCACGGCAATGCAGGCCTTTGGTAACCAGCTCAGCGATAAAGAACTGGCCGCGGTGATCACCTATCAGCGTAACGCTTGGGGCAATAATACCGGAGATACGGTGCAGGCTTCGGATATCAACGCGTTTAAAACTCAGGGACAAGCCACTGGCGAGGAGGCGCAATGAAACCGTCGACCGAACAGCACGCAAAATCGGCACCCGCTGCCGATGCAGATATAACCCGTTCCCACAGTAGCGCGGTGCTGGAGGGGCATGCTCATCACGCGGCGCCTTCGGGTCTGGCGCGCTGGATTTATTCCACCAATCATAAAGACATCGGTACGCTTTATCTTTGGTTCAGCTTTATCATGTTCCTGACCGGCGGTGCGATGGCGATGGTGATCCGGGCAGAATTGTTTCAGCCCGGTCTGCAGTTGGTCGAGCCAGAATTCTTTAATCAGATGACCACAGTCCATGGCTTGATTATGGTGTTCGGTGCGGTGATGCCTGCCTTTACCGGCCTCGCCAACTGGATGATCCCGCTGATGATCGGCGCGCCGGATATGGCGCTGCCACGCATGAATAACCTCAGTTTCTGGATATTGCCATTTGCATTTTTGATCCTGCTTGCGTCGTTATTTACTGAGGGCGGCGGACCCAATTTCGGCTGGACTTTCTATGCGCCGCTTTCGACTACCTATGGGCCGGACAGTACGGCACTGTTCGTCTTTTCGGTGCATATTATGGGTATCAGCTCCATTATGGGCGCGATCAACGTTATTGTGACCATAGTCAATATGCGTGCGCCGGGCATGACCTGGTTCAAACTACCGATGTTTGTCTGGACCTGGCTGATCACAGCGTTTCTGCTGATTGCGGTGATGCCGGTGCTGGCGGGGGCTGTGACCATGGTGCTGACCGATAAATACTTCGGAACCAGCTTCTTTGACGCGGCTGGTGGTGGCGATCCGGTGATGTTCCAACACATTTTCTGGTTCTTTGGCCACCCTGAAGTATACATTATGATTTTGCCGTCATTTGGTATAATTTCGGCGATAATTCCTGCATTTAGCGGCAAGAAGCTCTTTGGCTACCACTCAATGGTCTATGCGACCAGCAGTATTGCACTGCTGTCATTTCTGGTCTGGGCACACCATATGTTCACTACCGGCATGCCGGTCTTCGCTGAGCTGTTCTTTATGTATTGCACCATGCTGATTGCAGTGCCGACCGGTGTCAAAGTCTTTAACTGGGTGGCGACCATGTGGCGCGGCTCGCTCACGTTTGAAACGCCGATGCTGTTTGCGATTGCGTTCATCGTGTTGTTCACCATCGGCGGATTTTCAGGGCTGATGCTGGCGATTGTGCCAGCTGATTTCCAGTATCACGATACCTATTTTGTCGTGGCACACTTTCATTACGTGTTGGTATCGGGAGCGGTATTTTCGATTATGGCGGCGGCTTATTACTGGTTGCCAAAGTGGACCGGACACATGTATGACGAGCGCCTGAGCCGCTGGCATTTTTGGTGCTCGGTGATTTCGGTCAATGTACTGTTTTTCCCGATGCACTTTCTGGGACTGGCCGGCATGCCGCGCCGGATCCCGGATTATGCGATTCAGTTTGCTGATGTGAATCAGATAGTTTCTATCGGTGGGTTTGCATTTGGTTTGTCGCAACTGATCTTTTTGTGGCTGGTGCTCAAGTGCATTCGTGGTGGTAAGCCCGCTGAGGCAAAACCGTGGCAACGGGCAGAAGGCCTGGAATGGACAGTTCCGAGTCCGGCCCCACACCATACGTTTGCAACTCCGCCGAAAGTGGATTAGGGGAGCAGAGTATGAACACGCCTTGCTCTGAGACCCGCAATCGCAAGCTGACCGTCAAATTGCTGCTGGCGGTGTGCCTGATGTTCGGATTCGGTTTTGCGCTGGTGCCGTTGTACGACATTATGTGCGAGCAACTGGGCATCAACGGTAAAACCAGCAACCAGGCCAGCATTCAGCCGCAAGGAATGCAAATTGACGAGTCGCGTACCATTCGGGTTGAGTTTATGGCTCACGTTACCCACGACATGCCGTGGACATTTACCCCGCAAGTTACTCATATGGATGTGCATCCGGGCGAAGTAATACAGACCGCCTATCGTGCCCACAATGTATCAGGATCTGCAATCGTCGGACAGGCCGTGCCTTCGGTATCACCAGGGCTGGGGGCGGGGTACTTTAATAAAATCGAGTGTTTTTGTTTCAATCAGCAGCCGCTGGCAGCACAAGGTGAAGCCGAGATGGCGCTGATTTTTTACCTTGAACCGGACTTACCGGCTTCGATTCACACCCTGACCCTCTCTTATACGCTGTATAACATTACTGCCAAAGCTGATCCACAGTCACTGGCCCGGTTGGGGCAAGCGGTGACTCAAGGAGCAAATCATGAGTAATAAAAGCCCTGCTTATTATGTTCCGGCCCAGAGTCACTGGCCGATTGTGGGGGCCGTCGCCCTGTTTTTGCTGGCGCTTGGAGCGGGTATCACGGTGCAGCATGCCGGTAGTGACAGCGCCGGTGGCGTGGTCGGCAAAATTATTCTGTTTGGCGGCTTTTTTGTGTTGCTGTTTATGCTGGCTGGCTGGTTTCGTAGTGTGATTATGGAGTCGATGTCTGGGCTTTACTCGGCGCAGATAGCGCGCTCCTTTCGTCAGGGGATGAGTTGGTTCATTTTTTCGGAAGTGATGTTCTTTGGTGCATTTTTTGGTGCGCTTTTCTACGCCCGTATGATAGCGGTACCCTGGTTGGGCGGAGCCAGTAACAATGCGATGACCCATGAAGTCTTGTGGCCTGGTTTTGAGGCCATCTGGCCACTACTGAGCACACCAGATGGCACAACCACTCAGGCAATGCCATGGCAAGGTATTCCGCTGAAAAACACCATTATTCTGCTGGCGTCATCGGTGACGTTACATATGGCCCATCTCAGTCTGGAGCGTAACCGGCGTATGGCCTTAATTGTATGGCTGGAAATTACCATAGTGCTGGCCGGGTTTTTCCTCTACTTCCAGGGTGTTGAGTATGCCCATGCTTACCATGAGATGGGGCTCACCCTGCAATCCGGTGTGTACGGTAACACTTTCTTTTTACTGACCGGTTTTCACGGCATGCACGTTTGTCTGGGCACGCTGTTTCTCATCGTTTTGCTGGGTCGTATTGCCAAGGATCATTTTACGCCCAGAGACCATTTTGCCTTTCAGGCCGGGAGCTGGTACTGGCACTTCGTGGATGTGGTGTGGCTGTGTCTGTTTGTATTTGTTTACGTGCTTTAAAGCGGCGGCCGCAGAAAAAGAGGACCAGGCGCGGAGGGCGTCAGTAAGGGCTGGCATTAGGATGCAACCAGCCACTTAACAAAGCGAGGACCAGCAGCAATACCACGCAGGCGGACAGGATCAGGCGCCGTCCGAGATAGTGACTCATCGGACGTTGGTTCTCTCCCTCATCCGGTTCTCTGACCATCTGGATCAAGGCTCGTGCGAGATTAACGATGATGAACAGCAAGAGTAAGACCAAAACGATTTTCACAGCCAGTGGCAGCATGGTGCCTCCTTTGCGCGGGTGGGGAAAATTGTGGTTGGGGATAGCATTAACTGTGGCTGTATTTATCTTGTTGGTCAAATTGGGACTATGGCAATGGGCTCGTGGCGAGGAAAAGCAGCTGTTGGAATCGCGCCTGGCCGACTATCAGCAGATGGCCCCAGTGAGTCTTAAGCAGGCGTTGGCAACGTATGCCCCGGAGCAGATAACCGGCGTGAGGGTAAAAGTCATTTTCGAACCTGATACAACCCGGACCTTTTTACTTGATAATCAGACAATGGACGGACAGGTGGGGTATCTGGCCTATCAGTTGGGACGCACGGTAGATGGTGATTGGTTGCTGGTCGAACTTGGTTTTGTCGCCGCCGGATTGCAGCGCAGTATGCTGCCGCAAGTCGAATGGCTGCATCAAGTGCAGAGTTTAACCGGCCGGCTGTACACCCGTTCATCCAATCCGCTTAGTTCGAAGCTACTCATTGAGGCTGACACTCCGCACCGGATTCAGAATCTCAATCTGACCGAATTGTCGCGCTGGCTTGGAGAGCCGGTGGTTGCAGCGGTGCTGCAACCTCAGCAGTCTGCCTGGCCCTATGCTCAGCCCTGGCAGCCTCTGGCGATGAGTTCGCACAAGCATTTTGGCTACGCGCTGCAGTGGTTCACTATGGCGGCCGTACTGGCAATGATTTCGCTGATGCTGTTGAAAAAGTATCGGCGGCGGGCCCGCGATATGCGTTTGTCCAGTGCGGACAAGACAAAACAAAGTCCGGACGCAAAGCATCAAACCAAACAGCCAAACTCGCAGTGAGCCGGTGCGGGCCGGATTTGAAACAGCTCAGCCACACGAAGCCAAGCGAAGTAAGGAGGCATATATGCAAGCAAAAACCAAAGGCCGGGTAATTCTTATCGCCATCGTGCTGTTTTTCGCGCTGCCGGCGTTGGTTGCGAAAGCGGTGCTCTCCAACCACTGGTATCAGAGCGGTATCACCAATAAAGGCACTTTAATTGAACCGCGTGTCACGCTGAGCCAGCTTGGGATAGACAATCCCCTGCAGCACAGTCGCTGGCAGATGGCTTATCTGGTTCCCGTTCAATGTGATGATGCTTGCCGCCAGCAACTTCATCTGCTGACCCAAAGCCATACCGCATTAGGTAAAGAGCAGGGCCGGGTTAGCCCGGTACTTTTGCTCAGTGCAGGCAGTGATTTGAACGCTATTCGTGACCTGACTCTGCCCCGCATAACGGTCAATCAACGCTTTATACAAACGGTCGGCGCTGTGCAACTGGTGATTATTGACCCGCTTGGTCAGTTAGTTATGGGCTATACCGCATCGGCGGAGCAGCAGGTAGCGCTCAGTCGCAGTGTGCTGGCTGATATGCGCAAGCTACTTAAGTTATCCCGCGTGGGTTAACCAGGACAGGGGAAGGTTATGCTGACTCATCCAACAGACAAACACAGGTTATCTGCCATCACCCATAGGCAGACAGCCCGTTCAACTCTTTTGCTCTCTCTGGTGCGTTTCAGCCTGCTACTGACGTTGATGGTGATCATTCTCGGAGCCTATACCCGTTTATCCGATGCCGGACTCGGTTGTCCGGACTGGCCCGGATGCTATGGCCATTTTACGGTTCCCCTGTCAGATCAGGCCCTGAAGAAGGCTGAGTTTCTCTATCCGCATCTGGAGGTGGAGCCAGCTAAAGCCTGGGCCGAAATGATCCACCGGTACTTCGCAGCAACGCTGGGCCTGGTGGTGTTTGCCATTACAACCCTGTGTATCCGTTATCGGCCGGTAGCGGTCGGGCTACCGATTCTGATTACTGGCATCGTTATTTTTCAGGCGGTGCTCGGCATGTGGACGGTGACACTCAAGCTGCTGCCTCTGGTGGTCATGGGGCATCTGTTGGGAGGGTTGAGCCTGTTGTGTGCCTTGTTTCTGCTTTACTGGCAATTATCACCGGGTTTGAATTCTCAGCCAATGCGAGCGCAGAGTGGTACGTTGCGTGCCCTGGCTGGTGCTGCACTTGTGGTGGTAGTGGGGCAGATCATGTTAGGAGGATGGACGTCTTCCAATTATGCCGCGTTGATGTGCAGCAGTTTACCGATATGCGAAGGTAACTGGACTCAGCATCTCGATTTCAAAACGGCCTTTACTCCGATTCACTATGGTCATGACAGCTATGAATTTGGTGTGCTGGATTATGGACCGCGGCTGACCATTCATGTTGCTCACCGATTTGGTGCCATACTGACTATCCTGGTCGTTGGTATACTGGTGATGACACTGCGGGCAGCAGAGGAAAATAAACTGGCCGGTCATGTGCTGGGCGTCCTGATGCTGCAAGTGCTGCTCGGCATGGCCAATGTCGTGATGAGCTTGCCGCTTTGGGCGGCAGTGTTACATAACCTGTGCGCGGCATTTTTGCTGCTGGCGGTGGTAAAGTGCAATTATCGGCTCTGGGCATCGTCACCCTGCCGGACTGTGCTGACCCGGGTGTCGCGCTAATCCATCGTATCTACTAGGACCGTCGTGGGTATTGTCATTTATGGGGATTAGGTCGCGTCATACGCCTGTTGTGGCGCGACATCGGCGACAGGTGTGGTTACGCTGCTGCGCCACCATTTTTCCAGTGGTTTAGGCTGGGACAGCACCATGCGCTCGCCTATCATGGGAGTCGTGACCTGAACATTCAGGTTGTGCGCCAGTGCGGCGACTTGTTCCAGCGGTTCGTACCAGCGGTGCAGGGACAAATCAAATGTGCTGTTATGAATCGGCAACATCACTTTACCGCGTAAATCGATATGCGCTTGCAGGCTTTGGTTGGGGAACATGTGAACTTCCGACCACAGCGAGCTGTACGCCCCGGTTTCAACCAGGGTTAAATCAAACGGGCCAAAACGTTCGCCGATCTGTTTAAAGCCGCTGAAATAGCCGGAATCACCGCTGAAAAATACCGACTTCTGTGTGCCTTTCATGACCCAACTGCCCCATAAAGTGTTGTTTCGATCATTGATTCCGCGACCAGAGAAATGCTGGGTCGGGGTAAAGGCAAATTCAATTGAGCCTAGCTGAGCGCTTTGCCACCAGGAAAACTCGTGAATTTTGTCTGCCGGTAAGCCCCATTTGATCAGCAGTTTACCCAGTTCAAGCGGAACCAGAAAACAGCCGACTTTATCAGCCAGGACTTTGACCGCAGCTTTGTCGAGATGATCATAGTGGTCATGACTGATCAGCACCACATCGATGTACGGCAAATTTTCTAAGGCAATCGGTGGCTGGTGAAAACGCTTAGGGCCCATCCACTGCACCGGTGATGCCCGGTCACTGAACACGGGATCGGTCAGGATCCACTGGTTGTCCAGTCTCAGTAAAACGGTGGAATGGCCGAGACGGTAAACCACATCTTGGCTTTCTTCATTCAGCTGTTCAGCAGTGATCTCCTGAACAGGCATTGGCTTTTTTGGTGTGTTCTCCTCACGCTCAGAGGTCAGATAGGCCCAAGAGATCGAGAGAAAATCACGCAGTGTGTTTTTATTGACGACTTCGCTGTTGGCAAATTTGCCGTTGCGCATCGGGAGCTCTTGGGAAGTTTCGTATGTAGATTCGATATTCATAGGCGTCCTTTTTGTTGTCGCAATCACACAAATGGTTCAGGCATAGTGTTCACCAAAAAAATGAAACGTTTGTGACGATTGCAATAAGATTCTAAGTAAACTAGTCGGTGTAGTTTACATATCTCAATCCAAAAAGTAAACTATCTAGTGTAATAAAGTAAACCATTCAGTTTAATAAAGTACACCGAGAAGTTTAGTAAAGTACACTACATAGTGTAACTCACTCGGTTAGTGTATTATTGAGAAAACGAACATGAACACCCAGGTAATTGAAATGAACCAGGTAGTCGAAATGAAAAAGACCCGTAGTGAATTGAAGCGCGAAGCGATACTTCAAGCCGCAATGGACGCTTTTCGCGAATTTGGTGCGCAGAACACCAGTATGGACAAAATCGCCGCGATGGCGCAGGTGTCTAAGCGTACCGTCTACAATCACTTTGCTTCAAAAGAGGCGCTGGTGATGACCTTACTGGCCAATCTGTGGCAGGCAACGGCTAATCTTATTGATTCAGACCAACTTGCGTCACTGCCGTTGCAGCAACAACTAGAGCAGTTGCTGCTAAGTGAAATTGATATTCTGAGTTCGGGTGAATACCTTGACCTGGCACGTGTGGTGCTGGGGCACTATCTGTATCGACCGCAGGAACTGGCTCAGCATTCAGAGCAAATGGCCAGTAAGGAAACTCAGCTGGCGCGCTGGCTGAAACATCAGGCGGACAAAGGGCAACTCAATATTGCTGACGTTGAGTTTGCCAATGTGCAGTTGCACAGCCTGATTAAAGGTGGTTGTTTCTGGCCGCAACTGATGGGGCTGAAACCAGTACTTAATATTGATGAAAAACAAAAGCTTGCATTAGAAACAAGTCGTTTTTTCCTCAGCTGTTATGGCTGTAAATAAATAATTACACCCAATGCAAAGTGTAAATAATTTACATATATTGCTTTTGGTGGGAAATAATGCTTGCTCTTGATGGTCGAAGTGGATAAGTTACGAGGGTAGCAAGTCGACCCTGCTCTGGGAGAGACTATTTCCGTTCGAATAGTCAGCAGCAAGACGTAACAGGAAGAAGTAAGCAATGTACCAAACCGATGATGTAAATATTAAACAAATTAAAGAGTTATTACCGCCAGTTGCTGTTCTGGAGAAGTTTCCGGCGACTGAAGTTGCTTCTTCTACCACTTTTCAGGCTCGAAGCGCGATTCATAACATCATGCAGGATAAAGACGATCGCCTGCTGGTGATTGTCGGTCCATGTTCGATTCACGATCCACAGGCAGCGCTGGAATACGGCAAACGCCTGAAAGCACTGCGTGAGGAGTTAAGCGGTCAACTGGAAGTGGTGATGCGTGTTTACTTCGAAAAACCGCGTACCACTGTTGGTTGGAAAGGCCTTATCAACGACCCGTACCTGAACGATACCTACGAGATCAACGATGGTTTACGTATTGGGCGTAAACTGCTGCTTGATCTGACTGATATGGGTATGCCGACGGCAAGCGAATTCCTGGATATGATCACCCCGCAATATGTGGCCGATCTGATCAGCTGGGGTGCGATTGGTGCGCGTACCACTGAATCTCAGGTTCACCGTGAGTTGGCTTCTGGCCTGTCTTGCCCGGTTGGTTTCAAAAACGGTACTGATGGCAACATCAAGATCGCTGCGGACGCAATCCGTTCAGCCAGTGCATCACACAACTTCCTGTCAGTGACTAAGTACGGTCATTCTGCGATTGTGGAAACTGCGGGTAACCCTGACTGTCACATCATTCTGCGTGGTGGTAAAGAGCCGAACTACAGTGAAGCACACGTCAGTGAAGTGAAACATAAACTCGAGGGTGCAGGTCTGTCTCAGAAAGTGATGATAGACTTCAGCCACGCTAACAGCTCGAAACAGTACCAGCGCCAGATGGTGGTGGGTGAAGACGTTGCGGGTCAGATTGCAAACGGCGAAAATGCTATTTTCGGAGTGATGGTTGAATCTCACCTGGTCGAAGGTCGTCAGGATCTGGTGGATGGTGAAGCGCCGGTTTACGGTCAGTCGATTACTGACGCGTGTATCGGTTGGGAAGATACCGAGACACTGCTGCGCCAACTGGCCAATGCAGTTGAAGCTCGTCGCAACCGCTAATCTAGCCGAAATCAATACAGTCAAGGCGCTCATCAGAGCGCCTTTTTTAATGGTCAGATTTAATGGTCAGAGTATCTATTGGATCGCGGCCAGGTTAAGCGCGGGCTGCCTGATGTTCAATCCGGTATAAAGTGCGCTGGTAAAGGCTCCACGCCGAAGCCCCGGCCAGAATATTACCGATAAAAGCACCGATAAACAGACCTTTTAAGTCACCGAGTTGTGCGCCCAGCCATAAACATGGCAGGAAGAAAGCGAACAGGCGCAGAGCGGAAATGGTCAGCGCGACATACGATTTACCTAGAGCGTTTGCGACGGACACCATCAGCATACAAATACCCAACGGGCCAAGGCTGAGCGGTACAATCATCAGATGCCAGTTCAGAATTGATTCAACGCTGCTTTCGCTGGTCATCAGGCTGGCCAGCGGGGTGGACAAAGCCAGGGTAACCAATGCAATAAACAGTTGGAAAATCAGGATAAAACGAATAGCGATGGCCACCAGTTTACGAATATCACCGACCTGATTCGAACCCAGCAAGCGACCCACCATCGGCGGAATGGACATAGTGAGCGCCAGTACAGACACAATGGCAAAAAATTCATAACGCGATCCCAGCGCCCACGCGGCAACCGCCGCAGTGCCGAACCCGGCCAGTAATTTGGTCGCCAGCATCGAAGAGAGTGGCGGCAGCAACTGGCTCAGCATCGCCGGCCCCATGATGTGACCGATAGAGCGAATGCTTTGGGCGATATCGAGATCGCTCCAGTCAAACAGCATCCAGTGTTTCGAGGACACACGCGGCGCCACGATCACGATACCAATGCCAAAGGCCACAATGGTTGCCATGGCGGCGCCGTTAATGCCAAAGTCAAACACGAAAATAAACAGCGGGTCGAGTACCAGGTTGAGCACGCTGGTCAGCATCATGATGGTGCCCGGCAACATCGTATTACCGTTGGCACGGCATAGACTGTAGAGGAAATACAGCACTGCACCGGTCCAGGCGCTGATAACCCACCAAATCCAGTAGCTGTCGATAATACTGAAGATTGTTTGTGGTGCGCTGAGCAGCGTTAAAATCGGTTCACGCAGCCAGTAAAGCAGGATACCGAACACGGCCACGCCAATACTCCCTATGGCGACCACTAAACCGCCAAGCTGACGGGCGTACTTAGCCTGACCTGCACCCAAAGCGCGTGAAATCACCGCAGTCGTCGCGATACCCAGACCGACCTGGACCCCGATGATGATCATCTGAATCGGCATGGTAAAGCCTTGTGCCGCCAGAGGCAGAACGCCCAACTGGCCGATGAAGGCACTGTCAATCAACTGAAAACTCATCAGGGATAAGACGCCAAACAGCATTGGCCAGGTCATTTTAAACAGCTGACGAGAGAGTGAAGGCGAAGTGGAGATTTCGGGGTTTTGCATGTGGTGTATTCTGCTTGTTGATAAGATAAAAAAGTGACTGCGGAAGGAGTAGTCTGCGCAGATAAACGTAATGCCCTGGTAACCGGGTCAACTTTAGGTGGAGTATGTTAACAGCGTAGTCCGTCCGTCGCTATGTCAAAACGAGAACTCTTTCTCCGCCACGGTTACCATGTCATCAGCCGCGCAGAATCTAATTTCCATAACCTTATGATCTTTATAATGAACTTAGCATCGCTATCTGGTTATAGAGTGCATTTCACAAATCTTGGTCATCAACATCGAAAATTTAGACGCCGGTGCTATGGTTAGGGCCAGATATGCAAAAGGATGAATTGGAAAGATCTGATGATCATAAAGAAAACAGCACAGCGTGCCTTGCGGCGGTCGCTATTGGCTGCTGCATGTAGCATGAGTCTTACGTCACCAGCGTATGCCGCACTGGGCGAAGTGCCGGTGATTGGCGGGGTATTCAATGCAGGTGAAATCCTCAAAAATCAGGTGGTCTCAACGCTGAGCTATTCCACTGTGGTGGCGCGTGATGCGACGCTGTTTACCATCGCCGGAGTGACACTGGACAGCTATATACTGACGCTGCCACTGGAGGCGGGCGTAAAAGCGCGGGTGATCAGCCAAATTTCCAATCCGGCTTATGCCATTCCGCTGGGCTACTTTTTATACCAGTACTATGACCGCTACAGCGGAATGGCGGCGGGCGATCAGTTCAAATCGTATTTGAGCGGCGTTTATGACGACAGAGCGTTAACCGGTTTTCAGCACAGCTTGTATCATCTTGGTGAGCAGGCACAATCTGCGCCGGCCACTCACAGCAAGGACCAGGCCCATCAGGAAGGGATTAAAGTTGATCGTGAGTTTATTGCGACCCTGGTGACCTTGTACGATGCGCTGGTGGATATTGGTGAGTGGCAGGATCTCGAGCAGCTGCCAGCGCACTACCAGTATCTGACTGATAGCGAGCAGGACAGGGCATTAGTTGCCAAAATTGAGCCTATCGTTGTCGGCTTGCTTACAAGAGCAGCAGACGGAATGGACGAGGGCGACATCAAGCATGCCGTGCAGGCGGTGCTGGACGATGCCAAACCGGAAAATGCAAACAAAAACAACAACAAAGCTGAGGCCGTAACGGTTTCATTGATTGATTTTGTCCGCCTCAATGTGCTCAAAGGTTATCGACAGTACGTTTACCGGCAGGAACGCACTCAGCGCCTCAATGACTGGCTGGTGGATACACTGGATGAGTCTCCGGCTCAAGTGGCAGCGTTTTTACAAGGCCTGGAGCAGCGACGTTTGGCGGTTCAAGTGACGGTTGACGGTCTGCAGCAAGGGTTGATGCAGGGCCTGGTTCAGCCGGAGCTGCCTTTTCTCGGCCACGCCTATCAGCGACATCTGGCAGCGCCTGAGCTCAAATCGCCGCTCACTACGTCCAGTCCTGATCATCAGCAGCAGACTCGTTTTCTGCAGACGCTGGCTGAGCAGACTTACCGCGATCCCAATTATCTGCCGTTCTTTAAACGGCTGTACCACAGTCGGCATAGCGCGATCGCTGAAGTCGGGATTTCTTCAACGCCGACCATCAGTGTGCGTAATTTACCCCTGATAAAAACGGGTGCTAAAGTTTCCGGACTGGGCGGAACCGGGATTCCTAACTTCCATTTCGTCGACCGGCAGCAAGACAGGGCCTACTATTTTTACGGCAATGATGCATTGCAACTGGACAGACTGGCCGGTGAGCGCGGGATGAAAACCATGTTTGATCGTCTCGACTACCTCAAAACACTCAATTGTAATGCCCAGTATGATTGGAACGCCCATGTGACTTACGATAGCCTGATTAATCTTGGCGTCGGAGAAGCGCAGCGCGATTTTGGTGAAAAGCGCTGTCTGCGTGAACTGGCAGTCCGTGCCGGGGTGGAACAAGAACTTAGTGCAATGCGCCGGGCGTTGATTGAACAAATTGAGGGTTACCAGCAGATCGGTAAATGGGATGTTCTGACCCGTTTGAGTCGTAAGTGGACATTGCAGCAGGCCTTGCGCGATTACGCCAGCAAGGACATTCAGGGTATGCCGGATTACACCTTGATCTATAATCCCTGGCCGGATCACTTCGCTCATTTTACCGGGCCGTTCAGCGATGAGATTCTGATGCCGACCGGCGAACTTAACCGGCTGGATTATTGGCTGGGACGACTTGAGGATGTGTATCGTCAGGCCGGGGTATACGACCGCACGTTGTGGGGGATGGCCGGTGACCATGGCCTGGCTCCGGTTTATTACACGCTTAATCCGGAGCAACAGATTTTCACAGCGCTGCAGGAGGATCTGGGCTACCGAATAGTGGTTGAGAAAATCTCTTCGGATGAAGGCGAAGGCCCCAAACTGACCAATGCGATTGATCCGCCGGCCTACCGCGGAGTGGATGTCGTGGTGGCATCGACAGCTGGCGGCAACTATATGCTCGACTTCTTTAATGCCCGTGCCGGATGGGAGGTTCAGCCGGTTTATCAGCAACTGACCCGCTGGCAGCCCGCGCAGGCAGACAAAGCGCTGGATATCATTAGTGAAAGTGTCCGGCGCTTGGGTGATACCCTCGATTATCTGGTGGTGCGTGAATCGGCTTGTGACAGCAAGCTGTGTAGTGTGCGTCTGGTTGGTGAACGTGACGGCCAGCGGCTTGATGAGATCATTCGCCGCCGCGGCGATCGACTGTATTACTCTGGTGTGGACAGTCAGGCTCGTTTACTGGATGTTCAGGTGCTCAATCCGTATTTGCCTGCACCGGATGACAAAGCGCTCGATCATTATAGCCAGTTGGTGGATAAATGCCTGTACCGCGCACGCGAAGGTGATGTCACCAGTTGGTGCACGTCTGCTGAGTGGCGTGATTTAACCCGTTTCAGTGCCCGCCCCGACTCGGTCAACCAGTTGGCCGCGATTTATGAAGAGGACAGGGCGGGTAGTGTGAACCTGTTTCCGCGCGAGGGGATAGGCTACAACACCAAGGTTCCGGGTCGTCATGCCGGTGAAAGTTACCTCGAAAAAGACGCTTTTCTCGGCTTCTGGGGGACGCCGATCGGCCCGAATGCCGGGCCGATTCATAGTCAGGCCAACGGGTCACTGGCGCCGACCATTTATGAGTACCTGACGGGGGAGCCCGTGCATGCGGGGCAGGATGGCTGGGGATTCCCCTCTCTGCTCTCCCGGCTGGATATTCAGCCCTTGTGATGCCCCGGAGCGTTAACCAGTTCGGTTTGGCATGGTTGCCGAGCCGGACTCGCTTGCTGTAAGCGAGCCTGATACCGGGTATAGTGCCAGACACTGACCGCGACCAGCGCGAGACCTGAAAGTGACAGCAGTGATAAACGGGTATCGAACCAGATAAAATCAAACAGCATGGCCAGGGCAGGAATCGCGTAAAACAACACACTGACCTGGCTGGCAGAACGCTGTTTGAGCATCAGCATCAGTAGCAATAAAGCCCCGCTTGATACGATAACGCTCATCCACAGCAACGAAGCGATCAGTTCCTGATTCCAGACCATGTGCCAGGGCTGGAATAACTGAATCAGGCTAAACACGAGTAGTGCCAGGCTATTCTGATACCATATCGAATCCATGGTATCGAGCGTGATACGGCTTTGAAAAATCGTACCCCAGGTAATGGCCAGCAGCGCCAGACCCGCGCAGATGATCCCTGTCCAGTTTAGTTCAGCACCAGAGGAAGAACCCGCGACAGCAAGACATAGTCCGAAAAAGCCACCCAAAAGGCACAATACGGCCAAGCCGCTCTGTTTTTGTCGGGTCAGCAATGGGGTGAGTAACGGCTGTAACCCGAGGATCACGGTTACAATACCCGGCGATAAACCGTGCTGCAGAGCCAGAAAATAACCACTCAGATAGCCAGCCTGCACCAGGAGGCCCGCGCCCAGCACATTGCAGACCGTTGACCAGTCGAGCGTCGGTAAACGAATAGATCGCCAGCCCCTGAACAGACCTAACAGCAGTAAAATCAGAAGCAAAGAAATGGCTGAACGGGCAATCAGGAAGCTCCATACGGAGGCGTGTTGCAACCCCACTTTGGCCATCACTGCTCCGCTGCTCCACATCAATAAGAACAGCACCGGTGCCAGAGCGGTCAGTGTTTGCTGAGAATAGAGTGTGTGCTTGTTTCGCATAAACCGGCCTTATGAAATCAATATTGACCGGGAAATCGTATAGCAATCAAAAGAAAAAATTGTGCTGACAAGACGTTTTGCTACGCTGAAACGATGGTGTTACGTCCGGCGGTGGTTAGCCTCTTCGGGCATTAAAGTATTTTGGCGGCTGGCCAAAATAACGGCTGAAACTACGGCTAAATGCTGAGGGGTCAACAAAACCGACTTGTTCGGCAATCAGAGCGATCGGCAGATCGGAGTGAGACAACAGAGCACGTGCCCGCTCCATACGTAGCTTGGTCAGGTACTGAAAAGTGGTCATGCCCATACTGGCTTTGAACAGAGTCTTGTATTGGGTACTGCTCAGACAGGCGACACGGGCTAACTGATTTATGGTGAGTGGCATGGCCAGATTATCACGCATTACCTGCAGCGCCTTCTGAATCCGGTTGTCTAGCGGTGCGGCAAGGCGTTGACGGGCAAGCAAATCGAGAAAAAGATCCAGTATTTTATCTTCAATTCTATTGTCCACCTCGCTGCTTAACTGTGAATCGACAAACTGTGCGAAGGCCAGTGCCGGGGCGTCGAGTATGAAATCGGTGACCTCAGAATGAGCCAGGTTATCCGGTAGCTGAGAGAGGTCGGCGACCAAAAAGCGAAAAGCTGACGATGCCCGGAAATCGTGGCGCGTGGCTGCGCGGATCACCACACAATCCCCAATCCCCGCCCGCAGCGGTTTGGCACTGCCACCCAGTTCCAGTTCAATAGACCCGGATAACGGGATCACAACCTGATGATAGTGATGCAGATGGCTGGTGGCGTGCGCACTGTAAGAGCGGATAGAGAGTCGGTCGCGCACGAATGAAGTCTCCTGAGATGAGTTGGCAGGACGGTGGTATGCCACGGACGCTGGTCACTGAGTACAAAGGATTTAAATCAGGAGGCAGAGCGATGCGGCAAGGTGCATGTTAGCCAAAGAAGCCATAGACAACAATCTGAGCTGCGGTTGAGTTTGCGACTCTTGGGTGGGCGAGTTTTACGCGGACTCACCTCGGTCAACAACGAGTGCTAGCAATCTATGTTATCTGAAGAGTTAATTTATTTGATGTCTGTCATTATTTTGGTGAATTTTATGTGACGATTGTCATTGAAATTTTGTTCCAATTTCGTATTGACATTTTTTATATGAGATCTGATTCACAAAATAATTCCTGAAATAATTTATAACAAAAAAGAGATTTTAGTCACATTTTATTATAATTATTAATGGAACCTAGCAATGTCTAACAAAAATGACACGCCGGATAGTGCGCTACGCCGCGATTTTCTGGCCAGGACCTTAGCCTTGATCCCCACAGTTGCCATTGGCAGTTCCCTTGGGGGATTGACCTCTTCATCAGTCGCTCGCGCGGCATCCCTTACTTCCGAAGCTGCAAGCGAGACAGATAATCAGCAAGCACGAGACTATTTCCCGACCTTTTTTAGCAGCGAAGAGTTTGCTTTTATTGAAGCGGCCGTCGCAGTGTTGATTCCCAATGACCAATATGGTCCGGGCGCTCTGGAAGCGGGCGTACCTGAGTTTATCGACCGTCAGATGAATACGCCTTATGGCAGCGGATCGAACTGGTATATGCAAGGGCCGTTTAACCCGGAGGCCGCTCCAGAGCTGGGCTATCAGCGCCCGCTGGTGCCACGTGATATCTATAAGCTTGGCATCGCAGAAGCCGAAAAGGTTGCGCAGCAGAAAATGGGTCAGCGTTTTACCAAGTTGAGTGTCAGCAAACAAACCCAATTGCTCAGCCAGATGGAAAATGATCAGGTGAATTTTGAGCAGCTGCCAGCCAGCCTGTTTTTTGCCACCTTACTGCAGAATACGCGGGAAGGTTTCTTCAGCGATCCGATTCATGGCGGCAACCAGAACATGGTCGGCTGGAATTTGATTGGGTTTCCCGGCGCGCGCGCTGATTTTATGGACTGGGTTGAGCGTGATGAGGCCTACCCATTCCCACCGGTTTCTATTACAGGTCAGCGAGGTTAAAGCATGGCAAAACAGATGAAAAAAGCCGATGCTGTGATTGTTGGCTTCGGCTGGGCTGGTTCTATTATGGCCAAAGAGCTGACAGAAGCCGGCTTGAATGTGGTGGCGCTAGAGCGCGGCCCGATGCGCGATACCTATCCCGATGGTGCGTATCCACAAACTATTGACGAGCTGACCTATAACACGCGGCGCAAACTGTTCCAAGATCTGTCCAAAAGTACAGTGACGTTTCGCCACAACGACGCGCAGACGGCGGTGCCTTACCGTCAGCTGGCGGTGTTTTTACCCGGCAACGGGACAGGCGGCGCAGGATTGCACTGGTCTGGCGTGCATTTTCGGGTCGACCCGGTCGAGCTGCGCCTGCGCAGCCATTATGAAGAGCGCTATGGCAAGCGCTTCATTCCGGAAGGGATGACGATTCAGGATTTCGGTGTCTCTTATCAGGAACTAGAGCCTTTCTTTGATAAAGCGGAGAAAGTGTTCGGCACCTCGGGCTCGGAGTGGTCGGTCAGGGGCCAGGTGATCGGTAAAGGCAAAGGCGGTAACCCGTATGCGCCGGATCGTTCCGATCGCTTTCCGCTCCAAGCGCAAAAGCGTACTCATTCAGCGCAAATGTTTGCTCAAGCCGCTGAATCCGTCGGTTATCATCCCTATGACCTGCCGTCAGCCAATACTTCCGGTCCTTACACGAACACCTATGGTGCCCAGATGGGGCCGTGTAATTTCTGCGGTTACTGCAGTGGTTACGCCTGTTACATGTATTCCAAAGCATCACCGAATGTGAATATCTGGCCAGCACTGAAGCAAGAGCCGAAATTTGAACTGCGCGCTAACTCTTATGTGCTGCGCGTGAATCTGACAGACGATAAAAAGAAAGCTACGGGAGTGACTTACATAGATGCACAAGGCCAAGAAGTCGAACAACCGGCGGACATCGTGGTTCTGGCGGCGTTCCAATTCCATAACGTTCATCTGATGCTGTTGTCCGGTATCGGCCAGCCCTATAACCCCATCACCAATGAAGGGGTGGTGGGGCGTAATTTCGCCTATCAGAACCTGTCGACCATCAAGGCGTTTTTCGATCAAAATACCTACACCAATAACTTCATTGGTGCCGGCGGTGCTGGGGTGGCGGTGGATGACTTCAACGCTGATAACTTCGATCACGGACCGCACGGCTTTGTGGGCGGCTCACCGTTCTGGGTTAACCAGGCGGGTACCAAGCCAATCTCCGGTTTGCCGACTGCACCGGGTGCTCCTGCCTGGGGTAGCGAGTGGAAAGGCGCGATTAAGCAGGCTTATAACCATCATGTGTCGATGGACGCGCACGGCGCGCACCAGTCTTACCGGGTCAATTACATGGATCTTGATCCTAACTATACCGATGTGCATGGTCAGCCTTTGCTGCGTATGACATTCGACTGGCAAGAGAACGACATCAAGATGTCGCAGTTTATGCACAACAAGATGGCTAACATTGCCAGGGCGATGAATCCGCAAGCGATGAGCGGCAGTGCCAAACAAGCCGGCGAGCATTTCGATGCCCGTAAGTATCAGACCACTCACCTTAATGGTGGCGCGGTGATGGGGGAAAACCCGAAAACCAGTGCAGTGAACCGCTATCTGCAAAGCTGGGATGTGCACAATGTGTTTGTGCCGGGCGCTTCTGCGTTCCCGCAGGGGCTGGGTTACAACCCGACCGGTATGGTTGCGGCACTGACCTACTGGTCCGCCAGAGCGATTCGCGAACAATACCTGAAAAATCCAGGTCCATTGGTTCAGGCGTAAGGAGAGGCATGATGAAAAAACTGTTTGCTTGCCTGTTACTTGGCGGATTAAGCGCCGCTGCTATGGGACAGACGCCTGAGTCTGATTTGGTGGCTCGCGGCGAATATCTGGCCCGCGCCGGAGACTGTGTGGCTTGCCACACCGCACAAGGGGGCGCGCCGTTTGCCGGTGGTCTGTCGATGCCGACCCCGATTGGCAATATCTACAGTACCAATATCACCCCGGATAAAGAGACCGGAATTGGTGGCTACAGCTTTGAGGACTTTGACCAGGCAGTACGCCATGGGGTAAGAAAGGATGGTGACAGCCTGTATCCTGCGATGCCGTATCCTTCTTACGCCATTGTCAGTAAGCAGGACATGCGTGCACTGTATGCTTACTTCATGCAAGGGGTTAAGCCGGTGAAGCAGGCTAACCATGCCGTGGATATTCCGTGGCCGCTGTCGATGCGCTGGCCGCTGAGCCTGTGGCGCGGTATGTTTGCGCCTGGGGTGCAGGACTTTAGCGCTGACAGCTATGCGGATGTGGCGACCGAGCGTGGCCGTTATCTGGTTCAGGGTCTGGGTCACTGCGGGGCTTGCCATACCCCACGTGCCATAACCATGCAGGAAAAAGCGCTGAGCGACGGCGAGGGAGCGGACTACTTATCCGGCGGTGACCCGATGGAAGGTTGGGTGGCGAAGAATTTGCGTGGCGATAATAAAGATGGCCTGGGGCAATGGAGTGAGCAGGAGCTGGTCACTTTCCTCAAAACCGGCCGTAACTCGCATACCGCCGTGTTTGGCGGGATGACGGATGTGGTTGAGCACAGCCTGCAATACCTGTCGCAGGAGGATCTGACTGCGATTGCCCGCTACCTGAAATCCTTGCCGGCAAAAGATCCGCAGCAAGCGTCGTTTAAACCCGATGGCAGTGTGGCCAACGCGTTGTGGCATGGCGATGACAGTAAACCAGGCGCTGCGGTGTATATCGATAGCTGTGCGGCTTGTCACAAGAGTGACGGCAGTGGTTACGACCACTTCTTCCCGGCCCTGCGCGGGAATTCCGTGGTGCAGACCGAAGATGCAACCTCGCTGATCCACGTTGTGTTGGCTGGTAGCACGCTGCCCGGCACACAGCAGGCACCGAGTGCGATCACCATGCCTCCGTTTGGCTGGCGTTTGAGCGACCAGGAAGTGGCTGAAGTAGTGAACTTTATCCGCTCCAGCTGGGGCAACCAGGCTAAAGCGGTGGATGCCGCACAAGTTAAAGCAATTCGTGCTGAGATTGAAGGCGCTAACCCTGCTCTGCTGGGTAACGTTAATCCGGATAAGTTATCGCAAGTGCAGCGCTAGCTTGAAGTAAATGTGCTTCCGGCCGAACAGGGTTAACAAGGACAGGCGTTAACAAGGACAGGCGCCAGTACATGCTGCCCTTCGCTGATGTTATTAAGCCTGCCCTGTTCGGGGCAGGCTTGTTTTATAGGTGGACAGGCACCGTTCGCCTAATCTAAGCCTGCAACTTGAATAGAAAGAAACGTAAACAGGACAGACGCTTAGCTGACGTTTATCTTACCCTGCAAATATAAAACAGCATGCCCAGCCACTATCACTCTTTCTTCTTCTAAACGGCAATGCAAAATGCCGCCGCGTGCTGATGCCTGATAAGCGATCAATTCTGTTTTATTGAGTCTTTCTGACCAGAATGGTACCAAACCCGCGTGAATTGAACCTGTTACCGGATCCTCGTCACCGCCATTGGCCGGCCAAAAGTAGCGTGACATGAAATCATAGTTGGTCGAAAGTGCAGTGGCGACAACATCAAACGGCGCCAGTTGTTTGAGATTCTCATTATTACGCAGCACGTTAAGCACTGAGGCTTCATCATGATAAATTGCAAAATAGGCTTGTGGGCTGAGCCAGATTTCATCCGGTTTGATGGAAAGTCCTTCGAGCAGCGCTGCTGGGACTTGATTGATAGGGTGAGGCGCTCGATTAGGAAAACTCATCGAAATCAGTTTATCTTCAGCCTGAGTGACATTCAGGGTACCCACTGCAAGCGTATCAAATGTCAGTTTGTGCCCGGTGTTGAAATGGTTAAATAGCACATAAGCTGAAGCTAGGGTGGCGTGCCCACAAAAGTCGATTTCCGTAATCGGGGAGAACCAGCGAATCGCGTAGTGATCTTGTCCGAGACGTTTAACAAATGCAGTTTCGGACAGGTTGTTTTCTTGTGCGATAGAGAGCATGAGTTCATCACTCAGCCATTCGTTAATCGGTATAACCGCGGCTGAATTGCCACTAAACTGCTGCTGGGTGAATGCATCCACCACATAAAGATCCAGTTCCATCTATGTTTTCCGTCTGACTTTCTACTCATATTTAATGCCAAGTTACTTAATTTCATTGAATTATCAAGTAAGTTCTCACTGATGGGGTTATTGTTGGGACAGGCGTGCCGGCAGGCTTGTGTGGTGAGATGACGTAAAGGACAGGCATGTTTATTATGGCTTGCTAATTCTCAGGCTTGTGTGGCTAATATGAATTAATGCTGTTGTGAAACCGTGCTGTAGCCACTAGAGCGAGTGATATGTTTAGCGGAGATCAAAATAGTGAGTATTGAAGGCGAGAGAGCGGACGTTATTGGGGTTAAGAGATCACCAGGCCTACCATGCGGCGGCGATTTAACCGGTTTTTGGCACTCAGTAATTTTTGTGCGCCACCTATCCACAAGCGTGGTTTCGCTTCGAGTTGGGTGCAAAGATAGAGACAATCATGTGCTGACAACGCCAAACGGGTGAGGATATCCGGTTGTGCAGAAGAGATATGCCCGGCCTTATCCGGCTTAATCTGTCTGCCTAGCCAATCCACCAGATGCAGATAATCTTGGAAGGAAAAAGGAAGGCCTTTGGTTTGCAAAGAGCCATTAAAGCCAACAAAATTAAGTAATGGCGGCGATTGAGTTAGACCTTTTGCCGCTTTACTCAGTCTCAGTTTGAGTGAAGTGTATCTGGATTTTTCCGGCGTTGATGCTTCTTTGGCTCGTACCGGGTTCAGGTCAACGTAAGCCATTGCTGCCAGGAGTGCCTTTTCATCCAATAGCGCCTGGGACTTGAACCGCCCTTCCCAAAAATGTCCGGTACATTCGTCTTCTTTGTTCGCTTGAAGAGCGATATCAAAATTGAGTTCTTTCATAAACCAACTGAGAGAAGACAATCTTTCCCGCCATGTCTCTATGATTTTCATGCACTTATCATTTTCTGGCTGGGTTGTCTGAGCGGATTTAAATCGCTGTATGATTGCCGGTAAGTGGTGATCGATACTCCAGCGTTCGATGACTTCAGCCGGGGATAATGCTAACGCAGACTCGTGGTCAATACGCACCACCAAGTGGTAGTGGTTGCTCATTACAGCATAGGCGCAGATATCGATGCAGTAGATAGCTGCGAGATGAAGGATTTTGTCTTCGACCCATTGGCGGCGATGCTCGTAGGAACGACCAGAGACGTGATCCTGGCCGCATAAGAATGAACGTCGGACACAGCGTGACACGCAATGATAATAGGGCGTTATTTGCGGACAAATAAGTTTGGCACGGGCTGTGGTCATGATGGTTGACTCTTTTGTACAGGCATGGACAGATTGTGGATCCAATCAGAGTTTTCGCAACCGGAGATAAAAGAACTGCGGGTCAGCTTGGAGAGTCGTGCAATTTGGCTGTGGTTCAAGTATGGGAAATGCAGTGTTAGGGCAGAGCGTCTGTCCCAGTTAAAAACATCTGTCCCACATACAATTGGGGGGAGGGGGGACAACCGGCAGGGCGAATATTAACCCTGCCGGTTGTTCTATTAGTCTGCTTTGCTTAAATCAACCAGTGGTTGCGTAAGCTGTTTGAGTGGCGTCTGTCCCTGAATTTCCTTGACTTTGTTCACCGCCTGAGAGACTTCTTTGTTATTGCGCAGCACAGTGTATGTGACATCAAAGTGTTTGCTTTCGCCAGCCTTGATGGTCGGGACCAGCCCGAGCGGGCGCTGGTACTTGGTGTTATAGGCATAGCTTGTGCCCGGCTCAATGCCCGTCACATAGCCCTGTTGTTCGGTGTCGGTGTTTTTCCATAATGTCAGCACCGGTAACTGAGTGACGTTGTAGCCCAGCGCAACACCGCTAGAGCCGTTCTTGTTGTGTAAAACCGCCAGGCTGTTGCCGTCCGCATCACCGATTGGTTTGAGGTTAAATACCATCTCATCAAAGTTTTTTGTCGGGCCGAGGTAGGTTTGCCACTCTTTCAGGCCAGCCTTGGCGTAGTCATTGAAGGGAGAAATTTCACTCGCTGCGGCGGTCACTTTCGCACCCTGTTCCAGGATGGGGCGGCCAAAGTTGGAGTGGTAGATGATCTGGTATTCATCGTCATAGTCTGCTTGGTTGGTCAGGGTGTCATGCAAGGAAAAGCGGTTAGAGCCCGGAGTCACCTCCAGTTTGGTCAGGGTAACCAACTCTGCTTTTTTGAAGGTACGTTCAGAGACTTCGCCTTCAATCGTTATTTTGTGCGGCGCAGCGTCATCAATAGTTACTTTGACGCTGGAAGCCGGTGTATTCTGCACGCGACCATGCAGGCTCAGCAGTTGTCCGTTGTCATCCACGCCAGGGTGTCCGGTCCATTCATAACCACAGCGCACCAGCATTTCATTAAATCCGTCCAGCCATCCCAGACCGTTGCGGCTTTCCAAATCGATAAAGGCCGGGTTAACCACTTCTTTGACCGGGGAGTCCCAGCCCAGAATACGTTTGCCATCCCGTTCGACCTTGAGTATCCCCATGCCGCGGGTTGGAACAAGAGTGATCGTCAGTTCACCATTATTAACGATGAGTACGTCCACCCCCAGCTGCTTTCCGCCATGCAGGCGGCGTTTTTCTACTGAGAAAGGCGTGTTAGCCGATAAACCTAACGATTGGTTGCTGACTTGCCAGTTGCCGACATCTTCACCGCTGGCAGAATTGGTTAGCACAAACTCAACGGCCTGAGTATTCATTGCGGCTAAACTGAGCAGGATGGCAGCGTACGAAGTTTTGATTTTCATGTTCTTTCCTTATCTTTTGTTGTTATTTTTAATAACTGAATCGATTCAGCAAAAACATACGCCTGATAAAGGGGAAGCGGTAATGTGCAACTGATAGCAATGTGATCTTGCTGGCAGTGATACGCGAAGTGAAGCTAAATTTTGATTGCTGAATCAACTTCAGCAATTCCGGAGGGCGAGTTGTGTTCCTGTCGCACAATAATATAGAGGAAAAACAGGACGTGTATTGTTAATTTACTGATAAATAAGGTTTATTCTATATGGTATTCGATAAGATTTATTAGCTGTTGTAGCTCTTGTTTAATATACTCATCGAGCGCAAAGCCGATATTAATGCGCAGGCAGTCTCGATAGCGGTCCGATTCGGTAAACCAAGGGCCGATGCGGATATCCAGCCCCGCTTGTTCCGCGGCCTGGCCCAGGGCTTCCGTGTTCAGGCCAGGGATCTGAATCCACAGCACTAAGCCTCCATCGGGTTGGGTCATTCGACTGTCTGATGGCAGATGCTGGCTCAAATAATTTTGATAGCTTATTTTGTGCTGGTTAAGTTGCTGGCGCGCCCGCTTGAGATGAGTTGCGTAAGCGCCGCTGGCGATAAAATCTGCCAGAGCATACTGAATCAGGGTTGGAACGCCAAGCGCTCGGCGGTTGTACGCTGGGAAAAAGCGCCCGGGGCGGCACCAGCCGAGCCGGTAACTGGGTGACAAAGTTTTTGAGACCGAGCCGCACCACAGCATGTACCCTCCGTCGTCATGGTAACAGGCTGGCAGTGACGCCTGGCTGGCATGCGGTAGTTCAAAATAAACATCATCCTCAATGACAGGTACCTGATACTGATTCGCCAACTGTGCCAGTCTCTGTTTCTGGACATTGGAGAGCGTAATTCCTTGCGGATTCATATGGGTCGTGCAGAACAAGCCGGCTTGCACTTCGTGCTGTTGCAGTTTGGCTTCAAACTGGTCTAAATCAATTCCATCGGGCAGCGAAGGAATTTCAAGTACGCGCAGAGACAACTGGGCGAGCAAATCCAGTAATCCATTGTAGCAAGGTGAGCTCACCGCAACGGTATCGCCGGGACGGGTGCATATTTGCAGCGCGTGGCTGACCGCATCCATACAGCCGTGGGTAATCACCAGCTCGTGCTCGCTGAGTGGAAATCCGCTAAGGGTAAAGTGCTCAGCCAGTGCTATGCGTAAAGCGGATTCGCCCTGAGGTTCGGGGTAAAAGGTGATCTGTTCCGCCGCTCGTTTTATCGCGCGCCGCAAGCTACGCTCTAAAGCTCGCTGTGTCTGAGAATCTAATTGCAAGCGCGATGTGCCTAGCGGGCCACAGGGAGAGAGCGTACGCTGTCTGCTCACTGTTGGGGTGATGGGTTGACTGCTAAAAGGCTGCCAGTCAGGTGGCAGGGTACGGTGGGTGTGTCGCGTGATAAAAAAGCCTGATTGAGGACGAGCGATCAGCCAACCTTGCGACTCAAGTTCTGCGTAGCAACTGACGGCAGTGGAAATACTGACGCTGTGTTGTCTGGCAAACTGGCGCAAAGACAGCATGCGGTCGCCCGGATTAAGTTTTCCGGCCTCGATGTCCTGAATGAATCTGGTGGCCAACTGTTTGTATCGGCTCATGCGGTGACCATCTCCACTGTACTGGTTAAAATTACAAAAATTGTATCTGTACTGCTTTTATCTGGCAAGCGACACTGAAACCCAGGCAAACAATGCGGAAAGATAATCATGCAGGGACGAGATTTACTGCTCATCATGAGTGTAATGGCCATTTGGGGCTTCAACTTTTCTATGATTAAACTTGGCGTCAGCGCACTAGACCCGCTGCTCATCGCTGCGGCGCGTTTCGTTTGTGCCACGTTTCCAATCATCTTTTTCATCCGGCGGCCGAATGTTGGTTGGCGTTATTTGGTGAGTTACGGTTTAGTGTTTGGTACCGGGATTTGGGGTATGGCGTCTTGCGCCATCACATTTGGTTTGTCGTCGGGTATGGCATCAGTACTGCTGCAGACGGACGTTTTGACGACTGTCCTGGTCGGGGTCTTGGTGTACAAAGAGGTGATATCGCGCCGTATGGCTGCGGGTATTTTGCTGGCCTTAGCCGGGCTTGTGGTGTCAATTATTTACACCAACGGAAACGTGACCTGGAGCGGGGTGATGTTCATCATGATCTCGGCGGTGTGCTGGCCTTTGGCAGGAGTGATTGTGCGCCAGTCAGGTACCCGTCAGGCATTTGCTTTTAATATCTGGGGGATGTTGTTTGCTCCTGTGCCTTTAATTGTACTGAGCGTGGCATTCAATGGCTGGGACGGCGTTGTCGCAACCTATCAGCATTGGAGTATCAATGCCTGGATATCGGTTCTGTTCCAGGCGTACCCGACCACCTTATTTGGCTATTGGGTATGGAACAAAATGGTCCTTAAATATCCAATGAGTCAATTGGCACCCATGACACTCATGGTGACTGTATTTGCGTTGCTGAGTGGGTATCTTATTTACGGTGAACAGCTGTCGGCCGCACAGTGGGTCGCATGCAGTGCGTTTCTGAGCGGTATCATATTGGTTCTCTACCCGCAGCGGGCAGTCTCCCGCGCGGCGCAATCAGAGCGCCTGCGTCCCACGGCATTATAGTGCCAGATTAAGCGGTGAAATCAGTGCGGATTTTCAGCCGATCGCTCGGTACCTTGTTGGGGGAATGGGGTTGGGGACAGACGCCGTTGTTTTGGGGCAGACATCGTTTTAGGGACAGACGTTTATGTTTAGACGTTTATGTTCAACATAGACCTGGGCGCGGCCGGTCATGCCACACGATGGCAGTTCGTGCTTCTGCCACCAGAACACCACTCGACTGGGCGTGTGTCCCGTTTGTCTGTGGATGGTGGGTGTCTGTCCCGGTTGTTCGGGGGCAAATGCTATGGGTTACGAATGACGGCTTATTTTGAGTTGGGTGCGCGTGTTTTTTAGCCCGCGAATTCCTTCGATGACTAACGCCATAACCGCCAGCCAGATTGCGATGTAGGTCGGCCATTCTTTAGGGCTGATGGATTCACCCAGTAACAGCGCCACGAATAGCAGCATAACGGGTTCAACGTAAATCAATAAACCAAATAAGCTGAGATTGAGATGAGGCGCGGAAAGGGATTGAAACGCCAGCGCCATAGCGCTGATAATCCCAAGCCCGAATACCAGCCACAGCAGTTGGTAGCTGGTGGTCAAGGTTGAAAGTACATCCCCGCTGTGTATCAGACAATACAGGCTGAATGGTACGCTCAGCAGCATATCAAACCAGACGCCGCCGATACTGTTAGTATCGGTTTTCAGTCGCAGCCAGAAATAGACTGGGTAGCACAGGCAAATTGCCAGCGTAGGCCAGGCCAAGGTTTGAGAAATAATCAGTTGATTCAGAACCCCTATGACTGCGAAGCCGCATGCCAGTTGCTGTAAGCGTGACATTTTGTCGTTGAACGCAAACCTGCCGACCACAACCATGGTAATCGGCATCATAAAGTAGCCGAGTGAGACAGCCAGGCCGTAGCCGTTCACCGGAGCCCACATGAATAACCATAACTGTAGCCCGACCAGAAATGATGACAGGATGCGCGTTGCCCAGAAATAACGCTCATTGATGATGCGGTGCAATATGGTAGTCACTTGCGGCCAGTAACCGCGCATAACAATAAACAGAGTCAGCAGAGGCAGGGTTAACACAATACGCCAGCCATAAATTTCCGTGCCCTCGACGTCTTTCAGCAGAGCAGTATAAGCAAACATCAGGGCAAAGAAGCCTGATGCGATAACGTTAAGAGTGACACCCAGAGCGGTGTTCGTTTGAGTCTGCATGGTTCAGGTCTGTGATCATTTCGATAGAGAGATATTTTATTGCGTATTACTTGATAAAGGTGCTCTAAATACATAGTGTTTATGAGAAATTTTCTCATGGAGTGAGGCGGGCATGACATTAGATAAGTACGATTACTCAATATTGCAGCAGCTGCAGTACAATTGCCAAACTCCGTTACGTGAGTTGGCGGAGATGGTGCATTTGTCGACAGCTTCGGTACAGCGTCGTATCCAGAAACTTAAGGATAACGGCTATATCCAGGCTAGCGTTGCGCTGCTGGACCCGAATAAACTCAACCAGGTGATCACGATTCTGGTGGAAGTGCAGGCCGACAAAACCCACAGCACTGATCTGCAATTATTAAAACACAGTTTTTCCGGACCGGAAGTTCAGCAGTGTTATTACGTGACCGGAGAGGCCGACTTCATGTTGGTACTGCTGGTGCCCAACATGCAACGTTTTCAGCAAATCTGCGATAAATTGTTTCACTCGAATCCTAACGTAAAGTGGTTTCGCACCATAGTTGCACTGGATCGGGTTAAAGCCACCTTGTCCGTACCGATTGAGTCGATTGGATAAATCAGCACCCAGGTAAATACCAATGGTCATCGTATTTTCTTCGGTTCCGGGGCGTGATTTTTGCTGTGTGTCCCGTTTGTACTGTGTGTCCCGTTTGTACTGGTGATTGACATCAGTCATGATGCGGGATCAAAAATGCCGCCCGGTTGGGCGGCATGGGTCGAATGAATAACAGTTTAAGCCTGAGTGGCAACAGCTTGCTGATTGTCCTGCACGCTCTGAGCTTTCGCGGCGCGAATCTCAAGCAGATCCTGCTCAAGCTGCAGTACCTGGCTGGTCTCAAGCAGAATTCTCTGGTTGAGCTCTGGATTATCTTGCAGTGACTGACCGTAAGAAGGGACCATGGCTTTGATCTTACTTTGCCATTTATCGGAAGCCATTTGGTCGGCAAAACAGCGCTCCAGCAGTTCCAGCATTACAGAGGCTGAAACAGAAGCGCCCGGGGATGCGCCAAGCAGCGCAGTCAGGCTGCCATCTTCGGCGTGTACCAGCTCTGAGCCCAGATGGAGTTCCCCACCTTTACCCGGGACATTCTTGATTATTTGCACGCGTTGGCCAGCCTGCCATAGAGTCCAGTCTTCAGCCTTGGCATTGGGGAAGAATTCACGTAATGCGTTAATACGATCTTCATTGCTTTGTACGAGCTGACCGACTAAATATTTGACCAGGTCAAAACTTTTCAGGCCGACCTGGGTCATCGGCAATACATTTGACGGGCGTACCGAGCCAAACAGATCCAGTAACGAACCCTCCTTAAGGAATTTGCTCGAGAAGCTGGCAAATGGGCCAAACAACACCACTTTTTTCCCATCGATGATACGGGTGTCCATATGCGGTACTGACATCGGTGGCGCGCCGACGGCCGCTTTACCATACACTTTGGCGCGGTGTTGGTTGACGATATCCGGATTGTCGGAAACGATAAACTGGCCGCCGACCGGGAAACCCGCATAGGCACGAGCTTCAGGAATCCCCGATTTTTGCAGCAGAGTCAGTGAAGCGCCGCCAGCACCAATAAACACATACTTGCTATGCACAGTACGCGTGGTATTGGTGGTCAGATCTTTCACTGTGACTTTCCAAGTCCCATCTTTTTGACGTTTAAGCGTGCGCACTTCATGCTGCATGCTGAGCGCAAAGTTTTCACTTTGCTGCAGAATATCGACCATATGGTGGGTCAGGGCACCGAAGTTAACATCGGTACCAAAGCGTGAGCGGGTCGCAGCAATCGGCTGATTTGGATCACGATTTTCCATCAGGAGTGGAGCCCAGGATTTGATCTGTTCACGGTCCTCAGAGAAAACCATGCCGTCAAACAGAGGACTCGTGCGCAGACGCTGATAACGCTTGCGCAAAAATTCTACGTTGTGCTCACCGGTCACAAAACTCATGTGAGGAACACTGTTGATGAAGGTAGCCGGGTCTTTAATCAAACCTTCCTGGACCAAATATGCCCAGAACTGGCGTGAAAGCTGGAATTGCTGGTAAATATTAGCCGCTTTGCCCATCTTGACTTCGCCGTCAGGCGTTTGAGGGGTGTAATTTGATTCCGCTAATGCTGAATGTCCGGTTCCAGCGTTATTCCAACCATTTGAGCTTTCCTGAGCGACTTCGTCCAGACGCTCAAACATTTCGATAGTCCAGCTTGGCTCAAGTTGCTGGATAAAGGTGCCGAGCGTTGCGCTCATAATACCGCCACCGATAAGAACCACATCGACCAGTTTTTCAGACGTAGCAGAGCCGAACTGGTTGAATCCTTTTTGACCAGATACCTTCTTCATGGGACTTAAATCTCTCTCAATTGCAGATAATAACTACTCCGTTATCCGCCCTGACCACTAGATAGCCGTCGTCCAATATTTTTTATTTGGTTTTTTATTGAACGGGGTGTTCTAGAACATCCTTTGGCTCCAGCGACAGACAACGTGTTTAGTTGATGAGTTTGGTAACTAAACAACCAAAACAGTATAAGTGTTACATATTTTTGATGATTTTTTTAGCAAAAAAAGCACAACTAATGCGATAAAGTTTGCGATATAACAATTATTTAACAACAAAGGTGCCACAACAGGACTAATGAATAGTTAGGGTGAATCATTAATAATTCAATCAATTGTATTAATAAATGATGTAAAAAACCTACGTAATATCGCTAGATTTTATTTGTGACAACTATGTTAAAACCAGTGTTTATTGATAGCGCTTTCACATACATTCGGCATGGTTATTTCAGCTGTTCTAAACAGGCAACAACAGAGGTGGAGCACAATGCGTCACGATCAGTTTAAGGGCGGTTGGCACCTGACTGTGGGTCAATCAGATTGCGGTCATTCCGCACTTTTTGAGGGTGTCTGTCCCACTTTTTGAGGACGTCTGTCCTGCTTGATGTTTGTGTGGACGGCGTCCGTTCCGGTTAATGGTTGCGGCCTGACAATCGTGGCTGGCGATAATACTTATTCGGCTTGCATGGTGCGACGATAAGCGCTGGGTGTCTGTCCTGTGACGCGGCTGAATTCGCGATTAAAGTTGGACTTGGTTTGAAAGCCGGATCTGAGGTAAACCTGAGTAATACTCTCATCACTGTTTACCAGATACTGTTTGGCGTGTTCAATCCGGTATTCGTTCAGCAGTTTGGAAATGTTACGGCCGTGGATCTGGTTGACTGCGGCCGAGATCTGTTTGGCCGGGATCGTCAGCTTTCTCGCCAGACGATCAAGTGTGAGGTCCGGGTCGAGATAGGCTTGCTGGGTATGCATCAGATCGTCGAGTTTGCGCACGATAGCCTGCGCATCACTGGTAGCCATCGCTGAGGTTGTTTTTACTGCTGCTACTGGTGCTGTCTCTGCTTGGCTGCGGCTATTTAGCTCGTCAGACAAAGTACTGCGGCTGACCAGGATTACGCTGAGGGCCAGAAGCGGCAGCAACACGCTGTAGCCAATGGCGAGGATATACATGGCATATCGGCCAGAGTTGAAGCTGAAATCAATGCTCAGCGCACCGTCAATACAGGCTGAGAACAGCAGCATACAACCGGCCAACTGCTCGGCATAACGAACCTTGTCCAAATCAGATACGCGTACTTGCTGCGCTTCAGCGCGCGATGAGTAGAGCAGTCGTATGCCGTAGCCGATATAGAGCAGGGTTAACATTAAGTCGAGCGGTGCATGCCAGTAAGGATAGCTGAATACCGCGAAAGTGATACACATCGGACCTGACCAGTGCAACAGTGACAGTCGTCCTGTTTGATGGGCACGCTGGAAACAGTACCAGGCGGTCATCGGCACCAGAGAGGCTAAGATCGGCTGCAATAAGCGCAACAGAGTTACATCTAAACTCCAGCGCATTCCCACCACGGCGGTTGTTACCGCACATAACGCGCTAAAGCCGCTGGCCGGTTTGCTGTCATTCTCTGGTTTGCACCACAAGATGACGGCAAGCAGCATTAACAGCATAGAGACCACAAACGGCAATGGGATCGCGATCATCGGTTTTCCTTATCTTGGCATGATGGAATGTGTGCAATGGCAAAGTTTTACTTGCGCTAGCCTAACCATTACCTCGTCCGGAGTGAAGCTCAAATGGACTGAAACCAGATTCAGGCAGACCTAAAACCGGTTTGAGGACGCAAAGAAGCCTTTCTATCGCGATAGTGAGCTGACTGCGTGATGAATGCAGTTTGTCTGTTTAAGCCGTGAAGGAGCTGAAACTATGAAATGGTATTGGTTGGCCTGGCAGCATGGACTGGATTTTTCCGGCCGTGTCCCGCGCCATGCTTATTGGGCCTTTTTTGCAGTCAACCTGGTGGTGAGTCTGCTGTTGATCGCGCTCGATATTCACCAAGCGTCATTATGGTCCGCGTGGCTCGAAATAGGTTACAGCGTCGCAAGCTTTTTACCACTGCTGGCACTGACGGTGCGTCGTCTGCATGACCTTGGCCACAGTGGTTGGTGGAGTCTGGTGTTTTTGGTGCCAGCGATTGGCGTGCTGATTTTACTGGTACTGATGTTACTGCCAGGTGAGAAACAGGCCAATCAGTATGGTCTGGCAGGGGAGGAGAAGATATGAAGCGATGGACGGCGGTTTTGCTGGGCGGGTATTTAACGCTGATTAGTGCGAGCGTTTGGTCGGAGGGCAAATCGGAAGTGATTAATCACTTACCCGCTGGCTTAGAGGGAATGGTGATCATACCCAAGGCTGCGCATGGGCATTTATTGTACTTACATGGCCTGGGCGGAGAAGGACGCTATCTAAGCCGCAATGAGCACGGCGAGCTGTGTATGTTGGCACCGCTGCCTATGATTGCCGGTAATATCCGCCTCGGGACGATTGGGATTGATGAAAGCGGCCCGGTCATTCTCAATATTTACAATCCGGTTCTGGCGCGCCAGATCAGACACGGGCAGCAGATCGAAAGCCGGCAATGGCGAGTTGCTTTGCCTCACGCAAAACAAACAGCTGATATCGAGATTGCCAATGGCCTGGATAGCGAGATGGATTTCATTATTAATCCGCGCCGACGCTGGACGTCGTGGCTGCGCGGTGGTGAACCTCAACCGAGTTGTAAGACAATCGCTAGCGGGCCGACTGACAGTACGCCGCTAAGATAAATACAGTCAGTGGATGAGCGCCAGTATCACCATGTGTGCTGTGATACTGGCGCATTATATCGCTAAAGCTTAATGACGGCTGAACGTGGCTGACAGTTAGGTCAAGCGCGCGGTATCTTGTTTGATATTGACGATGCTGTTTTCAATGTCGGCGACACTGTGTTGTGACTGTTCCGTGACCTGATGAATCGCCGCTATGCTGTCGGTGTGAAGCTGACAGGTGCTGGACAGCTCTTCCATTGCTGTGGCTATCTGTCCGGACATTTGGGTAATTTGCCCCAGCAGAGTGCCGATATTAAGGGTTGATTCTAGGCTCTGGGTACTGTGTCGACGCAGGTAGTAACGCCATCCAGACACTGGCATAAATCGTCTGTGAGATCCCTTTCTGTTTATCGACCATGGTCTGGATTTTATTCAGAAAGCCGTTCATGGAATATGGGATAGAACCTGAATTTATTGCGTGATTCAAATTAATGTATAGGAATGGCTATTTGGCTGGAAATAGTATGATTTGTGGAAAAAAGAAATATTCATTGTTTTTTGTTAACCAGGACACAAAAAAACGCCGGCGATGACCGGCGTTTTTCTCATTTAAGCAGCGCTAATTATTTGTCTGTGACTTCACCCAGTTTAATCCAGGTGTCAATCACAGTATCTGGGTTCAATGATACTGAGCTGATGCCCTGTTCCATTAACCACTCAGCCAGATCTTCATGGTCAGAAGGTCCTTGGCCACAAATACCGACGTATTTACCGGCTTTGGTTGCCGCATCGATCGCCATCTTCAGCATCACTTTGACTGCCGGGTTACGCTCGTCGAACAGATGAGCAACGTCGCCGGAGTCACGGTCAAGACCCAGTGTCAGCTGAGTCATGTCGTTGGAGCCGATAGAGAAACCGTCAAAGTACTTGAGGAACTCGTCAGCCAGTACGGCGTTCGATGGCAGCTCGCACATCATGATGACTTTGAGGCCCTGTTCGCCGCGGCGCAGACCAAACTTAGCCAGAATGTCGATCACCGAGGCCGCTTCGCTTGGAGTACGCACGAACGGGATCATGATCTCAACGTTTTTCAGGCCCATTTCGTTACGCACGCGTTTCACCGCCTGAGTTTCCAGCTCGAAACAGTCTTCGAATACCGGCGAGATGTAACGTGATGCACCACGGAAGCCCAGCATCGGGTTTTCTTCGTGCGGTTCGTAGTTTTTACCACCGACTAGGTTACTGTATTCGTTTGACTTGAAGTCAGACATACGCACGATGACGCGTTTTGGCCAGAAAGCGGCCGCGATAGTCGCGATGCCTTCGGTCAGTTTGCTGACGTAGAAATCAATCGGATCTTTGTAACCGCGGATACGCTGGTTGATTTCTGCTTTCAGTTCGTCGGTTTGCGCGTCGAAGTTCAACAGTGCTTTCGGGTGAATACCAATCATCTTATTGATAATGAATTCGAGACGCGCCAGACCAACGCCTTCGTTCGGGATCTGTGCGAAATCGAAAGCACGATCCGGGTTCCCTACGTTCATCATCACTTTGGTTGGCAGCAGTGGCAGTTCATCCACGGAAGAGCGGCGGATTTCAAAGTCCAGCAGGCCGTTGTAGACATAGCCGGTTTCACCTTCTGCACAAGAGACAGTCACAGTCGCGCCGTCGGTTAGCGTGCTGGTGGCGTTACCACAACCTACGATCGCCGGAATACCCAGTTCACGAGCGATGATGGCAGCGTGACAGGTACGGCCGCCGCGGTTGGTGACAATCGCGGAAGCTTTCTTCATTACCGGTTCCCAGTCAGGGTCAGTCATGTCAGTCACCAGAATGTCACCGGTTTGCACCAGAGACATCTGATCCAGCGAATCAACCAGACGCACAGTACCGCTACCGATACGCTGGCCGATAGCACGGCCTTCGATCAGCACGTCGGCTTTGTTGTTCAGTTCGTAACGTTCAATCACGTTCTGCTCGCTCTGGGAGCAGACGGTTTCCGGGCGGGCCTGTACGATGTACAGCTTGCCATCGATACCATCTTTCGCCCATTCAATGTCCATCGGACGCTGGTAGTGCTTCTCGATGATCAACGCCTGTTTAGCCAGTTCTTTGATTTCGTCGTCGGTCAGAGAGAATTCGTTGCGCTCTTGTTCAGAGGTATCGACGATTTCCACCTGTTTGCCGATTTCCTGGCTGTTTGCGTAGATCATTTTGATCTGTTTCGATCCGAAGGTTTTCTTCACGATCGGTGCCTGACCCGCTTCAAGCAGCGGTTTGTGCACGTAGAACTCATCCGGGTTAACCGCACCCTGAACCACCATCTCGCCCAGACCCCAGGCTGAAGTGATGAATACTACCTGGTCGAAGCCAGATTCCGTATCCAGAGTGAACATGACACCGGAAGATGCTTTGTCTGAACGTACCATGCGCTGAATACCGGCAGACAGTGAAATACCGCGATGGTCAAAACCCTGGTGTACACGGTAAGAGATGGCACGGTCGTTAAACAGCGATGCGTAAACGTGTTTGGTGGCTTCCAGAACGGCATCAATGCCTTTCACATTGAGGAAAGTTTCCTGCTGGCCGGCAAATGAGGCATCTGGCAGGTCTTCTGCAGTGGCGGATGAACGCACTGCCACAGAGAGATCCTGGTTACCTTCGATCAATGTTTCATAGTTGTCGCGAATGTCGCGCTCCAGATCGGCAGGGAAGGGGGCATCCAGTACCCATTGACGAATCGTGGCGCCGGTTTTACGCAGCGCGTCAACATCTTCGACGTCCAGAGCGTCCAGTAATTCGTGAATGCGATCATCCAGGCCTTCAAAATCAAGGAACTGGTTGAATGCGTAAGAGGTGGTTGCAAAACCATTAGGAACCGAAACACCGGCGTTGGCTAGGTTAGATACCATTTCGCCGAGTGATGCATTTTTACCGCCGACTTTGTCGACATCTTCCATGGACAGGCCATTATACCAGAGGGTGTTGTTTTGCATGTCTTTCTCCAGAACATTGCAGCTTTGTAGGGTGGCAATCGATTACGCATCAGCTTTAAAAAAATCCACAGGAAATTTTTAAAGCTGTGGGGGGCGTAATGGTATGCCGGGTTTTATTATCGGTATTATGTGTAACATCCTAATCAAGTTATTTTTAAGTTTTAAACAAAAATGCATACAGAAAGTCAAAGTCGTGATGTATTCTACGTTTCCGATGGAACGGCCATCACTTGTGAAACCGTTGGTCACGTGGTTCTGGGACAATTCCCGTTTCCGGCCAACGAACAAACCTTCCCGTTTATCGAATCCAGCGACAAGCTCAGCGAGCTGATCAAACAGATTGAGCTCTCTTACACCCGCAATGGTGTGCGTCCGCTGGTGTTCTTTTCTATGGTCGTTCCCGAACTGCGCGAGCGCCTGCTGAATGCGCCAGCTTATTGCTATGATGTGCTGGACAGCATAGTGCAGCGTGTCAGAGACGATATTCAGATGGAGCCGGTGCCGAAGTTGCAGCGCTCGCGTAGTGTCGGTAAAGACACCAATACCTATTTTGACCGTATTGCGGCGATAGAATACACCCTGGCGCACGACGACGGTGTATCACTCAAGGGGCTCGAGCAGGCGGATATTATCCTGCTCGGCGTATCGCGCAGCGGCAAAACGCCAACCAGCCTTTACATGGCGATGCAGTTTGGCCTGCGTGTCGTCAATTACCCGTTTATTGCCGATGACATCCGTGCGCTGCGCCTGTTGCCTGAGTTTGAGATGCATCGCCACAAGTTGTTCGGTCTCACTATTGACGCCGAGCGTCTGACCGAAATTCGTGAAAACCGTCTCGCCGGCTCCAATTACGCCAGCACTCAACAGTGTCAGACTGAACTGGCGACTGTTGAGGGATTGTTCCGGCGCGAAGCGATTCCTTACATCAATACCTCGTCGTTATCGGTGGAAGAGATTTCGACCCGCATTCTGGAGAAATCCGGCCTCAAACGCCGTCTGTTCTGAGCATCGTCTGCTGGCTCTTAGCTTTATCACAAGGCGCTCCGGGGAGCGCCTTGCTGATTGTGGCCTTTTACCTCTGTCGTGCCTGATTAGTGTCAGTTGACCAGCGGGCGGGCCACTTCATCCACCAGATACAAGATGGATTGATAAGGGATGCCGCTATGATGCGACAAACCGATTTCACAGGTACGGCTGTTACTGAACCCGCGCGTGCACTGCTTTGGTACCTGCTCTCTGAGCGGCTTAACCGCTGCTGCATTGAGCTCTGGCGTGGTAAAACCTTTATCACCGGCCCAGCCGCAGCACTGAATATGTTCAGGTACCACGACTTCTGACGCGCAGGCTTTGGCCAAAGCCTGCATGGCGTTTTCCAGCCCCAGGCGGCGTGCACTGCAGGTAATGTGCAGCATCACTGTTTCATCTTTCGGCGTGATCGCCAGATGATCGAGCAGGTATTTACTGACAAATCCAGCCGGTTCAAGCACCTCGAGCGGTTGAGTAAACTGCTCAATGCTGCGTTTGGCACACGGACTGGTGTCCATCAGCACCGGATATTCCCCCTGCCTGCTGGCCTGCCAGATGGCTTGTTCCAGCTGCTGCGCCTTACTGCTGGCCAGTTCACTCATCCCTTTGCTGTCATAGGGCATACCGCAGCACAGCTCACTGAGCGCATCCGGCAGTATCACTTCATAACCGGCTTTGTTGAGCAGCGACAAGATTACTTCTGTCAGCGGACGTTGATCCTGCGCATCTTGTTGCTGGCCCATATTGCGGCTGGCACAAGAAGGTACGTAGACCACTTTCTTTTCTCGTTGCGGAAGATTGTATGCCGCCCGCTCAAGTGGGTGCGTGTTTGCCTGCGGCATTTCCGGTATCCAGAGCGGCGTTTTGCCTTTGGTCAGGCGACGCAATCCGTTGCTCAGGCCGGCGACGGTTTTTGCGCCCAGAGTATTGGTCGCCAGTTGATTGGCTTTGAGGCCGGTTCTGGCCAGCGCGGTGGTGGTGGCAAAGTGCTCGGCGGTCCAGCGCGCGATTGGGGTAAATTTTTCGTATTTGGCGCTGCGCAGTTTTTTGACCAGATCGCCAGTGTTGATGCCGACCGGACAACGCTCGGCACATAAGCCGGTTGCCGCACAAGTATCCATACCCTGGTACTCGAAGACTTTGGCCAGTTCACTCGCTTCGACCTCTTCTCCGGCTGCCCGGCGACGCTGCAGTTCGCGATACAACACGATACGCTGGCGCGGTGACAGGGTCAGTGTGCGTGACGGGCAGACCGGTTCACAAAATCCGCACTCAATACAGCGGTTAACCAGATCGTCAGCGGCAGGCATAGGTTTGAGATGACTGATATGGGAGTGAGGATCGTCATTGATAATGACGCCGGGATTGAGCAGTCCGTGCGGGTCAAATAAGGCTTTGATTTTCTGCATTAGCGCATAACCGTCTTTGCCCCATTCCAGCTCAACATAGGGAGCCATGTTGCGTCCGGTGCCGTGTTCGGCCTTAAGTGAGCCCTGATATTTCACCGCGACCAGATCAGCGACCTCATCCATAAAGGCGCCGTAGCGATCGATTTCCTGCTGACTTTCAAACCCCTGGGTAAAGACAAAATGCAGGTTGCCTTCCAGCGCATGACCAAAAATGATCGCTTCACTATAGTGGTATTTATCAAACAGCGTCTGCAGATCGCGCACACCCGATGCCAGATATTCGACCGGGAAAGCGACATCTTCAATAATCACGGTCGTACCGACTTCACGCACTGCGCCCACCGCGGGGAACATGCCTTTACGTATCCCCCACAGGGTCGCGACCATGCGGCTATCGGACGTAAACGGCACGGACTCCAGAATCTGATAATCACTCAGGGCGGCAAGAATCTGGTCGCATTGTGCCTGCAGGGTTGCATCATCACTGGCATGAGTTTCAATCAGTAGAGAAGCGGCTTCCAGATCCAGGTTGGCAATAAAGGCTGGCATGCCTTTTTGGTCTGCGACCGAACGCATGGCGCGCCCGTCCATCATCTCCACGGCAGCGACGGGTGTGTGAGAGAGCTTCGTCACGGCCTGACTGGCCTGCTCAATATCGGCAAACACCAGCAGAGCTGACGCTTTGTGGCTATGCTCAATGACGGTGTTATAGGTAATTTCCGCGATGAATCCCAATGTACCCTCGGAACCTATCATCAGGTGTTCCAGAACTTCAATCGGGTCGCTGAAATCGACCAGCGCATTCAGCGCGTAGCCGGTCGTATTTTTTAAGCGATATTTGTGACGAATACGTTCGCTCAGTTCCGTATTGGCTAAGGTTTCGGCGCACAGTGCCTGTAGCCCTGCGACTAACTGCGGTTTGTGCTGTTTAAAGCGTGCGACACTGGCCTCATCACGGGTATCGAGCACAAAACCATCGGCAAAGACCACTTTCATACTGTCCACGGTGCGGTATGAGTTTTGTGCGGTACCGCAGCACATGCCGCTCGAGTTGTTGGCGGCGATACCACCGATTTTGCAACTATTGATCGAGGCAGGATCCGGGCCGATTTTACGTTGGTAGGGGGCAAGATATTTATTGGCATCTGAGCCGATGACGCCGGGCTGAAGGAGAATCTTGTGGCCATCATCGAGGATCTGGTGACCGCGCCAGTCGTCGGTCAGGGTGATCAGCACTGAGTCCGACACGGCCTGGCCCGACAAGCTGGTTCCCGCTGCACGGAAGGTAAAATGGATACCGAGCGCAGCGCAGCTCTCAATGGCAAAAATGACCTCCTGCAGAGAGTTGAGGCGCAGCACTATTTTCGGTACCAGACGATAAAAACTGGCATCGGTGCCGTAGGCCAGACGTTTGGCTTGCTGAGTAATGATGCGCTCGGCGTCAATTTGGCTACTGAGCCGTTGTTCAAGTTGCTGATATTGATCTGCAGAAGGTGACTTGTTCATATGACTTCCTGTTTTTATTCAGGCTCTCAGTACCGGAGGCTGAAAGCCTGCTTTTTTGTCTGTTGATCTCAGAGTTACAGGGCCTGAGGTCCTGCAAACTCAGCGTTGAACTAGATTCCTCTGACCAGAGAGTCTTGGGACAGTTCATGGACAGTTTTTGCTCCGGTCAGCGTCATGGCAACCTGCATCTCTTTCTTAAACAGATCAAGCAGATTCTCCACGCCAGCCTGTCCGTGGGTCGCCAGTGCATAAACAAAAGCGCGTCCGAGTAAGGTGCAGTCTGCGCCCAGCGCCAGCATACGAACCACATCCAGACCGGTACGGATGCCGGAGTCGACCAGAATTTTCAAATCGCCTTTCACCGCATCGGCAATATCCGGCAGCGCTCGGGCAGTGGAAAGCACACCATCCAACTGACGGCCGCCGTGGTTGGATACCACGATACCATCGGCACCAAAGCGCACCGCATCTTTGGCATCTTCGGTGTCGAGGATACCTTTAATCACCATAGGTCCATCCCAGAAATCTCGTATCCATTCAAGATCTTGCCAGGAAATCGACGGATCAAAGTTGGTACCGAGCCAGCCAATGTAATCCTCAAGTTTGGTCGGTGTACCGCGATATCTGGAGATGTTCCCCAGATCATGCGGTTTACCGTTCAGGCCGACATCCCAGGCCCAGGCCGGGTGAGTCATCGCCTGCATGACTCGGCGCACTGCTGCGTTCGGACCGCTCATACCGGAATGCATGTCGCGGTAACGGGCACCCGGTACTGGCATATCGACGGTAAATACTAAGGTCGTCACCCCGGCCGCTTTGGCACGTTCCAGCACGTTCTTCATGAATCCGCGATCTTTGAGTACATAAAGCTGGAACCACATTGGGCGCTCAATCGCCGGAGCGACCTCTTCAATCGGACAGACGGAAACGGTGGAAAGGGTAAACGGAATACCTTTGTTGCAGGCGGCTTTTGCAGCCTGAACTTCACCGCGCCGGGCGTACATGCCGGTCAGGCCAACCGGTGCGAGGGCGATTGGCATTGCTAGTTGCTCGCCAAACAGTTCGGTCGACACATCGAGTTGTGACATGTCGTTCAGCACCCGCTGACGCAGGGCGATATCAGACAGATCGTCGGTATTGCGTCGCAAGGTATGCTCGCTGTATGAGCCACCATCGATGTAGTGAAACAAAAAGGGTGGCAACTTGGCTTTTGCTGCTGCGCGGTAGTCGGTAGAGGCTGAGATAATCATAAATACATTCCTAACGTTTCAGTCGGACAGGTCAGTCGCCTGTTTCATCATGGCAGGTTGGGGCGTTAAAAGACGGAGACCAGGCTGGTCTCCGCTACACAATTAAGCGGTCATCAGCACATCGGTGACGTGAAAGCCGTAAATCACGATCAGGCCAATAATTCCTGTTACTACAAGGTAGTAGAAAGTTGGAATCACCGTTTTGCGCAGTGTCGCACCTTCGCGACCCAGCAGGCCGACCGTTGCTGAAGCGGCCACGACATTATGGATGGCAATCATGTTGCCGGCCGCTGCACCGACCGCTTGCAGAGCAATCACAGTCACGCTTGAAATGGTCAGCGTGTGCGCCACTTCGAACTGGAACTGGCTGAACATCATGTTGGAAATCGTGTTGGAGCCGGCAATAAACGCGCCCAGAGCGCCAACGGTCGCGCTCAGCGCCGGAAAAGCGTCTCCGACCAGACCCGCGGCGAAATTCGCGGTGGTCACCGGCATACTGGCCAGGTCGGACATATTGACTCCGGAGTTAATGAAGATTCGCACCATAGGAATGGTGAACACCAGTACGAAACCGGCACCGACCAGGGTTTTGCTCGATTCACCCAGTGCCTGCGCCATAGGCTTCAGGCTGCGAGACTGGATAAGTACCGCCAGCAGGGCAGTGAACAGTAGGATGCCACCCGGCAGGTATAAAGGGGCAAAGGAAGCGCTGATACCATTCTCACCCAGAATATTATTGGCATTGATGCTAAAGCTGAGCAGCAGTTGTTTAAATTCCGGGCTGATGCGGCTTAAGACTAGGATCGCAGCCAGCAGCAGATAAGGTGTCCAGGCCAGCATCAGGCCCATTGGTTTGCGTTTTACCTCGTCCAGATCCATTTTCAGCGAACCGAGCCATTCCACCGGCCACTCTTTCTCCGGCATGAAATCCCAGCTGGTTTTCGGCACCAGAAAGCCCTTTTTCGCCGCGGTGACGACGATAGTCAGACCGCAGAGCGCGCCGACCAGAGACGGAAATTCCGGACCGAGCAATACACCGGTTAATGCGTATGGAATGGTAAAGGACAACCCGGCAAACAGCGCAAACGGCAGAATGCTCAGACCCTCACGCCAGCTGCGGTTCTGGCCGAAGAATCGGGTCAGCATCATGGCCATTAACACCGGCATCAGGCTGCCGACACAGGCATGGATTAACGCTACGCTGGCCGTAATCTGCTGCAGGTAAGCCTCCCAGTTCGAGCCATTAGCCAGCAGTGCCTCGCTGATGTTATGGGTATCCAATCCTTTATTGACACCGACCAGAATCGGGGTGCCAACCGCGCCGAATGATACCGGGGTCGACTGAATCATCATTCCCATCAGTACTGCAGCCATGGCCGGAAAGCCGATGGCAACCAGTAGCGGAGCTGCGATGGCGGCCGGAGTACCAAAACCGGATGCCCCTTCAATAAATGAACCAAAGCACCAGGCGATGATGATGGCCTGCACCCGGCGATCCGGTGAGATGTCAGTAAAGCCGTTACGAATTGCGCTAATCGCGCCGGTGTGCTTGAGAGTGTTGAGCAAAAAGATAGCACCGAACACGATCCACAGTACGGTGACCGTGATGCCCAGCCCCTGAAGGACCGAGGCCAGCACGCGGTTGGTGGTCATATCCCAGAAAGTGAGGGCGATGATAATGGTCAGGGCGAAAGCCACAGGCATGGCTTTTTTGGCTGGCCAGTTGAGGCCGACCAGCAAAATGGCCGCCACCACTATCGGTGAAAAAGCCACTAAGGCTAGCAGAGTATCGTTCATGGAGTCCTTCCTTGTCCATGAGCTCCCACACTGGGTGGATTAACGCGTATTGTAGGATACCGGTTATTCCTGACGGGCTGTTGATGAACACGGTGCTGATCGATTCAGTCTTCTCGCTTTCATCGGCTGGTCAGAAGTAAGACGTTAGAGCTCAGGTTGCTAATTTTTATATTTGTGATTGGTTTGTTAATACGGCGTGAATGTACTGCTTTATTTTTTTGCAATATAGAGAAATAATGAAAATGATTATTTCCAAAAGTTGATAAATAAAATGCGTGCGGATGATTTAATTTTGTTTGCCCAGGTAGTGGAATTGGGCAGTTTTAGCAAGGTTGCAGAACAAAATAACCTTACAAATTCAGTAGTTAGTAAAAGAATGGCGCGTCTGGAAGAGCAGTTGGGCGTGCAGTTATTATATCGAACAACGCGTAAATTAACCCTGACCGAAGCGGGTAAGGCGCTGCTGGCCAGTGCCAAAAATGTGAAGCAAGCCACCCAGGAAGCCAGTGATGCCGTGGCCGGATTTGGTGAAAACGTCAGCGGGCATATCAAAATGTCGGTGCCGAGTATTTCCGGCGATTTGATCCTGGCGGATGCGGTGGCGGAGTTTTGCAATCTCCATCCGGGGCTGACGGTGGATATGTCGCTCGATAACCGTTTTGTTGATTTGGTTGAAGGTGGCTTTGACCTGGTGATTCGCACCGGTTATCTGGAAGATTCCAGTCTGATTGCGCGTCATATCCTGGATTCACAGTGGGTGGTGTGCGCTTCTCCTTCCTACATTGCCCGCAACGGCAAACTGCACAAACCGGAAGATCTCGTTAATCACAACTGCCTGCAGTACGCCTATCAGACCACGGGAGCCAGTGAGTGGGAGTTCAAGAGCCCGAAAGGGACCTATATTGTGCGGGTGTCCGGAACCTTTTCCACCGATGATGCCCGTGCGCTGCGCAAAGCCGCTCTGGGCGGGCACGGGATTGCTTATGTCCCGCGTTGCCTGGTGTATCACGATTTTCGCAATGGCGAGCTGGTGGATATTTTTCCGCAGCAGGTGGGGAAAAAGCTGGGTATTTATGCGGTTTACCCGTTTACCCGCCAGTTACCCAATAAAGTTCGCCTGCTGATTGAGCATATCCGGACCAGATACCTCGCGATCTCACACTACTTCTGAGTGACTTTATTTACGCAGATATTGAGCTATTGAGCGGCAGATGGTCAGCCAGCGAGCGCCCATTTAGTTGATCATCACCGCCGAGCTGATGCGTTCACGGTAGGCTTTGAGCTGAGTGAAATAGTGATGGGATTTGGTCAGATGTTCATGTTCCAGCTGCCAGGATGCCTGGCGTTGTGACAGGCAAAACTGCGTCATCTGGTTGAGTAACAGCTCGCTGGATTGATCCATTACAGCGGCGACCGACTGAATCAGATCGGATTCCTCAATTGAGGTGAATTGCAACAGGGCATAGCAGTTATTGAGCACAGCAAACGCACGTTGCGGATGGCCCATGCTGGTCAGAATCTCAGCCTGTTTGATTGCCGCATCGCGCATGACGCTGATAAGGCAGGCCATCTGGCACGGTTTGGTCGTGGTATTCTGCGCCGCATTTTGAATATGCTCAGGCAGATAATGCAGCACATCTTCAAACAGAAAACGTGCTTGCGCCCAGTGACCATGTTTGAGCAGATTTTCCGCCTGCTGATAGCTGGTCCAACACTGTTTTATTTCCATCATCACTCTCCGCTTAACTCAACAGTGAATATTTAAATGCAAATAATTATCAATTGCAAATAATTGTTATTATAATTGAGGTCATTATTTGGTTATTATTTGTCCATTCAGGCGTGAATATGGGGTAAGTCACTAAAAAGTCTATGCTTTGCCTCTAAACTTAGGCTACAAAAGAACAAGTATAAAAACCCAAGGAGCGGAGCGATGGCGATTCAAAAACTAGACGCAGCACAGCTTTACCACGTAGCAGAGCTTGAAAAACTGCCTTGTAAATCGACAAAAGAACTGGCTCCCATTGATGAGATTGTTGGTCAGGAACGAGCGCAGAAAGCGGTCGAATTTGCCATGTCTATCAAGGAAAAAGGCTACAACATTTACGCCATCGGGCGAAATGGCCTTGGCAAACGCACCATGATCCTGCGTTATCTGAAACGTCATAAGCACGATGTCGGCCATCTGTGTGACTGGTGCTATGTGGCTAACTTTGAGGATATCCGTACGCCGCGGGTGCTGAAGCTGCCGCGCGGTGTTGGTCAGGCGTTCCGTCAGGACATTGAAAAACTGATGGTCAAACTGATGAACGCGATTCCGCTGGCGTTCGATAATGAAATCTATTTCAGCCGCGCTGAGAAACTCAAGAATCAGCTGGCGCAAAAGCAGCAGACCGAACTGGAAGAGATTTCGCGCATTGCTACCGAGCAGGGCATCAGTCTGACGATTACCTCCCAGGGCGATTATCAGTTTGTCGCCATGAATGGTGATGAGCAGCATACCGAAGAAACCTTTGATGCGCTGAGTAAGAAAGAGCAGGAACAGTTTGGTCAGATCATTGACGAGCTGGAAGTGGCGTTGCGTAATATGGTGCGTCAATTGACCGAGTGGGAAGAGTCGTACAGCGAGAAAATCAAGAAACTTAACGACGATGTCACTCTGGATGTGATCAGCCACTTTATCAAGCAGCTCAAGCAGGATTACAGCCGTTATCCGGAAGTCAAAAGTTACCTGACTGAACTGCAAAAGGACATCGTCGACAACGTCGAGATCTTCCTGGATGAAAGCGGTGAGCAGAGTGAAATTGCCGGTGCGGCGCTGGATAAAAAACTGCCACGTCGTTACAAAGTCAACGTGCTGGTCAGTCGTCAGTCGGAAGAGTTTCCGATGGTGGTCGAGGAGAACCCCAACTATCACTCACTGTTCGGTTACGTTGAAACGGCGACCTATAAAGGTACCGTATTTACCGATTTCTCCTTGATCCGCGCGGGTAGCTTGCATAAAGCGAATGGCGGTGTATTGCTGATGGATGCGGTGAAGGTACTTGAGCAGCCTTATGTGTGGGACGGCATTAAACGGGCGTTGCGCTCGCGTCAGCTTAGTTTTACATCGTTGGAGAAAGAGGTCACCCTGACGGGGACGGTTTCACTCGATCCAGAACCGATTCCGCTGGATGTCAAAATCATTCTGTTTGGTGATTACCGCACCTACGAACTGCTGACTCATTATGATCCTGAATTCAGCGAACTGTTCCGGGTAACGGCAGATTTTGAAGATGAGATGAAGCGCACTGCCGATAGCGAGCTCCATTACGCGCGTTTTATTTCCAGCATAGTGCATGACAACAATATGCTGCACTGTGACCGTAAAGCCATCGCGCGCATTATTGAGCACAGTTCACGCATTACCGGCGATCAAAATAAACTCTCTCTGCATTCGGCTCATATTGCCAATCTGCTGCGTGAGTCCAACTATGTGGCGCGTCAGGCGAATTCGAATATGATTCGCCAGAGCCATGTTGATGAGGCGCTGCATAATCAGCAATTGCGGGTTAACCGGATTCAGGAAGGGGTGATGGAGAGCTTCATCAACGGCACTACCCTGATCCAGACTGACGGTATGGCGGTCGGGCAGGTGAATGCGTTGTCGGTGCTGGCGACCAGCGACCATGCTTTTGGTGCGCCAAACCGGATTACCGCCACTACATCGTACGGCGACGGCGATATCATTGATATCGAGCGCAGTGTTGATCTGGGCGGCAGCATCCACTCTAAAGGCGTGATGATTTTGTCGGCTTACCTCAACTCGGTATTTGGCCGAACCGCCCGGGTACCACTCACGACCACGATTACGTTTGAGCAGTCCTACGGTGGTGTAGACGGAGACAGTGCCAGCATGGCTGAGTTTTGTGCCATCGTGTCGGCTTTTTCCAAACAACCTAACCGTCAGGAAATTGCGATTACCGGTTCGATGAATCAGTTTGGTGAGGCACAGCCGATTGGCGGAGTGAACGAGAAAATCGAAGGTTTCTTTGATGTGTGTGCAATCAAAGGTCATCATGCCGGGCAAGGGGTGATCATCCCGCGATCCAACATGCATAACCTGATGCTGCGTGCCGATATCGTCAAAGCTGTTGAGAAAGGTGAGTTCAATATCTGGGCGATTGAACACGTGACCGAAGCGATTGAGTTGTTTACCGGTAAACCTGCCGGGGTTGCAACCGAAGACGGCAGTTATCCGGTGGATACGATTTTTGGTCTGGCACAAGCTAAGTTGAATGCGTTACGTAAGTAATCACATTTCGATGTGATTGCCAAAATCGCCCCGGCTAGGGGCGATTTTTTGGCCTGCATACTGATAAGGCCGAAATGCTCCGGTTTAACGCGTTTCTGCTACCGAGCCCCGCAATGCCTGGTCGGGTTGTGGCGACTGCCTGCCGGGATCAATCATCAGGGTACGGGTCGGGAAGGCCACATCGGCACCGTGCTGGCGTACAATCGCCATCACCTTCAACAGCACATCCTGCTTGACTTCATGGAAGCGAATCCAGTTGATGGTTTTGGTAAAGGTATAAATAAAGAAATCCAGCGAGGACGCCCCAAAGCTATTGAAATTGACGATCAGGGTTTGTTCTGCATCGATATCTGGGTGATTTTGCAGCATGTCACGAACATCGTTGATGACGCGTTCCATTTTGTCGGCATCCTGGTAACGCAGCCCTATGGTCTCATGAATACGGCGGTTGAGCATCCGGGACGGATTCTCGACCACAATGTTGCTGAACACCGAGTTGGGCACATATAAAGGACGCTTATCAAATGTGCGGATGATGGTCATGCGCCAGCCGATACGCTCCACGGTACCTTCAATCTGGCGATCCGGAGAACGAATCCAGTCGCCGACTTTAAACGGGCGATCAAAATAGATCATCAGTCCGCCAAAAAAGTTCGATAGCAGGTCTTTGGCCGCCAGACCCACCACCAGGCCGCCGACTCCGCCAAAGGTCAGCAGGCCTTTAAGGCTCAGTCCGAATGCCTGCATAATCGACAACAATCCCGTCATAATAAACAGTAATCGCACCACTTTGGATACCGCTTGTACCGTCGTTTCATCATGGACGCGTTGCACAAGCAGGTGACGTTCGACCTCACCGACCAGACGCAGCAGAATCCAGACAAAAATGGCAATCAGCATCAGTTTTTTGCTGTTTTGCAGCCAGTTGAATTTGGTCTGGAAGTGGTCATCCAGCAGCAACCCGAGTGAAATCGTGCCTGGCCAGCACCAGATCAGGGTACTGATGGGAGTTTTCAGGGAGTGCAGCAGCAGATCATCCCAGTGAATCCGGGTTTTCTCAGTCAGGTTAAACAGGTAGCGGTAAGCCAGGCGCCATATCCCCCAAGCCAGAAAGCTGGCGAGAGTGATCAGTAGTACGCTGTTGTCCCAGTCTTTCAGATAAGGGGATTGTTCAAAGCGCAGGATTAGTTCGTCAATGCTCATGAGAGTGCTTGTGTGAGTAAAATTGAAAGGAAAGTTTTGCCGCACAAACTACCAGAAAAGCTCGTCATTCTCTATACATGACATGCAGCGGACATTGTGGTTATGCTGAAGATTGGTATATAACTTTGGTATGTAAAATGAACAATTTAGCTTTTTAGCACTCTCTAGTTTTGGCAGAAAGAAAACTTTGCATGACGTCGATGGGCATAAGGGAGCAGAATGAAAATTCGTGATAAACAGTTTGCAGTGATAGGACTGGGGCAATTCGGTCTGTCGGTGTGTGAGGAGTTGATGGAAGCGGGAGCTCAGGTACTGGCGGTGGATATTGATGAAGACAAAGTCAAAATGGCGCTCAATTTTGCCACGCAGGCCATTGTTGCCAACTGTACGATTGAAGAAACGGTGTTTGAACTCAAACTGAAAGAGTACGACATGGTGCTGATTGCGATTGGTGAAGACATCAACGCTTCCATTCTGACGACATTAGTGGTCAAGGAATCCGGCGCCAAATCGGTGTGGGTGAAGGCGAACGACAAGTATCATGTCAAAATACTGCACAAAGTCGGCGCCGATCACGTGATTATGCCTGAACGGGACATGGGCATCAGGGTTGCGCGTAAGATGCTGGATCGCCGGGTGCTGGAATTTATCGAACTCGGCAGTGGTCTTGCCCTGACCGAAGTGGTCATTGGATCTCAGATGATGGGTAAAAGCATCGGTGATATGCCGGTTTATCATCAAAAAGGCATTCAGGTGCTGGGATTTAAACGCGGACCGGAAGTGACTTGCTCTCCTTCACTGGATACTGTGCTGGAAATCGGCGATATGTTGATCGTAGTCGGCCCGCAGCAAACCCTGACTAAGCAGTTGCAGAACTTATGATACCGCACGAACGCAGCGGGATATTCTATACCCCGATTCAGGACAAAAAACGGCGCCAGGGCTCGGAGCCGAAAATCATTCTGCTCAGCTTTCTTTCGGTGTTACTGCCGGCGGCCGTGTTGCTGACGCTGCCGGTGTTTTCTAAAACTGGCCTTAGCTTTACCGATGCTCTGTTTACCGCGACTTCCGCGATCAGCGTGACCGGTCTTGGTGTGGTCGATACCGGCTCTCATTTTACGCTGGAAGGCAAGATTCTGCTGATGCTGCTGATGCAGATTGGCGGTTTAGGGCAGATGACATTGTCAGCCGTACTGCTTTATCTGTTTGGGGTGCGACTGAGCCTCAAGCAACAGGCGATTGCCAAAGAAGCGCTCGGGCAGGATCGCTCGGTTAACCTGCAGCATCTGGTCAGGCGAATTATTATTTTTGCGTTGATTGCCGAAAGTATCGGGTGGCTGCTGCTGTGCTGGTATTGGGTGCCGAAAATGGGCTGGGCAGAGGGCATGTTCTATGCGTTATTTCACGCGGTATCGGCGTTTAATAACGCCGGTTTCTCGCTGTTTTCAGACAGCATGAGTGCTTATTCCGGTGAGCCGATGCTGCTGCTGACACTGGCAGGACTGTTTATATTCGGCGGATTGGGATTCACTGTGGTCGGCGATTTGTGGATGCATCGCCGCAACGGCTGGCGTTACTTTAGCCTGCATACCCAGATTATGCTGGCGGCGACACTGCTACTGCTGGTCGCAGGTACCTTGTTGTTCTGGCTGCTGGAGCACAACAATCCGGCGACAATGCAAAGTTTGCCGGTCTGGCAACAGTGGCTCGCAGCCTTCTTTCAGTCTGCGACGGCGCGCACCGCCGGATTTAATAGTATCGATGTGGCGCAGCTCACTCAGCCGGCGATGCTGATTATGATCATGCTGATGTTGATTGGTGCCGGTTCAACGTCAACCGGCGGCGGGATTAAAGTCTCGACGTTTGCCGTTGCGGTGGCAGCGACCTGGGCATTCTTGCGCCAGAAGAAACACGTGGTAATGTTTCAGCGCAGCGTGAACTGGCCAACAGTGACTAAATCGCTCGCCATCATTGTGGTGAGCGGAGCCCTGCTGACCGTGGCGATGTTTTTACTCATGCTGACAGAGCAGGCCAGTTTTGAACAGGTGCTGTTTGAGACGATATCTGCCTTTGCGACAGTTGGGCTTAGCGCCGGATTGAGCGCTCATTTATCCGAACCGGGTAAGTACATCCTGATTGTGGTGATGATTATCGGCCGTATTGGTCCGCTGACGCTGGCTTATATGCTGGCCCGCCCGCAGGCAAGTCTGCTCAAGTATCCTGAAGACGACGTGCTGACCGGCTAAGCTCTGTTTACGCCGGGAGTTAGGAGCGCCTGCGCTGTTTCACTCTGCACTGAAATGCTCGGACAGTGCGGCGCGGCGCACCTGACCGCCGACCTGCTCATCGCTGACGGTGTGTTCATAGCCTTGTTTGATAAGGCTCTGGGCAGGCAGGTCGGGTTTGAGACGCTTGAGCTGAGGTGAGTTAGGGGTTCCAGCCATCTGATAAAGGCTGACACCACCGCCGGTTTTGATGGAGATGGTTTTACCATCAAATTCAAATTGGGTGCTGACCATACGGCCGTTACGAAATACGCCCTGATCGTTGAGGGTCAGAACATCCGTCTGGTAGGGCGGCGTACCGATTTCGATCCAGGTGCCGTAAACGTGGCTCTGATCGACATAATCACGGTAACTGACCAGGATCAGAGCGGCGAATCCACCCGCCATGGCACACAGCGTGAGCCAGAAAACTGCTTTGGTGGCTATACTGCCAAAGCGCGGCCCGGCAGGGCTGCTTTCCGCTCGATTTCCTTGATTACCTGCCGCCACGCTGTTTACTCCCGTGTTGACTCTGTTTGAAGAAATATCCTTAAATTCAATGTGAGATAGAGTGTCTGAGCGTCTGTTGCAGCGCAAATTCCTCACATCAAAGCTTGATCCTTATTCCAAATTGTCCGCTATGGTATGCCGTAACGGCTTAATACCCTGGGTTAACTTACCTGCACATCTTAGGTGACGTATCTGGCCTAGCCTGTTTTACGCTGTAGTGATGGCAGCCGACTGTTATAAAGCATGGTTTACATCTTGTGTAATGGTCAAACTTAGGTTAAAAACAGTCAGCTAACACAGGTTAGTGATGAATACACTTTGACAAGGAAGAAAAATGATTAAGGAAAACACCTATTTCGACGGGAATGTAAAATCTCTGGCTTTTGAGCAGGAATCCAACACCATCAGTGTGGGTGTGATGTCTGTCGGTGAGTACACGTTCGGCACAGGTGCGCCGGAACGTATGACAGTTGTGAGCGGTGCGCTGACGATTAAACGTCCCACGGATGCAGACTGGCAGACCTTTAACGCAGGCGAGGCGTTCGATGTTGAAGGTGATTCATCGTTTGATGTAAAAGTGGCAACCACTACCGCTTACTTGTGTGAATACCTGTAATAAGTCGTTGGTGGGTAGCGCTTTGCGGATGCTGCCCGCTGGCCATCGATTGGCGTGTCCTGTTTATCGTGACGACCCCGTCAGGCACAGAAGTTAGCGCCAATAAAAATGCCACACTCGCAATGAGTGTGGCAAAAACAAAAAGGAATGGCAATGGATATTCACTTTTTGTGTCGAGAGCTGAAACCTTACAGGCTCGGCAAAACAGTCAATCAGAACATCGTTTAATCACTTGCGCGGTGAATCACTTATTCGGTCAATCAACGTCCGGGTTGATTGATGCCCCGGTTAATACGTCTCAAAGATGCCGCTATTGTAATCGTTAATTGCTTGCTCAATTTCATCGATGCTGTTCATGACAAACGGACCGTAATGGACCACTGGCTCATGAATCGGCTCACCATAAAAAATCAGTGCGCCGCTGGCTTGCAGGGCTGCCAATTCTGCATGATTTCCATGCGTTAATATCGCCATTTCACCTTGCTTGACCGGATGGCCATCAATATTAATCACTCCTTGGTAGACATACACCATCATGTTGTAGGTCTCAATGGTACGCATGGTCAGTGTATGGCCTGTCCCAGCACGCCAGTCTGCGACCGTTGCCGGTACACCGGTTTGTGTCAGTGGCCCCTGGAGTTGGTCACCATTAGCATTGATATCCCCGGCTAATACGCGTAGTACGCCAAGTGTCTCTGTACTATGTTCAGTGATGCTCTCCGGCTGAAAATCATGGTAGCGAGCCGGGATCATCTTGTCGCGAGCCGGCTGGTTAATCCAAATCTGGAAACCGTGCAGATCGCCGTTTTCCATAATCGGCATTTCGCTGTGAATCACACCGCGTCCAGCCGCCATCCATTGTGCGCCGCCGCTGCGAAGCTCGCCGACATTGCCCATATGGTCACGATGCTGAAAGTGGCCCTGCATCATATAAGTCAGGGTTTCGATACCACGATGCGGGTGTGGTGGAAAACCACCAACATAATCGGCGCGGTCATCGGATTTCAGTTCATCTACCATCAAAAATGGAGAGAAGCTCGCGTTGTTAAATCCTACGACACGACGAATTTTGACGCCGTCACCGTCTGAGGTGGCTTGTGCAGGGATCAACTGTCGAATGGCTCTTGCTTTACTCATGGTTCTTCTCCGTTGGTAGAACATGGGGCAATTGTAGTGCAGTGCACTAGAAAGAGGAGTCTTCACAGTTGAGGCAGTCATTCAATATATTTGAACAACTTTGTGATTTGTACGGATTTCTGTCTCTCAACTATACTTAGAACAGCGGTTTTTTAAGCACAGAATAGGTTTTACGTACAAGAATAGGGTTTATTAACGTGGCTGTTTGGTGAAGCGCCAAGCCCTGAAAGCCCGTGATACTTGTGGTTGATATTTTGCGTGTCATCACGCGTTGTCGTGCAGTTTTGATAGTCAAAGATTTGGACTTAGTTTGAAACAATATGCTGTAACAAAATCAGTGGATGGCGACTAACGAGAGAAAGATAATAGTGAGGAGGTCACTATGGCGGTACTTCCCAAACATACGGATCAGAATCCGCGTTACGACCCGGACAAAGACTTAACGCTGGATCAGCTGCAGCGTTTTACCCGTGCGGCAAATCATGCGGAGCAAAAGCGTGAAGAACTGAGACAGATTGAAGAGCCCTCGATCGTGGAAGTGACCCGCAGAGCCAGACGGCTGGCGATGCGCCCGTTGATCAAGCCCAAACCTGACAAACCTAATACGGCCCGTTATGCTATCTGGCTGGTGGTGTTTGCTATCACTGGCTTATGGTTGATGTATATGTCTGCCTGACCGCGTGCAGAGGTGTGGTCGTGATGTGAGCTGTCTTTTCTTCGAGAGGATGCGTTTCAGATAATGTATGGTAGTAGCAGTACTGATTCTTACCATGATGCTTGGCGGCGTACATTGCCTTGTCTGCGCAGCGGGTCAACTCTTCAAGGTTATTGGCGTCGTTCGGAAACAGAGCGGCACCGGCACTAACGGTGAGCTGTTTAAACAAGGTGCGGTTTTCTTCTTGTAGTTTGTCATGAAAAAGGTGACTAATACGTTCAAGGATATGGTCGAGATCGAGTTTATTCTTCACCCCATAGAGCAGGATGACAAACTCATCGCCGGCAAAGCGCGCAATCGAATAGTCGTCCTGATCTGTCCCCTGAGCGCGGTGTCGGACGTTATTTTTCAGGCGTTGAGCAAAGTGTTTCAGGACCTGGTCACCTATCTGATGACCATAATTGTCATTAATGATTTTGAAGTCATCGATATCAATAAATACCAGTGCAGTCAGTGACTCCCGATTTCTTTGCTGCTCCAGCTTGCCTTTGGCCCAGTTCTCAAAACTCCAGCGATTCGCCAGGCCAGTCAGGCGATCGGTGTAGGCCATATCTTCCAATCCTTCCTGATAAAGTGACTGAATATACTCTGCCGCCTGCGTGTATAAGTAGGTGCAAATATTACAGATAAGGCTTAGCACCAGCAGACTGATGATCAAGCGATCGGCAGCCATCGCTTCTCCGCCAAGGCTGGGGTGACGGCTATAGATGGTCAGAGCGCTTAACAGGCAAAATCCGCCACTGAGCAGCAGGCCGACAGGAAAGCGGTTGATAAAAATGATCGTTGCGATAATTGGATACAGCCAGAAAAGTCGGTTGGGGTGGAGTTCTCCCATCAAAAAAACAATCACCGCCTGCGCCAAAAGTACCCCAGTGAGGACATAGCCAGCCAGACTAAAAGTGTGTTTGAAAGAATAGAGCAGACTGCCACCCACAAGGAGTGAGCAGGCAATGTTAAAGCTCAGATACCACCAACTTGCATTTGCAGCGTCGAGCACCGTATACAGCACCAGCACGAACACCGTAATCACAGCACTTAACAGCACAATTTGTTGTTTGCGTATCTGGCCCAGTTCTGCCATCTCTCTGAGTCGACTTCCGACCAGATTACCCATGGGTATCATATCCTTATATTGTAAACCCGCTCGATTAAAGTCTAGATTAGATTTTTTTGTCTGAAGCAAGGTATGAAAAAAAGGATGTGACTTAATTCAACCTTTGAACATTTAAGGATATTTACGTATAGCAATACAGATATTAAGGGGAGGGGATGTCCGGCGCTGATACCTGATGTGGCTGAAAACTCATTCTGCTGCAGTTTAATCAAATCATATTACGCCGATGAAAATTCCTGTGTCAGCCAGGTACGCAGCAACATGACGCTTTCAAGAGTGAGTTTGTCTTTCTGGCAGGCAAAATAAAACCCCTGCTTCGGATGTACAGTGACCTGGCCGATTTCGGTCAGCAAACCATGGTCGATCTCTTCGCGCACAAACTGGCGGTGGGTAACAAAAACGCCCAGTTTGCGTATCGTCGCCTGTACAGCCTGGGCCGAGGTGGTAAACGTCAGGTTTTTATGCTGTTTGGGCAGACAAACCTGATTGGCATTGCACCATATTTTCCAGTCGTCCTGACGCCGGGTGTTGGCGGCAAAAATGGCCGGGTAATGTTGAATGACCGACTCTGTGCAGGTGTCGGTCAGTGCCTGAATTAACTCCGGATGTGCGACCAGGCTGAGCTCATCATCCGCCAGCTTTTCACAATAATAGTCTTGCCATTCCTCTTTGATACCGTGGATCAACGCCACATCCACACCTTCAGCTTCGAGTGAAAATGCACCGGTCAGGGTCGAGATACGAATATCAATTTCCGGCGCAAATTGCTGGAATTTGGGTACGCGCGGGATCCACCAATGCAGCGCCAGAGAGTTAATCATGTTGAGAGTGAGGCGGTTCGGGGTATTACTTACCAGCATGGACTCGGTTGCATCGACAATCTGTTCCAGCGCGGGGGCTATCTGGCGGTAATATTTTTTACCGGCACTATTGAGGATCACACTGCGTCCGACCCGGTTAAACAGCGGCTGATTAAGCTGGCTTTCCAGTGACTTAATCGCCTGGCTTACTGCTGAGTGGCTGACATTGAGTACCTGTGCCGCTTCAGTCATGCTGCCGGTTTCTGCCACAGCGATGAATGAGTACAGGGATTTAAGAGGCAGTAGTTTTCGCATGTGTAAGTTTTTCTAACAAGTTTGGTCAATATTACTCGTTATTTTTTCCGCTGTCACTGACGTAATATAAGCGCCAGATGAAGGAGAATTCCATGCCCAACAAATTATTACCTGTGGTGTTTATGCTGTCGTCGACCGCCAGCCTGTCCATCACAGGTTTACTGACCAAGTACCTGACTACTGTATTACCACTCAGTCTGCTGAGTGTGCTGCGTTTTGCCATCCCATCACTGATTTTACTGGTGTTTCTCGCGTTGACTCAATTGCGTTTGCCAACGCGCAGTATGTACAAGCCGCTGGCGATGCGTGCATTGTGCCTGGCGGCGTGTCAGCTCTGTTTCATCTATTCGTTGCAACATTTGACGCTGGTTGAAAGTGTGGTGTTGTTCAGTACCGGGCCGCTGTTCATTCCGTTGTTAGAAAAGCTCTTTTTTGGTGTTCGCATGCCCTTGACGACGCTGGCTGGGTTAGTCAGTACTTTTACTGGCGTGGTGATGTTGTCCGGCAGTGTCGGACATGTCGAATGGCGTCCGGAGCTGATGTCAGGCCTGTTGGCTGGCTTGCTTAACGCGGCTTCTCAGCTGTGTCTGTATCGGGTATCGAAAAGTAACATGCGTTCGGTTGATATCAATCTGTGGAGTTTGGGTATCGCATCGATTGTTTTGCTGCCGATGCTCGTCTTCGTGCCCTGGCAAGCCGCAGGCCAATTGACCTTGAACCCGCAATTATTGGTCATTGTCGGTTCGTTGCTCGCGGTTTCCCTGCTGGTGATTAATACGCAGATCTTTCGTTCTAAGGCGTATCGGCTGGCTGAGTCCGGATCTCAGTTGGCACCGCTGATTTTTACCAATCTGCTGTTCTCTGCGGTGCTGCAGGTGGTGTTTTTCGATGTGCAATACAGCCCGGTTCAGAATCTCGGACTGCTGCTGATTGTTGTCGCGACCATGATGACTAATGTCTTACCAATGTTGTGGAAAGCGGCCACCGCCCACAAACTGCATTCCGCTTAAGTTGTTACTTGTCTGGGGCGCTTTTATTGGATGGCCGGAGTGGGGCTTGGAGCGACTTTGGCCGGTTCCAGTCCGAACGGCAAGTCGGCAAAAATGTCCGGCTGATGGGCGAACGTTGGCGCTTCATGTACGCCCTGCCAGTCGAGCAGCATAATCGCCAGCACATTACGATGTTCGCCCCGGGCAAGGTTGGTGCCTCCTCTGACGGAAGGCACCATGCTCGCTTCTTTATTCATTGCCTGAACGATGGCCTGGCGGGTCTTGTCGACCACGGGATCATCATCCAGTCCTGCTAATAAGAAACTGATGCCTACTTCGGCAATCACATCTTCTTTGGCATGCTGCAATATGGTATCGATATTGGCGCGCAGATAATCGTATATCCACTGATATTGCTGTTCACTGACCAGGTGTTGATAGTATTCCGAAGCGGCGAAAATAATGTGTGTCATGCCATACAATTTATTTTCAAATTGCTGTGGTGACAGGTCATCATCCTCATTATCTGGATAGGTTGCGCGAAACGCCTGGATAAACTTATCGACCACATCTTGCTCACCCAATTGGCGTAGCCAGTAAACCTGATTGGCCAACTGTGCTGCCCAGGCACGGATCATTTCCGGATTCGTGGCATAGTTGCTGAAGTCGTAGCGACGGATGATGTTCCTAAATAGCTTATCGGAGCGGTGTTTGAGGCCATATTCATTGGCCCTCGCCATACTGCCGAGTAGATCAAGACCAAGGTAGAGATATTCCGGGGTATGTTTCGATACGGTGTAACGCAATTTGGAACGAATCGAGGGGTCTTTGCCGTAGTTGGCAAGCTTTTGTTGCGAATAGAGATAAATTTGCTCGGGCGTATTCACTTCAGCCGCAAAATAGTTGAGCTGACTGGCTACTCTGGCCATATCACTCCATACCGCAGCAGCGTATTTGTCATCCAGCGTCTGGCGATACATTCTCAGACCATAGTGGCCTTCTTTAAAAGCGGGCAGTGTGTACAACTGACTTTCAAAGGTATTTCGAATCAGATCGGCGGTGTAAGCATAATTGTCAACCGATGCGCTATTATTCTCATTGGCGCTGTCTGCCTGAGCCATTGACGCGGCAAGTGCCGGTTGAGGCATCAGCAGTGCTGCAGAAAGTAAGCTGATTAGGTAGGAGCGAGGTAGCAACATAGTAAGCCTGAAAATGACCATTCATAACAACTAAGCATAGAAGATAGTCCTAATGTGAAGTGAAACTGACGTCAGGCTTGTGTAAAAACACAGCAATATTAAATCTTCTAAGGGTAAATATACCGAAAAGTCAGATTGATACGCGGCTCTCTGGGCTTTGCGGTTTTTGGTACACAATGCTGCCAGTAGTGCTGGGTAGGGCCTGCCATCACCAGCAGTGAGCCGTGCCCAAGTAGCAGCTCAAATTTCTCTTTGCTGTGCAGATGTTTTAACACAAAACGACGGGTTTCACCGAATGACAACGAGGCAATCACAGGCTGATGGCCCAGTTCCGGTTCGTTGTCCTGATGCCAGCCCATAGAGTCTTGTCCGTCGCGATACAAGTTGGCCAGCACTGAATTAAATGATGAATGTGCGGCTAGTTCACACTGTTGGCGCAGCGTATTCAGGGTTGGAGTCCAGGGGGTGGGCGCCATAGTCAGTCCGGAATATGTATAACTGTGGTCACCATACCAGGCTTGCAGGCGTGGCTGAATAACCCTCTTACCAAACAGAGTGATCGACTCCTGCTGCCAAGCGAGTTCACGCGTCAGCACGGACTGAATCTCGTCCGCCTCTGCTTGAGGCAGAAAATGTTCTACCCACAGCAAACGTCCATCTGCAATATCGATCCATTGTGGGCTGTTATCAAATAATCCTGATGTCTCTTTTTCCATAATTTATACAACCAAAATAACAATTTAAGTGTGGATTTAACGACTGATTTGTTTATTCTAATTGTTGTAGTTTCATAACGCCCACTATAACGGGGCGGCTCGTTCACAGTAACAGGAGATAAGCGCGATGACTCTGACCTCAGGTAAACGAATGGGTGTCCGTGCGCTGCTTGTTACGTTAGGTTACCGAGCGGCTTTATGAGTTAGCATGCTTAGTGTTAGATTGCTTATTGGCGTTGCAAAATGCAAGTAATTGCAAATCGCAATTGTATTATGATATCAGTTGTAATGAAATCGTTCTATTTTTCACCGGTAACCCCGTATTTAAAGCATTTTATAAGTTGGCACGCTATGTGCTTTATATACAGTGACCCTTTTAAGCCGAGGGTCACCTAGCCAACTGACGTTGTTAGTGAACCATCTTGTTCACATCTATATATAGCCAACCGCCTTTATTGCGATTGGCTTTTTTTTGGTTCATCGCGGCTTTCCGGGGAAAGCCGCTTTTATCTTTAAAAAAAAGTAATCGATATCTCGGTAACCGTAGCCCATTCGTTTGATTAACTTTATCTTGTTGTTTATCCCTTCGAGCGTACAGGTATTGAGTGGGTAGCTTGCAGAAGCAACGATGCCATGAAGATACGGTTTGAGCTTTCTCGCGAAGTCCATAAGCGGCTTGATCCCGCTTTCTTGAACTTGCTCCCACCATACGTCCCATAAGTCTTCCGCTTCTCTTTCCGACTGGCACCTCCATAACTCTTTAAGCTGAGAGCCAAGTAAATACGTCACCATTAAGTCCTTGTTCATGCTCAGTATCTCACTCAGATAGCTCTCCTGCTTACCGTCTAAATTAGCTCTGTTTTTGAGGAGAACCCAGCGTGAACGTTTCACCCATTGGCGCGTTTTCTTGTCCTGTTTGAGTTGATTAGCTTGGTCAACTCTGACTCTATCCATCACTTCCCGGCCAAATTTGGCGACCACGTGGAATAAGTCGTACACAATGCGGGCGTTAGGACAATGTTGCTGCACTTCAAAGTCGAAAGCCGTATTCATATCCATTGCAACCGCTTCTATGTTCTGGCTATGCTCACCGAGTAATTCAAAGAAGGGACGGATATCTTTTCGGCTGCGTCCGACGCCTATCCAAAGCACTTGATGCGTCTTAGCATCCGCGATAACAGTGGCATAACGATGTCCCTTGAAGAGAGCAAACTCATCCATGACCAGTTGTCTCAGCTCTGCCCAGTTAACCTCTGGCACCACATGTTGCAGCCGACGCTTATCTATCGCCTTAATCGTATGCCAATGAACCCCCGTCATCTGGGCAATATGTTTGATAGGAAGAAGAGGCAACAACTGCTCAATGTAACTTCTTAAGCGGTTAGTCAGGCGAGCAAAAGGTTCAAGCCAAGAAATAGATTCGGTTTTGATACCGCAGTCAGGGCACTTGATACGCCTTGTTTGTAGGGATAGCTCGACGGGTACGCCGAGAATCATCGCTTCCTTAATCGTGCGCCACTGATAATCATGTATGGCTTGAACATGTTGCCCACATGAACATCGAGCAGTTGTGCTGGGTTGGAGAGTAATCGTGATGAGAGAAGACGTTTGTACAGACTTTACGACATGAAAGCCTTCCCAGAACGATGATAGGAAAGTATGATTCGGCATGAAAACGGTAGTTTGTGTAAGGTTGTGTTTGGCGATGTAACCTTATCACTTACTACCGTTTTTGTTTTAAGTTCCCGCTAATCCGCGATGAACCTTTTTTTTTTGCTCTTTTTCCGGCAATTAACTTTTTACATTAATATCTTAGTTGGCCGGATGTTGTGTGACTTTTACTCTTCTCCATCGCATTTTGCATAGCAGCTTGGTTGACGCGGACAGACTGCACCACGTGAGCAAATCAAGCGGGCTTCATTTTCAATCCCACGTTCAATCCAGTTAATATTAAGAATTTTTGCGATAGTGAGTAAATCTTTCTTAATTGTGCCCGGAATCACAGTACTCCCGCCGTGACTGACGCAAGACGCTTTCAGCTCTTCTGCGATGGCCAGTGCATCTCCACCTTGCGCTGCAATGGCCGGGTTAAGATCGATACCTGCGCACAACACCCGGTTATTGCCGGCAGGATCGGTCATGTTGATCGATTCACAGCAGTAAATACGCGGTTCGTCCCCGACGTTGAGAATCGAGATCTGTGCGGAGCTGTCCGGTTGAGGCTCAGAGAGGCGACGGAAAACCGCCCAGTGCTGACAGGGGTCGTTAACTTTACGCATATTGCCCCAGGGCAGAGGGATACCATTACCACGATAAACCGCTTTGAGCTTTCCTGCTCCGTAAGCATCGAAATAGTGCCAGTACGGGTAGGGTGAAACGACCGTCATACGGCGCATCGCGACCGACGGTGATACACCGGCTTTGAGGTGCACATCAATTTCATAGCCATTGCGGTCGAGTAGTTGGCGGAAGGGAACTTTAGGACACAGCAGGGCACCGGCAAAAAAGCTCGATTCAAAGTCTCGCCACGCCTGCAGAATATCCTGCGAGTTAAGCTCTGAAGTGGGCTGGCTGTCTTGCTCTTCCCAGCCCTGCGTATGACCGACAGTGAGTACGCTTTTCAGGCCGTCTTTGCTGTGCAGGACATTGTGACCAATGTAGACCGCCAGATCATATTTAAGCCGTGTCGGATGCTGGCGCAGGATTTCATTGAGATAAATGGTGCCGGGAGGTTCAAAAAATGAGGTGATAAGCTGTTTGGCACTCACCCCAAGCTCGTCCACCACGTCACGAGGTGTACGCTGTACCCAGCGAATATTCAGCCCCAGGCTTTTGGCGATATCGAACAGATCTTCCACCGCCAGGTTCAGACGTTTAAGACCGACCTCTTCAGCAGCACGTTCCAAATCGGGAAAATGGTTCTGCAGGCTTTCCTGGTGGGCTCGGATCAGCAGATGAGCAAACTGGCGACCGGTAATGCCGGTTTGTGACAGCATTTCCGGTATGGCGATCTGCAAAATGTCGTTCGAAAACAAGAAGCTTGGCTCCAGAGCCATGCCGCTGATCCCGCCCCGGTTACCTTTGTCCGGGGTGATATCGGCCTGCTCCGGCTCGTCATCGAGAAACCAGGCCGGATCTGTTTGAAATACATTGGCGATCACCTCGAGCATTTCCACACTTGGTACCCGTTTGCCCCGTTCAATCATCGACAGGTAGGAGACGGATGGCGCGTACTCCGGATTAACCCGAATACAGCGTGCGGAGAGATCCTCCATTGTTAAGTGATTGCGTTTTCTCAGGTTTCTGACTTTAGTCCCGAGAAAATGAGACTGTCTGACTAAGCTTTTTGACACGGCCATTTTGTAAAATTCACATTGTAAAATTTTTGTTGTGAAATTGTAGTAAAAAATCCGCTAATCTACAAAACAAGCAAGTCACAAACTGGAAAACAAAAATACTTAACCAGCTTAATGTGAATGCACAGGACGAAACATTTTTGGTTATCCATGAGGGAAAGACGATGAATATGCTGACATTCGATAAAACAGAAATCCAACAACAACCGAAACCATTTATCGCTGAAGCTGTCTTCGCCGTCGAGACGATCAGCGCTGATAAGCAGTGTGAAAAACAAGCCAAAGCCAAACAGCTGCTCGATCGCCTGTTTCCGCTGGAAAATGGCTCACACCAAGATGTGACTAGCTACATGATTGATTACAGTCACGTACTGGCCTATTTCAAAGACGGTACTCACAGTGGACTGAAATATCCGAAACACTTTGTGGCGTACACTGGCGGAAAAGACAATCCGTGCTCAATCCTGCTGCGTGATGGCAGTGGCTGCCATGTAGAAGTGCTGCTGGGCTGCATGAAAGGCACCGGCAGCGTTGAGTTGGTAGAGATTGACGATATCCAGCTTGAGACCTGTACCACCTTCTGTCAGATGTGTGATGAGACGGAACCGACCGCTGCGATGCGTCACTGGATAAGCCTTATTAAGGGAGACGAGCGTGGCAGACCACAGGCGTGCAGTGAGGATAAAGAATACACGTCCAAAAGCGGAGAAGACTACTGCCTGAGCTACTGCTTTAATCTGTGATAGCAAAACGTTGCGGTGAAAAGCCGCGCAGTGATATCAATCAGAGCCTTATATCAGAGTGATACATAGCACAGTGATATTAGGTAACTTGATTCATCGCCAAAGCGTTTACTTTGGGTAAGGCCTTCAGTAATAAAAAATCCACCGGGTTAAATCGGTGGATTTTTTATTGTCTCAGCGTTTCGCAAAGCTGTTGTGTGCTGCTTGACGTGCCTGTTTAAATCGGCATCACCCGGTTACGTCCCAAGTGCTTGGCGTCGTACAGCATTTGGTCGGCCCGATCGAGCAGTGACTGCGCGCTATCAAGGTCATCACGCTGCGAAACTCCGAACGAGGCGGTAATGTTACCAACCTGGTTATTATTGCGGCGATCGCGTACCTTGAGTTTTTCAATTGAGCGGCGCAACGTGTCGGCGAACTGGCGTGCGCTGCGCAATGATTTATTCGGCAGGATTAGTGCAAACTCTTCGCCGCCAAAACGATAAGCAGTGATACCTTCCCGACAACTCGCCTGCAGACGTTTACCCAGGCTGCGTATGATATTGTCGCCGAACAGGTGGCCAAATTCGTCGTTAAATCTTTTAAAATGATCGATGTCGAGCAAAATAATGCTCATTGGCTGGTGGCCATGCATTAGGGCGGCCAGATCATCATTAAAGGCTCGGCGGTTATACAGGCCAGACAGGCTGTCAAACAGGGCATCGCGCTGTACCGTCGCCAGCTGCGCTTTCAGGCGTGATATTTCCTGACTGGCACTCTGTAACTGGTTGTTGAGGAAACGGGTCGAGTGCCGGATATCGTGTGATTCACTGACAAACTGACGGATCATCATCATCACTTCCTCGATGGAAAGCTCTTCATGCTCAACCCGTTCAAGGTCATTCAGACTTTTATCGATAGCGGCCTCAAATGCACTGGTGTCCGTCATGGTGTCTGACATGGAGCAGCAGATTTCATTGGCCAGCAATTCGATATTGTTGCGCAGTTCACTGACGCTGGTTTCGGCTCTGGTCGCTATGTGCGTCTTGTAGAGATGCTCACCAGTGGCTGGCGGGAACAGATCGAAGTTGGCCAGAATGGCGTCCATCTCCTCGTTCAACTGAGGCATACTGTTATCAACATAGGTGTACCAGAGCGCGTAGTTGGCAGGCGTCGCGGCAACATGGTTTTTGATCATCAGTGGAACGGCTTGTTTGAGGTTGGCCGTGGATTTTTTGAAATCGTCGTCAGTCATTATGTATCGGAAGTCACTAGGCGATAACCATTTGATTAGCAAATAATAGCTGAGTTTGGTCAGCAATGCTTTAAAAAACGCATGATATGTAAGGTTCCATGAGTCAGACTAGGCTTTAGCTAAGTCCTTTTTTCTATACAGATCAAAACCTAATTAAATTAGGCCGCTCACGAGTGAGCAGCCAGTTTTAACGGGCGGCGCTGACGCAGCAGCGCGATCACCTGAGGTAATAATGACATGACGATCATCCCGGCCATCAAGGCATATTGCTGCGGTTGGTAAAATTCACTCAGTAACAAGCCCCCGCACACAATACCGGCCACCGGATTGGCGATACCGCCAAAGGTAAAATCGACCACCGACATACGTTGCAGTAGCCACACATACAAACCATAACCGATAACAGTATTGGCCACCACTATCCATAGGATGCCGATAGCGTTACGGGCAGAAAAATGATGTAGCGCCTCCAGATAGGCATGAGGTTCAATCAAAGCGTGTACCAGTGCAGCCGCGCTCAGCGCCAGGCCGCCAATGATCAGTTGCCAGGTCAGCACTGACCACCAGTGAATGCGTCCACCCAGTGCCTTGGTCAGGGTTGAACCAAAAATGATGCACATGATTGCTGCCAGCATGGCCATCAGACCAAACGGGTTGAGGCTAAGGGTTTTAGGATCAAATAACATCCAGGCGAGCAGCACCAGGCCTAGACCGCACATCAACTGAATCAGCGATGGTCGTTGACGCCGGACCAGCCAATGGTAGCCCATGGCAAAGACAGGGACAGACACCATACCGACCCCCGAAATGGCTGATGGCAGCGTTAAAGCCATGACAAAGATCAGGCTGAAGAATGCGGCAATATTGACCAGGCCAACCATACTCAGCGTTTTCCAGCTTGTCTTATCAGGCCAGCTTGGTTTTAGAGCAAGCAGCAGCAGACCGGCAGGCAGTGCGCGCAACGCTCCTAGTGCCAAAGGTGGCCAGTCGGCCAAGGTAGATTTAGTGACAGCGTAGGTGGTTCCCCACAGGAAGGCAGGAATCATGGCAAATAAAATGTTCATATCAAGTATCTTTATGTTGAGATATTTAAGTGAAATTTATCGCACAGAATGCTTCTTGTAAAGTATCTTTATGTTAAAGTAAATTATCGAAGCCGATAAAGGAGAATACAACCCGATGGATGCGATTGATCGCGTACTTGCACAGTGGCAGGCAGAGCGGCCACAGTTAGACACTTTACCTATGGGTATCATGGGACGCATGATGCGTTTGATTAAGCACCTTGAAGCAGCGGTGGGTGAACTGCACAAGCAGCATGGTCTGAAAATGGGCGAATTTGACGTGCTCGCCACGTTGCTGCGATCCGGAGTCCCTTATCAGTTGACACCGTCAGAGCTGCTTTCTTCTATGATGCTTACCTCAGGCGCGATGACCAACCGGCTGGATAAACTGGATCAGAAAGGCCTGATCACCCGCGTACACAGCACGGCGGATCGACGCAGTATTGAAGTCAAACTCAGTGAGCAGGGATTGTTATTAATCAATACTTTGGTGCAGGAACATGTCAACATTCAGCAGCAGTTAACCCAGTCGTTGAGCCCGCAGCAGCAGCAGGCGCTGACACTGTTACTCAAACAGTGGTTGAGTGATTTCGAAGCGCAGGAGTAAGGCGTATGGCGCTGACAAACACACCCAGGCAGACGCTGATTGAATTTATCGAAAGCTTGCCGCAGGTACAGGCGGACTATCCCTTTGGTCCTGAGCCTCTGGTGTATAAAATTCGCGGCAAAATGTTTGTGCTGTTTTTTGAATCGGCCTCGGAGTGGTTTGTGAACCTGAAATGCACTCCTCAAGACGGTGAAATTCTCACCAGCCAGTTTAATGCGATTCGGCCGGGCTACCATATGAACAAGCGTCACTGGATTTCAGTCGCGCTGCAGGGAGATGTGGAGCCGGGAATGATCGAAGATCTGTGTCTGCGTTCTTACCAGTTGGTTGTGAATAAACTAAGGAAAGGGGAGCGCGAAGCCTTGCAGCGTTTGTGGCCGCAAGGCAAGGCGTGATCAGTGGCTGGAAGAGAGCGCGGGCTGGCTCAGTTTTTTGGCACCGCGCAGCATAGCTTCAATCAGTTCGGTGGCGTTAAATTTCTCTAATGCTTCATGTGCGCCGACCTGATGGGCACGATCGACACAGATTTCACTCGACAGTGAGGTGTGCAAGATGCAGTAGGCATGGCTGAGGTGAGCGTCGTTTTGTACCTCAAATGCCAACTCGTAGCCATCCAGTCCCGGCATTTCAATGTCGCTGACCAGGATATCAATCGCCTGATGGTCTGCAGCCAGTCTGCGCATCATATCAATCGCTTCGAGACCGTTTTTACAGATCTGGTAAGGGATATTGATACGATCCAGCGCATCCGCCAGCTGTTTACGTGCGATAGATGAGTCATCCACCAGCATGATATTGAGGGCTTTGAGTCGCTCACGTTCCACATCGGTCAGCATCGGCACTTTAGTGGATTCATACTGCGGGTAAATTTTAGACAGCAGCAGTTCGACATCCAGCATCTGAACGATTTTCTGCTCGTAGCGGGTAATACCTGTCACGAAAACATTGCGCCCGGCTGACGGCGGAGATGGCTCAATACTGCGCCAGTCACATTCGATGATCTTTTCAATCCCGCGCACCATAAATGCCACGACAGTACGCAGACAGTCAGTGACGATCAGATAGCTTTTTTCATATTCATCCGGGTGGATCGGGCGAAAACCGATCGCCGCTGCCATATCAATCACCGGCACGGTGGTGTTGCGGAAGGTAACAGTACCAACCACATGGTGATGTGAGTAGGGAATCTGAGTCATCGGCATAAAAGGAATAATTTCGCGTACTTTTAATGTTCCAATCGCGAACAGCTGTTTTTGCATATTCAGCGTGAACATCAGCATGCCCTGCGACTGATTTGCCTTACTGGGAGTTTTAGCCATAACTAGTATCTTAATTAATCGTTATTCACTCTATACTAACTGAAAATAGCGCATCGGCAACGGTAACGCGGTTTTTTTAGTGCAGACGGAGTGCCAGTTCGAGAACAATCGAACAGTTGTTTGAAAAATGTTTTCACGATGTAAATGAAACAATGCCGAGTGCATCGGGTGCGGAGTTCCGCTAGACTAGGCAACTTTTTCGGGTGAGGTAAAAGTTATGGCAAGAACGGCAGCAGCGTTGCATATTCTGGTAAAACACAAAGAACAAGCTGACGATATTATGCAGCAGCTGAAAAAAGGCGCCAAGTTTCAGACTCTGGCGAAGAAATATTCTCAGTGCCCTTCGGGCAAACGCGGCGGTGATCTGGGTGAATTTCGCCAGGGCCAAATGGTGCCGCAGTTTGATAAAGCGTGTTTTAAAGGCGAAGTGCTCACTCCGCAACTGGTCAAGACCAAGTTTGGCTGGCACGTGATTAAGGTGTTGTATCGGACATGATAGCCCGAGCCGGCATAAGTATTGTCTGCCTCAGTTTGGAATGAAGTGACGCCGATTACGATTCAGCTATAGAGATGCCATTAAAACTAATCACGCTATATTGTTTTTCAACATTAGGGTTAGTAAACAAAAAATCCGGGTATCTGAGACACCCGGATAAACTAGAAATGTTGAGGATTAGCGATTAGAACATGCGTTTATTCTGATTCAAAAGAACCTAAATCAGGTGCGTTACCATTGTAATCCAGCCCAACATCGGTACCTGCGTCAATAAGCTTACTGCCAGATTTGAGGTGGAAGAATTTAACCACAGGTAAACTACCATCACTCTGACGAGCGGCAAGTAAGTTATTTATATCAACACTTTCGAAATCAGATGAAGAAAATGACAGGCTGTTCTGCCAGCTGTTGTTTTTGATGCTGGTTGAGCTGGCGCCAAATTTATCGCTGCTACCGCCACCTAAAGACACACTGTTGTTGAGCGTGAGCTTCTTCAGCTCTCGAGAGCTACCATCGCCTAAACCAAAGTTACGTGCATTATTATAAGCAATCGCATTATAGATCGTGACCGTACCTCGGTTACTGTTTTGGTCGTATCCATCTGCGGTATTGCCTGCCGAAATGGTATTGATATAAAGGCCATTGTGAGCTAAATTTTTGTCGTCACTTCCGCCGGTTTTAAAACCGTTGCCATCACCTGAGCCCGCCACGCCGTTTTTCTGATACCCATTGCGAATCATCCAGGTGTATTCCAAGGTTGTTGTAACGCTACTACCATTGTCACGTAGATAGCCATCAAAGCCATCGTCAAGATTGTTCCATGCTCGACAACCGTAGAAGTAGTTTCCGGTACCGACCGTTAACTTGGCGGCAAATCCATCCGCATTTTCAAGTGATGAGTCCGCATTGTAATAAGAGTCGGAGTTTTTGATGAAGTTATAAGCTCCGCCGCTACTGATTTGCAGACCCGTATCTGAGTTTTCATAAAACTCCATGAACTCAATGGTATTGTGCGAGCCAGTCAAATACATACCATTATCGCCTGCTTTGGTAATATCAAAGCCATAGATGTGCCAGTAGTTAGCACTGACCTGAAAACCACGGTTGCTGCTACTTTCGGACATTGCAGAGAAGTCAAATACAGGTCGATCATCACCCGGGTATACACTCAGTACAATCGCTTTGGTCGAAGTGCCACTATTTTGGATCTTGATAGTATCGGAAGGATAATAGGTACCTTCGCGAATATAGATAACATCACCAGCACTGGCATTATTAATCGCGTCAACAACACCGGCTAGGGTTGAAACGACGGTTGCATCTGACTTGACACTGGTTATGAACGATGGATAACCATTAGTCAGTGGTTCACTGTTGGCACCGGCCATTCTTGCCGCATCCGCCGTGGGCGCTGCGGAGGAACTGGAAGTATCCGGGGATGACGAACCGCTGGAACTTGATGAATCACCACAGCTACCAGATACCGGATTGATATACCAACGTTGCGAACTGAGTGATGCATCTTCATTTTGGTAAACGTTTGAACCATTGCTTGAGCCAGCAACTGTGAGGGAATGCTGAGAATTCTTGTTGACGATTTTAAACCCACCACCTGATTGAACCTTTAACTCCCAACGTTGATTATCGCCATCCCAATCACTGTATGTATCCACGTTAGCACCATTCGAAGTGGAAGCGTTTAACACTTCTAATAACTTACTGTTATAAATAGATTTAATTTCCCAGTAGTTATCACTTTGCTTAGTCAATACGAACTGTTGATTAGTGCCTCCCCAATATTCGTAACTCATTACATTAGGTACGGTACTGGTATCAGTGGTATTAACATCGAGCGCTTGTCCAGAACCTTTATTAATGAAATAGTATGTGCCACCAGAAGTTGGTGTGGTGGAGCAGTTTTCAGCAAATGCAGAAGCACTCAACGCAGCGAAAGATAAGGCTAAAGCTATCTTACACCTTGGATAATGATGTAGAGTTTTCATTTGGTTCCCTATAAGATTTTATGTTGATAAAAGTGTAATTTTTATTAAGGCTTAACAGATCCTATTGTTATAATTAATTAAAGCAATGGATCGCAGTTGAGCTATCACCCAGCTTACTCGCTATAGATATAAGAAAACGTTTCCTCTATCAAAAAATATATTGAAAATACTAATATGTTTAATAATTCACTCATCCAGTTTAGATATATTAAGGTTATTATTTCAAATAGATTAAATTCAGAGCATTTAACGTTAAAATCTTTGGATTGGTATTGGCATAAATAATAAACTGGTCAGATCTTAAATATCTATGTCAGCTATTTAAGGGGTGGGCATAAACGATTTATGCACGTTGCGCTAAATTGCTTTAACCCGCAGGGCGGTGAACCGTAATCTTTGGGTTGAATATGCAGCTTGCTATAAATCCAAACAGCGTGGTTCCCATTCACGTTTATTATCAAAGTCAAGTCTGTCAGTGGACCTAGCTTTTATCTATCTGTAGAGAGCGAGCAGGAAAAAACGTTTTTTGGTATTAATACCCTGCCGAGTCAATAAAGAGAGTCGGTAATTACCCGATTATTCCACCAGTACGGCTGTGCCGCTGACGGACACCATCAGCATGCCATTGGTTTTACCGAACGTTTCGTAATCGAGGTCGATACCGACCACCGCATTGGCACCGAGCTCTGCAGCGCGGGCTTCCAGCTCCTGCAGTGCAATGGTGCGCGCTTTTTGTAATTCATGCTCATACGTTGCTGAACGGCCGCCGACGATGTCGCGAATGCCCGCAAACATATCTTTAAAAATGTTTGCACCCATAATGGCTTCACCGGCGATGACGCCGCAATAGCGGACGATCCGCTTGCCTTCGATCTGAGGGGTTGTGGTGATGATCATTCCTGACTCCGTTATGTTTTATCATTGACGCGAGTTAGAAGTGTAAACCAGCCAAGAGCTTCGCGCAGTATTCTGGCTGGGTAAAAAAGCCTTCGCAGTGAAGGAAGGCTTAGCGCAGCATAGAGGGGATTTAACCTAGTTCAGCCGGAATATCGGCGATGTAAATGGCCGGCACACCCTCAAAATCGCTGGTAAACAGTACGCCCGTATCACCCGGTGCGAAAGATGGGTGAGGATGAGTGATTTGACGATCACCATCGAGTACATCCCACGATGTGCTGTGTTTTGCCAGCTTCGCGTAGTGCTTGGTGTTGGTATTGAGAATGTACAGGAACGGATCATTTTCGATGTCGTAGCTTTCGGCATCGGCCACGTCTACTGGCGCATCACAGCCGTCACCCACCATCAGAGAGCCATCAAAGTTGCTCATTAGGTGTGAACATGGCGGCATGACCATTACCTCTTCGTTTTCCAGCGTCTCCGGGTTGGCTTTGTAAATCACGCGCTCGGTCATGCCTTTAAAGTAAGAAACATAGACCATGGCGCTGCCATCCGGAATCCAGAATTCGTGGGTACACGATTCACCCGGTGCATGTTCTTTGATCTTACGCACATTGCTGCCGTTTTCGTTCACCAACCACATGCGGGCGTCTACCAAATCGTGCGGACCTTCATGGCAGAAGCCTATGGTCGAATCATCGAATGGACGGTAAATCGGGTGACCCAGCCATGCGTTGTCCTGATGGACTACCTCAAATTCACCGGATTGAATATCGACTTTAATCAGGCGGCAGGTGGGTTTGGTGTGGTAGAACTCAGCAAACTTTTCCCATGAGGTGAGTGGCTGCCAGTCATGTTTGAGGATTTCGATACCGACTAGTTTGGTGCATTCGGAGTTCGCCACCCAAGTACCGTAACCTTTCCACTTGTCATCGACAGTGTAGATGACCTGTTCTTCAAGTGTTTCGAGGTCCACTTTCATCAGGTTCAGTTCATTTTTGACATAGAAGAAAGAACGGTCATCGTTAGAGATGAATCCGCCGAAGGTATTGTCGCCTTTGCCTTCCGTAAGCTGTTTGGCCTGCTGTGTGTTCAGATCGGCCAGGTAGTAGTTACGGGCTCCGTCAAAGTCACCAGCGAATAGCAGTTTGCTGCCGTCATTGGTAAAACACTTTTGATAGAAGTAGTTACGATGACAGATCACGTCCGTTGGAGTCAGACGAGTCACTTTTACTTGGGTGTCGCTGTCGATGAATGATTCGAATGCCAGCTGAATTACATCACCTTTAGCCATAAATAATCTCCGTAAATGGCACTGCCAACCGACGAGGATTGGCAGTGAACGTTCAATTGAATCAGTTAGAAGAAATCACACTTTTTACTACTACGGTGTCCAGCCCGGCGCTGCGCTTGAGAGCGTAGCCGACGAAAGCAATCACCGCCGCACAACCCAGGAACAGCAGTCTTCCCCAGATTGGATTCGGTATCAGAATCATCAGTGACAGACCCGCCGCCATGAACATCACCAGAGTACCCAGCTTGTTGCGTTGCATACGGTCTACAATGTCCTGACCTTCTTCAGCAACACATTCCGTGTCCACATCTTTGAAGAACTCGGCCGTTTGCACTTTGTATGGGTCGTTCTCTTCTTTGTAAAAGAGCGTGGTCAGGCAGAAGAAACCCGCGGTCAGGAATAGGTGTGCCGCAATGGTGATGATGGTGCGCATTTCACCGGCTTCGCGACGAGTCAGATCATCGATACCAAACCAGCTTGCCACGTTCGCCGGGGTGAAGAATTCCACTACAGACCACGAGACTAGCATACCGAATACCACGGTGGCCCATGGTGTCCATTTTGGCGTCTTGCGAATCAGGATCCCCAGGAACAGCGGCACCAGAATCGGTGATTGCAGTAGCGTCGCAACTTGCATCATTAGATCAAACAGGCTCAGATGTTTCAGTGAGTTGAAGAACTGCGCCATGAAAATAACCAGCAGACCGTTCACCAGACACGCGATTTGACCTGCGCGCAACTGCTCTTTGTCGGTTGCCTGACCTTTACGCATGACGGGAGCGTAGAAGCTGCGAACGAAGATGCCTGAGTTACGGTTCAGTGCTGAATCCATCGAGGACATGGTGGCGGCGAACAGACCGGCCATAAGCAGTCCCACGGTGCCAAGAGGCATGGTTTCACGTGCAAACACCAGGTAAACCGCATCGCCCGCTTTCGCGCCCAGTTGCGAATACTGAGTCGCCGCATCAGGGTAAAGGATGGCAGACGCCCAAGGTGGAATGAACCAAATCACCGCGCCAACCACCATCATACCCAGCGCCAACAGGGCAGCTTTGCTGGCATTTTTCGAGTCTTTTGCATTTAGGAAGCGGTAAGATTCCTGCATGTTGTTGATACTTTGCAGCTGTTTCACTACAAAGAAGATAAAGGTACACACTAGCAGTAGTGGATAGTTCATATCGGGGCCCATAATGAAGCCACCAGGGAAATTATTAACAATTTCGCTCGGACCGCCCACCACGTAAAGAGCAACCAGTGCACATGCGACAGAGATAACCGCTACGACCAGAGTCTGAATAAAGTCAGAAGCCACTACACCCCAAGCGCCGCTCAGCAATGAAATTGCCAGTACAGCCAGGCCGGTAACCCAAATGGTGGTCACGATGTCAGCATCAAATACCGCCGAGGCAAACACCCCCAGGCCGTTGAGCCATACACCGGCGTTGATCACGCTCAGAGGGATGATCACCCAAGTGAAGAACTGCTCGTTGACGCCACCAAAACGACGTTTCACGCCTTCGGTTGGGGTATCGACTCGCATCTGACGGAAGCGACGAGCAAAGTAGAAGTAAGCGAATACATACGCCACCATGTTACCGATAAAGACCGCGAGGACGGCGAAACCATCACTGAACGCTTTACCGGCAGCACCGGTGAATGTCCAGGCAGAAAATTGAGTCATAAAGGCGGTCGCACCCACCATCCACCAGAGCATTTTACCGCCCCCGCGGAAGTAATCACTGGTACTGCTGCTGGCCATCTTTTTGAACAGCAAGCTGATTGCCACCATCAGGGCAAAGTAGCCTGCAATGACAAGATAATCGTATTGCATGTTAAACCTCGAAACGCTGTTTTAATTTTCAATGATTATATGAGGGTTAATTGAAATGGTATGTGATAAAAATCGAAACAATGGTTCATTTTTTATATTTTTAATGATTTAGTGATCTGAATCATAAACAGACCGTCCCAATTTCTTGCCGTAGTCAGCGCGCATCCATATTGGATTAGAGCTTATGCTGCAAGGCTTTGTCGCGATTAACTGACTGAAAAACTAACCGTTCTACGATAATCAGAAGTGATCAAAATAAAGCAGGACGAGTGAAATGGAACTGAGTCATAGCGGCTTCGGTATCCTCAGTTCTTTGTTAAGAATACGCGAAGTCGTATGCGTTGGTGTGCGAAAGCGATTAAAAAGTGACGGCGTCTCGAGGCGCCGTCAGCTTAGAACGATCTCAGTTATCCCGACTGGTGAGATAGACATTGAGCCAGCGACGGCTGATCATACGATATAAATAGAGGGTGCCGCGTAGCCACCAGTCGGCAAACATACCAAGCCAGATCCCGTAGATGCCCATCTGCGCATAAATACCCAGCAGATAGCCGAGCACAATCCGACAACCCCACATACTGAGGATTGCCGTCCACATGCTGTACTTCACGTCTTTGGCACCCTTAAACGCAGCAGGTAATACAAATGACGCCGCCCAAATCGGCATCATCAACGCATTGAGATAGATAAGATTGACCACAACGTCAATCACCGCTGGGTCATCGGTGTAAATGGCGCCAATTGGGTGGGCAAACGGTACGGTCATAATGCCCAGCACGATCAGTGCTGCGCTCGCCAACCAGAGGATCAGTTGCATTTCCAACCGCGCGGTGCGGGTCTGGTTCTGACCAAGACGTTTGCTAATCAACACGGTCGCAGCCATAGCCAACGCATTACCGGGGATATTGACAAACAGCAGGACGGAAAAAGTGACCACGTTACCCGCCATGACAATCGTTCCCATGCCTGCAACCATGATTTGCGTAATGAGTTTGCCAATGTTAAACATCAGCGACTCGACGCTGGCAGGCACGCCGATGACCAAGATTTCTCTGAGGATTGGACGGCTGAACGGTTTGAGAAACTCATTTGCCGGCACGCGTAGCGATCCGTTGTGAGTGAGCACAAACAGAATCATTCCCGCCCCAATCCAGCGAGCCGCACTGATGCCAATCCCGGCGCCCAGCATTCCTAAGCCACTCCAGTGCAGCGCGTCGATGCCGTAAATCAACGGGTAGCTGATAATGATATTGAGGATGTTCATCAGTATATTGGTCGTTGCGGGCGAGCGCGAATTGCCTACGGCGCGCAAAATGCCGCTGCCCGAGAGCGTGATCGCCAGTGCCGGATAGCTCAGCGCAATCATCTTGAGGTATTGATCGGCAAGCGCTATCACCTCTGGCTCTGCGCCGTAGGCCACCACCGCCAGAATAGGCCTGGCAAACAGAAACATTGCCACGCAGCAGACGACGCTGACCAACACGCCGAGGTTCATCACCTGACTGGCACCAAACAGCGCTTTTTGCCGATCCCGGCGACCAAAGGCTTGAGCAATCAATACCGAGCCGCCGAGCGCGATTGCCGTGAGCAGTGACAGAATAATGTAGGTCACGCTGTCGGTGATCCCCACCGCGGCGGTGGCATCTTTACCAATCCGGCTGACCAGAATGGTGCTGACGATCCCCATCAACACCACGCAGATTAACTCAACCAGAATCGGCCAGGTAAAAGGCAGAATACTGCGCTGAATTAATACGCGGTGACGATAGCGCACACACCAGCGGCGTGCTGGCGATTGGGAGCAAGGCGGTTCGGAGTCTGGCCTGGTAACCAGCTCTGTTTCTGAAGAAAAACGGTCAGACAAAATCCACTTCCATCAATAATAAGAGAACAGCATTCAGGCCGCTGAGGTCTGATTGTAAATGACGTCGTGGTCGTACACCGTTTTGATGGCATCGCCTACCAGGCGCTCACCGTGCAGGTAGCCACCTTTGGAAATCATCACGGGAATATCGGCATACATACCCTGATGCGCCGCTTCAAGAGCCAGCAACGCGTAAGGCAGCGGATCATCAAGTCGAACATAACGATGCAGCGGTCCGGGCAAGAAGAAGCCGGCATGATAGTGCTGGCACAGCAGATTTTCTGCGATATTGTCGGCTAAACGCAGCAATCTTTCATCGTGATTGGCGGCGTGCAGTTCAAGGATTGCCATGAGCAGATAAGAAGACGTCAGCGTAGTCTGCTCAGCCACATGTGTTGCATGCAAGGTGGTGGTATCGAGTTCTCCCAAACCGAAACGTTTCCACATACGCACGGTGAGATCACGCAGCGTGGCGTCTTCACTTTGCAGACTGGCGCGGATCAGCGTTAGCAGATAGGCAGGATCGGTCGGCTGTCTGGCCAACGTTGTGCCTTTATCGCCATAGTAACCGTCGCGCACAAACGTATAGCCAGTCATGTCTTCGCCGCTGTTCCACATCGGAATCATTTGGTTGTGGGTCTCATCCCAGGCATGGGCAAAGTATGCCGTGATGCCGTCAATCGCCCATTGACGCATCTGCGGCTCATCCAGCAGCTTAGCACATTCGAGGATGGCCAGCGGATTATCAACCACCACCGGCCAGCTGTCGCGAAACAGCACATTGGCTTCACGGGCAATCTCGCCAAATTCCGGGCCGAACTGGCGTTTTGCCCGATCGCCAAACCAGGAGTAGGTCAGGGTGTCGTCGTCCGGGATCGGCTGGCGTTGCAATGGCGAAGAAAACTGATACACCGGCATGCCCGTTTGCGGGTGACGCGCCAGAACAAACTGCTGATAAAGATGCTTTGCCCAACGTTTGGCATGTTCATCTCGCGTGTAGTGGAAATAATGACTGGCGGCGTAGATAAGATCGGTGGCGGCGTTAACAAACGTCAGACCAACCGTTTCGGGCAGTGCAGGCCAGAGCGCTGGCTCAACCACAGGCTGCGGCTGGTGGCGGGTAAATAGCTCAGGATCAAAGTGCTGACCATATTCTCCGTGACGGCTGAGGTCGAGCTTTTCCCAATCGGAGACGTGTGCAGCCCAGAACCCCTTGAGAAATGTTTCGGTTTTCGCCGGATTGACCTGGTGTAAAAAGGCATAGAATGGGAAATGGTGTTTGAGTTCGTGCACGCATTCTTTGCTGGCCGGGCCTTCAATATTGCCGTTCTGCCAATGAATAAACCGATGGCCGCCCCAGTGAAACAGGCCGCTGGCATCATCGACATAATGATCGAAAAAATACGCTGTGATATGGCGTGCCTGCTGTTCAAAACCAGGGTCTTGAGTGAGGGTGCTGAGTGCGGTCAGGCCACGCAGAAAATTCTGCTGGCTGGCGAAATTGCTCATCGGCACGCGCTGGCCATCCGGGTATGTCCAGTGCACCGGTTGTAAGGTGTGGATATCAATTCCATCGGCCAGCAGCGGCGAGGTAGGAGAGGTCGCCAGTTGCAACAGGCGCTGATAGTAATCCATCAGTAACGGGAGATGCGAATGTCGGGTGAAAACCATAGTGCCACTCCATTTTAGTTTTCGGAGATAAGAAGATCCGCGCAGTAGCAACGGATAATGCATTCGAACAAATCGAACAAGGGTAAGTGGCCTTTGCAATGTGAGCGACTTACCCATGGCGACTCAAAACGTCTGCGCCACAAACTGCAAAAGCACCCCTGACAAGGGGTGCTGATACCACGTGAACGCTTAGTTCATACGTTTCAATACACGGTTACCGCGGCGCAGGAAGTTTTTGGCGGCTTCTTCGACGCTGGACTGGCCATAGTCGAGATGCTGCATCTCCTCGCTGAATAGTTCCATCAACTGTGCGTTGTCGGTGTAGGTGGTTGGCATGATTTTCTGAGGCAGCGCTTTGGCCTGCTCATAACCAAGGTACGACAGGCTGCTTGGGTCGATGTGGCCGCTTTGTTGCAGCGTCGACAGCCCCGACTGACTCATTGGAATGCCGCGTGTCAGCCCCAGTGCTTCAATACCGTCAGGATCGTTGAGCAGGAAGTTCACCAGTTTCGCCGCTTCTTGCGGATGTTTGGTGTTGCGGCCGATAGAGAACATCATCGATGGGCGAGCCAGCAGACCAGCTTCTACCGCATTGTTTTCCATTGGGTAGGGACCTAGTTCCAGCGACATTGGTGGCTGCAGGTTGTCAACGTATTTCTCAACCGCGGTATCCCACATGTAGAGGCCACCAAAACGGCCGTCAATCCAAGGACGCATTTCGTACAGGTTACCCTTGCCGTAAGAAGCGAACTCTTTGGTCGACGGGAACACGTGGTTTTTAACCTGATCCACATAAAGCTGGAAGAATTCGGTCATCTCTTTGTCGCTGAATGCCAGCAGGTTGGTGTCGTGGCTGATGATGTCTTTGCCATGTTTCTGAATGAACAGCGAGCGGTTCATCGCGAACACATCACGTGCTTCAATCACCAGTGGGTAGTAGCCGTCGCCGAGGTTTTGTTTGAATGCCTGACCCGCTTTCATCAGCTCATCCCAGGTTTTCGGATAGCCCACCCCCGCTTTCGCCCAGATGTCCTTGTTGTAGTAGAACACGCGAGAGGTCATGCTCACCGGCAGGCCGTTGATCTTGCCGTCGACGGTGGTCATGTTGATGGCCTGCTGCGGGAACTGAGCCACCTGCAACGCATCTTTATTCTGGTTCATGTCGTAAAAACCGCCGCCATCGCGGGAGAAGATGGGCAGCCAGTTCCAGTTGGTCTGCATCACATCCGGCTCAGTGTTACCTGCAATTTGCGTGGTCAGGCGCGACAAGTGACCATCCCAACCGGTGTATTCCCCTTTGACGACGATATCCGGGTATTTTTCGTGGAATTTTTCCAGCGCTTTCAAGGTCGCCTGGTGGCGGGTATTGCCACCCCACCAGGACATACGCAGTTCAGTTTGTGCGTAGGCATTGGCAGCCATGCCACTGAGCGCGAGCGCAGTCAGCGTTGATAGCAGTGTTCTTTTCATGTTCATAGGGTTAGCCTCCAAGCTATTTTATTTTTTTAGCGAGATGTTCTTTTCGGTTTCTTTATCGAAAATGTGTGCTTTGTTCATGTCCACCATGAAGGTCACACCGCGTTTCAATTCCATGTTGAGCTTGGCCTTCACATCGTCGATCGGCACACGAGCAGTGAACTCTTCTTTACCGACACGGAAGTAAACAAATACTTCGTGGCCCATGTTTTCCATGCGAATCACATCGCCGGTCAGCGCCTGTACTCCTTCCGGAATATCGTCGGTCAGCGCCAGCGTGATGTTGTCCGGGCGAATGCCGAGTACAGTTTTGTGATAACCAGTGGCTTGGATGCTGGCGGCTTTGTCCGCAGGCAGAGTGAGGTGTTGACCTTCCAGCGATACCACTAACTCGCCGTCGATGTCATCCAGCGTGACGTCGCGCAGGTTCATTTCTGGTGCACCGATGAAGCCGGCGACGAACATATTGACCGGGTTGTTGTACAGCTCTTCCGGCGTGTCGACTTGCATGATTTCACCGAGTTTCATGACGCAGATGCGATCGCCCATGGTCATGGCTTCGGTTTGATCGTGCGTGACGTACACCGCGGTCGCGGGACGGTTTTCCGCTTTCAGGTGCTTGTGCAGATCCGAAATGCGTACGCGCATCGAGGCACGAAGTTTGGCATCGAGGTTAGAAAGTGGTTCGTCGAACAGGAAGACGTCCGGCTTTTTCACGATAGCGCGGCCCACCGCCACACGTTGCGCCTGACCACCAGACAACTGGCGCGGCAGACGTTCAAGCAGCTCTTCGATCTCCAGGATCTTAGCGGCTTCATTTACACGTTGGTCGATTTCTGTCTTCGGCAGCTTTTGCAGTTTGAGACCGAAGCCTAGGTTTTCGCGCACCGTCATGTGCGGGTAAAGCGCGTAGTTCTGAAACACCATCGCGATGCCGCGATTTTTCGGTGGCAGGTTGTTGACAATCTTGTTGCCGATGGTGACTTCGCCACCGGTGATGTTCTCCAGACCGGCCAGCATGCGCAGGGTGGTGGATTTGGCACAGCCCGACGGGCCGACGATCACCAGAAACTCTCCGTCACGAATGGTCAGATCGATGCCGTGTACGGCTTTGAATCCGTTGGAATAGACTTTTTCCAGTTTGTTGAATTTGACTTCAGCCATTGTTTTAACTCCAAAACTTGTTTAATTCCAAAATCAGCCTTTAATGCCGCTGCTGGTCACGCCTTCCACGAAATATTTCTGAGACATGAAGAACACGATGATCGATGGGATGATGGCGATCGATGCCATGGCCAGAATCTCGTTCCATCGCGCGCCTTCAGTGACGTCGATAGACATTTTCAGAGCCAGGGCAATCGGATACTTCTCGACGCTCGATACGTAGATCAATGGGCCAAGGAAGTCGTTCACCGACCACATGAACTGGAACAGCGCTACCGAGATGATGGCCGGGCGAATCACCGGAACCACGACGTACCACAACACCTGGAAAGAGTTGCAGCCGTCAATCATCGCCGCTTCTTCCATGTCCGTTGGAACGCCGCGCAGGAACTGCACCAACATAAAGACGAAGAAGCCTTGAGTGGCGAAAGCCAGCGGCAGGTACAGCGGTAAGTAGCTGTCCAGCAGACCCATTTCACGGAACATTAAATACTGAGGAATCAGTAGTACTGACTGAGGCAGCAAAATGGTGGCGATCAAGGTCGCGAACCAGAACTTCTTCCACGGAATATCAAAGCGGGCAAAGGCGTAGGCGACGATGGTTGAGGAAACAACGGTAAAGAACACTTTAGGCAGCACATACAAGAAGGTGTTCATGATGTAGTGGGCGAAGGTGAACTCGGTACCGGTTTTCCAACCGTTGATGAATCCTTCCAGGCTCCATTCGCTGGGAATCAGGCTCATGGAAGAGAAGATTTCATGGTTGGGTTTCATGGCGGCGGAGAACATCCACAGCAAGGGGTAGAGCATCATAATGCCGACGATGATCAACACAGTGTAGCGAATGGTGGCGTTGATCTTTTCACGGCGCAGTGTGCGTTCGTTCTCGACGTTACTGGCACGGATTTCGCTGGCCTCGTTTTGAGCAGTGATGGTTGTAGACATGGTTATTTGCCTCCCTTGTCACCGGAATAAAACACCCAGTATTTTGATGAACGGAATGTGATGGCAGTGAAAATCGCCACCACAATAAACAGCGACCAAGCCAGCGCGCTGCCGTAGCCCATGTCGAAGAACTTAAATGCAGTTTCGTAGATGTAGAGTGAGATCAGATACGTCGACTTCATCGGGCCACCGCCAGTGACAACGTAAGGCGCTGTGAACTCCTGAAAGGCTTGTGTGGTTTGCATGATGAAGTTGAAGAAAATCACAGGGGTGATCAGTGGCACGGTCACTTTCATGAACATTTGCCACTTGCTGGCACCGTCAATCAGGGCCGCTTCATACTGAGATTGCGGCACGTTCTGCAGAGCCGCGAGGAAGATCACCATCGCTGACCCGAACTGCCACGCTCGCAGTAGTGTGATCGAGAACAGAGCAAAAGAGGGTTCGCCAAGCCAGTTGACCGGGTCGATGCCAATAAAGCCCAGCATGCCGTTTAACACACCATCGATGGCAAACAGAGCGCGCCACAGAACGGCGATCGCAATGCTGCTGCCGAGAATCGACGGAATATAGTAAGCGGTGCGAAAAAAGCCGATGCCCTTGAGCTTGAAGTTCAAGATAAAGGCAATAAACAGCGCAAACGCTAATTTGACTGGAATGGTCAAGAAAACGTACGCGAAGGTGACGCTCATTGATTTCCAGAATAAATCGTCCTCTGTGAGCATATAACGATAGTTCTCGATACCGACAAATTTGGGTGCGGTCATCAAGTCATAATCGGTAAAGCTCATCAAAAATGACGAAACAAAAGGAAAGGCAGTAAACACAATCAACCCTATGATGTAGGGAGACAGGTACGCCAATCCTAGCTTACGACTTTCATACATTTTCTCATCCTCGTTAGTTTATTTTTCGCTAAACCATGATTCATTTTATGACTCTAGTTATTAGCTTATGAAATTCATTTAACGCAGATAAATAATGAAATTCTACAGAGTTAAACGATAAGTGTGATCGATGTTATTTTTTTTGGGCAATTAAATAAAAAAATGTGAAACAGTGTTTTGTTTTTTTGATTGTAGAGAGGGTAGTGTTGTTCGAGGTCAATGTGGCTAGATTGTTTTTTTGTTTAAGTTATTGATTTAATTTATATATATGTGGTGTTTTTTGTTCAATGTAAGAGGGGGGGAATGAAAAGTGGGCTTTTCACATTGATTTTGTAAATTTATTCACGCTTGGTATTAGTTGTTTTTTTATTAAAATGAACCGATATTTCAACTTTGGTCACAAATATTTTTTGTTTCTAGTGTTGGCTGGTTTCATTGATCACACTTTACTGATCTTAATCTTCCATATTCATGTGTTATAAATAAAATGAAACAATCAAATCAATAAAAACAAAATGGTGTTTTAATTATGAAGATTAACATGTTGTTCTCTGCCATGATACTTGCTTTAACTGCAACTTCAGCAAGTGCCGCTACTATTAATATTCGTCATGAGTTTCAACCAGAACATGGTGACCGGGCGGGGGCATCGCACAAAGATCGCGTGGCCGTTAGCCATCGTTTTGCGAATGGCGTAGGCTTTGAAGTGGAAGCTAAGTGGGCGTCAAATAATAAAGATGGTGAACTGAACCAAGATCCATTTAGTGAATTTGCCGGTAATGGTCAACAAGCCAATATTAGCTATCGTTATAAACTGACTGACTCGTTATCCCTGACTCCTCAATATAAATGGGAATCCAGCGATGGTAAGTGGGGTAACCAGTTTAACCTCAAACTGGATTATAAAGTGAATGATGAGTGGGGTGTGTCATTCCGCCATCGTTATCACTATGAGACAAAACCTAATGTGGACAAAAGCTCTCACTACAATCGTTGGACATTCGGAGCAGGATACAAAGGTATTGAACATTGGTCGTTGGGTGCATCCATGGACTACACCTGGAAGCAGGAAGGGCAGATTGTCTACAAAGATGACAGTGATGGTATCAGTGAAGTTAACTTTACATTTGAATATCAAGGGCTTGAAAGCGGTTGGAGGCCATTTGGCGAAATCGGTGTAACGCCTTCAAGAAAGGATGATGACGAAGTCGATAGCTACCGCCCACGTTTTCGTGCTGGTGTGAAATACAGTTTTTAATTGCATCAGCATGTCAGGTTGGCTCAACATTAGATTGTATTGGGCCAATTTTCTTCCTGTGAAAGGTGACCCGATGAAAACGATTCCTTTGGTACTTTGTGCCTCTTCTTTACTTGCAATCTCTGCCTGTTCAACCAGTTCTCCAGTTCTGGACAGTGGTCAGGTCTGGCAGGCAATTACATTCGGTCAATCGACTGATTTGAATTTTGGTTCCACGATTCTTCCTGAAAAAGTGGGTATGAACCAGGTTGTTGCTAAAGGCAAGCTGGTTCAGCCCGGTCCTATCGCATCCGAATTTACGCTCGAGAGCCGCGGTGGAAAAATTGCAAATTCCCATGAGGGGGGCACGTTTTATTATACCCAATTACCCTCCGGCACTAATTTTACCCTGTCAGCGCAGGTAACCATTGAGCAACTTGGTCCTGAAACAGGGTCCAGCCCCAACCGTCAGGAAGGGGCGGGCTTGATGGTGCGTGATATTCTGGGCAAAGCTCGCCTGGATCCCCAGCCTGAAGGGCTGGAGGAGTTCCCTTCTTCATCAAATATGGTGATGAACCTGGTGAGAGCGAATAAAAAAGCGAGCAATGGGCTTGTCAATATTGATGCCACTTATCGTGAAGGAATATATCAACCCTGGGGTACGGCAGGTAACAGGATGAGTCGCGATGTCTACGTTGAAGGTGTCGAATTTGGTCTGGGTAAGACTTATCAAATGTCTCTTACACGCACTAACTCAGGTTACGTTGTGAGTTACGATGATGGCCAAATCATTAAAACCCAACAGGTCAACGGCGCTAACGCTAACATTGTCGAAATGCAAGATAGCGAACATCAGTATGTGGGCTTTTTTGCCTCTCGTAACGCAAAGATGACGGTCAGCAATGTCACATTGACGCTCGCAAAAGCCGATACTGTGGATGCTCCACGCTATCACGCCAAATTGGTCAACCCGGTACTGCAACAATCCTCTCCGGATAAATCGGCGACGGATGACTATGTTTTACAGGCCCGAGCAAATTACACCGGTTTATTTAGTGTGTTGCAGAATGGTCAGCCTATAGTCGAAAAACAAAGGGTTACAGCGGGTGAAATGTTTGTATTTCCGACAGTACTGGAGCAGGCGATAACGCCATTTGAGGTGATCTACACACCTTCTGAGGGGCCAGACAGGCAACCGATGAGTTACCAGTACAATGTAGAAAAAGTGGTACTGGATAACCCGATGGAAATCAGAGTTAACCCCAAAGGGAACAATGGCCGTTTAACATTAGCGCAAGCCGTAATTCTCCTTCCCCCAGGAGGTAAGATCCTACTCGAAGATGGCGACTATGATGGTCTTGAGCTTCCGATCAGTGCCAGCGGGACTGCTGAAAAAATGAAAACGTTGCAACCTCTGGGTAATAAGGTCCGTTTTGTTGGTCCGTATCTTCATGAAGCCAGTTACTGGAAGGTTTCGAATATTGAAGTGGCTGGCGCACGTACCATAGTACATGGTAGTCACAACCATTTTTCACACATGGTAACGCATGGCGCTCCGGATACCGGCTTTCAGATTTCTTCACCGGATGGTATTGGCCGGGCGTTGTGGGCAAGTTATAACCTGGTGACCGATAGTGTTAGCTTCAATAATATGGATGAATCGCAGATCAACGCAGACGGTTTTGCTGCCAAAATGCGCATTGGTGATGGTAATACGTTTATACGCTGCATATCACACCACAATATAGATGACGGATGGGACCTGTTTAATAAGGTCGAAGATGGCGCTAATGGTGTTGTGACGATCCTCGATTCAGTATCGTATATGAATGGCCAGACTTTGCAGGTTGACGTGCAAGGCGGAACCCGGGGTAACGGATTTAAGCTCGGCGGTGAAGGGTTACCGGTTGCACACATTGTGAAAAACAACCTTGCCTTTCGAAACAATATGGATGGCTTTACCGATAACTTCAACCCGGGCGCACTGACGCTGGAAAATAACGTATCGATTGATAACGTTCGATTTAACTACTTGTTTCGTAAGAGCCCTTACGAAGCCGCGGGTAAACAGGGAGAGTTTATTGATAATCAATCGTACCGTTTTTATATCGCCAGCCAATACCGCGATGTGGTGAACGGTGAAACGTTGCGCGGCAATCGCTTTATCTATGATGAGTCAACACAAGGAGTTGATCGGTCAACACAGGAAGCACTGCAAGCAGCCGCGAAGCCAACAGACGGTGAAGTACATCCGGGTGACCTTCAGGTAGAAAAAATCCGGCACATCTTAAACATGGACTAATTGTCTGTCCCGGGCTTACTTTTTTCTTAGTAAGCCCCTTTCTCATTACATGCTTTTTTATTACTAATCCTAGGCTTTGCCTCCTTTGAGTGGCAAAGACGAATAGCAACCGCACGACTTGAAAGAGGGTGATATGAATAGGTATCAAATAGCGTTAGGAGTATCTGCATTGCTTTATGGCGGAGGGTTAATGGCTGTACCACTTTATGATGTTGTGGTTGCACAGGATGGCAGCGGTGATTTTATTTCGGTTCAGCAGGCTATTGATGCAGCGCCTCGCGATAATCAGCAGTTTGTTATCTATATTCGTAACGGTGTGTATAAAGAGCGGTTAAATATCAGCCGTGACCGCCTTTACCTGATTGGTGAGGATCGTGAGCATACTATTATCACTGCATCGTATGCCAACGGGACTTTGGATAAAAATGGCGTGCGTATGGGAACGTCTGGTAGCCGCACCGTATATGTTGATGCGAATGATTTTAAAGCGCGTACATTGACCATTGAAAATGGCTTTGATTTTATTGCTAATCAGGCTAAGTCAGACGATGATCCGAGCAAACTACAGCATACTCAGGCTGTTGCATTGATGGTGTCAAGAACGGCTGATCGGGCTCAGTTTAAGGATGTTAACCTGGTCGGTTACCAGGATACGTTATATTTGCGTGGCGGGCGTAGTGTCTTTGAACAGTCGCGTATCAGCGGCACGGTCGATTTTATTTTTGGTCACGGTACCGGCTTGTTTAAGCAAGCGGAGATCATCGCACGTGATCGTGATGATGTTGAAAGCGGCGGCGTGTATGGGTACATCACCGCGCCCTCAACCAATATTAATCAACCCTTTGGGCTTGTTTTTAAAGATTGTCGGATCATTAAAGAACCGGGGGTTCCGGCCAACAGTTATGGTTTAGGGCGCCCTTGGCATCCAACGACGACTTTCAGCGATGGCCGTTATGCTGATCCCAATGCCATTGGGCATGCCGCCTTTATCAATTGCGAGATGGATAACCATATTTATGGCTGGGATAGAATGAGCGGGAAGGATATTAATCAGCAGCCTATCTGGTTTTATCCAAGTGACTCGCGGTTCTGGGAATATGGCAATTGGGGTGAGGGAGCGGTATCGGTCGCGCAACGTCCGCAGTTAAGTGATGAAGATAATTTGGCCTATCAGGATAACGTGATCCTCGCTGGCTGGGAGCCCGATCTTTCTCTTGGCAGTGAGAGCGAATTGCAGGGGGAAGTCCTGCATCAACTGATGCAGTTTCCGTCGCAGGTGACAGTAAAAGACTCCTTGGGTCAGCAGAGCATGGTCGATACGGACCAGCGCGGACGCTATCGTATTTCGATAGCAGGTATGACACCTCCCCTCCTGATCAGTGCCGATGATCACAGTGGAGCGTCTTGCTTGCATAGTGACCAACCCCGTTCGATTTGTGTCAGTGCACTGGTAGCCGATGTTGTCAATAATGGTATTACCACAGGTAATGTCAACGCATTCAGTGATTTGCAAGTTTCAGAACTGGCTGAACAGGCCGGAATTGATGGCCCGCAACAGCTGCTTGGGATGGAAGGACTACCGGTATTTTCACGTTCGGTATGGTTACAGACGAAGCGGAACTTTATTGATTTTAGTCAGCAAACAGAGGAAAAATTCAGCCCTGTGGATTACTCTGAGCAGTGGCATCAAGAAATGAAATCCCTCTCCAACAAAGTGATCCATAATCGGGGTTACAACAGTCAGACCGGATTGGCTAATCAGGTGTCTTTGACCGACCTGGCATTTCAGCCGATCTTAAGCCTTGAGCCTGGCGCCAATTATCTCAAGAACAAGACGCAACTTGCATTAGCGCAGCAACGAATAACAGAAGCGGATACCCGACTGTTTATCGTGGGTGATTCGACGGCTTCTAATTATGAACCGGATGTTTATCCACGTATGGGGTGGGGACAGGCGTTGGCTGCGAAATTGACGGCGAATCCTAGCTTGTCGGTGGTCAATGCCGCCCGTTCTGGTCGTAGTTCACGTGATTATATTAACGGCCTTTGGTTGAGTTATTTGCGACCGTTAGTAAAACCTGGCGATTATCTGTTTATTCAGTTTGGGCATAATGATGAAAAATGTAATGGCGCTAAAGCCAAACGTGGTGTCATTGACGTTGCTAATTTGTGTACTTATCCCAATGATGTCAGTGGGCTTCCACAGTTTGAACAGGGGGAAGAACTGCTTTCTTTTCAACACTCGCTGGAGCGTTATATCGCTTTTGCACTCGAACATAAGATGCATCCGGTTTTACTCACATCAGTTCCCAGGGTTCTCAATGCGGATAATCAAGCGGCATTACCTATAACGGCTAATCAGCATATTACTCGACAAAACAGTCAGCAAGGATATAAATATGTTGGCAGTTATTATCAGACAGTGCTGGATACAGCCCAATATCATCAGTTACCCCTATTGGATATTCAGCAACGAGTTGTCTCCGCTGCTAATCAGCATGGTAATTGGCGTCAACTGTGGTTGGCGGTTGATAGTGCGGAGTTTCCGTATTACTTGGGACGAACCGGTAGCCTGGAAAAACCGGATACAACACATTTTCAGCAGCAGGGGGCTGAAATGGTGGCGGACCTGGTTTTGGACGAAATTCAACGTAATCAAGCGCTGAAGAAACTGGCGCGAAAGCTGAAAATTGAACAATAAAATAAGGCCTTGCCGTGTCACGGCAAGGCCAGTTAACAGCATCAGCGTAGAGATTTCTATGTACTCAGCCCCGAACGATTCACCGCTGACGGAAGCACTATTCCAAACTTGCCCCATCGTCCCACCACGTTCCTTCACGGTATTTCGTACGGAAAGTAGGATCAATTTCATCACATACGCCGTGATAAGGACGATGTAATTTGCCCAGTGATAAGGCATCTTGCTGGCAATATACGTTTCGGCCTTGCTCATATCCCTTGTTGTAGGCAGTCATTAATTCAGCTTGCTTCATTTCTTTACCGGATAGTTTTACCAGCCCGGAAACTCCTTGCTCATACCCAAATTTCTGCCAGTCAGAGCTTGAATATGAATCCGGCATACTGTTTGAACTACACGCGGCTAAACCGGTGAGAGCTAATACTACTATTATTCGTTTCATTTGATTTCTCCTGTGAGTAACCAAATAACAGTATAGGCGGCACTCTAGAAAACCTCTGTTCTCTTTATGTAAAATAGCGTAAAAATTCGCGGGTGCCTTTATTCGTTCTGACGATGGTTTTACTATATTGTCCGCTAAATAAAAGGCCCATACTGTGTATGGACCTTTTGGGTATTTTATCTGGTTAAATCAGGAGCTTGTATATTGCAAAAATAACAATCCAGATTAACTAAGGCACAAGCAAATCAGAATGCGATGCTTTGTGAGTGATTACCTAATCACCAACAACAGTGGCGACTTGTTTGACCAGTCGAGCCAGTTCATCCCATTGCTCATTGTCGATAAGATCGTTGGGTACCATCCAGGTTCCGCCACACGCCAGCACCGCTGAAATAGCGAGGTAGTCCTTCACATTGCCCGGACTCACGCCGCCGGTTGGCATGAAGCTGACCGGGTAAACGGCCGTCAGGGCTTTGAGCATAGCGATACCGCCAGAAGGCTCAGCCGGGAAGAATTTCAGTGTATCCAGACCCAATTCCATCGCTTGCTCAACCAGGCTTGGATTGTTCACGCCAGGGACGATGGTCACGCCGCGCTGCTGACAGTATTTCACTGTGGTTGGGTTAAAGCCCGGGCTGACAACAAAGTCGACACCCGCTTCAATCGCCTGGTCTACCTGAGTTGTGGTCAGTACCGTACCCGCGCCGATCAGCATGTCCGGGAAAGCTTCACGCATGTTTTTCATTGCCAGCGCAGCTTGTTCAGTACGGAAAGTCACTTCTGCACAAGGCAGGCCGTTCTCAATCAGCACTTCGGCAAGTTTTACGGCTTTGTCCGCGTCTTTGATTGCAATAACCGGAACGACTTTGATTTCGCGCAGTTGCTCGTTAAGAGTTTTCATTTTTCCATCCTTAAATTAGAGGCATGACATCGCACGGAATAATTGCCCCACGATGTTGAATAACGGTGCTCGCCAGAGCGTGGCCACAAACCGCGGAGTCGACGGTACTGCCACCAGTGAGACGTTTGGCCAGATAACCAGCGCTGAATGAGTCACCGGCGGCGGTGGTGTCTACCACTTTGCTCACTTTGATGGCCGGTACGGCAATAAAATCATCAGGCGTCACGACAAAACATTCGTCCGCGCCACGTTTCACCACGATCTCTTTGACGCCAAAACCTTGCGTGCGCTCGATCGCCTGCTGTTCCGCGCTATCGCCATAAAGCATCACTTCATCGTCAAATGTCAGAAACGCGATATCCGTTAAACGCAGAATACTGGCGTACATGTCGCGCGCTGCCTGGGCAGATTCCCACAGGGCAGGACGGTAGTTATTATCGAAGGCGATGGTTACGCCATCTTTGCGACACAGTGTGAGCAGCTCAACTAATTTTTTACGGCAATCTGTGGGTAAAATCGCCAGGCTGATACCGCTGAGGTAAACCACCTGATGTTGGCTAAGCTTTTCTGCCAGGCTCAGCAGCGGGCTTTCGCGCAGCCAGTACTTCGCCGCAGAATCGTTACGCCAGTAGTAGAAACTGCGCTCACCATCCGGTGCGGTTTCAATTGCGTAGATACCCGGCAGTTTGCTCTCGGAGATCTGTACCAGATCGGTGTTGATCCCTTCCTGCTGCCAACTGGTCAACATCTGTTTGCTGAACGGATCTTTCCCTAATCCGGTCACATAAGAGGTGGTGATGCCGTATTGCTGCGTCAGGCGAGACAGATAGAGTGCAGTATTTAGCGTATCGCCACCAAAACTCTGCTTGAGCTGATCGTCGGCTTTTTGCAATTCCACCATGCATTCGCCGATGACCGCGACTCGATTCATCTTCATTGGAGTACTCCTCAAAATAATCTGACGTCATTATGACAACAACAAAAACATGAAACAATAAATTTAAAACTATGGTTCATTTAAATTGTGAATTGGGTCTTTATTTGAGTTTTTGCGTGTGAAGTTAAAGAGCAAAAGCCGGCATGTACTCTACGTGCTACTTGACGTTGAAGTTACCGCGTGGACGCCGAGATGTACAAGCTCTGTACCCAAGTGTCGAGTAGCTGTGGCCAGTGTTTGGCGGGCAGATGCTGGACACCGCGCAGGCCAAAGCCGTGGCCGCCGCGGGCAAAAATGTGCAGTTCGGTTGGGACATGGTACGCTTTTAGGGACTGCCAGAAGACCAGGCTGTTGTCGGCTTTGACGGCGTTGTCATCGCTGGCGTGCATCAGAAAGCAGGGTGGTGTATCTGGGCGCACCTGGGTGTGTAGCGAATAGTGCTGACGAGTCGCTGTATCCGGATCGTCGCCCATCAGTTCATAACGGGACCCGTCGTGGCCGATCTCTTCATCCATGCTGATTACAGGATACATCAGCGCTGCAAAATCTGGGCGTGGCGACAGTAAATCGGCAGAATCCTGTAAAAGGTAAACTGCTTGATGGTGATGTACCATTAGTGTGCCCGCCGCGTGTCCGCCTGCTGAAAAACCAATGATGCCGATATGACGAAGTCCCCAGCGCTGAGCATGAGCCCGAACCAGCCTGATGGCGCGCTGAGCATCCGCCAGCGGTGCGTGCACACCCTCCGCATGGCCATCGCCTGGCATACGGTAGGTCATCACAAACACGGTATAGCCTTTCTCACTCATCGCGATGGCGGTGTCCATGCCTTCTTTGTCAAAGGCTACGCGCTGATAGCTGCCACCGGGTAAGACCACAAGGCCGATTCCGTTGGAGTGCTCAGAAGTTACCACTACCATCTCTGGCTGGGTAACCTGAGAAACTTCTCGGTCGCGCACCACTTCATCACTGCTGCGGTCACTGAAACGAGGCGCAAGGTCGGGGACGGGCTGAGTCGATGGCCAGAGCGGAATGACTGTGTGGTCGGGGAACCACTGCGTGAGAGAAGTAAACGAAACGTCAGTCATATCAAATCCTTGAAGCGAAGAGGTGGAACTATTATGCTGTCGGTTGAATAAAAAAAGCCAGCGCGAAGGCTAGCTTTATGATGAGTTCCCGATAAATAAGTAAAGCAGTGCTTAGTCGAGCAGAGACTGTACGTATTCTGCGATTTCCGGCACCTGACAGTGGCTGAAGAAACACTCTTGGAAGCGTGCGCCGCCCACAGCCGTTTTCACCAGTTCCTGATCGATAGCGCGCAGTGCTTCGACGACGTCTTTGGCGACCGCGAATTTCACCTGAGTCAGAATGCCAGCATTGCGCTGTTGAGGTTCAGCACGTTCGATTGGGTAACCCTGACCCCGCTCGCCAGTGAACGCTTTTTCAAAAATGTAACGAACGTTCAGTTCACCTGCCCAGCCAAAGCCTTTCGCAAAAGCCAGAGACAGCGCGTTACCGTTGTTGATTTGGTTAAACAGGAACGCATCTGAAGGCTCCAGGCAGTAGCCACAGATTACACCCGGATGGAGGTTCAGCGACATCATTGCGCCCTGACCGGTACCACAGCCTGCCACAACAAAATCGGCCGCTTTTGAGTTCAGCAGAATGCTGGCCATGATGCCTAGGTGGATGTAAGTCAGGTGATGGTCGTTTTCATCAGACATACCAACGTTGAAAACGTCGTGGCCCAGCGGTGCCGCTACGGTGTTCAGTTCGTTCAGAACCATCGCGTTTTTGCCAGCCTGGCTGTTTTCCATCATCAGTGCGATTTTCATAGAGTTTCTCCTGCGGTTTATCCGCAACAATCAGTTAAAAAGCAAATTCGTTATTGAATGAAATCTTTGCGCATTGGGGTGAAGTTATCGAGCAACACTCCAGCTTTGAGACAAACGCAGCCGTGCATCACGTTCGGCTCTTTGTATAGCGCATCGCCGGCTTTGACGATTTTGGTTTCATCGCCAATGGTAAATTCGAATTCACCCGACAGCACATACGTCAGCTGTTCATGCGGGTGGCTGTGCATCGGGCCAATCGCGCCTTGCTCAAAATGCACTTCAACGCTCATGATGTTGTCACTGTAGGCGAGGATTTTGCGAGAAACCCCAGCGCCGAGATCTTCCAGTTTTACATCTTGGTTATAGACAAACATGATGCCCTCTTTGTTTACAGTGCCTGACTGGCCAGCGCGCGTTTTTGTTCACGCAGCATGCGGAAAATGGTCAGGCTGTTAACGGTAATCACAGTCAGCTCCAGCAAGGTGCCGCCAATTGAGCCAACCAGAATATTGTTGGTTAGCCAGCAGCAGGCACCAACCAGAAACGCAATGCGCATTTGAATGCCGCGCAACATGAAGATAGCAAATGTACCAATCATGGTACCAATCACTGGCCACAGATCCCACCAATGGTCGGCAATGTAAAGGCCTAATCCCGCTCCCGCGAGCAGGAATATCGCCGCCACATATTTCGACGAGGTGTAGATGGAACTGGCTGTGCGCATGGCCGACAGGGCCGCGCTAAGCGCAGAGACTGCCGAACCAAGCAAAATAAAGTGGAGAAGATGATTGAGATTGAAGGCGAACATTACGATCTTCAGCCGCCGGTCGTTTTTCTGGTAGAAAGTGGAGATTCCTAAACCAAAGCTGACAAACCCTAATGCCTGAGCCAGTGATAAATCTGCAATCATCTTCTCGTATGCTTCCTAGTAATTAACGGGCTAACCAGCCGCCATCAACCGCTACAGTGTAACCGTTGATGTAGTCTGATGCTTTCGACGCCAGGAAGACCACTGGGCCTGCCAGGTCTTCCGGTGTACCCCAACGACCCGCCGGAATGCGATCCAGAATCTCTTTGCTGCGATCTTCATCAGCTCGCAGCGCGGCCGTGTTGTTGGTTGCCATGTAACCCGGTGCAATCGCGTTCACGTTGACGTTGTGTTGTGCCCACTCGTTGGCCATCAGGCGAGTAATGCCCATGACACCGCTCTTTGATGCGGTGTAAGAGGGGACGCGGATACCACCTTGGTAAGAGAGCATGGACGCTACGTTGATGATCTTGCCGCCTTCGCCTTGTGCAATGAACTGTTTCGCCACCGCTTGAGACATGAAGAACACTGACTTGATGTTGACGTTCATTACGTCATCCCAGTCTTTTTCGCTGAATTCAATCGCGTCATTACGACGGATGATGCCAGCGTTGTTCACCAGAATATCAATACGGCCCAGTTCAGTCACTGCACGGTCGATGATGGATGGAATGTCGTCCAGAACCATCAGATTAGCGCGGATATCAACGAACTTACGTCCGGTTTCTGCTATTTTCGCAATAGTTTCAGTCGGTTCAACAATGTTTACACCCACGATGTCACAACCTGCTTTAGCTAGGCCGAGTGCCATACCCTGACCAAGACCAGTGTCACAACCCGTGACGATAGCGACTTTGCCTTCCAGGTTAAATGAATCAAGAATCATAACGTTTTCCTCAGTGGTAGCTGGTTTTTGAGTGGCGGCGAGTTGGCCATCTCAGTTTGTATGTCTGTATCGTGGATCAAAAAGAAACCAAAGGCAATTATTTTTGAAAAGGTGTTTTAAAAATAATGATGGCGATCTTCTTTTTTGATAATGGAATGTTTGCGCGGTTTCAAAAATTTGAAAAGGCTTTTTAAAATTTGTGGTACGCAGAAAGTGAGCGGTTATAATAGGCGCTAACAAGTAAACACAAAGGTTCTATAATGGAAAAGTCAACTCAACCGGAAGCGGTATCTTCGGTTCTGAAAGTCTTTAGCATTCTTCAGGCCCTGGGTGAGCAGAAAGAAATCGGTGTTTCGGAACTGTCTCAACGTCTAATGATGTCTAAAGCCACGACCTATCGTTTCCTGCAAACCATGAAATCCATGGGCTTTGTCGCTCAGGAAGGGGAAGCAGATAAATATAAGCTAACCCTGAAATTGTTTGAGCTGGGCGCAAAATCCCTTGAGTACGTCGATCTGATTGATTTAGCGGACAAAGAGATGCGTTATATCTCTGAAAAAACCAACGAGGCGCTGCACTTAGGTTCTCTGGATGAAAACGCTATCATCTACATTCACAAAATAGATTCTGGCTACAATTTGCGCATGCAGTCGCGCATTGGTCGTCGTAACCCGCTGTATAGTACTGCGATTGGTAAAGTGCTTCTGGCAGAGCGCGATGAGCAGTTTGTACGAGATACCTTGCAAGATGTAGAGTTCATCAAACATACTGAACGTACTCTGGAAAATGTCGAGCAACTGCTGGAAGAGCTGGCGCGAGTTCGCACTCAACACTTTGCGGAAGACAATGAAGAACAAGAGCCGGGTTTGCGTTGTATCGCCGCACCCGTCTATGATCGCTTTGGTCATGTGATTGCGGGCCTGTCGATGTCGCTGCCAACCATCCGTTTTGATGAACAACGTATGGGCTACTACGTGGATTTGTTGCAAACCGCAGGTCGCAATATCTCGCTTCAGCTTGGTTATAACCATTATCCGGCTTAGGTGAAAAACGAGCAGCCGTCTGGCTGCTTTTTTAGTATCATTTTTCATATTGAAACAGCGTTTTGAAATTGGGATGGCGGTATGGGCTCATCATTAACCCCTAATATTTATGACTTTCTTATCAAGCTCGATCCGTTTGATAAGTTGTCCTCCGAGATTGTTGAATCGCTCGCGAATCATGTCAAAGTGCGCTACCTGGCGAAAGGCGAAAAAATAGAGTTCAGCGCATTGTGCCAAGAGCGATATCTCTACATCATTCGCACCGGGGCGATTGAGCAGCGTAGGCGCGACGGTCAGTTGCGTGCTCGTTTGGGAGAAGAGGATCAGTTTGGTTTCACTTTCCTCGCGCCGCTTCAGAATGCCGAAGATGGCTATCAGGCTGAAGCGATTCAGGACTCACTGCTTTATCTGGTGCCGCACACAGACGTGCAGACCGTTTGCCTAGAGCATCCGGAATTTGCTAATTACTTCGCATCCCATGCGCAACTGCGCTTGACGTCCGCAGTCAATGATGCGGCTGGGCGAGAAGAGGACAAAGGGCTGTTTTTCCGCCGTGTGGGGGAAATTGCCAGCGAAAACATCGCGATTGTCGATGTGAACACGCCGATTCAGGACGTGGCGCAAACCATGTGTGGTGAAGAGCGCAGCCGCAGCTCGTGCGCGGTGGTGATGCGCGATGGTGAAATTGTCGGTGTGGTCACTGATCGAGATATGACCAGCGGTGTCGTGGCGACTGGAATTGGTATTCATGAGCCAATCAGTATGGTGATGACTCAGAATCCGCAACTGATTCAGGCCGATGACAAAGTGATTCAGGCCATCTCCATCATGCTGCAATACAACATTCGTTGCCTGCCGGTGGTGCAGGGGAAAGAGGTAGTCGGTTTACTTACCACGTCACATCTGGTTCACAATCATCGTACGCAAGCCCTGTTCCTTATTGAAAAAATTAAATATGCCAGTTCAGTGAATACGCTGGCCGCACTCAACGTGGAGAAGCAGTCGATCTTTGAATCGCTGGTGGAAAGCGGCGTGAGTGCAGAAATTCAGGGGAGGGTGATGTCGATGATCATGGACGCGTTTACCCGCCGCCTGTTGCAGATCAACGAGGAACTCCTTGGGCCGCCGCCGTGTGATTATGCTTGGGTAGTGGCGGGTTCGCATGCCCGTAATGAAGTACATATGTTGTCGGATCAGGACAGCGCTTTAGTGTTGGCGCATGATGCTAAGCCGGAAGATATGCTGTATTTCACCCATCTGTCTATGCGCGTATGCAATGGGCTTGCGGCTTGCGGGTATCCTCTGTGTGACGGCAAATATATGGCCGCGTCACCGAAATGGTGTCAGCCAATTCAGGTATGGAAAGAGTATTACCGTAAATGGGTATCAAGCCCGGAGTACAACAAACTACTCAGCATCAGTGTGTTTCTGGAAGTACGTTCGATTTACGGCAACAGTGAATTGGTGGAGGGTCTACAACAGCATCTGCATCAGTGTATTCAGAACAGCCAGAATTTCTTGCCTGCTCTGGTTCGCGACGCGATCGATACGCAGCCGCCGCTGGGGATTTTCAATAATCTGGTGCTGGAGAAAGGCGGCGATAACAGCAACACGCTCAATATCAAAAAATATGCGCTGAACCTTATTATCGACCTGGCGCGGATATTCAGTCTGGCGGCTGGCGGTTCAATGACCGGCACCGAAGAGCGTTTTCGCTTCGCGGCTCAGCAGGGCACGATGTCCGAAGACAGCTGTCAGAACATTATCGGCGCCTACAAATTCATTACTCAGGTTCGCTTTCAGCATCAGTTGCAGGCTCTGCGTGAAGGCAAAGAACCGAACAACCATATTTCACCGGACTCTTTCAGCAGCTTTGAGCGCAAACACCTGAAAGATGCCTTTAAAATCATCAGTGAGCTACAGGACGTAGCCAAACTCAGGTTTGTAAAAGGATAAAACGATGCTTAATGCATTGAAACGCCGCTTTGGCGGCGGCTACCACAAGATGGTGAAACAGCATCAGCGACTGGCCGCCCGCCGCGATTGGCCTACAGGGCTCGAACACTATTTCAGTCAGGCACTGCCAAGCCTGGAAGCCTTGGTGTATCAGATGGATATGGTGGCGTTTGATTTTGAAACGTCAGGAGTCAACGCCAGTCAGGATCAGATCCTGAGCATTGGCTGGGTGGGAATCACGATGGATCATATTGATATCGCCGCCAGTGAAGAGCTGTTCGTTCGTCATCCCGAGTTTGTGACGGCGGACTCTGCGGTAATCAATCACATCACTCCCGACGTGTTGTCACAGGGCGTCACGCTGGATGACGCGATGGATCAGTTGTTCAATCAACTGGCCGGGAAAATCGCACTGGTACACGGCGCCTGCATTGAACGGGCATTTGTGGCGCAGTACATGCGCGAGCGCTTCGGTGTCGAGCATTTTCCTTGCGTGTGGATTGATACGCTGCACATCGAAAAGCAGATGACCTATGCGGGTAAAACGGTGCCGGGCACCAGCTTTCAGCTCAATGATGTTCGTCGACGTTACGCATTGCCACAATATAGTTCGCACTCTGCGACGATTGATGCATTGGCTACTGCCGAGCTCTTCACTGCTCAGATAAAATCGTTGTTTAAAGGCCATTCTCCTAGAGTTGCTAAATTGGCGGCACCGCTTTTTCTTTAAACTTCGCTTGTTGTCCGATTCGACTTCGTCAGCTTAATGCTTAAACCATTGCGCATCGACAAATTATATTGTCCGTTTGGATAAAAACTTAGATTTGTCGCCCTTGGGTTATCCTTATATAACGCCTTTTTTCAAACAGATATGTAGAAAAATGGCATTAGAAACCTTATTGGATGCAATTGCTGAGCAGGGCTGGTACGTGTGGGATGATTTTCTTTCCCTGGAGCAGGTACAGAGCCTGAGAGAGTGCGTACCTCAAGATTGGTACCGTGCCCGTATTGGCCGCAATGATGATCTGCTGCAAGCCAAGGCTATTCGCAGTGATCGTATTCAGTGGTTGAATTCGGAGATGGGACTGCCAGTGCAGGATTACCTGACACGCATGGAGCAGATCCGCTGCGAGGTGAACCGCGATTTCTTCATGGGCCTGTTTGAGTATGAATCCCACTTTGCCCAGTATCAGGTCGGCGACTTTTACAAAAAGCATCTCGATGCGTTTCGCGGCCAGGAAAACCGCAAACTGACCACAGTGTTCTACCTCAATGAGAACTGGACCGAAGCCGATGGCGGCGAACTGAAAATCTACGATATGGATGATCAGTTAATTGACACCGTTGCGCCGGTCGCCGGACGTCTGGTGGTGTTCCTGTCAGAAAATTTCCCGCATGAAGTGCTGCCTGCCAAAGCGGAGCGCATGAGTATTGCCGGTTGGTTCCGCACCAACGGCGTGACAGAGAGTCGTTTCGATATTGCCCATTGATATCAGGCCACCGTCTAAGTCGCTGAGTAACGCGATGGCCCGATGATAGCCCGTTTTATACCAACCGCGCCGCTTTTTGCTGGCGCGGTTTTTATTTGGGCTTATGATAATGTTTTAGGCGAAAAGTCGCTTGGCTAGGAGGCGTTTTGAAGATGGTGGCCTCATTTCCCTGAATTGCCCCTGGCTCAGCTTTGCGCTGAGAGTTTGCTCAGATAGTCATTTTGCAGAATATACATGCGTTTGACGTCACGATAGGCGCCGTTGATGAAGAATTCTTCCACAAGATGGCCCTCTTCTTTAAATCCACATGACTGATACAAATGCACCGCTTTTTCGTTATCGATCGCGACATGCAGATACACTTTATGCAGGTTGAGAATGGTAAAGGAGTAGTCGAGTGCTTTATGAATTAACGTGCGGGCGAAGCCACGGCCCTGATGCTGCGGGGTGATGATAATCTGAAATTCACCACTGCGATGGATATAGTCAATTTCAATCAACTCGACCAGACCCACCAGTTCCTTTTGTTCATTTTCTACCACAAAGCGGCGTTCGGCGTTGTCGTGGATGTGCTTGTTGTACAACTCTTCCAGTTCATCGAACGACTCATACGGCTCTTCAAACCAGTATGACATAATATTGCGGTTGTTGTTGAGATCGTGAATGAAACGCAAATCACTGCGTTCAAGCGCTCTGAGAGTGAGTTGGATGTTCATATGAGGTCCTGATTTATTCGCTTGTATTGCAAGGAATCTTATAAGGTTTTGAATATAGTCCGCTTTTGTTGCAAAACGACGGTAGTAAAACAACGGGTTCGGTGATTATTCTTTGTCAAAACTGTCAACGATAATAGCGCCCATCGATGCGGGCATGGCGATGACGACAATACGTTTAAGTGAAATTAGCGGTTCGTCGAGGAGCGGCAATTTGTCGAGTGCGAGCAGGACAAAACCCACCACCAACGCGGTTATCGCATAGGCGATGACAATACGCAGCAAAAAAGCGGGTATCCGACGCTGCACATTGCGCTGGAAGACACTTTCATAGGCAAATACGCCGAGAAAACCCAGAGACAGCGTCAGTAACAACAGCAGGTTGGGCAGCGGGAGCGACGTTCCAAGTTGCCAGGCTTCTTCTGAAAAGGAAATGGGCACCGCCAGAGCAAAGGCACCGACGCATACCTGACTGGCGTCTTCCATGTTAAAACTCATTTTCATACTTACACCTCATGATTGGGCCGGCTGTGAGCGGCAACCGATATCCTCAAGCATAATCGATTATCGGTTGAGACAAATTCACGCGCAGAGACAATTTAATGTGCTGCGATAGCTGTATGCTCACAGACAACTGTATGCGCTGAAACCACTTTACGTGCTGGTCACGCAATTAGCGAGCTTCTTAGCTCTGTTGGGTCAATCGTTTAGCTCTGATTATGTTGGCCCGCTAATGTTTTACCACTGCTGCGGGTGAGCTGCTGCACTATTATCTCAGCCAGTATCTGCAGACTTTTTTGCCAGCGCGTTTCATCTTCCAGATTGGAAACACTAAAGCGGATACATTGGGTAAATTGTCCCTGATTAGCGAACAAGTGTCCGGGTAGCAGGCTGATTTTCTGACTCAGGCAGTGTTGATAGACCTGCTGGGTATCGACCTCTGCAGGCAGCGTCAGCCAGCACAGGAAAGAGCCCTGCGGACGTGACAGGTGGTAGCGGCCATTGAGCTCCGGATGTGAGTTAAATGCCTGAGAGAGCATCTGGGCGAATCGGAGTTGCCGGCTCTGATACAGGCGTCGCATGCGCGTCAGATGAGTGCGGTATCTGCCGGTCGAGAGAAAAGCCGCGACCGCCGACTGGATCAGATTGAGACTGCCCATATTTTCGCTCAGCAGGACTTTCTCGATCTGATTCATATAGCGTCCGGCGATAATCCAGCCGATACGCAGTCTCGAATCGAGCGTTTTCGATAACGAACTGATGTAAATCACCCGTTCCTGCTGATCCAAACTCTTCAGGCTCGGTAGCGCCTGTGCAAATCCCAGGCTGCCAAACACGTCGTCTTCGATAATGGGAATTGATTCAGTGACATCCAGCAGCGCCTGGCGATGAGCCAGCGGCATCAGCGCTCCGGTCGGATTGTTAAAATTCGGCGTGACCATGACAGCCTTGATGCGCCAGCGGCTGATGGCTTGTTTGAGCGCTTCGATATCCATCCCTGTGGTGAGCTGACTTGGGATTTCGACCACCTTTAGCCCCAGTGACTCAAGCAGCAGTAGGGTGCCAAAATAGCAGGGGGATTCAACGGCGACAATATCGCCGGGTTGGGTCAGGGCGCGAAAAGCCAGGCTTAATGCCTGCTGGCCGCCGTTGGTAATGGCGATATCACGCAATCTTGCATCAATACCGAGATCGCGGCAGATTTTGCGTATCTGGTTCACCAGTTGATCATTGCCCGGAGGCAGTTGATAGTGACTGGGAATATGGGTTTGCATCCGGCTGTGGCGGCCGATTTCAGCATACAAACTGCGAATAGCCGGTGAATCCGTACAAGGATGGGCGGAGCCTGCCGGCATATTATGCTTGATCACAGGCGCAGCCAGAATAGATTTAGACATCGACAGTAAATCAACCCGGCTTGGCTCACTGGCCTGATTATCCAGACTGGATTTACGTTCAGCGACACGATATCCCGAGCGGGGCAGAGAGTAAATCCAGCCCTGAGCTTCCAGAACCTGATAAGCGCGAATGACGGTATTCTTACCCACCTGATGCTGGGTCATTAAGTCCCGTATCGAGGGCAGTTTTTCGTCGGGCTGAAACAGGCCGCCTTCAATGGCGCGGCGTATTGCCAGCTCGATATCCTGATATTTAAACTCTTCGCTCATTCTGGCTGCCCGGGTTAAAACTGTACCCATTAATTCTACATCAACTGTGCCTTTTTTGTCATTCTGTGCCTAATTAGAATGGCGCCACAATAATTAGACTGCCAGAGAAATACTATGCTCATCAAAATGATTCCTTTTCTGTTCGTAATACTCTGGGCATCCGGCTTTGTCGGGGCCCGTTTCGGTCTTGAATATGCCGAGCCGATGACCTTTCTCAGTCTGCGGATGGTGCTAAATGTGGTGCTGTTTGCGCTACTGATCATGCTGCTCAAACGCCGTATCCCGACTGGCCGTCAGTTCTGGCACTCCTGTGTATCGGGGCTGTTTATCCATGGTTTGTATCTGGGGGGCACCTTTCAGGCGATTCACTGGGGGATCCCGGCGGGCTTAGCCTCACTGCTGGTCGGTAGCCAACCGATATTTACTGCGCTGATCCTGCTGCTGATGGGCAGTGAGCGGCTTAATCTCGCTCAGTGGCTCGGGCTTGCCCTGGGTTTTGCCGGCATCAGTTGTGTGCTGATGGGTAATATTGAGTGGCAGTCGGACGCACACAAATGGGCAGCCATTGGTATGTGTGTGGTTTCTTTGATCGGTATTACGGTCGGTACGCTGTATCAGAAGAAGTTCTGTCAGGGTGTTGATCTGCTGGGCGGTGCCTTGGTGCAATATGTGGCTGCGGTTGCGCTGCTGTTGCCTGCTGCGATGCAGTTTGAAACCATGCAGGTGGAATGGACCCCGACATTCATTATGACGCTCGGCTGGCTGGTGGTGGTGCTGTCGTGCATTGCGATTTTGCTGCTGCTGTATATGGTTGAACATGGCGCATCATCCAGTGTTGCGTCGGTGTTTTACCTGGTACCGCCGACCACTGCAATTCAGGCCTGGATTTGCTTTGGGGAATCTTTTGATCGGTTGGGGGCGCTGGGCTTTGTACTGGCCGCTGTGGCGGTTTATCTGGTGGTGAAAAAGCCGGTGTTGCGACGTAGCAGAATGCCGCAACCCGCGGAAAGTGTCAGCTAGCGCAGCATGACGGAAATGAAAAAGCCCGTTTATTGATTTGAACGGGCTTTTTCGGTCAGAGGTAATAAACATCTGAGGTTATAACCATATGAGGTGAAGGATATTAGTCCTGCCTGACAGAGATCAGTTGTTGAATTCGACGCCCTTCTCTTTAAACAAACGGCGACACGCGCGGCCATCACTATGGAACAGATGGCAACGATGGGCCGGAATACCAATTGCCAGGCTATCGCCGACCTCAATGTCCAGGGTGTCAGGCTGACGATAGATGATATCTGAATCTGAGCCTTTAACGTTCATGTAGGCCTGGGTCTCGTTGCCCAGTTTTTCCACAATCATCACCTTTCCTTCTATTTGAGCATCACCTTGCTGCGCTTCCAGCAGGTGCTCAGGACGTACGCCCAGCGACATACGTTCACCGACCGTGACTGTCGTGTCATCAACCGGGATCCAGAAGGCGAAGCCGTTTGACAGCCGAACTTTAACCCGCTCTTTTTCCGCTTCGTCAATAGTGACACTCATGAAGTTCATCTTTGGTGAACCGATAAAACCGGCCACAAAACGATTCTGTGGGTAGTGGTAAAGCTCGAGTGGTTTACCGACCTGAGACACAAAACCGGCGTCCAGTACTACGATTTTATCAGCCATGGTCATGGCTTCGACCTGATCGTGGGTGACGTAAATCATGGTGCAGCCTAATTTGCGCTGCAGCTTAGTAATTTCGGAGCGCATCTGTACCCGCAGCGCAGCATCGAGGTTAGAAAGCGGCTCATCGAGCAGGAAAACATTGGGTTGGGAGACCAGAGTCCGGCCAATAGCGACACGCTGACGCTGGCCGCCCGATAAGGCCTTTGGCTGACGATCCAGCAGATGGCTCAATTGCAGGATATCGGCTGCGTGTTCAACGCGTTTACTGATCTCGGCTTTGTCGGCTTTGGCCAGTTTGAGGCCAAATGACATGTTGTCGTGCAAATTCAAGTGCGGATAGAGGGCGTAAGACTGAAATACCATGCCGACCCCGCGTTTGGAAGGTTCGACATCATTCATGCGTTGCTCACCAATAAACAGATCACCAGAGGTAATGTCTTCCAGTCCGGCAATACAACGCAGCAGGGTGGATTTACCACAGCCTGACGGACCGACGAAGACGACAAATTCGCCTTCCTGGATTTCCAGATCCACATTCTTGGAAATCATCACATCGCCATAAGCTTTACACACGTTTTTTAAGCTGACACTCGCCATCTAGCTCGTCCTCGGATCAAGATTTTTAATGATTACCGCCTCTGTAAGTAGATTCTCAGCAAATTTTGCCGCAGGCAGTAAAAGTAGGGATATATTGAGGTGACTCCTCGGCCTTGTGTGGCCGGGACTCTGCGTCTTAACGCGCAACCTCTTATTTTATCAGATAAGAATAACAGGTAAGAAAAGAAAGGGTGATGTCTTCAAACAAAGGGTTTGAAGAAACCATCACCCGTCAAAGCCAAGAGCCTGTTTGCTTCCCCCGCTGCAGCGTGCGTCTCCCCCGTACAATAATGACCACGAACGCGTCGACTGCAGCAGCAAATGAGCCCGGCAATGCAAGCCAGTATTAAGGTTCAATACCGAAAAAGATTCTTACCATCCACTCTTTGGATGGGATTAGTTTCCTTGAAGCTGCCCAGCTGCACATCCTCCTAAACTTATTTTTTGCGGGGGGAGTAGGTAAGGATGAGGTGGAGGAGGGGCTGGAATGGCCTGAGAGATCCAGTTCAAATTATTGACGGGTCTGAACATGAAGTAGATCACAAAGGGGCATTTTTTTGTGATTGTTCTCTCTAACAGGCAACGATTCGGATCACGAAAATAAGCCATAATACCAGGGGCGTAGGGAGTAGGAGGATGAGATGAGCCCGTTTTTTTCTGATGATATGTGGCGAAATACGGCGAAACCTCATCGGTAAGCCCTACAACATAAATAAAACAAGGATATGAACATGAAAAACGCCCTAAGCACTGTAGCGCTCAGCACTCTGGTCGCTCTTGGTTCGTTTGGCGCACACGCTGCCATCCAGGAAGGACAACTGACTATCTGGATTAACGGTGACAAAGGTTACAACGGTCTGGCTGAAGTTGGTAAAAAGTTTGAACAAGAAACTGGTATTAAAGTCACTGTTGCGCATCCGGATGGTCTGCAGGACAAATTCCCACAGACAGCGGCAACGGGTGATGGTCCCGATATCGTATTCTGGGCACATGACCGTTTCGGTGGTTACGCGGAAGCGGGTCTGCTGACGGAGATCAAACCGTCACAAGCGATCAAAGACGGTATTGTTGATTTCGCCTGGGATGCCGTGAAGTATCAAGGTAAGCTGATCGGTTACCCGGTAGCGGTTGAGTCGCTGTCACTGATTTACAATAAAGATCTGGTCCCTAATCCGCCAAAAAGTTGGGAAGAAGTGGCCGCGCTGGATGCTCAACTGAAGAAAAACGGTAAATCAGCCATCATGTGGAACCTGAAAGAACCGTATTTTACCTGGCCTCTGATGGCTGCTGATGGTGGCTATGCATTTAAATACACTTCTTCTGGCTACGATGTAAAAGACGCAGGTATCGACAAGCAAGGCGTCAAAGATGCGATGAATTTCGTTAAAGGTCTGGTTGATAAAGGCGTGATTTCGGCCGATATGGACTACTCTGTATCTGAAGCGGAATTTAACAAAGGCAATACGGCCATGACCATCAATGGTCCGTGGTCATGGGGCAATATTGACAAGTCAGGTATCAACTACGGTGTGACCACTCTGCCTAAATTCAATGGCCAGTCTTCTAAACCGTTCGTTGGTGTGCTGACCGCTGGTATCAGTACTGCATCGCCAAACAAAGATCTGGCGGTTGAGTTTATCGAAAACTACCTGCTGACTAATGAAGGTCTGCGCGCGGTCAATAACGATAAGCCACTGGGTGCGGTTGCTCTGAGTTCATTCCAGCGTGAACTGGATTCGGATCAGCGTATTGCTGCGACCATGGATAACGCGATGAACGGCGAGATCATGCCAAACATCCCACAAATGAATGCGTTCTGGGGCGCAGCTAAGAACGCAATCATCAACGTGGTTGATGGCCGTCAGACTGTTGATGCAGCCCTTGCGGATGCTGAAAAACAGATGACGAAGTAATCCCAGATTCACCTTTTAAGGAGGGGGCAACTCCTCCTTACTTTCCAGTTTTATTTCGCTAGCAGGTTGTTCTATGCAGTCAATCCAAGGTACAGAGGCTATGTCAGCATCCGCAATGACACCACCGACCAATAACAATCGCACCATCATTAAGTGGAGTGTATTAGCCGCCGTCGGTCTCGTGAATGGATATGCAACAGTTTTGATGTATTCCCGTGGTGAGCTCGCTTTTGCATTGCTGACCATTATTCTTACTGCTTTGGCACTTTACATCTTTGGCAGTAAAAAGACTTACGCCCACCGTTATATTTACCCGGGTATCGCCGGAATGATCTTATTCATTCTGTTTCCGTTAGCCTATACGGTCAATCTGGCGTTTACCAATTACAGTGCCAAAAACCAACTTTCTTTTGATCGAGCCCAGTCGGTACTGATGGACCGCACGTTCCAGAGTGGAGCGAGCTATCCGTTTTCGCTGCTTAGCACCGAACAAGGTTACCGCATCACCATTCAGGATGGTGAAACTCAGTACGCCACTCCGGTGTTTAGTCTCGATGCGAGCGGGCAGTCGTTAGCGCTGACTCCGGTCCAGGATGTGACGGGCGATAAAGAGGCGATTAAAACCATCATCAGTCATCGTGATGCTCTCGGGGCGTTGAATCTGACGCTGCCGGATGGCAACGCGATTCGCATGAGCGGACTGCGTAAATTCGCCGCTGTGGCGCCGCTTTACACCCTGCAGGATGATGGCGAAACGCTAATCAATAACCAGAACGGAGAGATGCTGCGACCGAATCTGGAGGTCGGTTTCTACCAACCGGTTAACGAGCAGGGGCAGTTTGTCGGCAGTACGGTGTCACCTGGTTTTATTGTTTCAATCGGTACCCATAACTTTGAACGGGTTTGGAAAGACGAAGGCATCAAAGAGCCATTTATCAGTATCTTTATCTGGACTGTGCTGTTCTCTGTGCTGACCGTGATCTTTACTCTGGTGATTGGTCTGGTGCTGGCGAGTGTGGTGCAGTGGGAAGAGCTCAAAGGCCGCGCTTTCTATCGTGTGCTGTTAATTCTGCCTTATGCAGTACCGGCGTTCATTTCGATTCTGATTTTTAAAGGTCTGTTCAACCAGAGCTTTGGTGAAATCAATATGGTGCTGCAAGGTCTGTTTGGCCTCAGTCCGGCCTGGTTCTCGGATCCGTTCCTAGCGAAATGCATGGTGTTGATCGTCAATACCTGGCTGGGTTTCCCCTACATGATGATTTTATGTATGGGCTTGCTGAAAGCGATTCCGGATGACTTGTACGAAGCTTCAGCTATCGATGGCGCGAACTTCGTGCACAACTTTACCAAGATCACGTTGCCATTGATGATTAAGCCGCTCACACCGCTGCTTATTGCCAGCTTTGCTTTTAACTTCAATAACTTTGTTATGATTCAGCTGTTGACGGCGGGCGGTCCGAACATGATAGGTACCTCTGAGCCAGCTGGTTACACCGACCTCTTGGTGAGCTATACCTACCGCATTGCATTCGAAGGTGCCGGTGGCCAGGACTTTGGTCTGGCGAGCGCGATTGCGACGCTGATCTTCCTGCTGGTGGGAGCGCTTGCGCTGCTTAACCTGCGTTTCACTAAAGTCAGCCAGAATTAAGGAGCGACACTTATGGCTATGGTACAAGGAACATCGCTCAAATACCGTGTGTGGGCGACACATATTGCGCTGTGGGCGTTTCTGGCGCTGATCATCTTTCCGTTGCTGATGGTGGTGGCTATCTCATTCCGCGAAGGTAATTTTGCGACCGGTAGCATCATTCCGGAAAATCCGTCCCTGGAGCACTGGAAACTGGCACTCGGTTTCTCGGTCACTAACGCAGATGGCAGTGTGACACCGCCTCCGTTTCCGGTTCTGACCTGGTTGTGGAACTCGGTTAAAATCGCGGCGGTTTCATCGGTGCTGATAGTCTGCTTATCGACCACTTCAGCCTACGCGTTTGCCCGTATGCGCTTTAAAGGCAAAGAGACCATTCTGAAAGCGATGATGATCTTCCAGATGTTCCCGGCTGTGCTGGCTCTGGTCGCGATATATGCGCTGTTTGATAAGCTTGGCCAGTACATCCCGTTTTTGGGCCTCAATACCCATGGTGGCTTGATCTTCTCCTATCTGGGGGGGATCGCACTGCATGTCTGGACTATCAAGGGCTATTTTGAAACCATCGATAACTCGCTGGAAGAAGCGGCTGCACTGGATGGTGCAACCCCTTGGCAGGCATTCCGTTTGGTGCTGCTGCCATTGTCAGTGCCAATTCTGGCGGTGGTGTTTATCCTCTCCTTCATCATGGTGGTGGGAGAAGTACCGGTGGCTTCGCTGCTGCTGTCGGATGTCGATAAGTACACATTGGCGGTAGGGATGCAGCAATATCTGTATCCGCAAAATTACCTGTGGGGTGATTTTGCCGCGGCCGCAGTGTTATCGGCTTTGCCAATTACCGCTGTTTTCCTGCTGGCGCAGCGCTGGCTGGTGGGTGGCCTGACGGCTGGTGGTGTGAAAGGTTAGCATCACGACAAGCGATAGGATTGACCTGTCAAAACGGTAGAATTGAACTGTAAACAATAGGCCCGGGCATTGCTCGGGCCTATTTACTGAGTGCGATTGAAACGATTGAAACGTTGGAAGATCACTATTCGTTGCAAGGCGACAACGATAATGGGTCAAATCACAGCTCGCGACTGGATGGCGCGCACCCGATATAACGCAGCAGCACGTACAGGCTCTCCTGCTGCAGAGCCACTTTACGAAACAGATCGGCAAAGGTTTCATCTCCGCCAAAGCAGGCCTGAATGTAATGATTAATCTCTAACGGGGGATAGCCTTCCACGTACATGGTCCGTACCCACTGGTATTCAACCGATCTAGTATCAGACAGGGTGTTCTCACTGAGGGTGATATCACTGAGGGTTAACGACATCTATTGCTCTCTGCTTGTGCCAATAGGCAGGCATACCTTTGCCAGCTAATGAAGTAGTAAAGCAAAGAAAAATGAAGGTTAGATGACAAGGCTGAATAAAATTAGCCAGATACGTTATCAGCTCACCTGATGTTGTATCTGGACTATTTCTGATTGGGTGGATCTGTGCGAGATTTAGCGGGCTTTGAGATATTTAACGTGCGCTTCCATCTCTTCGCCGATTTCAGTACGCATATTCATCAGGCGGATGGCCGATTGACGCAGTGCGATGTCTTCATCGGTGGTCGGGATCCACTCCGGAACCGGCGTTGGTTTACCGTTTTCATCCACGGCGACCATAATCACAATGCAGTGTGTGGTGAGATGATTGTTGAGTTCTTTCGGATCCGTGGCCTGGACATCAATCGCAATGTGCATTGAGGTTTTACCGGTATAAATGACCTTAGCGCTGACTTCCACCAGGTTGCCGACCAGAATCGGTGCCACGAAACGAATACCGCCGGCGTAGGCGGTGATACAGTATTTTCCGCTCCACGCTGCGGAGCAGGCGTATGCAGCCAGGTCGATCCATTTCATCACGGCGCCGCCGTGTACTTTACCGCCAAAGTTTACATCTCCGGGCTCTGCTAGAAAGCGCAGAGTTATATCTCGTTTGCCACTGCTCATCGGCTCTTCCTTTATGATTTGAACGCGTCTTTGCCACATTGTGCGCAAGACTTCATGCACGCATGTCTAACTAATAACGAATCTGTAACCTTTGCGCAATGTTTTGTTTTTGTTTGCTCTGTGTTGGCAATAAAAAACGCGCCTCAATGCGCGTTTTTATCAAATTCCGAGTCCGGCCAGCGGGTTATACTGTCGGTGAGCTGTTTAAGGTCGTGGTGAGGTAAGCGGTAAGGCAGTGGCTGGCGGAGTGCTGCGCAGCGGACGCTTGATCTGAGCCAGAATCACCCCGCTCAGCACCATGAGACCGCCCAGCAGATGATAGACGTGGATCTGTTCATCCAGCAACCCTGCTGCCAGCGCTACCGACACCACAGGCAGCAGGTTCATAAATATAGCGGTCGAGTCAGCTCCGAGCACGTCGATGGCTTTGACCCACATCCATGGCGCCAGTAAGGAGGCGGCAATACCTGCGTAGGCGATCAATGGCAACGACTCTTGCGGTGGTAGTAAGTGCTCGCTGGTCAGCCAGAGTGGTGCCAGCATGACCACTGCCAGAGAGCCTTGCAAGTAGATCAGTGTCCAGTTGCTGAATGGCATTTTCCAGCGCTTGAGTAACACGCAGTACAGGGCGTAGACCGCCGCCGACAGGACCATCAGACCGTCACCTTGGGTGATATCCTGATCGATAAAAAACAGCAGGTCACCCTGGCCAAGCATAAATGCCAACCCGGCCAGCGATAGCACAGCACCGACGATACTCAGTGCAGAGAGATGTTTACCCAGCAGCGGCACACTGAAGAAGATACTCAGCAGAGGGATCAGTGAAGTGATTAATGACATATTTGAAGCGCTGGTGGTGAGGCCGGCGTAGTAACCAAGCGATTGGTTTAGCGCCATGCCCAGCAGCGACAGGAACGCGAGTTTAGCCAGGTAAGGACGAATAATCGTCCATTGCCGAAGCACACCGGGCAAACAGAACGGAGTCAGAATCACCATCGCCAGCAGCCAGCGGTAAAAGCTCATGGCACTGGGTTCGATAATGTGGGAGGCCAGTTTATTGACCAGGGTGTTGGCCCCCCAAATCAGTACTGTAAACATAGGTAAGAGATAGATCATGTCAGCCTCAACGTTCTGAAGTAAATCGATAAAGACAATGTATGAATTGCGATTGCGTGCTGCTACCGAATTGATGTGACACCTGCTGACCTGGCTAGCCAACGACCCTGATGCCAGGTGATGTCGATATCAAGTAGTATTGGCGTTAAGTGTGACAGGTCTATATAATTATATATATCTTCAAAAAGACATCGCGAGCGATAGGAAGACAACTTTGAGAAAACGCGCCAGAAACCTTCACCCCTCTTTATCGATTGAGCAGGCACCCTCCGATGTATTTATGAATTTTGAAGCCTTTCTGTCCAACACAGAAACCCGTGAGCACAGTCATGCCTGGGGCCAGGTACAACTGATATCCGGTGGTATTCTGGAGATGGAAGCGCAGGACACCCGTTTTCTCGCACCACCTCATCTGGCGATTTGGGTTCCGGCGGGTATCCGGCATAAAAGTTTTAACCGTAAGCCAATCGAGTACTGTTCGCTCAACATTGCTGCCGATATGACCACGGCGTTTCCGAGCCGGACCTGCTTAATCAAAGTCACCCCGATCGTGTCAGCGATTATTGATGATTTTCGTCGCCGCCAGATAAGCGTGGCAGAATCACTGCAGGATAAACGTCTGGTTCAGGTGCTGCTCGATCAACTGGCGACTCAGGAAAGCCAGCACCATTTTCTGCCATCAAGTAATAATAAGTATTTGGCACCCATCCTGGCGGCCGTGGAAGAGAGCCCCACCGATGACACCAGCCTGCAGCAGTGGGCGGAAAAAGTCCATGCAACGGAACGCACACTGGCACGCCATTGTCAGGCTGAATTGGGTATGAGCTTTACCGAGTGGCGTCTGCGGGTCCGTTATCTGTATTCCATGGAATTGCTGCGCAGCGGTCATTCGGTCAAAGAAGTCGCACTGACTTTAGGCTACAACCAGGCCAGTCCGTTTATCTCGATGTTTAAAAAATACTCCGGGCAGACCCCGGAGCAATACAAAAACCGCCTGCTTTAGGACCGATGATGGAGAGTGTCGACCAGTGTTATCCGTGGCACGCCATTATCCGCGGCGTGCTATGCACCATGCTTATCACTGGGCCAGCACGTACTCCAGCGCGCCGACCACCGCCGCGACCTGCGCGTCATTGCATTCCTGAGCAGTCACCTGCGGGCTGTCCGGATAGACTTCGGTGGTTGAAGTGTACGTACAATCGGTGACGCCGCCACACAAGCCCAGTTTTTTCATCGGATAGAGAATCACGCCTTCCTGAACCGCATCGGAGCCAATCAGCTGGCCGTTCTCGTCGCTTGGTGCAATGTGGGTCACCTTGCGCACCGCCTCGATGATAGCCGTCTGCAAGGCCAGTTGCGGTTTATCGCTGTCGCCGACCGTGTAGAAGCCGTCCGGAATCGAGCCGGCGACATAGGCAATACCATCACGTGCGGCCAGTGCCGGGCGGAACTCGCTTTCATCCGTGTCGGTGGTTTCGTGCAGATCAATATGCAGCAAAATATCTGGCAGTTCAGCCACCAGTGCCATCAACGCGGCAGACTCTTCCGCCGGGCTGCCCGGATAAAACGAACGGTTCGGATCGAGCGCATTCGGGTTCCAGCGATTGATGGTCTCATAACCCCAAGGGCTGACACATGGCGCTACCACGAGATTGACCTCGCTTTCAAAGCGGCTCGCCTCTGTGGCCAGAAACTGCAGCGCACCATGCACGCCGCTGGTTTCGTAGCCGTGCACACCGCCAGTGATCAGTACCGTTGGTTTGTCATCCTGCCAGGCGCGGGTTTTCACACACCACAGCGGATAGCGCGCTGGATCATAAGAGAGCGCGCCATACTGAACCACATCAAACCGAGCGCGTAAGGCTTCGATTTCAGGTATTACCAGCTGCTGATATTCGCGTTTGATACTGGTTTGAGCACGCCAGATCTGGCGTTCTTCATCACCCCATTTCTGACCTGGGGTTCCGATTGGATAAGTGTAAGCACTGTGCATAACTTTCCCTGTGACTAAGGAGAAAAAACCAAGAGTAATCCCAGTTATCTGCTGAGACAAGTAGCGGGCGTTACCACCGGCAGCGGCACGAGAAAAAAGCCGGCTTTATTTCGCGCACAGGCCCGGATGATGTTACATTTCGTTGCGTAATGTTTGATTAAACCGAGATGAAGAGACGAGAATGGCTGGTGCAAGTTTATTAACCCTGTTAGATGATATCGCGACCGTGCTGGATGATGTAGCAGTGATGTCCAAGATGGCCGCCAAAAAAACTGCGGGTGTGCTGGGCGATGATTTGGCGCTCAATGCACAGCAAGTGTCAGGCGTTGCCGCTGAACGGGAAATTCCGGTGGTCTGGGCGGTTGCCAAAGGTTCATTTCGTAATAAATGTATTTTGGTGCCTGCGGCGCTGATCATCAGCTCTGTTGCGCCCTGGCTTATCATGCCTTTGCTGTTGCTGGGCGGCTTGTTCCTCTGTTATGAGGGGGCGGAGAAAGTGCTGGAGAAGCTGTTTCACCCGCAGCCAAAGAAACAGCCTGAGCAGGCGATGGAAGAGCTCAGTCAGGTCAGTCTTGAGGAGTATGAAACCAAAAAGGTTCAGGGGGCGATCCGGACCGATTTTATTCTTTCTGCGGAGATTATCGTCATTGCGCTGGGCACAGTGCAGGGATACGCGATGTTGACCCAGATTGCGGTGGTCAGCCTGATTGCGGTGATCATGACGGCCGGTGTGTATGGCCTGGTGGCCGGGATTGTCAAACTCGACGATCTTGGTTTTTATCTGGAGCGTAAATCTCAGGGTAAAGGTGGTCTGGCAGTGATAGGAGCAGCCTTAGTCGCGTTCGCGCCTAAGCTAATGAAAGGTTTGACAGTGGTGGGGACAGCAGCGATGTTTTTGGTCGGTGGTGGTATCGTGGTGCATAACGTGCCGGTCATTCATCACTGGATTGAGCCTGTGATTATGCGTATTCCGGAGCTTACCCTGGTTTCAGACTTGGTTCCGGCGCTGCTGAACGGGCTGATTGGGGTCGTGGCAGGTCTGCTTGTGGTGGCGGTGATGGAAGTCGTGCACAAAGTACGCGGTCACTAAGTTGTCGTTATCGACAAGATAAAACATTTCAATGGTGATTTACTAGTGAATGAATAGACTAACGCTTTTCTTCTCTGGCAGTCACCAGTTATGCAACGTTGCCAATCAGTGCAATAAAAAAGAAGAGGCGAAGCCTCTTCTTTGCGTTTGTTTTCGGCCGTTAGGCTACTGACTCAGTGGTCACGGTTATTTGACTGTCCACAGCACCTGTTCGCCGCCACGAATCGGCACTACGGTTTCGCCGCCAAACGGCATTTCCGCCGGCACGTCCCAGGCTTGTTTGCTTAGGGTAACGGTGTCGCTGTTACGCGGCAGACCGTAGAAATCCGGGCCATTGTGGCTGGCGAAGGCTTCCAGTTGATCAAGCTTACCTTCCTGTTCGAATACTTCCGCATACAGTTCCAGTGCCGCGTGTGCGGTGTACGAACCGGCACAGCCACAGGCCGTCTCTTTTTTGCCCTTGGAATGCGGCGCTGAATCGGTGCCAAGGAAAAATTTCTTGCTGCCTGAGGTCGCGGCTGCAACCAACGCGTGCTGGTGGGTCGCGCGTTTCAGGATTGGCAGGCAGTAAAAGTGCGGGCGGATACCGCCAACCAGCATGTGGTTACGGTTGTACATCAGGTGATGCGCGGTGATCGTTGCCGCGACGTTGTCACCGGCTTTGTTGACGAACTCGACAGCATCGGCCGTGGTGATGTGCTCGAGGACTATTTTCAGATTCGGGAAATCGTTCACGATCGGAGCCAGTACGGTGTCCAGGAAGGTTTTTTCACGGTCGAAAATGTCAATATCGTGCGTAGTCACTTCGCCGTGCACCAGCAGCAGCAACCCTTCTTCCTGCATCGCTTGCAGTACAGGGTAAATATTTTTCGCTGAGGTGACACCAGAGTCTGAGTTGGTGGTGGCGCCCGCCGGATAAAGCTTGGCAGCGACAACGGCACCGGATGCCTTGGCGCTGCGGATATCGTCTGCGCTGGTGTTGTCAGTCAGGTAGAGTGACATCAGCGGCTCAAACTGGCCTTGTGGCTGCGCGTTCATGATACGCTCGCGGTAGGCCAGCGCCATTTCGGTATTAATCACAGGTGGGACAGTATTGGGCATGATTAGCGCGCGTCCGTTGTAGCGGCTGATATCACGTACTGTATCGGTCAGGACCTCGCCATCGCGCAGGTGAACGTGCCAGTCGTCAGGACGAGTGATCGTAAGTGTTGTCATGTATTGCTCCCACCATGAAGTCGTTGAGTGATTGGAGCCTAAACTGTCTGCCTGACCGCAAAAAACGCGGATGTCCGTATGACGCAAACGCTTCCGTTTAGGCGACAGGATGATAGAGGAAAAGGGGGCCAATTTCACCCCTTAATTTGATCTTCGTCTGAAAGCGGCATTTTTCTCACTTTTTATCGCCGTATCTCTCCATTATGCAAGCAGGTTAGTCGTCAGCGTGAAATTGTTTTATTATCACCTCACACATCGAATTATTATCACCGCATCACATCTCATTCTTATTGCGCTAAGGAAATGCCATGTCGTCCGCTCATCTCTCACAAATCAATATTTATCCGGTTAAGTCTGTCGCCGGCATCGGCTTGTCTACCGTCTGGGTAGAAAAGCAGGGGCTGATGTTTGACCGCCGTTTTATGGTGGCGCTGGCTGATGGCAGCATGGTCACGGCGCGCAAGTATCCCGCGATGGTGAAAGTGCATTCGACTCTGACCCCGGATGGCTTGATCTTTACTGCGCAAGATAAGCCGCCGCTGAGGTTGCGTTATGCGGATTTCAAGTTGCAGGAAGCGCCGGCACAGGTTTGGAAAGATAACTTTATTGCCTATACCACCACCGATGAAGCGGATGACTGGTTCAGCGAGGTGTTGGGTCAGCGGGTTGAGTTACTGTTTAGTGGCCAGCAGTCTAACCGGGTGCGGGAAAAAGTCGGCAGTAACGTCAGCTTTGCCGACGGTTACCCGCTGTTGGTGATCAGTGAAGGCTCCCTCGAAGAGCTCAATCGCCGCAGTCCGGAGCGCCACAGTATGGATCAATTCCGTACGAATCTGGTGGTGTCCGGGACGGAACCATTCGCCGAGGACGGCTGGAAACGGATTCGGATTGGCGACGTCGAGTTTGAAGCGGTGAAGCCCTGTGAGCGCTGTATTCTGACTACGGTGGATGTGGAAACGGGCACATTTCGTCCCACTCAGGAGCCACTGCGCACCTTATCGCAATTTCGCGCCAACGAGCGTGGCGGAGTGTTTTTTGGCCAGAACCTGGTGGCGAAAAATGAAGGCATGATTCGCGCCGGTGATGTGGTGCAAGTATTGGAATACAAAGAAAAAGAAGCGTATCAGGATCAGGGGCTGCGTCATTACCGCATGACTTGCGTGGAGCGGGAAGAAATCGCGCGTGATTTCGTTACCTTCTGGCTTGAGCCGCAGCAGGGTGAGTTGCCGGCTTACCTGCCTGGGCAGCATCTGCCGATTGAGCTGGTGATCGAAGGGGAGCGGATAGCACGCCGTTATACCTTGTCATCCAGTCCTTCGCGTCCCGGACGTCTGGCGATTTCGGTCAAGCGCATTGATGGTGGCCGGGTGTCGAACTGGCTGGTGAATCATCTGCAAGTTGGTGATGCATTAACGACCGAAGCGCCGGATGGCAGCTTTCACCTCGATGGGAGTCAGTCGCGTCAGCCACTGCTGTTGTTGTCGGCTGGCAGTGGGGTGACCCCGATGCTGTCGATGCTGCGTTATCTGGCGGATCATGATCAAATCGACGACGTCGTGTTTTACCACCAGTGTCGTTCAGTGGCAGATATCCCGGTGCGTGACGAGCTGAAACAACTGGAAAGCCAGTTTACCGGCCTTAAAGTCTTTATTTCGCTTACCCAGGCACCGCTGGACTGGTTTGGTCTGAAGGGGCGTTTTTCGCTGTCTCACCTCAAGCAAGTGAAAGAGGTAACTCAGCGTCAGGTGTTTGTGTGCGGGCCGGATGGTTTTATGCAAAAGGCGAAAAATTTGCTGCTCAAACAGGGACTGCCGCAAACGGCTTATCATCAGGAAGCCTTTGGTGTCGCGCTGACGGCGCCAAAAGAGCTTAAAACCGTTCAGCTTAGCATCAATGGAAAAGTGTTCAGCGGCAATAATCAGGCGCCACTGCTTGATCAGGCAGAAGAAGCCGGTATTCACATCGAAAGCAGTTGTCGCGCCGGTTTGTGTGGCGCCTGTAAAGTCACAGTACAATCGGGCAAGGTGCATCAACCTCAGGTGCCGGCGCTGCCGGCGCATGAACGTCATATGGGTGTGGTGCTGGCGTGTTGCTGCGTCCCGGAGACAGACGTCGAAATTGTTGGTTAGCAATTTGAGGCTGGGAGACTGGTCTTCAACCGACTGGGCTTCAAGATTGTAGCTTAATCGACTCAACCGGCGTGAGAGTCACGCCGGTTGAACGCTGTCCTGACTGATATCCAGTGCTGTTGGCTGCTGCGCTTCGTGCTGGAGCCTAGAGCGTTTTACCTAGTACGATCTGACACATCTGCTGATACTGGCTGTTGTTGTCAGCAAACAGTTCGGCAACGATTTGCGCTTCTTTTCCGCCTGACTGGCGACGTTTCATCGCTTCACGTACCAGCAAGACTAAATGCTGTTCTTTGCTTAACCCATGGTGTGCCTGTGGTGACCAGGCGGCTAAAGACTGATTAAATGTCGAATGAGGCAGCTTAGGTTCAAAGTTTTTGACTTCGCTTTTTATCACGTGCAGCAAATGCAGATACACTTCGTCTTCACGGCTGACTTGCTGATCACTAGCAAGTTGTCGCAGACGGTTAAGTACCGCCCGGCTAAGTTCGCTATGTTTAACCAGGCCCGCCTGATGCGGAAAGGTATCAGGCAATCGAACCGAAAAATCGATACGCTGAATTTGTGTGTTGGGGAAAAACGTCAGTGCACTCAGACAGTCGATCGGTATCCACAGCGCTTGATCCGCCTCAATGGCGTATTCCTGCTTGCCGAGTTTGACCAGCACTAAACCACGCTCCACATGAATCAGGCTGTGCTTAACGGCGCGCTTGCGCGACGTGGCTTCAAGGTAGGGAAATAAGCACGTTTCAGATTGGATAGCGTAGTTCATGGATAGCCTCGAGCAATAGAAGGGCGCTAAGGGTAACGCTTTCCCTGAAAAAAGCCAAATACCCAGTGAAGTGGCATGAAATAAGCTTACTGAGAGTTGTGACAGGCGGAAATATTTCTGTCACTTTTAAGAAACCTTTATCACGTGTTCTGGTCTGACCTTGTGAATTATGTGGTAACGATAGCTGCGACTGATGGTGACTACGCGTAGAATAGGCCAGCTTTTTATTTGATGTAAAATAATATGACTTCAACAAACGATCCTTATGTAGACATTCGTCCTTACAATGACGAAGAGATTCCTGCCGCCATTAATCGTCTGATTAATGACGAAGAGTTTATCGCTGCCATTTTGCAGCACCGTTTTGAGCGTCAGCCGGCTTGGCTGCAATCTCTGATGGGACCTTTTGTTAAAGCCTATCTGAAATTCAAATGGGCTAAACTGAAGTCCGTTGATGTTATTCAGCGGGAAGTGAAAAAGTACCTTGATCAAACGCTGGAGCACACCACGCATGGTGTGACATACAGTGGCCTCGACAAGCTGGATAAAAGTACCTCGTACCTGTTTATCTCTAACCACCGTGATATCGCGATGGATCCGGCGCTGGTAAACTATGGTCTGTATGTTTCCGGGCATCGCACTGTACGTATTGCAATCGGCGATAACCTGCTGAAGAAACCATGTGCCACTGAACTGATGAAGCTGAACAAAAGTTTTATTGTGAAACGTTCCGCCAAGGGCCCGCGTGAAATGATGAAAGCGCTGGGTACCTTGTCAGCCTACATTAAGCATTCGCTGGAGACCGGTAACTCAATCTGGATTGCACAGAAGGAAGGCCGTGCCAAAGATGGCAACGATTATACCGATCCGGCGATCCTGAAAATGTTCCATGTTGAAGGACGTAAACAGAAAGCTGAGTTTGCTGATTACATTCAGTCACTGAAAATCGTGCCGGTCTCTATCTCTTATGAGAATGACCCGTGTGATATTGCCAAAGCGCGCGAACTGTATGAGAAGGCCACGCACGGCAAGTACGAAAAATCAGAGTTTGAAGATATCGAAAGTATCATTCAGGGTATTGTCGGTGAAAAAGGCCGTATCCATGTCGCGTTTGGCGATGTGATTGATCAGCCGTATGAGACTCCAGAGGCACTGGCGCAAGAGATTGACCGCCAGATCCACACGCACTATAAGCTGTATCCGATTAACCTGCTGGCCGCAGGTGAAGAACATGAAGATATCACGCCAGCGGTGCGCGCTAAGCTGCAGGAGAAACTGGCCCATCTGCCTGAAGGTGCGCATTCTTACTTGCTTGATAGTTATGCCAACCCGGTGCGTCACCGCAAGTAACACCTGATAATAAAGAACAAAAAAGAGAAGCAGCTGCTTCTCTTTTTTGTTCCCGAATGGTACTGGCTCAGCGGGCGACAGCGCCGCCCAGGGTAAGATTAGCTGGCCAGTGGCTGATACGGTTACCGCCCAGATAGATATTGCCATTAACGGTTAAGTTATCCGGCAAGGCGCTGATTTGCGAGCCGCCAATAAACAGATTTCCTTCCACGACTAACCCATCCGGCAGCTCGGTTAAAGGGGTTCGCATGACACTCAAGTCGCCTTTCACTCTCAAACGCGGCGGCAATCCAACCAGTGGCGTGTCAGTCAGATTGAGATAACCGCCAAGATTAATTCCAGCCGGCCAGCGCTGGATTTGCGAACCGAGTAAGTTGGCGTAGCCGCGAATAAATGTACCGCGTGGCACTTGTGCCAGTTGACTGTTGGCTGCATCCAGGCTGCCTTCAATTTTCAGCCCGCGAGGCAGTTTAGTGATGCCTGTTTTGGCGATACTCAGATTGCCCTTGAGTTCCATGTTGTCTGGCAGTGCGGTGAAAGGCTTATTGCGTAAGTCCAGATTACCGTAGTTATCCAGATAATTCAGGATTTGATAGTGGTCGAGTGGTTCGGCCGATGCAGAGAGGGCGGCCAGTAATGTGAGCAGAGCGATGAGCGGGTAGTGCATGCCGATGTCAGCAATCCAGACAATAGTGATGGCTTCAGTATCGCCAGCGTGCACAGTGGCTGCAATGATAGAGGCGGAAAAATCATCATCAAAGCGCACAATGTCACAAAAATGGTCACAAAAATGGTCACAATAATGGTCACAATAATGGTGATAACAAAGCGAGTCCTGACGGCTCGCTCTCCTGTCAGGCCCGGAATTCGGCTCCGGGCTGACGTTAACCATTCCCGATAAATGGGTTATTAACGTGCCAGCGAGCGGGATCTGAGCTCGAAAATTAATTTTTCCGCACTGACTTCAAATTTGAATCGCACGTGCATCTCTTTGGCATCGTCGGCTAACGGCATGACTTCGTGCTCAACGTTTTTGTTTACCTGCTCAGCCAATGTGAGGTACTTGTCCAGTTCTGCGCGCATTTGCGGCTCTGAGTCGGCAAAAATAGTTACTTCAGCGACATCATCCCCTTCGCGGATGATGAAGCCCATTTCACCGGCGACACCACATGCTTCACACACTTCCTGTTCTCGGTAGGTTTGGTTGCTCATCTTACCATCCTCTTACAAATCATGAGGGTATCTTACTCCGCTCGCTCTGGCCCGGCTATGGTTGTTTTAAGCAAAAATGCGCGAAAGTTTGCGCCTGATCAAGGATGAGTGAGTTGCACGATTTTCTGCTGTCAAATCTCTTGGTTTGTGAAAGTTGATCAGATTCTCACTCAGCCTGGAGACGTAGTGAGTGAACTCTTTTTTGGGTGCCTAATCGGTGTGAATGGCACCTTTGTGACAATTCTGAGTGTGAGTTTAGTCAATTTATTGTAAGTTTGAGTGTCATTAATTTGGCGTGGCTTACTGAAATTTATTGCCTTAACTAAAGGTTTATTAGATGATTCACGGGTCGGAAATATTGATGTGTCGAATTTTATCGGTAACTCACCGATGTTTAAGCGGGTGTTTTCATCCATTCAATGAGTGCATTGGTCACTGTGGAGGTTGGCTGATGTACGTCCTCAGGTGGTTCGAGCCGTTGATGCCACCACGTTGTGCAAGGCATTGATAAAACGTAATCAATGATATTTATCATTGGAAACCAACATTGTATGGAACTACATAAAAGTACATAAGAAGAGCCTTAACCATGCCAAAGCGTAGCAAAGAAGATACCGAAATCACCATCCAGACCATCATGGATGCGGTTGTCGAACAGTTATTGACCCTCGGCTATGACAAAATGTCATACACCACTCTGAGTCAGCAGACCGGTGTGTCACGTACTGGAATCAGCCACCATTTTCCCAAGAAAACCGATTTTGCTTCAGCACTGGACGGCCGTATGTTCAGCCTGTTTGTTGAGCATCTTGATTTTGATAATGGCCAAGAATCCTTTGTTTCAAGCTGGATGAAAGCGCTGGACAACTCAGAATTTGTTGCCATTCTTCGTCTGGTTTTCCAGCACGTCGTGATTGCTGAACGTGCACAGGAGTTCGCCTACAATGGCCTGGAACGTCTGTACAAACTGGCTGACGAAAAACTCGGCTCAGGCAGTGATGAAAAAGTCGAATGGTTGATTGGTAAATCTCTTATTACCATGAGTAAGTAATTCGCATGAGAACGTAAGCATCATCCAACGTCAGCATCATGAGAAAAGTAATCAAAAGGCCAGCATGAAGACATGCTGGCCTTTTGATTTTCAATACCAATAACGCTTACTTGGCAGGATAGACGACCGGAAAGGCCAGGGTCGGATGCGCAGCGATGACGGCCCGGAAACCATAAACCTGTTGTATGGTCTGTGTGGTGAGCGCCTGCCAGGGCGCGGCATCACACACCAGTTCACCTTCACTCAGCAGCAGCATACGATCAGCATATTGTGCAGCGAGGTTGAGATCATGCAGTACTACAATCACGGCGCACTGTTCTTCGGTTGCCAATTGACGGACGATTTGCAGCGTGTTGTGCTGATGAGCCAAATCCAGTGCCGAAGTGGGCTCGTCGAGCATTAAAATTTTCTGCGATCCGGCCTGATGAAGCTGGGTCAGCACCCGGGCTAAATGCAGGCGCTGTTTCTCTCCTCCGGACAACGATGGATACAGGCGGTGCGCGAGGTGGGCGACATCGGTGACATGCATATAGTGTCTTGCCAGTTCGGTCACTTGTTGACGACTGACACTGAGCGGAATCGCCCCCAGCTCCACCACTTCCTGTGCGGTGAAGGCAAAGCTGAGGCTGCTCGACTGCGGCAGCAGACCAACATGGCGTGCCAGTTCACTTTTATCCCATTGTTGGCGGCGCTGACCAAATACCCGAATCTCTGCTTCGCTGGCCATCTCGCCACTCAGCAGCTTAAGCAGGGTGCTTTTACCGGCACCGTTGGGCCCCAGTAGCGCAATGACCTGGCCACAATCAATATCCACATTAAGATTATTCAGAATAACACGTTGCCCGAATTGAACGTGCAGCCCGCGGGCCTGAATGGCCGGAGTGCTCATCACGACAGTTTTCCTTTTTGTTGAAACAGTAGATAGAGAAAGAAGGGGGCTCCGATCAACGCGGTGACAATACCAATCGGCAGTTCAGCCGGAGCGATAATCTGGCGCGATACCATATCCGCGATGGTTAAGAGCAAAGCGCCGAGTAAGGCCGAAACCGGGACGAGGTTGCGGTGATCCGGGCCAACCAGCATACGCCCTAGATGAGGCACGACCAGGCCGACAAAACCTATCATGCCGACTGCGCTAACGGTCACGCCGACACCAAGGGCAGACAGGACAATCATATTGCGTTTGAGACGTTCAACCTCAATGCCCAGATGACGAGCTTCTGACTCACCAAGCAGCAGCGCATTCAGCGCCAGGGTGTGGCGAGAGGCATAACTGAACAACAGCAGCAATGTCACCGCGCACAGCGCGATATTGGGCCAACTGGCCGCCGCAAATGAGCCCATCGACCAGAGGGACAGATCACGCAGCATTTGATCGTCGGCGACAAAGTTGAGGTAGCCCACGCCTGCTCCTGATAGCGCACTGATGGCAACACCGGCCAGCAGCATCATGGTGACCGAGGTGCCAAGGGAACTGGTGCCAAGGCGATAGACCAGAATAGTCGTCAGAGCTCCGCCGACAAATGCGAACAGAGGCAGCCCTAAAGTATTGAGCCAGGTTGGACTGCTGCTCAGGTTCGCCAGCATGACAATCGCGATGGCAGCCCCAAGCATGGCCCCCGCGGAAACACCGATAATACCTGGCTCTGCCAGCGGATTGCGGAACAATCCCTGCATCACGGTGCCACACAGGGCGAGAATAGCACCGACCAGCATACACAGCACCGTACGCGGAAAGCGGATTTGATGGATCACCATTTGCACATGGTTAGCCACATCACTGGAACTGAGCAGCAGGCTTTTCAGGCTATCGCTGACACTGATGGCCATCGGTCCGACTGTGATTGAATAGACCGCGCTGAATGTCACCAGCAATGTCAGCACCAGCGAGGTCCATGAAAGGGGGATCTGCCTTAACATTGTTGTGCTACTCCTGAGGGTACAAAATAGTTTGCAGACGCTGGGCTTCCTTCAGGCTGTTGAGGCCCAATCCGCCGACCAGTGCGTGCCCGTCAAGGGTAATGATCTGTTTGTTCTGGCCAGCCGGTGTTGCCGCCAGCAGAGGCAGAGATTGCAGAATCGCGTCCGGTCCGCCCAACTTGTCATAGCTGCGCCCGCTGACCAGGATGACATCGGGTTGCATCTGAACCAGAGCTTCCATCGACAGCGGTTTATAACTGCTCACTTCACCGGCTGCAGGATTGGTCGCGCCCGCCAGATTGATGATTTCGTCCGGTACTGTCTGGGTGCCGGCGACATTGGCGGCTCGTCCTTCATGAATCAGCAAAAACAGAACTTTTTTGCGTGCTGATTGTGGTGGCTGGTGGGCCGACAGGTGATCAAGAGTGTGTTGTACGGTTTGTTTGAGCTGGGTGGAATTGGCGGAATGCCCGGTCAGCGCGGCAATTTGATCGATACGCTGCATCAGCCCTTGTGGTGTGACATCGCTGTTAATCACGTCGACTTCAACACCGGCTGCGCGTAATTTGTTTAAGGTCGCCGGTGGCCCCATTTCATCTGAACCAATCAGACGGGTTGGTGCTAAAGATAGAATACCTTCGGCAGATAGCTGGCGATGATAACCGATTTTTGGCAGGGTCAGCATATCTGGCAGGGTACTGGTGACATCAACAGCAACCAACTCTTGCTGGGCGTTGAGAGCCAGCAGCAGTTCCGTGACGCTGGCACCTGCGCTGATAATACGTTGTTCGGCCTGTACGCTATAAGAGAGCAGGGAAAACAGAGTGGCGGCCAGCCAGGCTAAACGTGTGGTGACTTTCATGGCATATCTCATTTTTTGGTTTTGACAGAGAAACTCGGGTTATGTCCCCGTAGCACGACCGGTTGAAAAACCTCTTGCTGCGCAGCACGTGTGGTGTGTTTTACGGCGTTATAGTTCACTTTTACCGGTACGGCGCAAGTATTTAACAAAATGCAAATAAGATCAATTATCAATTGCATTCTCATTTGTGTCGATTTATGCTTTGGCCACTTCTGCACAATGCCTAGTACCTAATGCGTAAGCACAATGCAGGCAAAATGCAGATGGTCAGTTCTGGCCTGTGAATCAGGCAAACATAACGGTCTTGGTGCGCAGGCACCACAAGATCGTCAGCACAGCGGAAACCAACATGGAATCTTTAGCACAACAAGTCGCTCAACTGCTCGAGAGTGAGCCTTCTTTGTTGCCTGCGGCAATTGCCCAACAACTGAATGTTTCTGAGTATGAGGTGGTGAGTGTATTGCCGTCCGGTATGGCGACTATTTTGGATGGCGCACAAGCAGAGTCGGTGCTCACTGATTTGGCCGATTGGGGCCAGGTGACCACAATAGTTCATTCATTTGGATCTATTTTTGAAGTCAAAGCACCGTTGCCAAAAGGGAAAACGGCGCGCGGGTACTACAATTTAATGGGGCGGGAAGGGCAACTGCACGGCCATCTTAAGCTGGATTTGATTGCGCACATTGCTTTGGTCAGCAAACCGTTCAACGGGCGTGAGAGCCACTATTTTGGCTTTTTTACCGAGCAGGGTGACAGCGTATTTAAAGTGTACCTCGGCCGTGATGAGCAACGTCAACTGCTGGCGGATCAGGTCGCACGGTTTAAAGCATTACAACAAAAACAGTGATAGGTTCGGAGAAATATATGAATCAGCAAGTTAAGCAAGAAAGGTTGCAAGGAAGACTGGAGCCGGAAATTCAGGAGTTTCGGCAGGAACGCTGCACTTTGCAGCTGGCAACCGTAGATGGAGAGGGTAAACCGAATGTCAGTTACGCGCCATTCGTGCAGAACCAGGCAGGTTACTTTATTTTAATTTCTCATATTGCCCGCCACGCACGTAATCTCTCCGTCAATCCACAAGTTTCCATCATGATGATTGAAGATGAAGTGACGGCCAAACAGCTGTTTGCCCGTAAGCGTCTGACATTTGATGCTGTGGCTCAGGCGGTAGAACGTGACAGCGTGCTTTGGCTGCAAGTGATCGAGCAGATGGCTGAACGTTTTGGAGAGATCATCGATAACCTCAAACAACTGGACGATTTCACCCTCTACTGCCTGAAACCGGAACAAGGCCTGTTTGTGAAAGGATTCGGTCAGGCTTATCAGGTATCTGGTGATGATCTGGTCGATTTTGTTCACCTCGAACAAGGGCATCGAAAAATCGTCAATCAGTAATGTTATCAGTGAAAAGAAAGGCTGCAGGCGCAGCTTTTTTTGTGCCTGTACGCCAGTCCTGAGTGGGCGACGATGGCTTATTGCTGCGCCATAATGGCGCGACTCAGTCTGCATCATAATGAAGCAAGTGGACCGTTTTGTAACTTGTTTCATGGCACAGCATGGTGGCAGGTTTGTTTATCTCATATTTTTCAGTGCATTACGATAATACATTACGCACCGTTTTGGTGCTTCACCTGGTGTTTGCATCGGTTAACTGCACTCGGGTTGTGCAATGGGCCGGACGCAAGATACCTGACAAAAGACTAAATGACTGCAACGAGTGTCGTTTCATAGCGATCTGTTTTGTTTCAACATGTTAATCCAGAACAGTGTAATAATGTCTCATTTTTGGAACGAGCATTGCATTATCCAGATGAATAACAATAACATGGATGGTGAATTATGCAGTTAACGTTAGAGGAAAAGCGCTGGCTTCCTTGGTTTGGAACGACCGGTAAGTTGGCGATGCGCAAAGCCTGCTTTTTTAACCGCAGTCGCATCTCCTCTTTGCAACAGACTTTTGAAAATATTGCCAACACACGCGTCCAGATACTGACCACCTGGGCTGAAAATGAATGGTCATTTTTACAAGATGCTGCCTTGTATTTAGCCGGTAAACCGCGACACGAATACGGGGAAGCCTTACAAAGGCTACTTAAACGCAGCAGTGACTTTTCCGAACTTTTTCTGGTTTCCCCGCAGGGCATCATTTTTGAATCCACTTATCGGGCTCAGCAGGGAAAAAAGAGCGTTTCTGCCGCCGCACTTGAACTCGGATTAACACAACCTTTTTTGCATGGTCCTTATTGTGATGACGTCACCGAGGCTATCGGCGCCTCAAGCTCATCGTTTCACGATGAGGTGACGCTGATGTTTTATCAGCCGGTGAGCATGGACGGAGAAGTGATCGCCTGTTTATGTGGTCGGGTGCCTAATGATGTGATTGGTGATCTGATTCAACGGGAAGCGGGACATATCTACAGTGAATCGGGAGACAATTACCTGTTTATGGTGCAGTCGCATTTTGACCCATCGATAGCGCCCGGCGTCGCTTTATCCCGCTCCCGCTTTGAAGATAACCGTTTTTCTCATGGCGAAAACCTTAAAGACGGAGTGCATACTCGTTGGGGAACAGTCAAAGTACAGCGTCATACCGAGTTTGAAATCGTGTTTAATGATCCGGCGACCAGACAGCTCCATCCCGGGGTTCGGGAAACCATTCGCAACGGCCAAAACCTGTATGTGGAATATCCCGGCTACTCCGATTACCGTCATATTCCTGTAATCGGCAAAGGAGTGACGTTTACTATGCCGGGATCTTTGGATCGCTGGGGAATGATGTGTGAATCCGATCTGGAAGAGGTCTACCGGCATCGCTCGTTGTCGCAAAAGTTGGATCAGCAGTTTGGGTTAAGTATTTTCGCACCGTTACTGTTGCCGTTTGCGATCAGCTATTGGTATCCGCTGGCGGAATGGCAATTGCTGGTGCTCTCACTGCTGATGGGCACGATTGCCGTTGGCTTGTTTCATCGCATGACCTCGCGCCCGATCGCGAATAATCTGGAAAGTATGACCCAGGTGATGCAGATTTTGGCTGAAGGGGATGGAAACCTGACCCGGCGACTGGATGCGAATCGTTTTAAAGCAGATGAAACCGGCGATCTCGGGCGCTGGACCAACAGCTTTATCGATAGTCTGGAGGCGATTATCAAAGAGTTGGTGTTTGCCAGCCGTGAAGTACAGAGTGTTTCCGGATCGATGCTGCGTCGCAGCCAATTGTTGTTATCCAGCAGCGACACTACCGCTACCTCGATTACCGATATGCTGGCGTTGGCGGGAATCCAAAGCCAGGAGATCAACCGAGCCAACGAAACCGCAACCGAAATGAACCTGCTGATGCAGGCAACCGTGGAAGCGGCGCAGCAGGACTATCAACAGGCAACGGAGAGCGCACAGCAGATCAAAGCGATTGTACAGTCGTCAGCTCAGACGGTGAACGAAGTGAATGACGAGATGCAGAAAATCGGTGGCATCGTGGATTTAATTACCGAGATTACCGCCCAAACGAATTTACTGGCACTCAATGCTGCCATTGAAGCTGCCCGGGCTGGTGAGCATGGGCGGGGATTTTCTGTCGTGGCAGATGAAGTACGGACATTGGCCAGCAAGACTGCACAGGCAGCCAACAATATCGGTGATTTAATGAAAGCATTGCACAACCAGTCACAGCGGGCAGTTCAGTCGATGCAGGAAGGGATCACCAATGTAGAAAACAGCACTCAGGTGGTGGACGATTCGGCCCGTAGCGAACAACTACACCACTCTGCCAGCGGACTATTTACCCTTATTCAGGGCATAGCCCGTAATAGCGAGGAACATCGTCAAACCGCAGACTCGGCCCAGCATACCGTGATTCAGTTACAGGAAGCCTCCTCGCAGCTTTCGCGTCGCACCACTCTGATGCAAAATTCGCTGCAGCGTCTGGATCAGTTAGTTGGTCGTTTCGAAGTCAGTAAAGCCTCCTGAGTACAGTGATAAGCCGGATGGAAACATCCGGCTTTTTTTGGCCTGTGTGCCGATGTCGGTATCGTACTTACTGTTCGTCAAAGCTTTGCTGCGGGGATTTAGTCTCCTTGTTCCACGGCACAGCCAACAAGGTAAAAATCCCGAGAGCGTAGAGCATCGACCAACCAAGGCAGATAAACACCGCGGTACAGAGGATAAGCGCGATACTGGCGAGAACTTTGGCTAAGCCGTTGAGTAGCTTAAATGCTGCAAACATCGCCAGCAGATAGACCAGAACAAAAATACCGTTAGCCAGTTTGAGGAACAGTTCCAGATCCAGCCCGGATAATTCCCTGACCCCGCAAAAAACCAGCAGCACTAAACCGACTATCCAGGTGGCTGTTGCGGGAACGCCGCGTGAGGAAAGCCGCGCCAGAGCACTCTTGGGACGATAGTCGCGCGCTTGTGCCCAAACCATGCGCGCCAGGCTTTGAGTATACAGATTAATACTGGCGAAGCAGGCGAGAAAACCAATCACACTGATAACGCTGGCCATCTGGCGACCAAACAGTTTATCGCTCAGCCACGGAATGGAGGCGCTGTCGAAGTGCGGGCTGCCATACGCCCCAAACTTAAGGATCACCGCTGAGCAAGCCCAGTAAGTGGCACCTGCGACGAAACATCCCACCAGAATGGCGAGCGGAAAATCTCGCTGCGGATTTTTAAATTCTTCCCCCATGTGGGCAAAGGCCTCGATGCCGACAAAACACCAGAACATCACGCCCAGCGCTGCGCCGATTGACCATAGTGATGAGGCGTTTAAGGCTGGCATTACCAGATCTTTGCTGCCGATATCCCCGACCCAGAAAAATGCGGCAACCAGAGTAAAAATGCTGAGGGCAATCAGAGTCTGCAGTCTGCCAGATGACTTACTGCCTGCCAGATTGACCCCAATCAGCAAAGCAACAGTCAGGGTTTGGGCGATCAGCGGCGCATCCAATGGGGCCGGCAGTACGGGTTGCAGAAAACCGGCGGCGAGGGCAATAGCCGGTGGCACACCGACCGGAATAACACTCACGAATAACCAGGCCACTGCGCGCTCTAAACGAGGACTAAATGCCTGACGTACAAAATATGCGGTGCCGCCGGCATTCGGATAGCGTTTACCTAAAGCGGCGAAAGTGAGGGCAATCGGGCAGATAGCCACGAACAGAATCAGCCATGCCCAAAGAGAGAGATGACCTGCAATACCCGCCGCGATGGCCGGGATCATAAACAGACCAGTGCCCATTAATGTGGTGGAGAGTTGTCCGATACCGGATAATAAAGTGATATCTTGTCTGAGTTGCTGCACCGTGTCATTCCCTGAATTTTTTGTTATACCCAAGTCACCGGCCACTTAGTCGAAACCGTGCAGATCACTTGGGTGGAAGCCGCTAGAATACTCGGTTCATCAACAGGATGCAGCAGACAAAGCGCTCGGCTTGACCGTCAAAATGACGGTTTTTAGCGTCGGCAAAGTCACTTTGACGGTTGACTAAGCAACAGGGGAAAAGCAACGGGTGGCCGGATGACGAAAATTGTGTCAAATTAACCACTAATCAACGGGATAAGTTGGCGGCGGCCTGTAGGCCGACCCAGGCGGAAATAATAACAATGGATAAATTTGATAACCAGATCATCACGTTACTGCAGCGCGACGCACGTATGTCAGTCAGTGATATCGCACGAGAAGTGAGTCTGTCCCGCTCGGCGGTGACGGCCCGAATCAAGAAGCTTGAACAAGATAACGTCATTCTGGGCTACCATGCGCAAATCGCCCACCCCGAACACCACAATAATGTCAGCGCCTACTTTGCGTTGAAATTTGATATGTCAGCGGATCTCTATTCGTGCGAAAAGTATGCCGAAAAGTTGTATCGTATCCGCGGGGTGAAATGGTGCCATGCGATCAGTGGGGAAACGGACCTGATGATTTATGTTGAAGCGCAAAGCATGACGCAGCTGAATGCGATTCGTGATGAGCTGCAGCAAAATCCTCAGTTGCGTAATCTCAGAACCCACACGGTACTAAAAGAGATGTTTAACACCACTAAGCAGACGGAATTACCTTAAGTGTTGGCAAGCTTGGACGGCATGGCGGGACTGATGCTGACACTTTTCTCTGATTAATTATTGATAAGGAATTCTCTATGACCTTCACGGTTTGGCTTTCACTGTTTACCATTTGTATTTTAGGGGCGATGTCTCCCGGGCCAAGCCTGGCGATGGTGGCCAAACACAGTCTGGCGGGCGGGCGAAAAAACGGGTTGGCAACGGCCTGGGCCCATGCCTTTGGAATTGGCGTCTATGCGCTGATGACGATTGTTGGTTTGGCCGTGGTATTGCATCAGTCGCCTCTGGTGTTTAAATCCATTAGTTATGCGGGCGCTTTTTATCTGGCTTACCTGGGGTTTAATGCTTTGCGTTCGAAAGGGGGGGTGGCGGCTAAACTGGAGTCCGGCCAGACGGTCAGCGCCTGGCAGTCAGCGAAAGAAGGGCTGATGATTTCGTTACTGAGCCCGAAAATTGCACTGTTCTTTATCGCGTTGTTCAGTCAGTTTGTTGCGGTCGGTCATGACTGGGGCAGCAAAGCGGTGATAGTGGCAACGCCGCTGATTGTGGATGGGTTGTGGTACACCTTGATTACTTTCCTGCTTTCCAGCCCGCGTTTGCTCGATAAATTGCGCGCCAGGGCGGTTGCGATTGATCGCCTCTCCGGACTGGTGCTGATCGCCCTGGCGGTGCGTGTTATTCTTACCGTGTGAAGTCTTTTAGCGGCTAAAATAGTCTGGTCGTGGCGGACATTTTACCGGTGATAAAACGCCGACCCGTGACAAGCCGCTCATAATGAAAATTAGCCTGGTGTAAAATTTAACAGGCCAGCAGTCATCACCGACACAGCGTGTTTATCGCTGCTGGTCGGTAATTTCTTCGAACTCACCTTCAATCACATTAGCGTTATTTTGCGCCGGATTAAACGGGCGACGCTTAAGCTGTTTCTCAATACGCTTGCCGGTGATAATCGCAACCAAGGTCAGCGGGATAGCCAATAACAGACCAAACATGACGGCAAAAAAACCGGTCACCAGCGTTAGAGTGGTAACAATAAATCGCGACATAAGTGGCTCCTTTCTGTTCATGAGTGGCCAGCATAACGCCGCCAAGATGAATTAAACATGAACGCCGATAATACTCTTATCTTGCGATGTTAGTGTGAATAAGCCAGTTCGGAAGACGCCACTTGCTGTACATCGCTATGCTGCGCCAGATAGTCCAGCCATAGTGGTTGCGGCAGCGGTTTTGAGAATAAATAACCCTGAATATAATCCACGCCTAACTGCTGGAGGATGGCAAGTTGCTCCTGAGTTTCCACGCCTTCGACAATGACGCGCATTTTCAGGCTCTCGGCTAACTGCAGCATGGAAATCAGCACGTTGTTCAAGTGGGGTTCATGGCCGAGATTTTTCACAAAAACCTGATCAATTTTTAGAGTATCGAAGTGGAATTGACGCACAAAATTGAGGCCGGAATACCCGGTGCCAAAATCATCAACGAATAAACGCATACCTGAGTGGCTCAAGAGGCGAAAATTACGGTCCACCATATTTTGCTCACTGTCGCTGAAATCACCATTTTCTGTGATTTCAAAAGCGATATTTTTGGCAAAACTGCTGTGGTTAATACAGCGTCCGATGATCTTATCGGTAAACTCCGTCGAGCAAATTAACTCGCGGGCAATATTGACACTGACATATTTATTCTGCATCAGATGCGGATAGTGCTCGTGTAATGCTGTGGCTTGATCGATAACAAAGTCCGTCAGTTGTTCGATAAAGCCCAATCTCTCCGCGAGGGGGATAAATATATTGGGAGGAATAAATCCCTGAGTCGGATGGTTCCAGCGCAGCAACGCTTCACAACCTGCAACGGAACGGTCAGAGCTTTTTACGATTGGCTGAAAATAGACTTCAAACTGTTTGGCTTCCAGCGCATGTAAAATAGAGCTCTCCAGACTTTTCTTCTGAATCACTATCTTGCGTTTATACAGATAGCAGGAGAGCAGAGAGAAGTAAATGCATAGCAGTACCCAGATTTTGCTAAGTAAATAGCTAATATAGGTCTTAACGGTAAAGAAAAACTCTATTTGTAGCGGAAAGATGTCAGAATTGAAGACCATAGATTTAATATAGTCCTGATGGTTCTGGCCTAAAATGTGGTACTGGTAGACTTTAATATCGAATATCAGGTCTTCCTGATTAATGATGCCGTTAATCAATCGGGTCAGGTAACGCGGCGGAATCACCATGCTGATACCATTGAATTGATTGTCGGAGTAGATATATAAGATCGAATTTTGCTTAGTGATCGCTGTTCTGGTGAAAGCCAGTGTCTCATGAGTCGGAGAATGGATAATTCGATCGAAGATGGTGGAGTAGATCTGAACCTGTGAATAGCCTTCGGTACTGGTGCAGTATATCGTTGGCGATCCTTTAAACACGCCAATCTCTTTAGCGTAGTCAGACATAAACACCGTTTGTCTGAGCTCTGGAGCAAGTTGGCTACAACTTTGATCAGCACTGATTAGATTGAGTATGTGTTTGGTCTCTGTGCGGGTTTGTTCGAGAGCATTTTCGATATCTGCGATGGATTGCTTGCCAAGATGAGTGAATAGCCGTTCGCTGTTGTAGAGACAGAATATAGAAAAAATGATCAAAGATAGGCTGATCATAATAATTTGATGTCGTAGGGGCTGGTTATTTAACTTGCCCAGTAACGAACTGAACTTTGTTTGTGCTGAAAACATAGAGTTAATAAATCCATCACTGCGTACTCGACTTATGCGAAGAGTTATGCTGATATTGGCTAACAATGGATGTCAGTCAACAAATTGTCATTGCTGGAAAATTGACAGGCCACAGTATATACATCGAGATGATCTTATATCACTGAAACGCTGTCAATATGTAAAGCCATTTTCTCGCCTAAGTTGTTTTTCAAGTTTTGTCATTGTAATAAACAGTATTCAACAACCCTCTGACGATTGTTATGAATAACTAGTGAGGTCTCTGTCAAATAATTTGTTTTCAACATGATTTGGTATTTATTTTTATCTTTGGATCTGTTTCAACCAGGATGAACTGGCTACGATAAAATAAAACGCCCCGATGAAACGGGGCGTGTGACTTTAATAACGACCTGTTTTGGATTGACGAAGAAGCTATAAGTGAGTAGAAGCAAGGCAAGCTAAACAAGCGTGGGAGATCTCGCATTTTTAGTGATCAGCTATCACCACTGCTTATCATGGTTTTTCAATGCCACTTCGTGCTTCACAAAGGGTCATTTGCTCAAGTTCCACTGAGTTGTCCAAATTACAGTTGTATCAGCCGTCGAGCGAAAGACGTAGATGTGAGTGTTAAAACGAAAACCAAAGGACCAGTTCAACATCTCGCCATCGATGCAACAGGTCTCAAGATTTATGGTGAGGGGAGTGGAAAGTTAAAAAGTATGGCACAGATGGTAAACGCAGAGTGTGGCGCAAGTTACCTCTCGCAGTGGATACGGGCACACACGAAATAATCGCCGAAGAATGGAGTTTATCTACGGTGACTGATGCAGAAGTGCTGCCGCCTGATTTGCTCAACAAACACGTCGGAAAATCCTTGAGTTATCAGGCGATGGCGCTTGTAACACAAGAGATTGCCATAAGGCTATTTACAATAAACGAGCGATCGCGCCCAATCTAACTAGCCCTGCTCAGCTTCGAAAATGAATTACGCAACAAAGCCTTGAACAGCTTCACGCTACACCAGTCTCTTCGCTGATATAGCAAAATCGCAATAAAAAACACTTTTCCAGTGGATTAACCGATGGCGCAAAAAAAGCCGCCCACATCAGGAAGGGCGGCAAGTACGGGGGATACCGTCAGAGGAGAGTGAAACAGAGGGACTTACTGGTTCACCGCCATCCTCAGGATGAATTGTTATTATGTTGTGGAGACGAATATGTTTTCAGATGAATAGCTTACACCTGAGGATAGGTTTTGTAGCGTACACCCATCATCTGTTCCATGCAGTGCACTACCTGGCAGCTGTAGCCGAATTCGTTGTCGTACCATACATACAGGACACAACGATTACCCTGAGCGATGGTTGCTGCGCCGTCAACAACGCCGGCATAGCGTGAACCAACCAGGTCGGTGGAGACAATTTCGGTCGACTCTGTGTAGTCAATTTGTGCGGCGAGTTTTGAGTTCAGAGCCACGTCGCGCAGATAAGCATTTAGCTGTTCTTTATCGGTTTCTTTTGCAAGATTGAGATTTGCGACCGCCATGGATACATTTGGTGTCGGGACACGAATCGAGTTACCCGTTAGCTTACCCGCCAGTTCAGGCAGGGCTTTAGACACGGCTTTTGCTGCTCCGGTTGAGGTCAGTACCATGTTCAGCGATGCTGAACGGCCACGACGCTCACCTTTGTGGAAATTATCAATCAGGTTCTGGTCGTTGGTAAATGAGTGAACGGTTTCAATATGGCCGGATACCACACCATATTTATCGTTCATTGCTTTCAGCACCGGTGTAATGGCATTCGTGGTGCAGCTGGCTGCAGAAATGATAGTATCTTGCGGGGCAATGACAGATTCATTGACACCGAATACGATGTTTTTGATGTCGCCTTTACCCGGTGCCGTCAACAGTACTTTGGCTGCACCTTGTGAATCCAGATGCTGGCCCAGACCTTCTGCATCACGCCACACACCGGTATTATCGACCACCAGAGCATTGTGAATACCATAATGGGTATAGTCGACATCGGCCGGGGAGTTGGCGTAAATAACCTGGATATAGTTACCATTGACGATCAGTGCTTTGTTCTCATCATCAATCACGATGCTGCCATTGAACTGGCCATGTACTGAGTCTCGGCGTAGCAGACTGGCGCGTTTCTCCAGATCGCCCTCTTTACCGCCTCGCACGACAATAGCGCGCAGACGCAACGGGTAGCCAGGGCCACTTTTCTCAATCAGTAAACGCGCCAGCAGGCGGCCGATGCGACCAAAACCATACAGAACCACATCTTTTGGCTCGTTCATCACCGCGCCGTTCAATGCTTGTTGCAGTTCAGTGGCGAGGAAATCGTCCAGACCGTGCGTATCATTATGAGTTTGCCAGAACCGGTGAGCGAGTTGGCCAATATCAATCCGGCTCGGGGAAAGAGCCATCTGGGTCAACTTTTCAACGATTGGCATGGTTTGTTGCAGTGACAGCGCTTCGCCAGTGTAGCGGCGCGCGATGCGATGAGTTTTGATGATGTCGATGGTGGCGGCGTTGATCAGGGTTTTGCCAAACAGGATGATTTCCACCCCTTTGTTACGATAAAGCTGGGCAATCAGGGGGGACATTGATTCAGCAATCGTCTGGCTGGCCTGCCAGTCTTGGAGGTGTTTCTCTGGACTCATTTTTACTCGGGACCTTTTCACGTTTTGTTGAGCTTTACGTTGGCCTGTAGGGGGACAAACGTCAGCAATTTCTACCCACAGTTTTTACTGTGTTTGGTATCGGGGGAGCTTGTTGTTTTTGTGTGGTCAGATTGTAAAGGTCGAAGGGTTATTCTGCTAGTAAAAATAATGGCCAGATTTTAAGCTTATATTTGTACATAAATTAGTGAATTTAGTTGCCTTGATCGGTATTTATGCGTATTGACTTTAACAAAACACACAACTTATTTTGTGGTAATTTAGTTTCATATCTACACTTTTTACTCTCATTGCAGCTTTCATTTCATAAAACTGTAATTTATGTCGCATAACCCCCTTAAAAAGTAAACGAGATAGCGGCTGAAAAAACCTGTACCTCGGTTTCTATGTCACCCATTGGATTCTGGATGCGGGTGAAGTGACCATTGATCATATTTTCTTGACTGGTGATGTATTGCCACTCCGCGTTAAGCGCCACATTAGCGGTAATGTTGTAGCGTAACCCGAGCAGATAGGATTCATTATGGTTGAGTTTACGCCGCTGTCCGTACTGAACATAAGGCTGCCACGGGCCGAACTGGCGAGCGATTCCCAGATACCAGTTGGCATAGAGCGTACGGTCGTAAATGAACTCTGAGAAAACGTGATAATGTGCGAGTGAGTAATTGATGCCGAATGCGAACAGGTCGAGATCATAATGGTCAATGTTAGTGTTGTAGGCAGCAAGATTGGCTTCGCTGGTGATGTAGGTCAAACGATACTGATTCTCCTCCTGATACCAGTCGGCGGTAAAACCAAAAGCAGCATCCGCAGCCAGGGTATAATTGGTGTCATATAAGCGGTAATCGTTGTCACCGGGGACGGCCATAAAGGTCGACAGCCGCAATTGTGACGCGTCACTGACCGCTTTATTCCACTCAAATGATGCTCCGTCATAGTGGGTGATACCGAGCAGGCTGTCATAGACATCGTGCGCCGGACGAATCCACGGATACGCGACGGAAACGTAGTTGTATTCAGACATCATAAACAACGGCAGCCGCAGCCGTCCGACTTTAGCGCTGTATGCTCCCCATGCCGACTCAACATAAGCCCATTCCAGCTCCGGATCGGACAGATGATCCTGTGGTCGCTTAACCGCCTGCACTGAGGCCCGCCAGCGGTTGTTGATGAGCCAGTCGAGCTGCAAGCCGAGCGTCGTGTCGCAATCAAAGCACCAGTCGTCGGCGATTTCTCGATGGACAAAAACCGGCACTTTACTGTCGGAGCGTGTGGCGGACAGGGTGCCAAAACCGCTGAGTCTCAGTTGTTCACCGAGATGAATCTGTGCTGATACCACGGGTGACAAAAGGATTATGCCGAGGAGTGTTGACGCTGTTTTCATAGTGGTTCCTCACTATCAAAGACATAGAGGACAGACAGCTCTTCCCTAAGCCAGGAAACAGGAATATAGGCGATGCCATTCTTATTATGATTAAGCCAGTTAGTCACAGACTGCGGGTTATTCTCCGCCACTTCGGACGGCGCCCGGTTGCGGCCGGAGAACGTCTGGCGGGCCCAGATAGCCTGCATCTGAGCCGGACTTTTGCCCAGTAAGGTGTAATAAAAGCGGTTGCGCAGAGCTGAGCCTTGGGTCAGATCAAGTAATACAATATTGACGTTATCGATATGGCTGACATGACCGCGGTAGATCATTTTGACCTGGCTGCTTTTCAGCTTAGGGAGGGCCTTATTCAGCGTGACGATGGCATAGCTTTCGGCAAGTGCGCAGGCACTGCACAGCAGCAAACAACACGACAGAAGAAATCGGATTCGCTTCACTAAAATGTCTTTCCTTGACCTAACTGACTCAACTTTATTGAAATTATCGGCGCAAACGCAGGGAAGAGTGACTATGTTTAACTGTAGGCTAGGTCTTCTCTTTATCAAGGTGCGGCAATGTTTATTGTTAATCGCTTCTCAATAAAAGCGCGGCTGGTGCTTTTGTGCTTATTACCTATGGTGGTAATAGCTTGGGGAACGTGGACGCTATTTAGTCAGTTTCAGTCACAGTTATTGTCTTATCAAAGTTCGACCCAGAAAGTGACTGCGCTCAATTATGTTGCCAATGCCACGCACTCGTTTTATCACCTATTAAGTCGTCGGCTGAACGATGACCCGCTGGATTTCTACATTGAACAGTTGGAGTCAGAGCTTAGCCAACTGAGTGAATTTTTTGCTCCTTCAGTGACCCGGCTGGTGGCGGCAAATTCCGATCTGTTAATTCGCAATAATATTGCAGAACTGAGAAGTATGGCGCAGGAGGTTCGGACGGCGCCACTCGAAGATGTCAGACAATATGGCACCTGGGCTTTTGATTTAATTTATGAGCTCAATCTCGAAATTCAGAAAACCATTAATCACGACGCTCCGGCAGAGATCCATCATTTAGATACGATTTATGATGAACTCAGTTGGTTTCTGTACTGGATGCAACGTGAAGCCTGGTTTCTACGCGATTTAGCGCGTTCGGAAACGCTGACCAAACAGCAGGTTGGGAAATATTTGCGCATCGCGGAAAATGAACAATTGTATCTGGAGCGCTTTATCGACTCCGGGGCCAGCTCAGTACAGTTGGAACAGATAGTCAAATTGTTTGCTCAGCAGGACTTTAGACAAGGGGCATTAGTGCGGGAAAAAATTCTGCAGCAGGATGTCTCCCCATCTGAGCTGGCCGGTTATGTAAAAACCCTGGATAATCGCCATGCATCGATTCAGAAGCTGTTTGTCGGTTTCTCCGATCATCTCGCCGCGCAGATCGCTCATCGCTCCCAGCAGGATCAGCAGCGTATCATTCTGGTCAGTGTGGTGGTGTTTCTGGTATTTATGTTGCTGTTGTTCCTCGGACTCGGTACTTTCTATCGTATTTCTACCAAGCTGAACCGTATCCTCGATACTATGTGGCGGATGCAGGACAAACGGGATCAGGTTCAGTTGATCGACATTGATGGTAATGATGAGTTTTCCGACTTCGCCACCAATCTCAATCACATCATCGAAGAAGTTCAACTGCATGAAGCTTCTCTGATTCAGGCCAAAGAGGACGCGATTGCGGCTAACCGGGCCAAAAGTTCTTTTCTGGCGAATATGTCCCATGAAATCCGTACTCCGCTCAACGGTATTATTGGTATGACCGAAGTGTTGGGAACGTCAGGGTTGACGGCTAACCAGCAAGATATCTTATCTGACATTGATAGCTCTTCTCAGGCGTTACTCATATTGCTGAATGATATTCTCGATTTGTCCAAAATTGAGGCCGGCAGTCTGACGCTCACCTCGAATCCGTTTAACTTTGCTGAGCTGGTGTATGACACGGTAAACCTGGTGAATCTGCGTGCTGTAACGCAACACGATGAGCTGTCTATACAGCTCGATCCTGCCTTGCCTTTGTTGGTTGTCGCGGATGAATTCAGGGTCAAGCAGATCCTGATGAACCTGCTGTCCAATGCGGTGAAATTCACCAAAGATGGAGAAATAAGTGTTGAAGTCAATTTTCTTGCCGAGGATACACCGCAAATCCGCTGCAGTGTCACGGACAGCGGGCGTGGTATCGCGAAAGACAAGCTGACGACTATTTTTGCTCCGTTCACGCAGGAAGACGACAGTATTACCCGCCATTTTGGCGGCACGGGGCTGGGCTTGGCGATCTGTAAGCAGTTGATTGAAATGATGCGAGGTACATTATCGGTCAACTCGACCAAAGGGTTGGGCAGTAAATTTGAGTTTATCATTCCAGTAGCGTTGCCGGACGAGCAGCCTGAACCGGTTCAGTGCTTGCAGTTCTCGCTACTGGTGGCAAATGGCACCTCATATGTTGCAGCGATTCGCCGCGAGTACCAGCGCCTGGGAACCGAGTGGGCAGAAGCTCAGACAGTGGCTGACCTGACGATGATGGAATTCAGTAAGCCGGTCAGTCATGTGGTCTATTGTCAAAGTCTGACTCAGCGTAGTGAGGGCGATATTGCGTTGTTGCGGCAACGTTTTCCGCACGCCAGTATTATTTTCTGTCAACATCACCTGTTCACCCATCGCAGTCAGGTGGATAACGTGGATGGTTGGGTTACGCTGCCTTTTCTCGGCACTCGTTTTGAACGTCTTCTTGCCAATCAATCCGATGTTGCACCGGGGGCAGTAGATAGAACGGTACTTGAACAAAGTCCTGCCGCTGAGCCAAGCTCAAGTTGCATCCTGATTGTGGAAGACAACCTGATGAATCAGAAAATCGCGACTTTCTTTCTTGAGAAAGCCGGCCTGAGCTATGTGATTGTCAGCAATGGTCAGGAAGCCGTGGATGCCGTCACCCAGGGCGGTAGATTTGCGGCCATTTTGATGGACTGCATGATGCCTGTGATGGATGGATTTACTGCCACACGCCGGATCCGTCAGTGGGAAGAAGAGAATGGTATGGCCAACACACCGATTATCGCCCTGACAGCCAGTGTCCTTGATGAAGACATTGCGCACTGCTTTGAAGCGGGGATGGATGCTTATTTGCCCAAACCTTATAAGTCCAAACAGCTATTTGATATCTTTAACGAACTCGAAGTGGCTTAGTTGCGACCCATTGCAAGTGTTCGAGTCGCCTGCTCGCGCGTAATCAAAGTAATGAATTCTTCTGCTATCAAAGGCGGAGAGTAGTAATAGCCCTGATAGTCGTCACATCCTTCCTCAGCCAGTAGTGACAACTGTTCACGGCTGTTTACCCCTTCTGCGGTGACCACTTTACCGAGATTATGGCCGAGTTGGATGATGGTTCTGACCAGCATATGACCGTGGTGCTCGTCAACACAGTCATCAATGAAAGATTTGTCGATCTTAACTACATCAATGGGCAGTTGTTTTAAGTAATTTAGCGATGAGTAGGCAATACCAAAATCATCGATTGCAATGCGCACGCCAATACGACGTAACTCTTCACAAGTCTGGCTGACGCTTTGTGGCTGTTTCATTAGGGTGGTTTCGGTGATTTCGAGCTGGAGTAACCGGGCATCGAGCTCTGTATCCCGCAGAGTTTGGGAGACGACCTGAAAAATATCGTCATAAAGAAACTGGACTGTAGATACGTTAACGGCAATACAGATATCGTGACCCTGTTGCTGCCAGGCTTTGGCCTGGCGACAGGCAGTCTCAATGACCCAGCGTCCGATCGGAATGATTTGCTGGCTTTTTTCCGCAATTGCCACGAACTGCTCCGGGTTAACCTGACCTAAATCCGGATGGTGCCAGCGTATTAACGCTTCAGCACTCGTCACTCGTCCGCTTACAACGTCGACTTTAGGTTGATACTCCAGATGTAACTGCTGGCGGCTAATCGCCGTGCTCAGTTCACGTTCGAGCTGATAATTACGGATGGTTTCTCCGATTAACTCTTCATCAAAATGCTGTACCAGATTCTTGCCTTTTTGTTTGGCGCGCTGCAGTGCGATATCCACATTACGGCACCAGATATCACTGTCGTACATCGCATCGTCAAACAGCGCCACGCCGATGCTCATTGTCATGCTGTAGTAGCGCTGATTGAGAAAAAATGCCTGGCTGCAGGTGGCGAGAATACGGTGTGCGACCTGATCGGCTTTGGCCCGGATGTGTTGGTCACCTTTTATAATGAGCGCGAACTCGTCGCCACTGAGACGGTACAACTGGTCACAGCCAAGATTCAGCTGGTTCAGACGTTGCGCCAGCCCTATGAGCAGTATATCGCCTTGATGGTGGCCCAAAGTATCGTTAATCAGTTTGAAATCATCAATATCCAGCTGCAACAACGCATAATGCTGGTCGCTGTTATATTGGGATTCCAGACGCTTGGTGTCATTTAAAAACGCGGCACGGTTGGCAAGGCGGGTAAGAAAATCGGTCAGACTGTCGCGTCGATAGCGTTCGATCTGAGACTGCAGTTTGTGTTTGTAGTGCACGCCGAGCGTTGCCAGTATTGAAATAGAGACAAGCTCTATCGCATCCAATAAGTAGTCACCGAAATTCGCCGAATTGAAAGAGTGATGAGATAAGCTGGATATGACCAAAAGCAGCGCGGCGCTGATTGGCCACAGGGTGCCCGGAAACAGAATCAAATAGCTTAGAGGGATCAGGATAAAGGTTTCCTGAAGCGCGGCAGATGGCGATAGCTGGCTTGCCAGGGTGACACAGCCCAGAGCCGCGAGTGCTGCCAGCATCTTGAGCTTTGCGTTCGCACTGATAAAAGCCAGTAACAGGCACAGCGGATAGGCATACAGATAAGGTGCCACTGTTTGGGGCACCACCAACAATGAATAACTGACAATAGTGACGGCAACAAGATAAAACAGAGGCAATACGCCCCGTAATAGCGATCTTGAGACGGTCTGACTGGTTGCAGATAACATGTAAGTTCCTGTGAGTAATTCTGCCTTGGCGCGACATTTGTCTCGATTCCAGGCGCGTTGTGACAACAAGATGACGGCGAGCGCCAAAGGTGATGCAACATTTTACTTGGAGTGTAATTCAGGAATAGCGAATGTAAGTCAATATATTGACAGCTTTGGCTGAAACCTAGTGCTAGTCTCATTTGGGAGACGGTCTAACGGCCGGTGTTCAGAATAATCGCTTGAGCGCGAGAGTTTTTCAGCGCAAAAAATAAGCTCTCCGTGTGGAGAGCTTACTGATTCATGATGACGCCGGACAAAACCTTATGAGGGCAGGCGAATCTCTGTAATCGAGCTGAGTTCTTCAATTGGCAGCCAGTTTACTTTTACGCCTGCCTGAAGAAACATGTCCTGGCTGACTTGGATCTTGTCACCCCAGCGGGACAAAAAGTCCTCTGATTGTTCCGGACAGTGCACGGCAGCGATTCCTGTCTGGATTATTTTTGCCGCACAGTTCGGGCACGGAAAGTGAGTGACATAGATTTCACAACCGTCGAGATCCCGTTTCGCGAACAAAATAGCATTTTCTTCTGCATGCAATGTCTTGAGATATTTCATATCGCGGTCATCGGTGTTTGCGCTGTCTGAAATACCGTGTGGGTAGCCGTTAAAGCCGACCGAAACGATGCGGTTTTGTTTCGTGATCACCGCTCCGACCTGAGTCGAAGGGTCTTTACTCCAGGAACCAACGAGTTCTGCCATTTGGTAAAAGCGTTGTGCCCATTTAGAAATCATTGTGTGGTTTCCTCACCTGAATCGTTATTGGTAGTCACGTAGGTTATTTATGTGACTAATATCCTTAATTTAACTGAATGAGTCTAGAAAAAATACGTGCTCACAAGGTCAAGATGGGTAATTGCTGGCTTATTGTGCGCTTTATGATTGGTTTCCGCGCATTAATAGTGAGATCCAAATCAACTTTTATTCGGGGGCGACTTTAGTACCGATTGACCATTTTAGGATTGGCTTTGTGCGAGATCTCTTACATGTCATGTAAGATTTTAGCTGTTAATTCGTAAGGTAAGTGAGATGCTGTAAATGTAAGTAATTGTTTGTTATAGATTAGTTTTTAACTGATACCGATTCTCAGCTGGAAGGGCTGTTTTTAGCGCTTGCTCAAATTGGCCGATATCGTAATCTCAAGTTGTCAGCAGGATGCAGACATGGAACAGGAAAGACCCAGGGATAGGTCATCTTCAGGATGAAGATTCGGTTATTCAGGATGAATGATCGGCATGGATAGCAAAGGACATGAGCTGGATGCGACGTAACCAGGATGGTTATGAAGGAAGGTTTATGGACGGCTTGAAGGACATAAGCGTATGTCTGTCAGGATGACAGAGTCAGGGACACCGCTAGGACGGCGATGAAACGGAATGCGCTGAAGGACACAGCAAACTATCAAGGAATTGATGCAGGGAGCACCTCTAGTAGCCGGATTGCTGCGAGTAAGAACTGAACCCCACCAGGCGCGAGCTTGGTGGGGTTTTCTTTTATGGGCTGATAATAAGCTGACATTGGTGCGCTGAGTTTATGGCAAGTTACATCGCACGCAATCATCGTTATCTCAACGATGCAAATTGTCTTGTTGATGGCAATAGTCTGGTCGATGAAAACAGTATTATGAGTTAAACAGTGTCGTCAGTTAAATAGTGTCGTTGGTTAATAAATAGTGTTGTTGGTTAATAAATAGTGTTGTCGGTTAAATAGTGTGGTGAGTGTGGAAAAAACCTCTGAGTTGTTAGTCAAGACCCTGCAACAGCATCCTGAAACCTACCTTTCGATTGGAGAATTGCTGGAATCGCTCAAACGGCGTTCTTATGGCGCGCTGTTAATCATGTTGAGTCTGGCCGGATTAATTCCCGGCATTTCATTTTTCGCCGGATTTGCCATTTTTTTGCTGGGTCTGCAAATCATTGTTGGCTTCCAGTCCCCGCGCCTGCCAAAACTAGTCCAGCGCCGTCGTCTTAACCGTCATAAAACCCTGCGTTTTATCGAAGAGATGCGGCCTTGGCTGGAGCGGGTAGAGCAATACATCAAACCGCGTTGGGAACCTCTGTCTAACTCAATGGCGCGACGCGTTGTTGGCGTGGTCATTTGTCTGCTATCTGTTGTCGCAGTGATGCCACTGCCTTTTGTGAACTTTCCCCCTAATATCGCGATTATCTTGTTTGCGTTGGGTATCATTGAGCGTGACGGTTTGTTCATGCTGATTGGTGGCGTGCTGAGCGTCTTCGCTGTGTGGGTGGGATATCTGTTAATGCGTATAGCACTCAACTCGCTGATGTTGGTATTATAAGGCGTGTTAACGCAAAAGAAGTGATAGTAACTATGGAAGCACAAGTTAAGTGGGTTGAGGATTTTAAATTTATTGGTGAATCTCAGTCCGGCCATTGTGTGGTGATGGATGGTAACGGCGGTGCGACTGCGCCAAGCCCGATGGAAATGGTGTTGATGGCTGCTGGTGGTTGCAGCTCGGTTGATGTGGTTGATGGCCTTAAATCTGCCCAGCAACAAGTACACAGCTGCATTGCAAAACTGACTACTGAGCGTCGTGATACGGCGCCGCGTCTGTTTACCAAAGTCAATATTCACTTTGTGATCTCCGGCCTGCAACTTGATGAGTCGGTGGTTGAAAAAGTCACCGCGGATTCTCTGCAAAAATACTGCTCGGTATGTCTGATGCTGGGCGCCGGAGTGGAAATGACTCATAGCTGGGAAATTTGCTGATCGGAAGCGTTCCTTAAAAGAAGCAGTGCTTAAAAATGAAAAACCGGGTCAAAGCCCGGTTTTTTCGTTCCTCAAATTCAGTGCTTTGACTATGTTTAGCGCACGTTTGGTAAATCTATCATTACTAGTATGGTCGTCAAAGGTCACATCACTGAGTGGTATGCCGATCAGGGGTACGGTTACGTCACTCCTGAGCAGCATGCCCTGCGTATCAAGTTTTACCGACAGGATGTGTCCCCCTCGGTCAATTCTAAACAGGGAAAGCTAACCTGCGAGTTTTTCTCTTTTTTCCGTACGCAATCCGGGTACCCTTGCAGTCATAACATGAAACATGAGGTGCCCGATGAAAGAATTAGAAAAGATGATTGCCGGTGAGGTTTTCGATGCTAACGATGCAGCTATCGCGACTTTACGTCAGCGAGCGACCGAGCTGAAAGTTGAGATCAATCAGAGTGTGTGTGATGTTGAGCGGCACAAGTTGCAAACAGAACTGTTTGCTGCGTTTGGTGCCGACAGCATTGTCCAGCCACCGTTTTACTGTGAATTTGGTAAGACGATTACGATTGGTAGCCGAACTTTTATCAACATGAATGTGACCATGTTGGATAATGCACCTATCAAGATTGGTAATCATGTGCTTATCGGTCCTAACAGCCAGTTTTATACCCCTTCTCACTCTCTTGATTATCGACATCGCCGTGAATGGGAGGCGTTCAGTCAACCGATTGTGGTCGAAGACGATGTCTGGATTGGCGGCAACGTCGTCATTAATCAGGGAGTGACGATTGGTGCCCGGTCTGTGGTGGCGGCCAATTCTGTGGTCAATCATGATGTGCCGCCGGATACTCTGGTTGGTGGTACACCTGCGCGTATCATTCGTTACCTTAATAGTGGTAGGGATACTTCTCTGTGCTGAAAATTTCAGTTAAAGTTCGTTCTCTTTTCTGATTACTTTTCCGGAGCCTGTTTTGGCACTGCACAGATGTACCGTTTACGGTGTTGCAGCCATATTGTTATGGAGTTGCGTTGCGGGTTTAGTTCGTATGGTCGCGGAGCAGTTCAGCCCGACTGGCGGGGCTGCCCTGATTTATACGGTTGCCAGCGTGTTTCTGGTTGGTGTGATGGGGATCCCCCGCATTAATCGTTTCTCCTTGCGCTATCTCATTATCGGCGGGGCGCTGTTTGTCAGCTACGAGATTTGCCTTGCTCTGGCTTTGGGGATGGCACACTCTCGTCATCAGGCGTTGGAAATGTCGGTGATTAACTACCTGTGGCCAGCATTGACCGTACTGCTTACCGTTATCTCCAGTCGGCAGCCTGTCAGCCGTTGGGTTTATCCATGTATTCTGGTCGCTTTTCTCGGCGTTGCCTGGGCGATATCAGGTGATAGCGGTTTATCGCTGAAGCAAATTGCCGGCAATGTGTCGGGTAATCCGCTGGCGTATACCATGGCGGCGCTGGGCGCAGTTATCTGGGCGGTGTATTGCAACGTCACCCGGGTGATTGCCAATGGTCAGAATGCAGTCACTCTGTTTTTCATTGCTACCGCGGTGACCCTTTGGGTGAAATATGTGTCAGGAGATGAACCAGCGCTACAGTTCACCGTGCCGTCCGCTGTGACGCTTGTACTCACAGCTGTGGTGATGGGCAGCGGCTATGCACTTTGGAATCAGGCGATTCTGGCCGGTAATATGTTGCTGTTGGCGACCTTGTCTTATTTTACCCCGGTATTTTCGACTCTCTTTTCCTGCCTGATTCTTGGTGTGGTGCTGGGCAGCCATTTCTGGCAAGGAGTGGTGATGGTGACGCTGGCATCTTTAGTCTGCTGGTGGGTGACACGTCATAGTTCATCGGCGAAGCAGCCAGGAGTATCCCCAACTCAGAGAACGGTTTAGCGATCGCTGCGGTTAACTTGTCACGGCCTGGGGTTCTGGACATGACAAAAGCGACGTGGTTTGGCACGTCGCTTTCTATTTGCTTGCTTGGTTAACTCTCATTAACCGAACGTTGGCCTGGCTAACCTCAAGTGGCGATCTCAAGTAGCAATGTTGACTGTGATTTGCAGTTTCAGCGGCAGCTTGGCCAGACGTTTCTTAATGGTTTCTCGCGTCTGTTCAATATCTTCCAGCAGAATCATTTCACTGCTGTCCGGGTAAATATCAACGTCGACCCAAAGTTCACGACCTACTTTGGTCACACCGGCCAGTTCAATCTCCTGATCGGACTCTTTACCGGCATCAAACACGCTTTGGTCAACGGTTTGACAAATCTCTTTACTCGGCGCCATCAGGAAGATTTCGCGCAGCGCAGAAGTCAGCATTTGGAACGGTACTTTGATGAAGTAAAATGACATCGCTAACATCATCATCGGGTCTGCATACACAGCGTAAGGTGCCAAAGGCGTTAATGAAATTCCCCAGGCAATGACGAAGCCTGCGGTGACTGCAACACTCAGCATGGCATCCATCTGCCACTGCTTCACTTCAGCATCGATAAGGCCAGAAGTACGGCGTTTATTCAGTGCTGCCATGTACCACCATGCAAATCCACAACCAATAACGTTGATGGCACCGAATGCAGTGGCAATAGACGCATCAACTTCGCGCCCGCCGGTGAACATGGCCCCAATCGCAGAGTAAAGCGAGTAGCCCACCACCAGCAGAATAACGGCACCTTTAACCGCAATCACGGCAGGTTCTAGCACCGCGCGTCCAAACGGAAATCGTTCATCAGACGGTTTCATAATGTAACGTGATGTCGCGAGTGACAATAATGTTAACAGCAGGCTGACCAGTGAATAAACACCATCAAACATAATCACCAGTGAGCCGACGAGCAGACCAATCACTAACCCGCCGCCTGCAAAAAGGGATGCAAAAAGGGCAGAGAGGGTCAGGACACGCTTTTCGTTATAAGTTGTTCGAGCACACATTTGATTTATACCTGTAAGAAACTGACGTTATTCTCGCCTAAAGCGGGCCTTTTACAACGACGATTTGTACTTTTGGTTGGTTGGTGTTTAACCGATTTTGCTTTTGTTTAATAAAATCATAGAGATAGAATGTATTTTTGCTGTCAGTAATATTGACACTGAGTGGCATGTCGCCCTGTTGAGCGGAATAGACAGCGCGTCAGTCAGACTGCTAATGCGCAGCCCAAGGCCAATTCAACGTTGAGCTGCATGTTATCAGTGGCATGAAGAAAGGGGGACTGATGCGATGGTGAACATTGGAGCTGGTAGCCGGCGATTAAGTGTCTATTGTTAATTAAAACAAATAGTTAAATTCAGACAAGGCCGCAGGGAATCAAACAGATAGCTAGAAATCAAACAGATAGTCGCTCAGTTTATCCGAAAGCCAGGCCATGGCCGGATCTTCAGTGCTGCCGGTCAGGGTAAACATACAATAGTCTTCCTGAGTCAGACCGTAGGTATGGCGAATCACCGCCAGGCGTTGCTCACGCAGATGGTTGCGGATCAGTGGTTCAGGCAGCACCCCCCAGGCGCTCTCGGTCAGTATGGTACTGAGCATGTATTCAAAACTGGAAAATCCGATATAACGGCGTGAAAATGGTCCCAGGCTGGAATTATCCTGTTCGTTAAGATAGACCATGACCGCCTGCATCGATTTACGCAGGTCTTCATCGGTCACTCGCTTGATTTTGGTGAGTGGATGGGTGGCACTGCATACCGACATCATGCGGATTTTACCCAGTGGTTGATAGCTGATGCGCGCATCGTCCAGGCGTTCATAATCAACGCCAAAAGCAAAATCGACCTGTTGGGTCGCGACCAGGCTGGCCAGGTCACCGCTGGAAGCCAGCACCAGGTTAAACGAGGTGTTGGGGAACAGTTTATTGAGCGAGTGGGCGAGCTCCTGCCAAACCGTGTCAGGCAACGAGTCGTCACGGGCAATCCAGACTTCAGCGGCAAATTCATCCGAGACCTGCGAACAGGTGCGTCGAATGCGTGTTGCGGTAATCATTATGCTTTCGCAATCTTTATAGATTGCTTTGCCCGCTTCCGAAAGGCTGACATTATTGCCGGTACGCACGAACAGTTCGACGCCCAGTTCACTCTCAAACGCTTTGATGGCCATGCTCAGTTTGGTGCGGTTGCACTCCAACTGGCGGGCTGCCTCGGACACCGATCCGGCGTCTGCAATACTACAGAATGCTTCAATCTGCGACAGGTTCATAACGGTCTCTGGGAGTTAAAGTGTGTGAATCATATACAATTTTATCTGTGCTGCCTATGTGCTGAATTTATCACCAATTGACACAAGTAGAGACACTGCAGCACAAGATTGTGTGGTAACTCTATGAACTTCGCTTTATTTTGGTTTAATCTTGGAGTGTTTGAGTCGTCTCAAACAGAGGGATTCGTTTGGTTTAACCCCAATCCTGAGTTCGGCTGTTTGAGTTTACTTGGGCACAAAGCCTGAAGACAAGAAGTTACACGGAGGCCATGATGGCACAAAACTGGGACGAATATGCAGCGAGCTGGGAGCAAGATGAAGCGACCGTGGTTTTCGCCAACAACGTCTTTGAGCAACTGAATAAGCTGACTTCCCTTGAGGGCAAGCACGTGCTTGATTTTGGTTGCGGCACCGGATTATTGAGTCAGTGGATGTCGCCGTTGGCGAAAGATATCGTTTCTCTGGATTCGTCAGAGGCGATGATTGAAGAGCTGGATAAAAAAGAACTGGCGAATGTGGAGCCTGTGGTGGATCACCTGACCCGCGGTTTGGTGGCTCAGCATCCGGCATTTCGTAAACAATTTGATTTAGTGGTGGCGTCATCCGTGTGCGGTTATGTCGCTAATCTGGATGAAGTGGCGGAAATTATTTACTCGCTGCTGGATGAAGGCGGTTTGTTTGTGCATTGGGACTGGCTGGTGGCGGAAGATGATCCTGAGTTTGGCCTGAGCGAGTCAGAGGTTAAATTAACGCTGACTAAGGCCGGCTTTAATGATGTTGAAACTGTCACTGCGTTTGAAGTGACCACACCACACGGTGTGATGCCAGTGATTATGGGTATCGGCCGCAAATAAAGCTGCGCGATTCAGCCTTTCAATTTTCTAAACCGCAGCCGTCAGTTGCGGTTTTTTATTGCCAGTCGGTTATTTCTCTCTTCTTTTGTAGTATTTACTCAAATTTATTTTATTACTTTTCAAATGATTACATCTTTCTCTTGCTTTTCTTAAGAAAAATGTGTGTTTCTTAAGTTTTCCTTAAGCTTGTGTTTTTAAGCTCTTTAGGTAAGTCACCAAAGAGGGCTTTTGAATGAAAGATTTTTTTCAGGATCATCCACTGCAACTTGCGATCGTTGATCGTAACCATCCTGATCGCGCACAAGTTGAACACTACATCGCTCAGCGTTATTCGCTGGCGTTTGATGCCCGGCTTGACACTTTTATGCCGACGTTTATGGCACTGATGGATAACAACCAGATTAAATCCTTATGCGGCTACCGTGTCGCCGGTGATGAACCGCTGTTTCTGGAGCAATATCTGGACCAGCAAGCGGATGTTTTGCTGACGCAGGTATTTGCTAAGCCGGTCGACCGGCATCAGCTGATTGAATTTGGTCAGTTAGCCTCTTTCTCGAAAGGTTTCTCTTCGCTGCACTTTTTACTCATGACTCAGAAACTGGTCGAGCAAGGTTATGAATGGTGTGTATTCACCGCGACCGATCCGCTGTACGCCATGATGTCCAGACTGGGGCTCGACACCGTTATTCTGGCCGAGGCTGACCCGTCCCGTATCCCGGACGCAGAAACGATCTGGGGAAATTATTATCAGTATCAACCTCGTATCGTGGCGGGACATCTGAATGGTGCGCTGCAGCAGCTGCAAGCGCTGTTCGCTGCGCGTCAGCATCGTTTGGGCGGCATTTTATGATGAATCAAATTATTACCACTTTAATTCAGCGTGCGCAGCATACGCCGGATAACACCGCATTGAGCGGTTCTCGGCACGGATTACAGCAGCAGACCCGTCTTAGCTACAGTCAGTTACTGGTGCGGGTTCAGCAGGCAGCGGAGCTATTGCAAGCCTGGTCAGTGAATTGTATTGCGCTGCGAGCGGATAACAGCCTCGATTGGGTGATTGTCGATTTGGCCGCGATGTATGCGCGGATCCCGATTGTTCCGGTGCCGATGTTTTTCAGTGAGGCTCAGGTGGCGCATACCTTACAGCAATCCGGTGCTGACCTCCTGGTCGGAGAGTGGCTTGATAGTCATGGTATCGCCGATGATCGGATTGAAGGTTTCGATGTCTGGCGTTTGCCAAGCGGGTTGCCACAGTGGCTGCCAGACAGCAGTAAGATTACCTTTACTTCCGGTTCTACCGGGCAGCCGAAAGGGGTTTGTCTGGGGCAGAAGCAGTTGATTGAGGTCAGTTGTGCCCTTGCTGCTGCGATTCAGGCGGACGTGCGTTGCGAGACCCATTTGATCATGTTGCCGTTATCGACTCTGCTGGAAAACATCACCGGCGTCTACGTGCCGATCTTGCTTGGCGCCAATTCAGTCGTGCTATCTGGTTCGCAGGTTGGCTTATCCGGCTCAAGCCAGTTTGATGCACGGCAATTCGCCGCGGCTCTGGAGCAATATCAGCCCAACAGTCTGGTGCTGACCCCAGCGCTGCTGATGGCACTGATTCAGGTTGCGACCCTGCAACCAGCCCTGACCCGCAGCCTGACGTTTGTGGCGGTTGGCGGCGCACGAGTGTCCCCGCCATTGTTGCAGCAGGCTCAGGCATGCGGCATTCCGGCTTACGAGGGCTATGGCCTGTCAGAGTGTGGGTCGGTGGTCAGTGTGAATACACCATCGCATTCTAAACCGGGTACAAGCGGCCGTGTGCTGTCTCATGTAGCGGTCAGAATCGCTGACGATGGTGAGGTGCTGGTGCGCGGTAATCTTGCTCTCGGTTATATCGGTGAGCCATTCGGTCATGCGTGGCTGGCAACCGGTGATTTAGGGTCATTAGACCAAGACGGTTTTCTCACCATCAACGGACGCAAGAAAAACCAGATTATTACCGCTTTCGGACGCAATGTGTCGCCGGAATGGATCGAATCGGAAGCGCAAGCCATGCCAGCTTTAATGGGCATGATCGTGGTCGGTGAGGGGCAATACGGACTGACAGCCGTTCTGGATGGTGACATCAGCGACACCATCATCGGCAGTGTTACCAGGCTTAATCAGCACCTGCCTGATTACGCACGCATTACTCGGGTGGTGACTGCACCGGGGTTGAAACACAGGGCAGGGCTGTTTACCAGTAATGGTCGTCCGGTTCGCCAGCGTTTAGAGCAGTGGTTGCATCAACTGGATGAGCAGGAGCCGGGTATCGTTTCCACCGCCGTTATTTATCCAGGTTCACGTAATTTATCCAAGTTTACATAGTTTATCCAGGTGTACATAGTTTATCCAGGTTCACATAGTTCGTCCGGCGATATCAATTCACGAGGAATCCAATATGACTGCATTTTTTGACCGACTAAAACAAGAAACGTCCGCAACCCAGCAGGCGATGCTTCAGGCGCCGATTTTTGCCCAGTGCGCACGGGGCGAAATTGATCGTGCCACTTATCTCGCATTTCTGACCCAGGCTTTTCACCATGTAAAGCACACTGTACCGCTGCTGATGGCCTGTGGCGGCCGGTTGCCTGAAAAGTATGAATGGCTGCGTCAGGCGATTGGTGAATACATTGAGGAAGAAAAGGGACACCACGAATGGATTCTCAATGATATCAATGCTTGCGGCGGCGATGCGGCGGCGGTACGTGCCAATCGGGATGCAGGGCGTGTGGGTGTGCCGGTTGAACTGATGGTTGCCTACCTCTATCACCAGATTGATCGCGCCAATCCGATGGCTTTCTTTGGCATGGTCTGGGTGTTGGAAGGCACCAGTGTCGGGGTCGGTGGTCAGGTTGCGGCTTTGATCAAACAAACGCTGAATCTGCCGGAGCAGGCGATGACGTATCTGACTTCGCACAGCACGCTTGATCAGGAGCATATCCAATTGTTTGAGAGCTTGATGAATCGTATCACGGATCCTGTTGATCAACAGGCGATTATAGATTCCGCCAACATGGTCTTTGGTTTGTACGGCGGTATGTTGCGCCAGCTGACCACAGACCAGTTGCAGGATGTGGCGTAAGGGAATTAGCATGAATTTGCAGGATAAACAGGTATTACTGACCGGGGCGTCGGGTGGTATCGGAGAAAAAATGGCGTTGGCTCTGGAGGCGAAAGGTGCGTCATTGATTCTGGTCGCCCGTAATCGCAATAAACTGGAAGCGTTGAAAAATAGTCTGAATTATCCTCAACGTCACCAGGTACTGTGCGTTGATTTCAATCAGTCCGATGGCATTGAAATCTTGGATGAGTTTTGCCTGGCACAGGTCAAAAAGCGCCGTATCGATGTGTTGATTAATAACGCCGGCAATAATCAATTCAGCTTTCTGGCCCAGCGTTCCGCCCAGTCGCTGCAGCAAGAAATGCATCTTAATCTGATGACCCCGATTCTAACCAGTCAGGCGGCTCTGGGCTGGTTACAGCGTCCGGGTATTATCCTCAATATCGGTTCTACCTTCGGGTCGATCGGTTTTCCTGGTTACACCAGTTACTGCGCGGCCAAAGCCGGTGTGCAGCGCTTTAGCGAAGCGCTCGATCGAGAGTTGGATGGCGCTGGAATCCGGGTGCTGTATCTGGCTCCCAGAGCGACAGCCACCCCCCTCAATGACGACCGTGTTACTGAGATGAACCGTCGCCTCGGCAACCACAGTGACGCCCCTGAGGTGGTCGCACAGCATGTGGTGACAATTTTGGAAAAAGAGCGGGCCGCGATGTGGATTGGCTGGCCGGAAAAACTGTTCGCGCGCGTTAATCAACTGCTGCCCAGGCTGGTCAGTAACTCGATTCGCAAGCAACAGGACACGATTCACCACTACATCAACCAGGCGACATCTAAATAACGAGGGCGCGATTATGAAATGTATCACAACCATGGCTGTGGCCACTCTGACTCTTGGCATGATAAGCAGCGCAGCTGCTGCAGGAGCGGACCCGTTACAGACGATTCAGAAAAAATGGGCGGTGTGTCAGTATCAGTCAAAAGATAATGATCATCAGGTGTATTGCCTGGAAAATCTGATCAAAAGGAACGAAGAGGCCCTGCAACAGCAGCCCAACCGGGCCGAACTGAAAGTGTGGCTGGCGATAAACAAAGCTTCTCTGGCAGGTGCTGACGGCGGTTTGGGCGCCTTGTCCTTGGTCAAAGAAGCGAAAGTGTTACTGGAACAAGTGATTGACCAGGCACCAGAAACGTTAGATGGCTCCGCGTATACCAGTTTAGGTTCGCTATACTATCAGGTGCCGGGCTGGCCAATTGGCTTTGGGGATGACGATATGGCTGAGACCATGTTGCTTAAAGCACTGCAAATCAATCCGGATGGTATCGACTCCAACTACTTTTATGGCGACTTCCTGGCGGAGGAAGGACGTAAAGATGAAGCGATTCAATACCTGACTAAAGCTCAGCAGGCTAAGCCGCGGCCAGAGCGTCCGTTGGCGGATGAGGGGCGGCAGCAAGAAATAGCCAAGAAACTCGGAGAACTTAAACGATAATGCGTTTGCTGCTGGTTGAAGATGATATATTGCTGGGACGTTCCATGGTGACTTCATTGAGTCGCCATGGTTTTACGGTCGATTGGGTTGAACGAGGCGCTGGCGTTGATGTGGCGCTAAAGACCGAGCAGTTCGCTGCGGTGGTATTGGATTTGACCCTGCCGGATATTGATGGCCTGGTGGTGTTGAAAAATATTCGTCGCGCTGGTTACACCCTGCCGGTTTTGATTCTGACCGCGCGGGATGATATCGAAGATCGCGTCAAAGGGTTGGATGGCGGGGCGGATGATTACCTGATCAAACCGTTTGCGCTGGAAGAGCTTATGGCCCGGTTGCGGGTGCTGATTCGGCGCCAGTCAGGCTTTTGTGATACCCGGATTGATGTCGGTGAGCTGTCCTTGTCCTTGTCTGAGCAAGCGGTAGATTATCAGGGAGGGCGTCTCAAACTGACCAATAATGAATTTAAATTATTGGCAGCGCTGATCACTCATGCGGGGCGGGTGATGAGCAAAGAGCAATTACAGCAGTCACTGCATGGCTGGGATGAAGGCAGCAGTGATAATGCGATTGAGGTCCATATTCATAATTTGCGTAAAAAAGTCTCTAATGACGTGATCAAAAATATTCGTGGTGTGGGGTATATCATTGAAAAATAGTGGTCAGAAAGAGTTTTCGATTAAAAAGCGCCTGACGATTACCGTTGTCGTCTTGTCCTCGGTGTTGATCCTGATCTCTCTGTTTTTCAGTTTTATGGCATCGCAACACGAAATTGAAGAAGTGTACGATGCGCGTCTTGGCCAATCTGCCAAATTGCTGTTACTTGGTATTCCCCTGGAAGAACAGGGGCTTGAGGCGACTAAAGCCAGACAAATGCTCAATACGTGGATGGAGCGTATTTCCGCCCAGGCTAAGGATGACGACGATGCGACCGCGTTTGGTCATCCTTATGAGCGCAATATTCTGGTTCAGTTTTATCTCAATGGCCAGTTAACCTGGAGCTCAATTCCCGAAATCACCACCACGCCGCATGATCCCCGTTATGCCGGTTTTGGCTATATGACGATTAAGCATCAATCCTGGCGCTATTTTCAGTTGCCTCTGCCTAATGATTATCACACACGTCCCGAATATGTGATTGTCGCCGAAAAACAGTCGATTCGCGATGAGATGGTGCATGAACTGGCGTTATCGACCGCTTTGCCTCAGCTGATAATGATCCCTTGTCTTGCCCTGGTGATGACGTTATTGATTGGTAAACACTTTGAACCGATCACAGAGCTGAGACGGGCGATTGCCCAGCGTAACGTTAATAAGCTCGACACCATTTTTGTTGCCAACCCGACTCAGGAGCTTTCCCCTCTGGTCGCGGCGCTGAACGCATTACTGGAGGAGCTGGAACAGGCCTGGATGCGTGAACGCCGCTTTACCCGCATGGCTGCCCATGAATTGAAGACGCCACTGACGGTGTTAAGGCTCAACGCGGAAAATGCCCTGCTGAGCCAGAACGAAGAGCAGTTGAAATCTGATCTGAACAATATATTGCGCGGCATTGAACGGACTGACCGTTTGATCCAGCAACTGCTGCTACTGGCTAAAGTGGAAAGTATCCATGATCTGAAGTTTGCCAGCCTCAACCTGAAACGGTTGGCACAAAATGTCACGGCGGAATTAGTGCCTCTGGCGCTGCGTAACGGACAGGAATTGTCACTGGAAGGCGATGATATTTTTGTACTGGGTGATGAGCCGCTGCTGCGTATTTTAGTCACTAATCTGGTCGATAACGCGATCCGCTACTCGGGTCAGGGCAGCCAGATCTGTATCAGGGTCAATGAAGATGCCGGCAGTGCCAATCTTTGGGTCAGTGACAGCGGCCCTGCCATTAGTGATGAAACCAGAGAAAAACTGTTTGAAAATTTCTATCGCGCTAATACCGAAAAAGGTGACGGAGCAGGTTTGGGGATGTCCATTACACGTGATATTGCGCGCTTACATCGTGGTGATGTGGTTCTGCTTGAGCGACAAAATGAACATAATACTTTCTGGGTGAATCTGCCTAAAGCCTAGTGCGCCAATCGCTTATTGATAAATTTCCAAATGGTAAATTGAGTATTTACGTAATTTCACTGTCGGAAATCGCGATCTCGCCATACACTTTAGTCATGTAATCGGTTACGGCGCTCCTTCCTGCAAGATTACACAAACAAAATCTGTTTATTGACTAACAACTCATGGCTAGGGTTTTAAAAAATAGAATCAAGAACAGAACAAAAGAGGTCAGCGCAAGCTGACCTCTTTTACTTTGTAATTTCTACTTTACTTTCTGATTGCTACATTTTTAACTGCCGGCATAACTTGCAGGCGCTTGTTCGTTGCAGCGCCTGTTATTTACGGCAACTAACGGCTAATGATCACGCAACCATTAATGGCCAAGTGACCTATCACAGCATACCTTCTTCTGACGAGACCGGACCTTCTGATGAGACCGGATGGCGTTCGCCGCCCGGACTGACACAGTCACAATGGCCTTGGGTTAAGCGCTGACACAGCCATTTCATCGCCTGATCGTTCATGCTTGGTTTATTCCATACCAGGCTGTAGGCCACGGTACCGTAATCGAATGGCAACGATTTACACACCAATCCCTTGGCCTGTTTCGCATGCTCTGCCCAATGGCGCGAGCAGGTAAATAACAGGTCCGTGTGGTGGCACATAATGGCTGCGGCGCCGAAGTCGGATGTGGTCAGTTTGATGTGTCGCGAGCGGTGATTTTGCGCGAGTGCTTTTTCAAAGAATGGTTCACTGAGCTCTTTGTCCAGAATGGACACATGCTGGCATGACAGATAATTTTCTATCGTCATTTCCTGCTCTGCAAGCGGATGGGCGGGATTCATCAGGCACACCATTTCATCACCGGTGATCACCTGCCACACTAAATCTTTCGCATGAGTCGGGGGTTGACTGATGTCATGAGGCAAAATCATAAAGTCTATTACGCCACGTTGCAGCGATTCGAATCCGTGATGCTCTTTGGAGTGAATGGTCAGCGATAATTCCGGGGAACACTCATCAATGATGTTGGCGATGTCTGCGGCAAACAGCTCCAGAGTACTTTCACGCATGGCGAGGTGATAGTGACCGCTGTATTGGGTTGGTTCAAAATTGGCCTGGTGCAATATTCCGTTCATACTGGAGAGAATACTGTGAACGGCAGGTCCCATCTGGATGGCGCAGGGGGTTGGAATTAGCTGATTCCCGTCGCGATAAAACAGATCATCATCGAGAAGCGCACGTAACTGAGCGAGAATTTTACTGATGCTGGACGGGCTGACACACAGCCTGGCAGCAGTCTGAGTCACGCTGCGTGTACTAAGCATGACGTGCAGTGCCGTAAGGTGTTTTAAGCTGAATCTCGATAGGTGAATATAATCCATAACACTAGAAAGCCATTCATCAATGACGCAAGCATATCATTATTAAGGAAAAATAGTGTAATGAATTATTTTCACTGCGCAGCGGGCGACGTGACATTCCTTCATTCCCGTTGTCTGCCAAGCGATTGGCGGATTTCTTCCAGTACCTGCGGGTTGGCCAGTGCGCCGATATTTTTGACCGCTTCGCCGTGCAAAGTTTGTTTTACCGCCAATTCGACCAGTTTACCGGAGCGGGTGCGCGGCACTTCGCTGATCGCATAAATAAACGCGGGTACATGGCGTGGCGAGCAGCGCTGCTTCAGGATGTGACGTATTTTCTCTTGCAGGTTGTTATCGAGCTGATGGGGTGCTTGCAACTGGACAAACAGCACGATTTCTTCACGATCTCCTTGGTTGTAGCCAACAGCAACCGAATCGACGATCTCAGGTATTTGATTAATCTGCTGGTAGATTTCTGCCGTGCCAATCCGCACGCCTCCTGGATTCAGGGTAGCATCGCTGCGACCGTAAAAACGGTAACCGGCTTGAGCTGTTTGTGCAATTTCATCGCCGTGGTGCCAGACGCCAGCAAATTTATCCCAGTATGCATGGTGATAAGCTTCACCATTATCGTGCCAGAATCCAATCGGTTGATTGGGAAAACTGTTGCGGCACACCAACTCGCCGCGCTGTTCAATAATGGCTTCCCCCTGCTCGTTGAACACAGCAATGTCCATGCCTAATCCAGCTCCCTGGCACTCGCCGCGATATACCGGTGAAATCGGATTGCCAAGCACAAAACAGCCGCAGATATCGGTTCCGCCGGAAATAGATGCCAAGTGTAAATCGGCCTTAATTTGTGAGTAGACGAAATCAAATTGCTCCGGGTAGAGTACTGAGCCGGTTGAACAGAGCGTTTTCAATGCGCCGAGGTTAACGTAGCCACAGGGAGAAAATCCGCTTTTCTCCAGGGTGGCAAGATAACTGGCAGAGGTGCCGAAGAGTGTCATATCGCTCTCTTGCGCCAGTTCCCATAATACGCTGGGTTGCGGGTAGAGTGGGCTGCCATCATAGATGACCAGTGTCGCCCCGCTGGCCAGAGCAGATACGTGCCAGTTCCACATCATCCAGCCGCAGGTGGTGTAGTAAAATACCCGGTCACCGGGTTGAATATCACAATGGAGTTGGTGCTCCTTGAGGTGGTTGAGCATGGTGCCGCCCACGGAATGGGTGATGCACTTCGGCTGGCCGGTAGTACCGGACGAGTAGAGAACAAACAGTGGCTCATTGAAACCGACCCGCTCGAATTCGAGCCCGCGCGGCAGATAACTGGCAAGAATCGCCTGCCAGTCGGAAAAGGTGTCGTTGAAGCCCGGGGTGTCGTCGCGTTGCTGCAGATATTCTATCTGGCAGGTATTCTGGATTGAGCTGATGGTGTTGACGATCTGTGCGTTGCGCTCTTCCATGCGGTGAGTTTTACCGCCAAAAGTATAGCCATTGCAGCAGAACAGGATTTTGGGTTGCACCTGACCAAAACGTTCAACCACGCTGTCGACACCGAAATCAGGTGAGGTTGAGGTCCATATCGCCCCCAGGCTGGTGGTCGCGAGCATGGCAATGACCGACTCCGGGATATAAGGCAGATAGCCCGCCACCACATCACCGCGGCCGACCCCATTTTGTTTCAGCCACTGCTGGACAATCGAAACCTGATCGCACAACTTTTGCCAGCTTAACTTGCGGCTTTGGCCATTTTCATTTTTGAACCACAATGCTACGTCGTTTGGGCTCTGATAGGCATAAGAGAGCAGATTCTCAGCATAGTTGAGCTGCGCCTGTGGAAACCAGATGGTATCCCGGGCGCGTACCAGTTCCTGCCAGCGAGGCATTCCTTCACCAAAGACACAATTGCCCCGATAGCCAATTACGTCGCAGAACTGCCATACTTCCATCCAGAACTTATTTTTGCTGAATACTGACCATTTGTGCAGTTGCTGATAATCCTCAAACGCTTCGCCCTGCATATTAATGTGACGCAGGAATTGCGCCAGATTGGAGGCGGCAACTCTTTGCTCGCTTGGGATCCACAATGGTGTCGGGTTCGGCATAATGTCCTCGTCTGGCGCAATAATTATTCTTTAATGCAACAAGTTTTGACCATATCTGGCTAAAGTCAAACCTGAATGTCAGGATCAGATGGCTGATATTTAAGTAAAAAAATATCAATGTAAAATAAATGTTACACAGAATGACGGTGGGGAATAATTGGCCGCGATTGGCGCCAACCAGTGAAGGCGATAGGCTTAATGTAACGCAATTGTTAAGGAGAGGAATGATGACACATTATCATTCCAAGCCAGTGAATCACAAAGGGTTGGTGCAATGGAGCGAGCAGGAAGATGCGATATGGCATGATCTGGTTGCCCGTCAGCAATCAGTGATTCATCCCCGCGCTTGTCAGGCTTACCTCGACGGGCTGAGTATGCTGGACTTACCGCTCGACCGGGTTCCGCAACTGCCGGAAATTAACCGGATTCTGCAACGTGAAACTGGCTGGCGGGTTGCGCCAGTTCCCGCATTGATTCCGTTTGATCGTTTTTTTGCCCTGCTGGCGGAAAAGCAATTTCCGGTTGCCACGTTTTTACGTAGTCGGGAAGAGTTTGACTATCTGCAAGAGCCGGATTTTTTCCATGAAATTTTTGGTCACTGTGCGATGCTGACGCATCCTGATTTTGCTGCTTTTACCCACAAATATGGTCAGCTTGGGCGTGAGGCATCCGCCAAGCAACGTGGTTTTCTGGCGCGGCTCTACTGGTTTACGGTCGAGTTTGGACTGGTACGGGAAGGTGATTTGACCAAGATCTACGGTGGAGGGATCCTGTCGTCTCCGGGAGAGACGATCTATTCACTGGGCAGTGACACTCCTATGCGCGCCGAGTTTGACTTGCAGCGGGTGCTCAGAACACCGTATCGGATAGACATTATGCAGCCAATATATTTTGTGTTGGATGATATTCGTCAGCTCTATCAACTGAGTAAAATGAATTTAATGAGCCACGTTGAACAAGCGATGCAGGCAGGTCTTCTGCCGCCGCTATTTACGCCAAAGGAAGAAAACCATGCTTGAAGAACTACGCTGTGAGGCGTGCGGTGCAGATGCCATCGCGTTAAACGCTGCCGAGCAGCAAACATTATTACGTGAGTTGGATGATTGGTCGCTGATGCTGCGGGCTGGTATTCCACAGCTGGAAAAAATCTATCGATTTAAAAATTTTAAGCAAGCCTGGGCGTTTGCTGACCAAATCGCGCAACTGGCTGAAGAGCAGTTTCATCATCCGGCCATTTTGCTGGAGTGGGGTCAGGTCACGGTGACCTGGTGGAGTCATTCGATCAAAGGACTGCACAAAAACGATTTTATCTGTGCCGCGAAATGTGATGCTTTGGTGTGAGGTGATGCTTAAGTTCGAAGTGATGCTTAAGTTTGAGGCCAGGTTTTCATGTGTGAAAGGAGATGTGTTCGCTCACTGACGGGCATCTGGCCGCCTGAAGATTTCAGTCAGCTCTGTCTGTGACTGGGATTACACTGTGAGAAGATTCCACCGTTAAGAACGTATTACACCGGGTGGATCGTATTTCGCAGATAAAAAAAGAGCCAATCGTAATCATCACGATTGGCTTGATATAAGTTGTGAACAAAAAGTATTCACTAACAACGTCAGTTGGCTAGGTGACCCTCGGCTTAATAAGGGTCATTTCTAATAATGCAGTATATGTGCCAAGTTTTATACCCCCGGTTTTACGCTAAATCTCACCTTTTTTCCCCTTTTTCTACTCATTCTGTTGCATTATGCGAATGCAAAATGCGAAACAAAAACAATTTTGCTAGTGACCCTTGTGTTAGTAATGAGATTGAAATTGTTTTGTTATCGCTCTGTCATTTTGTTTACACATCTAAATAAATAACTTCGTTTTAGGGGGGATTTAAATAATTTTATACTTTTCAAAATCAATAAGTTATGTGCTAATTTGTTATTGTTGGGTAATATTGAGGGTTGAAATAATCATTTGAGCTGTTAGTTTATAAAAGGAATTTGTTTAGAGCACTAACTGATATGTGGCAGACAATGATTACAGCAGCACCTTGGGTCGCATACCCTGAAATTATGCACAACACTCAGGATGAGTGGGCGTTTCGATCACCGAGTCGAACTGACGGAAAACGCGTTCACGAGTTGATCGCGCAATGTTCGCCTCTGGATGAGAACTCCGCTTACTGTAACTTCCTGCAATCGACACATTTCCGCAGTACCTGTGTGGTAGCGGAACGCAATGGGGATTTGGTAGGATTCGTCTCAGCCTATCGCAAGCCGGACAAACCAGAAGAATTATTCATCTGGCAAGTCGCAGTGCATCAGGATGCGCGCGGAATGGGTCTTGCTTTCCATATGCTGACCGAATTGTTGACCCGCGATGATCTTGCTGACGTTACGGTCATCGAAACGACAATCACCCGAGATAACCAAGGCTCCTGGAGTTTGTTCAAAAAACTGGATAAAGCCAACGGCGAACGCGGTGAAGTGTCAACTTTTCTCGATCAGACTCGCCATTTCGACGGCGAGCACGATACAGAATACTTGTATCGTATTCCCCTAAATTCTCGAACCAACCGATAAGGATAAATCCCATCGTTATGGATATCTTTAAAAAGAAAGAATCAAACGTTCAATCTTATGCCAACAATTTTCCCGTCGTGTTTTCGACTGCGAAAGGCAGTTGGCTGTATACCAAAGATGGCGATGCTTACCTCGATTTTCTGGCGGGCGCAGGCTCGCTGAACTATGGCCATAACAACGCTATCTTCAAGCAGGCGTTGCTCGAGTACATCGACAAAGATGGTATTACTCACGGCCTGGACATGCACTCTGAAGCGAAAGCGGAATTTCTGCATGCTCTGCAAACTTACATCTTTGCCCCGCGCGAGCTGGACTACAAAGTGCAGTTTACCGGCCCGACCGGCACCAATGCGGTGGAAGCCGCGATGAAACTGGCGCGTAAAGTGACTGGACGCTCGAATATTGTTGCGTTTACTAACGGTTTCCACGGCTGCTCTTACGGCGCTTTGGCCGCAACCGGTAATCAGCATCATCGTGGTGGCGCCGGCTTGGGTTTATCGGGCGTTACCCGCCTGCCATATGACGGCTATGCTGACATCGATGGTCTGGCTCTGTTTGAAGCCATGCTGGCTGACAACTCGTCTGGCCTGGACAAACCGGCGGCCGTGCTGGTGGAAGCCGTACAGGGGGAAGGTGGCTTGAATGCCGCTTCTGATACGTGGCTGCAACGCCTGAGTAAGATTTGTCAGTCTCATGGTGTATTGGTGATTGTGGATGACATTCAGGCTGGCTGTGGCCGAACCGGTACGTTTTTCAGCTTTGAAACTGCCGGCATTAAACCTGACATTGTGACCCTGTCGAAATCGATTGGTGGTTATGGCCTGCCACTGGCTGTGGTGTTGTTTAAGCCTGAGCTGGATGAGTGGAAGCCCGGTGAACATAACGGCACATTCCGTGGTAATAACCATGCGTTTGTTACCGCCGCGAAAGCGCTGGAAACTTACTGGGCCGATGACGAGTTTGAGCAGCACATCAAAGCGCGTGCCGAGCAGGTTAGTGCAACCATTGAGCAAGCTCTGAGCCGTTATCCTGAGCTGTTCACCCGCCGTAAAGGTCGCGGTCTGATGCAGGGCATTGAATGTCAGGACGGCGATATTTCAGACAAAATTGCGCGCGAGTGTTTCCGCCTCGGCATGGTGATTGAGACCGCAGGGCCGCAGGATGAAGTGGTCAAGTTCTTCTGTCCGTTGACCATCAGCGAAGCTGAACTGGCACAAGGTCTGAGTATTTTCGACAAGGCGGTGGCCAATGTTGCCCCGCAATTCATTAAACAAGCCTCATAAGGAAGAGTCATGATTGTAAGAACCCTGGAAGAATGTCGCCAAAGTGAACGCCGTATCGTTGCAGAAACGGGCACGTGGGAAAGCGTGCGCATGCTATTGAAAGACGATCAGATGGGCTTCTCTTTTCACATCACGACCATCTATCAAGGTACCGAAACACACATTCATTACAAGAATCACCTCGAATCTGTGTACTGCATGTCCGGCGAAGGCGAGATTGAAGTGGTCGGCGGGGAAACCTATCCGATCAAACCCGGCACGCTCTACGTGCTGGACAAGCACGACGAGCATTACCTGCGCGCCGATAAAGGCGCTGATATGGTGATGGCCTGTGTATTTAACCCGCCGCTGACCGGAGCCGAAGTGCACGACAAAGACGGTGTTTATCCGGTTGTTGACTAAGCACTGAGTGATGTATGCCAGTGGCCGGCGAGAATAACCGGCCACTGACTTTCGCAGTAAAGTCCGCTTATTTTCACTTTGTCTTTACTAATGTCTTATCTAAAAAAACAAACAACCAGGAGACCCCATGTCTTACACCGTAGAAAAGATCGGTGGCACTTCGATGACAGCGTTTGATGCTGTACTTGATAATATTCTGCTTAAACCGAGTGACCCGTATAACCGTGTGTTTGTGGTATCGGCTTATTCGGGAATGACTGATGCGCTGCTGGAGTGTAAGCGCAGCGGTAAACCCGGCATCTACCAGATGGTTGCCAAACGCGACGAAAACTGGCCGGATGCGATGTATGATCTCGAAAAGCGCATGCTGATGATCAATGAAAACCTGTTCGCTGATCCTATCACCCGGATTCGTGCCGACAAGTTTATCCGCTCCCGAATCTCTGAAGCGGTCAACTGCATCAATAACATTCTGGACACCTGTCAGTATGGTCAATTTTCGCTGCGCCACTACCTGCCGCAGGTCCGTGAGTTTCTGTCTTCGATTGGTGAAGCGCATAGTGCGTATAACACCAGTTTAAAACTCAAAACGCTGGGCGTGAATGCGCGTTTTGTCGACCTGTCCGGCTGGAATGAAGAATCACGCGGTAGCCTGGATGAAGTGATTATTCAGGCATTTAATGATGTGGATGTGACGACAGAACTGCCGATCGTGACCGGCTACGCCTACTGCGATGAAGGCCTGATGAAGACCTATGATCGCGGTTACAGTGAAATGACCTTCAGCCGGATCGCCGCGCTGACCAATGCCGATCAGGCGATAATTCACAAAGAATATCACTTAAGCTCTGCCGACCCGCGTGTGGTGGGGCCGGACAAAGTCCGCCCGATGGGGCTGACCAACTTTGATGTCGCTGACCAGCTGGCGAATCTGGGCATGGAAGCTATCCATCCCAATGCGGCAGCTGGTCTGCGTCATCAGGAGATTGAACTACGGGTTAAAAATACCTTTGAGCCGGAGCATCCCGGAACCCTGATCTCCGGTCATCATCAGCCACAGGACAATAAAGTTGAGATTATTGCCGGCCGTAACAAGGTGTTTGCGCTGCACGTGTTTGATCAGAACATGGTGGGACACATTGATAACGTCAGTTATGAACTGATGGAGATCATTGCTGATGCTAAAGTGCATCTGGTCGGAAAAGAGATGAACGCTAACTCGATGACTTATTTCCTTAGCGGCACCAGCGATAATCTGAACAAAGTGTTGTATAAGGCAGAGAAACGCTATCCTAATGCGTCGATCTCCGGGAAAATGGTCGCGTTAATCTCAGCCATCGGCGCACATATCAATACCAACCAGGCGCTGGCGCGCGGTATGCACGCACTGGCGGAAGTGGAGGTCAGCCCGATGGCGGCGCACTCGTCAATGCGTAACGTTAATGTGCAGTTTGTGGTCGAAGACAGCGACTACAACAGCGCGATTTGCGCCCTGCATCATGCGCTGATTGATGAGCAGGCTGCGACAGCCCAAGCTAAAGCAGCCAAAGCGGCGTAGTTTCTGGCCCGCATCGCCTAGTGGCGGGGGAGTCCAAATCGCGGACTGAAGCAAATTAACAGGTTGAACAAGCCGTCCGGGGAAAACCCGGGCGGCTTTTTTATGCTCGATTGATACCACGCGCTTGTGCAAACCGGTGTTTGGTGAATACGCAAGGCGTTTGATTCATGCTAAAAAGGGAACAGGCTGCTGACGTCAGAGTCAATCAGTTGCTTGAGGATCAACAGCCCTTCTTGCAGCTTATCTTCACGGCTGACAGACATCAAAGAGAGGCGGATATGGCTGCTGTCGTCGCCGGACACATCAAAGTAACTGCCGCTGCTGACGATAACCTGCCGGTCTTTGGCCGCCATTACCAGACGGTCGGCACGCCAGTGCGCTGGCAGCGGCAGCCAGACATGGTAGCCGTTAAAGCGCTCTCCCACCTGAGGAAAAATATCGCGCAGCATCGCCTGACGCTCAAGCGCGGTGTCACGTTGCTGCTCTGCAAGACGGAAGGCTTCGCCGTGGTTAATTAAATGCGCTGCTGCCACGTAATTGATCGGTGAAGAGAGCCAGGTGTAGGTGCGAATGTGTGCGTTGAGTGTGTGGATCAGGCTGGCGGGCGCCTTGATAAAACCACAGCGCATCGCGGGGCTGATCGCTTTGGAGAGCGAACTGATATGGACAGCACGCTCGGGAATAAAATTGCTGATCGCCGGGATTGGGTGCGGATTGAGAAAGGCATAGATGTCGTCCTCCACCAGCCAGATGTTCCTCTGTTCAATCACCCGGGCAATCTCACGCCGGCGCTGCTCCGGCATGGTCACACCGGTCGGGTTTTGGTGTGAGGGGACAACGATAGCCAGGCTGACCTTGTGCTCGGCAATGATTCTGTCCAGTTGCTGCGGGATCACACCTTCGTGATCCATCGGCAGGCTGACCACGTGCCGACCGGACAGGTTGGCGGCAGTCATGATTCCCGGGTAGGTGAGTTCTTCAACTGCAATGGTGTCACCTGGTTTCGTCAGGGTGTTGATCAGCAGGAACAACGCGTGCTGCGCGCCGTTGGTCAATACCGTATTTTCCTGGTGACCGCCCTCAAGGCCATAATGTCTGGCCCATTCCACACCGGCCTGACGATGTGCAGCATGACCGGAATGTTCGGTATAGCCAATCAGATCGGCGGTCAATTGAGCCGCGGCGTGCTGATAGGCGTGTTGCAGAGGCTGAACATTCTTATATAAGCAGGGCTGTAGAATAGAGAAGTTGTATTCATGCTCATCGTCCGGAGCCTGAATGACCTGATTCAATTCCGACTGGCGGCTGACATAGGTGCCCCGGCCGACGAATGATTCAAGGCGTCCTTTATCAGCCAGTAATTTATAGGCTTTCGCGACCGTAGCCGGTGTGGTGTTCAGTTCTTCTGACAAGGCGCGATGAGTAGGCAGCTTAGTATTGAGTGCATAAATACCTTGCTCGATCCGCTGTTCAATGATCTGCGCTATGTTATGGAATTTTGTATCACTCACCTGGCTCTCCTCACTCAATATTCGCCTCATTATAAACCATGACTTAACTTAATGTGACTTGGTATTTTCCAACTAATTTAATTTTTTAAATTGACATATGTTAATGTGGGGTTTAGGTTAGTTCAAAAGTCAGGGTATCAGTGGTTTGGATTGTCGTTACCGTTGGTGATTTACGATAAGTATCTGATTTTATATTAGATTCGATAATCGGCTGGCCAGTTTAGGTCGGGATTGAGCGTTGGAAGGTACAGTGCCCTGGCTACTTAGTTTAATTCACAATTGACATAGGTTGAGTGCCTGATTATAGGGCAAAGAGGGATATCACAAGGAGCGGAGATGAAAAGAGCAGCATTTATCGGATTGGGCGTCATGGGAGCGCCGATGGCAGGGCATCTGGCTTTGCGTGGGTTTGAGACCTGTGTTTATAACCGTAATGAGCACAAGGCGATCAACTGGCTGGAGTGTTACCCGGGGCGGCATGCCGTAACGCCTTCTCTGGCAGCCCAGGACGCGGATGTGGTGCTGGTGTGCGTCGGCAATGATGACGATGTGCGCAGTGTGGTGTACGGACCATCGGGAGTGTTAGGCGCAATGCGGCCTGGCTCGACTTTGATTGATCACACCACCACGTCGGCCGAACTGGCGCAGGAACTCGCCCGGGCCTGCAGCAAGCAGGGGGTACATTTTATTGATGCGCCGGTGTCCGGTGGTCAGGTCGGTGCAGAGCAGGGCGCTTTGACGGTGATGTGCGGCGGTGAGGAAGCCGTGTTTACAGCGATGAAGCCGGTGTTTGATTGTTATGCCCGCCAAGCCACTTTGCTGGGGGAGCATGGTCAGGGCCAGCGCTGCAAAATGGTCAATCAGATTTGCATCGCCGGTGTACTGAAAGGGCTGAGTGAGGCGCTGCTGGTGGCCGATGCTGCAGGGCTGGATATCGGCCAGGTCGTCGAGGTTCTCAAACAGGGGGCCGCCGGCTCGTGGCAACTGGAAAATCGCGCTTTAACCATGAGTCAGCAGCGCTTCGACTTTGGTTTTGCTATCGACTGGATGCGCAAAGACCTGGCGATTTGTCTGGCAGAGGCGGAGCGTCATCAGTTAACACTGCCGCTCACCGCCGAAGTGGATCGTCAGTATCAGATCTTACAGCAACAGGGATTAGGCCGGATGGATACCTCGGTATTGATCAAAGCCTGTCTGTAAAAAATAATATTAAGGATAAGAGCATGATGGATTGGCTGGGTAGTGATATTACGTTTTGGATGTTAGTGGCTCTGATGGCGGCAGCGTTTGCGGCTGGATTCATCGATAGTGTGGCCGGCGGCGGCGGACTGGTACTGGTGCCGGCCTTTATTTTAGCCGGTCTGCCCGCGCAGGTAGCGCTCGGACAGGAAAAGATCGTCAGTACCATTGGCACGCTGGCCGCGATCAGAAATTTTGTGCGCAATAAAAGAGTGGTCTGGATGGCGGTGGCGGCGGGGATCCCGGCCGGATTGCTGGGGGCGTACGCCGGCGCTCAGGCCATACTCTATTTTGAACCGGACACGGTCGGCAAAATTATTCTGGCGCTGTTACCTGTCGGGATTGCATTGTCTTTTGTACCAAAAAAAGAGCGGGCCAATGAGGTCAGTGCTCCCGTTAATAGAGCGGTCCTTTTGGTTGGTGTGCCGTTAACTGTGTTGGTGATTGGCTTTTATGACGGCTTTTTTGGCCCCGGTACCGGCAGTTTTTTGATCATCGCGCTGCACTATTTGCTTAAATTTGATCTTGTGGCAGCGTCGGCGACGTCCAAATTATTTAATTTTGCGTCTAATCTTGGGGCATTGATTGCTTTTATGCTGGCCGGTCATGTGCTGTATGCGCTGGCGTTGCCGCTGGTGGTGATGAATCTGCTTGGGAACCATGCAGGCAGTTCTTCCGCGCTCAAGTATGGCCCGAAGTTAATCCAGCGCACCATTTCGTTGTCGCTCAGCCTGTTGATGCTCTCATTAGGTTACAAATTCTTGTTGGCTTGAGCATCGCAGCCCCGGATGGCGTGTGAATGTCCGCGACGCGCGATGATTTCATTGCTTGTTCTCTTACAGTTTCACGCCAGACGTTGTACAGTACGGAGATAGTCTCCGCACTGTATGGCGGTGCGGTTGATGATTGATTGATAACAGAAACAAGAGCCCCACAACATGTCACAACCGAATATCAAATTTATTGCCACCGATATGGATGGCACTCTGCTGGATGAAAACGGCCAGCTTGATGCGGAGTTTTTTGCCCTGCACCAGCAACTGGCTGAGCGCGGAATTTTGTTCGCGGCTGCTTCCGGACGTCAGTATTACAGCCTGCTCGACACTTTTGCTGATATTCAGGATCAGATCATGTTTATTGCTGAAAATGGCACCCTGGTGATGTACAAGGGTGAAGAGTTACACAGCAGTACCATAAATAAAGCCGATATTGAGCAGATCATTCAACAGGCGCGTCAGATTGAGGATGCACATGTTGTGTTATGCGGTAAGCGTTCGGCCTACATTGAGACGACAGAGCGTGAGGCTTTGCAGGAAATTGAAAAATATTATCACCGTTGTGAGTCGGTGACGGATTTACTGGCGGTCGATGATGATTTCATCAAAGTGGCTATCTGTCATTTTGGCGGCACCGAGCAGCACGTATACCCGGTAATCAATCAGGCGTTTGGCGCCAGCCATAAAGTGGTGGTGAGTGCGAAAATCTGGTTGGATGTGATGCATGCTTCGGCTTCAAAAGGCACCGCTATTACTCAACTGCAGCAGTCACTCGGCTTTAGCGAACAGCAAACCATGGGCTTTGGCGACTACTTTAACGACGTCGAAATGCTGGAGGCCAGTTATTACTCTTTTGCGGTTGAGAATGCCCATCAAGAGATCAAAGCTCTGGCCCGCTTCCGTGCCCCAAGTAACCGTGATAAAGGTGTGCTGCAGGTACTGAAAGCGCTGTTAAACGGTGAAGAGCGCCTGTTTGAACAACAGAGTTGAGGTTTGACCAGGCCTGCTAAGGTTTAATCAGGCCTGCTAAGGTTTAATGAACACGCTATGTTGTTTGAGCATCGCCATGCTATTTAATCAGTTCTGACAGAAGGCGGGTACCGGTGAAGGTATCCGCTTTTTTACTTTTGTCTGCTTTCAACTGCGCGTTATTGTTGCCATTCGTGCGCTTCCCGTGCCGCACGCGCCTCAGCCAGAGTACAGCCTGTCTGCTGAACCAGCTCCGCCAGGGTAATACCCGGAGATGTCCGGATTAATTCAACCAGCCGGTTTGGCCTCGTCTGCCGCTGGTAAGCCTCGATACTGACAGTTAATTTCTGGGTGACAAACCGAATCGCTTCAGCGTCCGGGCTGGCATGGAGCTCGCGTAGCAGTGCCGCTAGCTGTTCTCCCTGACCGCTCAGTTGCCAGTGACGTGAACGGCGGACTCGTTTGAGCTCACACTGCTGCGCCAGCGCCAGTTGTTTAAGTACCTGGGTATGTAACCGGCCAATGCGATGAATCAACGATGGCAGGGCAATCGTCAGCACTTCGTTTGCATTATCTGGCAGGGGATTATCTTGCAGTTTGGTGCGGGATTTGGGCATGGGCAGTCATGGGGGCTGTGGTAGTAAAAGTGGCGACTCAAGGTACAAGTCAAAAACCATTTATAGACAAGTCACAATTCATAGACAAGTCACAATTCATAGACAAGTCACAATTCAGAACAAAGAATAACGTTACCAAGCCTGGGAGCAACAATCTATTGGCCAGGTACTCAGTGAGAATGCTCTATGCATGGCAGTCCGGGCATAGAGCATTCAAAGGATTGTGGTTGATGCGGCGGATTATAGCTCTTGGCAGGCTATAGCTCTTAGTCGACTAAAGCTCTTGGTAGACTAAAGCTTCTGGCCCAGATCAATCGCGGCTTGCAGTTCCTGACGCGCCTGCTGCTGACTGATTGGCGAAACACGTTTTTCGACATCCATTAACAGAAATGACGTGGTATTATTTTTGTTGTCCTGCACGCCTTGCTCAACCACGACTAGGTTGGCGTACACTTTTTCCAGTACACAGGCCCCGATAGCGGCTGTACCATCCGGCATATCTCCGTTCGAAACGCGCTGCGCGGCGACTGCAGTGCCTTCCGGCACGGACAGCTCTTTCACCCCCAGACTCTGTTTCCAGCTCTTGATCTGTTTGAGCGCCGCCGGATGGGAGGCTATTAGCGTAATCGGGTGTTTGGACGCCACATCAGCACGGTTCATTAATACGCACATTTCAATCGGTGTGGTAATGAAGGCTTTGACGTCCACCAGTTTGTATTGCTGTAACGCTTCGACCGTCGCCTGAACCAGGTGTCCATCGATGGTTGAGTTTTCAACTGCGCTGAAAGCAAGAGAATTGTGCAGATCAGCCTGCATAAAAGTGTTGAGCGGTGTACCGGAAAAGTCGACGTCCGCTTTTAAACTGGGTTGTTGCTTAAACAGTTTGCTGATCGCTGCATCGTTAAAGCTGCCTTTGGATGCCTGTACGTAGATATGATCACTGCTGGCAGCAAATGTTCCCGATGCGAATAATGCTGTTCCTGCCAACAGTATGGTAGCCAATCGTTTCACGACAATTTTCCTTATTATGGTGTTAAACCATTAGCTTATTATTTAATCCCGGTAACGAGAAGCCTCCGGCGAAGGTTTTTTTACAAAGCCCGATCTGGCTTCACATAAGCCTGTCGCTTCGCAGACGGATGTGTTAAAAAGTGCAGAATTTTGAATAAATATTTGGTTTGTTGGTATGGAATTGCAAAATATAGCAGTCAATCTTCGTCTTCTATGCAGTTATGTTGGTAATGTCACTGAGTGCAGTCGTAAAATCGGCATCAACCGGCAGCAGTTTTCCAAATACCTCAACGGCTACAGTCAGCCTTCGATGCAGAGTTTGCGTAAAATCTGCGATTACTTTGGTGTCGACAGTGATGAAATTTATCTTGAGCCGGAGTTATTCAAAAAGCTGTTATCAACCCAGCCGATCACTCACCAACCTCTGCGCCTGGTGGATGATTCGCCGCAGAGCCAGCGCTATAGCCGGCAATTACAAGGCATGATAGAACATTCCGCTCAGGGGCTGGAGCGTTATCTGGGCGATTATTATTACTACTATATGACCCCGTCTTATCCCGGACATATCAGCAAAAGTTTTGCCCGCCTGACAATGAAAAATGGCATTGGCTATTCGCATTTCTACGAACGGGTCGAATCCGGCCAGGCGATGCAGGAGCATTGTGATATCGGTAAATTTGTTGGTGTCGTGTTTCTGCTGGGCGAACGTCTGCAGATCGTGGATTACAGCGTGCATTGTCAGCGTGCGGTTTCCCAGACGATTCTGTATGGCGCAACCCGCGGCAATGTCCATCTGCTCTCTGGATTGACCATGGGGATTCAGGGGCGCAACTCACGTATTCCGTTCACTTCGCGGGTCGTTTTTGAAAAGTTAAGCAGTGAGCAGCCGCTGAAACAAAAATTGCGCGGAGTCAGCCTGGAGCGGATCGATGACAACAACCTATCACCTGCGGTTTTATCGCGCTTGACCGCCTGTGGCAGTCTCGATGACCCGCATATTTTTACTGCGGCGGAAAACTATTGAAGGGATTGGGCAAGCTGTTGCCTCAGAGCTCTCGATAAAAGTTTTATGATCAAAAGGTTCTGTTTACAGCAGCTTGCTTTAACCGGTTAAGGTGCCAGCAGATAGCCGCTGCGGATCACTTTCTCTCCGGCCACATTACCAACCAGCATACCGGCCGTTGCCATGCGACGATTGGTGCGTGAGTAGACTCTTCCTGCCTGGCTGACCCGGATTGGTTCGACTTTATCGCTGACCGGGTCAATCACTTCGGCAAACAGGTCGCCGGCCTGCAGCCAGTCACCCGGCTGCGCATGCAGTACCAATAATCCACCCATCGGTGTCGTCAGAGTCTCAACAGCAGCTAAATCGCTGCTTGGCGCCGTACCCTCCGGCATCATGGTATCGCCGCTGATGATATCCAGGGTGTGCAGGTACTGGATGATAGCATTGGCGTCTTTTTCGGCGTATGTGTCATTCACATCAGCCTGGCCGCGCAGCTCAATGGTAGCGCCGAGACAGCCCTGAGGGATCCGTTCGCCGAATTCAGCCTGCAGACGCTGCCAGATCATATCCACGCTGCAGTCAAACGGGCTGCCACCGGTCTCATTCGCCAGCATATTGACTTGTGAATCCAGAGCCCGCGCCAGCGGTTCGATACCCGGCCACGAATAATAGGTACTGTAGGTGTGCAGCATTGCTTCAAAATCACAATGCAGATCGAGCATCACATCCGCATCATGGCTCAGCAGTTGCAGCGCCTGATGATGTGACTGATATTCGGTTGTGACGGTCTGAGCAAGCAGCGCTGTTCTCATCGCGGCGCGAATCAGCTGCTTGTTATGCTGGGTATCGTCACTGAGCTGGTCTGCGATTGCCGCGCGCACGTCACTGTAGGTATCGTAATAATTGCGATTAAAGTTAGCACCATTTTCCAGCTCATAACGGCCAAGGTGAATATCCATGATGTGCTGGTTTTGCCCAATCGGGTTGGCAACCGGCACCAATACCACTTCACCCAACAGCAAACCATGCTGTTCGAGCTCGAGTAATTGCTGTTTCAGTTTCCAACTGACCAGCATGCCGGGTAATTCGTCAGCGTGCAGAGAGGACTGAATATAGACTTTCTTGCCGGCATCTTGTGGCCCGAAATGAAAGCTGTCGATGCAGCGCTGAGTGCCGGGAACCGGAGCGATTAAAGGGGTCTGAATATGTTTCATAGTGAGCCTGTAGGGTAAAGCCAATGACACAAGGTCACGCGGTCAATAAAGCAAAGACAGCCTGAGTGGCTGCCTTTTCATTATGAAATCGACACTCATGTTATCGACGGTCATTTGATGAGTATCGGTAAAATGGGTTAGCGATGATAAAGCTGCAGGTCACCAAAGTATTGGCGCTGGATACGGTCATAAGTACCATTGGCATGGATTTTTTCCAGACCTTCGTTGAGCTGCTGAGTCAGCTTGCGGTCGTTTTTACGCACTGCAATCGCGGTATCGGCCGGCAGCAGTTCGTCTTCAATCTGCAAGTTGGTAAAGCTCGCCTTGTTGCCACGATCAATAAAGTTAAACTGAGCCTGGATCATATCCTGAAAAGAGGCATCGATACGGCCGCTGAGCAGATCGGCATAGACCTGGTCCTGATCCTGGTAGGTCTTGACCTGGATACCATGCTGCTCAAAACGCTGTCGTACAAACTCTTCCTGCATTGAGCCCATCTGAACGCCGACCACCTTGCCCTGTAGCGATTGTGGATTGGCGGCCAGTCCTTCTTCACTGCGGCTTAGCATCGAAGAGTAGCCACTCCACACGACGTTGGTGAAATTCACCTGGCGGCTACGTTGCTCGGTAACCCCTAAAGAAGAGAACACGGCATCAATTTTACGTGCTTTCAGGCTGACGATCAGGCCATCAAAATTCGAAGGTACCCATTGGCATGTTCTGTTGATTTCAGCACAAATTGCGTTACCAAGATCAATTTCGAAACCGGTCAGAGAGCCGTCCGGATTGGTGGACTCAAACGGAGGAAAGGTGGCATCGACGCCGATACGCAGCGGCGGACCACCAGCTTGTGTGGTGGCCGCAAACAGGGTCGAGCAAAGCAGAATAAGGGAACTGATGTGTCTCATGATTTCTTCCGTGATGAAAAAGGCATTAAAAAGTGTCTGATCACTGTATCGGTCACGGTGTGGGAAGTCTACGTCAGGCGGACTGCCGTGCGCTGCATAACGATGCTTAGGAGCATCAACTCGCGTCACCTGAGTATAAGCCTGCCATGGCAAGCGATATTTCCCCCGCACGATGAATTGTCTCTATCCGGGATGTGGTTGACACGGAATTTGTGGCAGACTAGAGGTTATTCATTGGTTATCAGTTACACGGTGCTAAGTGACGGCAATGCCAGACAGTCAAGATCGCATTCAACAGCTCGAGCTTCGGGTCGAAGAGCTTACCCGGCAGAATGAGCGTTTACAGGAAAAACTCAACGCGGCGTTGGATGGTACCGGGCTCTGTTTGTGGGAGCAGCAAGTTCCAACCGGTCAGCTGCGTATTTTCAATATGGAGTGGGGCCAGATGCTCGGCTTTCAGCCCAATGAGCTGGAAGCGAATATTGAGACCTGGAAAAGCAAACTGCATCCGGATGATTATGACCTGGCGGTCGGAGCGTTTGAGGACCATCTCTACGGACGCACGGATACCTACCAGGTGGTGCACCGTATGCTGCACAAAGACGGCAGCCACAGCTGGGTTTCCGATCGCGGGCGGATTGTCGAGTATGCGGAAGATGGTTCGCCGCTGCGGATCATGGGCACTCACATCGATATCACCAATGAAAAACGCTATGAACTGGAACTGTCGCGTTTGGCCAGTCAGGATCCGCTGACGGGGCTGTTGAACCGCAATGCACTGCTGGATGAGTTTGAACAGCTGTGCGGCCTAGCTCAATCCGGACCTTGGTCACTGGTGTTTATCGACCTGGATAATTTTAAGGCCGTTAACGATCATCTCGGACATAAGGCCGGGGATAGTGTGCTGATGGTGGTGTCACAATGGCTGACCCGCTGCGCGCCTGAACATTCTGTGGTGGCGCGTCTCGGCGGCGATGAGTTTGTGCTGCTGTGTCCGGCGCAGGATGAGGCTGCGCTTAATCAGTGTACCGATCAACTGCTGACGCTGGTCAGTCAGCCGATTCGTCTGGAAAACGGTGCGGCGCAAATTGGTTTTAGTATCGGTATTTGCGAGTTTAGTGCCGGACAGTACAGCTTTGAGCAACTGTATGAGCTGGCTGATCGTGCCATGTATGCAGTGAAAAAATCCGGTAAGAACGGAGTGCAGCGTATTGACGCTACCGAGAAAGGCAATCGCCCGTAACGATGAATAATTAACCGTTAACCATTAACCAGTACGGGCGATAGAGTGCTGAGGATAAAGAGACTTACCTTAGCCTGTGCATCAGTGCTGTAACCATTGTGCCAGTTCTTTAGCGTAGTACGTCACAATCACGCTGGCACCCGCACGCTTAAAACCGACCATGGTCTCCAGTACGGCGCGCTGCTCTTCAATCAAACCAGCCTGCGCGGCATTTTTCAGCATCGCGTACTCGCCGCTGACCTGATACACCGCCAACGGCAGGCGAGTGTTATCGCTCAGTGATTTCAGCACATCCAGATAGGGTGTACCTGGTTTGACCATCAGGATATCGGCACCTTCGTCTTCATCCAGCGCCGCTTCGAGCAGAGCCTGACGACCATTGTGCGGATCGGCCTGATAGGTGTTGCGATCGCCTTCCAGTTCACAATCCACCGCAGAGCGGAACGGGCCGTAAAACGCCGAGGCAAACTTAATTGCGTGCGCCATGATGCTCACGGTCGGATAACCGGCAGCGTCCAGGCCCTGGCGAATTGCGCCCACCTGGCCGTCCATCATCGCGGAAGGTGCCAGCATATCGGCGCCGGCTTTAGCCGCGGCAACAGACTGCTTGATCAGGTTAGTCACGGTCAGATCGTTATCGACATAGCCGTCGTGCACTACGCCGCAATGGCCGTGCGTGGTGTATTCACAAAAACAGATGTCCGGGATCACAATCATATCCGGACAGGCTTCCTTAATCGTGCGAATCATCCGGGTCAGCAGGCCATTGTTATGCCAGGTATCTGAGCCGCATTCATCTTTATGTTTCGAGATGCCAAAGGGCATCACATAACGAATACCCAGTTGGTATAACTCGTTAACTTCACGTGCGATATCAGATTCCGGAATACGATTGACGCCCGGCAGTGAAGGAATGGCAACTGGAGCTTCGATGCCCTCTTCAATAAAAATTGGCTGAATAAAATCACTGACCGAAAGCTGAGTTTCCTGCACCATCTGGCGGATATGAGTGTGAGCTCTTAAACGACGCGGGCGCTTTACGGGCGCAACAAGAGATGGGTTTTCCATTCGGGACACCTTACTGATAATTCTGTGCTTGCCGGTATGGCTGGGCCGATGTCCGTATTCAGCGCCTGGGGAATGGGTCTTCATGACGCCTGAGTCTCGGCAAGCAGCTAAGTTGAGCGCTGTGACTCCATCATGGCGCGTTCGGAAATGAATTGGTAGCTTTATATCAAAATCAAATAATTGCTTGGTTACTATCAGAACAGTTAATTAATTTCCGCTGCTATGTCGTTAACCGCCGTCCCGACGTCGTGCCGGGAATACCGAGGGTAAGATTTCCTACTTAGAGTGAAAGTTGAGGATTCATTTTGAGAAGGAAATCAACAATGTTACTTGAAAAGAGATCAATGTTACTTGAAAAAAGACCAACGTCAGTTAAACAGAGATCAACAACGCGACTTAAAAAGCTGACCGCGGCAGCGATGTTATCGGCTTTATGTATGGCAGTGACGCCACTGGCGAATGCCCAGGTTAAACTCGATTTTTCCAATGAGTACAACGCGCAATCTATTCACGCCCAGGGTGATCTGTACTTTATCAATCAGGTCAAGGAACTGACCAAAGATGAAGTCAATATCACTTTGCATACTGGCGGTTCGCTCGGCTTTAAATCCGTTGACCACTTTTACGCGGTTTCTGACGGAGCGGTGCCGCTGGCGGATACACTGGCAGGCAGCATGGCCGGTATTGACCCCATTTTCCTGCTTTCTTCATTGCCGTTTGTGGTTAAGAGCGAGGATGACGCAGAAAAGTTGTATCACATTGCCAAGCCATACTATGAGCAAGTGTTTGCCGACAATAATGAAATCCTGTTGTATGCCTCTCCTTGGCCGGCGAGTGGTATCTGGTCCAAGCATGCAGTCAACAGTGAACGTACTTTAAAAGGCCTGAAAATCCGCACTTACGACAAGAATGGTACGCTGACGTTTAAAACCGCTGGTGCAGCACCGGTTAATCTGTCTTGGGCCGATGTGGTACCGCAATTGTCGACTGGCGGGATCGAAGCGGTACTGACTTCGGCTGATGCAGGCGCAAGTGGCCGCTTCTGGGAAAATCTCAACTCTTACAGTGCGATTCAGTATGCGATTCCACTCAATATGGTGCACATAAATCGTGATGAATTTGATGCTCTGAGCGATGAGCAGCAGCAGGCGATCATGCAGGCGGCGCGTAACACCGACCAACATAACTGGCAAACAGTCCGTACTCGCGTCCAGAACAATTATGCTGAATTACGTGCCAACAATGTCACTATTCTTGAAGAGCTGCCGGCTGATTTTATTTTGCAACTGCAGCAGGCGGCTCAACCGGCCTTGAAAGATTGGCTGGAAGAGACAGGTGAGCGCGGCAAAACCATCATGGACAAGTTTGCGCAGAGCAAATAGGGACGCCGATGAAGACACTAATCCGTTTATCTCATGCGCTGAACCGACTGTGCGGAGGAATGGCCATTGCGCTGATCCTGTACATGTTCGTGCATATTATTGTTGAGATCGGCTTGCGCTTTTTTGGTATGTCGACTTTTGTTCTGGACGAGTTTGTCGGCTATGCCGTTGCGGCTTCGACTTTCTTTGCTTTGGGTTACAGCCTGGAGCGGGATGGTCTGATCCGGGTCAATGTGGTACTGGACCGAATTGCTGAATCGAAGCGCTGGATACTGGATTTGTTCGCCTCGCTTCTGGCCAGCGCTTTCTTTCTCTGGGTCGGCTATTATTGGTGGCTAACCGTAGCGCGTAGTTTTGTGCGCGGTACTACCAGTCAGTCGCTGGCAGAAACACCGTTGTGGATCCCGCAGGGAATGGTGCTGATCGGGATGGGCATGTTGTGCCTGACTCTGATTGTGCGGATTGCCGCCCTGATCTGTTATCAGCAGGCTCCGAAACCTGCTGCGCAAGGAGCCTGATATGGACATGTTATTTATTGCGCTCGGTGTGCTGGCGCTGCTGTTTGTGGTGCTGGGCAGCGGTATCTGGGTATTCGCCGGTCTGGCGGTCGTGTCATTTGGATCCTTGGTGTTGTTTGGCGATATGTCACCACAGCGGGTCGGCAGTATCCTGAGCCGGATTCTCTTTCGTGCCGGTAACTCCTGGGAATTAGCGGCGATCCCGCTGTTTATTCTGATGGGTGAACTGATTTTCCGCTCGGATATTTCCGATCGTCTGTTTAAAGGGCTGGAGCCCTGGACCCGCTTGATCCCGGGAGGCATTTTGCATACCAATGTGTTTGGTTGTGCCATGTTTGCCGCGGTCAGTGGTTCCAGCTCGGCGACAACAGCCACGATTGGTAAAATCACCACCACCGAGCTGCAAAAGCGTGGCTACGATCGCCAGCTGTCGATCGGCTCTCTGGCCGGTGCCGGTAGCCTGGGATTACTGATCCCGCCTTCGATTGTGATGATCGTGTACGGTATTCAGGCCGAAGTCTCGATCAGTAAGCTGTTTATGGCGGGTATTCTGCCCGGCATTCTGATTGCCATGCTCTATTCCGGTTATCTGATGCTGCGCACCTGGATGTCACCAGAACTAGTGCCGCAGGATCAGAGCAGTGATATTTCTAAGCTGCAGAGTGTAGGTTACCTGGCACCGGTACTGCTGCTGATCTTCGTGGTACTGGGGGCGATCTATACTGGGATTGCAACGCCATCGGAGGCTGCTGCGGTCGGCGTACTGGCGACCTTGATTTTGCTGGTCTTCGAGCGCCAGCTCAATGTCGCGATGCTGAAAGAGGCGCTGATTTCGACCGTGCAAAGCTCGACCATGGTGTGCAGTATCATGGTGAGCGCCGCGCTGCTTTCTACTGCGATGGGCTATCTGCATCTGCCGTCTGAACTGGCCAAATGGATTGCCTCCATCGATCTGACACCGGTTTTGCTGCTGTGCGCATTGGCGCTGTTCTACATCATTCTGGGCCTGTTTCTGGACGGGATCTCGATTACGGTGATGAGCCTGCCAATTACGCTGCCAATCATTGAACAGGCCGGTTTTGATCCGCTCTGGTTCGGGGTCTTTCTGGTTATCATGGTCGAGCTGGGCCAGATCACGCCGCCGGTGGGCTTTAACCTGTTTGTATTGCAAGGTTTGACCGGAGAGAAGATCGGCCGTATCGCACGGGCTTCTCTGCCGTTCTTTGTGCTGATGTGTCTGGCGGCGGCTATTCTGTGTGCCGTCCCGCAACTGGCGCTCTGGCTGCCTAGTCTGGCCTGATGCAGGAGCGTTGACGGTTCCGTCCCCGTAACTCAAAGCGATAACCGGCTCCGTGAGGAGCCGGTTTTTTATCTCATTGACATGACGTTAGGTGTTCTGCCCCTGTCAATGCACGGTGACATTCAGTTGCTCAGCCAGTTTGCTTATATCCAGCGTAATCAACCACAAGATAGGTTTATGTGTTGGGTACCGCAGCGCCGGCAGGCTGAAAATAGCCTCATGATGGTAACGTGGAAATGATTGTGCTGCAGGCCATATGCTCGGTGCCGGGCCTGAGGCTGGTTCAGTGATGTGCAACTGCACGGTTGGATAAGAGTTCATACACACCTCCTTAAAAAGAGGGTGCAGACGTACCCTCAAGTTAACAAACTGCGTGGGCGAAAGCAGCGTTGCCGCTGGCCACTTACCCATATATGTAAGGTCGTTGTTGCTGACTTCAAGAGGCCGGTGTGGATTTAATTTACTCTTGCAGTAACCAAAATGCCCTGCAGCTGCAGGGCATTTGACAACATGCGCCAATAAAAGAGGTCGTTACAGCATCACCAGGCTGGCGGTGCCAAGGAAAGCGAAGAAACCCACCACATCCGTGACTGTGGTCAGAATCACCGATCCTGCCAATGCCGGATCGAGCTTCAGTCTATCCAGAATAATAGGGATCAGCACACCAAACAGTGCCGCGGTAATGATATTGACCACGATCGCCAGCGAAATGGTGTAGCCAATCATAGGTGACTGAAACCAGAGCCCGGCGACACCGCCGATGATCAGTGCCCACACTACGCCGTTAATGGCGCCGATGCCCAGTTCGTTTTTCATCAGTGCAATGCGGTTACCTGTCGTGACCTGATTGAGTGCCATGGCTCGTACCATCAGAGTCAGGGTCTGACTGCCGGCGATACCGCCCATCGATGCGACAATTGGCATTAACACTGCCAGGGCTACGACCTGGGAAATGACATCTTCAAACAGGCCAATTGTGACCGAGGCCAGAATAGCGGTCAGCAGGTTGATACCGAGCCAGACACCACGGCGTTTGGAACTGCGCACGACCGGAGCAAACAGGTCATCGCCTTCATCCATACCGGTACCCGCCATCAGGCGCGCTTCGTACAATTCACGTTGCGTACTGAGGGCAAACTGCCAGTCAACCGCACCCACCAGAGTATCATCGTCACTGACCACCGGCACCATGGGCAGGTCAGCATGCTCCAGCGCTTCGACGGCATCGGACAGGGATTGACGAGCGTTGATCAGGACCAGTTCATCCTTTTTCAGCTCTTTGATCGGTGTGCTGCGCTCGGCTTGCAGAATATCACTGTAGGCCACCACTCCACGGAATTTACGCGCTTTGGTAATCAGATAAATGTATTGCGGTGATTCCAGATGGTATTTATCGATCAGGGCCAGAGCTCGGGTTACGCTGATCCCAAACGGCAGGGTAAACAGCTTTCTGTCTGCCCAGTGGCCGATTTCGTCATCTTCAAATTCATTGGCCTGATCATACAACTCAAGCTCGTCACGGCTGATAAGACGCAGTGCTTCCGAGACGATCTCATCCGGCAGAGAGTCTTCCCATTCGATCAGTGATAAGTTGTCCAGATTGGCCAGAGTCAGTTTCAGCTCGGCTTCGGACAGGGCTTTGATAACAGAAACCCGCACGTCGGCACGCATTTCGGTCAGCACATCGATGTGCATCTCCATCGGCAGGCTACGCCATAAACGTACCCGGTCATCGACCGGAAACGCTTCCAGAATCAGTGCCAGTGAGCCTTCATCCAGTCCGTTTTCGACCATTTCCCCAAGCAGAGCCACTTGATGCTGATCGTCGTCAGCCTGGGCCAGGGTTTGAATTTGTTGTGACAGATCCTGGTACTCGCTCAACGTTTCACTCCATTCGGTAATTGCTTTTTGTCTGCTTTCTTGAGCGCTTTTTCCGGTGCTTTGCTCAGCACAATCACGGGGCGAACAATAAACAGATTATTCGGGTAAAGGATGCGGTTGCCATCAACGGTATCGAGTACGACATTGAGGAAGGTCATATCGACAATTCGGCCCTCAACATGGTTAGCGCCATCGACCACGCGGACCCACAGGCCAATCCGGCAATGATTTTGAATAAACAGCGCCAGGAACGAGGTGACATTGCTCAGCAGCGACCAACTGGCGAACAGGCCGACGCCCAATAAGGCAAACAGAGATGAGCCCACCACCAGCAAGCCGCGTAGTTCAATCCCCCACATCATCATTAAGGTCAGTAGCAGGGTGATCAGCATGGCTGCTTTGATCAGCCAGCGCGCGCGCTTGATGCGATGAACGTCATGACGATCGCTCACGGTGCTTTCAAACAGGCGCAGCAGCACATTGGCAATTTTAGGGTAGATGAGCAGAGCAACAATGGTGATCCACCATTGGTAATAGTCTTGTAATAAAGCAATGTAATCCATAGTGGCAACGCACACAGAAGTTTGCTTCAAAATAACTGAATTACAGGGAATTACAAATTGAATTATCCCCTTAACCGGGGATGTGCTGTTTTATTGGCCGAAGTACAAATAAAACGGCGTCATGACGGTGCGCAAGATTAGTTGACCCTTACGGAAGTTTGAGCGGCTCTGCATCTTCATTCTCTATGGTGAGTAATAAAGCGTCGGGAGTGATTTCCGGCGCATTCATCATCCGTGCTAAACGCTGCAGCGAAGAAAGAATCAGGGTTTGCTCCCATTTGTCCAAGGCACGAAACTGGTGCACAAAGTCATCCTGCAGCATTTGCGGCGCGGCTGAAAGAATCTTCTCTCCTTCTGACGTGAGATGGGCGTGCACCTTACGTTTATCGGTGGTATCGCGTTCCCGTTTCACCAGTTCACGTTTTTCCAGTCGATCCAGAATGCTGGTGGCCGTTGCCTGGCTCATGTTGGTCGCGCCAGACAACTGACGTATGGTCATGCTCGGTTCGGCTTTGATTGCTCTCATCAGCAGCAGTTGCGGGCTGGTCAGTCCAAAGTCTTTGTTGAGTTTTTTGGAGTGCAGATCAATAGCGCGTATGATTTGTCGTATCGCGACTAATACTTCCTCGTGGATATCCAAGTTATCCTCCATCAAGTCTTATTGGCGTTCTCCGTCCTATCGCTCTGAAGAGAAAACTGCCTGACTTGTCGTTATCATTATAATAGTTGGGTACTGAATGCTTATTGGGTACGAAATATCGGCGTGGTGCGAAATATCTGTTTGGGGCTGAAATGCCCGCTTATCACTGAGTTACCTGAATTATCTGAATTAACTGAATTGTCTGAATAGTGATAAGCGTCTGATGTTCATGACCGGGCAGGCTAATCTCCCCTGACGTTAGTGAGCTCGATTAGCCCGCCGGTGCCTATCACTTCACCTTTGCCTGGTGGTGATTACATCGCGGCCTGTTTAGCGCTTTCAATCCATGAATTGAACAGTTTCTGGTGCGCTTTAATCCAGCCATCGGCATGCGCTTCAATATCCTGCTCGGAATTATGACCCTGACTCATCATCATGTTTTCAGCACTGACATCATTGATGTTGAGTTTCATCACTTCGAACAGTTTCGCTGCGGCCGGGTTGTTGTCAGCAAACTGCTTGTTGGCGACGATTTTCATCGAGTTCATCTGGAAGCCGTAATTTTTGCCATTCGGCAGTGTGGTATCTACGTCGCTGCGATCGCCAGGCAGAGCAGAGAAGGGCACTTCCAGCCACACAACATCTTTACCCGGAACCAGCACACCACTTACCCAATACGGAGTCCAGGTGTAGTAGAAGATTGAATCGCCTTTTTTATAGCGCGAGATGGTATCGGCTATGATTGCGGCATAGTTACCCTGATTGTGAGTGACAGTGTCACGCAGGCCAAAAGCATCCATCTGATGTTCTATTACACCTTCACAGCCCCAGCCCGGAGTACAACCGGTTAAATCCGCTTTGCCGTCATCGTTGGCGTCAAACAGCTTGGCGATTTTCGGATCTTTGAGCTGTTCAATATTGGTGATGTGGTACTTGTCTGCGGTTTTTTTATCAATCAGATACCCTTGTGCAGCGCCAGAAATATACTCGCCTTTACGATAAAATTTAGCGTCACCGCCGGCTGCCTGATATTTGTCTTTGTGCAGCGGCGCCCAGTTAACCGCCAGATAGGTGGCATCGCCTTCGCTGATCGAGGTGTAACCGACGTTGTAATCCACTTCTTTGGTTGGTAATACGGTGTAACCTAGTGCTTCCATCGCTTTATTAACGATCAGCGTCTGGAACGTTTCTTCAGCCACAGTCGACTGAACCGGTTGCACTGTAATACCCTCACCAGGCAACTTGGCAAAGGCCGGGGCTGCGAGTGTTGTACCGGCCACAAATCCTGTGGTGAGTATTGTCTTCCATGCTAACTTCATTTCTGTTCTCCTAGCGTGTTTTTACCTTCTGTGTGAATCAGTTTCTGTTTCAGGTGGTATACCAGTGAGGCCGGGCCTTTCTGGTACCAATGGGTTTTCTTGTCACGGCTGTTTGCGCCTATGGACTGAGTAATCCGGTCGAGAAGAATCGCCAGAATGACGATACCCAGACCACCGACTGCGGCTAAGCCCATGTCGAGACGGCCAATACCACGCAGCACCATCTGACCTAAACCGCCGACCGCAATCATGGATGCGATCACGACCATGGACAGCGACAGCATCAGCGTCTGGTTGACGCCGGCCATAATGGTTGGCATCGCCAGCGGTAACTGAATGCGATACAACATCTGTTTCGGACTGGCGCCAAAGGCGTGACCGGCTTCAATCAGCTCCTCAGGTACCTGCTGGATACCCAAGATAGTCAGACGCACGATAGGCGGCAGGGCGAAGATAATCGTCACCACCACGCCCGGTACGTTACCGATACCAAACAGCATTACAATCGGCACCAGATAGACGAAGGCGGGCGTGGTCTGCATCGCGTCCAGCACCGGCCGGATAATTTTGCCTGCGGTCTCACTGCGTGCCAGCCAGATACCGAGCGGCAGCCCGATCAGCAGGCAGAAGAACACTGAGGTCATCACCAGTGCCAGTGTGACCATGGCTTCATCCCAGGCGCCGATCAGGCCGACGACCAGTAATGAGCAGAACGTCGCGATGCCCATTCTTGAACCAGCCAGTTGCCAGGTGATCAGAAACAGAATCAGCAGCATGACCGGAGCAGGGGTGGATACCAATGCGGTTTGAAATGAGGTCAGTATTAAGTCTATCGGGATGCGAATCGCCTGAAATACGGGACGTCCGTGGGTCACGAGCCAGTCAAGAGCAGTTTCAACCCAGCTGTCAAAGGGCAGAATCGCGTCTTTGAATGGATGTAGCCAGTCAAAAGGCGTGGCATCAGGAGTGGCGGTATTAAGCCAGTCTGCCCCTGAAGCTGTGGCATTGCCAGCCCAGGGATCGCTGTTTGATGACGCAGCCTGATTCGCGGCGCCCCAGGGATCGGCGGCTTGTGCAGCCGAAGTTGTCGTTTCCGTCGTCATGATTATTCCCTATCTAAAGTTTGCAGTAAGCGGCTTTTGGTGATCACACCATAATAATGACCTTGGGCATCGACGACTGGCACTGAGTAAGGCACTTCGGCGACCTGGCCGATCAGATCGCCCACAGAGACATCCGGGTCAATAGTGATGGTGTCATCTAGCAGGGCACTGCTGAGAGAGCGTTGCTCGCGTTTGGCGGCTTTGAGAGAATCGAGGGAAACGATCCCGGTGTACTTATTGCTGCGATCGACCACGATGCCGTATTCGCGATCGTTGTCCATCAGCAGTTGCATTGCCGCCGCAGGACCATCGTTATCGTGTTTTTTGAACATCGCAGCCGGCTTTTTGCGCGCGATGTCTTTGGCACAGAAGACGCTGGCGACATTGACGCCGCGGAAGAAAGAACTGACATAATCATTAGCCGGATGATGCAGGATTTCATCGGGTGTTCCGACCTGGACCACAACCCCGTCTTGCATGATGGCGATGCGGTCACCGATGCGCATCGCTTCATCCAGGTCATGAGAAATAAAGACAATGGTACGTTTATCGTCATTCTGCAGTCGAATCAGTTCGTCCTGCATTTCGGTTCGGATTAACGGGTCGAGAGCAGAAAAAGCTTCGTCCATCAGCAGGATGTCCGGGTCATTGGTCAGTGCACGTGCCAGCCCGACCCGTTGCTTCATCCCGCCTGACAATTCATCGGGGTATGAATCGCAATAAGCCTCCAAGCCTACTCGTTGCAGAGCGGCTTTGGCGGCAGTGTGGCGTTGCTGCTCGGCAACACCAGCCAGCTCCAGACCGAAGGCGGCATTTTCAATCACTGTCATATGCGGCATTAGCGCAAAGTTCTGGAACACCATGGAAATGTTTTGACGCCGAACTTTTCTCAGTTCGTTATCCGAGATCTGGGCAATGTCTTTACCCTTGAGCAATACACTGCCACGGGTGGGTTCAATCAGGCGGTTCAGCAAGCGGACCAGGGTCGATTTACCGGAACCGGACAACCCCATAATGACAAAAATCTCACCCTCATTGATCGAGAGAGACACGTCCTTAACCCCCACAGTAAGGCCGGTTTGCTCGAAAATCTCATCTTTGTTGAGCCCCTTATCGATCAGGGCGAATGCCTCTTGCGGTGTCTCTCCAAACACCTTATAGAGGTTGTTAACTTCTAGCATGGTTGACATCATTTACATCCTTTGTTGTCGTCAAAAATTAGCGACGATAAATTGTAAATATGTATAGTACACTAAACATTAACTTCGCAGTTATCAAGTTGTTAAAGAGAGAAAGATGTTGCGATCTTTACTTATTTCTATGATTTATAAGAAAAATTAAATTTTCAAAAAACTTACAGTTAATTTGAGTTAGAATGTTTTGTATTAGTAGAATAATCGGGTAACACACCGACAAATTACAGCATTCAATCTGCTTTCCACTGACAGGAAATGCATCATTTAAGGAGCGCTACGTGCATAAAATTTGGCTAATAATCAGCTGTTTGGCTATGTTGTTCACTTTCGGAGTCTCAGCCGAAGAGGCCGAAGAAGCCGCGCAGGACACAGCACAACAACAGGCGCCGGCTTACTCAGAATCAGCATTGCTGGATCGGCCACTGATGGAACGTTACATTCTTGATGAATTGAAATCTTTGCGTCAGGACCAGCAGGATCTCGAGCGCAGGGTGATCACCCAAATTACCGATCGTGAGTTGACGGTGGCGGATAAATCGATGAACTACGCCAATGTTACCGTGACTTATTTCTTCTATATCATCGCCGGAGTTGCATCGCTGGTGGCGTTAGTCGGCTGGCAGTCGTTACGGGAAGTGAAACATAACACCCGTGAAATGGCGGATAAGCGTCTCAACAAAATTGCCATGGAATATGAGAAGAAGTTCGTGGCACTGGAGCGGGATTTGAAGCGTAAAACCCGGATGCTGTCGGAGAATAACCGTGAAATCGAAATTATTAACGAGATACACAACCTGTGGCTGCGAGCGCAGAACGCGCAGACCGCTGACCAGCGCATCGAAGTGTACGATGAAATTCTTAAAATCCGCCCTGGTGATTTGGAAGCATTAACCTACAAAGCCGATGCTGCGATGGAGATTAAAGAGTACCACTGGGCAATGAGCCTGTGTAACCGAGTGCTCGAACTGGATGAAAATAATGGTCCGGCCCTGTACCAGCGTGCCTGTGCTTATGCGCGTTTGGGGGCAGAAGAACAAGCCATGGAAGACATGACCCGCGCGCTGGAAACCACCCCTTCGCTGCGCGAACTGATCGCTGATGAAGCAGATTTTGAGTCCCTGTATGGCAATAAAAAGTTTGATGCGTTAGTCAAAGCAACTCAAGCGGATTAAATATATACAAGCAATTGAATAATAGTCACAATTACTTTATGCATTAACTTAGCGCGCTCCCGGAGCGCGCTTTTCTTTTCCACTCTCATCTGACAAGGCTTCATCTTGTTCTATTCTTTGATAGGGCACCGGGCAAATTTGTTGATTACTCATTAATTTGCAAAGTTATGCGCTATAACCAAAGCTTGTCCTGACGACAAATTATTATCATTAGACACCTAGGGTGTTTTGCCTGATAAAGCGCGTGACATTTAGGGTGTCGGGTGTGGCTTTATCGCAAAGCCACAGACAAATTCTCTTGATATTGTGAGACTTGATGTGGAGCAACAATCCAAATTAGACAGCGTTCGAGCTGATTACAACGTTCATTACTGGAGCCAGGGTTTTTTTGGCATTGACGATCATGGCGAAGTGTATGTTTCGCCCCGTAAAGACGGAGCTCACCCCACTCAGTTGAGTTCTATTGTAAAGCAACTCGAAGCGCGTAATTTGAATTTGCCGGTATTGGTGCGTTTTCCGCAAATCCTGCATCAGCGTGTGCACAACATTTGTGATGCGTTTAACCAGGCGATTGAAGAGTACGATTACCCGAACAAATACCTGTTGGTTTACCCGATTAAAGTGAACCAGCAAAAAGAAGTGGTGGATGAAATCCTCGCCAGCCAGGCAGAGCTGGAAACCAAGCAGCTCGGTCTGGAAGCAGGCAGTAAGCCCGAGCTTCTGGCGGTGTTGGCCATGGCACAGCAAGCCAGCTCTGTGATTGTATGTAACGGTTACAAAGACCGTGAGTACATGCGTTTGGCTCTGATCGGTGAAAAACTGGGCCACAAAGTGTTCATCGTGCTGGAGAAACTGTCTGAGCTGGATCTGGTTCTGAAAGAGGCCAAAAGTCTGGGTGTGAAACCACGCCTGGGCCTGCGTATTCGTCTTGCGTCTCAGGGAGCGGGTAAGTGGCAGTCGAGCGGTGGCGACAAATCTAAGTTTGGTCTGGCGGCGGCTCAGGTGCTGAGTGTGATTGACCGCCTGAAACAGGAACAGCAGTTAGACGCGCTACAGTTAGTACATTTCCACCTAGGTTCGCAGATGGCGAATATTCGCGACGTGCGCAACGGTGTGAATGAATCGGCGCGTTTCTACTGCGAGCTGCGTGAGCTGGGTGCACAGATCCAGTACTTTGATGTGGGGGGCGGTTTGGCGGTGGATTATGACGGCACCCGCAGCCAGTCATCGAACTCGATGAACTACGGTTTGCTGGAATACGCCCGCAACATCGTTAACACAGTCGGTGATGTGTGTACTTTGTACAACCAGCCGATGCCAACCATTATCTCGGAATCCGGTCGTTCGGTAACGGCGCATCACGCTGTGCTGATTACTAACGTGATTGGTGCTGAGTCGTACCAGCCGGAAGCGATTGAAGCGCCGGAAGAGGACGCCCCGATTCTGCTGCAGAACATGTGGCGCAGTTGGGAAAACCTGAGCGAAGGCAGTGATGCCCGTGCTCTGATTGAGCTGTTTAACGACACGCAAAGTGACTTGTCCGAAGCGCACAGCCTGTTTGCAACCGGTGTGATCAATTTGCAGCACCGGGCATGGGTGGAGCAGCTGTCACTGCGTATTTACCATGAACTGCGCCAGAAAATGAACACCAAAAACCGTTTCCACCGTCCAATCCTGGATGAACTGCAGAACCGGTTGGCGGATAAGTTCTTCGTCAACTTCTCGTTGTTCCAGTCGCTGCCGGATGCCTGGGGTATCGATCAGGTGTTTCCGGTCCTGCCTTTGTCAGGACTGGAAAACATGGCTGACCGTCGCGCGGTGATGCTGGACATTACCTGTGACTCGGACGGCGCTGTGGAACAGTACGTGGAAGGCCAGGGGATTGAAACGACTCTGCCGGTACCCGCCTGGAACCAAGATCAGCCATATCTGATGGGCTTTTTCCTGGTGGGTGCTTACCAGGAAATCCTGGGCGACATGCACAACCTGTTTGGTGATACCCACAGTGTGGTGGTCAACATTACCGATCAGGGTGAGTCAGACATTACCTTCGTCAATGAAGGTGATACGGTCGAAGACATGATGCGTTACGTACATATTGATGTGGATGCGATTCGCACCAATTATCGTCAGTTGGTAAGCCAGCGAGTGGCGGCGCAGGAACAAGCGACTGTTTTGGCCGAACTGGAACAGGGCCTGAACGGTTATACTTATCTAGAGGATTTTTAAATGAATGATTTGTTTACTAAAACTGATTATTCACTCTACTCCAACGCGATGACGTTCGTGCGTCGTCCGTACCAGCGTGATCCGCTGGAAACAGACGCCGATATCGTCGTGCTGGGTGTACCGTTGGATATGGCAACGTCCGGCCGTCCCGGTGCGCGTATGGGACCGGATGCCATTCGTCGCGCTTCGGTTAACCTGGCGTGGGAAGGCAAGAAATTCCCGTGGGATTTCAATCTGTTCAAGCGCATTAACGTAGTTGATGCCGGTGATTTGGTGTTTGATTGCGGTGACGCAGAGGATTTTACCTATCGTCTGGAAGCAGCCACCAATGAGATCCTGAAGAGCGGTAAAACCATGCTGGCTCTGGGCGGGGATCATTTTATTACCCTGCCGATTCTGCGTGCGTATGCCAAGCATCACGGCGAGATGGCGCTGATTCACTTCGACGCTCATACCGACACTTATGCCAATGGCAGCGCCTATGACCACGGCACCATGTTCTACCATGCGCCGAAGGAGGGATTGATTTCTCCGCGTCATTCAGTGCAGATCGGTATTCGTACAGAGTATAAGCAGGAAGGTCATGGCTTCAACGTGATCAATGCAATGCAGGCTAACGACATGGCGGTGGATGAAATTGTCGGTCAGATTAAACACATTATCGGTGATAAGCCGGTTTATCTGACGTTTGACATTGACTGCCTGGATCCGGCGTTCGCACCGGGTACTGGTACGCCGGTGTGCGGCGGCCTGAGTTCAGACAAAATTCTGAAAATCATCCGGGCGCTGAAAGGCATTAATCTGGTGGGTATGGATGTGGTTGAAGTATCTCCGCCATACGATCAGAGTGACTTGACGTCACTGGCCGGCGCAACCATCGCACTGGAACTGCTTTACGTGTGGGCATCCAATAAGTCCGACGACGAATAGTTGCAAAGAGCCAATCAAAACCGAGGTCTGTCCTCGGTTTTTTTACGCCCCCGTTTCGGTGGCCGTGTTGCCTCTGCAATGCGCTCAACTTAAGCGGTGATATCTTCGTCGCAGACCGGTACGTAGAGGCTTTTTTTCGGTGTATCCAGCACTACATTGGTGGTGACTCGTTTGATCTGCGGATAAAGTTGCATCAGTTGTTCGATAAAGGCGTCATAAGCCCGGGTATCCGGCGCGGTGATCACCAGCATCAGGTCAACATGGCCGGTGACGTAGAACACTTGCTGCACGGTATTCTGTCCTTCTGCCCAGCGTTTGAAGCGGCTCAGTACTGCGTAGTTATCACGGTCAATCTCAACCCCGGCCAGAAACGTCATCTTATGGCTGGTCACTGCCGGATCGACAATCGCCACTTCAGCCCGGATTACCCCCTCTTCACGCAGTTTTTTAATCCGGCGCTGCACCGCTGAGGCGGACAGTCCAACTTGCTCAGCTATCACATCTGCCGCCAGGCGACAATTACGCTGCATCAGTTCGAGAATCTTCTGATCAAACGTATCCAGTGGGGAACTCATAGTCATCCTTGTGCGGTCTGGCCGCATCATTGGCCGCAAAAATGCGGCGATTGTGCATCTTGGCGGCTAGGATAGCCGATTTTTGTGCGCCAATCGAATTGACAATGGTGGTCAACCTCCTATTTAAACCCGTGTAAAAGGAAATGAGTAATTATGCATTATCATGATGCTGACCAGACTGAACCAGAGACCTATGCGCCGCAGACTCAGGCGTTGCATGCTATGTTGCAGGCCGACCCGGTTCATCAGGCGATCGCGCCCAGTATCGTCATGTCAGTCAATCACAGTTTCAGTCCGGAAAGTGGCGCATTTTCGGCCTGCGGACTGGATGACATTGCGGATGCGCCTTACCTGTATGCCGGGTGGACCAATCCTACGGTGCGCCTTTTGGAGCAAAGGCTGGCAGTGCTGGAACACGCAGAAGAAGCCCTGGCTACCGCAACGGGTATGGCAGCCGCTTCCGGCCTGTTTCTCTCGATACTCAAAGCAGGCGATCACCTCATAGTCAGTGATATGTGTTACGCCGCCGTGTATGAATTTGCCACTCAGGTGTTGCCTGGATTTGGGATTGAAGTGTCGGTAGTCAATACTGAATGCACTAATAATGTGCAACAGGCGCTTAAAAAGAACACCAAGTTAGTGCATATTGAGACCCCGAGTAATCCTTTGCTTCGCTTAACCGATATTGGCGCGCTGGCGCAGTGTCTGAAATCTCACGGAGTACGGCTCAGTGTCGATAGCACGTTTTCTACCCCGGTTGTGACCCGTCCACTGGATCTGGGAGCGGACTTTGTCATCCACTCGCTGACCAAATTCATCAATGGTCATGGCGATGTGCTGGGGGGCTGTATCCTGGGCAGTAAAGCGCTGTTGTCACCCATCAGAGCGATGGCAGGCGTTTATCTGGGCGCGACACTCTCGGCACAAAGTGCCTGGCTAATTATGCGCGGGATGGAGACGCTTTATCCGCGGATGAAAACTTTGTGTGACTCCGCGTTACAGATAGCTCAGTGGCTGGAAAGCCATCCGCGTGTAGCACGAGTTTTATACCCCGGATTGGCCTCACACCAGCAATTTAGTCTGGCGCAGCGTCAAATGGATCATTTTGGCGGCATTATTGCATTCCAGGTCGATGACATTGATTTGATCGAGCAGCGTTTTGCCCAGGAATCGGCGCTTTTTTATTATGCTTATTCTATTGGTCATCAGCGCAGCCTGGCTGTGGTAATGAGAACCGACGACTTAGATGCGTCAACTTACCGCTTTACGCCGCAACAAAAAGCCGATTTTTGTCGCGATGCCGGACAAGGCGTGGTGAGACTTTCGATTGGCCTGGAGGCCGCGGAAGATTTAATTCGGGACTTGCAGCGTTTACTCAGGTAGTGGTTGCATATTTATACCACGCTATTGGTTATAAATTCGAAAAGTTGGTGGAACTCGGCGATAAAATATCGCATTATCTGCAAGACGTTAATGTCAGTCACATTTGTGTCGTCAGACAGCGTTTTTGTCATAGGACGAACGACAAAATAACAAGATCTACATAAGGGATAATATGAAAAAGTTCATTAAATCTTCTGCAGCCGGGCTGCTTTTCGCTTGCTCTCTGTTAGGTGCCTCTCAGGCTTCTGCGGCGGAGTCTGCGCTGGAAAACATTTTAAATACAGGTGAACTTAAAGTCTGTTTCGATGCGGGTTACATGCCGTTCGAAATGAAAACCAAGGATGGTCGCTACATCGGTTTTGACATTGATATCGCGAAATATATGGCGCGTTCAATGGGGGTGAAGTTTACGCCGGTCAACACGGCATGGGATGGCATCATTCCTGCGATGCAAACCGGTAAATGTGACATCATTATGGCGGGTATGACGGTAACAGCGGAACGTAACCTGAAAGTGAACTTTGCCACGCCATACATCGTTATCGGTCAGTCTGTGGTGTTGTCGCCAAAACTGGAAGGAAAAGTGACCAGCTACAAAGATCTGAACGATCCGAAATACACCATCGCTACTAAGCTGGGGACTACAGGTGCTGAAGCGGCGAAAAAATACGTACCAAACGCGAAGCTTGACCTGTATGACACGGAAGTGGATGCTGTGCTGCAGGTTGTTAACGGTAAAGCGGATGCCTTCGTTTATGACTTGCCTTACAACGCGATTTACAGCGCGCAAAACAAGGGCAAAGTGGTGCACCTTGAAAAACCGTTTACCTATGAGCCGCTGGGTTGGGCAATCCGTCAGGATGACCCGAACTTCCTTAACTTCCTGAACAACTACCTGCGCCAGATTCAGGGCGATGGTACTTATGATCGTATCTACGATAAGTGGTTCAAAAGTGACAGCTGGCTGAGTGACGTACAGTAAACGTCGTCACTTAAGTTGCCAAAGCCGGGCGGCCCGACTGCCCGGTTCATTCCAAGAATAAAGAGAATCTGAGTGATGCAGTCAAAATCCTCAAATTGGGTCGGACATCTGATTTATGGTCTGATCATGCTAATGCTGGTCAGCGCGGTGTATTTTTCCGGGCGCAGCATTAATTACAATTGGCACTGGGATCGTTTGTGGCCATACGTCATTAATACCGAAATGCAGGAGATCCGTGCAACCGGTGATGGCACAGCAAGCATCAAAGACGGCCAGCTAGTCATAGAATTCGATAACCAGGGTTCGCCGCAGGTTATCACAGACTACACTCAACTGATGGTGGGTGAAGGCGACCTTATCTTCCAGGGCGATACCGTTGCCAAACTCAACGAGTGGCAATTCGGCCCTATTGCGACCGGATTGTGGGTCACGATCGAAATTTCGTTTATTTCATTGATATTCGCGGTCATTCTCGGGCTGATATTCGGCCTGATGCGGGTGTCCAAAAACCTTACGGTGCGCAATCTTGCCATTACCTATGTGGAATTAATCCGCGGCACGCCGTTACTGGTACAAATTTTTATTGTTTACTTCTTTATCGGCACTGTGCTTGATTTCGAGCGCTTTACTGCCGGTGTGGTTGCGTTGTCGGTCTTTACCGGGGCGTACGTTGCAGAGATCGTGCGTGCCGGTATTCAGGCTATCCCGAATGGACAGATGGAAGCGGCTCGTTCACTGGGGATGACTTATCCGAAAGCGATGCGCTATGTCATTTTGCCTCAGGCATTGAAGCGCACTCTGCCGCCACTTGCCGGTCAGTTTATCAACCTGATCAAAGATTCTTCACTGGTCTCAGTGATTTCCATCACCGACCTGACCAAGGCCGGACGTGAAGTGGTCAGCGGCAGTTTTGCGCCATTTGAAGTCTGGTTTACGGTAGCGGCACTTTACCTGGTGGTCACCGGGACCCTGTCGTGGGCTATCCAACGTTTAGAGAAGAGGTTATCGGCCAGTGACTAGTGAATACAACGGCGAAGATATGGTTTATGCCAGCGAAGTTGACAAATATTATCCGAACGGATGCCACGCACTTAAGTCAGTCTCCACCACGGTTAAACGGGGTGAAGTGGTCGCGATCATTGGTCCGTCCGGCTCTGGTAAATCGACCTTCTTACGCACGCTCAATCAGCTCGAAGAAATTTCTTCCGGCACCATCATAGTGGATGGGTTTGATATGTATGCGAAGTCGACCGATATCAACGTACTGCGTCAGAACGTCGGTATGGTGTTCCAGAGCTTCAATTTGTTTCCGCACATGACGGCATTACAGAACGTGATGTTAGCGCCGCTTAAAGTGGCCAAGCGCCAGAACAGCGATGTTATGGTGGATGCCAAAAATCTGCTTAAGCGGGTGGGCCTCGAAGATCGCATGAACAACTACCCGTCTCATCTGTCCGGCGGTCAGCAGCAGCGTGTGGCGATTGCCCGTGCGTTAGCGATGAAGCCTGATCTGATGTTGTTCGATGAGCCGACATCGGCACTGGACCCGGAGATGGTGGGTGAAGTGCTGGATGTAATTAAAGGTCTGGCGAAAGAAGGCATGACCATGGTGATCGTAACCCACGAAATGGGCTTTGCCCGTGAAGTGGCGGATCGTGTCCTGTTTATGGAAGAGGGCAAACTGCTGGTGGACGACCAACCCAAAGCGGTGTTTGATGACCCTCAGCATCCGCGGCTTAAGCAGTTCCTGGCTAAGGTGCTGTGACGTTTGATTCGCCCTCACCCGACATTTTGGCGATGAGATTATAGTTTGTAACCATTTGCCGGGAAATAATCACAAACCGAGCCTCAACAGGCTCGGTTTTTTGTTATCCAAAGCACACTTTCTGTGCCATAGCCTGAATTTTAGCCCGCTTTGGCGCATGATTTCTCTCAGTTTCAGGTGGATTGTAACGATCATTTACAGCTGCGTAAGTCTAAGTAAAGAACACAGCCTTACCGGGTGACTCGGGTACAATAACCACCGTAATGCCCGGCCCTGATGGCCTTACGTCGCGCTGCTTTTTACAGGCGTAACGGATCATCGTATTGGCGCAAATATTTCTGATTGTGATGCGAGTCGTCATGTTGTCAGCACCACAATCAAAAGTCCGATAACCTGATTATCAGGTGGCTGGCAGTACTACAACGTTAATCAATATTAATGGTTCTGGATGCGGGTTATGAAAACAACTGGATGGATGGTCGCCATTTCTGCGACCGGTATGAGCTTATTTTCTGCATGGGCGTCGGCCGAGCCGATCGTGATTCCGAATCCGCCGCAATTGTCTGCCAAAGGGTATGTGCTGATGGATTATCACACCGGGCAAGTCCTGGTTGAGCACAATGGCAATGAAAAAATGAATCCGGCTAGTTTGACTAAGCTGATGACGTCTTATGTCGCTGGTCAGGAGATGAAAAGCGGCAAAATTTCCGCCAGTGATAATGTCACCATCAGCGAACATGCCTGGGCCAAAAACTTCCCCGATTCTTCCAAAATGTTTATTGAGGTAGGGACCAGTGTCAACATGATGGATCTCTACCGCGGCTTAATTGTCCAGTCCGGCAACGATGCCAGCGTCGCGATTGCCGAACATGTGGCAGGGTCGGAAAGTGGCTTTGTCGATTTGATGAATTCATGGGCGCAGCGCCTCGGGTTGAACAATACCGCCTTTACTAACCCGCACGGACTGGACAGCGATGGCCTCTACACCACGCCGTATGATATTGCCAAGCTTGCTCAGGCGATTATCCGTGATTTGCCGGATATCTATCCACTGTATAGCGAAACGTCTTTTACCTACAACGGTATCACGCAGTATAACCGCAATGGTCTGTTGCATGACCGCAGTATGAATGTGGATGGGATGAAAACCGGTTATACCAGTGGCGCTGGTTACAGCCTGGTGACGTCAGCCACCAATGGTAACATGCGCCTTATCTCTGCGGTCATGGGTTCAGGCAGCCAGAAAGGACGTGAGTCGGACAGCAAACAGTTGTTGAGTTATGGCTTTCGTTTTTTTGAAACCGTGGCTCCCCATCAGCAAGGTGAAGCCCTCGAACAGGCACCTATCTGGATGGGAGAGAAAAGCACTGTGGCGGTCGGTGTGCCGCAAACCACATATATTACGGTCATGAAAGGGGAGCTGGCGCAGCTCAGCGGCCTGATTGAAATGGATAAAGAGTTAGAGGCACCAATAGAACAAGGTCAGGTTGTGGGTAAAGTGGTCTATCAGGTGGATGGCCGCAGTGTAGGAGAATCACCTTTGGTCGCACTTGAAAGCGTGCAAAAAGGCAGTTGGTTCAGCCAGGCGATGGACTGGATTAAGCGCTTGTTTGCCAGTCTGTTCTCCTGATTCTCTCAATTGGAATGACTGTGTTCTCAATGCCCGCGATTTGCGGGCGTTACTTTTTGCGGCGTTACTTTGGTGACAGAGAGCTGACATTGAGGGCGATTTTGCTCGCAAACAGAGGCTCGCGGGGCAAACTCTGGACAGAAACTCACTTTCGATTGACATTGTGATTAACTGTTTTTGTCATTTTTATCGCATTGAGTTCAAGCGAGGAAATACGATGGAATTTGGCCCAGAAGATCGTCATGCACTGTACGATATTTGGATGTCCCAAAAAGCAAAAATGCATTTAACCCAGATGGAAATGGCAAAACGGCTGGGTGTCAGTCAGGTGGAATTTTCTAACCTATTACGCGGTAACGCTCCGCTGACCATGTCCTTTGTGACCACCTTCTGCCAGCATTTGCATGTCGAGCCTTACAATGTGCTGCCGACATTAAAAAGTAAGTTTACCTCCGGTGAGCATTTAGTGCGTTTGCAAAATCGCATTACTGTTGACGGTGAAATTCAACGCGTTCAGGTTGATGGCAACCAGGTCATTATCGAATATACCCATCTGTCTCACTAGCCGAGCCGTCTTAGGCCTGTATCACACGTGAGTCGTCACTTCACAACGGATTAAGCAATCCCGCATCAGCCGGATATCCGCTCGTTGTTTGAGCGGGCGATATCCTTTCCTTACAGGCCTTATTCTGACGCTCTGCGGAATCATTTATTCTTTAAAGTTAATAGTCTGCGTCCTGACAGGTGCTTGATGGCTGGCGGCCAAATAGGCACAATTGTGTAATTAGTCACAATTCATTAAGAAGTAACAATTCATTAAGAATAAGCTGTCTTCGTCTGTTTATCCCATTTCGTTCTCTCTTTTTATGCCGGCACTAAACGGTGGTTACCTGGCGGGATCGCCGATCCAGCAGCCTGCGCTGTCATTGAGTTCTTCAGAATTGCGAAAGCGATGGTTGATTGTAACTGAGGCCTGCTTATTCAGCCGGTGTGATCTGCCTGCCGGCGGAGTGTCACCAATTCGGCATATTGTCCTGACTTGGGTATATACTATTAATCTAACCTACTGAGATGATTTCGTTATGTTTGAAGAATTAGCGCTGGGAGGCTTGCTGTTCAGCCCGTTGGTGATGTTTGCACCTATGGCCTTTGCGCTCTCCTGTGTGTCCAGGCTAGTGCTGCACAAGACGGGCGTGTATCAGAAACTGTGGAAAGTAGCTTGGTTTGAGGTCGGGCTGTTTGTCTGTTATCTGGCGATTATTATTCATTTTTTCGGGAGTTAATGTTGAATATGGGAAAAGTATTGCGTATTTGTCTCACTCTGGCGGTGGTTATCATTGCCGTGATTGCCGGTCACTGGGTATGGGATCATTATCTCTACTCACCCTGGACCCGTGATGGCCGAATCCGCGCCCAAGTGATCACCATAGCTCCGGACGTGTCTGGCTGGGTTGATACCCTCAATGTGCAGGATAACCAGCAGGTATCAAAAGGGGAACTCATCTTTAGTGTCGATCCCACCCGCTATGCGGCCAAGATCAAAGAGCTGGAAGCGGAAGTAGAAAACAAACAATACGCGCTCGATCTGGAACGTCACCGCTATGTACGTCGACAGCAATTGACGGGTAAAAACCTAATCAGCGAAGAGACCGTCGAAAGCGCTCGTATTAATACCGAACTGGCAAAAGCAAGTCTGGATATTGCCAAAGCACAGCTCAATACCGCGCAAATTAACCTCGACCGCACCCAGATTCATGCACCGGCAGATGGCACGCTGATTAACCTTAATTTACGTGAAGGTAACTACGTCAGTCAGGGGAGTTCGGTCCTGTCGCTGGTGAAAAAAGACTCTTTTTACGTCACCGGGTATTTTGAAGAAACCAAACTGCCGATGATTAAAGTCGGCCAGTCGGCCAAAATCACCCTGATGAGTGGTGGTAAACCGTTAACCGGCAAGGTGGTCAGCATTGGTAAAGCCATCGCGGATACCAATACCAGCAGTAATGGTCAGTTATTGCCTCAGGTGCAGCAAACCTTTAACTGGGTTCGTCTTGCACAGCGTATTCCGGTCGATATCAAGCTCGATCCGCTGGATGAAAATGTCAATATCAGTGCCGGTATGACGGTCTCGATCTATCTGCAAGAGGCTGAGTGAACGTCATGGGTGTGCTGCTTAACACCTTACTGATGCCGAACAAACAGTCGGTGATATTTGCGATAAAAGGGGTGGTCGCGATGGCGCTCTCCCTCTATATCGCCATGTTTCTTAATCTTGATCGCCCATACTGGGCGCTGGTCTCTGCGGTGTTTCTGCAGATCCGCCCGGAAAGTGGTCTGGTGATTGAAAAGGGTATCTGCCAGATTGTCGGTACTCTGGTCGGGGGGATTGTCGGGATCACGATCCTGCAATGGTTTATGCCTTATCCGGAACTGGCGATCGGGTGTCTGGCGCTGTGGCTGGGGATCAACTCAGGCATGGGCGCGATGGTACGTCGTACCAACTTCATATATCTGTTTGCGATGGCAGGTATCACGGCATGTCTGATTGTGTTGCTGGTGATGGTGTCTCCGGCCACCGCCAGCAGCCAGACCATCTTTGCAGTCGCCCAGGCCCGGGTCAGTGAAATTATTGTGGGTGCGATTTGTGCCGCCCTGGTCAGTAAACTGGTCTTTCCGATGCAGGTTAAAGACGGGCTGCGTACCCACGCCCGTCATGTGATTAACCAGACCCTGAGTTACCTGAACCTGGAGCTGGATCCGAACGGTTCTCACGATGGCCGCCATCAGCATGTCGATACCATACTGGAGTCGATTGCTGCCATGAGTGATGACCAGAGCGCGGTCGTCTACGAGGGCCCGGATGGGCCGGGTCAAAGCCGCGCTGCCAGCCAGATATCCAATAAAACCCTGTCTCTACTGGCGATGATTCAGATTTTCGGCCGCTTGCAACGTAACCATCCTGATTTGATCGGCGAATATCTGGCAGAAATGCTTGCTGACATGCGTGACTCTTTCAAACGTATGGAAGAAACCAACGACTACAACGAATGTTACAAACAGGCGCAATCTTTGCGCCGCCGCCAGTTGGTGTACAGTAATCAGGCATGTGATTTGACGCCGCTGCAATTAAGGCTGATGAAAGTTTCGCTCGAACTCAGCGCCGATTTGGTGATGATCCTGAAAGGTTATAATGCGCTTATCAGTGCTGTGCCTGTGCGACTCAACGCGCCAACCCAGAAAAGCTACAAGGATCCACTGGTGGGGCTGGTGACTGGCGGTCGAACCATGCTGGTGTTTCTGGTCGGGGCTGGCTTGTGGATTGGCACGGGCTCGACAGCCGTGCTGATGATGATGATCCTGCCGGTTATTTTCTCGATTATGCTGGCACGTCTGCCAATGACGATTCTGATGATCGTTCTGCAGCGTCTGTTGGTCGGGGTCATGATTGCCGTGCCGGTCGCGGTGTTTTACGGCCTTAATCTGTTGGCTCAAAGTAGCGGAGATTATGAAATTCTGGTCATGGTGCTGGCCGGCCCGTATTTCTTTGGCCTGATGGCATTGGCCAACCGGGCGACCATGCCATATGGCCTGGGCTTTTGTATTCCGTTCACGATTTTGATCAGCCCGAGTAATGATATGAGCCGGGCTTTCTCAGTCGATTACACCCTGAGTAACTCGCTGTCGATTTTTGTCGGGGTGACGGTGTTGTACTGGATGTTCAAAATGATCACCGGACCTGGACTACAGCTTATGCAATACCGCCTGCTGCGTGCCACCAAGCAGGATCTGAGTGAGATCATGAATCATCCTTCACCTGAACACTGGTTCAATGCCCGCATGGGCGATCGCTTGTTACGGATTGCGACGTACGATAAAAGTATGGCGGCCCGCACTCGTGATATTACCGAGCTGGCTTTGACCGGTCTTAACCTTGGGCACGTGTCGGTACGTCTGCGGCGTATGGTGGGCAGCGTGGTGGATGAGAATCTGCAGCAAGGTCTGGAGAACTGGCAGAATGGGTTAGCTGAGGCCTTTATGCAGTGCTCAAAAGGGCAGTTCTCCTCGCAATTTAACAAGGCGTGTAATGACTTGCTGACGCAATTACGTTTTTATCCTCTGTTGCCGGGTCAATACGAAATTGTGGAAGGGATGTGCGAACGTCTGACCATGACGTTTGAGCGCCTGACGCAAACCATTGCCGATAATCAGACCCATATCAGCGATTAAGGAAAAATTTGGCTTAAGCTATCCCTTCTGCTTAAGTGATCGTCTGACTGCTTAAACCCGCTCAGTTTCTTTTACCGGAAACGGAGCGGGTTTTTCGTTGGTAGCAGCCAAGAAACTGTGTGTCGCACATGACGCGATTTAGCTTCCAGTTTTACTGGCCACACTCATATTAGCAGTGAGATGTGTGCGATAGTCCTTCCAACTCTCCGCTTCAATCTTATATTTCATCATTCACACAGGATAAAAAGGGTTTTACTGTCTGACGAAATTGACAACCCGTTGTTTTAAATCAAATCCGATACCGGCAGCTGTTGATAACTTACTGCGCATCGATGGATTACCAGCAGGGAATCGTTGTAACCGATAGCTCGCTGTTTATCATCGGGTTGATTGCAACGTGTTGACAACTTACAACGTATTTACCGCCTCAGGGCAACAGAAAAACCAAGGAGATACAATGAACAAGCTTTTGCTGGCAATGTCTGTGTATGCTTTTTACAGTGCCGGAGCGGCGGCATCGGAATGGGGATATGAGGGGAGTCATGGCCCGGCGCATTGGGGCGGTGTTTCACAAACCTGTGCGAAGGGACAAAATCAAAGTCCGGTCGATATTGAAGGTGCCTTACCCGCTAATCTTTCCGCACTCAATGTCAGTTATCAGGGGCAGGTAACCGCTCTGACTAACAATGGTCACACCTTGCAAGCGACGGTAGAAGGTAATAATCAGCTGCAAGTTGATGGTAAAACATTCACCCTCAAGCAGTTTCATTTCCATACTCCGTCGGAAAACCTGATTAAGGCCTATCAATACCCGCTGGAAGCGCATTTTGTGAATGCCGATGAGCAGGGGAATCTGGCCGTGGTCGCGGTTATGTTCGATATGGGTTCAGAGAATATTGCTCTCAAGCAATTGACCGAGTCTCTGCCTGATAAGGGGCACACGGTCGATCTGGCTCATCCGTTTGCCGTCGACACGCTGCTGCCGGAGACCAATCATTACTACCGTTTCAACGGTTCTCTCACGACACCACCCTGCAGTGAAGGTGTGCGTTGGTTTGTTATGCAGCAGCCCAAAGCATTGTCGGAGCAACAACGGGCGGTCCTGACCGGTATGATGGGCCAAAACAATCGTCCGATTCAACCGCGTAATGCGAGAATTTTCGTCAGTAACTAACTCCAAACTTACTTATCTCGCGATATTTTTCAGGGTTGAAGAGAAAATTGTTCAACCCTGATATATTTGAGTGATGTTATTTATTGATATGCATTGAATGAAATATAGGTTTACTATTTATAATAATTTATTTTGCTATGGTTCAAATCTAAATATTATTTAAATAAAAAATCCACTCTGAATAAATTCATTCAGAGTGGTGATTAATATAAATCAGAGTTAGCTTTTATTTGGGTTAATAAACCAATACCCTATAAATTGAAAATCGCAAATGATGTTAACATCACTCGTATCTGCATTAATTTATAACCTTGTGTTTACTTTATCGCTTTATTTTTGCAAAAACAAATGAATCTCATCAGTAAAAATGAAATGATAAATTTCATATTTATCGATATGCCTGTTGTTTGAAGGCGGTTAGGAGACGGCGTGTGAAATTTTTGTCTGAGAAATTAACTGATTATGGAGAGAGTTTCCTGCCAAGTTTAAATTTCTTTGCGGTTTTAATCTTACGTATATTTAATACACCTGAATCACTATTTTAGTGCGCGTTAACGATCATTCTCAGCAGTGTTTGAATTTAGCTCATGATAGCGCATATCAGCCAGCGCTATTGACGAAGAAATTAGGTTGATTTCTGTGCAAGTTTGATCTTGATGATAACGGTTTGATATTCAGTAACGTCAAAGACTAAGGATACAATAGTGACTTTTTTTCACGTTTGTGTCTGGTGATGAAAATGGTGAGAACTAATTCAGATTGAGTAAGGGTAGGGCTCATCATACAGGTACTGACAATCGATCATTCCGCTTTCACACGCCAGCAGCAGGGTCAGCTCCGCTGCAGAAATTTCAACGCAGCCGGATGGGTTTTGCCCGCACCATAGTGGAGAAAAATCATCAAGGCCCTGGCTTTCCGCCAGTTTACGCAAGGCAGTGACTTCGCTGGCGGCATACGGGAAATCAGCGACCGAATCGCTGAGGTAACCTTGCTCGCTCATTAACCGATTGACGATGCCGCGTGCCGGACGACCGGAAAACAGGTTGGTCAGGGCCGTATGTTGCGAACGCTCACTTTTAATCGCAGCACGATGCAACGACGATGTTTTTGCCTCTGTACAGAGCAGGTAAGCCGTGCCGAGTTGAACGGCGCTGGCTCCCAGCATCAGTGCCGCCTGAATGCCACGGCTGTCAGCGATGCCACCGGCAGCAATGACGGGTACCCGCACTTGCTGGGCGATTTGTGGCACCAGTGCGGTAGTACTGATTTGGGTGCTGGTGTCTTGACTGAGGAACATACCGCGATGTCCTCCGGCTTCGACGCCCTGAGCAATAATGGCATCAACACCGCGAGCTTCAAGCCAGTGTGCTTCCTGTAAGGTGGTCGCGGAGGCGAGAATTGTACAGTCCCAATGCTGGATTCGTTTGAGCAGATCCGGCTCCGGCAGCCCGAAATGAAAACTCAGTACCCGGGGGTGAAACGGCTCGATGGCATCGGCGATATCGTGGCTGAACGGCATCCGGCTGGCCCCATTCTCTGCCGCCGGTAACTCGGCGTTCAGTTGCTGAAAATAAGGGCTCAGTGTGGTTTGCCAGCGCTGTTGCTTTCCAGGATCGAAGGCAGGCATGGAGTGGCAGAAAAAGTTGAGATTAAACGGTTTATCCGTTGAACGTTGAATGAGTTTAATTTCCTCCACCATGCCGTCTGCACTCAGCATTGCGCAGGGCAGGGAGCCCAGGCCCCCGGCCTGACACACCGCGATGGCCAGTTCGCTGTCTTGCACACCAGCCATCGGCGCCTGAATAATGGGCAGTTCGCACCCCAACAGCTCGTCAATGTTTCCTGTGTACATATACGCTCCTTGTAGCGGACAGCGACACTCCTGAGTGTCCTTTAAACACCTTAGCATAACTGCAATGAATTGATATGTAACTGCTTGTTTTAAAGATGATATGGATAACAAAAATTATCGTCAATGGTGATGCTTGGCAGGAAAGTTAAAAGAATGACGGGAGAGTGGAAGAATGACAGAGGAGTGAAAGATGGGGCAAAAGAAGCGGATTAGCCGCAGCGGCCGGGGTAGCCCGGCCCTTCGTCGAACGGCTGCTTCGCCAGAACTGATCAGCTGTTTAGCCAGGCTTCAGCCTGCGCTTTTTCGCTGCGGTCAAACGCCTTGATTTCGATATGGGGCATCAGTTTCCCCTCCAGTTCACTGGCGGTTTTGATCCACTGTTTATCGGACAGAATCGCGGCCTTATTGAACCGTCGCATCAGGGCAATTAATTCAGGCATCTGTTTCAGTTCAACCCAGATGGCATCCAGTGTTGGCAGATGATAATCGATGACATCGTACAGCATCACGCCATTTTGCATGCCTTCACCCTGGGTCAGCAGTTGATCCAAAGCGAAAGTCATGCCTTCTTTATCAAGAGTACCGCTGATTTGAATATCGAGGCGGTTTTCTCCATGACGGTTAACGGAAAACATAGGTCACCCCCTTTCTGGCTTGAAACAAGCTCCATTTAAAGAATAGGGCTTAGGGTTTCACCTTGCCAATAAGGGCAAGGTGAACTTGTGTGACTTACGCTGTCCGCGCCGCGTTACACGTGATCACGATTCACAGCAGCAAGCTGGCGTATATTTGCTGGCCCTGTGCGGTCAGAGAATAGACCCGCTTTTCTTCTTTAACCACCAGGCCGCTGTTGACCAGTTGGCGTAAGTGAAAGTTAAATTTGGTATGATCTTCGACCCCCACCATGCGACACAAATCCATAAATTTGACTTTGCGGTGTAATTTGAGCTGTTTCACCACGGTGCGTCGAATCGGATTGGAGAGGGCGCTGAAGATCTGGTCATGATGACGTTCTTCAATCTGGGCTTTCGGGCTGCGCTCAGCATGGACCCGTTTCAGAGTTACCGACAAGGTGGCCAGATTAAACGGCTTGGTGAGAAACTCATCCGCGCCTTTTTTCATGGCATCAACGGCCAGATCGACGGTGGCAAAAGCGGTGGTGATGACAATGCCGATGTTAGGTTGCAGGCGGCGTAGTGTTGTCAGCGCATCAATACCTGTCATGCCACCCATCACGACATCAAACAGAGCCAGTTCGAACGGCTGCCTGGCCGCGGCATCCAGGGCATCTTCAGCATTATCAAAAGCAGTCACTTCAAACGATTCCAGTGCCAAAGCTTCAAGCAGGACTTCACGCAGTTGCGGATCGTCTTCTGCCAGTAACAGTTTTAAAGTCATCAAATACTCCTCGGAATGCGAACTTCCACCGTCAGGCCGTTATCGTGGTTATAGAGCAGTAGTTCGCCGTTGTGTTGCATAATGATTTGTTTGCATAGCGCCAGGCCCATACCGGTTCCTTCACCTTTGGGTTTAGTGGTAAAAAACGGTTGGGTCGCCTTATGTAACAGGGCATCCGGCATTCCACTCCCACAGTCAGTGAAGGTGACGATGGCGTATTGTTGATTCTGAATAGCCCGGATACGCAATACCTTGGTGCCATGACTGGCATCAACGCTGTTACCAATCAGGTTGCTGAACACTTCTTCCAGCAAGCCGGCATCACCGGAAATGCCCAGTTGATGGTCAACGTCAACCTGCACATCGAACTCTTCCAGCCGGTATTGATTGAGCGTTAAAGCTTGCTCAATGACCTGTGACAGGTTGACGGGCTGACGCTGAATCGGTCTGTGATGTGCATAGTTGAGTACCTCCTGGCTGATTTCTGCAGCGCGGTTCAAGCCAAAGCGGATACGGTCAATCTGGCGCTTGTGATTGGCATTATCAATCAGTTGGCGCTCGAGTAAATCACAGCTCATCATGGCACTGCTAAGCGGCGTTTTGATCTCGTGGGCAATCGCCGAGGTCAGTTCGCCAAGCTCGCGCAATTTGGCATCCTGCAGAGACAATTGCAGGTTTGACTGCAACTGCTGGTCGTGCTCACGGTCAAAAACACGCAGTGTATGCCAGAGGCTGAGCATCACGGCATAAGCACAGACCAGACGCAGAAGATGTACCCACAAAGGTTCAGTGCCCTCTCCGAGCAGGCTGGCGCTAAGCGCGTAGCTGATCAGTGATAATCCTAGTGCCTGAAACGGTAGCGGTGAGCCGTAGCCGTTGCCAGCGATACGATGTGCATAAGAAAAAAGCGTACAGCCGGCTAGAATGCTGAATCCGACGCCCAAGGTCCAATAAAGATAGTTACTGGCATAGTGCACAAACACCGGATAGCTGAATTGGCTGTATAACCAGCACAGGTGGCTGAGTAAAATGATGGTCAGCAGCCCGATAACACGTTTAATCCGGCGTAGCAGAGACGCTTTCCAGCGTGTCAGTTCCAGCATGCGCCAGGCAAAGTAAGCCAAGGGCATAAATGAGAGCGCCAATTTGAGCACTAGGAATGTTTCCAACTGCCGGGTCAAAGCGAATTCATGCTGATAGAGATCGAAATAGAGTTCAGACCACAGATGCGCAGCATGAACAAGCCCGAACAGGGCGAAAATCGGCAGTACTTTGGCAATCAGAATTTGGCTGTTGTTGAGGTTACGCGAGAAAATAGCGAAAGCGATGGCAAAAAAAGCCAGTCCGGAAAGAAGATAAAGTTTGAAAATGATAAGCAGGTCCATGTCGGGAGTCTAATTAACCTAATCAACACTATCAATTGGCAAACTTGCTCAAAACCTCACAGTTAGATTGCAGTAATCGCAGGTGTGGCACGCTTTCACCGCGGTGGAAATGAAAAATTCGCCCCGCCGATCAAAGCAGACGGGACGAATGAGGTCTCAAGGGCAGGCCGGATTACTGTGGTGGTGCATAACCAAGGCGCATTCCGCCCCAGTGACGGCCGTTAACGTAAACGGGTACCGAGATATCGTGCATCACTTCTCCAGTGTCGCGTTTATAAGTTTGCAGTAGCATGGTCTGCTGATGCTGGCCGCATCGCATGCCGACCCGGTCCGAAAAGATACGCTTGGTGCGGTTGCCAACCATATCCTGCTGCGGGTTGCCGGTCAGTGGCTGACAGAACTGATTATTGTGAGTCGGGACGTAACCATGGTCGTCGGTCGCAATGGCATAAACCATCTCTGGACGCTGGGTCAGAACCGGCTCCTGCATGGAAGGAAGGACCGAGTCACAATACTGATCAAATGCGGTCTGATATTTGGCCGGCTGGGTGTTGCCAACGGGTTGATACTGACGGTCGAACAGCGCCTGCTGCGATATCACGCCACTGGCGATGTCCTGTTCGAATTTTTTACCCACCGCCGTTGCCAGTGCTGAGGCCAGTTCATAGAAAGGCCGGTGCATGGATTGCGGATAGTGTTCGACCAGGACCGCGTTACTGTGCTCGGCAAGTTGCATTAAATGTTCTGCTTCGGTCTGTAGTTCGAGCAGTTCGTGATCACTGGCTGATAATTCCTGCTGACTATGGGTAATGGAACGGGCGATCTGACGCAGGCTCTGCTCATTAGTGGCTACGTCGTCACTGATGGCACTCATCTGTTGTTCTACCTGTTGCGACTGGCTGGCGATCGTTTCCAGGCGTTGGCTGACACTTTCCACTCGTGCGACACCTTGTGTCACATTGGTAGACAACTCACCAATCGATGCGGTTACCTGACGCGTCTGAGCGAAAATTTGCCCGACAATCGTCGAAACTTCTTCGGTGCTGCGAGCGGTGCGTTCTGCCAGATTACGCACTTCATCGGCAACCACAGCAAAACCGCGCCCACTTTCCCCGGCCCGTGCCGCTTCAATTGCGGCGTTGAGAGCCAGCAGGTTGGTTTGAGCGGCAATACTTTCAATCACCTCGACCACGGTTTCGATACGTTCAACCTGAGATTCCAGGGTCTTGATTTGATCGACCGATGCGTCTGTCTGATGACTGAGCTGCTGCATACTTTGCACCGCTTGATCCAGCTCTGCTCGCCCTTCTTCACTGGTCGCCCGCATCACTTGAGTGGCCTGTAGCGCTGAGCTGGTGTGCGATGCGCTGACTGCCAGCGTGTCGGTAATCGCTTCTGAGCTGTCAGAAATCCGCTCGATTGATGTAACCTGACGCGATGTCTGTTGTTTTACCGTATCAAGTGCATACGACACTTTCGCAGCACTGACGGCATTTTTGTTCAGTTCAGCACCGATCTGAGCAGCGATCAGGGCATTGTCGTCGCTGGCGTATGAGTCGGTTTGCCTGTTTGTATGCTGGCTGCGCATTTGCCAGGGAGCGAGTAACAGTGGGATAGCAGCGCTGAGAAAAATGAAGCCGCCACTTTCGATGCCGAGCCGCCAGCCACCCGCCAGAGTGAGCGCTGCACCCAGCGTGGTTGCCAAGGCTAAACGTTGTTGAGTCGATAACATACTTCGTCCTAATCATTATTATTGTGTTTCGTTTGTTGGACTATAACGTGATTAGTGTGCCGGAGACGGTGAGCTTGTGCCGTCTTTCACTAAAGTATGATGGTGAGCTTGACTGAAATATGCTGACAATGCGGCGCTGTTAGCACTCTTGCCAGGCAAGTTTGCTGAGTGAGTTCACAAGCGCCTGAGTGAGAAAATGAGTCATGCGGCGGGGCCAATACCGCGGTATTGGCCGACCTGACACCGGGACAAAGAGTCACAGGCTCTACAAAATCGAGTCACAGGCTCCACAAAATCAAGGCCAGAATTTGTGGTGAGAGGATGCGTAGACACATGACGAGAGGATAAACTGTGGCATAGGCCAACGCCGAAGCACCGCTCTCTTCATGGATCGCATTGGCAAAGGCCAGTGCTGGTGGATCGGTCATCGAACCGGCCAGCATGCCGCAGATGGTCAGGTAATTCAACTGACCGAACAAACGGGCCACAATGCCAACAGTCAGTAATGGGATTGCGGTGATCATCATGCCATAACCCATCCAGCTCAGGCCGTCACCCTCGACCAGCGTGGCGACAAAATTGCCGCCGGATTTGAGTCCGACTACGGCCAGAAACAGCACAATACCGATTTCGCGCAGCGCCAGGTTGGCGCTGGGTGGCATAAACCAGTACAGCTTACCAATGCTGCCAATCCGGGCCAGAATCAAGGCAACGATCAGCGGGCCACCCGCCAAACCGAGTTTTATCGCGGCGGGAAAGCCGGGCAGATAAAACGGAATAGAGCCAAGCAGCACGCCAAGACCAATGCCGACAAACACTGGCAGCATCTGCACCTGTTGCAGTTTTTGGTGAGCATTACCGACAATACCGCTCACCGCTTCAATGGCGTCCTGACGGCCGACCAGATTAAGAATGTCACCGAATTGCAGTGTCGACTGACTGGTCGGCACCAGCTCAATCCCGGCGCGGTTAAGACGAGAGACCACTACATCGTATTTCTGTTTCAGATCGAGATCGCGCAGTTTCTTACCCAGTACGATCTCATTGGTCACCACCAGACGTTGGACCCGCAATTCTGTGCCTCGGGTCGACAGGGATGCATCGACTTCTTCGCCGATCACCAGCCGGGCTTTATCGAGCGCCTTTTTATCGCCGACCAAGTGCAGCAGATCGTCGACTTCGACTCTCGATTCTGGTTTAGGGACATGCAGAGTATCGCCCCGTTTGAGGCGCGAACACACAATGTCGCCTTCACTCAGGGCCGGAATGTCTTGGAGGAATAAGCCATTCAGGTTGGGGTTACGCACTGCCACGTTCATGGTGTGCAGGCTCTCTTTTTTATGTCCGTTGTGCGTCTCGAACTCCTGAGCTTCGTGATTAATATTGACGCGAAACATCATTCTCAGCAGCCACATGGTCAGCAGAATACCGCAGATACCAAACGGATAAGCGATAGCGTAGCCCATCCCGGTCAGGTCAAGCAGGCTGCGTTGTTCACCCAGTTCGGTCAGAATCTGCTGGCCGGCACCCAGCGAAGGGGTATTGGTGACGGCACCGGAAAAGACGCCGAGTATCACCGGCAGAGGGACATCAAACAGATAGTACAGACCAACCGTCACAGTGCAGCCGAGCAGCACAGTCAGCACGGCAAAGCCATTCAGCTTGAGGCCGGAATTGCGCAGCGAAGAAAAGAAGCCCGGCCCTACCTGAATGCCTATGGTGTAAACAAATAGGATCAGGCCGAATTCCTGGATAAAGTGCAGGGTCTCATAGTTGAGCGTGACGCCCCACACCCCGGTATAGTGACCAACTAGAATACCGCCAAACAGTACTCCGCCGATCCCAAGACCAACGCCGTAGATCCGCCAGTTCCCAATCCACAAGCCCAGCACTGCCACCAGCGCCAGAATGCTGATAGAAAGCGCAATATCACTCATAGTGAAGCTCCTGATTTCATTTAAAATCGCGGGAGGGCAATTCACCATGAACGGCGGACAGAGGCAGGCTTTCGCACAGTACTGTGTGCGGCGCCCGTATAGACGGCACCGTATTACAGCGGTTACACCGGTAACAACTGCAACCATAACAGCGTTCAGGTCTGCGGCTGAAGGGTTCAAATACTGCCAGCGATTTCCAGCAGAAGAGTATTCTGTGCCAACCTGCAATCTGAGTCTCGGTTATGTTGTCCCGGTATCAGGTCATGACAGTTTTGGTATTGCCCTTAACTGATACTGAGTATGAATGTATTACGGGGGCAAAGTTAACCGGGTTGATGCAAAATTGTGCGCCTGGGCAAAAATAAATTCTACGTGATAACTAACTGTTAAATATAAGTAAATGGTGTTAACTGGCTGGCGTGGTTGATGCTGGTTGGCTGTCTTCATGCCCAGCACAGGTAGCGCAGAAAATATGTGCCCAGGTTGCACTTTTGACACAAATTACCTCGCCAAAAGTGCAACCTGAAGATGAGTGTTACCTTTAGCGTTCTGGCTTAGTTGAGCTGGCCGCTGGCGTGTTGCAGCAAACGCATGATCAGTTCGGTATGGTGCAGTGACAGCCCCTGCGATTGTAACGCTTTGAGATGTTCATCCCGGGCAACAAACACAACCGGATGTCCGGCCTTCATCAGGCGAGTTGCGTAATAACAGCCGATGCCACCGGCACCGGTCATGGCAAATTGCACCTTATTCTCTCCTTGAAACTTGGTCTCTTTTAAAGATGATGCTTATCAGGTTAAATCATTTGCATATCAGAACCAGAGCTGTATGCCATGATGAGGTATGCTTATATCGATCATCTGACGGAGAACGGCGATGTCCGACAACACACGGTGCTTCTTTGCGCTGACTTTCGATACGAAGGCGCAGGAGATGCTGCAACGCAGCCGCGATACACTGAAAAGAAACGCTGCACACGGCAGTTTTACCCACGATGGCAATTTTCACCTCACGCTGGAATTTATCGGCGCAGTCAGCGATGCCGATTTAGCACAGTTGGGGGTATTACTGACTCAGTTGGAGAGCGAACCACCCCATTTGCTACACAGTCGTCAACTGGGTCATTTCGATATCAAAGGCGGGCGGCTGATCTGGCTGGGTGTAAAGCCGGACGACAGGTTAATGGCGTTGCAGGCTGAGCTGCGCGGGTTACTTGCATTAAATGGCTTTACACCGGAAAACCGGCGCTATCGCCCTCATATCACACTGGGGCGTCGTGTCGAGCTGTATCAGCCGATGGATGCGCTGGGTATGCCGGACACGGATTTGTCAGTGCATTCTGTGGCTTTGATGGAAAGTGCTCATGTAAACGGAAAACTGCGCTATCAGCCACGGTATGAAAGGCTGGTGGCTCAAAGTTAACGCATGCGGCGGTTGCATGATGGAGAATGGACTACAATTGAGGAGATCTTGGCGGCGATTTTATTCGATCACGATGCGGTTGAACATTGAGTTCGTCAGCAAAGCAAACCTCATAACAAGAAGCGAGAACGGCAATGAAAAATGTAACCTCAGTCATGCTGCTTGGATTGGTGCTGGGATTTTCCGCCAGTGCGATGGCCAATCATCATAAGCAGGGTGAAAACATGATGTCTGACAGTGCGAAGCAGAACAGTCAGGGTATGATGATGTCGGATCAAGAAATGGATCAAATGCACAAAGATATGATGGGCATGTCCGAAGAAGAGCGTGCGCAGTATAAAATGAAGCTGCAGGACTGCGAAAAATCAGGCCGCAGTGCTAAAGAGTGTGAAGCTAAACTGGAACGTCATATGGATCGTGATGACAACAAAGATAAAATGATGGATCAGGATAAGATGATGAAACAGGATAAAAAGAGTAAAACCTATTAAACCTCAGTCATCCCTTAGCGCCAGAAAGGCGAACACGGTTGTTCGCCTTTTTTAATGCCTGTTTTGCGCGGATTTACGTCAAACTGACTTAGCGCTTGTCTCTAACGCTCAGATATCAGTTAAACTCAGGCAAAACAACAGGCTGGGAAATTCCAATCATATGCAGGGTAAAATCAGCGAGTGGTATGACGATAAAGGCTATGGTTTTATTGTGACGCCGGAGCGCAAACGCAAAATCTTTGTCCATGTATCGGAGCTGAGAAAAAAGGGCTTACGGCCCAAAGTGAATGCCAAAGTCTGCTTTGAGCTTGGGCGTGACAGCCAGGGGCGTATCAATGCGGTGAATGTTAACATGCAAGGGGCCGCCAGCCTTCCGCTAGCGGTGGTATTCGGCTGTGCGTTTGTAGTGTTTGTCAGTGGTACAACCCTGCTGATGGGCGGCGCGGTGGTCTTTATCCCGCTCTATCTGCTGCTCAGTCTGGTTACCTACCTGGTGTATGCCAGGGATAAAAATGCGGCGCTGCAGGGCACCTGGCGCATACCGGAAAAAACCTTGCACCTTTTAGCGTTGGCAGGCGGCTGGCCCGGAGCACTGTGGGCACAAAATCAGTTGCGGCATAAATCGCAAAAGCAACCGTTTAAGGCTATTCTCTGGCTGACCATCGTTTTGAATATCGCGGCCTTCAGCTGGACGTTGTCTCAGCCGGGCCACGCCTTGATTCAGCATTGGTTACCTTAATGCTCTCCGGTTTGTAAGGAGCGTAAGTAGCGGTGCAAGAAGCGGGTGTCCACACCTTGCATCCGCATTCGTAGTTCTAATTGGCGCAGTTTATGTTCTGCATCACAGCGCTGCGGTGATCCTTCCGCGCAACGGGCCATTAGATCACATAACGACATTGCCTGATTACGCTCAGCAAGCTCCGGCGGAATATAACCGGCATTCTTCAACACCCGATAGCCCATACGCAGTTGCTCGGGCACCATGCTGTCATCATCTAACTGCAATGGCTCACCTTTGCCGGGTAAATCATCCATGTTGCCGTTATCAAACGCCGCCTGAATGCGCTGTTCTGCGATTTTGTCGACCAGTGTACTCATCAGTTTCTCCTGTTTGAGTGATCAGCTTACTCACTCAAGGCCGTATATCAATAGGGATAGCCTGTGGCCTGCTGCACAACTGACCCTGGTGGTGAATGAAATACCATGCAACATTTTTGTTGTTTATTGACGATTTTAATCAGGACTCCGGGTTTGATAGGGTAAAAGGGCGAAGGTAAAGAAAGCGTTAAGATAACCAGAGGCTAAAATAACGAGAGTGCTTCAGATCAACGAGAGAGTTTCAGAACAATAAGTGATGGCAGAGGGGATGAGCATGAGGAAGAAGCTGGGTTTTAACCGTATGGTGCAGATTTTATTGGTGTCAGTCGCGGCGATGCTCAGTGGCTGTACCCAGAGCGACTGGCGTTCTGCCAGCCGTGAACCGGCAGGCATCGCCCCTGATCCGCAGAATGACAAACAGGCGGTGATTGAGTTTTACGCCGCTGATGCGTTCAGTTGGCGCGGCTGGTTTGCCGTGCATACCTGGATGGCGCTCAAACCGCAGGATGCTGAAGAATATACCGTGTACGAGGTGGTTGGTTGGCGGGTTGACCGCGGTCAGCCGGCACTCTATCAGTACCAGACGGTAACGCCTGACCGTTACTGGTACGGAGCAAAACCTGAAAAAGTACTGTCGATTCAGGGCGAAAAAGCTGAGCAGTTGATCCCGAAAGTACAGAAGGTGGTAGGCTTGTATCCGTGGGCCAATGAATACACCCTGTTTCCGGGACCAAACAGCAACACTTTCCCGGCCTGGGTCGGTAAGCAAGTGCCGGAACTGGGGCTGAAAATGCCGTTTCGTGCCATCGGCAGCGGCTACGCAGATTAACCCTTAATATCAAGCTTGCCTAAGCAAACGTATATTGGCTAAACAAGGTAAGAGTGACCAAGCAAACCAAGCTTAGCCAAATAGGCAAAAATTGCGCAAAACAAAAAGCCCGCTATGACAGCGGGCTTTTGAGTTTTCGTGGTTGGCGTATGACGGCTGTCAGGTCAGTCACTTTAAACGAACGACTGATTTAAGTGATGGACCTGTCCGGCAAACGACACACGGCTAACCCGACATTAAGCGATTTTAGTCAGCCAGTTGTGGGTATCTGGCGCTTTACCCCACTGAATATCATTCAGTGTCTGGCGCAGTTTCTGTGCGATAGGGCCAATCTCGCCGCTGCCGACTTTGTAATCTTTACCGTTGTGGATCAGAGTGCCGACAGAGGTCAGAACTGCAGCCGTACCAGACAGCATGGCTTCCACTCCTGGTTTAGCAGCGCGCTCCAGCAACTCTTCAACAGAGACTTCTCGTTCAGTGACCGTCATGCCCAGATCTTTAGCAATGGTCAGGATGCTTGAACGGGTTACGCCGTGCAGGAAGGTTGAGTCCAGTGCTTTGGTTATGATCTCGTTACCGTCAACCAGCAGGAAGTTTGCCGCGCCAGTTTCAGTGATGTAACCGTTTGGACAAAACAGAACCTGGTCGGCCTGATATTTTTGTTTTGCTTCCAGAGTTGGAGCCAGCGCACTGGCGTAGTTACCGCCGCTCTTGATCATACCCATGTGTGGTGCACAGCGCTGACCTTCTTCGTCCAGCAGCAGACGCAGAGCGTGTGCGCCGCCAGCGAAGTAATCACCTACTGGTGACAACAGGATATACATCATTGAAGAGACGGAAGCTGCCGCCGCCTTACCAATAGCAGGCTCTGTACCAATGTGCGTTGGACGAATGTACATAGAGCCTGGTGGTTGTGGAACGTCAGAAGCGAATTCTGTAACGATATCAGTGATCATCTGCGAGACTTGCGCCTTGTCCAGCTCAGGTAGAGATAGCAACTTGCTGCTTTGTGAGAAACGCTCAACGTTCTGATCCATACGGAAAACATGCACACTGCCGTCTTCGTGACGGAATGCTTTCAGGCCTTCAAAGCAAGTACTTGAGTAGTGCAGTACGTGTGCGCCCGGATGCAGTGAGATGCTGTCTGATGAAACGATCTGAGCGTCATTCCATTGATTATTTTCGTATGTTGCTAAAGCCATTTTAGGCATGAACACGCTACCAAAAGCCGCCATTATTATGATTTCCTAATTACTGTATTTATTTGATGAAGTGTTAGATTAAGTTTGGGCAGGCGAGAGATTAGTCGTCCAAGACTTAATATCAAAATACTAAAACAGATTCCGTCAGTAAGAAAGTAAAAGTCACAGATTCGGGCGTTCTGTGTGCCAGTCCCTTTAATCGCAGGGCTGTGCTTACCGGGCAGAGGGGAGGAAAGACGTCAATTCACCGCTTTTGGCTATATGTTATCAGGACAATGATTGATGGTATTAATCATTGTGCCTGCTTGTCGACGGCGAGCAGAAAAGGGCTTAGCGTTGTCGCTCAGCCCTTTGAGCATGCTCGCTGATTAAAGGATATCGGTTATCGCGATCCCGAGGCCAAAACGCTGCTGCTTATGGTTGTAATCAATCAGGTTCTCACCGTAGCCGGTGGAGTATTTCGCATAGCCGCGCACCTTGCCCCAGATAGGGAAGGTCATGCCTAGCTCCGCGTAGCCGTTGTGGGTCTCAAAGTTTTCCCGGCCCATGAAGTTCAATGCCACACTGTCCCATTTATACACTGCGCTGAGCTCGAAATTGCCCATGTAGTCACGGATATCCGGGTTGTCATCACCGTCCGGGTCGTCGGCGTAACTCTTACTGTCTTCCGGAATACGCCACCAAGGGCGGAAGTTGACCGCCAGACGATTCTTTTCATAGGTAAATGAACCGTAGATACGGTTCCAGCTGCGTGACAGATCCTGGCGCTGGCCGTTGGACTGATGCTCAATGCCAACCCCGAGCCAGGTGTTGCCGCCAAAGGGTTTCCAAACGGTCGGCGTGAAGTAGAACAGTTCCGGCTGGTAGTTGGTTTCACGGAAAGGGCGCGAAATGGAACCGGCGTAAACCTGCCAGTAGGAACGCAGGGTGAAACCAAAGAACAGGGCATCATCTTCAAACAGCATATCGGTGTAATTCAGCGGGATTTTAAAACTGATTTGAAATTCGGCTTCCGCTTTACGCAGATCCTCGGCCCAGCCAGTGTCCTGATAAGCCTCGCGGTTAACGCTGTCGGTATAGGTGAGCGGCAGAATGTAGTTCATCTTGTGTGGGGTTATCACAAACGGCTGGAACTCGGTGCTTTTTTCTAATTCCCGCCGTTGAGTCAGCAGCTCCGGCTCCTCAGTCGGTTCTTCTTCCTCTGGCAGTTCACAGCGCTGACGCACTTCATCTATGGTCATTTCACCGCTCTGTCCGCGAGTGGCGTTAAGCAGACAGCGGTCATAATCGGACAGTTCTTCCGCTTCGATGAATGGTGACAGAAATAGTGTGGCTAGCAATGTCGTCTGTAGCATCGTCGTCTGCAGCGTCGTCATCTTTAGCGTCGCTTCCATGTGGGTTCCTTGGCAAAAAGTGGTAGTTAAACCTCTGAAGTATAATTGCTATTTTCTTGATTGTTGTAAAAGCAGTGTTATTGCTACGCTAAATATCCTCTCTTAGCAAGAGATGTATCACAGTTATTTAGTCGGATTATCACTGACCGGTATTTCAAAACTAACGTTTCTTTATTGCAAAATTGACGTGGTAAAAAAGGGACATGCGATCAGGCATGTCCCTTTTTGCTGCCTGGCAATCCGTTGAGATTCACAGGCCAAAATGGTTGTTTAGGTTTAACCCGGTTTACGGGGCTAAATCCACTTCTACCGGCAGGTAATGACGAGGCTCAAGTTTGAGCCATTCCGGCAACACGGTACCGATTGAAATCGAGGACCAGGTGCCGGAAATAATTCCGATGAACATGGCGGTTGCAAAACCTTCCAACGGCGCGCCGCCCATCAGCCATAGTGCCGCAACGGTGATCAGCGTCGTACCTGAGGTGACCATGGTGCGCGAGAACGTCGCGACAACGGCCTGATCGTTAATCTCCTCGGTTGGCGTGCCCTGTCTGGCTACCAGCAGTTCACGAATCCGGTCAGCAATGATGATCGAATCGTTGAGTGAGTAGCCGAGAATTGCCAGCACTGCGGCGAACACCGTCAGGTTGAATTCCATTTGGGTCAGAGCAAAGAAGCCCAGTACCAGTACCACATCGTGGATCAGCGCCAGTAACGCGCCACTTGCCAGACGCCACTCAAAGCGGAAACAGAGGTAACCAAGGATACACAGCATACTGATAAGCAGAGCCAGGCCGCCCTGATCAACCAGATCCTGGCCGACCTGCGATCCGACCATACTGTTGCTGATGATGTCTACGTTATCAGACACCTGGTGCAGAAGCTGATTGATATCCGCTGCGGCCTGGCCTTCAGTTGCCAGCGGGTAGCGAATCACCCAGCGACCCTCTTCGCCGGATTTGGTGACCGATGTGGACTCTCCCAATGCCGGTTGCAGCACATTGAGTAAATCATGGTTGGTGACCGTCTGGCTGATCACGGCTTCTGTAACCATACCGCCGGTAAAATCCAGTCCCATATTAAGGCCACGCATGGCAAAAGCGGCCAGAGAAATCACCATTAGCGAGATAGACACCAGGCTGGTGATGTAGCGAATACGACGAATGCGAGTTTTAAGAAATTGAAGCATGATTTATACCCTTACATCACGACGGCCGTCGCGTCCCCAAATCAGATTTATTAGTGCGCGTGAAGCGAACACGCCGGTAAACATACTGGTCAGCAGACCCAGTCCCAGAGTCAGAGCAAAGCCCTGAATCGGACCGTTACCGATGGAGTAGAGGATAAGTGCCGTGATCATGGTGGTGATATTGGCATCGAGGATAGTACTGAACGCGCTGCTAAAGCCGAGATCAATCGCCTGAGCGAAGCTGCGCCCTTCAGCCAGCTTATCTTTGATACGCTCAAAAATCAGTACGTTGGTGTCGACCGCCATACCGACAGTCAGTACCAGTCCGGCAATCCCCGGCAGGGTCAGCACTGCACCCGGCAGCAGACCAATCAGCCCGAGCAAAGAGACCATGTTGATCACCAGCGCGGTATTGGCAACCCAGCCCAGGCGGCGGTACCACAGCGCCATAAAGGTCAGGGTCATGGCAAGGCCTAACGCCAGGGCGGCAAAGCCATTGTGAATGTTCTCTGCACCGAGTGAGGCGCCGATAGTGCGTTCTTCGACAATGGTGACCGGCGCTGTCAGCGAGCCGGCACGCAGCAGCAGAGCCAGCTGCTGGGCTTCATCGGTCGAACCTGCTCCGGTAATGCGGAACTGACTGCCCAGCTGTGACTGGATGGTCGCGACACTGATTACCCGTTCGCTGCGCTCGGTTTCACCGCGCGCGTTGGTTTTGTATTCGCGATACACGGTCGCCATCGGTTTGCCGATGTGTTTGCCGGAGAAATCACTCATTACCTTGCCGCCAGCATGATCGAGAGAAATGTTGACTTCAGAGAAGCCCATTTTATCGACCCCGGCACGGGCATTGACAATGTGATCGCCGGTCAGAACCGGACGTTTATTGAGAACGACGGCTTTACCCTCGTTATCCTTGAGTACCAGATTATCGCGTGACAAAGCTTCGTCGCCGGTTTTGGCTTCATAGAATGCCAGGCTGGCGGTTGCACCGATCACATTTTTTGCCTGGGACGGATCCTGGACACCCGGCAGTTCGATACGGATGCTGTGTTCACCCTGGCGTTGGACCAGAGCCTCCGTAATGCCGAGTTCTTCAATTCGGTCACGCATGATTTTCAGGTTTTGCTGAATCGTCGCAGACTGAAAATCGAGCTTATTCTGTGCGGTCGGCAGCACGCTGAGCGTATTTGACTGACGCTTGATTTCCCAACCGGTGTAGTTCTGCTTCAGGTAAGTGGTAATTTTGCCCAGCGCTTCATCTGACTGGGTATCAACCTGCAATCCCTCCACACCCTGCGCAGCGACACGTACGCCACGCAGGCGCTCGCTGCGAAGCATATCTTTGACCTCGTCAATCATGGTATCGCGCTGCTCCTGGAATGCTTTATCGACGTCCACATTGAGCAAAAACTGTACGCCGCCACGTAAATCCAGGCCAAGCTTAATCGGATTAAAGCCCAGATTCTGCAGCCATTGCGGCGCAACCGAAACATAAGAGTAAGTAATACTGTCATTGGCGCTGAGCTGCGTATCCAGCACTTTGCGGGCATGGGCCTGATCGGTCTCGTTATCAAATACCAGCACCAGACTGTCGCCTTGCTGGGTAATTTTTTGCGCCTGAATGCCTTGCTGGCTCAGATACCGGTTGACGGAAGTTACATCAGACAAAGTGCTGTTAGGTTGTGATGACTGAATCTGGATCGATGGTTGCTCGCCATACCAGGTTGGAATTGCACTCAGGGCCAGCACCACCACGGTGACGACAAGCACCACGTATTTCCAGGCCGAATAGTGGTTAAGCACACGTTTTGGTGCTTTGGTTGGGTTTTTCTTCATAGATATCCCCTCGGCAAACGAGCCGAGTTTAAAAGCGGTAATGTGCAGCGTTGAAGAGGGCTTGTTACGTCAGTGCAATGAATATCGTATTCGGCACTGCGCTGGGTACGAGCACATCATGCAACGCTGGAATGCTCAGCGCGTGTTATCAGGCGCCGATAATGGTTTCGGGAATATCAGCAGAAATACTGGCTGTTTAACGCCACATACATGGCATTGGTCTCTTTCCAGCCGGAAAGACGATAGGAGGAATGAAAGTCCTGATATGGAGCAGGAGAAGTCGACTGCGCCAGATGGATTGTCTGGTGAGGATCGGTAACGGGATAGAAGGACGCGACAGTATCAAGCAGATCCGGGTCGCCATCGTAGCTGTTATAACCTTCTCGTCCGTTATAGCCTTCTCGTCCGTTATAACCTGCGCTCCGGGCCCAGCGAACAGAATTGATCAGTGCCGCTTTGGATCCGGCGTGATGGGTTTCGCTCTGTGGTGCCTGAGGCTGGGCCGGAGATTCTGGTTCGTCACTCTGATGTAGCAGCGCGCTCAGCGTTGCGGCGGCTTTACCTGATGCTGATTTGTTATTATCCAGCGACGCCAAGGCCTGCGCAGGCAAAACCAGCGCAATCAGCGATAACCAGAAAATACGAATCATGTGCCAGGACATACAGCGCCTACTTCAATAACAAGCTCGCAGTGTAAGGCCGGGCGTGACGGGGCTCAAGTAAAATTTTGGTCATTTGCATCGGGTTTTGCATGCGGCCGCTCTGATTTCAGCTGACTTATCGACCTGTTTGGTGACTGCAAGATGGCACCGTCATCAAAGTCACACTGACAAGAATCATGTTATTGCACGTAAAATATGTGCTTGGTTACAAAAGTTAAAATAACTTTAAGCATGGCATATTGTATCTGGCCAGACGTTAATCTATGGTTTTGAATGTATTTTGCGCAATTTTACTCGCCTAGAACTGCAGAACGACAGAGCCACAAAGCGAACGGGAGATGATGATGAACCTTAGGGAATATGCACAAAAAAGTGTGCTGTGCTGGCTGGCGACAACGGATGCGGATGCCACACCCAATGTTTCACCCAAAGAGATGTTTACTTTTGTCGACGACGAGCTGATGCTGATCGCCAATATCGCATCACCACAAAGTGAACAGAATATATTCTCCAATGCCAAAGTGTGCGTCTCATTTATCGATATCTTTGAGCAACGCGGATTCAAAGTGCAGGGTATCGCGCGAGTGGTGAAAGCGCAGGACAGCTGCTGGGAAGGGTATTTAACGCACTTGCGTCAGATGGCGGATGAGCGTTATCCGATACTGAGCATCTTTGAAATTCGCGTTGAGTCAGTGGCAAAAGTGCAGGCGCCGAGTTATTTCCTTTTTGCCGATACTACGCCAGAGAGTCAGGTTGAAAGCGCTCTGAAAACTTATCAGGTAGAGCGTTGATTGCGATAAATCAGGGTTTACGGCGTTAAAATACCGAACTTGGTCGCCATCATTCGGCTTGGGGAGGCGCTTATCCAATCTTAAAATTGTTAACAAGCTGCAATGGTTTCGAATTGAGAAAAAGACGTTATAAGACATTAGTTGCAGGTTCAGCTGGAGTCGTTTAGATTGGGTGCAAAGGCCAGTGACAGGTCAGCGAAAGATGGAGACAGTGGGCAGATGTTGGATAAATTAAATTTGGGAAAACTGATCCTGGTTTTGTGTGTATTCAGCGTAGTGGTGACCCTGTTTAATGCGTTTTACTCCATTTATCGCGTCCAGCATGATCTGATCATCAATAACACGCTGGAATCCAATCGTGTTTACGCGGAAAAAATGGCAGAAATGACGGATGCATTTATCGATTCGGCCATGTCGCAGCTTAAATACAGTGCCCAGTCGCTCAGCACGGAAATGCAGGACACTAAATTGCTCAGCAAGGAAGTGGATCGGCTGAAAAACCAGACCGATTCCTTTAACTCCGCCTTTATCGTCAATGCTGACGGCGTGATCGTGTCCATTTCGCCCGAAACCATTGAGGTGAAAGGGATACGTTTAACCAGCGACAGGGCTTTGCAATCCCTGCGATCACAAGAGCCGCTCGTGACCAATCCGTTTGTTTCACCGGCCGGCAACTACCTCATCAGTATTTCCTATCCCATTTTTGCCGTAAATGGTGACTACTTAGGCTATGTGGCAGGTAGTATCTATCTGGAACAGAAGAACATTTTAACCACCTTACTTGGAAAACACAGTTATAAAGACGGTTCTTATCTGTATGTTGTCGACCGCGGGCATACACTGATTTACCATCCGGATAAGCGCAGAGTCGGCCAGGTGATTGTGAACAACAAGGCAATTAATACCGTACTGGAAGGTGAAAAGGGCAGCCAGACTATGTTTAACTCGCAGGGCACCGAAATGCTGGCGGGTTACGCTCCTGTAGCCCTCGCTGGGTGGGGCATTGTCGCCCAGCGCCCCAAAGAGCTGACCCTCTCCAATTTGGATCAGCAGATGTGGAATGTTGTTCTGGAAACGCTGCCAATCGCCCTGCTAACCCTGCTGATTATTTGGATCTCGGCGTTCTTCATTTCCAAACCGTTATGGCAACTGGCGAGCGCGGTGAGAAACTTCGACAGTCACTCCGCGGCAATGGATGATCTGACCCAGATAAAACCGTGGTACTTTGAAGCCTCGCATCTGAAGCGCACCTTCCTTAATGCGTTGGGTATTGTGTCTAACACCATAGATCAACTGCAGAACGATACACTGACTGACCCGATGACCGGTTTACTCAACCGCCGTGGTTTAGAGAAAGCCGTTGACCGCCTGTGTGGGCAGCATACCCCGTTTGCAGTGCTGGCTTTGGATGTGGATTACTTCAAACGAGTCAATGATACCTTTGGTCATGATGTCGGGGACGAACTGCTCAAAAGCGTCGCCCAGATGATTAAGAAACAGGCGCGTGATAACGATGTGGTGTGCCGGGCGGGTGGTGAAGAATTTATTGCTTTCCTCACTAAGACCGATGTAAACCAGGCGTTTAATTCCGCTGAGCGGATTCGCAAAGCGATTGAAAACTATCCGTTTGACACCGTAGGGCAGGTCACCATTTCGATTGGTGTCTCTTATTGGGACAGCGCCGGTGAACCCATCAATGCCATCCTGAAAAACGCCGATGATGCACTTTACCAGGCGAAACATAACGGCCGTAACCGAACGGAAATCAAAGCGTCGTCGACAAGAGATGACACGCCTCCGCCCTTGGGGGCAAAAGGCTTGCCTTTACGCTGATAATTGATGCTATTGAAAGGTGCTATTGTTAATTTGGTCATTAAAATTGGCTGCTTTGGAGATTAAAAGTAGCAATATGGTCGCGTTAATTGCAGAATCCCCGCTTCGTGTTACGAGGTGACTATGAGAATTAACGAAACCGAGAGAGATGCCCTGTATAAAGTAATTTTTTCGCGCCGCGATGTGCGCCGCGACTTTATACCTGAACCGATACCGGATGAGGTTGTAGAACGGATACTCATGGCCGGACATCACGCACCGAGCGTTGGCTTTATGCAGCCGTGGGATTTTATCCTGGTCACCGATCCTAATACCAAGCAGGCAATTAAGGCCGGCTACCAAGCTGCCAGTGCGGAATCTGCCGAGCAGTTTGCCGCTGATAAGCAACAAACCTACAAGAGCTTTAAGCTGGAAGGTATCATGGAAGCCCCGCTCGGCATCTGTGTGACCTGCGATCGCCAACGCAATGGCCCAGTGGTAATTGGCCGTACCATCAAACCAGAAATGGACCTCTACAGTACCGTGTGTGCGATCCAGAACATGTGGCTGGCGGCGCGTGCGGAAAACTTAGGTTTTGGCTGGGTGAGTATTATTCATGATGAGGTCTTGCGCGATACGCTGGATATTCCGGAGGAAATCGAAATCATCGGTTATCTGTGCCTCGGCTATGTATCGAAATTCAATGACAAACCCGAGCTGGAACAATTTGGCTGGTTACCGCGGGAAGACATCAATTCGCTAATCCACAGAGGCAAATGGTCAAAGAAATAACGTAAACCCTCTTATACATCAAGAATCGCAATAAGTTATAGGCCATCAACATTCCCCAAAACTCTTGTGTCACGAGTTCTGGAGTGTTACTTCTCAAGGTAAGCTGATTTTGAAGCATGTCCTGTGTCATTCCACGATATCCCAGCTCAATTTCACAACGATGACTGTCAAGCTCCGCTATATCTGCTCCCGGATATTTCGTTGCGTTCGTCATAGACGTTAATAAACGGACTTCTTTTCCTTTGATGGTCTTGGCGATTAACCTTACTTGGATTGTTTTGGTGGCGTCTACCCACTGCGTTGAGCTTGCAGTGGCAACGTAAGTTCAACCAACTCTCGTCCTCGACCTAGTTTGGCTATCACTGTATATTGCGCTCCCTTTCTAATCGGATGAGCCAGATGGTTCACTCGTTGAGCCGTGAACAGCGCTTCATGCGACTTCATGTCGCACGCCCCATGGTGTGCTAGCGTCAATTGAGTCTGTTCTGTGATGTGCTGTCACATGACTTAGTTTTACTAATACGTTTCATCGCACAACCTTTATCCTCTAAAACAACGCCTGAGTGCAGTGGGCATTATTCTTTATTAAGCAGCCAAACGATGGCTGCTTTCATCTTGTTGCCTGAATTGATTCAAGGTTCTGAGGTATGACAAGAGCGCAACAATAAATCAGTTGTTCTTCTTGGAATCCTCGCCATCAAGTTTTCAGGGAAGCGGCGATAGTTTTCAGGGAAGCGGCGATAGGGGGGAGCGGCGGTAGTTGCCACTTGTTGCGAACGGAGGATTATCTTTAGAACGAGTGTGACTAAATTACAATTTATTCACTCGTTGTTATCGTATCCATGAAGGGTTAGAATTTACAATTTAATTAATGAAAGTCAGAGATAAGGCTATGAATGACGAATATAACCACTCCAGTTTGAAGCGAGGCCCAGTCGCGCATGATGTGCGGGATCAGATAGTTATCGCCGCCACAGAACATTTCAGCCGCTACGGTTACGGTAAAACCACTGTCTCAGATTTGGCAAAATCAATCGGTTTTTCAAAGGCATATATATACAAGTTCTTTTCTTCTAAACAGGCTATTGGCGAAAGTATCTGTACAAACTGCTTAGGTGGGATTGAGGCCGATGTTCGAAAAGCGATAGAAGATGTTGATCAGGCGCCAGAGAAGCTGCGTCGGATGTTTAAAGAAATTGTTCAGGCAAGCTTTCGTTTATTTTCTCAAGACCAAAAGCTCTATGAAATTGCAGCATCCGCTGCCGCTGAACGTTGGCAGGCAACCATTCAGTATGAGCAAAACATCAAGGCGTTACTGCAAGAAATTCTTCGAGAAGGGCGCCAAGCAGGGGATTTTGAGCGTAAAACACCATTAGATGAAATGACGGCAGCTATTTATCTTGTCATGCGACCTTATATGAATCCTCTTATGCTGCAATACAATTTTGACGTGATTGAAGAGGCCCCGGTACAGCTCTCTAATCTGGTTCTTCGCAGTCTTGCTCCGTAGTCTAAAAGTGACTGTTGACTAAATTGGTCACTAGAATGATAATTGCACTCCTGAACAGTCCTTCATGGAGGCTTATGTATGTCTCGTCACAACATACTGAAAATCGCAATTATCACTGCTTTACCGCTGGCCTTAACGGCTTGCGGTGAAGAAAAGCAAGCCGATCCCCGTACTGAAGCGCCTCTGGTGCGGACCGTTACGATCGCTGCGTCCAGCGCCGAATCGCGCTCTTTCACTGGTGTCATAGCGGCTCGAATAGAAAGCGACCTTGGTTTTCGAGTATCAGGTAAGGTACTAAAACGCCTGGTGGATACCGGACAGGTTGTGAAAAAGGGACAAGTGTTGATGCAGCTTGATCCTATCGACCTGCAACTTGCTGCTCACGCCCAACAAGAAGCTGTTGTAGCGGCTAGGGTAAGAGCCAAACAAGTGGCAGAAGATGAGGCTCGTTACCGAAAGTTACGCGGTACTGGGGCTATATCAGATTCTGCTTATGATGAAGTAAAAGCGGCGGCGGATACCGCACAGGCTCAGCTTCGTGCAGCCCTAGCGCAAGCGGAAGTAGCAATCAATGCTACCCATTATACGGATCTTGTTGCCGATGCTGATGGGACAGTCGTTGAAACCCTTGCTGAGCCGGGACAAGTTGTGAGCGCTGGTCAGATAGTGGTCCGAGTTGCGCATGCAGGAGCTCGGGAAGCGGTGATCCAGTTACCTGAAACCTTGCGTCCTGCATTGGGTTCCCCTGGGCAAGCTCATCTTTTTGGCCGTCCTGATATGAGGTCGGTTGCAACGCTCAGACAGCTTTCAGATGCCGCAGACCCCGCCACCCGTACTTTTGAAGCAAGATATGTGCTTAACGGCGCACTGCAAAATGCGCCTTTGGGCTCAACCGTTACCATTAACGTAACCAACGAACGTTCCGTTTCAACAACAGGGTTGCAAGTACCGATTGGTGCGTTGTTTGATGCGGGTAAAGGAACTGGCGTTTGGAGTGTCGATGGCGAGCCAGCCAAAGTCTCTTGGCATCCCGTCACGGTTATAGATCTTGACGATGATTCTGCGCTTGTTAGTGGCTCAATCCAACATGGTGCTCAAGTCGTCGCTCTCGGCGCTCATCTGTTACGCGACGGTGAACAGGTGCGAGTTGCGGTTTCTTCTTCCGGGTCTGTTGCAGAGGGATCGCGTCCATGAGCGAGAGTCGTTTCAACCTTTCCGCGCTCGCAGTACGTGAACGCGCCGTCACGCTATTTCTCATACTGTTGATTTCTATTGCTGGCGTAACCTCATTCTTTAAGCTAGGCCGCGCTGAGGATCCTTCTTTTACCATCAAGGTGATGACAATTGTCACCGCCTGGCCCGGAGCGACTGCTCAGGAAATGCAGGAGCAGGTTGCCGAGAAGATCGAAAAACGGATGCAGGAGCTAAGTTGGTATGACCGTACCGAAACCTTCACGCGTCCGGGACTCGCCTTTACCACGTTGACCTTGTTGGATAAAACGCCTCCATCTGAAGTACAGCAGCAGTTTTATCAGGCCCGTAAAAAAATCGGCGACGAAATTCGTAATCTTCCTGCTGGTGTCATGGGGCCATTCATTAATGACGAATATTCCGATGTCACTTTTGCGCTGTATGCACTCAAAGCCAAAGGCGAGTCGCAACGATTACTGGTTCGTGATGCAGAATCTCTGCGTCAACGTCTGCTTCATGTCCCTGGGGTTAAAAAGGTTAATATTATCGGTGAACAGCCAGAACGTATTTATGTGGAGTTTTCTCATGAACGTTTGGCAACATTAGGAGTAAGTCCACAAGAAGTTTTTGCTGCGCTCAACAATCAAAACGTGCTGACGCCCGCAGGTTCGGTTGAAACCAAAGGACCAGAAGTTTTTATTCGTTTGGACGGGGCTTTCGACAACTTAAAAAAAATACGCGATACCCCTATTGTTGTGAAAGGGCAGACGTTAAAGCTGTCAGATATTGCCACGGTAAAGCGCGGTTATGAAGATCCGGCTACATTCATAGTCCGTAATGGCGGCGAGCCCGCGCTGTTACTGGGTATCGTTATGCGTGATGGCTGGAATGGCCTTGATCTGGGCAAATCGCTTGACGAGGAAGTTGGCGGGATTAATGCCGAAATGCCTTTGGGTATGAGCCTATCCAAGGTAACCGATCAGGCCGTGAACATTCATGCGGCAGTCGATGAGTTTATGATCAAATTCTTCGCGGCATTGGCTGTTGTGATGCTGGTAAGCTTTGTGAGTATGGGATGGCGTCCAGGTATTATTGTTGCTGCGGCTGTGCCTTTAACGCTTGCCATTGTTTTTGTTGTCATGCTGGCGACGGGGAAGAACTTTGACCGTATCACGCTCGGCTCTTTGATTCTGGCATTGGGGTTACTGGTGGATGACGCCATCATTGCTATCGAAATGATGGTGGTGAAAATGGAGGAAGGTTATAGCCGTATCGCCGCGTCATCCTATGCCTGGAGTCTGACTGCAGCTCCCATGCTATCAGGAACACTGGTTACCGCGGTTGGATTTATGCCCAACGGTTTTGCACGTTCTGCTGCCGGTGAATATACCAGCAATATGTTCTGGATCGTCGGTACAGCACTCATCGCATCCTGGGTCGTGGCAGTGGTATTTACGCCATACCTGGGGGTTAAGCTATTGCCCGACTTTAAGAAAGTCGAAGGTGGGCATGGCGCAATTTATAATACGCCACGTTACAACCAATTCCGCCGGTTTCTGGGGCGGGTCATTGCTAAAAAATGGTGGGTCGCGGTATCAGTCGTAAGCCTGTTTGTTATCGCTGTACTGGGGATGTCGGTCGTTAAGAAGCAGTTTTTCCCTATTTCTGACCGACCGGAAGTGTTGGTTGAAGTGCAGATGCCTTACGGTACTTCCATCACTCAGACCAGCGCTGCTGCAGCCAAAGTTGAACAGTGGTTAGCGCAACAAAAAGAAGCCAGGATTGTGACCACTTATATCGGTCAGGGGGCGCCAAGGTTCTTCTTCTCGGTGGGCCCAGAGCTCCCTGATCCTTCTTTTGCCAAAATTGTTATTCGTACTGACAACCAAGAAGAGCGCGAGGTGTTAAAACATCGTCTGCGCCGAGCTATCGCTGATGGTTTAGCGCCGGAAGCAAGAGTGCGTGTGACTCAACTGGTATTCGGCCCTTACTCACCATTTCCAGTGGCGTATCGGGTAACCGGTCCTAATCCAGATACATTGCGCGACATTGCGAATGAAGTACAACAGGTTATGAAAGCAAGTCCCATGATGCGCACTGTGAACTCAGATTGGGGAACTCGTGTACCTACCGTACATTTCTCATTGCAGCAGGACAGACTTCAGGCTCTGGGGGTGAACTCCAGTAGTGTCGCTCAACAGTTACAGTTCTTGTTAAACGGTGTTCCCGTAACGAGTGTGCGGGAAGATATTCGTACTGTTCAGGTGATCGCTCGCTCATCGGGCGAAACACGGCTTGATCCGTCTCAAATAGAAAACTTCACGTTAGCAGGTGTCCACGGGGAACGTATTCCTTTATCCCAGATAGGAAATGTTGAGATACGAATGGAAGAGCCGATCATGCGCCGTCGAGATCGGGTGCCAACGATTACTGTGCGCGGTGATATTGCCGAAGGCTTACAACCGCCAGACGTATCGCATGTTATTACTCAGCAGTTACAACCTATTATACAAAAATTGCCTAGCGGCTATCACATTGTGGAAGCGGGTTCTATAGAGGAATCAGGCAAGGCCAGTGTCGCCATGTTGCCGATTTTCCCCATCATGATTGCTATCACGCTACTGATTATCATCCTCCAAGTGCGCTCATTTGCCGGCATGGTGATGGTGTTTTTAACCAGTCCTTTGGGACTCATTGGTGTGGTGCCTACTTTGCTTTTGTTCCAGCAACCATTCGGCATTAATGCATTAGTTGGATTGATAGCATTGTCTGGCATTTTAATGCGTAACACGCTCATTTTACTTGGCCAAATCCGTCATAACGAATTATCCGGATTGGACCCGCTCAATGCAGTCGTTGAAGCTACGGTTCAACGTGCTCGCCCTGTAATCCTTACAGCGTTGGCCGCAATTCTAGCCTTTATTCCGCTCACACACTCTGTGTTCTGGGGAACATTGGCTTACACGCTGATTGGTGGGACGTTTGCCGGAACCGTTTTAACATTGGTTTTCTTACCTGCCATGTATTCGATTTGGTTCAAGATAAGGTCAAACGCTTGAGAAACGTATCATGCAAAGAAGCTTATGCGACTGCCTACTATCGAGCCATATGTAAAAGGAAATAACACTAGAGGTCATCCATGAACAGAGCTGAAGAAATGAGAATTGTCATCACAGGAATGGGGACCGTAAGTCCCTTAGGGGTTGGTACAGAGGCAACATGGCAGCGCTTATTAGCTGGGCAGTCAGGTATTCGGATATTGTCCGATGAGTTAACGGCTGGCATAGGAACAGCGGTGGGAGGTCGAGTCCCCAGCTTGGAAGAAGATCCACTCGCTGGCTACAACCCCGATCATTTCATTGCGACGAAAGAACGGAAAAAGATGGATCGCTTCATCGAATTTGCCCTGGTTGCTGCCGAAGAAGCATTGACACAAGCTAATTGGCGCCCGGTTACGCAAGAGGAACAAGAACGAACCGCCACTATTATTGCCTCTGGTGTGGGCGGTTTTGGCGCGATTGCAGAAGCTGTTCGCACCACGGATTCCCGTGGTCCTCGTCGTCTATCACCTTTTACTGCCCCTTCGTTTTTAGCCAACATGGCGGCAGGGCAAGTTTCCATAAAATATGGATTTAAAGGTCCATTGGGTGCCCCCGTCACCGCTTGTGCCGCTGGGGTTCAGGCTATAGGGGATGCGGCTCGGATGATTCGCAGTGGCGAGGCTGATATTGCAATATGCGGTGGAACAGAGGCCGCAGTTGACCGAGTTACTCTCGGATGTTTTGCTGCTGCTCGCGCGCTATCGACAGGCTTTAACGATAATCCTCAACAGGCTTCACGCCCGTTTGATCGAGACCGGGACGGATTTGTGATGGCTGAAGGCGCGGGATTGCTGGTCATTGAGTCGTTGGCGCATGCACAAGCTAGGGGGGCTCGGCCTTTAGCTGAAATTGTTGGGTATGGTACCAGCGCTGATGCATATCACTTAACCGCAGGCCCAGAAGACGGTAATGGTGCCGAGCGCGCCATGAAAAAAGCGCTCAAACAAGCAGGTATTGATCCACACGAGATACAGCATATCAACGCCCATGCGACTTCTACACAAGTTGGCGATAAAAGCGAACTGGCGGCTATCAAGGCGGTATTTAGTGAAGGTTCTTCCCCGGCTATCACGTCAACTAAGTCGAGTACCGGTCATTTATTGGGCGCCGCCGGAGGGATTGAGGCTATCTTTAGCGTGCTTTCTCTTCGCGACCAGATTGTTCCGCCAACGTTAAACCTTATCAGCCCAGATACGGCAGCGGATGGCCTTGATTTGGTTGCCTTGCACGCGCGTAAAATGCAAATCCAGCATGCACTGTCAAACGGGTTTGGGTTTGGTGGAGTGAATGCCAGTATTGTATTGCGACGTTGGTCGTCTGTCTGACGCATATCACTCAGTCGCAGCGTTATTACTTTACGCAGGCGTTGTTCTATAAAGGAAGAGGACTTCCAAGTCGATTTTACTTAAAAATGAGTGGGCATCCACTCAATAAGGAAGTGTGAAAATATGTCAAAGTTAACTGGGTTTACGGAAGCCAATGTCCCTGATCAATCGGGCAAATGTTTCATTGTCACCGGAGCAAACACAGGTATCGGCTTTGAAGTCGCCCGAGTGCTCGCTGCACGTGGTGCTCGGGTTATTATGGCTTGTAGGTCAAAGGAAAAGGCGACGCAAGCCATCGCCCAAATTCAACAGTTAAGCCCTACTGCCGATCTATCTTTTCTGCCTTACGATCAGAGCAATATTGATAGTATCCGTGAGGCTGTTAGTCAATTATCGAAAGAATCACGTATTGATGTACTAATCAATAATGCAGGCGTGATGACCCCGCCTTTGACACATACCAAACAAGGCTATGAACTTCAATTTGGCGTTAATCATCTAGGATGTTTTGCGTTCACATCTCTTCTGCTGCCTACACTTGCCAAAACTAAAGGGAGCCGAGTGGTGGTGACTTCTAGCATAGCCCATCGACATGCGAGCATAGATTGGGATGATCTTAATGCTGAGAGGAGCTACAACCGAACACAGCGTTATGCTGCTAGTAAACTGGCCAATGCGTTATTTTTGTTTGAGCTGGATCGTCGTCTGCGTGCTTCTGGCTCATCAATCACCGCGGTCGGCTGCCACCCGGGATTAGCTGCGACCAATCTTGGTCGTTATATGGGACCTATCCAAATGCTATTGCCACTGGTGGGTTTATTGCTCAACAACGCCGCACAGGGCGCTTGGCCCACGCTACAGGCCGCAACCGCTCCAGTACTATCCGGTGGTTATTATGGGCCGATTGGCTTTGGCGGTATACGAGGTGTGTCTGGGGAGTCTGCTCGCACAGCGCGGGCAACGGATGAAGCACTTGCTCGTCGACTCTGGGATATCTCTGTTGCCATGACGGGAATTGATCCCGGATTACCGCAGTGCACGCCATCGTTCAAGAGTGACAGGCAATGAAAGTGTGATATTGAAGATCTAACGAGAACAAAGCCCGCTCACAAATGTTGACGGGCTTTCTAGAGGAAGTTCTATAGGAAGATTGGTATCTGGGTTATCTAAATGACAACGAGACCTTAGCTTGTGGCAAGAGCGGAACACATACCTCAGACTGAGTTAAAGTAAGCTACCGCCATCAATCACGATTTCCGAACCCACGGTCCAGGCTGAATCGTCGGAAGCCAAATAAAGCACCGCTTTTGCCACTTCCTCTGGCTTACCAAAACGGCCAGCGGGGATAGTTGCAACGATATCTTTCATTACTTGGTCATGGTAATCAGCTGGAATACCCGCTTTGTCGTAAAGCGGTGTATCAACTGGGCCAGGACTTACTGCATTAATGCGGATCCCACGAGCAATTAGCTCGTTTGAAAGTGTTTTGGACATATTAAGTAATGCCGCTTTGGTTGAGCCATAAACAGAAGAGTTTACTGGCCCTGTGTGAGCATTGATCGATGTATTAAAGACCACGGATGCAGAGCTCGCGAACACTGGCAGTAATGCCTGCATCAGGAAATAAGGACCTTTAACATTGATGTTAAAAATGCGGTCGAAATTGTCTTCTGTCCACGTTTCGATTGGCATATAAACAGATATGCCAGCATTTAGGAAAGCGATATCCAATTCACCAAAGTGAGCCTTAACAGCCTGAGCTAGCTCTTTCTGTGCATCCACGTTAGCAGAATCAGCGCTCAGTACTAAAACATTGCTACCCAGTTCCGCTTTCGCTTTTTCGATAGAATCAGGGTTAACGCCAGTAACAATTACACGAGCACCTTCTGAGAGGAACAGCTTAGCGGTCTCAAGACCAATACCACTTGTTCCACCGGTAATAAGAGTGCGTTTGCCTTGTAATTTGGACATATAAAGTCTCCTAGAGGTTATCTGGATCAGTCAATTCGCTGATCGACAGGAGCTTTACTATAGGTTTATGTATAACCGTTGATAAGATTGATTTTTCGAATATGACTCATGCTAAATATGCATAAATAACAGGACTGTTGAATGGATCGATTATTGTTGATGACGTGTTTCGTTCGCACGGTTGAGACCGGAAGTTTTTCGGCGGCTGGGCGAGATTTGGGGCTAGGGCAACCTAACGTCAGCCGTTATGTTGCAGCGCTTGAGAATCACCTACAAACCAGATTACTTAACCGTTCAACCCGCAAACTTGCTCTGACTCCAGAAGGAGAACGCTATTATGTAGAGGCGCGGCGTATTCTTGAAGCCGTGGAGGAATCCGAGTCCTCATTGCGGGATAACATTGCTCCATCTGGGTTATTGCGGGTCGCCTGTCCGACGGCACTGGCACATACATTCTTGGTTCCACATCTAGCAAGTTTTCTGGAATGTTATCCAGAATTGACACTCGATCTCCAAATTAATGATCGCTATGTCAATTTAGTCGACGAGGGGGCTGAGCTGGCGATTCGAATTGGTCATCTGGACGACAGCGCAATGCGGGCGCGCCGTTTGGCAATGTTCGAACGGGTGTGTGTGGCGAGCAAAGCTTATTTGGCCAAACGGGGCATCCCCAAAACGCCAAATGAACTGAGAGAGCACGATTGCTTGATTTATACTCTGCTGTCAACGGGATCCACATGGCATTTTAAGGGAGAAGATGTCCCTGTTTCTGGGAGGTTGCGAGTGAGTTCTCCGGAAGCCATACGCGCATGTGTAAATTCAGGACTAGGGATCGCCCAAGGCCCTGAATGGCTATACGAGGAAGGACTGAAAAATGGTAATCTTCAACTACTACTGAGTGATTACACAGCTCCACCAGTGCCCATTCAAGCTGTTTATCTGGCCAATCGCCTTCTTCCCAAACGAGCCGTTGTTTTCATGGATTTTGTTGCGAGTATATTTGCCAACAAGTCGACACTCACAACGCAATGAAGGTTGATCTGATACATTATTATTGGATCCCAATTTAAACAGCTTTTCTAGACCTAAGGTTGTTTGCTATTTTCAAATGTAGCAAAGTCACTGATAAATTGTTGCCCACGAACGTTTCAGTGCATCCAGCAAAAAACTGGCACCGATGTACGCTATGAAAGGACTCTTTGGCGCTAATTTAATCAGTTTGTTTTTCGAGATAAAGAATAAGTTGTTGTTTTAATTCGTCATATAACTGGTTTTGTACTTTTTCTAACTTATATTGGTTACGATCGAGGCACAACCTAAGCTTTCCTAGCGTCGGTAAACCATCCAACTTACTAATATTATTCGGGTGACTGAAAGAAGAGCTAGCTCAGAAGTGTCGATTATCTGTCTCCATCAAAACTAAATATCGATCTATGCCTGATTTATACTACTTCAGAGCTGATCGCTGGCTCGCATCTCATTTTTGTTCTGATACATGCTTTTATCTGCTTTGGACAGAATTTCGTGAATGATCGACTTATCCGCTTTGCCCTTGAATGTATAGAACCCAACGCTCGAGGATAACGGAATCTGTTCGCCTTGCCACTGCAGTGGTGAAGTCTTAATTAAAAGCTGTATTTTATCAATCAGTTGCTCAACATCGTCCGGGTTGTGCATGCGTGGCAGAATGACAATGAACTCGTCCCCGCCCATTCTGGAGATAAAGTCCGATGAACGTGTCGATTTTTGTAGCAACATTGCGATGTGTTTTAACACGGCGTCGCCGGCTTCATGGCCGTAAGTATCGTTGATCTTTTTGAACTTGTTGAGGTCAATATTTAGAATCGTAAACACAATGTTGGCGCTATTTTTCGCCATGATGCGGTTAAGCTCATTGAACAGATAACGGCGGTTCGGTAAATGGGTGAGGTCATCCTGCAAAGAATGTTTCTGAGCACGAAAATAGTTACTGATAAAAAATACGATCAGCAGAAAACCGGCTGCAAAGATAATGGTGCCCAGTGTCATAAACAGACTTTTGAAGCTGTTTATGTTCTCAATCTCATGTAGGTCTTTATATTTGGCAAACAGAGTCCAGCTGCCGTTAGGCAGACTTATCGGATACTGGATGTCAAAATCAGACAGAACGGCTCTATTACCTTCAATTAATTTCTGTTCGATCTCATCATGGCCGTTGGCAACCAGCGCTATGTCCGCTCCTTTAATGTTATGCAGGTTGGACAGGGCAATCAGTTTGTCGTAGCTAATCACCACGCTCAAACCGCCCCAATACTGGGTATTGTAAGGTACATCGGTAAATATCGGATAGCGGGCGATAATCGCTTTGCCGCCCTGGACCAGTTCTAACGGCCCTGCCAGGAAGACTTTTTTATTCTGTCTGGCAATTTTCACGGTTTTGTACTGATGGGGGACGGTTCGGAAGTCCAGTCCAATTGCTTTTTCGTTGCTTTGCAGTGGGTAAACATAATGGATTACATCGTTCGGCGCTAAACTTATGTTCCTGATTAGTTGCGCTTTTGCCAGGAATTGCTCACCTACTTTGTTCCAGTTGTGGGTCGCGAATTGGGGATCGAGCGCCACCACGGAGGCGAAGCTGTCTGCCAGGTAGGTGTCGCGAAAGATGTTAGCCTCGATACTGTATCTGACTAAGGCGATGTCGTGTTGGATGGCTTCTTTTTCTTGCTGGACCTGGTTGTCAATAAACTTATCCGTCGTCAAGGTGATGACCGTGTAAGAAAAGAAAAGGTACGCTATGGTTAATACACCGTAAGACCATCGGCTCATTTTATAGGATTTGATAGTATTACTCTCTTAGGTGGATAAGTACGACAACGCTTGTTGCTCAATAGTTATTCATTGTGTCAATAAGGTCAAGTGATAACCGGGTTATCTGATTTCATGACATATCGGCAGTTATGAGATTCCGTCACAGTTGCAAGCGGGCTGAGTAACTGAAAATTATGATAGATTTTAGCCATTTAATCAATAAAAGCCAAAAAGGCGACCTTAGGTTCGCCTTTTTATGCTACTTGAGTAAGTCTCAGATCTTATCAAAACCGATGCTAGACAACATGGGATCATGTTGGAAGTGGAAAGTGTAAACTAGGTGCCAGCGTTAAAGATGAATGGACTTGGGGAGTTACCGATGACGGCCTCGCTCAAACTTATATCTGTTGGGAAACAAAAGTTCGCTTGATGCTCAAGAAGCAACATAGGTCCATGCTGCTAAGCGTTAATGACATTGCTTGATTTTCGCTCTCTCGCTATCGGTAAAGAGCGAACTACCGTGATTTTTAGCCGCTAATGAGTCGACGGCTTCTGAATGTAGTCAGATTGGGTTTGTCCATGTTGACCTCCTTATTGAAGAGTATGCTCAACATTAGTAGTGCTGTATTTAGCAGCATTTATACTGATGCTCGATAGAAGCAAACAGTAATAGAAATAAATAGAGGTATACCTTAGCCAGAATGTCGCTAAGCTATTGTAAATGTTTAGAACTTATTGATGTATCGTTCAGCGCTTGCGAATAACTTATCACATACTTTCTTCTGAGCCACAAACTCAGAAGTACCTTCGGCCATCTCATCTAGGACTTCTTTTGCTGCCTGGTATTCAGCGGCCATCTGCGCAAATCGTTCTTCAAAGTTGTTTTTTTGGATCTTTTTGCTCGATTTTTTGGCTGGTTTTCTCATGTCACTCTTCCTTATAAATCCCAAAGCTTCTTTTGTTCTCGTTCTAACAAAATATGCTCAATTTTTTTTCTTATCTTATGAATGCTCTCTGTGCTGTCATCTTTAGTAAGAGTCTTGCCTTTGACCATCTTAGAGTTGGTTCCTGCTAATGGTTTCTTCAAGCTCAATATCCTTCATTCATTTGAATTGAAAAACAACCTAAAGTCCTTCCCTGTGAATCTTTTATTTCACCAGAATTGTTCAATTCACAAAATGAAAAATTTAAGTCAAATAAGTGGGTTTCTAATTTGGGGAGGATATGGCGTTTTAAAACATCGCTATTTAGCTGATGTATCGTTGATGACCATGAGGTCTTATTTTGATGAAGGAAATATTTAACTGTGAACAATTAACTTTCCCTTTTGGTATTTTTGTTCACGTAAAACGTAATACCAGTAAATTTTTCTATTAGTTTTTCTGATTATAAACTCCCAGCTAAAGACTTAACAGAAAGCTCTCACCAAGAGGCAAGAGCTTTACTGATAGACTTATACTGCTGTAACGTTAGCCGCTTGCGGGCCCTTGTTACCTTGTTCTACGTCGAACGATACTTTTTGACCTTCTGTTAAGGTTTTGAAGCCATCGCTAGCGATTGAACGGAAGTGAACAAACAGGTCAGCACCACCATTGTCTGGAGTGATAAAGCCGAAGCCTTTTGTTTCGTTAAACCATTTTACTAGACCAGTTGTTTTATTAGACATATATATCTCGATAGATTGATTAAGTTAAAAAGAAAGCTACTAAATAAGGAATGAAGAAAAAGTTATCGCAGGATAGATATGACGACTTGGATCGAAAAACAACTGAGAAGATCTTGAACTAAATAATTTATCAATAGCTCACTGTTAGAGCTGCCGACACTATACACGATATAGAGATAATAGATATTTATTTCTCAATTAAATTTGATTGTTCTTTTAAATCAATGGCTTAAATCAACTTTGTTTTTTAGGCGGGCTATTGCTGAATTCAAACCAGCCGTGTTTTGAGTACAAACAACGAAAACAGTGTATTTAATATGCGTTCGTACACGGAATCAGACTTCGAATTGGGAGATGACAGCTCGCTTTGAGGATTGCCCCTGTAGCTTTGCCAGTCATAAATCACTGGCAGAAGCTTCTTTTAACCATCTACGTGCATTTATAACACGGACAAAAAAGGCGAACATCCGTTCGCCTTTTCAATGTTACAGCAAATGATCTTAGTCTTGGTAGGAATCAATGCTCGGGCAAGAACAGATCAGATTACGGTCGCCGTACACGTTATCCACGCGGTTTACGGTTGGCCAGTACTTGGCTTCTTTTGCTTGCTTCGAAGGGAAGCAGGCGATATCGCGTGAGTACGGGTGAGTCCATTCATCGCTTGCCAGGTCAACCTGGGTGTGTGGAGCGTTCACCAGCGGGTTGTCTTCCAGCGGCCATTCACCGGCGTGAACTTTGCTGATCTCTTCACGGATAGCGATCATCGCGTCACAGAAGCGATCCAGTTCTGCCAGATCTTCTGATTCGGTTGGCTCAACCATCAGAGTACCCGCAACCGGGAACGACATGGTTGGCGCATGGAAACCGTAATCCATCAGACGCTTAGCGATGTCTTCTTCGCTGATGCCCGTTTCTTCTTTCAGCGGACGGATATCAATAATACATTCGTGCGCGACGCGGCCGTTAGCACCACGGTACAGAACCGGGTAGTACGGCAGCAGGCGTTCCATCACGTAGTTGGCGTTCAGGATAGCCACTTCCGTGGCTTTAGTCAGGCCTTCTGCACCCATCATCGCGATGTAAGCCCACGAGATTGGCAGAATAGAGGCGCTGCCCAGGTCAGCCGCTGCAACTGCAAAGTCAGAACCTTCCACACCGCCTTCAATATGGCCCGGCAGGAATGGTGCGAGGTGTGATTTCACACCGATAGGGCCCATACCCGGACCGCCGCCGCCGTGCGGAATACAGAAGGTTTTGTGCAGGTTAAGGTGCGACACATCAGAGCCGATGAAGCCCGGAGAAGTCAGACCGACCTGAGCGTTCATGTTCGCGCCGTCCAGGTAAACTTGTCCGCCGGCTGCGTGGACCATGTCACATACTTTACGTACCTGCTCTTCATACACACCGTGCGTAGAAGGGTAGGTGATCATAATAGCCGACAGGTTGTCCTGATGTTTCTCGATCTTGGCGGCCAGATCGTCGATGTCGACGTTACCGTTCTGGTCACATTTCACCACGACCACTTTCATCGATACCATTGAGGCGGTTGCCGGGTTGGTGCCGTGCGCTGAGCTTGGGATCAGACATACGTTACGGTGACCTTCGCCACGGCTTTCGTGGTAACGCTGAATAGCAATAAGGCCAGCGTATTCACCCGACGCACCTGAGTTAGGTTGCAGTGAGAACGCATCGTAACCGGTGATTACACACAGTTTTTGCTTCAGATCGCTGGCCAGGGCTGCGTAACCGGCTGCCTGTTCTTTTGGTGCGAACGGGTGGATAGAACCGAATTCCGGCCAGGTGACAGGAATCATCTCGGCGGCCGCGTTCAGTTTCATGGTACAGCTGCCCAGCGGGATCATGCCATGGGTCAGTGAGAAGTCTTTGTTTTCCAGCTTTTTCAGGTAACGCATCATTTGCGTTTCGCTGTGGTGCGTGTTGAATACCGGGTGAGTCAGGTAGGATGACGTGCGACGACAATCTTCCGGAATTGCTGCGAATTCGTTCGACTCGATGGCTGCTGACAGCGCGGTAACGCTTTCCGTCACACCGAATACTGCAAACAGCGCTTCAACGTCAGCCACGCTGGTGGTTTCATCCAGGCTGATACCCAGTTGCTCTGGCAGTTTACGCAGGTTGATGTCTGCCTGCAGAGCTTTCTGGTACAGCGCTTCCGTGTTGCTGCCGCTGTTCAGGGTAATGGTATCGAAGAAGCTGTTGTGCGCCAGCTCAAAGCCCGCTTTAGTCAGGCCCGCGGCCAGGATTGCGGTCATGTGGTGAGTACGGCGAGCGATAGTACGCAGGCCTTCAGCGCCGTGGAATACCGCGTAGAACGATGCCATGTTTGCCAGCAGAGCCTGTGCAGTACAGATGTTCGACGTCGCTTTCTCGCGGCGGATGTGCTGTTCACGGGTCTGCATTGCCATACGCAGTGCCTGGTTGCCTTTCTTATCGATAGACACACCGATAACACGGCCTGGCATGGTACGTTTGTGCGCGTCACGCGTGGCCATGAACGCTGCATGCGGACCGCCGTAACCCATAGGTACGCCGAAACGCTGAGCTGAACCGATAACGACGTCTGCGCCCATTTCACCGGCTGGTTTAAGCAGGGTGCTGGCCAGCAGATCAGTCGCAACAGCAACTAAGGTTTTGTTCGCGTGTGCTTTTTCAATGATGTCGGTCAGATCGCGCACTTCACCTGTGGTACTTGGGTATTGCAGCAGCGCGCCGAACACATCTTGTTCTGCCAGGCAATCGATTGCGCCGATTTGCACTTCAAAACCCAGGAAGCCTGCGCGGGTCTTCACCACTTCGATGGTTTGCGGGTGCACATCGTCTGCCACGAAGAAGACTTTGCTCTTGCTCTTACCGGCACGGTGGCACAGAGCCATTGCTTCGGCAGCGGCCGTCGCTTCATCCAGCAGGGACGCGTTCGCGATTTCCATGCCGGTCAGGTCCATCACCATCTGCTGGTAGTTAAGCAGCGATTCCAGACGACCTTGTGAGATCTCTGGCTGGTATGGGGTGTAAGCTGTGTACCAGCCTGGGTTTTCCAGGACGTTACGCAGGATCACGTTTGGAGTGAAGGTGTTGTAGTAACCCTGACCGATGTAGGTACGCTTGATCTGGTTCTGTTTTGCGAACACTTTCATTGCGTTCAGCATGTCGGCTTCGCTTTGAGCCGGGGCCAGATTCATCGGCGCTTCCAGACGGATATTGGCTGGAACGGTTTCTTTGATCAGAGCGTCAAGGCTGGCGGCCTTGATGGTGTTAAGCATTTTTTGCTGATCGTCAGCATTGGGACCGTTGTGGCGAGCAACGAATTCATTTTGTGTGCTTAGGCTGTGAAGTAATTCTGTCATTGTCCTTTACCTTTTCTACCCGGAACAGCTGGCGGCTAGCGCTTTACTGGGCCGGGTACAGAACCGCCGTTTCGGGCTGGGCGGTTTTGAAAAAGCCGCCCATAGGGCGACTTGATAACCAGAGACGATTAGTCTTCTTCGATAGAGCTCAGGTATTCCTCAGCGTCTTTCAGGTCGTCCAGTTCAGATGGATCAGACAGTTTTACTTTAACGATCCAACCGCCTTCATAAGATTCTTCGTTGATTAGCTCAGGGCTGTCCTGAAGCTCTTCGTTCACTTCTACGATCACGCCGCTTACCGGTGCGTAGATGTCTGAAGCTGCTTTTACAGATTCAACCAGAGAGAAGCTTTCGCCAGCTTCGCATTCGCTGTCCACTTCTGGCAGTTCAACGAATACGACGTCACCCAGCATTTCCTGTGCATGCTCAGAAATACCGATGGTTACGGTACCGTCACCGTTATCACGTACCCATTCGTGGCTATCTGTAAACTTCAGTGTTTTGTCCATTGCATTATCTCCAAAATATATCTCTAAATTGCAGCCTTCCCAATTGTGTCGCGGGGTGGTTCTTCGGGATACGACACTCAGTTTCCGGCTAAGCTAACTGTTGTTCAGGCAGAGTGCCTGCTGGCAGCCTACTTTCAAATCTAACGACGGTTTTTTACAACTTTACTTCTTTGTTCAATGACATGATGCAGGGGCCGTGCCCGCATCATGCTTAATGCTTATTTTTTTTTGTAGAGCGCTACGTTATTAGTAGAGCGTCAAATGACTGGTAAAACGGTCATTTATTGGTAGAGCGGGAAGCGCTGGCATAGCGCCTTAACCTGTTTGCGCACCCGTTGTTCCACTTCCGGGTTACCTTGCGGGCTTGCGACCAGACCATCCAGCACGTCGCCAATCCACTCACCAATCTGTTTAAACTCTTCACTGCCAAAACCACGGCTGGTGCCCGCAGGTGTACCTAAACGGATACCAGAAGTAATCATAGGCTTCTCTTCGTCAAAAGGGATGCCATTTTTGTTACATGTGATACCGGCACGTTCCAGTGCCTGCTCGACCAGGTTGCCTTTCAGGCCTTTCGGACGCAGGTCCACCAACATCAGGTGGGTATCGGTTCCGCCGGTCACGATGTCACAGCCGCGAGTTTGCAATACTTCCGCTAAGGTTTTTGCGTTGTTGATCACTGAATCAATATAGGTTGCAAACTCAGGGCCTAATGCCTCACCAAATGCGACCGCTTTCGCGGCAATAACGTGCATCAGAGGGCCGCCCTGCAGGCCAGGGAATACCGCTGAATTGATCTTCTTAATGATCTCTGCGTGGTTGGTCAGAATCATGCCGCCACGTGGCCCGCGCAGTGTTTTGTGCGTTGTGGTGGTGACCACGTCGGCAAATGGCAGCGGGCTGGGATGCGCACCAGTTGCGACCAGGCCGGCAATGTGCGCCATATCGACCATCAGTAGAGCGCCGACTTCATCGGCAATGGCGCGGAATTTTGCGAAATCAATGGTACGCGGAATGGCAGAGCCACCGGCAATGATGAGTTTTGGCTGGTTTTCCAGGGCTAACTGACGCACTTGATCGTAGTCGATCTCCATGCTGTCGCGGCTTACACCGTATTGCACCGCATTAAACCATTTTCCAGACAGAGCAGGGCGGGCGCCGTGGGTCAGGTGGCCACCAGCATCAAGCGACATCCCCATGATGGTATCGCCCGGTTGGAGCAGAGCCAGCATCACTGCGCCGTTTGCCTGAGCACCGGAGTGCGGTTGAACGTTCACGTATTCGCAATTGAACAGTTTCTTGGCGCGTTCGATGGCAATGGCTTCGACGCTGTCGACGTGCTCACAACCACCGTAGTAACGGCGGCCAGGATAACCTTCAGCATATTTATTGGTCAGGCAGGTGCCTTGGGCTTGCATGACTGCTTTAGAAACGATGTTCTCGGAAGCAATCAGTTCAATTTGTTCGTTTTGGCGGGCGAATTCATCCTGAATGCCGGCAAATACTGCGTCGTCAGTAGCCGCAAGATTAGTGGAGAAGAAGCTCTCCAGGCGATGATTTTGGTAAGCTTTATTTGCGTTGGCGTTCATAGTAGATGACCTTCCAATAATCTGACGAGCCTGGTGCGTCGTGCTGCTCGTCTGTCCTTTTAAACGGTCTGGCTGACGCCAAACCCTGCTTAAGTGGATTGTTCCCTAAATCACCTACCCATCTGACAAACCAGGTATCTGGCGATTCGGCGCTGACATTAAAAAATGAGCAAATCGAGCAATCTGCGGGTTCGCTGCTTTTATCATCTGTCCGGCGCTATTTTGTCTGGGTAGAAGCCCTAAAAACCAGGGCAAAACCCGCTACCAAATGTTAAATCCATTCCATCCGGAGGCGGTAAGCTGCATCTCTACATCTAACATGGATGTAACATACTCTTTGCTGTGTGAACAATCAATCAAAAATTTCCTATAGGAAACACAGATGTCGTTTTTGCTATGCAAAGCACGCTTTATTTCCAATTGTGGTCTTTAATCAACCAGTCGCTTCGTGCAACAATGCGGTTCTGATACAGGAAGGATAGATAATCGAGGGAAAGCATGTCTGAAGACATTTATGATGAGTACCCATCTTTGACACTGGCCAAGGAAGCAGGCGAGCAACACATTGAACCGTTAAAGCTGGGACATCGAATCAAAGATATTCGTGCCAAGCTGGGTATAACACTGGAAGAAGCCAGTCAGCGTACTGGCCTGGCGCGCTCAACGCTAAGCAAGATCGAGAACGAGCAAATTTCACCGACGTTTCAGGCAATGCAGAAACTGGCGAATGGCTTGCAGATTGATATGCCACAACTGTTTGAACCGCCTAAGAAAATGACCGCAAGTGGTCGTCGTGATATCACCAGAAATGATCAAGGTAAACCGCATCCGACCCAAACTTACGAGCACGAGCTGTTGGCAACCCAGTTGTCGAATAAAAGAATGATGCCATTTAAAAGTCGCATCCGTGCCCGCAGTTTTGAAGAATACAGTGACTGGGTTCGCCACGATGGCGAGGAGTTTCTGTTGATTCTGGAAGGTGAGGTGATGTTCTATTCTGAGTTCTACGAGCCGGTGGTTCTGGAGCAAGGAGACAGTGTTTACTACGATGCCAACATGGGGCATATGCTGGTTTCGCTGAGTGCAGAGGATGCTCAAATCCTCTGGGTGACGGCGAAATAGCCAGTTAATACAGAAGTTATAGCCAAAACAAAAAGTTTCCTATAGTGAAAGCAACCGTTTGCTTTTTGTTGTAATTTAAACAAAAATACGCCGCAGTGATGATTAACCCGTCACTGCGGCGTTTTTATTGGGCTCCGATAATGTGATTGAGTTGTTAATTATGACAATTTGCGCTGTTTGGAACTTGTTAATTCGGTCAAAGTGGCGCATGCTTGTTTACTATAGGAAACACGTTTTCCTGCACGGAAACTTTTAGCAATGATTGCGCAAAGCTCACCCGATGGAGTGCAATCAACGGCATATTGTTTTTACCCGCAATGATGCAGGGTTAATACAGCAGTCATGCCGGGTAAATTAGTGGCTACACTCAAAGCGGAGTCTGGCTATATGGAGAGAAAAATGACTCAGGAACATGCGACACAAGAACTCTTGACTACACCGTTACACGCGCTTCATATTGAAGCTGGTGCCAAAATGGTGCCTTTTGCGGGTTATGATATGCCGGTGCAATACGCTTTGGGCGTGAAAAAAGAGCATCTCCATACCCGTGATGCGGCTGGTCTGTTTGATGTTTCTCACATGGGTCAGCTTCGTTTACGTGGTGAAGGTGCCGCTGCTGCTCTGGAAACTCTGGTACCGGTTGACATCATCGACCTGCCACAAGGCAAGCAGCGTTACGCTTTCTTTACTAATGATGAAGGCGGCATTCTCGACGATCTTATGGTTGCTAATCTGGGCGATCATCTTTTTGTTGTGGTCAACGCGGCCTGTAAAGAGCAGGACATCGCTCACCTGAATGCTCATTTGCCAGCCGGTGTTGAGATGGAAATCATCGCAGATCGTGCTTTGCTGGCGATTCAGGGCCCGAAAGCGGCTGAGGTAATGGCTCGCCTGCAGCCAGCTCTGGCAGAGATGCGCTTTATGGATGTGCAGCAAATCAGTATCGATGGTGTTGACTGCATTATCAGTCGCAGTGGATACACAGGTGAAGATGGCTACGAAATTTCGGTTCCGTCTGACCAGGCACAGGCATTTGCTCGTACTCTGACTGCTTTTGACGAAGTGGAGTGGATTGGTCTGGGCGCACGTGACTCACTGCGTCTGGAGTGTGGCCTGTGTCTGTACGGCCACGAACTGGATGAAACCACGACTCCGGTTGAAGCCAGCCTGTTGTGGGCAATTCAGCCGGTGCGCCGTCAGGGCGGGGCGCGTGAGGGTGGTTTCCCGGGAGCCGACATCATTCTGCAGCAGATCGCGACTAAAGATGTGGTGCGCAAACGTGTCGGCCTGGTTGGTCAGACTAAAGCACCTGTGCGTGAAGGGACGGAATTGTTTGATGCTGAAGGTGCACCGATTGGTACCGTGACCAGTGGTACTGCGGGTCCGACAGCGGGCAAGCCGGTTTCGATGGCTTATGTGCGCGCTGATCTGGCTGATGTTGGTACTGAAGTGTTTGCTGAAGTCCGTGGTAAGATGCTGCCAATGCTGGTGGAAAAACTACCGTTTGTACCGCAGCGTTATTACCGTGGTTAATTATTGAACGATTTGTTTTGCAATCCGGTGAATATGTGGTACAAGGCTTCTGGGCCATCGTTATAGCAACGATACGCATAAACACCTTGGTGTCATTATTTGCATAAATCGGCCCTGTGTTTCACAGGGCCTTTTATTTTACATTGAATTATATTGATACTTACATTAATAATAACAATTAAAACCTTAACTAAATTAAGCGAACTCAACAACGTCCTGTCTTTAAGTAGTCACTAAAGGATGATTAATATGAATAAATGGGTAGCCGGTTCGGCATTGTTCTGGTCACTGGGTCTGGCATCGGGCGTACAGGCAGATTCGGAAGTCAGTACGTATATTGTTAATGGTGAAGACACTACCATCTTGAGTTACACGTCATTTGCCAGTCTGTTTTACGACCGTACAGAATTTGACGGGTTATATGGTACACGTGCTTTTTGCGGCGGAACCATGCTCGATTCTACCCACGTGTTGACTGCAGCGCACTGTTTGTACGATGAGGATGGCGAGCTGAATTATGACTATATGCTATTTGCCGTTGCTGGGCAGGCTGATGATGAAAGCGACTTCCCTTCTTCGGTAACCACTGTGCGTGCAGAGCAGTTTTTTATTCATCCTGATTTTCAGGATACGGCATCCAGCCTGTGGCAAAATGATATTGCCATTATCCAGCTTGAGTCTTCCCTCAATGCGCAAGGCACTGTCGTGCGGCCAATCACCCAGGAGTATCGGTTAGGTTCGGACGGTGTCGATAATGACACTAACGATTATGCGTTTCGGATTGTCGGTCACGGCAATACCAGTTCAGGTAATGATGCCACCACAATGCTGCAAGATGCCGACGTGAGCTATGTTTCGAATAACACTTGTGACAATAATTTGTCTGCTTTGACCAATAAACAAATTTGTTTTAAAGGCATCAGTACCACTCCGAATACCTCACTGACCAGCGGCACCTGTCAGGGCGACTCGGGTGGTCCGGTATACTGGGATAGTGGCAGTGGTCTGGTACAGGTGGGTATTACCAGTTTTGGCCCGACAACCTGTGGTGATGGTTTTACCGGCTCTGATGTGACTGCGGTATTCACCGAAGTATTCGATTACAGTACCTGGATTGATAGTGTGCTGGCTGGCAATGAGAGCGCCGATTTTGTGGGGACTGATGCTAAACGCCGAGCTTATCTGGCTGGCACCTTTGACCCAGAGATGCCTTCGGGTATTGCGGTGCCTTCAAGCGGTGGTGGCGGCGGTTCACTTGGTCCTTGGTTGTTAGCCATGCTGGCTGGCGTTGCGCTTTGGCGCAGACGACAGACTGTAGAGCTCTGAGCTTGATTTGTCCGGCTTAACGACAATGATGAAACCAGCGCCTGGCCTGAATGCCGGGCGTTTTTTATTTCTCCATTTTTCTTGATTACGGCTTTACCTTACGCTGCCTGACTGATGATCAGGTTTCGGCCATTCTGTTTTGCCTGATACAGCAAGACATCTGCTTGCTTAAGTGCCTCGTCAAGTGAGTCGTTCACCGGCCAGACACCGCCCGAAATCGTCACGTTGGGTTTCTGGATAAAACGGGCGACATCGTCTCCGATGCGCTCAAAGATGTTGACTGCCTGCTGCGCCGATTCGGTTTTGACCACCACAACGAACTCTTCACCGCCAAAACGAAAGGCGTAATCGGTGATTCTTATCCGGCTTTTTATTACTGATGAGACGCGCTTGATCACTTGATCGCCAATATCATGGCCGTATTTATCATTAACCGCTTTAAAATGATCGATATCGAGAATACAGGCGTAGTAGCCTTGTTGTGCGGTAAGTTGCGCACTGACTTTTTTCAGATAGTGGCGGTTGTGAAGGCCGGACAGTTCATCGGTATAGGTGATTTTAGTCAGCTCCAGCTTGTCTTTGCGTAACCGATAGAGGTAGAGACTTACCCCGGCCGTGATACTGCCCAGGAGCAGCACCAGATAAAAGTAGGGGGGCACCAGCTCATGATTATCAACCACTTTGATTAGGTAACTGGTGTGATTACTGACCAGCTTAAATTTACGGTAAATAAAACTGACATCGTCATATTCCATGATTCCGGCGTTACGGTTGCTGAGTTGCAGGTCGCGCCAGGCCTGGGGATATTTGCTGGCGATTGAGTCCAAGGCCTTTAAGCTTCGGTCAGTGCTTGAATAGACAGTGCCGTCCTCTCCCAGCAATAGGATATCCTTACGCGACACTTCAGAGAATTCACTCAGGTCAGCTTCAAGCACCAGATAGCCGATGTGACGAGTGCCCTGATAGAGCGCTTTAAACTCGGTTAAAAGGCGGGAATGAGGGGCGATAAACAGTTGTATTTGCTGTTTGTTCAGGTCACTGGTGTAATAACGGTTATATTGCTCGATTAATCTGGCGTAGCGTGTGTCATCGGGTTGCGTCGAGATAATTTTCAGGGACTTAACCAAGGTTTGTCTGCTGAGCAGCTGCTTTGAAACATCATTAAACTGTTGTGGTTCGCTAAAGTAATCGATGGCGATCTGAGTATCGGCCAGGGCAAGCAGGCTATCTGCCGTAGAGCGCTTGAGTAACAGGGTGTCTTGTAGCGTGCTGAGTTGCATACTGAAGTCTGCCTGCTTGTCAGCTTTGATAAAGCGCATCGGAGTATTGATCAAAAAAATGATCACCAGCGTAAACAGCAGGCATTTCACTTCAAGATGAAACGATGATGAAGTCGAGAGAGGAGTCTGATTGAGGATCATACGCTGAAACAATTCCTTATGTTTCGGCGATAATATGGAGCAATATCACTAAAATCCACTCTGAAGCCATGAATCATTTGTGATCTGCAGAGTTAATCTGAGCTACCTCACAACTTAGTCCTTGTTTAGTGTAAGATTGCTCGACAAGGTATAACGGCTGGCACTTGCGAGCGACAGAGGCTTGGAAAACCAGTAACCCTGCAGGTACGATGCGCCCATTGCCTTGAATTTCTGATACATGGATCCGGTCTCAATCCCTTCAATCACAATATCGACGCCTTTGCTTTTAGAAAGCTGAATGATAAATTGCAGATATTGTTCAGATGATTGATTAGTCAACGTTTTAGCGGCCATTGAGCGATCGATTTTGATTTGATTGAGCGGCAGATCGAAAAAACTGTTGATTGAGCTGAAGCCGCTGCCGAAGTCATCCAGAGAGAGCTGAAATCCCAGGTTGCTAAGAGTGACTAATTGCTCGAGTGCGTTCTTGTTACCATCCAGAATCACGGTTTCGGTCAGCTCGAGCACGATAGATTGCGGAGCGATTCCGGCTTGCTCGGCCATTTTTTGTATCGTGGCAGGGAAAGCGGTATTGAGTAACTGCAATACCGATACATTGATGTTGACCCGGATACTCAGCCCGTTAATTCTGTTATAGCGTTCGATGAATTCACACGCTTTGCCAAATACCTGATAGCCTACATCTGTGATCAGGCCTTTCTTCTCGGCCACCGGAATAAACTCATCCGGAAAGATTTCACCAAATTCTTTAGAACGCCAGCGTACCAAGGCTTCAAAACTAGAAACCTGCCCGGTCTGGGCGTTGAGTATTGGCTGGAATTTGACCGACAAAGAGCGTGAACTCAGAGCTTCTTTCAGTCCGCGTTCAATGAAGAAATAGCGATCCACGCGTTTTTGTGTTTTTCCACTGTACAGTTCAACCCGTGAGCGGTTGGTTTCACGTGCATACTGGCAAGTGCGTGAGGCGATATTGACGATCTCTTCGGCCGTGTCTTCGTTGCTGAACGCCGGATAAAGGCCAATACTCACATGGTTGCCAAAAAGGTGGCCTTGCTCTTGGACCGATTTGGTGTAGCGTTGCAATATGTCCTGACACAAAGCGCGCAGTGCGGTATCGCTGTCGGTACGGTGTAACAGGATCGCAAAATCGTCCGAGCGTACACGGTAAAAGTCACCGTCTTCACATCGGATTCCGTTTAATGCGGCAATAACGTGTTGCAGGACATGTTCATTGACTTCGCTGCCATACTGATTTTCGTAAGATTTAATATCGTCAATCTGCAGATAAATCAGTGTGCTAGAGGCTTGAGTGTCCTGTTTTGCGTTATCAATATCTTTGAGCAGTTTGGTCATATTGCCCAGGCCGGAGATACTGTCGTAGTAGGCTGCCTGATTAAGGAAAGTCTCCATCAATTTCTGATCAGAGATGTCGCGATGATAGCCGACCATAAATCTGTCGCCGTTCAACTCGCGATTGATAGCGATACCTTCAAGCCAGATGTATTGACCGTTAGTTTTACGAACCCGGTAATGCGAGGTCACTTGATTGTGGTTGGTCAGGTGTTCAAGCACCCTTTTTTTCAGCATGGCGCGATCTTGCGGGTGCACAACAGCGTACCATTCTTCCAATTGAATAGTATGAGCGCTAAAACCAAATTGTTGGTAAAAATCAGGGTTGTAAAAAGTTAAACAGCCCTGACTATCCATATGAAATATACCTTCACTGACGATATCAAAAATATGCACCAGACGTTTTTTCTGGGTATCGGTGAGGTTGGGGTTCGTGCCTTGGGACAGTCCCTGCGTCAATGGCATAACAAATGTACCTGGCTCTTTTTAGAATCGCATTGATTCGAGCTTAACGATGAAAATGGCTACTCATGTAGCGGCAAGGGCAAACTGAACGTATTGAAGTTACTTTTTATTTTATGCAACCATGATAACGTTTATGAAACGATGTCTCAATTATGAAATTACCCTCTACTAATAAGCGTGCGATTGCGCATGTCTTACTGCATTGACTGTTTCCTGGCGCCAGCTTTTATGATAAGTCGAAATTGTTTATATATCATTCGGATTATATTGTATTTTTTTCCTGATTTGAGTCAAAATTATCTCTGTTTAGCGCTACACCATGACCGGCTAAGAACGCAAAAGCGGTCCGAAGACCGCTTAAATATGCTTTTTGTAGTGGCTGCTCAGTCATTACACTGCGCCGCGTTAACCCTAATCAGCTCCGATTACCGGTCCCAGTAAGCTTCTTCCAGGCTGTCTTCTCGTTCCGGCAATGCGCGCGACAGGCGAGGAGAGTGCTGAGTCAGTACTTCATAACTGACTCGGTTGGCGTATTTACACACCTGCGACAGTGATGAATAGGTCAGATAGTGACGATCGTGCTTGGCGGAGTTTGGCACATTCTTGAGGTGGTAGCTATTCGCTGCCATGTCATGCAGTAGTGCCGACAACGCTCCGTCTCCGGCTCCGTTGGTGTTCTTGATTTTCAGCGGACCACCCAGATACGGGCCGATATGGGAGTATATACGAACAGGCTGTGAACAATCCTGCTGACGCATCGCACGGCTGAATTCATACTGGTTAAACTCAGCAATATGGCCTGGCAGCAGAGGCAGTTCGGTGCTGCGTTTGACCGCATCATCCACATAACCGGCCATATACAGGCCAATTGGCCCTGCAGTGCACAGCACCATATCGACCCAGTCCAGTGCTTTGTCCGCGGCTTGCAGCGGATCGCTAAAGCCGGTCAGTGCTGCGCCTTCATCTTCGTTCATCGCCAGAACCGTGACGTTCTCTTTCAGGTATTCTTGCCACCAGGCCTGATTACCTTCAATCACGTATTTGGTGCCGAGAGTCAGGACGACAGGAACCGAGTTTTTCTTCGCCAGTTCAATCGCACGCTGTACCGCTTTTGGCATCGGATCTTCCGGTTTGCCGCGCATCAGATAAGATGACACGACTAACGCAGAGGCTTTCTCAAATACTCGTTGCGGAATACTTTCCGGACGCAGCTGGTTCATCTGACCTTCATTGATAGCAAAAGTACGCTCACCGTCTTCTGAGATCAGGGTGTAGCAGCGACCAATCGGGCCATCGACTGTCTGCAGGTAGTTGAGGTTCATCCGGGACGATGTACTGCACAGGTAACGGTACGCGTAAGAGCCAACTTCGATGTTCTTTGACATCACACCAAGCAGTACGGATTTGCTGTCGGCCAGTACCGAGTAGTTGTGCAGAGTATTGCCAATGGTATCGCCCGGGTGCTGATGGGTGATCAGATTCCTTTCCACCAGCTCCTGATAGAGCGCTTCAGCTTGTGCTTCTTCAAGCACCAGCGAATGGCCTTTACTCAGATTATATTTTGCGATGAACTCGTCATCTACTTTGGCTTCGATATCCACCATGGTCTGGCCGATGCCGACGATAGTCGGACGGTGCATGGTCGGGGTTTCACGCAGCTGATTGACCAAAGGATCACGGGTGCTGGTAGGGAAATAGTGTTTAGATTTGCGTTGTCCAGGAAACTTCATCGGTTAAGTGGGCAAAATGGGAAAATTTCGCGAATAGTATCACAAAAAATTCACTGAAGTTTCATTTTTACATTTCATTTCTTGGTAAATATCACGCGACTCAAGTCGGGCCGCGTGATGCTTGTATTTTAATGGCGCAGTGGGTTACCGGTTTGTTTTTTTGCACCTGCTTATTGTATTTACATCTTGCTTATTGAGATGTCTCGGCCGGAAACGCGTTGTAAGCTTTTGTTCCCCACAACGGCACGGTCGACAGGCTGTGCTTAAAGCTGCCTGAGGTCTCTTTGGTCGAGTAAGACACGTACATTAATGTCTGGGTTTGCTCATCGAAAATACGACGAATTTTCATCGTTTTGAAGAAGATACTTTTCGATTTGCGGAATACAACTTCGCCGGATTTGGATTTGTCGATCTGAGCAATCATTTCCGGGGTAATTTCTCCGGTCTGACGACAGGCAATCGATGAATCAGACGGGTCAGCCAGGCTCAAATCGGCTTCGATACTGGCGATGTGACAGGTGACACCTGGTACTAAAGGGTCAGTTAAATTATTGAGTTTAATGTCTTTTGTCGTGAACAGTCCCAGGCTGACATCACCGACTTCGGAACGGTCACAACCGGCTAATGCCAGAGCACACAGGGCAACCGCTGCTAATTTCTTGATCATATTACTATTCCAACTGTTTATGCTGGAAATATGATAGCAGCATGTGTTGAGAATGACAGAGCCATGTGGTGAGAATAGGGCGATGTTGTTATCTTTTCCGCAAGACCGAGGTTTTATGAAACACCAGCCTGAGTTGTGATAGACTGCAGCCTACGACGCTTCGCTTACTATCCCGCCATGTGTGAGATGATTGGCCAGCTTATGATGTATTGTCCTATAAAAAGAAGTAAGGTCTTATGATCCAGTCATCTCTTCCAATTGTTGATACCAAAAATCAATGGCTATGGAGCCAGGTAGACGTCGAATACCCGACAGCGGAAAGCCTGCAGGGGCGCTCGCTGTACCAGGCGCTGATTAAATCACGCCAGGTTGAAGAACTCAGCGTTTCCGCGTTGCAGCCCGATGTGGTGCTGGATGATATCTATTTGGTCGACTTTCATCGCCTGACGATTATGTTCGCACTTCTGCAAGCGACCCAGTTTGATTCCGAACAGCAACAAAGCCTGTTGGTGGAGTTTTTTACTCAAATCATCTATTCACAACCGTGTTCGCTTTATCTTGGCTTTGCCGATGGGCAGCCAGCGGCAGCGGCGATAGTCACTGAGCAAGATAACCAGGTTCTTGTGTCGGATATCGTGGTGAAAAACGCGCAACCATTTGGTGCTGAAAAAGAATTTGCCCTGGCAGTGCTGGCAAAATGGCGTCAGGCACATGAGTTTAGTGGCCAGGTTTACTGGCAACGCTAGTCTGATTGTATTTCAGCACCAAGACAGAGAATGATTCTGGACGGTTAAAAAGTGACCTTGGTTGCGAAATTGATCTTACAGTTGTGAGAGCGGTTTCATTTCCTTCAATCGATCATCTCTCCTTCACAGTCTGACGATACACTGCTTAAAAAAGGAGCGTATATGTCTGACAAAAAAACGAACTGCGTTATTTTCGACTGTGAAGGTACGTTGGTCGATAGTGAACGTCTGTGCTGTGAGGCATTAGTTAACATCTTCAACGACTTGGGGGTTGAACTCACATTTGATGATGTGGCCGCTCACTTCGCTGGTGGGAAAATTGCCGAAATTCTAAATTCCACCCTAGAACTGGTTGGGATGAGTGCCGACCTGACCCTGCTCGAGTCACGTTATCGCCGTGCCGTTAAACGTCTGTTGATTCGCGAATTGCAGCCAATGGACGGTGCAGTGCATTTGCTCGACACTCTCAGACACCATCAGGTTGAGTTTTGCGTTGCTTCAAACGCGCCACCCAAACGTATCGAATTTGCCCTTAAACTGGCGGGATTACTGCCTTATTTCGAGGGGCGTATTTTCTCTGCTTTCGAAGCCAACAGCTGGAAACCGGAGCCGGACCTGATCCGTTACTGCGCGATGAATATGGGATTCAGACTGGACGAGTGTGTTTACGTTGATGATACCGCCAAAGGGGTGGAAGCGGGGGTTCTGGCTGGCGTCACTACCTATCAGTTGCAACCGCTCAACCAGCGTAACCGTACCACTTATCAGCAAGTGGTGATTCTGGACAAAATTGATAACCTGTCGCAATTTGTTGTTCCGTCGGAACGTTTATCCGGAGCTCGCTAGTCACTTTTAGCTGGATCTCACGGTTAAACTTTACGGAGATCTCACAATGAAAGAATGGTAGGACAGACGATAACAAGTCGGTATATGCTTGATATTATGTCAGTATCCGTTCTCAAGATAGCAGATCGTCAGGCAAGATAACAGAGCGACCGATAAAGGAGGGATTTATGGACAGCCAGGCATTTTGTATCGTTTTGACCACCACCAATCGTCAGGAAAATGCCCTGCAGATTACCCAGAGCCTACTTTCCAAGCAGTTAGCTGCTTGCGTGCAGAGTATGCCGATTCAAAGTCACTATATGTGGAACGATGAGGTGTGTTGTGATGATGAAATCTTGCTGGTGATCAAAACCCGCAAAGCGTGCTATGCCGAGTTAGAGCGGGAACTGGCAACGCTGCACTCCTATGAGGTGCCGCAGATTGTCCAGGTACCGATAGTGGAAGGGTTTCACCCTTACCTGGCCTGGATTGAGCACAACACTCCCCGCTGAGCAGCTTCATCCAGGCCAGCGCCGGGTTTAATCGAAACGTTTTGGCTGCCGTGCCGATTGCCAGCTGAGTATCAACAGGGCGGTCAGTGCGCCCAGGGTATCGCACAGCATGTCTTTTTGTGCATCCCAGATATCACCTTGAGAACCTAAAAACGCAATGCCGTCTTCTCCACCGGCCAGATCCGCGTACCACCATTCGATGATTTCATAACCTGCAGCGATACTCATAATACAAAATAGGGCAAACATGCCGGCAATCCAGCCGTTGGTCAGTTTTTTGCGGATCAGATATTCGGCGATCGGGTAGGCATACAGGCCAATTGCAAAATGAGCAACGCGATCAAAGTTGTTACGTTCTGAGCCGATTAGGTGATTAAACCAGTCAAACGGTACGTCGGCAAAGGTGTATTTGGCTCCTATGGTATGTAAGGTCAGCCAGACAAACATCAGCAGGTAGGCGGTTTTACTGAGTCTTTGGTGAGCGGAGGTCCACCATATCCCTGCCAGAATCAGCATCACCGGGACAATTTCCGCAATCCATACTGAGCGTGATGATGGCGCGATGGCAGAAAACAGGAACACCAGGGCGTAAGCCAGACTGAGGCCAATTAAACTTTTCGGGAAAGAAGGGCTGTCACTCATCTGTTTTTATCATCCTTGTTAGTTAGCTGTTATCATGGTGCCATTTTAATGAACACTGTACAATTGTCTGAGCTGGAAATTTGGTCAGAGTCGCGTAAACTTTTCTCAACTCAGCTAAAGTTCAATATATAATCAGCTGAGCCAAAAATAACCAATTTGGTTGAAAACAGCGAAATTCGCCCAAACTTGCCCGATTTAAGGCGCAAGTTCCGATTAACGTTTGCTTTACAGCACAGTGGCTCTTAAAATCGCGCGCTTATCGTTACACACAGATGCAAACAACAAAAAGTAAAGTTATGAAACTGGAAACTATCGATTATCTGGCACCAGATGCCCCGGAGCAGTTCGTACAGTCACTGCGCAATACCGGATTTGGAGTTCTTGAAAACCATCCGATCCCGAAAGAGTTGGTTGAGTCTATCTACCGTAACTGGTATCAATTTTTTACTTCAGAACGTAAGAATGAGTTCCAGTTTAATGTCGACACCCAGGATGGTTATTTTCCGCCATCGGTTTCAGAGGTCGCTAAGGGTCAAACCGTTAAAGACATCAAGGAATACTTCCATGTTTATCCGTGGGGACAGATTCCGCAAGAACTGAAAGACGAAATTCTTGATTACTACCAGCGTGCGAATGAATTTGCTTCCACTCTGCTGGCCTGGGTGGAAGAGCATGCTCCGGCGGATGTACAACAACGTTTTTCGGTTGCGCTATCGGAAATGATCCGCAGTAGTGAGAAAACACTGCTGCGCGTGCTGCATTACCCGCCAATGAGTGGTGCAGAGGAGCCGGGGGCGATTCGCGCTGCCGCGCATGAAGACATCAATCTGCTGACAGTGCTGCCGGCTTCGAACGAGCCAGGCCTGCAAGTGAAAGGCCGTGACGGTGAATGGATCGATGTGCCTTGTGATTTTGGTAACCTGATCATCAATATCGGTGACATGTTGCAGGAAGCGTCCGGCGGTTACTTTCCGTCCACGACACACCGCGTTATTAATCCGACCGGCGAGCGCCAGACTCAATCGCGTATTTCACTGCCGCTGTTTCTGCATCCTAAGCCGGATGTCGTGCTGTCTGAGCGTTATACGGCGCACAGCTATTTGATGGAGCGTCTGCGCGAGCTCGGTGTTATCTGACCTCGAGCCACCCTACTAAAGTCAATCTGAGGCCAGCATTACGCTGGCTTTTTTGTGTCAGAGATTGATCAGAAAAAGAGCTGAGTCCAAAAACTGACACACAGTCAGCGGAGGTTGCTCGACAAATTGCAGTGTATAGATTTGAATTAAAGCAGAGTTTGCTGAATGAGCTAATTATGTCTGATACACAATCGCTGAGTGCGGGCTTCCAGACTTATATGGAAAACCCACTGCTATGGCCTATTTTGGAAGTGCTGAAACGTCAACCGTCCGGTTGGAAGGTCCATACTCTGGCGGCCCATCTCAGCGAGTTGGAGCTGGTTCCGGTTCTGGATGAGGCACCAGATAAGGATCTGTTTAAACGCAATTTTCTCATCATGAATGCCTTGTACCAGTTGCAGGAAATCCTCTACCCGAAAAAGTGGCTGCAAGTGGAGGCGATGGACATTGTTCTGATGGCGAATTTTCAGCATGCTAGCCATGTGATTGATGCCGAAGAGCCCCTGCGTGATTACTACACCCGTTGGGAGCATTACGAAGCGAGTGAGGGCGAGGTTAAACGCCTGCTTAACGAGTTCTGGACCCGTTACCGCCGCTTTGTGGGGGGCGATAATCTGCAAAGTCTGGAACGCAGTGACGCTCTGCGCCTGTTTGAACTGCAGGCCGATGCGAGTGCGATTGAGATCCGTAAAACTTGGCGCAAACTGGCCCTGCGCTGGCATCCGGACCGTGATAACGGTGATGCCGAGCGTTTTCGTGTCTTGTGTGCGGCGTGGAATGTGCTGCGTCAGGATGATGAATCGCCTCACAAATCAATATAAGCGCCAATAAATAAAGGCTCGCGAATGTTCACTTCGCGAGCCTTATGTTTTTTGCTTTGTTGCTTAAGCTCTTTGCAGTATCAGTTCTTCTGACAATGCTCCGATAAGTCTGGATGTGCGAGGGTTAACAGAGCCTAGAATTAAAGAATTAACAGGCTTTAAACTGGGATTTACGCATCCGGTTTAGTGCGGCCATCGCGTCCACAATACGTGGCTTCGCCAGATCGCCATGATTCGGCATCACGACGTGCCACTGATCACTCAGCATGGCTTCCATATCTTTGGCCGGGTTCTTCGACCAGCCTGGCAGTTGTGCCAGTTGGAACCACAACCAGCCGATAGCATGCACCTGAGCGGATGACTCAAGCTGCTCCAGTGCGGTCAGATCCGCAAATTCTTTACCAAAGCGCAGTGAATCAACCCCTTTCGCCGCGACACGGAATTTACCATCAGCCAGAATTTTCTGCAGCGCGGCACGATTCAAACTGCGTGGCGCAAAGGTTGCTAGTGGACTTTCTGATTCATTACGACGTTCGCTCGGGTGCTGAGCAATCACCTGACGGGCTTTTTCGGTTACGTCCACGGCCTGGTAGTCGTGCATCTGAATCACGCTATCTGCCACGTCCAGATAATCGCCGGAGCCGCCCATTACGATCAGAGTTGAGATATCGAGATCATTGCGCAGTTGACCGATGCGGTCAACTAATGGCGTAATCGGCTCATCCCCTTTACTGACCAGCGCCTGCATACGTTCATCGCGAATCATAAAGTTGGTGGCTGAGGTGTCTTCGTCAATCAGTAAGGTGCTTGCGCCAGCTTCAATTGATTCCTGCAGCCAGGCTGCTTGTGACGTCGAACCAGACGCATCCTGAGTGCTGAAATCTGTCGTGCTTTTACCCATCGGCAGATGGTTGATGTAGTTAGCCAGATTAAGGCTGTGTACGCAGCGACCGTCTTCGGCGCGGATTTTAACCGCATTGGCATCGGTCACGATACGCTCACGACCATCGCCGGGGATATGGTTGTAAATCGCACGTTCCAGCGCAGTCAGCAACGTTGATTTGCCGTGAAAACCACCACCCACAATCAGGGTAATGCCTTTACGAATACCCAATCCGGTCAATGGACCCTGGTTTGGTGTATCAAGTGTCACGCTCAGCGATGACGGCGCGCTAAACGCAACCGCATCTTTCATTGGTAAATCACAGTTACCGGCAACGCGGGGCAGGATACTGCCATTGGCAACAAAGGCGACCAGGCCATGCTCGGCAAGTTGAGCGCGAAGCGCATCCTGATCTTCCACGACTTCACAGTGATGAATGAGTGCTGCTTTGTCCAGTTCACGTTCCAGTGTGGCGCGTCGAATGAACTTTGGCAGGTGGAAGGTGAGAATATTGAGTGCTTTCTTGGCGAGAATGTTGCGGCCTTCAGCTGGCATGTGCATGCGAAAACGCAGTTCGATGCCCTGATCGTTAAACAATACGGCGGTGTTATCCAGCACGGTCTGACCGGTCAGAGCTATTGACAGCGCATTCTCTTGTTTGGCCAGTTCGGCGAAAGTACGCGCGATAAAGTCACGGGCGGCAATTTGGTATGACGCCGATTTTTCGCGCAGCCATTCCAGGCCGGTCAGTGACCAGGCGCGGGTGGCACGCAAACGAGACGCAGAAGCATATGGATCAGACTGAATATGGTCGATGTACAGAGTGAAATCACCAAAATCATATTGGCCTTTAATTTGCTGATATGCCCGATAGTTCTGTTTTTCGAGTTTTTTCAGATTAGCAGTTAATACATCCATCTCGTTTGGTCGCTCGTTGAGAAAGAGAAAGGGGGGCGATTATAGGAAGCTGTGTCCTGTGAGTAAAGGCATGATGATGCTTAATCATCGTCACGCCTGTAAGTTGTCCGCTGCGGGCAGATTTTATTTGGCAATCGACTCACGCTGATTAAACATGACCAGTTCAAACTCCTCGGCGGTGAGTGGCTGCGCATACAAAGCGCCTTGAGCGATATCACAGCCCTCTGCGCTAAAAAAAGTCTCCTGATCCGAGTGGTCAATCCCTTCCAGAGCGATTTGCAGCCCGAGTTTTTTGGCGATATGAATAACGGAACGCAGGGTGGATGGGTCACCACGATCTGAGGAGAGCTGGCGCATAAAGTGTTTATCGAGCTTAATGCCATCGAAAGGCAGCATTTTAAGTTGATGAAAAGAGGTAGGCCCGGAACCAAACTCGCTTAAGGTCAGATGAATCCCCATATCGTGCAGGCTGCTCAGCGTATTGCGCAGGGTGACGTCATCGCCCTGTAGCGCGTGCTCCGGTATTTCCAGTTCGATATGGATGGCGGATAGATCATGAGCATTAAGCAGCGCTTCGATTTGCCAGGCGAGCTGGCCATTTTCCATCTGTTGTGCTGACAACGGAATGGCGATGGTCAACTGGCTGAACTGACTATACCAGCGACTCGCTGTCTCTATGGCCTGACGCAGAATAAAGTTACCCAGTTCGGCACCCAGGCCGTTTTGTCTGGCAATCAGCATCAGGCTATCGTGGCGGATGTCACCAAGTTGCGGATGTTTCCAGCGCAGCTGTGGTTGGGCGCCGACCCAAAGGCGCGATTTGGGTTGTACCTTAGGCGCAAACAGCATGACAATTTCGTCCCCCTGCAGCGCCTGCTGCAGGGAGCCTGAGAATGCATTGCCCGGACTGAACGTCTGTTCTGTCGCCGATGAGTGGTAGTGAAAACCATAGCCAGAGTTTTTACACACCAGCATGGCGCCATGCGCATGCTCAAGCAGGGCGTGCACATCACGGCTGTCGAGGCTGGTAGCAATACCGACGTAGGCATGCAGATGAAAACGTTGATGCTGCCACTCCCATTCCGACTGGTGCAGATTGAGCAGTTGATGGCACAAGGTGTTGAGATGATAGCTGAGATGTGAAGAGGCGATCAGCAATACCAGATCGGTTGCACTGGGGCGAGCGATGGTCAGGTTAAGTTCCGGCTTCGACTCAATGTGTCTGGCATATAGGCGCAAAATCTGCTCCCAGGCCTGATAGCCAAAGCGCGCTTGTAAATGACGGCCATTGGCAAAACCAAGATGCAACACTGCTATTTCTGCATTGATGTCCGCCGCCAGGAGGCGCTCGAGTTGATTTTCCAACCCCTGCTGATTAAAAAAGCCGGTGCCGGCATCGTGCAAATGTTGATGTACTAATAATTGCTCCGCGGCCTGGCGCTTATCGATTTCCTGATTGAGGGAATAATTGAGTGCGGCAAGATCCTGGGTACGACTTTGTAAACGCGTTTGCAGCTCCTCGTTTTCTCGCTGCAGTGAGTGTTGTTGCCACAGGCTGTGCAGGTGAGTTTCAATCGTGCGTCGCAAGCCATTCAGTAGCTGCAAGTAGTGGTTGTACGCCAGCGTGGCGTTATCAGACGATTCTTTATCATCATGCAATAACTTCGCCGCCGATAATTCGGATAGATAGGATAATTCAGGTAAACAGGATAATTCAGGTAAACAGATAGCCCCGAACGTTTCTCCGTCAGGCCAGCACAACGTCAGAACGGCAGATGGTGCGTAATTGGTGCCCGACCGTTTTGTATCTCCGGAGGCAAACCATGCCATATGTGACGCCTCTTCCGATGGTGATAAGTGGGCGGTCTGACGGCTTGCGGCCTTCACTCTGTTCTCTTTGCTGGCCCTGTTATCGGCCAGGCTACGGCTGTTACTGCAACTGCATATGTGATGACTGAGCGATGGGCCGAGCGTTATCATTGCGGGTGATACGTTGGCGAAATCCGCCAACTGACTGATGAGAGTCTGCCATCCATTGAGAATTTGGTCTGAAACCAAAGGTTTTGGGGAGGTTACTTTCGACATAAATGCCATCCTTAGCAAGTCGATAAAGAGTGAGCGCTCCGAGCTCTGTAATCATGCGGCTACTGGTTTGAGTATAAGAAGAACTGGTGGGGATAGACAAAAAAAGTCCCGACAAAGGGTCGGGATCTTCACATATTGACGTTAATTAAAATAAATCTGGCACTGCAGACTAGATAAATGCTTTAAAGGGTTCTAAGTCGACATCGGCACTGTAATCAATGTTGTCAAATCCAAAACCATTCAATCGCAGAAACTCCGCTTTGAAACCGGCATAATCGCCGATTTGTTGGAAGTTGTGTCCGTTCATTTCGCTGAGCAGTTGGCGGACTTTTTCCTGGATATCAGGATTGAGTTCCCAGTCATCCATCCGCACCAGACGCTCGCTATCAACCGGAACCTTGTTCTGACCATACAGCTTATCGCTGAACAGGCGCTGCATCTGTTCGATACACCCTTCGTGGGTCTGTTTCGCTTTCATCACCCGATACAGGGCCAGAATATAAGGGCTGAGTCCGGGAATAAACACACTGGCTTTGGTGACCAGAGCTTTACACACAGTGGCATACGCTGCGCCGTCAAAATTGGCCAGTTTCAGGTTAAGAGAGTGGCTGGTCTGATGCAGGTCGACTTTAGCCCGGCCCAGCGTACCATCTCGGTAAATTGGATGGGTGACTTCCGGTCCGACATAAGAGAAGGCGATGGTTTTACAACCCGGAGCCACAGATTCGTTGTTGATCAGGGTATCAATCCAGCTTTCCCAGTCTTCGCCGCCCATCACCCTCAGTGTGCTGTCGATTTCTTCCTGACAGGCCGGTTCCAGAGTGGCATCCACCCATTGATCGTTTTCCAGCAAAATAGTCGAACCGGATACCGGCTCGCCAATCGGCTTAATCGCTGAGTGCCAAAACTGATCACTGCCTGGCCGACGACGCATACCGCTGGCGATGCTGTAAATCACCAAATCCACTTCACCTTCAAAGTAGGTTTCGATCGCTTCGATGACCTGAGTGCGCACTTCGGCGGAAAACACATCGCCATTGATATTGACGGCGGTACGACCTTCCCGTTCCGCGTATTCAGTAAAGTACAGGTTGTTATAAAAACCTGCGCTGCCAACGCCTTTTTCTGAAGGCCCGCGTTCAAAAGAGACCCCGATGGTGTCTGCTTTTGCACCACCAAACGTCAACGCGATACGTGCTGCGAGTCCAAAACCAGAGGAAGCACCAAGGATCAGTACCCGTTTGGGTCCGCCAGTGATCGGTTTTGCGGATTTAACGTACTGAATTTGTTGTAATACGGCTTGTTCACAACCGTAAGGATGAGCGGTGCGAGCTACCACTCCCTGGATAACAGGCTCAATGCGCATGGAGAATTACCTTTTTAATTAAAGTAGGGTAAGTCGTTACATTATCGTAAAGCTGGGTAAAGTTTATTGAGCTAGACCATTAAAAGGGGGGATTTTAACTCAGAGAACGCCTCTTCAACCGCTATCCAGGATTGAATGGGTTCTGAACCAGAATGGGTGAAAACGCGCTATGTTTTTAAAGCTGGAGCAGGTTTTTAAAAGCGGTAGCAAAGCTCTAAAAGCGGTAGCCGGGTTTTAAAAGTCTTAGCAGGCTGAGCGTTGACAGCAGATGCCGCTGATACCACCAGGCTGGCTATAATAAAACAGGAAGCAGATTGAGTGCGGCCCGCCTCCTGCTGTTGTGTTTTTAAGTGCGGTTCGGTTTTTAAGTGCGGTTCTGTTGCTCATGATTGTTCGTTTTAAAAACATAATGTTGGTTTAATTTTGAGCAAGTGCAACCGCTCTTAAGTAAACATTTCGGCAGGGCTCTTTCAGTCAAAGGAGCTATCTAGAGCAACGGAGAAAGCTGTTCTGCCATAAAGCCAGCGATCCAGGGCTGTGCTTCAGGCTTAGGATGTAAGCCGTCGTTCATCATCCAGTCTGGCTTGACGATCACTTGTTCGAGGAAAAAAGGGATCAAAGGCACGGATTTCTCATCCGATAACGCCGGATAGAGCTGGGCAATCGCGTTACTGTAGCGCTGACCGTAGTTAGGCGGGATGCGGATCTGCATCAGGATAACCTGGCTGTCGGTTGCTTTGATTTGGTCAATCATGGCACGCAGGTTGTTTTCAACCACATTAGGCGGAAAGCCGCGCAGGCCGTCATTCGCACCAAGTTCAATCAGCACAGTGTCGGGTTGGTGCTGCTTGAGCAGCGCGGGCAGACGGGCCAGGCCATTGCCTGTGGTATCGCCGGAAATACTGCCGTTAATGACTGAAACACTTTTGCCTTTTTCCTCGAGCGCACCACCGAGTAGACTGGGCCAGGCTTGCTCAATCGGCATTTGATAGCCCGCGCTCAAACTGTCACCGAGAACCAGTAAGGTTTGACTGTTTGCGCCGGCCGAAAACAGTAGAATCAGAATTAAGGAAAATCGTCGAATCATGCAAACACCTGTCATTTCAGCTCAATCATTATCCAAAGTAGTCTCCACCAATCAGGAGCAATTAACAATCCTTAAAGAAGTGAATCTGCAGATTCATCAGGGAGAAAGTGTCGCTATTGTCGGTACTTCGGGGGCGGGTAAATCGACGCTGATGACCCTGCTTGCTGGCTTAGACACTCCGAGTGGAGGAGAAGTTCACTTGCTCGGGCAGGCTCTTTCTGCCCTGGATGACGAAGCGCGGGCCGCGATTCGCAGTGAATCGGTCGGGTTTGTTTTTCAAAGTTTCCTTCTCATCCCCAGCCTGACTGCGCTGGAAAATGTCACTCTGCCTTGCCTACTCAAAGGCGAGGCAGAAGACAAAGAACGTGCGACGGCATTACTCGCGTCGGTCGGGCTGGAACATCGTATTCACCATTCGCCTGGTCAGTTATCCGGCGGTGAGCAGCAGCGGGTCGCCCTGGCACGGGCGTTTATGATTGGCCCGCAAGTGCTGTTTGCTGATGAACCGACCGGCAACCTGGATCAGGAAACTGCAGCGAAAGTGATTGATTTGCTGTTTGATCTCAATAGTGAGCATGGCACCACACTGATCCTGGTGACGCATGACCCGAAACTGGCGGCACGTTGTCAGCGTCGTTTCCATATGCAGGCAGGAATGTTGGAGGAACGTACATGAATCATGACTCGGCCCCGGCGCTCAATCGCCGTCTCATTCGCTGGAGCCTCAGCGAAATTCGCCACGGTCAGTTGTGGCCGATTTCGGTCGCGCTGACCCTGATCATTGCCTGTGTGTTCGCTCTGACAGCCTTGGCCAGCCGGATGGAGCAAGTGGTCGTCAAACAGGGTAAAGATGCCCTCACGGCCGACAGCGTGTTTGTGTCGGCCAACCCGATACCGGAGTCTTTAACCCAGCTTACGCAGCAGCAAGCCATTGCTACCTCAAGTATGACCCGTTTTCGTACTATGGCATTCAGTGACAACAGTATGCAGCTGATTACGGTTAAAGCGGTGGACAGCCAGTATCCGCTGCGCGGTGAAATGCAACTGTCAGACGGTACGCAGACTTATTCACAGGTTCAACCAGGCCAAATCTGGCTTGATGAACGTATTTTCTCTCAGCTTGGCGTTGAGATTGGCGATCAGATTACGGTGGGTGACGCGGACTTCATTGTCAACGGGCGCATTGTTGAAGAGCCGGGCCTGAGCTTTAACCCGTTTCAGCAAATGCCATCTGCTTTTATTCACCAGCAGGATGTCGGGCGCACCGGCGCCTTGCAACTGGGCAGTCGGGTCCGTTTCAGTTTATTTATCAATGCAGAGCCCCAGCAGGTTGAACAGCTCAAATCTGCCGTCGAACTCTCACCCAGTGATCGCTGGCTTGACCAGAATAGCGCAAGTCGTACTAATGAGGTGTTTGAACGAACGGAACAATATTTGTCGCTGACGGTGGCGATTGTGATCATCATGGCGGCCACGACCCTGGTGCTGACTTGTCAACACTATGTCTCAACCCGGATTCGCACTATAGCAATGCTCAAAAGTCTGGGGGCGAGTAAACACTGGATTCGACGCTGGTTATCGCTGCAGGTGCTGATGCTGCTCGCGTTTGCTTCGGTGATGGGCATTGTGATTGGTATCGGTCTGGAATATCTGCTTCGGGTTCCGCTGGTGGATTTATTACCTAATCCGTTGCCAGGCTATGGGATTACCCCGGCGCTGGTGGCTCTGGTTTCGAGTGTGTTGATTGCGGTGCCTGCGTTGGGTATCCCGCTCGGACATTTGCTCAGTGTCAGCGCGGTCAGTGTGATGCAACCGGCCCAAAAGCAGAGCCGTAAACGCTGGAATCTCGCTCTGATTCTGGTGCCCTTAGTGCCTATGGTATTGGTTTACTGGCAAAACCGTCTGCTGTGGATAGTTCTGGCCGGTATTGTGGTGTTGTTTGCCGTCCTTGCGGTGCTAAGTATCGCGATTACGCGTCTGCTGGCCAGGCTACCTCTCAATACTTCAATGAAGCTGGCATTAAGCCGTATTAACCGCTCCGGCACGGCGACAGGGATCCAATTTGGTGCTCTGGCTCTGTCTCTGATGTTGTTGGCGGTAATATGGCTGGTGCGCACTGATTTGTTGTCTGACTGGCGCAGAACTCTGCCACCGGATGCGCCGAATGCGTTTGCGCTTAACATCGCCGAGTATGAAAAGGATGCTTATCTTGCGACTCTGGATGAAGCTGGGATTGCACGTTCGCAGGCGTTTCCTATCATTCGTGGCCGTCTGACTGAAATTAACGGCACCGATGCCAAGGCGCAGACTCAGGGTGAAGAAGGTTCCGATGCACTGCGTCGTGAGCTCAACTTTACCTGGGGTGACAGCCTGCCTGAGTACAATGAGGTGCTGTCCGGCCAGTGGACCAAGACCAATGGTGTTTCGGTTGAAGAGGATGTGGCGCGCGATCTGGGACTTAAGATCGGGGATACCCTGACGTTTGTTATTAACAGTCAGCGGTTTGAAGCGGTGGTGAATACCATTCGCCATGTGGAGTGGCGCGATATGAAGCCCAACTTCTATTTTATCTTCACGCCGGATGTAATGCGTGACATTGCCGGCAGCTGGCTGGTCAGTTTTCGGGTGGAAGCAACAAATGACCCACTACTCAACCAGCTGTCACGTAGCCATCCAACGGTCAGTCTGCTTGATATTCGCTCTATGGGGGCCAAGATACAGGATTTGCTGACTCAGATCGTTTGGTCGATTACCGTGTTGGCAGCGTTGGGGGTTGTGGCGGGGATCCTGTTGATCTTCACGCTCTTGCGGCTCAGTTTGAGTCAGCGCCAGCAGGAGATTCAGCTTTATCGCACACTAGGGGCCAGTCGCAGGCGGGTTACACGTACCATTTGGGCTGAATATGGCCTGATGGCGCTGATTGCCGGTCTGGTTGCCAGCCTCAGCGCCGACATTGTCGTCGCCAGTGTGATGAAATTTGGCTTTGAGCTGACGCCGTCGGTGCATTTTATGCTTTGGCTGATGCTTCCGGTTATCACGTTTTGCACATTGGCGCTGGTGGTCAGCAGTCTGATCAAGCGGCTGTTAGTCCCTATAAATAAAGCGTTTAATTAAAATCGAATCAGCTGAACAGGTGAGTTATCCACAAAAACAGTGGATAAAGTTTGGGATAACTCGACCTGTTAATAACTGGTCTTTTCGTGCCAGCCTTGTGGGCCGGAGGATCCCGCCAATGCGTTATACACAAGGGGGTGAAAATTGGTTTTTCGCAATTATCAGTCAAGCATTTTTTTTCATTTTTTTGTCTTGATTTGTTCATGAAGTGATCTAAGCGCCTAAATGCACATACAATGGGAGGTGGTTATGAAAGGTATTGTTTTTACGTGCTAAGACCGCGTAAAAAATGTGATTTTCATAGTGTTTTACAACCATTAGAATAAGCAGTGAATGAATGACAATCGGCAGTGAAATGTTACAAGTATCCGAAAATAGCGTGTCACCCAGCGTTGCCATTATCGGTGGTGGTGTTGCGGGGGCTACCGCAGCAGTACATATGAGCGAGCTAGGGCTTGATGTATTGCTGATGGAAAAAGGTCCGGGGCTGGTCAACGGTCCGCCTATCTGTCACTTACATGCTGGTGGCAACCTGTATCGAGAGATCTCTTTACAGCAGTGCATCGAACTGTTGCGTCAGTCGATCGATACCGTGCGCCTTTATCCGCATACGCTCAATAAACGTCCTACCGTGATAGCCGTGCCGTATTCTGATCCCGGTGTGCCGGATGATATCCTGCCGCGTCTGGGAGTGATTCAACGCGCTTATCAACAACTGGTGGATGAAGATGAACGCAATCGGGTGCTGGGTTCTCCGGCCGAGTACTATCAGACATTTATGCGCGAGGATCTTGATCGCCTTGCCAAGCTGACTCAACCCGAGCAACCGGGTACGATTGAAGAGTGGCTGATCCCGTTTGCCCAGCACACCGATCTGGATACGCTTAAATATCCGGTGATCGCAGTACAGGAGTATGGCTGGAGTGTTTTTCGTCTTGCTGCCAGCGCGGAGTTGGTACTCGAGGCGCTGCCAAACTGCCGGGTACTGGCCCGTTCAACTCTGGTAGCGTGCGATTTTGTCGACAATCAATGGCAACTGACCTATCTGGATGAGCAGGGCAAAACCCGCTATGCGGCCTGCGATTATCTGGTCAATGCCTGTGGTTTCGAAACAGGTAAGCTGGACGATATGGCGCGTCAGCAGCGTCAGCGTCTGGTTGAGTTTAAGGCTGCTTATGTCACTCAGTGGCCGCAATGTCAGCAGGCCTGGCCGGAAGTTATCTTCCATGGCCCGCGTGGCACGCCGCAGGGGATGGCTCAGTTGACGCCATACGCCGATGGTGTGTTCCAGCTGCATGGCATGACACAGGGCATTACCTTGTTCGATGACGGTCTGGTTGCCTCAAACGAAACCTCTTCCCAGCCAGAATTACCTCAACATCTGGAAAACAAAATTACCCGCGGCTGGCAGCCGGAAGCGACTCAGGAACGGACTCAGCGTGCGATTGTACATATGAGTCAGTTTATTCCTGACTTCGCTCGTGCGGAAGTGGGCGGTAAGCCTCTGTTTGGCGCGCAGCAAATTCCGGGTGATGATGCCACACTGCGTGCTGCGGATGTGACCTTTGCCGGCCAGCATTACGCGCGTATCGAGGTCGTGAAAGGCTCTTCTGCGTTAGAAGCGGCAGAGAAAATCGTTGCAACCTGGAATTTAGTGAAGGCGAATCAGACTGGTTCGATTGAAGATTTGCATCCGGTCAGTATGAGACTGACGGCAGAGCAGGTTGAACGGAAAGCTCTCCAACTGGCTGATGAACGCGGCTATCCGCGCGCGCTGGCCAAGGTTGTTGGTAGTGCTTAATCAGTCGTTAAACTGGTTTGCATGGGAAAAAGCCCTGATTATTCAGGGCTTTTTTGTTCTCTGTCGTGGGCGGAAACCCGTAGGAGCACGGCTGCTATTAAAGAGTTGTCGAAAAGGCTAATAGCCGAAAAAGCGCGCCCACTGGCACCATACTTCCTGTAAGCCTTCCAAATCACCTTTGACAAAACGTACGCTCTGGCCGGGTTTGGCCTGAGCCAGTCTCGGTAAATCGATCTTCGCGACACATCCGATTTTCGGATACCCCCCGATGGTTTGGCGGTCGTTGAGTAACACGATCGGCTGGCCGTCCGGCGGGATTTGCACCGAGCCCAGAGCGATACCTTCTGATAAAATCGGCTCTTGTGGTGGCGTGACAGCCGGGCCGGTAAGACGATATCCCATACGATCGGCATGCTGACTCACAGTGAAAGTACGGGTGAAAAAGGTATGGCGCGCCGCGTCACTGAAGGTCTCATTCTGATAACTTTCAATCACCCGCAGGCGCAGTGGCAGATTGTAATCCGGTTTGAGGCGAAACGTCATCTGCAACGGTTTACTGTCCAGCGTATGGGGGGCGAAATGCAGTTTATCGCCAGCCTGCAGTGGCTGACCATTGTGATGTAATCCGCCCAAGCTCTCTTTGGTGACGGTAGCAACGCTGCCCAGGTGAGGCTCGACATGAAAACCGCCGCGTACCGCCAGATAGGCGCGCAGGCCGTTTTTCGGCAAGGCAAACTTGATACGCTGACCTTTACGTGCGCTGAACGTACACCAGTTTGTCAGCGGTACGCCATCCAGCGTTGCAGCCAGATCACCGCCAGTGATGGCGAGCTGGCAAGCATGACCGATTTTAAATTCCGCTTGTCCCAGGGTGATTTCCAGAACCGGAACATTGACCGGATTGCCAAGCAGGTGATTGGCCCAGCTGTAAGCGTAATCGTCTACCGGACCGGATTGAGTAATGCCAAGGTGACTGAGACCAAAGCGGCCAAAGTCCTGAATCAGGCTGAGCTGGCCGGGTTTAATGGCTGTGATAAAACCGCTCATGATGTGCGTCCCCACTGAAATTGTTCTGGGCTAATTTCTCCCCCCAGATCGAGAAACTCTTCGCGGCTGATGGCGCGAAATTTGACCCGGGTTCCGATTTCCCAAAGCACCATAGGTGAGTGGTCGGGTGTAAACAGTGGCTGCGGGCAGTTGCCGATGATGTTCCAGCCACCGGGGGAGGCATTCGGATAGACCGCGGTCTGATGTTCCGCGATGGCAACACTGCCTTTGGGTAAGCTGAGGCGAGGTGAGGAATGGCGCGAGCGGCGCAAAGGCGCTGCTATTTCGGTCATAAAGGCGAAACCAGGCGCAAAGCCAATCGCTCCCACGGTATATGTAGGCTCGGTATGCAGGGTAATCACTTGCTCAAGTTCCAGCCCCTGCTGCTGATAAAGGGCAAGATCGGGGCCGACGTCCGGATGGTAGTACACGGGCAGCTCGACGATCTCCCCGAGGCTGTTTTCCTGGCTAACCGCTTTATCGATACAGACAATCACTCTTTTTAAAAAGTGTTTGCTGGCGATACGGTAGGGTAGATAGTCGATTAAGATGGTTGTGTAAGATGGGGTGACGTTCATGATGTAGTCACCCAGCGCCAAACGGATTCGTCTGGCGATGTCGCCGATCACCAGCGAAAGCGCGGCACTGGATTCGTTACCAAAACGAATCAGCAGGCTGCTTTCGGCGACAGGCTCAATGGAATAGTTGAGTTGCAATTGAAAATCCTTTTTCGTTTGATGACCCGGCTTATAACAGATCCCGAATTCTGGCTATCAAGCCAATGGCCTCATCGTTATCGCCGTGCACACATATTGTGTCTGCTTCAATCGGAATGACAAAACCGTCGGCGCTGGTTACCTTGCCGTAATGGGCGATCTGCTGTACCTGACCGAGGATGTCATCTTCATTTTTCAGCACGGCATTAGGCATTGAACGGGGAGTCAGTGTCCCGTTTGCTAAATAAGTCCGGTCTGCGAAGGCTTCAAACAGCAGCGGGACATCGTAACGGTCGGCAATATCCAGATAGTCCTGGTTATTGGATGAAGCCAAGATCATCAGCGGCAGATTAAAGCAGGACACGGCATCGACTACGGCGCGAAAAATGCTTTGGTCGCGCATCATGTCGTTGTAAAGCGCGCCATGTGGTTTGACATAACCAAGCTCGGCATTTTTGCTCTCACACAGTGCTTTCAAAGCTCCAATCTGATAGATCAGCAGTTCGCAGATTTCTTCTTCATTAAAGGCCATGGAACGGCGCCCGAAACCTTGTAAATCCGGATAGCCGGGATGGGCACCGATCATGACATCGTGCTGTAACGCGAGATCGATAGTTTTGCTCATCACATGCGGATCTGAGGCATGAAAGCCGCAGGCAATATTGGCCATATCCACATAAGGCATTACCTGGTCATCGGCCCCCATAGTCCAGGCTCCGAAGCTCTCGCCCATATCACAATTGAGTTTGATTGTTCGTTTCGTCACCGGTTTACTGTCCTTGAGGGTTAAAGGATGAATTTTACAGAGCACAGCATTATACGCATTGCTCGTTTTATGCTTGCTGTCTTTGCTTGTTCACCGTTTGTGCATACTCTTTTCTATGCGCCACCTAATCAGCTTAGGCAATTTTGCCTGGAGTGATGCAGCTCTGGCGGAGTTTTTGCCTGGCGATGGCTGCCTTAGCATCTGAGGCTAAAAGAGCGATAGATTCTAGTGTGCTGTTTCTTCAGGCTTTGTCTACATTTTTTTAGTCAAGATCAGCAACATTGAATGCATATTGGATTGACATACTGCCGGGCAGCTTCCTCCGGCGGTCACAAAAACAGTGCTGCCAAATCAGCTGAGTAGCATCATCGCGCTTATTGCTTGTGGTGGCAGAGTTTGGCTTGACTTGCCCCGCTTTGGGTAAAAATCGCAGATTGTTAAATGATCTCAGTAACTAATGTCGCTACAATATGCGCAAACGCAAAGGAGGCTAGTGATGAAGGTTTTAGTAACAGGCGGGATGGGGTACATAGGTAGCCACACCTGTATTCAGATGATAGAAGCGGGAATGACGCCGGTCATTCTCGATAACCTGTACAACAGCAAATCGAGCGTTCTGGCACGAATTGAAAAAGTGACCGGTGTGCAGCCGCAGTTTGTGCAGGGCGACATTCGCGACAAAGCGTTGCTGGTTGAACTGATGCAACACCACCAGATTGAATCGGTTATTCACTTTGCCGGATTGAAGGCGGTCGGTGAATCGGTACAAAAGCCGTTGGAATACTATGATAATAATGTTAACGGCACCCTGGTACTGGTGGATGCAATGCGTGAAGCCGGCGTGAAATCTCTGGTTTTCAGCTCTTCTGCTACCGTGTATGGCGATCCGGCCAGCGTGCCAATTACGGAAGATTTTCCGACCAGCGCGACCAACCCCTATGGGCGCAGTAAACTGATGGTGGAAGAGTGTCTGACGGATTTTCAGGCTGCGAACCCGGACTGGAGCATTACGCTGCTGCGTTACTTTAACCCGGTCGGCTCTCATCCGTCAGGTGAACTGGGTGAAGACCCGCAAGGTATTCCCAACAATCTGATGCCATTTGTGTCCCAGGTTGCAGTTGGACGGCGTGAATTCTTGTCGGTATTTGGCAGCGATTATCCAACTAAAGATGGCACTGGTGTCCGTGACTATATCCATGTGATGGATTTGGCTGATGGTCATATCGCCGCACTGCAACGGGTTGGCGCAAAAGCCGGTCTGCATATTTATAATCTGGGCACGGGTAATGGTTACAGTGTGCTGGAGATGGTGAAAGCCTTTGAACAGGCATCGCAAAAGCCCGTACCTTATCAATTGGTTGCACGTCGCCCGGGTGATATTGCGGAGTGTTGGGCTGACCCAACCAAGGCGCAGCAGGAGTTGGACTGGCAGGCTAAACGTAGCCTGGAAGAGATGACCACCGACACCTGGCGCTGGCAGTCAGCGAACCCGCAGGGCTATCCGGACGCATAATCTGGTGCTTTATCCGTGTGGTAATAAAAAGCCGGTCAGTTCACTGAACTGACCGGCTTTTTTGTCAGACTGTATCTAACATAAGCAGAGGTGCCGCTTGTGGGCCAGCCATTACCGAACCATTCGCAGCATGCTCATCAGTTGGTGTGATAACGAGCCAGGATTTTACTCAGGTTTTCGGTTGCCTGAGCGATGCTGGCAATACCGGCTGACGACTGCTGCGCTACGCTGCGGATCGCGTTGGACTGGCTGCGGATATCACTCAGTTCTGCGGCGATGCCATTGGCAACCGAACTCTGCTCTTCAGCTGAAGTCGAGATTTGAATACTCATATCATTAATGCGTTGGGCCGAATCGGCAATCTGGTTGATATCCTGGCCGATATCTGCGACCAGATCACTGCTGCTTTGCGCCTGGGAGACGGTTTGCTGCGTCATATCGGCGATGTTTCTGCTTTCAGCCTGCAGTTTTTCTATCATCGACTGAATTTCAACCGTCGCCTTTTGCGTGCGTCCTGCCAGCGTGCGGACTTCGTCCGCAACGACGGCAAAGCCACGTCCTTGCTCACCGGCGCGCGCCGCTTCAATGGCCGCATTCAGCGCCAGCAGGTTGGTCTGTTCTGAAATCGCATTAATCGCAGTGATGACTTCGTTAATCTGAATCGCGTTTTCGTTCAGCGTGGTCACCGAAGAGGAAGTCTGAGAAATGAAATGTGATAGTTGGTTGATTTCATTAATGGCCTGCTCGACACGTTGGCGGCTGCTATCGACCTGCAGTGCGTCTTGCTCAGCCTGTTGTGTCGCTTGCTGTGAAATCCCCGACACCTCCTGAGCAGAAGCGGTCATTTCTTCCATCGCCGTGGCTGCAGAATCGAGGGAGGCGTATTGCTGGTGGATCTGGGATTCACTCTCTTTCATCTCACGGGCAAAAGTAGTCGAACTCTCACGCAGAGTTGCTGAGTTGCCCTTTACCGTCACCACCAGATCGGTCAGGGTATCCATCGCGTTATCGAGTGCGCAGCCAATGGTGCCGAATTCATCACGTCCCGGATAAAAGCCCAGGCGAGAAGTCAAATCACCGTCCGCAATCTTAAGCGTGGTGGTGTAAAGCACCCACAGCGCCCCGCCGATAAACGTCGCCACCCAATAAGTAAATATCGCAAACGGGATGGCCCACAGATAAGTCAGAGCAAAAGAGGTCATTGCAGCAGAGCGGGTTGCCGCTTCCTGAGCAGAAAAGTCTTCTGACAACGCGAAAATACCACCGTTTTGCGCTTGCGCCGTAGCGGTCACTTTACCGTTTAAGTATGAGGTTGGGGACAATGTATTGCGGCTTTGTAAACCCGGCAGCGTATTCACGTCACCGTGACTCAGCATACCCTGTAATTTATATTCAACCGCCTGTTTCGATTGGGTTTCGAATTGGTCGAGAGTGTCAACATAACGCAGGGCGGCCAGGCTGGATATGGCAGCGATAAACAGGGTAAAGATGACCCACATTTTGTCGTTGATGGACATCTTGATAAACACGCGGTCAATCGTCCTGAATTGAACTTCTTTCATGGTTACTCCGATGCAGATGAAAGTACGCTTAAACTCTGCATATCGTACCTGTTAACTTGCTGTGCATTGCATAAATTAATGAAATGTATGTTATTGAAATGTCAGAATTGAGACTTATATCATATTTATTGGCGTATAAAAAAAGGTGGCCTGAATAGGTCACCCTTTGTGGTGTTTTTCATCGTTCAGAGTGAACGATGAAAAACTTGTGAAATGGTTCAGCCAAGTGCAGGCAAGATTCCGAATGTGATCATCAGCTGCGCCCCAATGATCACAACGCCGACGACGCCTGTCAGTATTAGAGCTGGAGTGCCACCCATGACCTGGTAATACTCTTGATCCGAGGTTTGACGGCGAACGCGCACGACCATGCTCAGTGGCAGGAAAATCGCCAGAACTGCCAGCGCGATAGCTGCGTAACCCAGAGCCATGATAAAACCCTGCGGGTAAAACAGCGCGAACATCAGCGGCGGAATAAAGGTGATCAGAGCGGCGGTCACGCGCTTGATCGTGCCACTTTTGTGTGCACTTTTCTTATTGATGGAGTCGCCCATGAATTCAAACAGGCCCAGACTCACACCAAGGAAAGAAGTCAGCAGAGCCAAATCAGCAAATACCCCGATAACGCTGCTCAGATTCGATTGATGAACTGTCTGCGCCAGAGTGCCAATCAGAGCACTCAGGCCAGCGTTTTCGACCAAATCAGGTTGGCTGACCACACCCAGAGTCACGATTTGCCAGAAGACGTAAATGAGCAGTGGGATGGCTGACCCCACCACGATCGCTTTGCGCAATGATGGTGTGTGCCCATCCAGGTAGTTGACGATGGCCGGAATACTGCCGTGAAAACCGAATGAGGTGAAAATAACCGGAATTGACGCTATCACCAGACCTTGTCCCAGCGGCATGCTCAGCAGGTAAGACTCCGAAACATTCGGTGCCAGAAAGCTCAGTACCATCACCATAGTCACCATTTTACCGGTAAATAGCAGGCGGTTTACTTTGTCGACCGTGCCAGTGCCAATGGTTACAACGGCTGCAACAAGCAGAGTAAACAGCAGCGTACCTGCCGTGCCGCTAACCTGGATACCAGCCAGCTCTGAAATACGGCTGCTAAACTGTGCGCCGCCCCCGGCAATGTATGCTGCGCAAAGTGCGTAGAAAAGGAACAGCATAGCGAACGTGGCGATCCATTTACCTTTGGTACCGAGGATCTGTTTGGCCAGGGTGTGAAGCGTAGCACTTTTATCTGCATATTGGTGAATTTCCACCATCAGCAAGGCGGTAAATGCCATCAGGGCCCACAGGGCGAACATGATCATCAGAGAGGTTGAAAAACCGATTCCAGCCGATGCCAGCGGCAGAGCCAGCATCCCGGCTCCAATCGTGGTGCCGGCGATAATCAAAGTACTGCCAAAAAGCTTTGATTTCATCATAGTGTAAATATTCTTATACAGTTGTTGTGGTTGCATAGTGCGTTGTGCGAATAATGAGCGCTGATAACTGCCATATTCGCTAGATTTTGGCTATTTTGTAGCAGGAATAAGGTTTGGTCAATGCGTTTGTAAAAATAAAAATCCAAAACCGTAAATAATTTCGTACATCTGTCGAAGCCAAGATAATGATCGGTGAAAGAGTGGAGTGTGCGAACAACCTATGATAAACATCATACTTTACTGCAAAATGACTTTCGGTTTTCATTCGGGCGTCATATAAACGGTATAACATGGAATCTGGTCGCCCAGGGTGGGCAGGCCTGAACAAAAAGAAGGAGGTCAACAATGAGTGACCAATCAACACAGCAAGAAGAGAGTCTGGAGCTGCTTGATGCGCTGGAAATCGGCTTTGCGCTGACAGACTATAATGACGTCGAAGCCTTCGCTGAAGCGTCTTAATCACCATACCGGTTTGCATATTGACGATTAACCTATGAACTATCTCGCCCATTTGCATATTGCCGATCACTGTCAGAGTAGTCTGCTGGGCAACCTGCTGGGCGATTTTGTGAAAGGTGATCCCGACAGCCAATATGTGGCTCCCATCGCCAGCGGGATACGGCTGCATCGGCTGGTGGATGCCTATACCGATAGTCATCCTGTCATTTCGCATGCCAAACAATGCTTTAGCGCCGATACCCGTCGTTTCGCACCCATTGCCCTCGATATGTTCTGGGATCACTGTCTGGCCAGTCAGTGGGCCCACTATCATGACCTGAGTTTATCGCGTTTTGTGCGTCAGGCGCACCAGCGCGTAACCCGTGAGCAAGCTATTACATTTGCTGCAGCCACTAATTTTTCTGAAACCAGAGCGTCTTCTGAACCGATCGCGTCTCCTCAACCCATCGCCCTGCCGGACCGTTTTAACCGCGTCTCCGGTGCGATGTGGCAGGGCGGCTGGCTTGAATCCTACGCAGAACTCAGCAATATCGAATTTGCTCTGCAGCGTATGTCGCAACGCAGTGTGCGTATGGGGAAGCTGGCGCACTGCTTTGATGGTCTAAGCCGCCATTACTCCCGCTTAGCCGAGCTATTTACCGTCCTGTATCCGGATGTATTAGAGAAAGCCAAACGCTCTGAGCTCTGATACAATTCGCGCCCATTCAACACATTCACATCCGTTTATGTCTCTCTGTGTGAGATAAACCGGTTCATTGTTTAAGAGATTCTGATATGTCCGAAACGACTTCGACCTTTGTTTCTTTAGGTATTGCCCCAGAACTGGTGCAACAGCTCGATAGGCTGGGGATAAAAACACCGACTGAAATTCAGGCGCAAGCCATACCGCCGGTATTAAATGGCCAGGATGTATTAGCCGGAGCACAAACCGGAACGGGTAAAACGGCCGCATTTGGTTTGCCTGTCATTCAGCGCTTCGTCAATCAGCCGAAAGCACGCGAAGCAAACTCGAAAGATATTCGGGCATTAGTTTTGGTTCCGACCCGCGAACTGGCGCAGCAGGTATTTGATAACCTGACGGCCTATGCCGCTGACAGTGAGCTGAAAATTGTCACCGCGTACGGCGGAACTAGTATGAAAGTCCAGGTTCAGAACCTCAAAGGCGGTGCAGACATTCTGATTGCAACGCCAGGACGTTTACTCGACCATGCCCATGTGAAAACACTCTATCTGGGTAACACGGAAGTATTAGTGCTTGATGAAGCGGATCGCATGCTTGATATGGGCTTTATGCCCGATATTCAACGTGTGCTGCGTAAGCTGCCGCGAGAGCGCCAGACGCTGTTTTTCTCGGCGACGTTCGACAGCAAGATCAAAGCAGTAGCGTATCGTATGATGCAGACGCCGGCTGAATTACAGGTTACCCCGACCAACTCAACCGCTGAAACGGTGCAGCAGATGGTGTATCCGGTTGATAAAAGGCGCAAACGTGAATTGCTGGCTTACCTCATCGGCTCACGTAACTGGCAACAAGTGCTGGTGTTTACTCGCACTCGGCAGGGCAGTGATGATTTGGCTAAAGAGCTCAAACTCGATGGTATCAAAGCAGCCTCAATCAATGGCGATAAAAGCCAGGGCGCAAGGCAGAAAGCGTTAGAGGATTTTAAATCCGGTAAAGTGCGCGCGCTGATCGCGACCGATGTTGCCGCGCGTGGTATCGATATTGCCGAGTTAGAACAAGTGGTTAACTTTGATATGCCATTTAAGGCAGAAGATTATGTGCACCGTATTGGCCGTACCGGTCGTGCAGGCAAAAGTGGTTTTGCGGTCTCACTAATGAGCCCGGATGAGGAGCCTTTGCTGGAAGCGATTGAACGTCTGCTTGACCAGCGTTTGCCACAGGAGTGGCTGCAAGGGTATGAACCTTCTCTGGAGGTGCAGATGGATGAAAGCCAGGCTCCGCGCCGTAAAGGTCGCTCTGCTGACAAGCGTAAGATGAAAGCCAAGCTGAAAATCCACGCTAACCGCGGTAAGAAAAAATAGTGCTGTGGTTAGGTTTAGGTGGTTAGGTTTAGCGGGAACCTGAACCAGGCGGCATAAAGTTAACTAATCAAATAGGGGCTGGATATACAGCCCCTATTTGATCCGAATAAAGAGTCAGTTTACTGCATTATTTTATAAGACTTAATTTGCTAAGCTTGATAACGCTTATTTGTCTGATAATGATGCCCGACACGGTAACGTTTCTTCTTCGCGGTCTTTGTTGTCGTCCTGACAACATAGAGTCACGCACTGTTTTTCCCAATCATAATCATGGGGATGTAACAGAGCTTTGACTGAGGTCGGTTTTAACACCGCTTCCTCCGGAACATGGAATTTCTGCGCCATCATCTGGTTGAACAGTTGCCAGTGACGCAGCAGGCAGTCATCGACATCATCGGTTTCATCTGACCAGGTATCTTTGAGCAGTGGCGTCATGCTGGCAGCACTGTGGGCAAACATGATGAGGTGCCACTTGGTTTCCCAGATATTTATCGGTGTTTCGGGATATTGCTCATTGTATTGTTCGGCGAGCGCTGCGATTAATGCTTCCATTTCACCTGCATTATCAATGAAATAGTCGACTAGGGCATTTTCCTGACGGGCAGCATCGGCAATCAGCTGGATCGGCTGTTTGATGATCAGGGCATGAGCCAGAATCCGGATCAGGAAACGATAAAGTTTGATATTGGCTGGTGTGTCAGCAGGAATATGGGCAATCACGGTTCGGATGTAGGACTGCATATACAGATGCAGGCCATCGCTGATGCTGTGCCAGATTTTTTCTTTACTGCCGAAATGATGGCGGATCAGGCTATGGGACACACCTGCTTTTTCACTGATGTGACGTAGCGACACCCTGGCATAACCCAACTCGCAGAACATCTCTGCAGCGACTTTGAGAATATGGTATCGGGTCTTTTGTGCATCCTGGGCGCTGCGTCGCCCCTGTCTTTTTTCAGTCATTATATTCTTTGTCCGTCTGGTCGGCCGATGTTGTACCAGATCTGATCAGGAGTTTCACGGAAAAAAGTACGCTCTTACGGACTGTTTGGCTATTTATCCACCCTGTGAGGCATAATAAGCAGCAATGTCATGTAAGTCCTCATCATTCAGCCTTTGCAACTGGATTTGCATCATACGTGCCATGGGGCCGTTACGGTCACCGTTTTGATAGGCTCGCATGGCTTGCAACAGATACAGTTCATCCTGTCCTCGCAGATTAGGGTAGCGCCCCTGCAGCGCGATGCCATCTTTGCCGTGGCAAAATGGGCAACTGGGTATCTTTGTTTGTCCGAGAATGGGATCGCCGTCATATGCAAATGAGGTAAGAGTGATAAGGCACATACTAATGAAAAGTGATAAACGCATGGTTAGCTCTCAGTAAAATCGTCTCTCAAGGCTACTGTTTGCTCTTGGGGTAAGCTCAAGATTATTTTGGAGAAATGTGGCTCTGACAATGTTACGGCCCTCCGATATTGCGTAGAAGCAAAGTCGGAAGGTACTTGTCTTAGGTAAAGAGAACAAGCACATAAAACGTTTAGATGGATTTGAACGGCGCTTAGTTTTCGATAGGTAAATTTCGTCAGGTAAATAATGACCTAACTGCAGACTTACAAATAGCCGCACAGCCGGGCTTTGCTCAGGCAGGCGATGGTTTTGCTGTCGGTGATGTCACCATTGATAATCTTCTGTTCCAGTTGCTGCACCGACAGCTCGACGACTTCGATGACTTCATCCTCATCACAGCCCAGCCGATTGGTTTTGCTTAGCTGTTTTGCCACGTACAAATACTGGATTTCATCACAAAAACCAGCCAGTGGTGTCACGGACCCAAGTGCAATCATTTCGTTTGCGCTGTAGCCAGTCTCTTCCTCCAGTTCCCGGTGCGCGCAGGTCAGTGAGCATTCACCGCGCTCCATGGTTCCGGCAGGTAGCTCAAGCAACCATTTTTTCAGTGACGGACGAAATTGATGCACCAGGACGATCTTGTTTTGGGCTGTGACGGGCAAAATAACCGCTGCGCCGGGATGTTCGATGGTGGTATGAGTAATCGTGTGTCCGTTAGGTAGCTGCACCTCTTCTTCGGTCAGTGCAATAGTTTTCCAGCTGTGTATGGTTTTGCTCATGCGGGGGTACTTCGTGTCCGGTAGTCGCGAACCAGAGGTTATCTCCGGCTTGGCCTTCACCTTATCTTACTTCTCTCTCGGACCCAAATACAATTGTGCGACACTTGATGGCACTTATTCGCCGTTGATAGAGTATTCGTTCAGATTATGAACGTTATATCTGCAATCATTGATTCTGCATTACGGCCGCAGGCAGGAATCTGATATAAAGTCGTGTTGAAATGAAATTTAACTTGTAACAAAATGATAACAAATGTATAAATTTATTAATTCAAATGCCCTTTTTTCACCCCGCCGTGGAGCGATTTAATGATCAATCCTTCTTCTGCCTCGCACGCGCAACAGGCGTTGCTCTCCGAACGCATCAATAAACTGGCCAAAGCGCTGTCTGACGGTGTGTACGAACGTGAAGGTACCATCAAGCTATGTCTGCTTGCTGCACTGTCCGGCGAAAGCGTTTTTTTACTTGGTCCTCCGGGGATTGCCAAAAGTCTGATAGCAAAGCGCCTCATTCAGGCCTTTGATAATAGCAGTTATTTTGAATATCTGATGACACGTTTCTCGACTCCGGAAGAAGTCTTCGGGCCACTGAGTATTCAGGAATTGAAAGATAACGGGCGTTACGTACGCCTGACGGACGGTTATCTGCCGACCTCGCAGGTGGTTTTTCTGGATGAGATCTGGAAAGCGGGTCCGGCCATTTTGAATACCTTGCTGACGGTCGTTAACGAGAAAACCTTCAAAAATGGTAATGAGATCGAGAAAGTGCCGATGCGTCTGCTGGTCTCTGCATCCAACGAATTGCCCGATGAAGACAGCGGCCTTGAAGCCTTGTATGACCGTATGTTGGTGCGAGTGTTTGTTAACCGTATTCAAAATAAACAGAATTTTAAATCCATGCTGACGGTCGGTACGCCGCAAGAAGCGAGTATCCCGCCAGGCTTGGCGATTACCGATGCAGAGTATCATCAGTGGCAGGCTCAGCTTGACAAGCTTGCTCTGGGTGACGACGTATTTGAAAAGCTGTATCAGCTTAAGACACTGCTCGAACAGGCGGTGGAACGCAGCAATCTGGCTGAGATGGATATGTATGTGTCCGATCGACGCTGGAAAAAAGCGGTCAAGCTACTCAAAGCCAGCGCCTTTTTTAACGGTCGCAGTGCCATCAATCCGCTTGACTTGCTGCTGTTGCAGGACTGTTTGTGGAACAGTCCTGAGTCCCGTGATGTGGTACGTGATGTGATTCGTGAATTTGCCTTGCGTCATGCCTTTGACCAGTCCCAGGTCGAGCAACAGATTACCTTATGCCGTGAAGATTTATCTTCTATCCAGGATGAACTGGAAGCGGATTTTGGTATGCACTTGTCGACAGAGACCTCGACCGGCCTGATCAAAAAGCAGATCCATCACTATGATATCCGCGGCGCTAAAACCTATCGCATCGGTGCGGCTTATGACTTGGTCAAAATGGTGCTGCTGCAGAGCAATATGTCGGTATCCGAGTCGGAGAAAGGCGACAGTCGCTGGGTTTATCTGCCAAAAAACGAACTGGAGCGAGTGATCAAAGATGGCCACGGCGATGTGTACGGCTATGTGAACCAGAATACCAATTTGTGTCGTCTGCGCTTTGATGTCGATGCAGGCGATCAACTGGTCATTAAAGATATCGCCAACCGCTCGGTATTGGTTTCTCTGGTGACAGAGCAGGGGCTGGACAATGAACGTTATCAGGAGTGGCTGCGTAAGGCAGAGCAGGCGATGGCACAGCTTTCTGACGCCGAACATCACCTGCGCAAAGTGCGTTCAACGTTCCATGGCGCGTTGCCTCACAACTTTATTGACCCCGAGCTGCCTACCGCAATGGAAGCGACCCTGCAGCAATTGCAACAACAACTGGAAATCATACAAACGGAGTGTGAAAAGAGCGTATTACGTTATCGTAATCTCGACCAGTTTTTCTCGTAGGTGACTTATGCTTGGTGTGGACGGATTGAATCTGGCCCTAATGATTGCGGACTCCGGTATTATCGATAGTGCCGTCAACGATTTAATGGGTCGTTCACAATTAATGATGATGGCCGAAAGCCGCGGGGTCAAATCCACGGTCAAAAACCATCTGCTTAAATGGCGTGGCAGCGTTAAGAAGCGCATTACGCGGGTGTGTGAAACTGAGCGCTTCCAGGAGGAGCTTTCTCTTTACCAGGCAGTGATTCACTGGGATGAGGAGATGTTTTTTGAGCGCATCAATGATGTGGTCAAACAGCTGGAGTGGCATTCTGCATTCTATTTGCCGGCCCGTCGTCTGTTGGAAAAGAACAAGGGTATCCACAACCCGATGTTCCCGCACTATTTTTGCGATCAATGGTATCAGTCGTTAACGGACGCGATTAAGCAAGCTCAGGTGATGGAGCTGGAAGCGAACAAGGAAAAACTGCTGGCTGACCTCTATCAGCGCATGGAAACTCTGCGCAACATGGATAAGGTGACGGAGTCGGGTGATGCCGGCAGTGTTGGCCGTTTATGGGATATGGCGTCGGCGAAACTGAGTCGTGGTGATCTGTCTGTGATGAAGCGGCACGCGGAATTTCTCAAGAAGAACCAAGGGCTGCAAGACATTGCCGAGAAGCTGGGCCGAATGGCCAGTGATGTGGATGATCCGGATCTCAATCGGGCGCCGACAGAAGAGTTGCAATTGGTGGAAGAGAAATCCGATGAAGCCACCGATGATATTGTCGGCATTCACGAAAGTGATGATCTCAATAAGTTGCTGCCCAACGAAACGCTGTTTCTGGCTTATCCGGAACTGGAAGTGGTGTTTTATAAGCACTTAATCGACAAGCGGTTGATGAACTATCGCATGCAGGGCAAGTCCCGGACGTTACGCAAAGTCAAAGCGCATCGTCCGGATAATCAGCAGGCTGACATTGAGAAAGGACCGTTTATTGTGTGTGTGGATGCATCAGGTTCTATGAACGGTTTCCCGGAGCAATGCGCGAAGGCGATGGCCTATGCTCTGATGCAGATTGCCCTGGCAGAAGACCGCGATTGTTATGTGATGCTGTTTTCGACCGAGCATATTACCTATGAACTGACGCGCCAGGATGGCCTGCGTGAGGCGAGCGACTTCCTTAGTTACGCCTTTCATGGTGGCACCGACCTTGAGCCGGTGATGCTCAAATCGATTGAGCTGATGAGCAGTGGTCGTTATAAAAATGCCGATATGGTGGTGATTTCCGATTTCATCGCCCCTAAACAGGATGAAGAGGTTCTGGCCCAGGTTAAACGACTGAAAGCCGGAAAAAACCGTTTTCATGCTCTTAGTTTGTCCAAATATGGTAACCCGGAGTTGATGAGCATGTTTGATCACTGTTGGCACTATCATCCCAATCTGGTCGGACGATTGATGAAAAAATGGTGATACCCGGTGATTGACGCTATTTTTGCCGTATAAATATTCAGTTTGGTTTATTTGTCAGCAACTAAACAAGAAAATGATTTTTTTGTTTGACTCTCCCGGCTCAATCCGTAAAGTGTGCATCGAACGCAGCGGGAGAGCCCGATGCAAGTTCAAGGTAAGGCGCGTTGGCAGAGTGGCCATGCAGCGGATTGCAAATCCGTGGACCTCGGTTCGACTCCGGGACGCGCCTCCATTCTTGCCTTGAACGTCAGACGACCAGCCAAGAGCTGGTTTTTTTATACCTGAAATTCCGGTGTGAATATTCCAATCTGATTTAACTGTGGTCCAAAGCTAACTTCGCCTTTTCTGTTATCCGGGGTTCTGTTTCGCCGGGCGTTGTGCTAACCGGAATCAGCCAGGTGACTGACATGACCCGATTAGCACGGTTCGGGTAGTGGCTCTTACCGGTAATAGTGCTGCAGGAGCGCTTGTGTCTGCTGTACCGAAATGTCCATCTGAGGCCAGAGGCGAGCTTTGTGTTCGAGAGCTTGTAATCGGTTGCGCTCCGGCTTCAGTGAGCTGCCAAAGCGCTGATTTAAAAACTGGTAGTTTGCACTGACGCGTTCGAGAGAAAATGTCGTCGGATTCAAATCAAGGCGATAACCACGAAACAGCCACTGCAGGCCATGATAAACCGCCAGATGATAAACGGAGTGATGGTCTTCTTCGGCATAATAGCGGCTGGTGATATCTCTTTCAGGTGCTGTCTGGCGTTGTTTCTGCTCAGAGGCTTGCAGGATTTGATCGGCAAATTTCAGCAGTTGGTCACGATGGAATTTGGAACGGCCAAATCCCGGGGTGTAAGGATTATTAGCAATCGCGATAAAGAGCGAGGACGGAAAGTGCGGCTTCTGTTTGAGCCGCTGCGTCAGTTGCTCGCTATGACGGGGAAAATCAAACCACAGACTGGCATCAATCGAGATAATTCCTTGAAAAGCATCATTATCTTGCGTAAACGCATCCAGGGCCAGCAAGCCACCCAGAGAATGGCCGACTAACAACGCTGGGCGTGTGGTACGAAACTGCTGTTCAATCTCCTGGCGTAACTCACGGATGAGGTAGGTTAAAAATTTGTCGCCACCACCAGTGGTAGCATAGGCTTTTCCTGCGGGCTGGCCATTAGGCAGCGTTTGAGTGTGGCTGGGAGTGTAATCCCGCATTCGGTCGGTGTTATGGATGGCGACGATGATCATCGCGGGCAGCGCGGGCATGAGCCCTCCCCGCAAAGAATCGGTGATACCGGCAACTTCTAGCAGGTGTTGCTCTCCATCCAGCAGATAAAGCACCGGAAAGTGCTGCCCGGTCTGTGAATCATATTCTTTGGGCAGATAAACGCTGTATTGTCGTTCTTCATTCAGAACGGATGAATGGTGGGTGTAGCTCAAAGCATAATTTACAGGTTGTGCCTGGGCTGTCGTGAAGCTCAACATTGCGATCAGAGTACTCAGTAGTTTTTTCATCATATAATGGTGTATCGGCGCTCGCTCATTTGGCCAGACTGATGCTAAACAGCGTGGCAGAAGATTCCCCGCCACGCCGCGTGTCTGGGTCGCTGAATAAAGGACTTTATCGGTATCAGTTAAATTTGTAGGTAAAACCAGCCATGACATTAGCGGGCTCACCATACATATTGAATGTCGTGGTAGAACCGACACGGTAGAAGTATTCGCGATCAAACAGGTTGTAAACATTGAGCGTTGCCTGCATGTTGTCGGTGATATCATAACGCAGGGCAGCATCAAAGATCGCGTAACCAGCCTGATGTGTGGTGACTCCGCTCTTGCTGAACGAGTAGTTGCTCAGCGCGGTCATACCACCACCGATGTGTAAGCCCGGGATCCAGTCAGCCAGGTGGTAGTCAGTCCACAATGACAATGAATGGTGCGGTATGGCATCAAACTTACCGTTGTGATCGCCTGACTTTTCATTAATGTCGGTATAGGTATAGCCGGTCATTGTCATCCAGTTATCGGTCAGGTAACCGGTCGCTTCAAGTTCTATGCCTTGTGTTTCGACTTTTCCGGTAGCCCAGTAGGTGTTGCTGATTGCCACACCACTGTCATCATAGGCTTGCGCGGCAATATTATTGTCTTTCATCAGGAACAGCGAGGCACGGGTATTCAGGCGGCCGTCAAGCAAGGCCGATTTGATACCGGTTTCCCACTGATGGCCCTCTCGCGGTTTCAGCATGTCGCCATTTTCATTTTGGCTGGTCTGTGGTTTAAAGACCTTGGAATAACTGGCGTACACAGAATGCTGATCGTTGAGGTCATAAACTACGCCAGCGTAAGGGGTCAGCTTAGCGTTGAAATCGTCTTCCTGTTTGGTGTCAGCCCCGGTGCTGATGACAGTATTCACCGTTTCCAGATCGTACCAGGATACCCGGGCGCCGGTAATGACCGCCAGAGGTTCCAGCAAACGCCAGGTCACCTTGCCATATAAACCGATCTCGGAAGACTCGGAATGGACATTTTTGCTGTAGCGGTAAGTCGGTTTAGTGACACTGGCCGGGTCATAATTAAACACGTTAATTGAGGCGATGCTACGGTTGGTGTAGCTTTGCACATCGGATTCATAGCGTTTGTAATCACTGCCCACGACCATTTCGCTGTGTAGCCCAAACAGATCAAACATCTGGCTGTAGTTGATGTCGAGAGACGTGTTTTTTTGCTGGTTAGCTTGCGCGCTGAACATCAATCCGGTGTTACCGTCTTCATCAACGGCGCCGTTGGTGTAAGTTTGCTCCAGGGACATGTCATGATCCATATAGCGCGCAGAAATCTGACCGACACCGCCATTGCTAAAAGCGTGCTGTAAAGAAAAGCCGACATCTGTGGTATCAGCATGAAAGTTGTCGTCATCCGCTCCCAGGTAGGTCGTACGGCTAATATCCAGCATAGAACCATCACTGTAGGCAGGCAGACCATTGGTGGGCACAATGTCTTTGGTTTGATGCAGAGCGTAGACAGAGAGCAGGGTGCGATCCGTCAGATCAAACTCCAGAGTACCGTAATAGGTGCCGTTGTCATTGTCGTTGTCATCGACCTGGTTTTTAATATCGGCATTAGCGACAACCATGCGCCCGCGTACGCTGCCTGAGTCATTCAGTGAACCACCCATATCCGCTTCGAGATAATGACGGTCCCAGCTGCCGTAACGTGCCGTCACTGAACCACTGAATTCTTCGGTGGGGCGCTTGAGAACCATGTTGATCACACCACCCAGTTCGCTGGTACTGTTAAATAAACCAGAGGGGCCGCGCATGATTTCTACCCGGTCTACAGCAGCCAGCGCAGGCAGAGTGCCGTATTTACTTTGCATCGGTGCCGGTAAGCCATTCAAATTGACTTCATCGTATTCATAGCCGCGCGAGAAGATGGACGAGCGTCCGCTGTCATTCACCATGGTACGTAACCCGGGGGTATATTTGGCCAGGTCGTCGACCGCAACAAAATTCCGCTCTTCAATGTAGTCATTGGTCAGCACCGTGATGGACTGAGGGATATCGCGCAGTGCCGCTGGTGTTTTGGTTCCGACTGTCGCTGAATCAACACCATAACCACCCGTCTCTTCAGAAGAGGCCATACCGTACAGGGGGTTACCGTATACCACGAGGAGCTCTTTAGAAGATGATTCCGCTGCTTCGGTGTGGTTTTCCTGTCTGGTGTAGTTCTCCTGTCCGGTGTTGTGGTGCTCTTGGGCGAAAAGCGATGGAGATGCAGTCACACCAAGTGCAAGACTGACCGCGATGGCTAAAGGGCGCAGATGAGTAGTATTAGCGACAACCATGAATATTAACTCCTTAAAGCGATATGATAATCATTTTCATTTGTTTTTGTCGGCGTTAATATACCACTCAGTATCCGGCAGGAATTTTGCGGATTGTTCATTTTATTTTTTGAAATGGTCAAAGTGATGATGGTGGATTGGATAAAGCGATGATGGATAGCGCGGTTAAAGATACCAGTGCGCGACAACGCGGGCTGTTTACCGGCAGAGTCGAAAATCTGAAAATGCAGCAGGGAATCCTGTTTCACAACAAAGACATTGTGCATAAGGCGGATTTTGCCACGCAACGCCAGCTCACGCCGCAGCTGATCATTGCTATTCCCTTGGAAAGTAAAGCCCTGATGACATACGGCGATGTTCATCGTCTGAGGAGTTGCCGTTACCACCGTTCTGATCCTATCCAGGCGACGGCCATATTCTATGCACGACCGGATTCTGTCCAGGGTGCGGCGAAAGCGCATGTGCGCAGCCGGAGCATCGTGCTGTCTCTGTCTACGGAATGGTTGGACAAACAGCTTTCAGGTGCGAAGCGACAAGGTTTTGAACGTAGTTTTTGCCAGCACCTGAGTCGTTTTGACTGGTCTTTACCCCCTCATCTGGGGCAGATGGCGGAGGTGCTGAATCTGACCAATAGTCATAACCAGGCAGAGGCTTTGATGCGAGAGGCATTCACCCTGGCGGTGTGGGAAAATCTTCTGCTTAATATGAAGCATCAGCCATTACTCAGCGAACCACAACCCAAGCCACAATCGACCCGACTCAAGATATTCCTGCGTCAAAAGCAGGTGGACGAAATGTCATTGGTTGAGATGGCATCTGAGCTGGGGATGAGTGTGTCCACTTTGCAGCGTATCGCGCGCAAAGAGCTTGGGATGAGTCTGCAGCGATACCTGCGTGAACGGAAACTGCACCAGACTAAGATTTTGCTGGAACAGGAGGCGATTTCGATTCAGCAAGCTGCACTCATGGCCGGATATCAGCATACCGCCAACTTTATCACGGCCTTTGGCAAGTTATTTGGCGGCCCGCCGAGTCAGGTGTGTGGTGTGACGAACAATCCGCACGATGGCCAGCCTGAATAAACACCTCTGAAGTGGGTATTACGAAGGTGAAGGTTATCAGGCATTTAATGCGCTGCCTTTTTTGTTCCGTGATTTACCAATGTGGCGATATTGTTCAGTACCTGCTGCTTGCTGGCGTGATGCTGTTCCCGGCTGTATTTAACAAAGGCGTCAACAGCTTGGACAGTCTTTGTGTTTGTCTGCAGTGGCGAGAGATGGGTCAGACAAAAATGTAACTGACTTGAAGTATCGTTAAATTTTCCCAATTCGCTCTGCCAATGTTTTAGCTGAGCTTGTTCAATCAATGACTGCTCTGCAGTGGTTATCCCCACAGCGCGGCAAAAGTCATTCAGGTAACGTAATTTCTTACAACCAATCCGCAGTTTATGAATCTCTTCGTCTGTGCTGCCGGGCTTGATTCGGCGGCTGGATTTCAGCAGTTTCCGAGTCTGTTTTTCGAGGTGATAAGCAGCGACAGAATGCAAACTTTTCAAACCGGCTTGAGTCGGGTGCTGAGCACAATCGATGAAACGGATAAAAATCTGCTGCGTGATATGCTGGTACTCATCACTCTCGATCCAATGTGAAAAACGCTGAAATACTCTGCTCCGTTTGGCGGTCACAACAGGCAGCAGCTCACTGAGTATTGTGCTCAACGATTCCGGGTGCGAATCGGGATCAGTAAACACATCTAAGTCTCGCAACAATCCACTGGGTTCCATCATCACTTTAAGCTGCTGTCTGAGTTTAGTGACGGCCTGAGGCGGATAAACGACGGCGAAAATAGCCAGCATGGAACGACAGCGGCGCAGGCTGACCCGATACTGATGCAGATACTCAGGATCACGATCCTCGAGTATGCCTGGCTCATGCAGCAGGGCATACTGAAATTCATTGAGCAGATATTGGCTCAACAGCCAACATACCGGTGTGTCGTCTTCACAACGCAGCTGTTTGGCCGGGACTGGGAGCGTTAACGGGGAAAAGAGCGTCATGATGCACCTCCGTTCCATTAGTGTAGTGCCCGGCTTGGGAATTGGAGGTTAAGCGAGCAAAAAGTCTGTCGCTCTGTGTCATTTATTCATGGCTGTCGAAATATTGCAGGACAAACTCAATAAACAGTCGCACGCGCAGAGGAATATTTTGACGCTCGCGATACAGCATAAACAGGGTGCGTTCTTTACTGCGCCAGTCTGGTAATACGTGCTGCATTTCACCTTGCGCTATCATTGGCAGGGCAAAATAGTCGGGAATATAGCCTATTCCCAGTCCGGTTTTGACCGCATGCGACAGCATCTGAATTTCATCGAGTTCGAGCCGGACACCTTTTTGCGGATGGTAATCAAATTCCTGGTGATTGGTTTTATTCACCAGTTGCCAGGGAATCATAGGGTGACAAAGCACCGTCGGGTGACCACACAGATCTTTGGGGTGCTGTATCGCGCTGAGATCATAATCCGGATGGGCGCACAGGAGGAAATGAATATGTTTGAGTGGGCGGGCGATCCAGTTATCGACCACCGGACTGCCAACCCTAAATACCACATCCATGCCTTCCGCTTCGATATCAATCAGGGAATTGGAGAACCGCAGGTCGAGCTGAATATCCGGCTGTTGCAATAAAAAATCATAAAAAATCGGGCGCAGAAACTGGGAGCCGGCGTTGATAGGCGTGGAGATACGAATTTTTCCGGTTGGCTGGTGTTTATCGCGGTGTAAATCCTCATCAATGTCTCCGAGCTCGTCAAACAAGGCCTCTGAACGCTGGAAGTACTGTTCACCGGTATGAGTGAGAATCACCCGATGGGCATCGCGGTTAAGAAGCCTGAGTTGCAGATCGGTTTCCAGTTGGCGGATACGACGGCTCAAGGTGGAAAGGGGCATTTCCAGATAAGCAGCGGCTTCTTTAAAACTGGCAAAGCGGGCAACAGCACAAAAACAGCGCAAATCGTCTAAAGAGTAGTTAGGTTTCATTTATGGCATTTACCGTCTTAATTTTGCTTATTTATTATAATGTTGAAATCAATACACTAGGCAACCTGTTTTGACAAGTTCTTTGGAGTGACGATGAATTCCGATTCAATCCTGAAAGCAGTTGTGCTTCTTCTTATCTGTACCTTTTTCTGGGGCAGCAGCTTTCCCATCGGCAAACATGCGTTGCAGGAAGTGAATGCGCTGACCTTAGTCTTCTGGCGCTTTGTTATCGCTGCAGCCTGTCTGGCGCTGTATGTGCGTGTCGCGCGCATGCCTAAACCTGTCATCACCAACCGCCAGTGGCTGTGGGTGTTTGCGGTCAGCGCTGTGGGCGTGGGTGGTCTTAATCTCGGGCTTTTCACCGGCCTTGCCTATACCAGCGCAACCAATGGCTCGCTGATCATGGCTCTCAGCCCGTTAATGACCTCGCTGATCGCTAGTGTCGCTCAGCGCAGCTGGCCGTCACGCGCACAATGTTTCAGTCTGCTGGTCAGTCTGACCGGGGTACTGATGGTGATCACCAACGGCCATCTTGAAACCCTGCTTTCCTTGCAGATTAACCATGGTGACAAGCTCATCTTCTCAGGCATGCTAGCCTGGAGTCTGTACACCTATTTCAGCCAGGGTATCAGTCGTTGGATGGCGGTGATCCCTTACACTCTGGTAGGCATGCTGAGTGGCGTGGCCGTGATTGGCGTGATGTGCCTGTTCTCATCTGACGTGCATCCGTTCGCAGAACTGTTTAATGCCAGCGCTGTCGGCATTAGCGAGGTGGTGTACATCGGTTTGTTTGCCACCGTGGCCGGTTATCTGTTGTGGCTCAATGGTGTGCGTCGCCTCGGTTCGGCCAGCGCAGCACTGTTTTTTAACTTCGTGCCGATTTTCTCAGTCCTGACTTCCTTTGTGATGGGGCATGCGGTGACTCAATTGCAGTTAGCCGGTATTGGATTAGTGGTGGCGGGCCTGCTTCTGCCTCGGATTCGTTTGCCGAAACGCAAATCAATGGCCTGTCCTCAGCAGTGATGTTGTGAAGATTGAGCAATAATAACGAGCAACAGCCAGCAGGGCGGGATATTCCCGCCCTTGTTTTATCTATGGCGATATTCACACAGCAAAGGTGAGGATTTTAGCTAAACTCTAATTAGAGTTTTATACCGGATCTGATTATGTATCGTCGGCTATTTGCAGCGCTTTTGTCGGTGCTGCTGAGTGTCTCAACACTGGCGACGGGTGAAACGGACAGTGGCACGCAGCCAGAACAGTCAGCATTGCCACAGTTACAGCGTTCATCTACCGTTCCAGTGATCACCATCAGTGGTGCTATCGGCCCTGCTGTTGGCGACTATGTGATCAAAGAGATTCAACGTGCCAATTCCATCGCTGATGCTCCGGCAATCGTTATTGCGATTGATACTCCCGGTGGCCTGGTGTCCAGCCTACGCGATATAAACCAACATATCCTTGCTTCCCACATACCTGTGCTTTGTCTGGTTCATCCGCCAGGAGCTCGCGCTGCCAGTGCGGGTACCTATATTCTTTACGCCTGCCATATTGCAGCAATGGCACCTGCGACCACACTTGGGGCTGCGACGCCGGTACAAATGGGCGGCCCAGGCCCGGGTGGAGAACAGCAGGACAAGCCCAGTGAACCCAGTGCGATGGAGAAAAAGATCCTCAACGACTCAATAGCTTATATTCGTTCTCTGGCACAGTTGCGTGGCCGTAATGTCGAATGGGCGGAAAAAGCAGTGCGTGAAGCCGCTACCTTATCGGCTAGCGAAGCACTCGAGCTGAACGTGATTAACGTTATGGCTGAGTCACCCCAGGATTTATTGTCAGCAGCGACAGGGCAAACGCTCGAGCTGAATCATCAGCAAGTGACGCTCGATTTTAGTCACGCTCAGGTTGAAAAGCGTGACCCTGATTTACGCAATAAGTTTTTGGCCACCATCACTGACCCTAACGTCGCCTATATCCTGATGATGATCGGGGTATATGGCCTGTTACTCGAATTCTATAGTCCGAGCTTTGGTATTGCCGGGATCACCGGCGCAATCTGCCTGCTTATCGCCTTGTATGCTTTCCAGTTGTTGCCAGTGAACTATGTGGGGCTGGGCTTGATGTTGCTCGGTATCGCTCTGTTTATTGCCGAATCCTTCCTGCCCAGCTTTGGGTTGCTCGGTTCAGGTGGCATTGTGGCCTTTGTACTTGGCTCGGTGTTTTTGATCGACAGCGATCTGCCTGAGCTACGTGTTTCCCTGACGTTGATTTATGCGATTGCCGCTGTGTCGGCAGGGGTGATCATTTTTGTGCTCAAGCGCGTTATGGAGCTGCGCAAAAAACAAGTGGTCAGTGGCAGCGAAGCGCTGGCTGGTGAGCATGGCGTTGCGTTGGAGAGTTTTACCGGACACGGTTTTGTGCATGTCGAAGGTGAACGTTGGGAAGCCATCAGTGACGTACCGTTAAGCAAAGGGGACCCGATACGAGTCATTGAACTGGATGGCTTGATTCTGAAAGTCACTAAAGTTTCTCAAGTAAAAAGGAGTACAGACGATGCCAGCAATTCCAGTCAACACTGAGCTGCTAACACCGATTCTGATTGTGGTGCTGGTGGTGCTGATCGCAGTGCGCTTATTCCGTATTCTGCGTGAGTATGAACGCGGGGTGATTTTCTTCCTCGGTCGATTCCAGAAGGTGAAAGGTCCGGGTTTGATCATCGTCATCCCGGTCATCCAACAAATGGTACGGGTCGATTTACGCACGGTCGTGATGGATGTACCGAGTCAGGATGTCATCAGCCGTGACAACGTGTCGGTGCGGGTCAATGCCGTGCTCTATTTCCGCGTGGTTGATTCACAGAAAGCCATTATTAATGTGGAAAATTATCTCCAGGCCACATCGCAACTGGCTCAGACCACCTTACGTTCGGTGCTGGGTCAGCATGAGTTGGACGAGATGTTAGCCAACCGGGAAATGCTCAATGCGGATATTCAGGCCATTCTCGATGCCCGCACGGAAGGGTGGGGGATTAAAGTCTCCAACGTCGAAATAAAACATGTCGATCTGAATGAATCGATGATCCGCGCCATTGCCCGTCAGGCCGAAGCTGAGCGGACCCGACGCGCGAAAGTGATTCACGCATCCGGTGAGATGGAAGCGTCAGAGAAACTGGTGGAAGCGGCTAATCGTCTGGCGACTGAGCCAAATGCCATTTTGCTGCGTTATTTGCAGACATTAACCGAAATCGCCGGCGAAAAAAGCTCGACCATACTATTTCCGATGCCAACCTCAATGATGGAAGGTTTGTTCCAGACCCTGACTAAAAACAAAAAACCTGATAAAGAGCCCTGATTCTGGGCGCGTGAGCACGGGGCAGAGCGGCCGGCACAGGTACACTTGAACAAGTGGTTGACGTTTGAGGTGTTCAACTACTTAAGTCACAGGGAAGTAAGGTGTTAACGCCAAGTCTGACCGCTGTATTAGTGGCAAAACAATGCAGTATCAGTAGCAAAACAATGCAGTATCAGTGGCAAAGCAGTGCTGTAGCAGTAGCATAAATCAAGGAAGTGCTCATGAGTTTACAACCGTTTCATTTAGCGATACCTGTCTATGATGTGCCGCTCGCCCGGCAGTTTTATCGCGAAGTCTTTGGCCTCGAAGAGGGGCGCAGCGCAGAAAGCTGGGTCGATTTTAATTTTTTCGGTCACCAGTTGGTGATCCATTTTCATCCGCGTACCGCCGATCAGGAGCGGGCGGTGACTAACCCGGTCGATGGGCATGATGTTCCGGTGCCGCATTTTGGTGTGGTGCTGACCTGGGAGCAGTGGCAAGCGCTGGCCGAGCGTCTTAAGCGCTACAACATTGAGTTCGTGATTGAGCCGTATATTCGTTTTCAAGGCCAGGTCGGTGAACAGGCAACCATGTTTTTTTTCGATCCGTGTGGTAATGCGCTGGAATTTAAAGCGTTTAAAGATATGGGGCAGTTGTTCGCCAAGTAGGCAGGAACTGTGCTTTAAATCGACAACAAAGCCGCGTTTTGACGCGGCTTTGTGCTGTTTGTGGTTGTGCTCAGACCTGGCTTAGCGTAACTCTGACAGCAGCTGATACGATTTCAGTTTTTCCTGATGATCGTAAATCATGGCGTTCACCATGATCTCATCGGCCTGAGTCCGCTCAAGCAGATTTTCTAAGCGGCGACGGACTGTCTCCTGGCTGCCGTGGATCGATTCCCGTAATTGCGTTTCAACATGTCGCTGCTCATGGGGCAGCCACAGCGGGTCCATGCTCATGACCGGTGGCGGTAGTTTGTCGCGTCCGCCACGTGCCATTTTAAGGAACTTCTGCTTTTCCGTCGTGCCCAGATACTGTGCCTGACGATCGGTTTCGGCCACGATTACGTTCACGCCGATCATGGCGTAAGGCTTGTCGAGTTGTTCAGACGGGCGGAAATTATCACGATAGATGTCCAGAGCGCGTAACATCGAATCCGGGGCGAAATGAGCGGCAAAAGCGAAAGGTAACCCCTTGATACCGGCTAAACGGGCACTGTAGGTACTTGAGCCGAGCAGCCACAAAGGTACTTTCGCGTTGTTGCCCGGATAGGAGCGTACCGGCTGGTTGTCGGATATCGGGCCCATAAAAAACTGCAGCTCTTCCAGCAGTTCATCAAAATCAGGATCCATACGCTCCGGATCGCGGCGCAGCGCGTGCATGGTCGGATAATCGGTACCGGGCGCACGACCTAATCCGAGATCAATCCGGCCCGGATAAAGGGCTTCCAGGGTACCGAACTGTTCGGAAATCACCAGCGGAGCGTGGTTAGGCAGCATTATCCCGCCGGAGCCAAGACGAATTGTCTGCGTATTGGCGCCGATGTGGCTGAGCAGTACGGAAGTGGCGGCACTGGCAATATCGGGCATATTATGGTGTTCCGCCATCCAGAAGCGCTTAAATCCTAACGCTTCAGCGTGCTGGGCCAGAGAAACCGAGTTGCGGAATGTGGAATGAAAATCGGAGCCTTCAGAGACTGGCGCCAGATCCAGGATTGAAAAAGGAGGTAATTGCATGAGGACTCTTGTGTCATGGACGAGTGATCACTATGCCTGTTTATCACGCCAAAATAAACCGACAGAATGTAAGGGCTGCGCTGTTCAGGCGCAGCCCTGATGAAACCGGCTAAGCAGGCACTAAAGATGAAGTACTGCGTGGGCCGGGAGCCGGGCTGTACAGACGTGGCGCGCTGTGCTTTGGCAGATGAATCAGATTCAGATTGTGTTGCCGCGCCCATTGCACAGTTAATGCGGTTGGGGCGGAGAGCGTAACCAGTGTGGCTACTTTCGCGCGCACGGTTTTGTGAATCAGTTCCAGGCTACAGCGACTGGTCATCACCACAAACCCTGTTTGCGGATCAATTTTCTGGTGCAGCATCGCCCCAATCAGTTTATCCAGTGCGTTGTGACGACCAATGTCTTCACGGCACAAGGTAATTTCACCTGCGCTGTTAGCGTACAGCGCTGCGTGCAGGGCACCGCTTTGGCTGGCGAGCACCTGGGCCTCGGCAATGCGTTGGCGTAAATTGATGAATTGACGCGGGTCGGGTGCGGCTACCGGAGTCAGTACTTCAAGCTGCGGCAGTGCCTGCTCCAGAGCTTCAACCCCACAAATACCGCAGCCACTGGTTCCGGCCAGGGTACGGCGCTGGGTTTTCAGTGCCCAGAAGGCGCGGCTGCTCAGTTCCACTTCTGCATTGTGCGAGTCCTGGCCGGTGCGCAGTTGAATGTCGCGAATTTCACTCATCGATTGCACGATGCCGCTGCTGAGGCTAAAGCCGCGGATAAAGTCTTCGATATTACCGGGCGTGACCATCATCACCGCATGATTGAGGCCGTTATAGCTGATAGAAAGCGCGGTTTCACTGGCCAGTGGTTTGTAAGCGATATTCTGTTGCTGATCCATTTCGACGTAGCCGTACTCGTCCGGATTTGGCGCGGCAACGTTAGTATCAGCCAATTCACTTAACTGGGTTAATGTACATGTCATGCTGACCTCCGCGTTAATCTGTCTGATGGCTGCCGGCAGCAAAGATCTCTTGTGCCTTGATAAAGCAGCGTTCTGCTAATGCTGAGCGCGGTTCGGTTTTTCGCATCAGCAATCCCATGCGGGCGCGGACACGGGCGTCTTCAATCGGAATGATTTGCAGCGCATCGTTCATGTGTTCCAAACCGCTGTTGAGCGGCATGATTGCGCAGCACAACCCTGCGTTGACCGATTGCAGCAGTTGGAAGGTGGAGTCACTTTCCAGCAGGATTTTGGGTGTGATGCCTTTACTGCTGAAACTGATATCAATCGACTGCCGATAGTGCATGCCTTGAGTGAGCAGGCCTAAAGGCATGCTGTTTAACCTTGTCCAGGCCATCTCGGTCTCGTCGAAATCAAAATAGCGCTGATCGTAGAGCAGCCCCATTTGGGTGGAAGGCAGCTCGATGACGTCAAAATGAGTGGTATCAATCTGATCCATATAACATAAGCCAAGATCGAGCTGGTTGCGGTTAAGGCCGTCGATCACTTGCTCTGAGGTCAATGAAGAGAGCTGATAACGCAGCTCCGGATAACTTTTGGACAAGGGCTCAAGCAACACCATTGGATTCAGGCTGGCCAGAGGAACCATCCCCAGACGCAGGCTACCCACAACCTGGCCGCGACAGTTAGCGGCTTCCGTTTGCAGCGCATCGTGCGCCGCCAGTAGGGTATGTGCCCAGGCCAGGATTCGTTCACCCGCTTCGGTTAGGCCCTGATAGCGCTGACCACGATTGATCAAGGTCAGATCCAGCTCTTCTTCCAACTGACGAATGCGCATAGACAGCGTCGGCTGAGTGATGTTACACATTGCTGCGGCTTGCCCGAAGTGCTGGGTTTCATCCAGAGCGATGAGGTATTTGAGTTGCTTAATGTCCATACTACTTCCTTAAGCGGCCCTTTCTTTAAGCGCACTCGTCACTGCGGCAGCCATACTGTGAATGGCAATTTTGGTGCAGGCCGCGTCATGTCCGGTGACCAGAAAGGTCCGCTTGTGTTGAGACTGACAGACTGAATAGATTCAGTTCGACATTATTATCGGCTTTTATTTGTTGTTAGCCGGTTCTCGTCGCGCCGCTACCTGGCTCTGCTGGCGGTTATCTGATCCCCTACAGGGCCAAATTCAGCTCAGGATATAGTCCACCGGCTTTTTCTGCGGAGGCAGTTCGGTAACGTTCAGAGTATCAAGAATATCACGTTCGATGATTCGTACCAGTGCATCGAGTGGCCGTGCATTTTCATCATGACCGAACGGGTCTTCCAGTTCGTCACCAATTGCGTCCAAACCAAACAAGGCATAGCTGACGATAGTGGTAACAATTGACAGGGAGATGCCCAGCAACGTAAACGGCGTCGCGCTGACCTGACTAAACAGTGACGGATACCCACTTTCGACCAGAACAATGATCGCAGCCAGAGCAGTAATCATGAAAGTGCGTTTCGCTATTTTTTTAGCGATAGACCCTTTTAATGAAAAAAGGATATCAAATAAATTTGGAGTAAAATACACGACCATAGTATTTCCAAACGTATATTCAGCCAGGTGCTGACGTTGTATGACGTATTAAACTAACTGAGGAGAATTAATTATATATAATGAATTTATACGCCTTAATTATTTTGTTGTTACCTGAAATAACCGCAAAAAAATGAGTTACACCGATCGTTAAACCGGATAAAAATATCAGATGATCCCAGGTAGCTTTGTTGCTTGCCTCGTTCTGATGACAAAAAATCTTATCGACATGGTGAAGAAATCGACAGCTTCATTGATCTGGGTCAATCATAATCCCACTATTATGTCTGATCAAATCGGTTGTGTTTATCAAACCATAGAGCCGGCTGATAAATGCGCTTGCATAGCTGAGTATAAAATAGGCCTTAAGCCTTATTTAAATTGTGGACTAGGCGGGTTTAAAATAACCGATAGATACTATCTATCAAGTGTTAGATAACCTCAATTGGACGATGCAAAATTTTAGGATTACTCTCAGGCCAAATAAAAAACTCGGCAATTTTTATTGCGAGAGTTTGAATTATAACTCAATGAACTTGTCTCTTTATTTCTGTCATCGCACCATGATGCATTGCTCTTTTATGGTTAATGATGCCTGTTTTCAGGGGAAGTTTGCCACATGCTCACAGGTAGATCGTAAGTTCATTGTTATTCCTAACGAGGAGTGTCGTCATGAACCAAAAGGAAAATATTACCGATTATAATGGCCCTGCTGCCGGATGGGGGGCATTAAAAGCGGTAACAACAAGCTGGTTTCGCAGTGAAAATGGCTTTCGTAACCTGCGAGCTTTGTTAAAAACCAACCAGAATAACGGTTTCGACTGTCCGGGATGTGCCTGGGGCGAATCACCGGAAAGCGGTATGGTCAATTTCTGTGAAAACGGCGCCAAAGCCGTCAACTGGGAAGCAACCAGTCGTCTGGTTGATGCGGAGTTTTTTGCTCAGCACAGTGTGAGTGAACTGTTCAAACAGACCGACTACTGGCTTGAATATCAAGGCCGTCTTAGCCAACCGATGCGTTATGACGCTGCCAGTGACCATTATGTTCCGGTTTCCTGGGAAGATGCCTTTGCGTTGGTTGCCCAGCATCTGAAATCTCTCGAATCACCTGATCAGGCTGAGTTTTATACGTCCGGCCGTGCCAGTAATGAAGCGGCATTTCTTTACCAGCTTTTCGTGCGTGCTTTTGGCACCAACAACTTCCCAGACTGCTCAAACATGTGCCATGAAGCGAGTGGCGTGTCGATGTCGGAAACGTTGGGCGTTGGTAAAGGCACCGTCGTGTTTGATGATTTTGAGCACGCGGATGCGATTTTTGTTATCGGCCAGAATCCGGGTACCAACCACCCACGTATGCTGGAACCGTTGCGTGAAGCGGTTAAACGCGGCGCTGAGGTTATCTGTCTCAACCCGCTGAAAGAGCGTGGACTTGAACGTTTCCAGAATCCGCAGAAACCAATCGAAATGCTCAGTAATGGTTCTAAACCAACCAGCAGTGCTTACTTCCGTCCTGCTCTGGGCGGAGACATGGCGGTGTTCCGTGGTATGGCGAAGTTCCTGCTGACCTGGGAGCAGCAAGCGCAGCAAAATGGTGACGAGCCAGTTTTTGATCACGATTTTATCCGTGAACACACTTCAGGACTGGATGCTTACCTGCAAGCCGTGGAAGAGACCTCCTGGGATCACATCGTGCAGCAATCTGGCCTGCGTCTGGATGAGATTGAAACGCTGGCGCTGATGTTCCGTCGTGCTGAGCGCGTAGTGATGTGCTGGGCAATGGGTCTGACGCAGCACCGTCATTCAGTGCCAACGATTCAGGAAGTGGTTAATCTCCAACTGTTACGTGGTAACGTAGGTAAGCCGGGTGCAGGCCTGTCTCCGGTGCGCGGACACAGTAATGTGCAGGGCGACCGTACTATGGGCATTAACGAGAAGCCGCCACAGTTTCTGCTGGATGCGATCGAAAAACGTTTTCAGTTTAAGGTGCCGCGTCACCACGGCGATAACGCCGTGACGGCCATCCAGGCGATGGAAGAGAAACGTGCCAAAGTCTTTATTGGTCTGGGCGGCAACTTTGCCCAGGCGACACCGGATACACCACGTACTCACGATGCGATGCGTAATTGTGAGCTGACCGTGCATATTGCGACTAAGCTGAACCGTTCTCATCTGGTGACCGGCCGTGATGCCCTGATCCTGCCGTGTCTGGGTCGTACCGAAGTGGATATGCAGGCTAACGGCCCGCAGGGTGTGACGGTTGAAGATACCTTCAGCATGGTACACATCTCTTACGGTCAGTTAAAACCGCGCTCTGATCAAATGCGCTCTGAACCGGCTATCCTGGCTGGTATCGCCAAAGCAACGCTGGGCAATTTCCCGATAGACTGGGATTGGGCGATTGAAGACTACGGCCGGATACGCGATATGATTGCAGATACGATTCCGGGCTTTAGCGATTTTAACCACAAGATCGCCAATCCGGGCGGGTTCTATCTGGGTAACACAGCGGCACGTCGCGAGTGGAATACGGCCAGTGGTAAGGCTCAGTTCTCTGCGTCGACGCTACCGGCGCAGCTGATCAATGAAACGGTCACTAAACTCGGTGATACGCCGGATCTGATCCTGCAGACCATGCGTTCCCACGATCAGTACAACACTACGCTGTACGGCCTGAATGACCGTTATCGCGGTGTGTTTGGTAAACGTGAAGTGGTGTTCGTGAGCGAAGACGATATCCTGCGCCTTGGTTTTGAACCGGGTGAAAAAGTGGATATGGTGACGCTATGGGAAGACGGGATTGAACGCCGCGTCAGCGGATTCGAACTGGTGCCCTATGATATGCCAAATGGTCAGGCAGCGGCTTACTACCCGGAAACCAACCCGCTGGTTCCGCTGGAAAGCTACGGCGATCGTACGTTTACTCCGACCTCTAAATTTGTCGCGATTAAGCTGGAAAAATCCAAACCGGATAATATTATTCCGACCACAGCGGCGTAAACTCCCCGCTTATGTTCCGAAAGCAAAAGGGAAACACAAATGTGTTTCCCTTTTTCGTGACTGCTAGCCGAAGCGGTGTGGTTCACCCAGTTTAACTGTGCAATTCAAAATAGCGTTTAGCATGCTGCTTTATACTTTGTCTAAAAAGGGAACTGCAGAGCAGGACGCAACGGCAGCTTAATCACAGGAGCGTGATGATATCGGTAATAGATCACGCTAATTTTTCAGATAAGCGCTTGTCGCTGATAACTGGCAAAGGTACATAGAACGAGCGATCAGCGCTTATTTTAATATTTAATAACGCGATGTTTTACAAAACGTTATTGACGACCAGCATGTTGAGTTTTTTCGACTCTTTCAGTTCTTCTTTGGTCAGGCGCAGCTGCTCTTTCAGTTCATCGGAATAGGGGCGACTGTTGAGTGTGACCAGACATTTGAACGCGCAGGGCCGCATATCGGCCGATGAAATCCCGCATAACAGACCGAAGGTGCTGTCACGCAATTCCAGCGGGTTAAAGATATACAGCAGGCATTCTTCCAGCGTGTTGTACTGGTTAATAAATGAAAAGCGTATCAACCGATCGCTGTACGTCACGCAGCCTCTGTAATAAATCTCGCTGCTTTTGCCGTCTGGCGTTACCACGCTGATGGTCAGTGTCGCGGTCTGCTGGCTGCCTTTCTTCTCCGGCAATATATCAATCACCCCGTCTTTCATCCGGTTGTAGCGGCCGTCGTAAAAATAGAAAAACAGCCGCGCAGCACTGTGAAAGGTTTGAACGCCAGACGTTGGCGGGGCCGGTTCAATACTTGGGCTGACGCGATAATCAATCAGCTGGGTTGGGGTGACTTTAAGCGCTTCGGCAATGGTAAACAGGGTTACCATATCGATAGAGATCTCGCCGGTTTCGTATTTTGATACCGTAGCTCGGCTTTTAAATATCAGATCGGCCAACTGCTGAATCGTGAGCCCAAGGTTTTTACGATGGGTACGGATTCTGGCGCCGATATGGCGATTAATCGCCACATGATCTGTCGGTGGTCGGTTCATGATATTCAGATCCTTTAATCAATGACCGGATGAAACGTTCGTATAACGGTGCATTTGCGTGATTTTGCTGATGAATGGATTTTCTGCTTAGCAAAACTAGCAAATAAGTGGACTTTTTTCTATTTAAAAGAGAATTTATCAAAATTGTGTTTCTTTAAATGAAACTTATGCAGTTTGTCGTGGCTTAAAGGCTACCGATATACTCAGCGCAACCGTGCAGTCAGGAAAAGGACACTTCCGCACTGGTCACGGAGTCAACATCACAGGAAACAAAATATGAAAATAGCGGTGATCGGCGCCGGCGCCATGGGGTGTCTGTACGGTGCGTATTTAAGTCAGCAGCATCAGGTCTTTATGATCGACGCACTGGAATCTCAGGTCACGGCGATTCAGCAGTCAGGGATAACTATTGAAGAGCAAAGCGGTGAAAAAGTGAATTTTCCCCGTGTTCAGGCATACTTATCCGGTCGATGTGACGTCGCGATGGACTTGGTCATCGTCTTTGTCAAATCGACCTATACTCAGGTCGCTCTGGAGCAAAACCAAAACCTGTTTAAAGAGTCAACCCTGGTGATGACGCTGCAAAATGGCGCTGGTAATGACCGCCTGATTCAGCAGTATGTGAAGCCGGAAAACATCATCATTGGCACCAGCAAGCATAATGCGGTCAATCTTGGCCTGGGCCAAATCAAGCATCCGGCCTCTGGGGTCACCACCATCGGCAGTAATCATAATGCGGATAAGCAGGTTGCGCTGGCGCAAGGCGCCTTACTGGAAGCGTCGTTTACGGTCGAAGCGACCGATGATATTCAGCGAATTATTTGGAGTAAGCTGCTGGTGAACTTATCGGTCAATACGTTTACCGCCATTACCCAAACCCCAATTGGTTACATGATCAAGAACGAACATGCCTGGGACTTTGCCAAGCGTTTGATTTATGAGGCGATTGAAGTTGCCGAAGCCGACGGTACCTATTTTGACCGTCGCGAAGCGCTGAATATGGTTAAAAGTGTGTGTGAAACCGCCGGCGATGGCTATTCCTCCATGTATCAGGACCGCAAAAACCAGGTCAAAATGGAAATTGATGCCATCAACGGGGCGATTGTCGAACAAGCCAAACGTTATGGTGTGCCAACGCCTTACAATACCCTGATTGTGGACCTGATCCACGCGATGGAAGGTGCATACGGGTTATATGACTAATTTTATAAGGGGAAGTGTACACACAGCCGCGCTTCCCCTAACAGACTTCCCCTAACAGTATGTCACTGGGTCAGTAACCAGCGCGCGGTCGTTTCATCGGTGACAAGGCCATTTATCCAGCCGCCACGCAGCGCGGCGAGAATGGCAGGGCGTTTGTCTTCGCCGCAGGCTGAGCCGATTTTCGGACAACGGCTGCTGCGCATATCATAACTGGTGATGAAGCGGTTGATGCTGCAGTTCACCACTTCGCCGTCCTGGTTAATGAAGCGGCCCAGAATTTCACCCACCGCCCCTTGTTCGTTCAGATCCTGCGCTTTATCTGCACTGATAAAACCGTCTTTGATGATCGGACTGGCTTTACTCAGCGAACCAATACCGATAAAGATCACGTTGGCGTTGTCTGCTACCGCTGTAACATCGCCAAACAGGCGGGTTGTGGTCCAGGTTTTATGTTCCTGCTCGGATGTGGCGTAGCGCGGCGCTGGTAACTGATAGTAGTTTGCCTGCACTTTGCTGGCCAGAATCAAGGGCACATCATCATAGTAGTTACATTGTCCATCCACACCCATCGCACTGATCAGTGCGACACATTTACTGCTCGGTGCATCGAAATCAATTCGTTTAATCGCCTTCTTCAACGTTAATCCAGACCCGATACCAATGATCTGATCCGGTTGATCCTTGATGTATTTCGACATCAGCTGAAAGCAGCCAAAGGAGACATTATCCAGGGTTTCTTCTGGGCTGGTGGTCGGCACTATGCTGCACTCGACTAATTGATACTTCGCTTTCAGCAGTTCAGCATAATCCAGACAGGTCGCAATCGGGTGGTGCAATCCGATCGACACAATGCCTTCTTCTTTAGCGGCGGCGATCAGACGCTGCACCACGGGCCGTGACAGGCCAAGTTCAGAAGCGATTTCACTCTGATTACGACCGGATACGTAGTACATCCAGGCGGCTCGCACCATTTGATCGGTTTTGAAATTGTCGTCTTTTGCCACGATTTTTGCCTCGTATCTCGGTTTTATTACTCTGAAAACACCGTGTTATCTGTGGTGCCCAGCTATCTTCGCCTGTTCTGGTATTGAGTGCAAATCAAATCATTCACCCACAAATGAACAAAAATTCATTTAACGGTCTTTTGTTCATTTGTGATCTATAACTATTTATTTGGTTTTTTGATCATTTACAGTGAGCTAATCATATAAGAACGAGGAAATAACAATGAAAAACCAATACACGTGGCTACATATCGGTCTGGGATCGTTTCACCGTGCGCATCAGGCCTGGTACCTGAATCAGTTGCTGGAGCAGGGTGATCAGCGTTGGCACATTGCTGCCGGTAATATCCGTAACGATGCCGAAGCGACAGTTTCTGCTCTCCATCAGCAGCACGGCGAGTACGTGTTGGAAACGGTCAGTCCGGCGGGTGAGCGTGACTACGAAGTCATTAAATCGATTCAAACCTTGTTGCCGTGGCAGGCGGACTTAGCGCCGCTGATCGAAGAAGGCGCTAAAGCCGCGACGAAAGTGATTGCGTTTACGGTAACGGAAGGTGGCTACTACCTGAAAACAGACCACCGTCTCGATGCGGATAATGCGGGTCTGAAGGCTGATTTGAACGGCGGACATCAAACCATTTATGGCACCATCACCAAGATTCTTGAGCGTCGTATGCAAACGCAGGCCGGTGCGGTGACATTACTCAACTGCGATAACGTGCGTCACAACGGTGAACGTTTCCGCGATGGCCTGGAGGAATTTCTGACGCTGACCGGCAAAACCGAACTACTAAACTGGCTGCAGCACCACACTACAAGTCCGAATACCATGGTTGACCGTATTACACCGCGTCCTTCGGCCGATTTACCAGCCAGAATTAAAGCGGCGACCGGCATCGAGGATAACGCTCCTGTTATGGGTGAGCGCTTTATCCAGTGGGTGGTTGAAGATGATTTTAAGGCTGGCCGACCTGAGCTTGAAAAGGTGGGTGTGGAGATGGTCGACTCGGTTATCCCATATGAAGAAGCCAAAATTCGTATTCTTAATTCGTCACACAGTTGCATTGCCTGGGCAGGCACGCTGGCCGGTCAGTCTTATATCCACGAGAGTACGCTGACCGATTATATCCGTCAGATTGCGTATGACTACGTTACTCAGGATGTGATTCCGTGCCTGGGCGATAACGGTATCGATTTAGCCACCTACCGTGATGTGGTATTGGAGCGTTTTACCAACCCACACATTCAGGATACTAACCAGCGCGTTGCCGCAGATGGCTTTTCTAAGATTCCTGCCATGATCACCCCGACCATGCTTGAGTGTTATCAGCGCGGTGTCGCGCCATCGGCCACCGCCGTACTGCCGGCGCTGTTCTTTGTCTACATGCAGCAATGGCACCTGGGCAAACTGCCTTACGAGTACCAGGATGGCATTCTGGATGCCGACGCCGTGCATGCCATGTTTGCATCGGCAGACCCGATTGCTGAGTTTGCCCATGATTCGGCCCTGTTTGGTGAACTGGCACAGAGCGCCGAGTTTGAAAGCCTGCTGCGCGAGAAAATCAGCGCGGTCTACGCGATGATTCAGTAAGGAGTGGTTATGTACTTAGGTATTGATCTGGGCACCTCTGAAGTTAAAGCGTTGGTCATTGATGAACGGGGTGAAACGGTGGCCGCACACAGCGCGCCGCTGACCATTCAACGGCCTCATCCGCATTGGTCCGAGCAGGATCCGCAAGCCTGGTGGGAGGCGACCAATTACCTGATCGATGCGCTGCGCGAAAAATGTGCCGAGCATTGGGGCGCAATTAAGGCGATTGGTCTGTCGGGCCAGATGCATGGTGCAGTGTTGCTGGATGAGAGCGACAGCGTGATACGTCCGGCCATTTTGTGGAATGACACCCGCTGTTATACCGAGTGTCAGGAGCTCGAAGCGATGGCGCCGCAACTGCATCAGATAGCCGGTAACCTGGCGATGCCCGGTTTTACCGCACCAAAACTGCTTTGGGTGCGTAAACATGAGCCGCAGCACTTTGCACGTATCGCAACGGTACTGCTGCCTAAAGACTATCTGCGTCTGCAAATGACCGGACGTAAAATTTCTGATATGTCGGATTCGGCTGGCACGCTGTGGCTGGATGTTGCCAAACGTGACTGGTCAGATTTACTGCTCGACAAGTGTCAGCTCAGTCGCGGCCAGATGCCTTTGCTGGTCGAAGGCTGTGAAGTGTCAGCGACCTTGTCGGTGGAGATCGCCGAACGCTGGGGGCTGAGCCCTTCGGTGTGTGTGGCCGGCGGTGGCGGTGATAATGCGGTCAGCGCTATCGGTGTGGGCGCAGTGGAAACCGGTGATGCCTTTATTTCCCTCGGCACCTCTGGCGTCCTGTTTGTGGTCAACGATCAGTATCGTCCGGCGCCAGAAGCCGCGGTACATGCATTTTGCCATGTCCTGCCACAGCGCTGGCACCAGATGAGCGTGATGCTGAGCGCTGCCAGTTGCCTGCAATGGTTGTGTCGTATCGTCGGCGTGACGGAAGTGGAGTTGTTACAGGAAGTGGAACAGCTCACCGAAGAGGAAAAAGCCGGCGCGCCGCTGTTTTTACCTTACCTGTCCGGTGAGAGAACACCGCACAACGACCCGGATGCCAAAGGCATGTTTCATGGCATGACTCACTCCACCCGTCGGGCGACTCTCGGTTATGCAGTGCTGGAAGGGGTCAGCTTCGGCCTGGCTGATGGTCTGCGTGTCTTGAGCGACAGTGGTACGCACATCGAGCAGTGTTCACTGGTCGGTGGCGGGGCGCGCAGTCCTTACTGGGCGCAGTTACTGGCGGATACTCTGCAGCTTTCCATTGTTACCCACAAAGGAGGGGAGACCGGCGGTGCATTGGGTGCGGCAAGGCTGGCCTCTCTCGCGATGGATAAACCGCTGCGGGAGGTGTGTAAAAAGCCGGAAGTCTACCGCGTCTACCAGCCGGATAGCTCGCGTCAGGCGGTGCTGGAATCGCGCTATCAGCGTTTTCGCGCTCTGTATCAGAACGACCTTAACCTGCGACAGTAATCGGCTGCTCAAACCTGAATCAATATAAACACAATAACAATCAACGGTGCCCTGACGCGAAAGCAGGGGCACTCGATTCCTTTTACCCTACAAATGAGGAATATATGGACACTACAAGCAAACAGTGGCTGGGATTGCCACTCAACTTAGTCTGGGGTTACATCGCGATTGCCATCTTCATGACCGGTGATGGCTTCGAACTGGCGTTTTTATCTCACTACATTACCGAACTGGGCTTTTCACCGGCGCAATCCTCTTTTGCGTTTACCCTTTATGGCTTTGCCGCCGCCATGGCAGCCTGGATTTCCGGTGTTGTCGCGGAAATTATTACTCCGCAGAAAACGATGAAAATCGGCTTCCTGTTGTGGTGTGTTTTCCACACATTGTTTCTCACATTTGGCCTAGGCGAATCCAATTATGCGCTGATGCTGCTGTTTTATGGCATCCGTGGTTTTGCCTATCCGCTGTTCCTATATTCATTTATCGTGGTGATTGTGCACAATGTGCGCAGTGATGGTGTCAGTTCGGCACTGGGCTGGTTCTGGACCGTGTATTCGATCGGTATTGGTGTTGCCGGCAGTTATATTCCGAGCTTCACCATTCCGTGGATTGGTGAGTTTGGCACCTTGTGGTTATCGCTGGTGTTCTGTGCCGCAGGTGGTGTTATCGCGATGTTCGCACTGAGAAACGTGAAAACACCGACCCACATGCATAATCTGACCAACAAGCAGAAGCTGAAAGAACTGAGCCGCGCCGCAACTTTGCTGTACAGCAACCGTAACGTGCTTTACTCCAGTTTTGTCCGTATCACCAATACCTTATCTTTGTTTGGCTTTGCGGTGATCATGCCGATGATGTTTGTCGATGATTTGGGTTTTACGACCTCTGAATGGCTACAGGTGTGGGCGGTGTTCTTCTTTACCACCATATTCTCCAATGTACTGTGGGGAATTCTGGGCGAAAAACTGGGGTGGATGAAAGTGGTGCGCTGGTTTGGCTGTGTCGGTATGGCGCTGTCGAGTCTGGCGTTCTATTACATTCCCCAGCACTTTGGCCACAATTTTTATATGGCGTTGATCCCGGCGATTGCATTGGGGATTTTTGTCGCGGCATTTGTACCAATGGCGGCGGTGTTCCCAGCGTTGGAGCCGAATCACAAAGGCGCGGCGATTTCGGTCTATAACTTGTCGGCCGGGCTGTCTAACTTCGTCGCTCCTGCGATTGCGGTGGTGCTGTTGCCTTACTTCAGTACCCTGGGGGTAGTGATCGCTTATACCACGCTCTATGTGGTCGCGTTTTTTGTGACTTATTTGATCGAAGTCGAACAACCTGGCTTTGAAACGCCAATTGTTGACTCAGGTAATGTCACTGTGACTTAAAAATGTTTTAAGGTATGGCAATAGCTTTTATTGCCATACCGGTTTTTTTCTTTTGAGGTAAGTATTTAGTATGAATAAACAAGCGGTCATTTTTGATATGGATGGTGTGATTATTGATTCAGAACCCTTGTGGCAAACGGCGCAGATTGAATCGCTGGCGCTGTTTGGGGTCACCATCAGTCGTGAGGACTGTGAGCGTTTGACGATGGGTAAACGCATCGATGATATTGCCAGAACCTGGTGCGATACGCATTCACTTGCGGTTGCGGCGACTGAGCTGGAAAGTATGATCCTGACCCGCCTTTGTGATGCGATCAGCCGGCAGGGTGAGGCGATGCAAGGCGTCTACCGTGCTTTAGAGACCTTTATGGCTCGTGAGCTTAAAATTGCTCTGGCGACATCGTCCAACCATGTGGTAATCAAGGCGGTCTTTGACCGTTTAGATTTATGGGAAAAATTCAGCGTGATTTGCAGTGCGGAAGATGAAGTGAACGGTAAACCCCACCCCGATGTCTATCTCTCAGCAGCGAAAGCACTCGGCGTCGACGTCAGCCAGTGTCTGGTCATTGAAGACAGCTTCACCGGCCTGACTGCCGCTAAACGTGCTGCAATGACCACATACTTGGTCTCATCTGAGTATCAGAATGAAAAATTTGCCATTGCTGATGCCAGATTCAGTAACCTGAATGCGGTCGTAGACTCTCTGAGCTGAAGACTTTCCAGAGGCGGTATTCGCTGGTACATGCTGAACATTTTCAGATCTGAGTCACTTTTTTAGGGCATTATGCGTTCATATCTTGCTTGAACAACTGGTAATCGCATGTAAATACGTAGTAGATTTTGGAACCATTGACCATCAAAAGGCCGCAGCTACTGTTTGATCCACGTTATTGGTGATGTGAATTAGGTGGTTGCCGTAATGACCGGACAAACCCCGTGAATACAAAATCAAGGAAGCAAGGCAAAGCCTTTGCCACCATCTCAGATGTGGCCAAATATGCTGAGGTGGGTAAAACCAGTGTGTCGCGCTATCTCAACGGTGAACAAGACAAACTGTCTGAACCACTGCGCGAAAAAATTGCTCAGGCGATCGCCCATCTGGGCTATCGTCCCAGCCATTCCGCGCGTATGCTCAAAGCCGGCCATTCTAAACTGATAGGTTTGCTGCTGGCCGATGTCACCAACCCGTATTCGATTGATGTATTGCAGGGGATTGAGCATATCTGCCGTCGCGAAGGCTATATGCTGATGGTGTGCAATACCGATAACCGTCTTGATCAGCAGGAGCGTTATCTGGAAATGCTGGAAGATCATCGGGTCGACGGCATTATCGTCAATACTCTGGGGATGGAAAGCGGCCACCTTGGTATGCTGAGCCGTATTGACTGCCCGTTTGTGTTCGTTGACCGGATTGACCCGACGCACAGTGTCGACTCGGTAGGGCTGGATAATACCGGGGCGGCTGAGTTGGCTTGTCAGCATTTAGTGGAGAAATGTTATGAGTCTTTGTTGGTCATTACTCAGCCTCTGACCATTGCAACCCGCCGTGAAAGGGTTGAAGCATTGCAGATGTTTGTCAGCCAGCATGAAGGCATGAGCTGTGAGGTGGTTGAAATGGCCGACATGAGTGGTGACAAACTGAGAGCGCCGATTCGTGCGTTTATTGACAATAAGCGCGGGCTGAAAAAAGCGCTGTTTTGCACCAATGGTGTGGCGACCATGTGTGCGGCTAAGGCATTAAAACAGCTTGATATGCATCTGGGAGAAGCGCTGGGATTACTCAGTATTGATGATCCCGACTGGGCACAATTAGTCGGTGGGGGAATTACGGCGATGCGCCAGCCAACCCGACAAATCGGTGAAACGGCGTGTGAACGCTTGATTGCACGCATTCGTGGCAGCGAACAACCGCCACAGCAAATACGCTTGCCTGCGGAGCTGATTGTCCGGGCCTCAACCTGAATCAATGCCTGTTACAACCTGGTGTAACAGGCTACAGCCGTTATTTTTAAAAGCCTGGCGGCATTTTTAGTACCACTCTTTTACCTGTCCTGATCTCTCTTTACGATTGTGTTACTGCAATCTCAAAAAATAACAGCCTGCATCATATTGGTGACGTTTTGATCACAGTTCCTCATTTTGGTGCTGTGTCTGGAACCGATTCCAGACTATGTTATTCAGCGTAACGTGAACATAACAACAACGCTTTTAACTGGAGCTCATTATGAAAAAGTACCTTGCGCTGCTAGTAGCCACCGCCCTGTTCGGATGTGGTGAATCGAACGATACCGCCGGCAGCGGTGCGCTGCATCTGGTGGCGGCTCACAACCAGACCAATGTTTCTAGTCCGTATCAGACCGGTATGCTGAAACTGAAAGAAGTCGCTGATCAATCGGGGCTTTTTGATGTTGAAGTTCACGCGGGTACCATAGGAACCAACGAGAGTGAACTGGTTGAGAAACTGGTTCTGGGTGGCGCTGATGTGGTGCTGGTTTCGCCGGGTTTCATGACCTCCTCCGGCATTGATGAAGTCGATCTGTTCTCTTTACTCTACCTTTTTGACGACTACAGCCACTGGGAAAAGGTGGTTGATGGCGAAGTGGGCAAAAAAGTGGCCGACATTATTTACACCAAATCCGGTGAGAAATATCGCGTGGCCGGTTACTGGACCGCCGGTGTGCGTCACTGGTACGGCAAACGACCGATCAACACCATCGAAGATGCGAAAGGGCTGAAAATCCGCACCCAGACATCCGGTGTCGTATCCCAATACTGGAAAGATATCGGCGCGATTCCGACTTCGGTAGCCTGGGCTGAGTTGTATCAGGCATTGTCAAGCAACGTGGTCGATGGTGCAGAAAACGCGTACCCATATTTCATCCCGATGGAGCATCATAAAACCTCAAACGGTAAATACATCTCTGAAACCGGCCATGATTACACCACGCGTCTATTGCTGGTTCGCAACAGTGTGTGGGAAAGCTTCAGCGATGAGCAGCGCGCCGCGTTTGACAAGGCGGTCACAGCGGCGACTGACGCTGAGCGACAAGCACTTTACGCTCAGGAATCTGAATTTAAGCAGAAAGCGATTGATGATGGAGCGATTGTGAACTCGGTTGAACGCGGTCCGTTTATTGAAAAAGCGGTGGCGATTCAGGATGAGTGGGCTGCTAAGCATGGTATGACTGACGTGATTGAGACTATCCGTCAGGCACGTTAAGGCTCGATTAACAGGCTTTAGTCTTGCTCTTTGAGCAATGGGAGAAAGGACGAACAGTATGAAATATCTGACTTTACTCATGGCCAAACTTCAGCTGACTATCGGTGCAGTATGCCTGGTGATCTTTGTGGTAGCGACTCTGGTTCAGGTCGCTACCCGCTATCTGGGTATCTCGGTTCTATGGACAGAAGAAGTGGCGGTCAACGCCTTTATATGGGCGATGTTCCTCGGCGCCGCCGTGATGGTACGGGAAAACGAGCACTTTAGCTTTCGTATCCTGACCGATAAGTTTGAAGGGAATAAACGTTCCTGTCTGTTACTGGTACAGAACCTGATTATGCTGGTGTTCTGTATCCTGTGCTCTGTTTATAGTGTGGAAATTACCCAGACATTCTGGAATTCACGCTGGATTACCGTTCCGGAGTTTAAACAGGGCTATATCTGGCTGGTTATGCCGGTCACCTTTATCAGTTCCAGTGTCTATCTGGTCGATAACATGATCAAAGAAGTGGCGAAGTTAAGGAACGCTTCTAAGAAGGGGGTTGTATGGAACTCGCATTAATTACCGTGCTGTTTATCGGCTTGATCATTATCGGGGTCCCGATTGCGTTTTCGATTGGCATTTCTGCTCTGACCGGTATTGCGACTATGGCTGGCACGCCAAATACCATGATTCCGATGAAAATGTTTTACGGACTCAACTCATACGTACTGCTGGCGGTGCCTTTGTTCATCCTGACCGCAAACATCATGAACAGCGGCAGTATTTCCCGTCGCCTGATTGATTTTTCTATCGCTCTGGCCGGACGTCGTCCGGGTGGGCTTGGCCATGCCAACGTGATTGTGTCGATGTTATTTGCCGGAGTGAGTGGTTCCTCAACCGCCGATACCGCCGGGGTAGGTAAAATTCTTATTCCGAACATGATCGATAAAGGCTACAGCCGTGAAATGTCGGTCGGGGTGACCGCGGCTTCGTCGACCATCGGCAGTATTATTCCGCCGAGTATTACCATGGTTATCTATGGCGGCCTGACCAATACTTCGGTCGGACAACTGTTTATCGGTGGTATGCTGCCAGGTATATTGATTGGTTTCGGTATGATGTTTGTGATTGGTATCATTGCCCGTCGCGATAATCTGCCAATTATGGAAAAGATTACCCGCGCAGAATTTATTGCGCTGGCTAAAGATGCTTTGCCTGCCATGATCACGCCGCTGATCATTATCGGTGGTATCGTCTTTGGTGTGTTTACACCAACCGAAGCGGCCGCTTTCTCTGCCATCTATGCTTACGCGATTAGTGCTTATTACTACAAAACCATCACCTGGCGCGATATGCCAAAAGTGTTTGTCGAAACTCTGAAACTGAGCTGTCTGTCTCTGTTTGCTCTGGCAGCAGCGTCTGCACTGGGTGAATTCCTCGGCTACTACAAAATCAACGTGATGGTGGCGGATTTCTTTAACAGCCTGGGCGGTAATGAATATCTGTTCCTGTTTATCATCATTGCGTTCTTCCTGTTCATCGGTACGTTCATGGATGCGATTCCGGCTATGGTGTTGTTTGTACCAGTGATTTATCCGGTTGCTCTGTCAATGGGTGTGGATCCGGTACAACTGGGCGTGGTTATCATCATTACTCTGTCGGTTGGTCTGATCACTCCGCCATACGGGTTATGCCTGCTGATATCGAGTGTGATCGGCGGATTGTCTCTTGATCAATCGTTTAAGGCGGTGATGCCTTACATCGCTGTGATTCTGGCGGTTCTGCTGGCCGTGATCTTTATGCCATTCGTGTTATTGGTATGAGCTTTTTGTCAGGGTGAACGAGCCAATGCGCTAAGCGCTATTGGCTGTCACCAGGCATTGTTTTAGTTAAAATTTGGAATCGGTTCCATCGTTGTGCTCTTCTCCCTGGCTTGATGAATCATCGCCGGAGAGAGGGAGGACAGCGATGGTGCCGGGGGAGAACGCAATGAATACAGTACCAAGCAAGTCTTTTGTGACGCTGGGTGAAGCGATGGCGATGATGGTCGCCAATCAGACCGGTCCGCTGGCAAAGGTGGAAACATTTAACCGCCATCTGGCCGGTGCTGAACTTAATGTCGCGATTGGTATGGCGCGGCTTGGTTTTGACTCTCGTTACGTGACGAAAGTCGGCCGTGACTGCTGGGGCGAGTTCATCACTCAGGCACTGGCTGATGAAGGAGTCAATACCGGTTGGATCTCAACCAGCGATGATCACTCGACCGGGATGGTATTTAAGAGCCTGCAGAACGATGGCAGCGATCCTGCGGTGGAATACTTTCGCCGCCGTTCTGCGGCCAGCACGTTAAGTGCAGATGATTTTCAGCCTGATCTCATTGGTGAAAACAGTCACCTACACCTGACCGGCGTCGCGGCGGCGGTGTCTCCGTCGTTGCTGGCGCTATCGCGCTATGCATTGCAGCAAGCGAAGACAGCGGGCGCCTCAACCTCGTTTGATACCAATCTTCGTCCGACGTTATGGCCGGATGAGCAGACGATGCGTGACACCATCAATGAGTTGGCATGTGGTTGTGATGTGGTGTTGCCGGGAATCAATGAAGGCAAAATTCTGACCGGTAGTGATGAACCGGAGGCAATTGCTGATTTCTATTTAGCGCGTGGGGTGCAGTTGGTGGTGGTGAAACTTGGCAGCGATGGCGCCTACTTTAAACATGCCGGCGGTGAGTCAGGCACGGTGCAGGGGGTTATGGTCGAGAAAGTGGTCGATACGGTCGGTGCGGGTGACAGCTTTGCGGTTGGCGTGGTGTCCGCATTACTCGACGGCCGCACACTTGAGCAGGCTGTACAGAGAGGCAACTGGTTTGGTGCGCTGGCAGTGCAGGTTCGCGGAGACAGTGAGGGGCTGCCAAGCCGTACCCAATTAAATCAATTTGAACCAAGGGCTTAACGATGAAAAAGAAAGTTGTGTTGTACAAAAGCATTCCGGAGCAGTACCAACGTCAGCTGGAGCAGCATTTTGACCTGCAGGTCTTTGATGGTGTCAACGACAGCAACCGCAGCGAATTTGCAGCCGCGCTTGCTGATGCGCAAGGTGCGATTGGCGCCAGCGTTGAGATGCCGCCGCAATTGCTGCAATCCGCCTCCAGGCTTGAAGCACTGTCGACGATCTCTGTGGGTACCGATCAATTTGACCTCGATTATCTCGCTAAGCGTGGCATTCCATTGATGCATACACCGAGTGTACTGACCGAAACGACCGCTGATACCGTATTTATGCAGATCATGTGTGCCGCGCGCCGGGCAGTTGAGTTATCCAATCTGGTGCGAGACGGGAAGTGGACCAAAAGTATCGGTGAAGAGTATTACGGCGTCGATGTGCACGGCAAAACGCTGGGCATTATCGGGATGGGCCGGATTGGCTATGCCGTGGCCCGTCGTGCTCATTTAGGCTTTAACATGAACATTCAGTACTGCAATCGCAGTGCGCATCAGGAAGCGGATCAGGTGCTGAATGCGACCCGTACCGAAATGGAGACCTTGCTTAAGACCTCCGATTTTGTCTGTGTGATGGTGCCACTGACTGCAGAGACCGAGCGCCTGATTGGTCAAGCACAGTTCGCCCTGATGAAACCCAGCGCCATTTTTGTTAATGGATCACGCGGTAAAGTCGTTGATGAATCAGCGCTTATTGAGGCGTTAAGTCAGGGCCAGATTCGGGCTGCCGGTCTGGATGTGTTCGAAGTCGAACCGCTGCCGGGCGACTCTCCGCTGTGCAAGCTCGATAATGCGGTAATTTTTCCGCACATTGGCTCAGCAACCGGAGAAACCCGCGAACAGATGGTCGCTTGTGCGGTCGACAATATAATTGCCGCGTTACAGGGTGATCTGTCGCGCAACTGCGCAAACCGTCATTTGCTGAACGGTACACAAACTAAGAGGAACGCGTGATGTTTACGGGTCGTTGGGACAACTTACAAGCGTATCCCTATATCAAAAAAAACCTCAAACATATTATCCAACAAGCGCTCAAGGTCATCGAAGAGCAGACGGAACCGGGTAATGTTGTGCTGCAGCCGGATGATGTGTGGATTGAAATGAAACACGTCAATACCGATCCGGCGGATGGTCGTATGTTTGAAATCCACAAGCAGTTTATCGATGTGCATGTGCTGCTTGCAGGCGAAGAATATATGGGTTTTGCCCATGATGAGCTGGTGGTGGAAGACTTATCGCTGGTGGAGCACGACGTCTATTTTGGCAGTAGCCGCGAAGGTCGCTATGTTCTGATGAAGCCGGGCGAGTTGGCGGTGTTTTTTCCGGGAGAAGTGCATAAGCCGCAGTGTCACCTTGGTGAAGCATCGGTCAGTTTGCGTAAAGCGGTGATTAAAATCAGACAATCCATCTTACAACAGGAGCAATAATGATGAAGGCGGATATCGGAGTTATCGGCCTGGCAGTCATGGGCCAGAACCTTATCCTGAACATGAACGACCACGGCTTTAAAGTGGTGGCACATAACCGTACTGCGGCGAAAGTCGACGAATTCCTGCAAGGCCCGGCGAAAGGCACCAACATTGTAGGTGCTTACACCCTGCAAGAGCTGGTCGACAAACTGGAAGCGCCACGTAAAGTGATGCTGATGGTTCGCGCGGGTGCCGTGGTTGATGCATTCATCGACCAACTGGTTCCTCTGCTGGACAAAGGCGACATCATCATCGATGGCGGTAACAGCAACTACCCGGACACCAACCGTCGCGTTGCAGCACTGCGTGAAAAAGGCATCCACTTCATCGGTACGGGTGTATCCGGTGGTGAAGAAGGCGCACGTTTCGGACCTTCTATCATGCCTGGCGGCGCGCCGGAAGCATGGCAAGCGGTTAAGCCTATCTTCCAGGGCATCTCTGCAAAAACTGATGCGGGTGAGCCTTGCTGTGACTGGGTTGGCAACGACGGTGCTGGCCATTTCGTGAAAATGGTACACAACGGCATCGAATACGGCGACATGCAGCTGATCACGGAAGCATACCAGTTCATGAAAGATGGTCTGGGCATGTCTGCAGATGAAATGCAGGCCGTATTTACTGACTGGAACAACACTGAGCTGAACAGCTACCTGGTGGAAATCACGGCTGACATCCTGGGCTACAAAGACGAAGACGGCGAAGCACTGGTTGAAAAAATCCTCGACACCGCGGGCCAGAAAGGTACCGGTAAATGGACCGGTATCAACGCACTGGACCTGGGCATTCCACTGACTCTGATCTCTGAGTCTGTGTTCTCTCGTTGCCTGTCTGCCCTGAAAGACCAACGTGTTGAAGCCGAGAAGCTGTTCGGCAAAACCATCACGCCGGTGGAAGGCGACAAGCAAGAGTGGGTGGATGCACTGCGTCAGGCTCTGCTGGCTTCAAAAATCATCTCTTACGCACAAGGCTTTATGCTGATGCGTGAAGCGTCAAACGAAAACGGCTGGGATCTGAACTACGGTAACGTCGCTCTGATGTGGCGTGGCGGTTGTATCATCCGCTCTGCGTTCCTGGGCAACATCCGTGACGCTTACGAAAACAATGCGCAGCTGGCTTTCCTGGGCTCAGATGACTACTTCAAAAACATCCTGACCGGCAGTCTGGCAGCATGGCGTAAAGTGGCAGCGAAATCGCTGGAAGCAGGCATCCCGATGCCATGTACTACTTCAGCGCTGACGTTCCTGGATGGCTACACCACGGCTCGTCTGCCAGCGAACCTGCTGCAGGCGCAACGTGACTACTTCGGTGCGCACACTTATGAGCGTACTGACCGTGCACGCGGTGAGTTCTTCCACACCAACTGGACCGGTACCGGTGGTGACACAGCGTCAACCACATACGACGTATAACGCCATACCGGTGGGTTTGGTGATATGTACACACAGCCCGCGATGCGGGCTGTTTGCGTTCAGGCCATCAAACCTTGTTTGAGATGGGCAACCAAATCACGATGGCTGAGCTGCTCACGCATCCATGGACTGAAAGCAAACGGCGCTGTTTGCACGCTTTGCAGCAAGTCATCAAAGTCGATCCAGGCGTAATCGGCGACTTCACTGGCTCTTGGTGCCAGCTCTGAGGTTAAACGTGCCTGAAATACAGGGCAAAATTCATTTTCGACCACGCCACTGTTGTCTTTGGCGTAGTACTGAAAATCTTCACAGACGCTGCGAATGTCAGCTATTTTGGCCCCGAGCTCATACTCGGCACGGCGATGCAGTGCGTCACTGAATACTTCGTCCGGCAGCGGGTGACCACAAAATGAGTTGGTCCAGACCCCGGGCCAGGCCACTTTATCGAGTGAACGGCGAGTCAGCAGAACCTGACCTTGGTCATTAAACAAATAACAGGAAAACGCCAGGTGCAGTGGCGTGTTTTCATCGTGGATGCCGGCTTTGTCGGCCGTGCCAATGGGTTGATAATTACTGTCAAGTAACACAACCTGCTCAGTCGTTGATGTCATAGGACCTCACTTTTGCCATCATTTGCATGACAGGCGAATACGATGGGAAATACAGGCAAAAAAGTCGCTAGATAAAGGGTAGTCAGATAAGCCTGGAATGCCGAATTGAAAATGCCAGTCTGTACAGACTGGCATAAAGGACAGTTAGGATAATCGCTCTTAATGACCGAATCAACGCTCAGATTCAGGTAGCAGCGGCGGAATCGATGGCACCATAGGCGCATTATCAATGTCCGTCTGAGTCATTTTAAACTCTTCCGGGTAGAGAGCCGGGTCAGTACGACGAGCGGGCTCTGTGGAACGCCAGGTATACAGGCAGCGTTGACACTGGAACACTTCCCAAACATCAGGGACGGGTGATTTTGCAAGTATTTCAACGTGGTCTTCACCACAGCGAGGACATACCATTATTTATGCTCCTGTTTCTGTTGTGCCAGCATTTCGGTCAGTTTATTGATCCACTCTTTAGTTTCCGGCAGGTCTTTCACCGGCTGGCTGTAGTGGCCACGGGTATCCGGCGCGACAGGGGTGGTGGCATCAATGATCATTTTGTCGGTGATACCGGCAGGTGATGAGCCCGGGTCTAGCTCCAGCACTGACATGTTTGGTAACTGCACCAGGTCGCCGGCCGGGTTCACTTTGGACGACATCGCCCACATCACTTGTTGCAGATCGAACGGATCTACATCTTCATCGACCATGATCACCATTTTCACGTAGCCCAAGCCATGCGGCGTGGTCATCGCTCGCAGTCCGACCGCCCGGGCGAAGCCGCCATAGCGTTTCTTGGTTGAGATAATGGCCAGCAGACCGTGGGTGTACATCGCATTCACAGCTTGTACTTCAGGGAATTCAGCTTTCAGCTGTTGATATAAAGGTACACAAGTTGCCGGCCCCATCAGGTAGTCGATTTCTGTCCATGGCATACCCAGGTACAGCGACTCGAAGATGGGCTTAGTGCGGTACGACACTTTATCGATACGCACAACCGTCATGTTACGACCGCCGGAGTAGTGACCGGTAAACTCACCAAACGGGCCTTCAATTTCACGGACACGACTTTCGATCACACCTTCCAGCACCACTTCTGAGCCCCAGGGCACATCAAAGCCGGTCAGCGGCGCGGTAGCGATCGGATAAGGCTTCTCACGCAGTGCGCCGGCCATTTCATATTCGGACTGATCGTATTGCAGCGGAGTCGCACCCATCAGAGTGATCATCGGGTCGTTACCCAGGGTGATCGCCACCGGCAGATCCTGACCGCGCTCTTCGGCTTTGTTTAGGTGAATCGCAATATCGTGCATGGGCACAGGTTGCAGGCCAAGTTTACGCTTGCCTTTCACTTCCATGCGGTAGATACCGACATTCTGCTTACCGAAATTATCCGGGTCAGTCGGATCGCGCGAAACGGTGCAGGCTTTATCCAGATAGAAGCCGCCGTCGCCATCATTGAGGCGAAACAGAGGCAGGATGTCGAACAAGTTGATCTCATCACCGTCAACGCTATTTTCTGCCCATGGCGGGTTGTCACGACGTTCCGGTGCGACAGGGAATTTATCCCAGCGACGGACAAATTCGGCGATCTGCTCACTGACCGGTGTTTTTGGTGGCAGATTCATTGAAATGGCGTGGTTCTGCCATGAGCCAATGGTGTTCATTACGACACGAGCATCGGTAAAACCTTCGATATTGTCGAACCACAAAGCCGGGGCGCCGTCACCGATACGGCCAGTGGCATTCGCTGCTGCGGCGATGTCCGGTTCGGCTTTTACTTGTTCAGAGATTCTTAATAGCTGTCCATGTGCTTCTAATGATTGCAGAAAACTGCGTAAATCATCGTATGCCATAGTCTTTCTCCTTAGCGGTGTATTAGTCTAAATTTTGTGCGTGTGCGATGCCTTCCCAGCGTTTAGCTTGGGGGTAATCGAGATCAAACTGGTCGAGCACTCGGGTGACGATATGATGCTGCACATCTTCAATACTTTTCGGATGGTTGTACCAGGCAGGCATTGGCGGCACGAAAGAGACCCCTTTTTGTGCCAGAGCCAGCATGTTTTCCAGATGAATTGTGCTAAGCGGGGTTTCACGAGGCACCAGCACCAGTTTGCGGTTCTCCTTGATCACCACATCGGCGGCGCGGCCAACCAGTCCTTCTGAGTAACCGGCGCGAATACCGGCCAGGGTTTTCATACTGCAAGGAATAATGATCATGCCGTCGGTCTTAAATGATCCGGATGAAATCTTCGCTGCCTGGTCTGATGAACTGTAAGTGACGTCAGCTAATGCACTGATATCGCGGGCAGTGTATGCAGTTTCTAACTCGATCGTGGCCTTGGCCCAACGTGACATCACTAAGTGAGTTTCTACGTCCGGTATTTGTTGCAAGGCTTGTAAAAGTGTGACGGCTAAAGGAGCGCCTGTCGCGCCCGTGATTCCAACGATCAGTTTCATAAATGGTCTCTCAAATATTTTGTTCGTGTACGAACGATATGGTTAATCTATGCCTTTGGGAGATGGAATGCAATAGCAGAACAATAAAAAGTTCGTGTGCGAACTTTTTGGTTTTTATATGTTGCTGAAAATTGGTAAAAAATAGTTTTTTGTAAGTTATGGTATAATGGCACTGTAATATCTGAATAAGAATTGAGAAATTTATGCAATCCAAATTAGGTCATATTGCCTTCCATCTGATGCGAAAACTCATGCAAGAGCATACGGCCAGCTGGCAGAGTGCTGTCGAAGGCCTTACCAAGCCACAATACGCAGTGATGTTTGCTGTTGCAGAAAAACCTGGGATTGAACAGTCTGAGCTGATGGAGCCGTCGGTATCGACCAAGGCTACGCTGGCAGAAATTTTGGCGCGCCTCGAAAAGCGCGAGCTGATCTTTCGTAAGCAGGGAGAAATCGACAAAAGACGCCGCTTTGTCTATTTGACTGAACAGGGCATGGCGGTATTCGAGCAGGCAAAAGCAAGTGCGAGCCAGGTCGACGACCACTTTCTGTCACGCATGCCGACTGAAGATCAACAAGAGTTTATCCGTTTGATGAAATGTATGACAGAGCAAAGCTCACCACTTAAATCGAATCAATAAAATCATTCAGTAGTTCTTCAACCAGAGACTGGATAACGCGAATATGCTCTTTACCAGCGTTATTAATATGAATCCCGCAACTGACGCTGACGACACAATTTAACTTTGAAGCCAGTGACTGTGCGACATGATGCGCCAGCAGTTCTTCTTTGTGTCCCTGTACACATATCACTGATGTCGATGCGCTGACTTTTTTTGGATCCTCAAGGCTGGCTCTGGGCTGAGCCAGCGCCGTCGCACCAATGTGCGCTTGATCACCACCGTATATCGCGACCATTAAGTCTCGACCGACGTGCAGTACGGTCATATTCACTTCAATACCACTTTGTTGTTGAGTAAAAGAATAGCAGACATGTTGCTGAGCCATAATGAGTCAAATCCTGTGTAATGTGATGGAGAGTCCTGGTGGTATCCGATATTTACTATTTATCAATTGGATGAGGATACCAGTCCAGAACCTATATTCAAAAGAGTGCTTATTTAGACTACGACCGGGTGGACTACCTGTAAATAGTCTCACTTCAGTTGCGGCATAAAGTTTTTATTTAAATCATCTTTTTACTCTTCTCTACTTTGTTGAATTATTGAATTACATCATTTTTGATATTGCTGCACAGATTCGGATTAGTACGCATGCAGAGTGAAGAAGTAATCTATTAAATTAAATTCATATTATTTATGCAACTATAACCCCGACAGTTAACTCTCAAAATTGACTAATAGCCTATGCTTAACAATACTCTTGTTGTTGTTTTAAATAAGTGTCTAGCAAACAATAACTTAAAATTAAGTTAAGTTACTAAATAGCATCATAAAAGTAACGAATGCACTAAGTTTTACAGACTAATGTTGATATGAAGTATAGAAAGTCAGCGCAAGTTTTATAGCATTTCACGCTTAATTTTTTCCAGGTACAGGTTATAACCGACAGAAGTATCGGCACATCATATTCACTATGTTTAATAGTGGGGGACTAAAAATGGTACGGCATAGCATAAAATTTTTTGCTTATTTATCCGTGTTACTGTTTGTCTTCGGCTGTCAGCCAAAGCAAGACGAGCAGATGAAATCGGAGATGGAGCAGCTAAAACAGCAAATAACGCAGTTAACAGAAGATGTGAAAAAGATAACTGACAATGTAGAGAAAATAGATAAGGTGGTATTTAAGCCTAAATATCAAACTCTACCCAATCAAGATAATGTTTTTTCAGATGAGAACACGCCGAGTTTAGGTAGCAGTGACGCTAAAATTGCGATCGTTGAGTTCTCCGATTTTCAATGCCCATACTGTAAGCGTTTCTCTGACAATACCTTTGGTCAGTTAAAAACCAATTATATTGATACCGGTAAAGTCAAGTATATTGCCCGTGATTTCCCTTTGAGTTTCCACCCTCAGGCTAAGGGGGCAGCGGTTGCTGCATTGTGTAGTTTCCAGCAGGATGCTTACTGGCCAATGCGTGCTTTGTTGTTCAATAATGTTAAGCAGTTGGGGAATGATCTGTATCAACAGTCTGCTTCTGAGTTAGAGCTGGATAAGAAGAAATTTGATAATTGCCTTTCTGATCAAGAGGTAATGAAAAAAGTAGAGCAGGATATGGCACTGGGGAGTTCATTGGGGGTACGAGGAACGCCAAGCTTTCTGATTGGTAAAGTTGCAAACGGTCAACTGATAGAACCTCAGTTAGTTGTCGGGGCGCAGCAGTATGCCGTATTTGCTGAGTTACTCGATAGCTTGGATGATACAGCCAAAAAAGAATAAACACAAAACCAGAGTAAGGCAGCCTTTCAAGGCTGCTTTTTTTTGTCTTTATTAAATATATTAATTTAATTACCTACTGTTAGTTTAATATATTAATTGTTTTTAGTATTAGTAGTTGTTATTAAGATGGAATTAAAAATAATCTTTCACCTTTGTGTTAAATTACATTTTACACCTGTCTTTATTATATTGCTTTATAATTAATAGTATGAAAACCCATAGACGATGAATTACCTAAGCTAGTATGCAACCAATAACCTATTTTTAAGCGGGGTTATGTTTATTTTATGTTAATGAGATGATCCATAAGTCATAAAGTTGATGAATAGATTTTTGTGTCAAATTAACGTCATCATTTCCCCATCTATATGATTATTAATATTTAGATGACAAAGAAAAGAGGTCAACACTCGAGCTGTTGTTCTAATTTTATATGATTTTATAAAATGCATAAATTAACATTTTATTATCTGTTCTATCTTAATGATTTATGTGAATTTTTACGTTATTGACATTTCCATGAATAAATTTGGTTGAATTTTAATCTGTTCGTTTGGTAGTATTCTTTCCGAATTAAAACGCTGGTTGTAT